>JACRCQ010000002.1 GCA_016218915.1 Deltaproteobacteria bacterium
ACGAACCCAGGCGCGAACGCTCCGATCACGAATCAGGTCTTCCGCAGCGCGAAGCTGCGCCAGCGCTTCGAGCACAGCGGCCGCTTCATTGGCTTCGGCTCGAGCCCAGCGAAACCTGCAGGCGCGGTCATCGCCGGTGCGCGCTGCCGCTTCGCTGGTGAGCGTGAAGGCGCCCTGCAGCGCGCGAGCGAGCTGGTCCTTGAGTTTGCCGTATACGCGAGGGATCGCCTTGCTGATGCGATCGCCTTCGACCAGGGCCTCGAAGGCGACTGCCCATGCGTCGAGCCGGTGGTGGTCGAAGTGCTGCTGCGGTGCGTCGGGATGGTGATGCTGACGGTCCATGTTGCCTCCTTGTGCCCGCCTCGAAAGGTGCGCGACCCAAGCGAAGCCCGCGCGCCGGCAGGCGGGCAACGTGCGAGCAAGCGGCAAGCGGCAAGCGCAGGCCGGCAGCGGCCAGCGAGTAGGGCCAGCGGGCAGAGGCGAGCGGCAAGGGGCAAGCGGCAAGGGGCAAGCGGCAAGCGAGCGCTGCCGTTCCGGCCACACGACCGCTACCGGCTACCCGCTACCCGCTACCCGCTACCCCCGCGCCCTACACGCTTGCCAATACAGCGGGCAGCGACGTTGCGACTTCGCGTTGCCAGAAAATGTCCTACCGGCAGGCTGCGACGATCTCCTCTGCAAACGCCATCTTCGCTTCGTTGTCCGCAGGAACCTCGAGCATCGCGAAGGGCTCTTCTTCCAGCTTGAACTTCTCCATCACGTAGAAGAGCTGATCGCCGCGCACGCAGGTCATCACCACCTTGATGTCAGCGCGCTCCAGCGCCCATGCAATCGCGTCGTGGTGCCCTTTGCCCGCTGACTCGAGCTTGCTCACCTCGTCGACCACCACCACGTCCGCGCCCACTGCATCCTGCATCGTCCAGTCGCGCGCGACGCCGAACGCCGCCTGGTGGAACACGAACGAGCAGAACGCTTCTTCGCCGGGTTTCTCCGTGCTTCCCGGACGCGACAGGTGGATCTTGTCGCCGCTTCCAAGGCGCATCAGATCATGGCCCTTGCGCTCGAGCTCGTCGGTCCAACCGACCTGGACGAATCCTTCCACGCGCAAGCCGTGCTCCCGCAGCTGCGCGACGATCTCGAGTGCGTCCTGCGACTTGCCGCTTCCTTTGGGTCCAACCAGCAGCGCCCAGCGCGCCATTGCGATCTCCTCTGCTCGTGCTCCCCCGATACATAGCACTCCCCGTCGAATTGACAGTCCCTTCCCGTGACGCTACGAACGCGCCCAGCCGTGCGACTCCTGGCCCCCATCGCGCTCGCAATCGCGGCGTGCTTCACGCTCGCTGCTGCACCGGCCCGTGCACAGGGCGGCCAGGAGCAGGTGGTCATGCCGCCGCAGGTGCTCCAGCACGTCGACGCGGTCTACCCGCCCGAGGCCTTGAAAAAGGGGCTCGACGGCACAGTGGTGCTGTTCGTGACCGTTGCTGCAGACGGCACCATCGAGGAGGTCTCGATCGCGCAGTCCGCAGGCAAGCTCCTCGATCACGCCGCAGTGGTGGCGGTGACCCAGTGGAAGTTTGCTCCTGCGAAGCGAGGCGAAACCGCGGTCAAAGCGCGCATCCGCATTCCCTTCCACTTTGCGCCGCCGGTGGAGGATGCGCCGCCACCCAAAGCGCCGCCCACCCCGCCGAAACCAGGTCATGGCTCCTCGGAAGCCGTGGAGGTCCCGGGCATGGCCGGCGGCGTGACGACCTCGCATCACGACGTCGAAGCCGCACACGGGCCGCACAAGCACCGGAACGCCGCGCAGCCCGCGCCCCCGCAACCCGCGGAGTCGGTCGCACCCACGCAGGTCACGGTGGTGGGCCGGGCGCGCTCCGCGCAGCGCGGCGCCAGCGACTTCGAGTTCTCGATCGGCACGCTGCGCATCGTGCCTCGCAAGAGCGCCCAGGAGCTCCTCAACCTCGCGCCTGGGATCATGCTGAGCAACCGCAGCGGCGAAGGGCACGCCGAGCAGGTCTTCTTGCGAGGATTCGACGCGCGCGAAGGCCAGGACATGGAGTTCTCGGTCGGAGGCGTGCCGATCAACGACGTGGGCAACCCGCACGGCCAGGGCTACGCAGACACGCACTTCATCATCCCGGAGGTCGTCGACTCGCTGCGCGTGGTGGAAGGCCCGTTCGATCCGCACCAGGGCAACTTCGCCGTGGCGGGCAGCGCCGACTACGAGCTCGGGCTGCGCGAGCGGGGGATGACGATCAAGTACACGACCGGGTCGTTCGGAACGCAGCGCGGCCTGGTCCTGTGGGGACCGCGCGGAGAGAGCAACCGCACGTTCGGCGCGGCAGAGGCGTACAAGACCGACGGCTACGGGGTCAATCGCTATGCCCAGCGCGGCACGGCCATGGCGCAGTACGAAGGCAAGCTCGGCGAAAAGGGGAGCTGGCGCCTGACCGGCACTGCCTACGCCACGCACTTCAACAGCGCGGGCGTGCTCCGCGTCGACGATGTGACCCAGGGCAAGCTGGGCTTCTTCGATACGTACGACCCCACGCAGGGAGGCGACGCTTCCCGCTTCTCGCTAGCAGCGGACGTGGAGAGCCGTACTGGGCAAACGGTGCTCACGCAGCAGCTGTTCATCATCGAGCGAGCCATGCGCTTGCGCGAGAACTTCACGGGCTTTCTGCTGGACGAGCAGCAGGTCTACCAGACGCTCCACCCGCAGCGAGGCGACCTGATCGATTCCAACATGCAAGCCCGGGTGTTCGGTGGCCGCGGCGCCGCTCGCTCGCACTGGAAGGTCGGTGGCCTGGATCAACAGCTCGAGCTCGGATACCTCGCGCGGGTCGATCGCGTCGACGCGATCCAGAAGCGCGATCGTTTCGGCACCAACATCCCGTACCTCACTGATTCCAACCTCACCTCGACCGTTGCGAACGTCGGCCTGTACGGCGACGCCAACCTGCGCCCGCTTTCCTGGCTCACCCTGCGAGGCGGCATCCGCGGCGACTTCTTCTCCAACGACGTGCTCAACCGCTGCGCAGTGACCGATGGCGTGCGCGGGGCCACGGTCGACTCCGAATGCTACACCGTGGATCGCAACGGTCACCGCAGCGCGGATCAGCGCGCGTCGACCTCGAGCTTCCTGCTGCAGCCTCGCGCCAGCCTCATGATCGGGCCGTTCGACGGGTTCACCTTCAACGGCTCCTACGGCCAGGGCGCGCGATCCATCGATCCGATCTACGTCACCCAGGACGACAAGACGCCGTTTGCGCGGATCAGCGCCTACGAAGGGGGCGTGCAGTACGTGCGCGATCTCGGGGCAGTGCAGGCGTCTGCGCGATCGGTCTTCTACCAGACCCATGTGGACCGTGACCTGATCTTCAGCGAGACCGAAGGGCGAAACACCCTCTCGACCGGCACCACGCGCACAGGCTGGCTCGGCGCTGCGCGCGTGACCGGCTCGTTCTTCGAGCAGGCCGCGAACCTCACGCTGGTCAAGGCGAAGTTCGACGACACCGGCCTGCTCGTGCCGTACGCGCCCGATCTGGTTCTGCGCTCGGACACGGCCCTGTTCGCGACGCTCCCCTGGATGATGGCGCGTCGCCCGATCAAGGCCCAGCTCGGCACCGGGATGACCTTCGTGGGTCGTCGCCCCCTGCCCTACGGCGATCGAAGCCAGACGATGTTCACGCTCGATGCGGCTGCATCGCTGCAGTGGTGGAACTACCAGGTTGCGCTGCAATCGACCAACCTGCTCGACAGTCGCTACCGCATCGCCGAGTACAACTACGTCTCCAACTTCTCGAACGCATCGTATCCGCCCCTGGTTTCCGCGCGCCACTTCGTGGCTGGCCCGCCGCGGGCCGTGTTCCTCACCCTCTCGATCACGCTCGATGACTTCGGGAGCTGACACCATGCGCGCATCGCTCACCCCTTGCCTTGTCTTCGCTGCAGCCGCTTTGATCGGCGCATGCGGGGGCACGACCGGCAGCGACACGTTCCTGTTCGAGGCCGCTGCCGGCGGCGTGGAGCGCGACCCGAGCCAGCCCTTCGCCTTCGACGAGACCGATGGGCGTGGACGCGCGTGGCACGTGGTCCTCACGCGCGCGCTGCTCACGGTTGGCCCGGTCTACCTCAACAACGCCGTGCTCGTGTCGCAAGCGCAGGAGACCTCGTGCTTCCGTCATGGCGGACGCTACGTGGGCGAGGTGCTGTCCACCCTTCAGGTCGATGCGCTCTCGCCTGCGCTGACGTTCTTCCCATCCGCAGGTCGCGGTGTGGCGGATCAGGTGCGCACGGCAGAGGTCTGGCTGTTCGGGGACGAGTCGAATCTCGACGGCACCACGCCGATCCTCGATGTCGCTGGCACGGCCACGAGCGAGCTTGGCACGTTCCCGTTCGAAGGAACGGTCGCGCTCACCAAGGACTGGCTGCGCCCGGCCGACCCCTCTTCGCCCGGCCAGAACCAGCTGTGCGAGATCCGTCAGGCGACCAACATCCCGGCTGAGTTCCACACAGCCTACGGCGGCGGGCTGATCGTGCGCATCGAGCCTTCACGGTGGTTCGACAAGTTCGACTTCTCCGAGCTCAAGCCGGCGATCAGCGCAGGCTCCGACGCCGGCCCCGGCAACGTGGTCTACGTCCTGGGAAAGAGCCCGAGCGACGACTTCACCACGCGGATCCTGGTGGAGAACCTGCGGGCGCGCACGGGCGTGTACTCGCTGCAGTGGGTGTCGCCGTGACGACGCGGCGCGCGCTTGCAGCCCTGATCGTGCCGGTCGCAGCACTGGTCGGGTGCAACAGCAGCGACTCCGGGCTCGAAGGTCCCCCGCACTCGGGAATCGAGGCCGGCTACCCGGACTCGTCGTCTGCCGATGCGGCCGCGGACGGGACCAGTGCGTTCCTTTCGCCGTTGCCGGCGGTCGCGGATCCAGGGCCTGGCGGGTTTCTCATCACGACGTCTGGCGAGAAGCTCGCGCTCTCCGGCTACCCCTTCACCCCAGGCGCCTCCCAGGCCGCGGACCCAGCCCTGGTCGATGGGTGGGAGATCAAGTTCGACGCTGTGATCGTCACGCTCGATCACATCACGCTCTCGGAGTCGCCGAACACGAGCCCGACCGATCAGTCGATCACGGGCAAGCAGGTCGCACATCTCGAGGGTCCGTTCGCGGTCGATTTGCACAAGGGAGGACCGCTGCCCGGCAAAGGGGGCGAAGGAGAGCGCGCGGTCGCGATCGGCGCCATTGCCAGCCAGAATGACAACGGCGGCTCCAGCTTCGATCCGGAGCTTCCGTACGCGCTCGGCTTCGACAGCGTGGTCGCTTCGCCCAAGGCCTGGAACGTGAACCTCGATGCCCAGGGGCTCGTGGACTACCAGGACGCGATCGCGAACGGCTGGTCGACGATGCTGATCGGCACAGCCACCTACAAGGGACCGGAGCCGGCAGCTGACAGCGAGTTCAGCAAGCTCCCCACCACCGTGCACTTCCGCTTCGGGTTCCCGATCCCCACCAGCTACGTCAACTGCCAGAACCCTGAGAACGGCACCGGCTTCACCAACGAGGAGTATGGGAGGGGCGTGCGCTCCAAGGCGAACGCGAGCACGATCGTGCAGCTCACCGTGCACACCGATCACCTCTTCTGGGAGAAGCTCTCCCACGAGCAGCCGATGCACTTTGATCAGATCGCGTGCGCCTACGTCGGCATCGAAGCTCCGATCGCAACGCTTCCCGACATGGATTCGCTGGATTTCAGCGGGTTCTACTGCAAGGACGGCCACCCCTTGCCGCCTCGATCGCTCGTGTCCGACTACGCGCCCGTGGCAGGACAAATCCTGTACTTCGATCCGAACGGCGTCAGCGGGCTCCCGAAGTACAAGGACTACCTGATGTACTCGGTGAGCACGCAGGGGCACCTGAACTCGGACGGGCTGTGCGCAGTGCGGCGGCATTACCCGTCTCCGCCCTGATCCACGGGCCACGATCGCTGCGGAGCCGCAACGCACGCGGAGCCGCGATACCCACCTGGAGCCGCGACCGTCACTGAGCATTGGTTCCATCTTCGGAAAACCGTGCCTCGAGGTGGACTTTGCGGAGCGGACTGTACTTCCCTCATCCCCGCACGTGCCGCGATCAGCATCGCGCGCCCTCCTCCCGGAGGGCTCGTCATCACCCAGATCTTTTTCAACCGGCCGCTAAGTCGCCTGACACCCCGCCAGCGCAGCCCCGAAAGCTAGGAACATGCAACACCGCAACACTGGAACTCGAACAGCAAATGGCTTCGTTCGTCGTGCGGTTCGGTGCGGACGCCGAGGAAGATCACCGAGCACCAGCCCTTGGATCTTTTCTGCGGCTGATCTGCGGCTGATCTGCGGGATCTGCGGCTCCCCATCCGCGCGTCCTTCGCTGAGGTTGGCCGCAGATCTTCGCAGATCCCAGCAGACGCTGGCGCACAGCGGACGCCGAGGAAGATCACCGAGCACCAGCCCTTGGATCTTTTCTGCGGCTGATCTGCGGCTGATCTGCGGCTGATCTGCGGCTCCACATCCGCGCGTCCTTCGCTGAGGTTGGCCGCAGATCTTCGCAGATCCCGGCAGAGGCTGGCGCACAGCGGACGCCGAGGAAGATCACCGAGCACCAGCCCTTGGATCTTTTCTGCGGCTGATCTGCGGCTGATCTGCGGGATCTGCGGCTCCACATCCGCGCGTCCTTCGCTGAGGTTGGCCGCAGATCTTCGCAGATCCCAGCAGACGCTGGCGCACAGCGGACGCCGAGGAAGATCACCGAGCACCAGCCCTCGGATCTTTTCTGCGGCTGATCTGCGGCTGATCTGCGGGATCTGCGGCTCCCCATCCGCGCGTCCTTCGCTGATCTCAGAAAGCTCCTACAAAAGTGCGATATGGAACACACGAACTTACATGTGCGTCGCGAACGTGGCCGGACAGCAAGGATCTGGGTAATGATGAGCCCTGCGGGGGAAGGGTTCGCTGAAACCCGGATGAGAGCAATGCTCAGCGACCGTCAGGGAGCGAGCGAGCTCAGAGCCCTGATTCGTCTTCCGGCGGCACTGTGGGCGCAGGCTTTGCCGAGGCCGGCGGCGCTGTGGCCGATGCGGGCGGCGTCGCTTCCTCGGTACCAGACGCGGTCGTCGCCGGAGTCACCCGATCCCCGCGTCGTCGCGTGCGCCCTTTCGGGGCAGGACGAGGCGGTTCCTGCGATGGCGTTGGCGCAACCGACGCGCTGGCAGAAGGCTGCGCTGATGCCACGGCAGGTGCAGACACGGTTGCAGCAACCGGGGCCGAGCTCGCTGCTGCGCGGGAAGACGCAGCCGGCGTGGGTTGGAACGTGGGCGGCCCGTCAAAGACCACTCGTGCTGCAAGTGCACCGGTCCCTCCAAGCACCACGACCAATGCGACCAATCCGACCATGCGGATCTTGTTGCGGCGTTTGTCCGGAGCTGGCGATGGCTCTGCCTGTTCAAGTCCGATGATCGGCGCGGGCGCTTCTGCCTGGACAGGTTGCGCCTCCGGCGCGCGTTCTGCCTGCGCTGCAGGTGCAACGATAGGCTCTTCAGCTTCAGGGGGCGGCGGCTCGATCGGGGGCTTCGGCGTCGGCGCGGTAACCGGTCCGGAGTCGATGTCCCCCACGAACATCGCGGCTGTCGGCTTGTCGTCGCCCACGTCGATGGGCACGCCGCGGGCAAACGCCTGCGCGAAGTCGGTCGAGCCCTCCATCGAGCCTGTCGCGTCCGCGACTTCCTCGATCGACTTGCTGCTCAACGGCGCATCCGATGCGAACGACTGCGGCACGTAGGTTCGCAGGCAGACCACGAGGTCCTTGGGGCTCAGGTGCAGATCGGCTGCGAGCATGGCGCCCGAGAGCGCAGTACGAAAGTCTGCGGCGGTCTGGTAGCGAGAGACCGCGTCGAGCGCGAGTGCGCGCCGAACGATCGCTTCCACCGACTTGGGAACCGGCGCGCCCAGCCTCGGCGGAGGGCGCCCGGACGTCAGCAGGGCGAGCGTCTGACGATCCGTCTCGCCCAGGTACGGAGGACGCGAGCTGAGCAACTCGTACAGGATTGCGCCCAGGGAGCGGATGTCGGCCCGACGGTCGAACGGCTTGTCCGTTGCCAGCTCCGGCGCCATGTAGGCGAGCGTGCCCTTGCGCGCTGGCACGCCGGTGTCCTGGGCGAATCGCAGGGATGATCGCCCCACCCCGAAGTCGATGATCCGCGCAGTGCCGTCGGTCCCCACCATGATCTTGCGCGGAGTGAGCCGGCAGTGCATCACGTCCAGCGCCTCATCGTTTTCTCCTCGCAGCTCGTGGGCAGCGTGGAGTCCTGCGCAAGCGTCGGACACGATTCGCAGCGCCGTGGCGATCGGCATGCGGTGTCCTTCGAGATCAATGGCGCGCTTCAGGTCGTGGGCCGAGCAGCCGTCCACCCACTCGGTCACCAGAAACAGGACCCCTGCGTGCTCTCCCGCCTCCACGACCTGGGCCACGTTCGGGTGCGTGATCAGGGAGGCAATCCGGGCTTCCTCGAGGAATGCGGCACGGAACTGCGCATTGGCTGAACACTCGGGCAGGAACGTCTTGACGGCGTACCAGCGATCCGAGCTGGCATCCCCGCGGCGCTTGGCTGCCCAGACCGAGTCCATGGCCCCTTGGGTCACTTCCCGCAGGAGCTCATAGCGATCGAGTCGATATCCTGGTGTCAGCACCGGTACCTTGCGCTTCGAAGCGCCCTCTTCGGACCACGAGTATCTCCTGCCATTACGCGGATGTCGAGGATACGCGTTCAGGCCCGATCCGGTCAAAAGACCTGCTCTGCTGCTACGCGCCGCAGACCTTGGCGAACTGCCGTCATGCAGTAGGATGGGCGCCCATGCTCTCCACGCTCCGTGCCCGCTTCACCCGAGGACCGCTGCTGCTCGACGGTCCAACCGGCACCGAGCTCGAGCGTCGTGGTCACGCGACCACCCTTCCGCTGTGGACCGCGCTCGCCGTTCGCGACGCAAAGCCGATCCTGCGTTCGATCCACGAGGACTACGCCCGGGCCGGTGCAGACATCCTCACTGCCTGCACCTTTCGGACTTCACGCCACGTCCTCGACAAGTGCGGACGAGGCGAAGAGGCTGCGGCGCTGACTCGCGAAGCGGTCGCTCTGGCTCGCGATGTGGCTGAAGGCGTGCAGAATCACGAGGTTCTGGTGGCCGGCTCGATCGCACCGCTCGAGGACTGCTACCACCCCGAGCGAACGCCGGACCACGCCTGCCTCGAACGTGAACACGCGCTGCACGCCGACAATCTCGCCCGATCCGGAGTGAACCTGCTCCTGGTGGAGACCATGCCCACGTCGCGCGAAGCAGTTCATGCAGCGAAGGCTGCCACCAGCACCGGTCTGCCCGTGATCGTCTCGCTGCTCGCTGGTCCGGACGCCACGCTCTTTGACAGCTCCCCGCTTCTCGAAGCCATCGATGCGTTGAGCCGCCTGCCGATCGTCGCCCTGTCCGTCAACTGCGCGCCTCCGGCCTGGTGCTCCCGCGCTCTCGATGTGCTGCGCAGCTCAGGACTCCCCTTTGGCGCGTACGCGAACTCGTCCATCCCGGACGGCTCCTTCGGCGACCAGCCCGAGCCGCTCGGGGTTCGCGACTACGCCGCGGCTGCGGGCGAATGGCTCGCGCAAGGCGCCCGGCTGATCGGCGGTTGCTGCGGCACCATGCCAGCGCACATCGCTGCGCTGCGCGCCTTGATCGATCGCGCCGCCCCGGAGGCAGCTTGACCCGCCTCGCCCCGCACGAGCGTCCAGAGGTGGACCGGCCCGCTGACGTGGACCCTGACGCGGTCATGACCGTGTTCCGCGTGCCCAAGGAAATGGCCGGCATGCGGGTGGACTGCTTTCTCCAGACCCAGCTCAAGGACTCCAGCCGAACCCGCGCCAAGGCGATCGTCAAGGTTGCGGCCCGCAGCCTCGAAGGAACGAGGCTTCGCCCCAACGCGCGCGTGGCGGCAGGACAGGTCCTGGTGCTCTGGCGACCTCCGTGGGACGAGGTCGAGCTCGAGATCGACATCGGGATTCTCTACGAAGACGGCCACATCGTGATCATCGACAAGCCGGCTGGCCTGCCTGTGCACCCGTCGGCCCGCTACTACCGCAACACCGTCGTCAAGATGATGGCCAGGAAGTTCCCCTCCGAGCACCTCGTGCTGGCCCACCGTCTCGATCGCGAAACCAGCGGCGTGCTCGTGCTCGCGCGCACTGCCGCGGCAGACCGCAAGATCAAGAAGCAGTTCGAAGCCCGGACCGGCGTCGAGAAGTCCTACCTCGCCATCACCTGGGGATGGCCTGAGCGCGACGAGTTCCGCGTGGAGCTCCCGCTGGAGCGCGACCCCAAGTCACGCCTGCGCGTGGCCATGCGAGTGGCAGCGCCCGGCCACGGGCTCGATGCCGCAACCCGCGTCACCGTGCTCGAGCGAAGGCAGAAAGACGACCGGCGCTACGCGCTCGTTCGGTGCGATCTGGAGACCGGACGCCAGCATCAGATCCGGGTCCACCTGAAGGCGGTCGGCTGCCCGGTGCTGGGCGACAAGATCTACGGCCCGGATTCGGAGCTGCATGCCCGATTCTCGGACGGCACGCTCACCGAGGCGGATCGCTCGGTGCTGGAGCTGTCCAGGCACGCATTGCACGCTGCCCGACTGGTCATCCGTCACCCGATCAGCGACGAGCCCATGGTGATCGAAGCGCCGTTGCCGGCGGACATGCGCGCGTTCCTCGACGCGCTCGATCCGGTTTGAAGGTTTCGGCGCTCTACAGCCCCTTGGGAACCTGATCGAGATCCACGTGCGACAGCGCGTAGCGGATGAGCGCGCTGCGGTTGGCCTTGGTGAGCCCACGCGCCTTGAGCTTCTCGACCATCGCATCGAGATGGTCGAGATCCTCGTTGTACATGGAGATGCAGATCACCTTGTAGTGAACCGGCTTGGCGGCAGCTGCGCCGCGCGGTGTCGATTCAGGCACCGGCTCGCGCTCAGGCGCGTTCGTGTAGAACGCTCCGGAGAGCACGTTTTGCACCTCGTCATGATCCAACAGCGAACGGGCCGCTCGAAATTCACCTTGATCCGAAGACATGATCGCCTCCCTCAGCAGGCCGTTGCGGCCTCGGCCTGGGTGTTGAAAACCTCTGCCTGATGCCCGTGCACGATCCGATCGACCACCGTCCGGTAGTCGTCAGCCGGCGCGCTTCCAGGCGCATACTCGAAGATCGTCTTCCCCTCGGACGGCGCTTCCTTGACCTTGATCGCCTGACGAATCGGCGGAAGGCAGCGCTCGCCAAAGTGCTGCTGCAGCGTCTCCACCGCATTGCGACAGATGTTCGCGCGCGCATCGTAGAACGTCGGAAGCACCCCCCAGATCCGCACCGGATGGTGCAGCAGCTGGTTGACGTTGCGAACCGTCTTGAGCACCTGGCGCACGCCTGCGAGAGACAGGAAGTCGCACGCGACCGGCACCAGCACGCTGTCTGCGAATACCAGCGAGTTCTGGTTCATCAGCGACAGGCTCGGTGAGCAGTCGAGAAGAACGTAGTCGTAGGCCTGCGCTGCGCTCATGAGACGATCGCGGAGCACCCGATCGCGGTTCTGCTTGCCAGCCAGGTACAGCTCGGCCGCTGCCAGCGTCTCGTTCGACGCAACCAGATCGAGGTTCTCGCGCACGGTCTGGCACACGGCCTTGACCGGCAGCCCCATCACCAGCACGTGATAGAGCGACTTGTCCGTGTTCACGTTGAGCGAAACGGCCACGTTCCCCTGTGAATCCGTGTCGACCAGGAGCACGCGCTTTCCTTGCGCTGCAAGGCCTGCCGCAATGCTCACCGACGTCGTCGTCTTGCCCGTGCCGCCCTTGTGATTGAATATCGCAAGGAACCGCGGAGGCTCCGCGTTGCCGGAAGCAGGCTTTGCACCCTGCGCCTGGGCGTTGCCCCGCAGGATCGGCACGACCGGGACAGCGATCGCGCTGCTCGCCGGCTGCGGCGCTGCGTCCATCGCCATGGGCTCCGGCTCTGGCGCGGCAGGCTCGACTTGCGTTGCCATGGGCGGCTCGTCGGCAGGTTGCTGCGCAGGCGCAGCTTCTTGCTCGCGAGCCGCTTCCATGTCCCCGAGCTTCACGCCCCGGGCTTCTTCGAGGACCTGGGTGCGACACGGCAGCGAGCACGCGTACCTGCGCCGCCCTTCGACGTAGAGAACCTGCGAGACCAGGTCGACCGTGAACCGCTTCGCGCAAGCGTCACACGTCACCAGCCCATCGCCACCGGCTCGCTGGCTCACCTCCAGACACTTCTGCGAGCAGTAGAACGAGAAGCCTCCTTCGCGATCCTCCATCTGATAGCGAAACTGGACCTCGAAGCTCGTCCCACAAACACTGCACGTTTCGGTCATCGTGCCCATCAGCTCGTCCTCCGCAGCACCGATTCATTCGGTCGCCGCATGTGCCGACTTGCTTAAGCACGACGCCCCAAACAAGGCCAAGTTAATGATGGCCGATGGACGCCACTTCTCAGTGCTTGAAATGCCGGTGTCCAGTGAAGATCATCGCCAGCCCCAGACGATCCGCCGCCTCGATCACAGCGTCGTCTTTCACGCTCCCGCCAGGCTGCGCGATCGCGGTCACGCCGTGCGACGCCGCAACCTCGAGACCATCGGCAAAGGGGAAGAACGCATCGGACCCGAGCACGCTGCCACGGGTTTGCTCGCCTGCCTTGTGGCAGGCGATCCGCACGCTCTCCACGCGCGACATCTGCCCAGCGCCAACGCCTACCGTTCTGCCGGGCTTGGCCAGGACGATCGCGTTGGACTTGACGTGCTTGACCACGCGCCAGGCGAAGTCGAGCGCCTGCAACTCCTCGGCAGTGGGCGCCCGCTTGGTCACGACCTTACCTCCAGGCACCTCGCCCGAGGCGCTCGCGTCGCGGTCCTGCACCACGAGCCCGCCAGACACGCGTCGGTAGGTCAGCATGGCGTAATCCGGGGGGAGCCAGGCGCCGCAGGCGAGCAATCTGAGGTTCTTCTTCTTCTTGAGGAGTTCAAGCGCAACTGGTGAAAATGACGGAGCAATAATCGCCTCGAGGAACGTCTCGCCAAGCACCTTTGCGGTCTCTTCCTCCACCGGTTGGTTCAGGGCCACGATTCCGCCAAACGCACTCGTCGCGTCTGCCTCCCGCGCGATTCGATACGCCTCGGCGAGGGTCGAGGCCGTGGCCACACCGCAGGGATTGGTGTGCTTGACCACCACGGCCGCAGGTCCTTCGAACTCCCGCACCGCTTCCAGGGCAGCGTCGACGTCGACCAGGTTGTTGAACGAAAGCTCCTTGCCTCCTGCGCCCAGGCTCTCAGCGAGCGCGACGGTGCCTGCAGCAGCGTTGCGCTCCCTGTAGAACGCGCCGGTCTGGTGCGGATTCTCGCCGTAGCGAAGGGTGTAGGCGCGCTCGAAGGACAAGGACAGGTTGCGGGGGAACCGCTCACGCTCGCCCGATGGGCTGAGGCTCGACAGGTAGCCGGTGATCGCTCCGTCGTAGGCCGAGGTGTGAGCAAAAGCCTTGGCAGCAAGCTGAGAACGCGTGGCTGAGGAGACGGAGCCCGAGGACTTCAGCTCTTGGAGGACGGCGTCGTAGTCGGCAGGATCGCAGACCACAGCGACGCGCGCGTGGTTCTTGGCTGCGCTACGGATCATGGCCGGGCCGCCTATGTCGATGTTCTCGACGATCTCCTCGAAGGTGGCGTCTGCGCGCGCAGCGGTCCGCTCGAACAGGTAGAGGTTGACCACCACGAGCTCGATGAGGGAGGCACCGAGCCTGGTGAGGTCAGCGTCATCGAGTCCAGCGCGGGCGAGGATGCCGCCATGGACGCGCGGGTGCAGGGTCTTGACCCGTCCATCCATGACTTCTGGCGAACCGGTGTACGATTCCACGGGAGTGACTTCGATCCCTGCTTCGGACAGGAGGCGAGAGGTGCCCCCGGTCGAGAGAAGGGAGAACCCGAGGCTGCGCAGGGCCTGGGCGAACGGCACGAGGCCGGTCTTGTCCGAAACCGATAGCAGGGCGAGGCGGGTGGTCATGAGCGGGCGGTACCTTTCGTGGCAGGTGCCGTCAACCCCCCCCAGCCCCGGGGGAGGTATCCATTTCGGCAGAAGGGGGAGGTATCCATTTCGGCAGAAGGGGGAGGTATCCTTTTCGGCAGAAGAGGGGGCATTTCCGGATCGTTCTGCGTATCATGGAGGACTCTGGGTTCCCTTTTACGCAAACCCCACGGTGAAGAGGTGCGGATCATGCGTCTTGCGAGCTTGTCGTTGATTGCTCTGTCCCTTGCCGCGACCATCGGCGGCTGCTCAACATCCTCGGATCAGACCGGGACCGGCGGCACCGGGGTCCATCCCGAGCCGTACTATCCGAAGAACAGCGGGCTGCCCATGACCGAGGCTGAGGCGTGCAAGACGTTGCTCGACGCCATCACGGCGCAGGGTGTCAAGCTGGGCTGCGTCCTGACCATGCCGACCTGCCCCGCGTACATCCAGAGCAGCGCGCCGACGCAACCGCACTGCCTGCTATGGGACAAGGGGACAATTGACGGTTGCACGAGCTTCTATGCGTCGTACTCCTCGTGCGACGACTTTGCGAACCGCCCGTGCGTGATTGGCTACATCCCGAACTCGGCGCCCCAGGGGTGCCCGGCAGATGCTGGGACCGACGCGCAAGCCGAGGCCAGCACGGATGCGAAGCCGCAGGACGACGTGGTGGTACCGGATGACGTGGTGGTGCCGGATGACAGCACGACGCCGGACGACGTGGTGGTGCCGGACGACGCGCCGGCCGAGGTGAGCACGCCGGAAGACGCGGCAGCGGACTGACGGTTTCGGCTGGGAAGACACGAAAACGCCGGCGCCAGGAGGGGATTGGCGCCGGCGGGAGGTGGGCTGATGTGGGCGGCGCGGCCGCCCCTCAGTGCTCAGTCGTCAAATACCGCGAACTCTTCGATGTCGTTGATCTCCGGTGCGGCGACCGGCTCTTCCAGCTCGTCATCGTCGTCGTGCCCGCACTTGCTGCAGTCCTTCTCGTCCTCAAAGTCGTCCGCGCTCAGGATCGGCAGCCTGCGCTTGCCGACCGGCCCCTCGTCGACGTAGTCGCGCAGCGACTTCATCTCGTTGAGGGCATCGAGCTTGGCGAGCGCCTTGACCTCGAGCTGACGGATGCGCTCGCGGGTGAGGTTCATGATCGCGCCGACGTCTTCGAGCGTGGTGCCGCCACGGTCCGCGATGTCCAGGGCGCAGCTCTCGTTCATCTCCCAGACCTCGAGGTCCGGGAAGTTGAGCTTGATGGCGCCTGTCCGCGAGGAGACGTCGATGAACAGGTGGTACTTGCAGGAGACATAGGGGCAAGGACGGGGCGCGCTCGCGCAATCGGCGCGGGTGCGGGGCTTCCAGTAGTCGGTCTCCGGGAACAGCAGGCGTCCGATCTCCAGCTCGCGCTTGGTCATGCGCTTGACGCTGATGGTACGGGCGCGCACGTCGCGCTTGCGGCGCGAGCGACGCTGCTCACGGGTCATGGGCGGGTCGTCGGACTCGACGTCAGGCTGCAGAGCGAGAGCGCCCTCGGTCGGAGCGTCATCATGGACAGCGGTCGTCTCCTCCAGGGAGTCGTCGTCAAAGTCTTCGGGATCCGACATCATGTTCCGGTTCGTGGTGTCCATCGCCGTGCCTCCGGGCGTTCCGCTGCTCAGTTTCCGTTTTTCGCGCGCACGATCCCTGTGCACCGACGGACACCTGTTCCGCCTGAGCCGGTCACCGTTAAGCTATGATGCTGGCGTCTGGTGCGAGGCGATGAAGGCACTACGGACTCGGTCCGTCGCATCCCATGATCAAGTCGCCGTCGAAAGCCAGACCACCCCTTTCAGCAATCCAAGCCCCGTCAGCCCGTCGCGGAGTGCGAGGAGTCGACGGAAGAAGCAGAGGCCCTGCTGATCAAACGGGCCTCGATATCGCTGAGCTTGCGAACAAGCTCATCAGCCAGACTGCGTGCAACACCGATGTCCTGGGAGATCGAGAACCCGAGCGTCTCGGAGTGGAGCTTTTCGCGGGCCTGCTCCAGGACAAGAAAGATGCGTGAGAGGCTGCGCTCGAACTCTTCGATGTCTGCCCGAACGAACAGCACTTCGCGCTGGATCTGATCGATGGTGAGGTCCTTGGCCATCATCTCCTTGATGCGGAGGATCTGGCGAAGGATGGTGGCCGGGTACATGCCCTGGGAGCCGGAGTGCTTGCCCTTGCGTCCGACGCGCACCGAGCGCGGCAGCAGCCCGAGCTGGACCCACTTGCGGAGCGTGGCTTCGCTGAAGCGCACGCCGAGGCTCGCGAGGATGTCAAGGATGCCCTGCGAGGTCAGACCATCCGCGTGCTCGCTTTCGATGCGATCCAGCACGCTGCTATGGATGTCCGCCTCGCCCATCGTTCCCTCCACCGGGCTGCCGGGTCGCGTCCAGTGCGACACCAGCGCCGTCGAGTGAGGCCGGACCATACACAATTGAATAGAATCTAATCAACAACCTTCTCCTGTTTTTTAACCTCGCTCATCGAGTTCCCCTGTCAGACCCCGGATCGCAGCTCGACGTGTGACATTTTTTGTCCGTGCGCGGACCTCCCGACCCGCTCTCGAGCCCCCTTTTTCGAGCCTTTTCCATGGGTGTTTAGGTGGTTCCATCGGTTCCATGGACACACATAGACGCACCCCTCCTACCTGTGTCTCACACACCTACGCACCCCCCTTCGACAACCACTTAAGCATATCCACCCCCTTCCCAACGCCCTTGCCCCGCCTTTGATATCCTCTCGCCTCCCGTGGCCGTCCTCACCCCCATCGCTCGCGATGTCACCGCTCGCGGCACTCGCACGCGCGTCGTCGAAATCGGCTCCGGTCCTCCTCTCGTCCTGCTCCACGGATTTCTCGGCACCCACCGCGTTTTCGAAGACGTCCTCGAGCCGCTCGCCAGCCGCTTCCACGTGCTCGCGCTCGATCTCCCTGGCTTCGGCGACAGCGAGAAACCCGCTCCCTCGCGCTTCAACTACGGCCTCGAAACCTTTGCCGAAGTCGTCGCTGACGTCATCGCCGCGCTCAACGTCGGTCGCTCGCATCTGATCGGTCACGGCCTCGGCGGCTCGGTCGCACTCACCCTCGCTGCCGAGCACCCCGAGTTCGTCGATCATCTCGTGCTCGTTGCCCCGCAGATCTTTCCCCAGAGCCTCAGCCGCCAGACGCGCAGCTTCCTGATGCCCCTGCTCGGCGCGTTCATCTTCAAGCAGGTCTTCGGACGCTCGATGTTCAGGCGCTATTTCAACAACGAGGTCTACGGACCGGGACACGCGGTCCCGCCGGATCGCATCGACAGCTTGTACGATTCGTTCAACTCCCCTGCGGCCCGCGAGAGCGCCTATGCGGTGCTTCGCGCCTCGCTCGACACGCGTACGAGCATCGCCCGGCTGACGCGCGTGCGCGCGCCGACCATGGTGGTGTGGGGACGCGCCGACAGCCTCGTGACGCCTCTCGACGCTGCCAAGCTCGTCCGCCAGATCCCCTCGGCTTGCATGGAGTTCGTCGATAGCGGACACTCGCCCCAGGAGGAGCAGCCCGGACAGTTCGTCTTCACCGTGCAGAAGTTCCTCCTCGACCAGCGCCAATGAGCAGCCCGACCCTGCAGCGTTTCCTGCGCAACCGCGCCGCATGCATCGGCGCCGGGCTCGTGGCTCTTCTCGGCTCCATCGCCATGATCGGTCCGTGGCTCGTCTCCCACGATCCCGACGTCTCGGACTTCGCCCATGGCCAGGCCGCCCTCGGAATGCCGGCCGGTCCGAGCCGCTACCACTGGCTCGGCACCGACACGCTCTGCCGCGACATCCTGAGCCGCGTGGTGTTCGGCGCGCGCATCTCGCTGTCCACCGCGCTTCTCGCCACAGCGCTCGCGATCGCCATCGGCACGCTGGTCGGGCTCGTCGCAGGCAGCACGCACGACACGCGTCTTCGAGCGATCGACGAGCTTCTCATGCGCGTGGTGGATGCTGGCCTCTCCTTCCCCTACCTGCTGCTCGTCATGGCCCTCGGAGCCGCGCTCGATCGAACCGATCTCACCTCCATGGTGATCGTGCTCGGTGCCACGGGCTGGCTCGGCACCTCCCGCGTCGTGCGCGCCAAGGCGATCCAGCTCCGTCAGCTCGACTTCGTGGTGGCCGCTCGTGCCCTCGGCCAACGCCCGCACGTCATCATGCTCCGCCACGTCCTTCCAAACCTCACCGGGCCCCTCGTGGTCACCACCAGCGCCTCGGTGGCCACCATGATTCTCGCGGAATCCGTGCTCAGCTACCTGCAGGTGGGCGTGCAGCCGCCGACCGCGACCTGGGGACGCATGCTGCGCGACGGGCAAGGGTTCTTCACTGCAGATCCGCGTCTGGTGATCGTGCCGGCCATTGCGATTCTGCTAGCAGTGCTCGGGTTCAACCTTCTGGGAGAGGGGCTGCGCGATGCGCTCGATCCGCAAGGCAGCTGAGCTTGCGATCGCGATCGCCCTGGGCGGAGCGCTCGGCTGCTCGAATCGGATCGCGCCTCCGATCGGCTCTCTTCGCGACTCGCCCCCGGAGCGTGGCGGACGCATCACCGTCGCGAGCTTCGTGGGCGTGCGCTCGATCGATCCTGCGGTCGGATTCGACGAGGGCTCGGATCCGATCCAGCGTCTGCTGTTCGCACGGCTGATCCACCTGTCTGCCAACGGGCAGTTCGAGGGAGAGCTTGCCGAATCGTTCGATGTGAGCCCGGACGGCATGCACCTGACGTTTCGTCTGCGCGCCGGAGCACGGTTCCACGATGGCTCCGAGGTGACAGCGGGCGACGTCAAGCGATCGCTGGAGCGCGCGCTGCATCCCAAGACCGGTTGCCCGGTCGCGAGCTTCTACGATCGCATCGTGGGATTCGAAGCGTGGCATGATGGCAAGGCCAGCGAGCTTTCGGGCGTGCAAGCGGTGTCCGACAGCGTCGTGCGCATCGATCTGGCCGAGCCGGATGCGACCTTTCTCGCGGTGCTGACCCTGCCGGCCGCATCCCCGGTGTGCAAGTCCGGCGGCGCTGTCTACGACCCGTCGTTCTCAGCCCACGCCTGCGGGGCAGGCCCCTACAAGATCCGCCAGTGGTACGAGCAGGAGAAGCTGGTTCTGGACCGGCACGACGGCTACCTGGACCGGGGGCTGCCGCATCTGGACGGGATCACCTGGCTGTTCGGCGTGCCCACCACCGCGCAGCGATTCAGGTTCGAGCGCGGCGACATCGACATTCTGCACGACCTGTCCATGGCCGATTCGGTGGCGTTCCGGACCGCGCCGAGCTGGCAGCCGTTCTCGGGATGGGCTCCATCGCGCCTGACCAAGGGCCTGTTCATGAACGTCGAGATGGAGCCGTTCAACCGCGTCGAGGTTCGCCGCGCAGTGGCGTCCGCGATCGACCGCGATTCGGTGGCCACGCTGCGTGGTGGATTCATCGTGGCCGCGGATCGGATGGTTCCCTCAGGCGTGGTGGGCTACGACGCGAGCTTTCCTGGCCAGCGCTATGACCCGGCTGCTGCGCTCGAGCTCATGCGCAAGGCCGGATTTCCCTATGATCCGGTGGCTGCCACGGGCGGCTATCCGCAGACCGTGGACTACCTCGTGCCTGCGGATTCCTTCGACCTGCAGTTCGCCGAGGTCGTGCAGCAGCAGCTCGCGCGGATCGGCATTCGGATTCGTCTCAAGGCGCTGTCGTGGCCCGCGTACCTCGCGCAGATTGGGCGCCGCCGGACCGTGCGCATGGGCGCAGCCGGATGGACTGCGGACTTCGACGATCCGAGCGACTTCTACGAGCCGCTGTTCGCGACCAAGAGCATCCAGGACGAGAACTCGCAGAACTACGCGTTCTTCTCGAACGCAGAGCTCGATGCAACGATCGAGCGCGGGCGTCGCGAGGTCGATCCAGCTGCGCGCAAGGCGATCTACCGTCGCGCCGAGGAGATCGTGCGCGACGAGGCCCCGTGGGCGATCGGCTACGGATACCGTCGCTTCGAGGTCTGGCAAGGCTATGTGCGCGGGTACAGGCCGCACCCCTTTGCGCAGCAGGATGTCGGCTTCCTGTGGCTCGATCTCGCGCAGCGACAGGCGCACTCCGCATCCCGGGGCGCTCCGCCGCTGAGCGTCGCATCCCTGGCATCCATGCTGGCTCGCGGAGGCGCGCGATGATCCGTCGCGCTGCCTGGCGTGCTGCGACCTGCCTGGTCGTGATCTGGATCGTGCTGACGACCGCGTTCCTGATCCACCATGTCCTGCCTTCGGATCCTGCCCGGGCAGTGGCCGGGCCCCAGGCGCGTCCCGCAGACGTCGAGAGAATCCGCAAGCGGCTCGGGCTGGATCAACCGCTTCGCACCCAGTACGCGACGTTCTTCCGCAGGCTGGTGCACGTCGGCCCTGCGAGCCCGCCACCCAAGGATCCGGAGCATGCGAGCTGCTCCGCCTGGGGGCGACTGCACCTGGACCTCGGGATGTCGTTCCAGAAGCGCAAGCCCGTCGCCAAGCTGCTCGGAGAGCGATTGCCTCGGACTGCGCTGCTGGCGCTGGCCGCCATCGGCGTGCAGATCCTGATCGGGGTGACCGCAGGCGTGATCGCGGCGATCAAGCGAGGACGGCTGCTCGACCACGGCATGATCGCGATGACGTTGATCGGCGTGAGCACGCCGACGTTCATCACAGGGCTGGTGCTGCAATACTGGTTTGCGTACCGGTGGCGGCTGCTGCCGTTGGACGGATGGGGGAGCACGGTGGCAGAGCACGCTGCGTGCATGGTCCTGCCAGCGCTCACGCTCGGCCTGTTCGGCGCGAGCTTCTATGCCCGTTTCGTGCGCGACGAGATGCTGGGGCAGCTGCGCCAGGACTACGTTCGGACTGCGCGGGCGAAGGGCGCAGCAGGATGGCGGGTGGTGCTGCTGCATGCCCTGCGAAACGCCTTGATGCCGCTCGTGACCGTGGTGGGCATGGACCTCGGCGCGCTGCTCGGCGGCGCGATCGTCACCGAGAAGCTGTTCCGCTGGCCCGGGCTCGGGGCGCTCTCCGTGGACGCAGTGGTGGATCGCGACGGTCCGGTGGTGATGGGGATCGTGCTGGTCGCGACTCTCGCGGTGGTGCTCACGAACGTTCTGGTGGACGCGCTGTATGCGGTGCTGGACCCGCGGCTGCGGAGCCAGGGCGCGACGTCACGAGGGTGAGATTAGGATGCGATCCGACGCCCCGCTTGTAGTATCGTTTCTGATTCTGCTGAACCAGGCGAGGAATGCGCGGCACGTGATCCACCCCAAGCTCAGCCCGCGGACAGGCGGCGACCGGACCACCGGCGAGCGTCAGGGCCTTGCTCGCACGCTGGGCGCGATCCTGGTCTGCGCCGCCTCCCTGAGTGCTCTGCCGGCGCAGGCGCAGGATTCCGGTACTGCGGAAGCCCTGTTCAAGAGGGGGCTGCAGGAGCTCGATGCAGGACGGCTCGAGGGCGCTTGCCCGCTGCTCGCAGAGAGCTTCCGCATCGATTCCCGACCAGGAACGTTGTTCACGCTGGCCGAGTGCGAGGCCCAGGCAGGCAAGCTCGCATCCGCGATCGCCCACTACAGCGACTACCTGCAGCTGTTCTCGCGCATGCCGCCGGATCAGCGCCTTCGGCAGCAAGGGCGGGAGAAGATCGCCCATGCCCAGGTCTCCAGGCTCGCTCCGCTTGTTCCGCAGCTGATCATCCTGCTGCCCGCCAACGCGCCCGAGGGCACCAGGGTCCGCCGCGATGACGTGGTGCTGCAACGCCCTTCGCTCGGGCTCCCGCTGCCCGTCGATCCGGGCGAGCACGTGATCACCACGCAGGGGCCGGACGGCGCGATCCGATCGATCCGGGTGAGCATTGCCCAAGGAGAGACCAAGAGAGTCGTGCTGGCCGTGGACGCGAGCCCGCCCGCGGCAGCCGTCCCCGGGGCTGCAACGCAACGCAAGCCTGACGCTCCGTCGACCGATCGCGCCCCGCTGGACCGATCGCGCTCGCAATCGCTCAGCGGCCAGCGCATCTGGTCCCTGGTCCTGGGGGGCCTTGCGCTCGAGGGGCTCGCGATCGGCGCCGTGTCCGGGGCCATGGCGTGGGACAAGAAGCAGATCATCTCCCGAGAGTGCAGCGGAAACGTGTGCTCGCAGGAAGGAAAGGACGCAGGCAGCTCAGCGCACGCGCTCGGCACGGTCAGCACGCTGACGTTCGGTGTCGGTCTGGCCGCGCTCGCAGGAGCGATCGTCCTGTGGACCACGGATCGTCCGGCCACGGAGACGAAGGTCGGCAGCGTGCGCTTTCAGCCCACGGTTGCCAGCGATGGCCACGCCGGCATGCTGGGCGTGCGCGGGGGATTCTGATGCGCGCACTGCGGCTCGTCTTCATCGCTGCGGGCGGGCTCCTGGGCTGCAACTCCATCCTTGGGATCGACAACGAGTACAAGCTCGAGGATTCGGGCGCCTCTGCGTCGGATGCGGCTGAAGAGTCCAACGCGCATGCCGCGCCCGGCGTGTCGAAGCAGTCCTGCGCGCCGGAGCTGACGTGCGGCAACGAGGTCGCCAAGCAGAGCTGCTGCGCGGGAGATCGCCTCGAAGGCGGCGAGTTCATCATGGGATGTACCGTCCCCGAGCAGGGCGACTACGACGAGTACCCCCAGCACAGCGCAAAGGTCACGTCGTTCCGTCTCGATGCCTACGAGGTCACGGTCGGAAGGTTCCGCAAGTTCGTGGATGCCTTCGGCGACGGGTGGCGTCCGATGGTGGGAGCAGGCAAGCACCCGCTGATCGACGGGAGCTTCTGGCAGGAGGACTGGTACGCAAAGCTGCCGCCGACGCGCGAGGCGCTGATCGAGAACCTCAAGTGCATCACGTACAAGAACACGTGGAGCGACTCGATCAATCCTGACCGCGAGAACTACCCGATCAACTGCGTGAACTGGTACGAGTCGTTCGCATTCTGCATCTGGGACGGCGGGCGGCTGCCGACAGAAGCCGAGTGGGAGTACGCTGCCAAGGGGGGCACAGCGGATCGCACGTATCCCTGGGGGTCTGAGGACGCGGACTGCGCGCACGTGCGGATGGCAGAGTGCGAGGAGACACCGGACGGCGGCGTGGAGACGACTCCGTTCGTGGCCGTCGGCTCCCGTGAGCCGGGCAAGTCGCTCTGGGGTCATTACGATCTGGCCGGGAGCATGTGGGAGTGGACGTTCGACGGCTACGATGACGAGTGGTACAAGAAATATCCTGGCAACAACTGCCAGAATTGCGCGAACGTCGCGCGAGGGCCGCGGACCGACCGGGGAGGCGGATTCTACGAAACCGAGGCGAGGCTGTTCCGGAGCACGTATCGTGGCAAGGACTTCCCGGAGAACCGCAACGA
Organism: Deltaproteobacteria bacterium; assembly: GCA_016218915.1. GTDB lineage: Bacteria > Myxococcota_A > Polyangia > Polyangiales > Polyangiaceae > JACRCQ01. The sequence goes on from JACRCQ010000002.1 coordinate 23,498, forward strand.
TTGGCTTGGATTCCGATGCGCCAGGGACGATCCTTGAGCGTCGAATCGTAGAACCTGTTGCCCTCTCATGATCACGCTCGGATACGACCATGTCTTCGCCGGGCGCTATCGCGTCGTACGGAGCATTGCCGCCGGCGGCATGGGCTCGGTCTACGAAGTCGTCCACACCGAGACCGAGCGCCACCTCGCGCTCAAAGTCCTGCTCCCCAGCCTCGTCGACCGCCCCGAGATCCGCGACCGCTTCAAGAAGGAAGCCAAGATCACCGCCACGGTCGAGAGCGACGCGATCGTCCAGGTGTTCGACGCGGGCGTGGATGCCGAGACCGGTATGCCCTTCCTCGTGATGGAGCTTCTCAAGGGCGGCGACCTGTCGACCCTGCTCAAGCGCCGTCCGCTCGGCGCTACAGACGTGATCAAGTACCTGCATCAGGTCGCGGTCGCGCTGGACAAGACGCACAAGGCGGGGGTGGTTCACCGCGATCTGAAGCCGGAGAACCTGTATCTCGCGCGCAAGGAAGATGGCTCGCTGCAGATCAAGATCCTCGACTTCGGCGTGGCCAAGCTGGTGGTCGAGGGGACTGCCAACTCCGGCGCCACGTCGAGCTTCGGGACTCCTCTGTACATGGCGCCCGAGCAGTTCATGTGCGCCAGCGTGTCGCCAGCCACGGACATCTACTCGCTCGGCATGATCGCGTTCACGCTGCTCGTCGGCGAGCCGTACTGGGAAGCCGAGGCAGCCGAACGCACCACGGTCTTCGCCTTCGCAAATCTTGCGATCCGGGGTACGACCGAGGCTGCGACTGCGCGCGCTCTCAAGCGCAGCGTCAAGCTGCCCGAAGAGTTCGACCCCTGGTTCTCCAAAATGACCGCGGTCGAGCCTGCCAATCGCTATGCGTCGGCCACGGCGGCGATCGCGGATCTCTCGGTGGTTCTCGATGTTCCGGTGCCGGTAGCGGCAGCGGGCGGAGACAGCGCGATCGAGCCGCCCTCTGCGCCGGCACCGAGCCACACCACCTTGTCAGGCGTGCTGCCGACCAGTCCCGTGGTTGCGGTTGCACCCCCGAGCGCCAACCGCCGGCTGTGGGCAGCCCTTGGGGTCGCACTTCTGCTCCTTGTCGGTGGATTTGCCCTGAGACGCAACCTCGGCTCGAGTCCCGAAATCACCTCGCCGACAGCCCCCGAAGCTGCCGCAGCGCCGTCGCTGGCTCAACCCCCTGCGTCTGCGCCTGCTGTCGCAAGTGAGGCGCCGATCCCGTCTGCGTCCTCCCTGACTCCCGCTGCAGCTGCGGCTGTGGAGCCGGCGCCAGACGCGTCGAGCACGGCTCGTCGCGCGCCCATGCCGCACACCTCGGCCAGTGCCACCGAACCCCTGGAGATCGTCGCGCCGCCCGAAGCGTCGAGAAGATCCCTGTATTCCAGGGAGTAGGCCTGAAGCTCGCGTCAAGCCGGTCAGCGCTTTGCGCCGCCGCCCATGGCTCTGCAGTCGTCGAGTCCCCTGCCCTTGCCCTGGGCGACGCATTGCCGGTAGGCCTCGCGAGCCAGGGTCATGTTGCCCATCTGCTGGAAGGCTGCGCCGAGCATGAGCCAGCCATAGGCCTTGTTGGGGAACTGGCGGGTGTAGGCGTATGCGTACGCGACCGCCTTCTTGTTGCGTCCGCGATTCAGCTCTGCCTCCGCACGGATGATCAGGGCTTCTCCTTCGCCCTCGACCACCTCGTCCGCAGGGATCGCAGAAGCGAAGGGAGACGGTGAGTCGTCGAATTCGACGTCAGGGGCGGACGCTGACGGTGCAGGCTGTGCAGAAGCAGAGGCGGATGCAGACGCAGAAGCGATCGGCGCGGAGTCGATTGCGGCAACGCTCGAAGACGGTTCCGGTGCAGACGAGGTGGCAGAGGCGGTCGTCGATGCACTGGGCACGGCCGGTGCGGTAGTGGCGACCGACGCAGTGAGGGTCGAGCTGGACCGGGCGCTCGCGTCGGGCGCAGTGGGCTGCTTGCCCACGGTGGCCTGATAGACCGCAAAGATAGCAATGACGGCGAGGAATCCAACGAGCACCGCAACGACGCGAGCCAGCGCCAGGCGGCGCTCCTTGACGCGCGGATCCACGGGGAGCTCTGGATACTCGCCGCGCCGGAGCGCTGAGAGCACGGATGGATCCGTGGAGCGCGATCCGTCCAGGCCCAACGCGTCCTCTTCGTCCTTCGTTTCCTTGAAGAACTCCTCGTTGAAGTCCTCCTCGGACGCAGCCCAATCCGGCTTGGGCGGCTTCACGCCCTCGTCATCGCCAGGCTCAGCATCTTCCGGCACACCAGGCGCCCCGTCCTCGTCCTCGTCCTCTTCCCCTTCCTCTTCCTCGTCGTCGTAGTCCATGTCCGCAGGATCCAACTCCGGAACAGGTGGCGGAGCTGGGGGGGGCGCAGGACGCGGCGGTGCCGGAGACGGCGTGGGCTCGCGGTCGGGTTGGGTCGGAGCAGGCGCAACGGGCGCGAGGCCGGGCGAGGTCTTGTCGAGCGGTTCGATCTTCATCGGCACCGGCTCGGCCGCGACCGGCTCTGGCGTGGGCGCGGTCGGCGCCGCATCCACAGGTCGCAGCGTGTCAACCGCAGAGCCTTTCGGCTCGGGTGCAGGGGCAGGCCTAGGCTCGGAGCGAGGAGGCGGATTGTCGCTCACGGACCGGATCGTTTCCATGAGCGAAGGCTCTGACGCCTTCTCGAGCAGCGGAGCGAATGCCTTGTCGACGTCGATGTCGTCGCCGTCCTCCAGGGGCAGCTTGGGCTGCTCTGGTTTGCGCGAAGGGGGAACGACTGGCTCGGCGACCTCGTCGACCATGACGAGGATGCCCTCGAAGTAGAGCTTGGAGACCGTGCCGAGCGTGGAGAGGTCCTCGAACGGGGAGTTGTCGATCACCTCCGTGATCGAACGGCCACCGTGGAACAGCCGCAGGACCTTGTTGACCTCGTCGGGGATCTCGTGGAGCCGCTCGCGCATCTGCTCCGGGTCGACCCGCAAACGCGTGGAAAGGGCCGGCAGCTGTTCGAGCAGCCGCGTCCACTCGTCGAGCCGACGCATGCCCTCCATGAGCAGCGCCTGGGTCGAGACGCCGATGATGTCCTGGACATCCACGGGAATGAACTCGACCTCGAACTGACCTTCGTTCCACACGAGCGTGCGGTAGACCACTTCGACGCCACGGAGCTTGCCGAGCGTAGCATCGACCACAGCGCCGTCGCGGAACAGGATGATGGCTTCCTGGTCGCGGTTGGTGACGTGCAGCTCACCGCTCTTGCGGCTGACCTCGAAGGTCTGCAGCAGGTCGACCACGGCCATGTCCATGATCGAGCCTGCAAAACGGGTACGTCCTGACAAGGGTGCACGCGCTGCAATCCGCTCCTGCGCGCGTCGATTGAGTAGCACGTTGATGCGGGCGATCAGCTCGCGCACGAAGATCGGCTTGGTGAGGTAGTCCTCCACGCCCAGCTCGAAGGAGCGGATCTTGTCCTCGACCGAGCGTCGGCTCGACAGGAACACCACGGGAATGCTCTGGTCCCCGCGCTCTTTCATGCGCTTGACCAGCTCGAACCCGTCAATCCCCGGTAGCCTCGTGTCCGTCAGCACAAGATCAGGCGAGAACACGTCGATCTTCGACAACGCATCGAGCCCGTCCTGCGATGTCGTCACGACATAGCCAGCCTTCTTCAGGCTGACCTCGAGCACTGTCCTCGAGTTCGGGTCTTGATCGACCAGAAGGAGCTTGAGCTTGGCCACGGATGTGCCCGAACTTCAGAGCCGGAACGTTGCACTGTCAAGCACAACGTTCGGTGAAAGGGTTGAGGGGCTGCATTCCCGGCCCAACGTGCAGGTGCCTGTCACTCCCATGGGTTCACGATCTCGCTGCTGCCAGAGTGCGTCTTGGCCGGCGGCGGCGTGGTTGGAGGCGCTGTCGCCGTGGTGGATGGTGGATGCGGAAGGGTGCGCGGCGGCTTGGAAGCCGTGGAATGTGCGGTCGGAACCTCTGCCGCGGCAGCATCCGTGACGACAGCCGCGGTTGTGGTCGGTGCCCCTGTGGAGATCGCAGCGGTCGGCACGGGTATCGGAACCGTCTGGCTCGCGGTCGCCACCGGCACGCTGCCGGCCGGCACCGGCACCTCGACCCTCTGCGGCGTGCGTACCCAGAGCAGGATGCCCACCGCAAGGATGAGCATGCAGCCCGCAACAATCATGGAGACGATCGCAAACCGCGTCTGCCGATCGGCCGAGCTGCGAAGTGCTCGCGCTGCTTTGATCTCCAGGGGCTGCGGCGGCTCCATCTCGTCAGCCAACCGAAAGACCGGAACCGAATGCCGGCGCTCGCTACCCACGTTCGAAGGACGGACGTCGATCCTGTCGCCAGCTCCGAGCTCGACGACTTCCTCGATCGCAGCGACCAGGCCGTCCATGGTGGGGAAGCGGTTCTCGGGCTTCTTCTCGAGGCATCGCAGGGTGATGTCTTCCAGCGCGCCGAGCTCCCGAGCCGCCTCGCCGACCTTGGCTTCGAACGACTCAGGCGCCATGAACATGTGCTTGGTGAGCACGCCCATGAACGTGTCGGCCTCGAACGGTACCCGGCCGGTGAACAGCTCGTACATGATCACGCCGACCGCGTAGATGTCAGCTCGGTGGTCGACCGGCTGCCCGGAAGCCTGCTCCGGGCTCATGTAGTGCGGGGAGCCGAAGACCATGCCGGTGCGCGTGATGCTCGCAGAGCCAGCGACCTTGGCGACGCCGAAGTCGAGGATCTTGACCTGGGCCCAGGAGCCTTCGGTCTCGAGGACGAACACGTTGTCTGGTTTGAGGTCGCGGTGCACCACTCCGGCACGGTGGGCAGCGCCCACGCCACCTGCGATCTGCTCCACGATCCGCACGGCTCTTGCGGCAGGCAGCGGGCCACCAGCCTTGATCATCTTCGACAGCGGCTTGCCCTCGAGCAGCTCCATGACGAAGTACGGCGTGCCATCGACGAGCTGGCCGTAGTCGGTGATTTGAACGACGTTGGGGTGGCTTATGGTGGCGGCTGTGCGGGCTTCCTGGATGAATCGCGTGCACAGATCCTTCTCGCGGGCGACCTCGCGACGAAGGACCTTCATGGCAAACAGGCGCTGCAGGACCTTGTGGCGCACGCGGTACACCGTGCCCATCCCGCCTTCGCCCAGCGCCTCCAGCACTTCGTAGCGTCCATCCACGAGCGTGCCGATCAGCGGATCAGCAGCTGGTTGGAATGCCGGTGCATCAGCGAGCTTCTCGCCGTCGAATGGACAGAACGCGGCATCGCTGGTGAAGCGCTGGCCGCAGATATTGCACCGCTTGGCCGGGATCTCTTCGGGCGCTTCCTGGGTCACGGGTCCAGTCTAGACCGGACCGCGGCCAGGGGGCACGGTTTTGACGCAAAAAGCGGTGGATCAGGCGGGCGGCTGGTTGGGCGTGCCGCAGTTCGCACAGAACTTGGCGGTGCCGCTGAGCTCGGCACCGCATCCGACGCAGAAGCGCTTTTGCGGAACAGCCATGGGAGCGCCGCATTCTGCGCAGAACTTACCGGGGACAACCTTGGCTGCGCACTTCGGACAGGTCGCTGTACCTGCCGCTGCGGTTGGAACCGCTGCCTGGGGGCCCACCGGCACGCCGGGCTGCTGGCCCTGGGGAGCGACCATTCCAGGAACCGGGAACTGGGGCCCCTGCGGATGCATCATGTTCTGCTGCATCATGCCGCCCATGCCGACGCCCACGGCCATCTGGGCGCCCATGCCCACGACGCCTGCGCCTTCGCCGCCCTTGGCCATGCCCTGACCAGCGCCGCGAATCGCTTCGCCCGCAGCGTAGTTCTGCCAGTTGCCCGCGAGGTTCTGCACGTAGCGGTTGTCCTGGTTGAACTGCTGATCGAGCTCGAACTGCTTGGCAGCTGCAGCTGCCTTGGCGACCTGGACGCCGCGGTTGGCCTTGGCGACCTCGGCCTGGGCTGCCACGAGCCGCTGGCGATCCTCAGGGCTGAAGTTGATGTCGAAGTCGCCCATCTTCAGCACGCGGATGCCGATGTCCTGCAGGTCGGGCGCGCGCGATACGAACTTCTGTGCGAGCGCGTCGCGCAAGGCCGTGGCCTGCAGCAGGCTCTTGCCCTCTGCCTCGCACAGCTCGCCGATGACCGTCTTGACGCCGCGGAAGAACAGGCCCTTGACCCATCCGAGGACCGTGTCGTTGTCTCCGGCAGCCGCCTGTCCGACGTAGCCGACGACGAAGCGCGCAGGGTCCACGACCTGCACCGAGAAGACGCCGAACATTCTCGGCGTGACGAGCTCGCCGGTCATGGGGTCGACCATGTCCGAGATCGGACCGCCGAACGGAACGTTGAACAGCGGCTGAGTCTTGACGAAGAAGATCTCGGCGATGAAGACGTTTCCGCCGGTGAATTGCGTCACCAGCTGGTTGAGGAACGGGATGTTCTGGGTCTGCAGCGTATGCCGCCCCGGAGGCAGCACGCCGACCACGGTGCCGTCCTTGAAGAACACCGCGCACTCATCGGAATCGATGGTCAACTGCGACCAGAAGGGGACGTTCTGGTCCGGGTGTTTGTAGACGATCAACTGTTTCTTGTCGTCCGGGCGCGCAATCATCATCTCGCGAACGCCGCCCTTGACGAAGTCCATGATCCCCATGAGTTTCCCTCCGGTCGTGTAGCTGACTGGATACCCTTCAGGCTGGTAGGCCTTGCCCTGGATTTGCCGCAACAAGATAATCCCTGCTGTCGCCTTCGGCAATGACGTATCTCTCAGGAATCGCCATGACACAGCCAAACGATCCGGGCACGACTTTCGAATGCAGAAGCTGCGGGGCCAAGCTGGTCTTCGACGCGGCGAGCCAAGCCATGAAGTGCCCGTTCTGCACTGCCAAGGAAGCGGTGCAGGCAGCGGCACCTGCCCAGGCTGCCCAGGCATTGCGAGAAATCCCCATCGAAGAAGGGCTCGCCCGCGCCACCCGCGGCCTGGGTACGCAGGGCTCCTCCGTCGGCTGTCGCGATTGTGGTGCCACTGTCAACGTCGGCCCCAACGAGCAGACCGTCAAGTGCTCCTTTTGTGGATCGCAGCAGGTCCTCCAGCAGCCCGCTGACCCCAACCTCATCCGACCCGAGTCGCTCGTCCCGTTCAAGATCCCCAAGGAGCAGGGCCATGACCTGTTCTCCAAATGGGTCCGCAGCCTCTGGTTTCGCCCCTCCAACCTCAAGCACATGGCGAAAGTCCAGGAGATCAACGGCCTGTACGTGCCGTTCTGGACCTTCGACTCGCTCGTCACCTCCCAATGGACCGCCGAGCGCGGCTGGCACTACACGGTGACCGAGACCTACACGACCACGGAGAATGGCCAGACGGTCACTCGAACGCGTCAGGTCACCCACACGCGCTGGGAGTCTGCATCCGGGTGGCGACGGGACATGTTCGACGACGAGCTGGTATGCGCGAGCAAGGGCTTGCCGCAGAATCTGGTGGTGAAGTTCAGCACGTTCAACACGCGCGAGCTCGTGCCGTACCAGCCGCAGTTCCTCGCCGGCTGGCGCGCGGAATCCTATGCGATCGATCTCATGCCCGCCTGGCAGGTCGCCCAGCAGAAGATGGCGAGAACGCAGGAAGGACGATGCGGCAGCGACGTGGGCGGCGATACGCACCGCTACCTGCAGGTCCACAACACCTTCGGCAACGTGACCTTCAAGCACGTGCTGCTGCCGATCTGGATCGCGGCCTATCGCTACAACGGCAAGCCGTACCGATTCCTGATCAACGGCCAGACCGGCGAGGTCGTGGGCGAGGCGCCCTGGTCCGTGATCAAGATCGTGCTCTTCATCCTGCTGCTGCTGGCGATCATCGGCGGCATCGGCGCGGGCTACTCGGTCTACCAGAGCAACCGCACCAGCGGCTCCGGTCCTCGAGCCACGACGACCTCCACGGTGGCGCCCCCAGCGCAGCCACCGCCTCGCAACACGCAGCCCACGCGTCCTCCCACAACCAAGGGTCGATGATGAATCCTGCATTCGACATCACCACGCTTCCGGTCACTGGCCAGCGAATCCTGGACCCCAATGGCCCCGCGCCGATGCGCGCGATGGCTGCAAAAGGCGTCATCCCAGGCCTCAAGCCGGCCGAGATCGTCACGGTCCTGGCCCTGCTCGCGGAATGGCCTGACGCTCCGATTGCGGACTCTGCCCGGGCCACGCTGGGCAAGCTGCCCAAGCCGGTGCTGGACGGTGCGCTGTCGCAGGATCTGCACCCGGGCGTGATCGACCTGCTCGGCGATGCGCACATCGCGGATGTGGAGGTGATCGGCAAGCTCCTCGAGATGAAGACGATCGCCCCGGAGACCGTGGCGCGAATGGCGGAGAAGGGCTCGGAGATGATCTGCGAGCGCATCGCCACCAACGAGGCGCGTCTGCTCGAGCACCCGATCATCATCGAAGCGCTCTACATGAGCCGTGCGACGCGCATGTCGACCGCGGACCGCGTGCTCGAGCTCGCGGTTCGCAACGGCATCACGCTCAACATCCCGGCGTTCAAGGAGGCTGCGGTCGCGATCAAGGATGAGCTGATCGCGGAGCCGAGCCCGGATCCCACGCCCGATGACCTGGTCTACCAGCAGGCCGAGGAGCTCGCCGAGAGCGTGGTCCTCGACCTGGTGACCGAGGACACGCACGTGCTCGACGACGAAGGCAACGAGCTCGTCGCCGACAAGTGCAAGCCGCTCTGGGTGCTCCTCGGGGAGATGACGGTCACGCAGAAGATCAGGCGGGCAACGCTCGGCAGCTCTGCGGAGCGGATGATGCTGGTGCGGGACACCAATCGCCTCGTGGCCACCGCGGCCATCCGCAGCCCCCTCATGCAGGAGAACGAGGTCGTTCGCATCAGCTCGAGCCGCTCGGTGGACGAGGACATCCTGCGGCACATCGCGAACAACCGTGAGTGGACGCGCAGCTACCAGATCAAGCTCAACCTCGTGACCAATCCGCGCTGCCCCTTCACCTTCGCCGCCAAGCTCATCCCATTGCTGCGCGAGAACGATCTCAAGGCGATCGCCAAGAGCAAGAATGTGTCAGGCTCGGTCGTGACCGCGGCCAGGCAGCACCTGACGCGACGTACCAACAAGAAGCAGTAGCTCTACCCCACCGGCCAGGATTGCCCGCTCAACCAGGTCGCGTCGAGCATGGCGAGCACCACCGCAGCCACCTCTTCGGCTGTTCCAAAGCGCCCGAGCAGGCTGCGCGAAGCAAGGCGCTTGGACCCGGCGGACGAGACCACGCCGGGGCGCAGCACGTTGATGCGTATGTCCGGGGCGAGCTCCACGGCCAGGGCGCGCATGCCGGCGTCGAGCGCGCCTTTGGCGGCCAGGTAGGCGCTGTGGTTCGGGAAGGGGCGCTCCACGCCCTGGTCGGTCAGCGCGACCACCGCCCCCTTGGACCGTGCGAGAGACTTTCGCAGCGCGCGCACCAGCAGCAGGGGAGCGAACGCGTGCACTGCCATCAGCCGATCCATGGCCGCGCGCTGGACCGACTCGATCGGGGCTCGCTCGAAGGGCCCTACGCACACGACGAGATCGTCGATCGACGCGCCGATCAAAGCCCCGGCGGCTGCGAGCCGCGGCGCGCCCTCCTCGGACAGATCCGCAGCGATCACGTCGACCTTGCAGTCGCGGTTGGACTTGACCAGCGAGCGACGCAACGCCTCGAGCGACTTCATGGTGCGTGCGAGCGCAACCACCCGATCGCCCCTGAGCACGAGCGCTTCGCAGACCGCGCGCCCGATCGTCCCTGTAGCGCCTACCACCAGCACGCGCCGGCTCATTCGTCCCCCTCGCCAGCGGGCGCAGCCGTGATGTTGCCCACCAGCACGCCTTTGGTTCGCGTGATCTCGTCGGCCATCTTCTTGAGCACGTTGGCCTGCCCACGCGCCACGATCACCTCCAGGCACTGGTGGTGGTTCAGGTGCACGTGCAGCGACGAAACCACGTTGTCGCCGTAGTCGTGCTGGATCGCGGTCAGCCGCTCGGTCAGCTCGCGAACGTGGTGATCGTACACGATCGTGATCGTGGCGACGGTGCGGTCGCCTCGCTCCCAGGCGGCCTGGGCGAGCTGCCCACGGACCAGATCGCGCAGCGCTTCGGACCGGTTGGCATAGCCACGCTGGTGGATGTGCCGATCGAACTGGTCGAGCAACGCCCCTTCCATCGCCACGCCGAATCGAACCACGCCCTTCATGACCGCGTAGCTTGCACGTTGTGCCAGCCGAATCCAAGCCGTCGGTTGAAAACCATCCGCCAGCGGCGAGCCGATGCCGGCTCAGTCCGGGTTGTGCGGCAAGCGCCCCTTGCGGGCCACGGCAGAGGGCAGGTTGTCCTTGGGCTCGACGAGGAAGGGCACCATGTGCTCGCGCTGCTCGAAGTCGCGACGATAGTGCATGGCATCGAGCTTGGTCTTGAAGGGGCCGATGCGCACGCGGTACCAGGTGCCCTTGCCCGGCACGAGCGCCGACTCGTAGTGGGCCCGATGGCCTCGCTTGCGTAGCGCAGCCGAGAACTTGGTGGCTTCTTCCTGCAGGCGGAACGAGCTGACCTGCAGCTGGTAGCCGCCGGAGGCGCCCTCCGAGGCTTCCGGCCCGGACGGCGTCGATGCCTGGTTGGCTGCAGCGGTCAGCCCATCGCGGGGCTGGGTGACCACAGGGCTCAACGAAAGGTAGTTCTGCGCTGGCAGCGGCACGACCGGGAGCTTGTCGGTCGCTGGAGGCGGCGCGCTCGCCATTCCGGGCGGCAGCACCATCGCGACCTGCGAGCCACCAGGCGCCGCGTTCGGGATCGTCGCCAACGCCGTGGTCGGATGCGGATCGTCGGACAGCAGGTCCGGGAACGCGAAGTCGCGGTCGTTCAGGCTGGGTCCTTTGGCCCTGACGGATGCTGCTGGTGCGTTCTTGCTGACGAGCTCCGAGAGCGGGTCGGGCCGGGCGGGCTTGGGAGCCGCGGGGCGGCGGACCAGCGCGACGACAGCGAACACGAGGCAAGCGCCGGCGATGGACGCCATCGCGATGGAGCCAAGACGCGAGCCGGTGCTGCTCGGATCCTTCTCCTGAATCTGTTCGAGGTTTCGGATGCTGCCGTGTTCCATGGCAAGGCTCCTCAGGACGCCGGCGCGTCGAGCTCGTCGTCTGTCTCCTGGACCCCTTCCGGGGCCGGGGGACGGTCCATTCTCTGGGGCGCGGAGATGCCGAGCAGGCCGAGGCCAGCGGCATACACCGTTCGGATCGCATTGACCCACGCCAGACGGGCGAGCGTCTTGTCGCGATCCCACTTCGCCTCCCACCCTTGCTCCGACGTGAGCCAGCTCTGCGGAAGGATGGCGTCGTGCTCGACCTTGAGGCGCGTGAAGTAGCTCTGGAACTGCTGCGAAAGCTCTTGAAGGAAGAACAGGGTCTTGTGCGGCGCGCGCTCGCGGGCCGCGTCCTGCACGATCCTCGGGAACGAGCCGAGCTGCTGGAGCATGGCGAGCTCGTCGGGGTGCACGAGCCGGGCTGCCAGCTGCGGCGTCAACCTCGGAACGTGCAGACCGAACACGGTCTCCGCACGACGCAGGATGGCGCAGAGGCGCGCGTGGCCGTACTGCAGGTAGAACACCGGATTGTCGAGGTTCTGCTTCTTGGCGACTTCGATATCCAGCTCGATAGGAGACTCGTTGCGACGCGACAGGTAGTAGTAGCGCAGCGCATCGGCTCCGGCTCCCTTGCGCCCAGCGGCGGCGTCGATCTCGTCGGTCACCTCTTCGATCGTGATCAGGTTTCCCAGACGCTTGCCCATCTTCACCGGTTGCCCGTCGCGAAGCAGGCTCACCAGCTGGTAGAGCAGCACTTCGAAGTGGTCCTGCGGGAACCCGAACTGCTCGATCGCTCCGCGCAGCCGCGCCACGTAGCCGTGGTGATCCGCGCCGAGCACGTTGATCAGCCGATCGTAGCCCCGCCCGACCTTGTCCGCGTGGTAGGCGATGTCGCTCGCAAAGTACGTGAACGTCTTGCCGTCGTTCTTGCGAATGACCCGATCCTTGTCGTCCTCGCCTTCGGCTGCCCGGAACGCGAGCGCCCCGTCGTCGAGATCGACCAGACACCCCTTTTCGCGCAGCACCGCGAGCGAAGCCTCGACCCTGCCCCACCGGTGCAGGCTCTCCTCGGAGTACCAGTTGTCGAAGTAGATCCCGAGCGCAGCGAGCGTGTTGCGGATGCCGAGAAGCTCCTCGGAGCCTGGCACGCCTTCGAGCATGCGCGAGATGCAGAACCGCGACAGCAGCCCCTCGGGTGCGTCGTCCTCGAGCGCGTGCGGAGCGTGTGCGACGATCCAGTCCGCGAGGATCTTCACGTAGGCCGCCCCGTAGCCGCCTTCCGGCGGGGGCAACCCCTTGGCCGAAGCCCGCACGGACTCCGCGAGCAGACGGACCTGGTTGCCGAAGTCGTTGATGTAGTACTCGCGTGTGACCCGGTGTCCGCACGCCTCGAGCACACGCCCTACCCCATCGCCGTAGATGGCGTTGCGGCCGTGGGAGATCAGAAGTGGTCCCGTGGGATTGGCGCTGACGAACTCGAGCAGGACGCGCTCGCCGGAGCCTGCCAGGGCTCGCCCGAAGGCTGCGCCTGCCAGCTCGATGTCTGCCACCACCTGGTGGAAGGCGGCGGGCCTGAGACGCACGTTGAGGAAGCCTGGACCTGCGATGTCGACCTTTTCGATCAGAGGCTCGGTCTGCAGGATGGACTGGATGAGCGTCGCAATCTCGCGAGGCGGCTTCTTGGCTGCTTTCGCAAGGGTCATCGCGACGTTGGTCGCGAGGTGCCCGTGATCGGCCGCCTTCGGACGTTCCACTGTGAAGACCGCGTGGAGCGCGTCCGTGGGAAGCCGCCCCGAAGCAGCAAGCTGCTCGAGAGCGGATTGGATGGCCTGTCTGAGTTGCTCTTCAACGCCCATGAATGCGCTCCCTGGCTATTCGATCCTTGCGAGAACGGGCAAGTTTGGCGCGATCGACAGGGAACACAAGCGATAGCTAGAACGCGCGGCCGACGATCGTCTTGACCAGCCACTTGGGACCATCTGCTTGCGTCAGCGCGCGTCCCAGGCCGACGTTGAGCTCCCACTCGCCCTCTTCGTCGTCGGAGGCGCCCGCAGGGTGAGCGAGGTCGAAGACGCCGAACAGCAGGTGCTCCTGCTTGGACCAGGGGTCGAATCCGTTGCGCAGCAGGCCGAGGCCGGCGTAGTACTCCACGCCGACCGAGAAACCCTTCTGGGTATTCCAAGCGATCTTGCCTGCAGGCTCGAAGTCCTTCTTGAACTTGTCGGCGCCGGTCAGCGCGTAGCCGAAGATCGGGTTGATGTCGAAGAGCCAGTGACCATTGTTGAAGCCGAGAATCGGGCGGAACTCGTTGGCCCACCCTTGCTCCTCCACGGCCCTGGGCACCCTGCCGAGCTCCATGTTGATCCCGAGAAACCACGGTGCGGTCAGGCGCGTGGGGATCACGAACTTGAGCCGCCCTTTCCAGCCAGCCCACCTCGCCCCTTCGTCCGGAGCCACCAGGGTCTGCAGATAGGCGCCGAGCTCGAGCCACTCGGTCAGTCCCAGCGCAGGCTCCAAGGTCATGCGACCGACGTGATTCGGAGCTATCTCCCCCTCGTACGACGGCGTGCGCGTGCCCTGGAGCGTGTAGTTGGTGTGCAGCTCCAGAGCGAGCTGCCCAGGACGGTTCACGTCGGCTTCGTAGACCTGGATCTCAAAGCGATCGACGGCAAACGAAGGGGACGCGAGCAGACAGATGGAGAGGAGGGCAGACGCGGGCAGGATGCAGCGCGAGGCACGCATGGGTGTTGCTCCCAGCCGGGGTTTGTGAGCGCGAAGAAGGGTCGCGCTCGCAGTTGTTAGCCGTGTCTAACAATTAGCGCCATGGCTAATTTACGTCAAGCAAATACTTGTTCTGCCAGGGATCCGTCGAATCCTCCCGCTTGTGCGGGCGCTGCCCCGCGGCTTTGCTACAAGGCGGCATGACCTCGGACAGGCCCCCGGACCCCTGCGGCTGCTCCGAGCCGAACGACGCGTCGTATCGGCTCCACCGCCGGTTCGATCGCCTCGGGCGCATGTTCGGCGATGACGCCGTATCCGCACTCATGGACCTGCGCGTCGTGGTGTTCGGCGTCGGCGGTGTCGGCTGCGTGGCGGCCGAAGCGCTCGCCAGATCTGCGGTCGGCCATCTGATGCTGGTCGACTTCGACGACATCTGCATCACCAACTCGAACCGTCAGCTGCAGGCGGTCCACGGCACGGTGGGACGTCCCAAGGCGTGGGTGCTGCGCGACCGGCTTCGATCGATCAATCCGCAAGCGCAGATCGATGCGCAGCGTCAGTTCTACAATCTCAAGCGCAGCGAGGCGCTGCTCACGCCGCCGTGGCCGGGAAGAGCCCACTACGACTGGGTGGTGGACTGCATCGACAACTTCACCGCCAAGGCGCACCTGATCGCGACGTGCCGGGCCCGAGGCATCCCGGTGATCTCGTCGATGGGCGCGGCTGGCAAGATCGATCCGACCCGGATCAAGATCGCGGATCTCGCCGATGCATTCGTCTGCCCCATGGCGCGGGAGCTACGCAAGATCCTGCGTACGAAGCACGACTTCCCGTCGAGCGGCCCCATGGGTGTTCCGGTGGTGTTCTCCGACGAGAAGAGGAACTGGCCCCGCGAGCTGCACTACGATGGCGGCAAGGGATTCCACTGCGTGTGCGGCAACAAGTCGGATGAGCACAGCTGCGAGACCCGCGCGGTGATCGACGGGACGGTGATGTACGTGACGGGCGCGTTCGGGTTTGCGTGTGCGAGCGCGGTGGTGAACGCAGTCGCGGTTCCCCTGATCGAGCGGTCCGAGCCTGCGCAGGCGCAGAAGGGGGAGAACGGGTAGGGCATGGCGGTGGGGCATGGCGGTGCCATGCCCGTCTAGGGCATGCCGGTGGCATGCCGCCACGGTGTCCCCTGGCAGGCCGACCAGCGGGGTCAGATTGGATGATCGGAGCTTGCCGCGCGGAGCTCGTAGCGCCCTTCGCTCACCACGACCTGCACACGCATTCCCACGCGAACGTCGCTGTCCGCGGTGCCTCGAGGAAACGGCGCCATCAGCCTTCCCCCTTCGTCGAGGTCGACCACCCCGATCACGTACGGAGCCGAGAATCCGACCGGCGCAGAGTGGATCGTGGTGAACGAGTAGAGCGTTGCTGCGCCGCCGCGCTCGACCCACTTCCATTCCGCGGACAGGCACGCAGGGCAATCCGCGCGCGGCGGCATCGATGTGTAGCCGCAGCCGCGGCACCGGCTCGCGCACAGCCGCCCCTCGCGCAGGAGCTCTTCGAATCCAGCGACGCGGCTTGGGATCATCAGGCTTCCCTCCGCATCACGTTGACGAACACGTATTGCCCCACGCCGCCGACGTTCTGCATGAGACCGAGGCTTGCGCCCGGGACCTGGTGATCGCCGCAATCGCCGCGAAGCTGCCTTACGATCTCCACAGCCATCGACACGCCGGTCGCACCGATGGGGTGGCCTCTCGCCTTGATCCCGCCATCGACGTTGACCGGGACGACGCCGTGCAGCCACGGGCCTCGACCGTCCACGAACGCTCCGCCCTCCCCTCTGCCGCAGAAGCCGAGGTCCTCGTAGGCCATGAGCTCGGTGATGGTGAAGCCGTCGTGGAGCTGTGCGACCTGGATGTCCCGCGGCGTGCAGCCGGCCTGCTCGTAGGCCTGGCGCGCGGCTTCCCGGGTGCTTGGTACGCCGGTCAGGTCCCCTGCGGTGAGCACGGACATGCTGGCGCTCGCAGCTCCGCACCCATCGAGGAACACGCGAGGCTTCGCAGGGCAAAGTGCCCTTGCGGTTCGCTCTTCGGCAAGGAGCAGACACGCTGCGCCGTCCGCGTTCGCACAGCAGTCGAACAGGTGGAGCGGGCTTGCGACCATGGGCGAGGACAGCACCTTGTCGATCGTGATCGGCTTGCGGAACATGGCGAGCGGGTTGCCCACGCCATAGCCGTGGTTCTTGACCGCGATTGCAGCGAGCTGCTCGGGCGTCGTGCCGAACTCGTGCATGTGCCGTCGGGCGAACAGCGCGTAGTAGGCAGGAAAGGTCGTGCCGAACCGGGACTCCCACTGCACATCGCCCACGCGCCCCATCAGCGCCTGGATCTCGGCCGTGCCGAGATCGGTCATCTTCTGGCAGCCGATCACGGCCACGACCTTGTGCACACCGGATCGCACGGCGAGCCACCCCACGCGAATGGCCGCTCCTCCGGAGCCGCAGGCAGCTTCTGTGAGCCACACAGGACAGGGCGCGAGATTCAGGTACGTCGCCACGGCCCCGGACAGCGAGCGCTGCTGGTGGTACTCCGGGACCGAGCCGATCGCGACGCCGTCGATGGCCGACGACTCGATGGCAGCATCGTGCAAAGCCTCGCGCAGCGCGTCGAAGGCAAGCTCCTGCACCGACGCGTCGGTGCGTCGCCCAAAGCGTGTGTGTCCGGCGCCGATGATCGCGACCCTGGTCATCTCATCCATCGGCTCGAATCACTCGCAGTCCTTGAACACCTGATCGAACAAGGCTTCACCGAGCTTGCGGTGCCCTGGTCCGCTCAGGTGCAGACCGTCCTTCTGCGCGTCCGGCTTGCACAGCCGCTCGGGATCGCCGCAGGTCAGGCTTCGACCGGAGTCGACCACGAAGTCCACGCCGCCCTGCTGGGCCTGGGACTGGATCCACTGGTTGACGGTGAGCGTAGAGGCGCTTCGGCGGGGGTTGAAGTACTTCTTGAAGCCTCCCCAGGGGGCGATCGTGATGGCGACGACCTGGATCCCTGCGCGGTGGGCGGTGTCGTACATGGCGGACAGATCCGCCTTGATCTTGTCGTTGGTGCGCTTGGCGGTCTCGTCGCTGCAGATGTCGTTGACGCCGCCGAACACGATCACGTGCGTGTACTTCGGCTTCGAAGCGTCCGGAGGATCGCCGAGGATGTCGCGGGCAAATCGTGCGCGCATCTGGTTGACCATCTGCCCACCCTTGCCATAGCTGTCGAAACGGCTGCGTGGGCAGCGCTCGGACAGGTAGGTCAGGTACTTGCCTCCGCCAGGGGAGCGGAAGTCAGTGAGCGAATCCCCCATGGCAGCGACCGTGTAGACGCGTGTCGCCGCCGTCTGTCCTCTTGCCGGGCATGGCGCGATCAACAGCACGGTCCCAAGGACCGCGAATACGCCGGCTGCATGGATCGCTCGCACAACGGGATGCTAGCACGCCGAAGGTGACAGGGGGCGCAGCCGGAGCTACCAAGAGGCCGTGCGCGTCCGGCTCCCCATCTTCGCCCTCCTGCTATCGCTTCACGCTTGCTCCACCTCCAAGCCGAACGCGACGCTCGTGCTCATTCCGGGACAGGAGACCGACGCGTTCACCCGTGAGCCCAAGCCGACGCAGCTGAAGATCCATGCGGTCTCCATCGCGGGCGAAAAGCAGACGCTCGCGTCGATGCCCTGGCCGACGGGGACGTTCGACATCGGAGATCTGCCGACAGATCAGTTCGCAGCCCTGGAGGCCGTCGGTTCGACCGCCGCAGGGGATGCCGTGGTGCGCGGCCGGACGCTGCCGATGGCGCTCGGCTCGCTGGATGGGGCAGAGGTCCCCTTGTTCATGGGACGCGTCGGTGAGATGGCGCGACCTCCGGGGTCACTGCCTGTTTCGCGCACCCGCGGGGTGGCTGGCATCGTGGGTGGGTTGTACCTGGTGACGAGCGGAGGCACGGACGTGCTGGATGCCTCCGGCGCGCCTGTGACGGCCGCGTCGGCGATCGCCTACGACCTCGGGCTTTGGGCTCCGCTGCAATACACGGCGAGCTCGAACCTGCCTCGCACGCCGCTCACGATGGCGATCGTGTCGCTGCACTTCGGGCTTCTCATCGATGCGCAAGGAGCGACGTGGATCGACTTTGACACCACGGAGAACGTGGAGGCGACGGCGCCGGCGGGAATGACGTTTGCCGATGTGGCAGGGGGTGTTCCGGTGCTCGGCGAAGACGGCGCAGCGTACGTCGTGGGAGCCACGCGCGCCGGTGGCACTCCAACAGCGGCGGTGCTTCGTGTGGGTTCGGATCTGAGCTTGAGCGCGTTGACGCTGACGGCGCCAAGAGCAGGTGCGTCGGCGGCGTGGAGCTCTGGCAAGGGTCTCGTGGTCGCAGGTGGAAACGCTTCGGCCCCAGGCGTGGAGTGGCTCGCCACCGATGCAACGCAGTTCGTGGCACTGCCCTTTGCGCCGGATCCGGTCGCGGGTGGTGGAGCAACGACCCTGGATGCGACGCACGTGCTGCTCGCAGGCGGAGTCGATGACAAGGGCGCGCCCGCGCCGGCTCGCATGATCGACCCCTCTTGTGCGTCAGCTTGCTCTGCACAGGCGATTTCCGGCTCCGAAGCGACAGCTCTCGAAGCCGCGAGCGCATGGGCACTGTCCGCAACCAAGGCGCTGGTCGTGGGCACCGCGCCGGCGGCGCAGCCGGATGCGGGGCAGACGCGCGTGGTGATGGTGAGCCTCAACGCGCTGGCGGCAACGACCAAGCTCGTGGTGCTGCGCGAGCCTCGCATCGGCGCCACAGCCGCCGCATTGCCCATGGGAACGATCGCAATCACCGGCGGCAAGTCCCCATCCGGGCAGGCAGTGCGCAGCGTGGAGCTGTTCACTCCTCCTGAATGACGCGGCCGTCGGGCAGCGCGATCGCGCGGTGCGCAGGAGCTGTCAGGGTCGAGCCAGCAAGCGCAAGGCACTGACGGATGGAGCCTGCGCCCCTGAGCATCGCGCCATTGCACACCACGGTCTCGTGGAGCTCGATCGGAGCCGGGACGTGCAGCTCGCAGAAGTTGGCTCGCCCGTGTCGCCGGAGCCATCGCAGATTGGCGTCGAGTAGCGCGCGCGGTGTGCCGATGTCGTCCCAATCTCCGCGGTGCATGCAGACCGCGATCTGATCGCCAGCCTGCAGAGCTGGCAGGTACGCGTCGCCCACGAGACATCCTTGCGCAGGGAGCCGGGCGCGCAGCCGGGCCGAGATCAGCTGGATTCCCATGAAGTCCGCGCCGATCTGCTCGACACCTGATCGGTGACCGCGCATGCGCACGACGCGCGACGACGCATCGAGTCCGAGCGTGCCTTGTCCCGCGGCGCGAGGCGCAGCGAGCAGCGTTGCCACGCAATCCTTGGAGTTGCCGTGATGGAAGTCGATCAGGGCGCGCAGGTCGGGCTCGGCGAGGATGTCGCCGTTCCAGACCAGGATGTCTCCTGACCCAAGGAGGCCGGAAGCGTTTGCCACGCCTCCAGCGGTGCCGAGGATGCTGGGTTCGTGCACGACGCGCACCCACTGCGGCAGGGTCCCTTCGAACACGTCTGCGCGGTGGTGGGTGTTCAGGACCACCGGCGTCAAGCCGGCGTCCGAGATGTGAGCGAGGGTGTGCAGCACAGCTGGACGGTCCCCGACCGTGAGCATGGGTTTGGGGATGAGGTCGGTCAGGGGCCGAAGGCGGGTGCCAAAACCTGCGCACAGGACCATGGCAGGGAGCATGGGCGAGCTATAGTCGAAAACTGGTCCGAGGGCCGCTTCCTGTGCTACCCGCCCAACCATGCGCAGTCTCGTCCGTTCCAAGCCCATGCTCGCATCGATCCCCGCAGTAGCGGTGTGGCTCGCGATGCTGGCTGGATGCTCGACAGACCCGGTCAACCCGGATGGCTGCCGTCAGATCGAATATGCCCGCTGCGAAGCCGCGCTTTCCTGCCCGACCGAATTTCCGAAGCTCGACGTGGACTCCTGCAAGCGATTCTATCGGGATCAGTGCCTGCACGGCCTCGCATCCGAGGAGGATCCGGGCCAGCCGCGGATTGACCAGTGTGTGAAGGCGATTGGGACAGCGGCGCTGTGCGCGAACGCCAAGCAGGAACCGTGCGAGCTGGAGGTGACCAAGACAGCGGTCGCCTGTGACGTGATCCAGCATCCGGAGATCTACAAAGAGTGCGAATTCTTGGCGCCGCCTCCTCCTGCGCAGCTTGAGGCGGGCGTGGACGCCGCCGCAGAGGCCGAGGCAGCGGCGGACTGAATCGAACAAGCCGGTTTCCACGGCGTCAGCAAAGTGCTTCAATCAGGACCCATGAAAGGAGCCTGGTTGATCCTGCTCGTTGCCCTACCCTGCTGCGGGTCCGGAAACGAGAAGCCGCCTGAACCGCCAAAGCGCGCCAGCGCCCAGGAGCGAATCCTGAGCGTGGGCAAGAGCTGGCAGGAAGGGACCCGGTCCGAAGGGTACGTGAACACGGCGGACATTGCGTTCCTGCGCACGACCGACAAGTTCACGCTGCACCTGACCAGCGGGAAATCGACGGGCACCGTGGATCTGGAGCGAGAGGAGCTGATCCGCACACCGCAAGGGCGCGAGTACCACTGTACTGTCACGGGTGCAGTCCAGGCGGTAGTCAAGTTCAGCTGGCGCGGGGAAGAGGCGGCGGTGGCGGTTCGGGTGCCGGCGTCGACCCACCCCCGCTCCTGCCGCGAGAACGGATATCCCTCACCTTCCAAGCAGTTCGACGCGGTCAACGCGATCTACGTGTTGCGGGGAGACCAGCTGGTGGCAGTGGAACCCCAGACCCTGCGAAGCTCGCTGCTCCCCGCGGACTGATGACCCGCGGAGGTTGACAGTCGGCCCTCCCAAGCTTCAAGAAACAGTAGGCGTCCTATAGCCGTCCAACCGTTCGGTTCCTCAGTTCGACATCCATGGGCCCACGACAGATCCCCACCCAACCCTTTCTCGGAGGAGCACTCCCACGACCGGGCAAAGCGTTGACAGCGCTGATGGTGGGGCTGCTCGCGATCTGGGTGATGTTCGCGGTGGGGATCAACTGGGGAGGAGGCGGCGAGGACATCTTCGGACTCCTGGCTGGAAACACGGCGAAGATCGTTCGTCACGGCCAGGTGTGGCGCCTTCTCACCGCGCCGTTCATCCACTTGCCCAGCGGGGATGGAGCTGTGGGTCACATCGTGACCACGCTGCTCGGCCTGTACTTCCTGGCACCCTCGCTGGAGAAGAAGTGGGGCGGCAAGAAGCTGCTGGCGTTCGTGTACGGTGCTGCACTTACAGGCTTCGTGCTTCAGATGCTCGTGGAGCTGGTGATGCCCGCGTCGATGGCAGGGCGAACCACCAATCCACTGTGGTTCGGCGCAGTGGGTGCTGTGGAAGCGGTGGCAATCGCCTGGGCGCTGTCGTTCCGCGGGCAGCAGGTGATGCTGATGTTCGTGCTGCCCGTGTCGTCCACCGTGCTCGTGGTGTTCGTGGTCGGCATGTCCGTGCTGCGATTGCTCGCGTCCAAGTCCACGCCGGAAGGCTTGTTCTCTCCCTTCGGCGCCATGCTCTTCGGATGGCTGGTGGGCGGCGGCGATCCAGCGCCGATTCGCAGGTGGTGGCTGCAGCGAAAGCTGCGCAACGTGCAGGCGCAGAAGCGCACCGTGGCTCGCGCAGGCGCGCCGAAGCTTCGCGTGATCGAAGGGGCGCGCGCCAACCGAGACAGCGACAACCCACCGGACAAGCGCTGGCTCAACTAGCACCGTGTGCCCGAAGTGCGCTGGGGGATCATTGGCGACCACCGCGGTGTCTCGGTTAGGCACGGCATGCCGTGCCCAACGGAGGCACGCCTTGGCGTGCCGCTACCGGGACCCACGCGCCCGGTGCCTTGCGCGCTTGGAGAAGGCGTCGCGGGGATCCCCCAAGCAACTTCGGGGGCTCTTGACCGTTGACAATCTCCGGAATGCGAACCGGGCTGCCCTGGAGCCTGGAGCCTGGAGACTGTAGCCCCTCTAGAGCAGCGGCGACACGAGTCGCGCGGCGCCTTCGGCCACGCGCAGCACACGCCCTCGCGCGCGCCACTCGGTCAGCGTCACCTCGCGCGCCTGGCGAAGATCCGCGTGAAACGCTTCCTCGAGCGCGTGCGCCGTCACCTCGTCGCTGATCAGCGCGTGAACCTCGAAGTTCAGCCTGAAGCTCCGCAGATCCATGTTCGCGCTTCCCACCAGCCCGATGTGGCCGTCCACGACCATGGTCTTGGCGTGGATCATCCCAGGCTGGTACTCGTGGATGTGGACGCCTGCTTCCATCAGCTCGTCGTAGAAGCTTCGCCCGGCATGGAAGGTGACGGTGTGGTTGGAGCGCGAGGGTAGGAGCAACCGCACCTCGACGCCCTGCAGCGCTGCCATCTGCAGAACGACCACGAGGGATCGATCGGGTACGAAGTAGGGCGTGGTGATGTAGACGCGATCGCGCGCACCGGCGATGGCACCAAAGAACACCCGGTGGATCGCCTCGCTGTCCGTGTCAGGGCCGCTGGTGAGGATGGCCACCACCGCTTCCGCGGCTGGCTCATCCCAGGCGCTGTAGAAAGCTGGATCCCTCACGATCTCCTGGGAAGAGAAGAACCAGTCGCGAAGGAACACGCTCTGCAGCTCGGCCACGGCCGGGCCCACGATCCGAATGTGCGTGTCGCGCCACGCACCGACCGACTGCAGCTTGCCGAGGTACTCGTCGCCGATGTTGATGCCACCGGTGAACCCGACCTTGCCGTCCACTACCACGATCTTGCGGTGGTTTCGGAGGTTCACCGGCTGCGCGAGCATCGACCTGAGCGGGAAGAAGAACGTCACCTTCACCCCTTCGTCGCGCAGATTCCTGATCCACGATCGGGGCAGCGCAAAGCACCCCCAGCCGTCGCAAAGCAATCGCACCTGCACGCCGCGACGGCTCGCCTCGATCAACTTGTCGAAGAGCCACTGCCCGGACTTGTCGGGCTGGATCAAGTAGTACTCGGCGTGCACGTGGTGCTGCGCCGCGTCGATGGCCTCGCCGATCGCTGCGTAGGTCGCTGTGCCGCCGAGCATGACGTCGACACGGTTTCCCAGGGTCGATTCGCCGCGCGACAGCACGGAGCTCACGCGGAACAGTCCGAGCGAGTGACCTGCGAGCGGAAGCGGTGCGTGCTTTGGATCCGAGGCGCGGAATCCGATCAGGTGTCCGCTCAGAGCCTCATCAGCGGTGCGTTTGCGGCGCGCCGACCATCGCACGCGGGAGCGTCCGAACAGCAGGTACAACGTTGCGCCGAGGCCGGGCAGGAACACGAGCACGAGGATCCACGCGATGGTGGCAGCGGGCTCTTTCCTGCGCAGGAGCACGAACGGGATCAGGGCGAGCGCGAGCAACTCCACGGCGAGACCGCCGTAGGTAATCAGCACGGGTACGAGCGCGCCCCAATCGCGCGTGTTCACCGCGCAAGCCTAGCACGGAGGCGACGGTTCACCCTGCAAGTGACTCTAAACACCCCGGGCGATCAGAAGATCGGGACGGTCGTGTGGACGGTCACGGGGTTGCCCGTGAAGGGAGGGACGGTGGCGCCACGGAACTTGGAGGCGATGCACCCTCCCACAGGCGTACCGGCAAAGGGCGGCCCGTTGATGTTCGCCGAGGTCACCCTGCCGGAGTTGGCAAATGTGACCGAGACCTTCGCATTTCCTGTGGGACCACCCTCTTGCTTGCATCCAGCAGCCACCGCTTTGCGCGCACCCAGCGCTGTCGCTGCCGCAGCCTTGTCGAACGGGATGTCGTTGGCCTCGGTCGGCTGGGGCTGCTTGGTGGGAGTGGTGGACGGCGGATCAGGCGTCTTGGTCTCTGCGGGAGGAGGTGGCGGAGGCTGGGTCGCGGCAGGGGGATCGCCTTGCGTGGAAGCGACCTTCTTGCCCGTATCCGTGGACGCAGCGGGGACGTCCTTCTTTTCGCCTGGATTGGTCTTGGAGGCAGTATCCGCGGCCGGCGGGGCTGCCGTCTCGGCCGGCGGAGGGGTAGCTGCGGCCACCGACTCCGGGGGCTTGGGCGCAGCGGCTGTGGGCTCCGGAGCCGCGACGCGCGTGGGGGCCTGGGTCACCGCAGGAGTCTCGGTACTCGCCCCTGTTCGGGTGGGCTGCGGCGTGGAGGTGTGGAGCGTATTCCAGAGCAGGTAGCCGCCGGCACAGAGAATACCCACGCTCGCGATGATCGCGGCCCAGACCATTCCCTGGCCGCTCTTCATCGGAGCGGCCTTCTGCTCCTGGCGCGGCAGGTCGGCCTCCACCGGCGCAGAAAGCAACGGCTGGGCAGAGGGCTGCGAGAGCTGCATCTGCGGGATCAGTACTGGGCTGAAGAAGGCAACCGAAGGCATGGGGCGCGACTCCGGTGCATCGCCGCCGCCGATGTCAGCGAGATCCAGCACGACCTTCTTGAGCTGCGGAGTGGGAGGCGCTGGCTTGGGAGGCTTGGCGATGATCGGCTCGAGCTCCAACGGCTTCTCGTCGATCGCATCGAGCTCCACATCGACATCGAGATCATCGGACTTCGCTGCGGGCTCGGACTTGGAGGAGGCATTGAATACGCCGCCCAGCTCCATGGAGATGCGGGCGCTACGCTTGGACGAGGGGCCATCAAGGCGTTTGTCCGCGATTCCGGACTTGGCGGACGGGGGCTTGGGCGACTCGCCCTTGGCGCCTTCGTCCTTGGCAGCTTCCTGCTTCTTGGGCGAGATCGGAGCTGGGGCGTCGTCCTTGCCCTTGCCGAAGATGTCGCTCTTCTTTGCGGCTGCGGGCTTGGGTGTTTCCGCCTTCTTGTCCTTGGAGGCAGAGGGGGCGAGCGCAGGCTTGTCGGCAGGCGCAGCAGCTTTCTTGGTCGCCTCAGGGGGTTTGGAGTCTGCGACCTTGGTCGCAGCGGGCCTTGCAGCCTTGGCCTCAGCAGGCTTGGGCGTGGTGGCTTTGGGTTCCGGCTCAGCGGCCTTTGCCTGTGCAGGCTTGGGCGTGATGGCTTTGGCGGGCTCCGCCGGCTTGATCGCAGGGGGCTCTGGAGGCACTTCCCAGCTATCGGTCGCTGCAGAGGGCGGCGGGGTGCGCTCGAGATCGAACTTGGGTGTGGGTTCTGGTTTCGGAGCGTGCACCTGCGGCACTTCGACTTTTTCCGGCGGCCGAGCGGTACCCAGGGCGGCCTGCATCTCGGACTTCGAGAGCGGCACCAGGTCCGTGCTATCGGACGGCGTGCCCCCGAGTGGGACGCCGTGAAGCATGGTGCCCGGGACCTCTGGGCGCGGAGGGGCCTTTTCTGCGGGCGCTCCCATCATGAGCGTCTGTTTGCGAGCGACTCGCGCTGCAGCGTCCGGCGATGGGGCGGCCGGGGCAGCGGACGAGCTCGATGCAGCAGCAGCGCCATCGACAGCAATGGTGCCGCCGCATTTGCGGCACCGAAACCGCACAAGTTTGCCCGCCACCAGCTCGTCTGGAACCTGGAACTTGGCAGCGCATCCGGGGCAGGTCGTCGATATCATTTTTTGTGAACCGCTCTATGGGAACAGCCCTCGTCCTGGAGGGATCCCTACCGTGGTTGGATTCTATCAAGCCCCGGCACCTTTGGTCAGCTAGCACAGAAGGTCGGATGTCGAATGCATGCCCGGACCTTGCCAGCCGCTGGCTTCCGAGCCCTGCAGAGCCCGGCGGCACCCGTCGGCCGGCGGTTCGGCGGGATTTGCCAGCCAGGCTCGATCTACCTTGACAGATGCGCGCGGCCGGCTTGATGGTAGATTGATTTTGCATGCAAGGCGTAGTGGATACCCCTGAATCTCGCGGTGCCGGGCCACCTGCGGCCGACCTCGACAGCCTGCGTCCCGGCCAGAAGCTCGGACGCTATACGCTGCTGACTCCTGTGGCTCAGGGCGGCATGGCGCGCGTGTGGGCAGCCCGTCAGAGCGGCCAACGCGGATTCCAGAAGATGGTGGCGATCAAGACCATCATGCCCGCGCTCGCCGCAGACGCCGAATTCGAACGAATGTTCCTCGATGAGGCGCGCGTCGCTGCAGCGATCCACCACCCCAACGTCTGCGAGATTCTCGACCTCGGTGAAGAGGGCGCGGTCCTTTTCCTGGCGATGGAATGGGTGGACGGCGCCTCGTTGCTCGCCCTTCTCAAGGCCAGGCCGCACACGCCGCTGCCGGATCTGATCGCGGTGCGCGTGCTCGCAGATGCTTGCGCCGGACTGCATGCGGCCCACGAGCTGCGCGATGATCATGGCGAGTACGTGCGCGTGGTGCACCGGGACGTGTCGCCGCACAACATCCTGATCCAGCACGACGGCACAGTGAAAGTGGCGGACTTCGGCGTGGCAAAGGCGATGGGGCTCGACCATGCGCCCACCATGGCCGGCCAGCTCAAGGGCAAGGTCGCGTACATGTCGCCCGAGCAGGCCATGGGCGATCTCAATGTCGACCGCAGATCCGACATCTTCTCGCTCGGCGCGGTGCTGTACGAAACGGTCACGGGTCGACGCGCTTGGCCGGGTGCCAACGATGTGGCGCGCCTGCAGAGCCTGCTCGGCGGCAACATCATCCCGCCCCGTCAGGTCCGCCCGGATCTCCCTTCGGACCTCGAAGCGATCCTCGCACGCGCCCTCGCCATGGATCCTGCCCAGCGATTCCAGACCGCCGAGCAAATGCGTCTGGCGCTCGAGCAGTTCCTGATCTCCCGGCGCGCAATCCTGAGCCCGTCCGACGTCGGCAAGCTCGTCTGGGAGCTGCACGGCAAGGAGATCGAGGAGCGCAGGACGCGCATCCGTCTCGCCTCCACTGCGGTGGTCGACGACCCTGCTGCCGCAACATCGACTCCTGGTGGCTCGGGCGTTTCTCGATCGATCGCCGGAGTCACCATGCAAGGGCCGCCTCCGCGCGGCATGAAGCGGTCGACCGCTACTGCGATCACCGTGCTGTGCGGCGGGATCACCGTCGCAGGCATGCTCGGAATCGTTGCCATCAGCTCGATTCCGACCCGCTCGGAGAGGAACGCGGCTGCTGGCTCCAACTCTGCGCAAGCCGATCCCGCGACGTCCCCTCCCCGATCCGAAACGATCGTGATCCTGCCCAAGCCCGTGGACGCAGTGGTGGAGCTCAACGGCGTCGTGATCGGAACAGGCCGTCAGGCCGTGCAGCGACCCAAGGCAGGCGCCACGCTGACCGTGGTGGTTCGCGCGCCGAACTTCGCCCCGACCACGCTCACCTTCGACGAGAAGTCGGAAGCGGAGAAGACCGTGGAGCTGGCAGCGGCGCCAGCAACGAGCACGGCACCTTCTGCGACCGCAGCGCCGCCGACCACGGCTGCGCCACCGACGACCGCAGCGCCTCCGACGACGGCTGCGCCGCCGCCGGCCACGCACGCGCCGCCTGCGACCACGCCGAAGGAACCGAAGCCGCCACCGCCGGCCACGACCAAACCGCCAACCAAGGGCCCGGACAAGGGCAAGACCCCCGCGATTCCAGTCAACCCGTACTGATGGGCTCCTCGATGATGAGCTTCTTGCGTCGATTCCTTGCTTTTACCGCGCTCTTCATTCTGGTTTGCGCGCCTGCTCTCCACGCTGACGACGCGGCCGAGGCCAAGCGCCGGTTCACCGAGGGCACCAAGGCCCTCGAAGCCGGACGCTACCGCGAAGCTGCGTTGCACTTCGAAGCCGCGTCGCGCTTGCGCCCGCATCCCTTTGCGTCGTTCACAGCCGCAACGACCTGGGACAAGGCCGAAGACCCTGCGCGCGCTGCGGACAACTTCTCTCGCGCCGTCGATCTCCCCGGGCTGTCCCCCAAGGATCTCAAGGTCGCCAAAGAGCGTCTCGCGTCGCTGGAGGAATCGCTCGGCACTGCGTCGATCTCAGGCCCTTCTTCTGTGACCGTCCAGTTCGAAGGCTCCACCGAAACCAATCCACCGGCCAAGCTGCACAGCACGCCGGGCATCCACACCCTGCTGATCGTGCGAGGCGACAAGGTCGAGCGACGCGACGTGATCCTCAAGGTGGGCAAGACGGTGGAGGTCGACGTTTCGCAGGAGAGCGCGGCCCCACCCCCAACGGCTTCTGCTCCAGCGCCGACAGCTTCGACAACCGCAACGGCGCCCCCAACGGAGCCATCCTCCGAGCCGCCGTCCAAAGGACCCAGCACACGCAAGCTCGTTGGCTACGGGATGGCTGGGCTCGGCGTGGTCTCCGCGGGCGTGGCAGTGGCTCTTGGATTCAAGACCCTCTCTGCGCGCGACTCGTATGTGGCGAACCCGACCCGTGACGGCTACGACTCTGCGACTTCGGATCGCATGTGGACCAACGTGGCCTGGGGCGGCGCGCTCGTGCTCGGCGGAGTCGGGGCAGCGCTCATCTTCTGGCCCGAGGGCAAGAAGGAGGACAAGGATAGCGGCGAGGAGAAGGCCAGCATCAGGCTCGCGCCTGCTCCAGGTGGCATCCAGATCGGGGGGACGTTCTGATGCGACGATCGCTCATGCGCTCCACACCGATCGCGCTGGCCGTGGGTGCAGCTCTCTGCGCTGCGGGATGCTTCGTCACCATCGACGAGTCGTTGCTCGATCAGCCACCTGCACCGACAGAAGACGCGCAGAGCGAAGCCGCGGTCGAGGGCGGCGGCGATGCAACCGATGCGGACACCGGCGCCAAGCCGGATGGCGATGCGGGTGTCCCGGAGGTCAAGACGGACGGGGACGCGCAGCCTGACGTGGTCAGCGAAGACGGCAAGACCGACACAGGCGACGCACCGCTGGACACCAAGGACGGCGAGGCTTCCACGGTGGACGGGGACGCGGGCGGGGACGAGAACGATGACGGCTCCGCGGTCGACGCAGAGGCAGGTGGCGATGCGGACGCGGCCACGGAAGCCGCGACCGATGCGCCGGTGGACGGTCCCAAGACCGACAGCGGGCTGGTGGTGTGCTCGACGGACGCGGACTGTCCGCCCGTGGCCTGCAAGTGGCGCAAGTGCACCGCAGGACAGTGCGTGGACAAGGGTCCGCTCTCCGAGTCCGTGGGCTTCTTCGACCTGCCCGCAGGCGAAACGCTGATCTGCAACCAGGCCTACAATCGCTCGTGCGTGGTTGCGGTCGGCTCCTACGTCGTAGCGCTGACCCAGGGCGGGATGCGGGTGTTCAACACGCGCAACCCGATGGTGGTCACGCAGGAGACGGTTGCTGCAGCCGTGCCTGCGGGCTCGAACTACCTGGTGCGCAGCGGCCAGCGCGTTTGGACAGCAGCCTCTTCGGGCCCCAACGTCACGCTCAGCTGGATCGATCTTCCGCTGGATGGCACGAGCCCTGTGCCGCCGATGCACCAGACGAACGTGTATCTGGGAGGACCCCTGACCGCAGCGTACGGATCGCCCAACGACACGATCTTCCTGCAGACGCCCCAGACTGGGTTCCCCGCGTTTGCGCGATTCGGGCCAGGGCTCCCCACCTATCTGGACGTGTTCGTGGCTTCCGGCACAGCAGAGCTCACGTCCGTGGCCTCCTCGGCGGATCGCATCCTGCTCCACGCGGTCAGCCCGAGCAGCCCGTACCAGCACTCCTTCAGCCTGCAGGCCAATGCGGCCTCTTCGCTCAGCTCCAACAGCGGCACCGTCGACATCTCCTCGTTTTCGTCGAGCGATCCCACGCGAGGCTACTTTGCCTCGAACCGAAAGGGATCCGCTGCGTGGCTGATCGGCTCGTTCGACGGAGCGAGCTGGAAGGACGTGCGCGCGCTGTGGCTCGCAGAGACAGGCGCGGCCACGGTCACGCCGGTCGAGCTTGCGATCGAGACGTTCTCCGCGCAGCAGCTGACGTCGCCGATCGGGCCGGTGTCGTTCATCGACGAGAACACGATTGCCGGGGCCGTGGTGAGCGCTGCGCTTCAAACGGTCGCGCTCGACATCGTGGGACGCACGGGTCCGAAGGTGGCCAAGCGCATCGCGATGGCGACCTTGCCGTTCAACAACCTCACCGTGGCAGGCGACAACGGCTACGCGTACGTGGTTCGAGACACGTCCGTGCACATCTTCGCGCCCTCCTGCAATCCGTAGTGGAGCCGCGAGCGTAAGCGAGCGGGTCGTAACGCGCGAGACCGACCCGCTCCCTGACGGTCGCTGAGCATTGGTCTCATCCTGGAATTCCCGATGGATTTCCATTGGATGCTTTCCCACTCAAGCGTTTCGAGTGAGCTGATGGACCCCGTGGAAACAACCCTGCGCGGCAGAGGACCTCCCTCATCCCCGCGCTGGCCGCAGGGTTTCAGCGAACCCTTCTCCCGCAGGGAGAAGGGCGCGCGATGCTGATCGCGGCACGTGCGGGGATGAGGGAAGTACAGTCCGCGCCGCAGAGTCCACCGTGAGGCACGGTTTTCCGAAGATGGAACCAATGCTCGGTGACGGTCGCGGCTCCGTGCGCTCTAGAGTCTGAGCTCCGCAACCTGCCGGCCGAACTGCCGCTCGAGGGCAGAGAAGAGACGATCCCCTGCTTCCACGCGCAGCTCAGGGCTGAGCGCCAGGGACACTTCGGCGCCTGTGGGCATCTCGAGCACGAGCGTGACCGGGCAGTCGCCCGGTGCATCGCGCAGCACGCCGCCCAGGGTGGTCACATCAGCGGCGGTGGTCTCTTGCGACCGCAATCGGATCGTGACCGCCTTGGTCTCTGCCTGCACCAGGCTCGCGAGCAGCGCGACCTTGTCGAGCAGAAGGGTCGGCTCGCGCGGCGCTTCCACATCCTCCGAGCCTTCCTCGCGCTCCGGGAATCGGATCGTGCCCGACACCACGACCGGGTCTCCTGAGGTGAGCACAGGCGCCGCTGCGTCGATCAGCTGCTCCTTGACCCGCACGGTCACGCGCCCGGTCTTGTCTTCCAGATCGAAGAACGCGGTCTTCTGCGCATTGCCCGAGCCCTTGAAGATCTTCTCGCGGTAGCCTTCCACCATGCCCGCAACGCGGACCTTGGCCCACATGTCCGCGTCAGGGAGCGACGCGGCACTGGCGAGCTGGAATCGATCCAGCTCTTTGCCGTAGCGATCGAGCGGGTGTGCGGAGACGTAGAAGCCGAGCGCCTGCTTCTCGCGCACGCACGTTTCTCGAAGATCCCACGGAGGGACGGTGGGGTACTCGGTCTTGGTGGTGGTGACCGGCGCTGCTGCCTCGAACATGCCGAACAGGGTCGCCTGCCCGCGCTCCCGATCCTTGCTCGCCGAGCGTCCGCGCTCCAGCGCAGTGTCGATCGCGCCAAACGCCTGCGCCCTGGTGACGCGCGAGGCGGCCAGGGTCGTGTCGAACGCACCGCACTGCACGAGGGCTTCGAGGGCGCCCTTGTTGATCTTGCGCGCATCGACGCGGCTGGCGAAGTCGAACAGATCCTTGAAGGGCCCCTGCTTTCGCGCTTCGAACACGGACTCGAGGGCAGCGTCGCCCACCCCACGAACCGCGCCGAGGCCGAATCGAATCTGAGGCTGGTACTTGTCCGTGACGCGCGAGCCACGAGGCGCGCGGTAGTCCCCTGCGGGCGATGCGTAGACGACCTTGAAGCCGGTGTCCGAGTCGTTGATGTCGGGCGGAAGGATCTTCACGCCCATGGCGCGACCTTCGGCGATGAACCGCACCACCTTCTCTGTACGCTCGCGGTCTGCGGTCATCAGCGCGCACAGGAATTCCGCCGGGAAGCGCGCCTTGAGATACGCCGTCTGGTAGCAGATCAGGCCGTAGCCGGCCGAGTGGCTCTTGTTGAATCCGTACTCGGCGAACTTCGCCACAAGGTCGAAGATCTCGGTCGCCTTCTCCTCGGTCACGCCGTTTCCCACTGCGCCGGAGACGAACGTGCTGCGCTGCTTGTCCATCTCCTCCTTCTTCTTCTTGCCCATGGCTCGTCGAAGAAGGTCAGCGCCACCGAGTGTGTAGCCCGCCATCTGACGGGCGATCTGCATGACCTGCTCCTGGTAGACGATTACGCCGTAGGTCGGCTTGAGCACGTCGTCGATCAGCGCATGCATCTTCTTGATCGGCTGGCGGCCGTGCTTGCAGGCCACGAAATCTTTGTCCATGCCGCTGCCGAGCGGTCCAGGACGGTACAAGGCGACCGCGGCCACGATGTCCTCGAAACGGTCGGGCCGGAGGCGCTTGAACAGCTCCTGCATGCCCGAGGATTCGAGCTGGAACACGCCCGTGGTCTCGCCCGATTGCAGCAGGGCAAAGGTCACCGCGTCGTCCATCGGAATCGTGTTGATGTCGAACTTCTGCCCCTGACGCTCAGGGCGAAGGTTCACCAGACGCGCGGCGATGTCGATCACGGTGAGCGTGCGCAGGCCGAGGAAGTCGAACTTCACCAGACCGGCCTGCTCGACGTCGGACATGTAGTACTGCGTGACCAGCAGGTCGTTCTGCTTGATGCACGGCACGTGATCCCACAGCGGGCCTTCGGAGATCACCACGCCGGCAGCGTGCATGCCGACGTGACGGGTGAGCCCCTCGAGCTTCTGCGCTGCCAGCACCACCTCGGAGTTGATGCCCCCTTCGTCGACGATCGCCTGGAGCTTGGGCTCCATCTCGAGCGCCTGGGCGATGGTCGCGGTCTTTCCCTGGCCGAGGTTGGGCACGAGGTTCGCCAGCTTCTGCGAGTCCTGCGAGGAGACCTTGCGTGCGCGCGCAACGTCCTTGATCACGCTGCGCGCCTTCATCTCGTGGAACGTGGCGATCTGGCCGACCGAGTTCTCGCCATAGCGACGCGACACGTACTTGA
This sequence comes from Deltaproteobacteria bacterium, assembly GCA_016218915.1. GTDB lineage: Bacteria > Myxococcota_A > Polyangia > Polyangiales > Polyangiaceae > JACRCQ01. The sequence continues at coordinate 56,189 of JACRCQ010000002.1, forward strand.
TGACCTCCTCGCGTCGATCCATGCAGAAGTCGACGTCGAAGTCGGGCATCGAGATGCGTTCCGGGTTCAGGAACCGCTCGAACAGCAGGTCGTAGGGCATCGGGTCGAGGTCGGTGATGCGCATGGAGTAGGCCACGAGCGAGCCAGCGCCGGAGCCGCGGCCTGGCCCCACCGGGATTCCGTTCTCCTTGGCGAACCGGATGAAGTCCCAGACGATCAGGAAGTAGCCGGGAAACTTCATGCCCACGATCACCTTGAGCTCGTGCTCCAGGCGATCGATGTACTGCTGCGGGTCGAACTTGAATCCGATTCGCTGGAATTCCTCGAACCGCGCTTTGAGCCCGTCACGCGCGACCTGCATGAAGTAGCTCTCAGCGTCCTGCCCCTCCGGCAGCGGGAAGGTCGGCAGCATCGGCTGGCCAAGCTTGAGCTTCCAGCCCGTGCACATCTCGCTGATGAGCAGCGTGTTCGAGATGGCATCCGGACGATGCTTGAAGAGCTCCGTCATCTCTTCTGGGCTTTTCAGGTACATCTCCGCAGAGCCGTGGTGCGCGTCCTTGGCGTCGTCGTAGGAGCAGTTCGCTGCCACGCAAGTCAGCATCAGGTGCGCGTCGCCGTCCGCTTTCTCCGCAAAATGCACGTCATTCGTCGCCACAATCGGCAGATCGAGCTTGTTGGAGGTCTCGATCAGCATCTCGTTGAGGATCGGCTGCTCCGGGAAGCCGTGGTTCTGCAGCTCGATGAACAGGCGCTCGCGGGGCATGAACTCCATCAAACGCTCGAGCTGGGCGACAGCGCGCTCTGGGCCGGAGTTGAGCATGGTCTGCGCGACCAGGCCGCCCATGCAGCCGGTGAGCATGACCAGGTCTTCGGAGCTCTCCGCGATGCGATCCAGGGTGGTGCTGGGGCCGAGGGTGCTTGCGGGCTCGATCTGGGCGAGTGAAACGAGGCGTACGAGGTTCTTGTAGCCTTTTTCGCTGGCGGCGAGCAGGACGAGGTGATCGAGGGGGGAGGCTTCTGCAGACTTGCCCTGCATGCCGGCTGTGCGGGCGACGTTGAGCTCGCAGCCGAGAATCGCCTTGATGCCAGCTTCCTTGCAGGCCTTGTAGAAGGTGATCGCGCCGAACATGTTGGCGTGATCGGTCATGGCGACAGCAGGCATGCCCATGCGCTTGACCCGGTGGGCGAGGTCGGAGCGCAATTCGATGGGGCGGTCGCTCTCGGGTTTGACCCGAAGGGCGCCGTCGAGAAGCGAGTACTGCGTGTGCACGTGCAGGTGCACGAAATCGGCCATGGGCAGAGCCCTACCCAGGCGGGGAGCAGGAGTAAACCAGGCAGCGCAACCTGGCACATTTTGGGGTGGATCCGGGCACGTTTGGGCTGAGGGAAGGCTGGTTTGTGAGGCTTCAGGCCTCGGGCTTCAGGCTTCAGCAGGCGCGGGAGCAGGCGACGGCTGGTCGAGCGCGAGGCGCGGGCGTATCGTGACGACCTTTCCTGCCATGTACCTTGATCGCTGCGAATTCCTCGCCCTCACCGCGCTGATCGCTGGCTGTGCTCCATCCACGGCCCAGGGACGCGAGCCGAGCCGCGGAGCTGGGGCTCCGGGCGAATCGCCCGTGCCTATCTCCACGCCGGCTGCCGCAGCTTCCTACCCTGCGCCTGCGCCGCCTGCCTCGTCGGCGCCGCAGCAACCACCGGGTCTGCCTCCGCGTGCTGCGCCTTCTGCCGGACAGCCTTCCTTGCCTGCTACGGACCAATTCTACGACCGCGTGGTCCATGCCAACGAGTGCGTCCCGTGCGAGTGGGACATCGTCTCGGATCCAGCGACCAAGATCCAGGGACCGGCCCGCGAGTGCTTCCGATTCCCGCTGCCATCGCCGGAGTGCGAGGGTGTGGAGCCGATGTGCCACGAGATGGTCAGTCCGCTGACCGTCGACGCAGCAAAGCGCGCGATCGAGTGCCTGCGCTCAAGACCCGCGCAGCCGCCGTGCGAGTTCCAGCGTGTGCACAAGTGCGTGGATCGCGCCATCCGAAAGGCCGTGATGCGCCCGGACACCGTGGAGGCGTGCACGCAGATCGTGGAGCACTGTCGGCAGAAGTCCATGCCTTTGTCGGTGCCGGACTGCCGCGCGTATCTGTCGTCGATGCGCTACTGCGAATACCTGGATGCAGCGCTGTCGTGCTTGCCGGACCGGTGCTCGCTACGCGCTTGTCTCGGGATTGAGTAGGAAAGGCACTGCGGTTTAGTGCCGCGGCCCAGTCACATGACGAGGATGCAGCGGATAGCATTCGTTGCTGGAGTCCGCGCAGTCGAGCGGCCAGCCGTACTTTGCCATCTCCTTCGGATTGTCTGCACCTGCGCAGTCCGTGCGGCTCGTGCAACGAAGAAGGCATCTGCCAGCCCGGCACCGGTAGGGGTAGCAGTTGACGTCCCCGCGTGAGGTGCGGAGCTCGGCGCGTCCTGTGCAATAGCCGCGCGCATGCTCTGGCGTGAGCTCCTTGGGGGTCGGCTCCGGCGCGAATCCGACGTCAGGCTCAGACGGCGCTTCGGGGAGCGCCGCTTCGGAGGCGGATGGAGCCGGCACCTGGACGGCCGCATCCATGGTGGGGACCGGAGGAGGCTCCGACGGAGCAGCGCTGGAGGAGACAGCGGCTGATTCCGCCGCGCGAGCTGCAATTGGCGGCGTTCCGGGCTCGGCGTGGCCGCTTGCGCAGCCGTAGGCAACGATTGAGGCTAAGGGCACAACCCACCCCAAAAAAGCACCGCGTCTTGGCAGGGACAAGCTCTTCCGGGCTGGGCGTGGATCCACCTCCCCATGCTATGAGACTCTTGCCCGCATCGACAAGCCGCATCGGATCACCCGCCTGCGCGGCCCGGGCGACAACGGATTTGACACAGGGGCGGCCCGCGTGGAGGCTTGGCGTGAACCACGTTGACGGAGCCCTCGGATGACCACGAAACGCGAAGCCTGGCTTTCGATCCTCCCCAAAGATCCACGCCCTTGGCTCCTGTCGAGCGACGAGCCCTCCGCTCGCTTCGTCACTATGACCGCTGTTCTCGGGATGTCCGAGGATGACGCAGACGTGCGCAACGCACGCAAAGCAGTAGTCGCTGATCCGGCCGTCCGCGCGCTCGTGGACCGCCTTCCAGGCTGGGAGTCGGGCTTCACCTTCTCAGGCCACAACTCGCCCGGGTTCCCACCGAATCTCCTTCGCCTTCTTCACGGTCTGGGCGTGCGCCCCGGGGACTTCACGGCGATCGAGCGGTTGCTCGATCGGATGGCGCTGCATCAGGCCGACGATGGGCGCTACCTGACGCCTGGCGGTGCCACGGGCAAGAAAGACGGCGCTGCGACGTGGGCATCCCTCCCCTGCGACCACTTCGCGATCCTCGAAGTCCTGCTCCTGTTCGGGCGCAGAGCGGCTCCCGGAATCCAGAGGGGTCTGGCCAGAGTGCGCGATACTCTTGACGACACGACCCAGGGCATTGCCTGGCGCTGCATTCCCGACCCGGTCGCCAGGTGGCGTGGCCCAGGCCGCAAGAACGACGCCTGCCTCCAGGTCACGGTGGAGGCTCTACGGCTCTTTTCGCTCGTGCCTGGCCCGGACCGGCCCAAGAGGATTGGCGAAGCTGCTCGGACCTTGCTGCGTGCCTGGCGATGTCGAGCCGAAGAAAAGCCGTACATGTTCGGCCACGGCAGGCGCTTCGTGGCAGGAAAATGGCCGCCGACCTGGTACGACGCATCGGCAGTGCTCGAAGCCGTGGCTCCCTTTCCATCGGTCTGGAAGGGCAAGGCAGCTTCCGCCGAGGACCGCGACAGCGTCGCTGAGATCGCGCGCGGTCTCGCGTCCACGGTCAGGCCTGACGGCGGGGTCATCCCCCAGTCTTGCTACAAGGGATTCGAGTCCTACTCCTTTGGCCAGAAGAAGCTCCCATCCCCTTGGGCCACGGCTCGACTGTGCGGATTCCTTCGCGCGTTTTCGCCGATCCTCGTCGACCCGAGCCATCCGTAGTGCTGCGTGCCGGAAAGGCGACGCTCAGTCCTCGTCGTCGAGCACTTTGCGCAGCTTCTGGGCCAGGCTTCGAGGCGTGTAGGGCTTGCCGATGAAGCGCAGGCCTTGATCGATCACGCCGTGGTGCACGATGACGTCTTCGGTGTAGCCGGAGGTGTACAGGATCTTCATCTCCGGGTGCAGGAGCGAGAGGCGATCCGCCAGCTCGCGTCCGTTCATGCCTGGCATCACCACGTCGGTCAGCAGCAGGTCAATGCGATCCTTGCGCCGCTCTGCGAGCATGAATGCCTCTCCACCGTTCTGGGCGGGCAATACGGTGTAGCCCAGACGCGAGAGGACCCGCTGCGCCAGGTCGCGCACGATCGACTCGTCCTCGACCAGCAGGATGGTCTCCGTGCCTGAAGGGAGCCCCTCGTACGCGCCCTCTCTGGACCACTTCTCGGCTTTCTCTGTGAGGCGCGGCAGGTAGATCCTGAACGTGGTGCCCTTGCCTACCTCGGAGTCGACCTCGATGAACCCTTCGGCTTGCTTCACGGCGCCATAGATCGTGGCGAGCCCGAGTCCGGTTCCTTTGCCCTTGGGCTTGGTCGTGAAGAACGGCTCGAAGAGCCTGTCCCGCACCTCCTTGGTCATCCCGCAGCCGTTATCACGGACGGACAGCATTGCGTACTTGCCCGGAGCCACACCTGGATGGGATGCGCAGTACGGCTCGTCGAGGTCGACGTTGGCGGTCTCGATCAGCAACGCTCCGCCGTCTGGCATGGCGTCGCGCGCATTGACAGCGAGGTTGACGATGACCTGCTCGAACTGCCCGGGGTCGAGACGGACCGACTCCAGGTCCTGGCTGGGAACGAATCGCAGGCTCACGTCTTCGCCGATGAGACGCGGGAGCATCTTCTGGAGGTTGCCGATCAGGTCGTTGAGGTTGAGGACCTTGGGCTCGATGAGCTGCTTGCGCGAGAAGGCGAGCAGCTGGTGGGTGAGCGTGGCCGCGCTCAGGGCAGACTTGTTCACCTCTCGCAACGTGACGGCGAGCGGGTCTGACGCCTCGAGGTCGAGCAGGGCGAGGTCGACGTTTCCGAGGATGCCTGTGAGCAGATTGTTGAAGTCATGCGCGAGCCCGCCTGCCAGGCGACCGATCGCCTCCATCTTCATGGCCTGCTGCAGCTGCTCCTGCAGCTTGACCCGCTCTTCCTCCATGCGCTTGCGTTCCGTGGTGTCCTTGACGGCGCCGAGGATGCCCACCGTGCGCCCCTGCTCGTCGAGCTCGGGCCTCGCATAGATCAGAATCCATCGCAGGGTGCCGCCGCGGACGTAGGACCGGCCTTCGGTCTCCACGGGCTGCTGATCCACGACGGCGCGCCGGAGCTCGGCCAGCAGCCGCGGATAGTCGTCGGGGTGGATGAACGACGCCCAGTCCTTCACGCTCGAGACTTGGCCGATGGATCGACCGGTGATCTCGCTGAAGCCCTTGGAAGCGTAATCCATGACGACTTCCCCGGCCGGGCTCACGGCGAGGTGGAAGAAGTAGTCGGACGCCAGCTCAGCGATCATCCGATTGAGGCGCTCGCTCTCCAGGAGCACCTTCTGCGCACGTCGTGTGTCGGTCACATCGCGCAGCGTAACCAGCGTGTGCAGCTCGCCGGCAAACTGGTAGGTCACCACGCGGCAGTCCATCACGAACGTGGTGCCGTCCCTTCGCATTGCGTGCACTTCGTAGGACTCCGGCGCAGGCAAGCCCGCGGCCCTCTTTGCGATGTAGTCCTGGACGACAGCACGGGACTCGGGCGCGATCAGCTCCAGAATCGGTCGGCCGAGGAGATCCTTGGGGCTGTCGTAGCCGAACATTGCCACATAGGCCGGATTGACGAACGCATGGATGCCGGCCTTCGATACGCCGATCGCATCCGAGGAGCTCTCGAGGATTCGCACGAGCGACGCCTCGCTGGCGCGCAGCGCATGCTGCGCTTGCATGATGTCCGTGATCTCCTGGGAGATGACCTGCACGCCCGTGCACGTCCCTGCCGCGTCGATCATCGGCTGATACCAGGAGCGGAGCCACCGGTTGCCGGTAGGACGCGTGTACTCGGTGACGAATTGCTCCGGCTGACGTTGCGCGATCACCCGTTGCATGCGCTCGTAGACCAGGGGCCCCTCAGGGCCGAATACCTCCAATGCGCTCTTGCCGATCGCTTCTCCCCTCGGCCAGCCGAGGACCTCCACCGACCTGCTGTTCTGAACCACGATCCTGCATTCAGCGTCGAACAGCGTGTTGATCGTGGGTGAGCACTCGAAGAGCCGCTGGTACCTCGCCTCGGACTCGCTCAGCGCGGCAACCGCGCGCCTGCGCTCGACGGCCACCGCTGCAACGCGAACCAGCGCCTCGATCGCGGCCTGGCGCAGCGCCCTACCGGACCTGCGTGTGATGATGGTCGCACCGCCGAGGACCTGCTCGTTCTTGACGAACCCGATGACATGGACGTCCCCGAGGCCGAGCAGGTCTACGAGCTTCTCGCAGGTCTCAGGCGGAAGGATGTGTCCGGCGAGCTCGACGACGCCTCCGTCAACCCGCACGAGGCGACCGAGCCGCATGGACGCTTTGATGGCCGGCGGGAACTCAAGATCGACGTCGACCGGCTCGCCGCCGATGAGCGCGATGACGTTCCGGGCAGAGGCTCCCAGCCCGAGAAGGAACGGCGGTCTGGGCTTTCCGCTGGCCGGCTCGTGGGTGCGAACGCTGATGAGAGCGTCGTCGCCGATGATCCGCTGCAGCCCGGTGCCCACGAGCCTGCAGATCTCGTCCTCTGCAACCGCTTCCAGCAGTGCGCCGGCTACGTCTGCGATCAGCTCCAGGTCCCGCGCTGCCGCGCCCAGGTCTGATGGGCCGCTCTCGTCACCCGGGGCTTCGAGTCCGCTGTCGCCTACCAACTCTTTCATCGGCGGATATTGCTACCTTTGGCGTCAGAGGTCCACTGTCATGTCCCGCTCGATCTGTCCAACCGACTCCATCGTCTCGCGATGGCCTGTTGAGCGATTGTCGGGTGCGCTCGCTCAGCCTCGCCTCACCCACTCCCTCGCCAGAATCCCGAACACCCACTCGTTCACGGGCTCGCCGCGAATCAGGTAGTGCTCCCGCAGCAGCCCTTCCCGCTCGAATCCCAGCTTCTCGAGCACACGGCACGACGCCGCGTTGTGCTCGTGCACGTACGCGATCACCCTTCGCAGCGCAGTCTGCTCGAACACCCGATCGAGCAGCATCCGTACGGCCTGTGTGGCGATCCCTCTGCCTTGCATGGATCCAGCCACGCCGTAGGACACCTCTGCCACGCGCATCATCAGGTTTACCTCTTTGAGCGCCACCGAACCGGCCACCACGCCCTCGGACAGGATGATCCACCGGTACGTCACCCCTTCTTGCAGGTCCGACAGATCGCAGCTGCACGAACCGAGGTGCTCGCGCGCCCCTTCGATCGACATCGCACGAAGGGGATTGAAGCGCATCATCTCGGTCTCGCTACGCCACCCGAGGAAGGCTTCCGCGTGATCAGCCGTGGCAGCTACCAGGTCAACCATGCCGCCACTGCACCATGAATCCGCGTTGCGAGGCAAGGCCCGCTTGCTGCGCTCCGTGCCTTGGACCCGCAGACCGTGGTCAGCTACACTTGCCCCAATCCGCCCATGAATCGCAGCCCCCGTCTCCCATGTCCCCGCTGCAGCGCGCATCGTCCCGCATACCCTGCGCTCGTGGGCGTCGCGATCACTGCAATCGCTTCCCTGGGTTGCTCGGATGCCGGCTGGGACACGCCAGATGGCGGGCAGGACGACGCGGAAGCTGCCGAGGGCGCAACGGCTGACGCGCTCCCTGCCCCTGATGCGGCGACCGATTCCGGCGCAGACGACCAGGCCATGGTCGCCGGCTGCAGCGTGGCGGTCTTTCAGCCCGGCTCCACAGCACCAACCCCGGTTGGAATCGCTGCAGTCGCTGCTCTGTGCGCGCTGGGCGCGCTTTGCCGAAAACGACGCCGAGCCCTGACATGACCGAGCCGATCGATACCGAACGAGCCGAGCACTACACCTGGGGCCATGTCTGCGATGGATGGCATCTCCTGCGCTCCGAAGGATTGAGCGTCATCGAGGAGCGCATGCCTTCAGGCGCCTCTGAGCAGCGCCATCGCCACGCCCGATCACGCCAGTTCTTCTATTGCCTCGATGGCGAGCTGACCATGCAATTCGATGACAGGACCGTGGTCCTGCCGCCGCGCCATGGCATCGAGGTCCCACCGAGCGTGCCGCACCAGGCCAGGAACTGCGGCTCTGGCGACGTGCGTTTTCTGGTGGTCTCCCAGCCGCCGAGCCACGGAGACCGGCTGACCTGAAGCTGGCGACGAGCTCAGTTCCCCCAGGGGCTCGGTACGCACACACCCCGGCTCGCTTGACACCCGGAAAACCCGAGACTCTTGCAGTCCACCTTCTGCGTGCGGCCCGCATTGCACATCACGACCATGTCCCCCTCGCACGTCTCCTTCCACTTGCCCTGCTTTGGAGAGCATTCGCTCGCGAGGCCGCAGAACGCCGGCGGTGTTGCGCCTGCGACTGCCTGGCAGGAGAATCCTGGAACCAGCCCGTTGCAGTCGAACGTGTGACGTTTGCCGTTCGTGCAAGCATCGAGGCTGTTTCCAATGCACGCGAGACCGTCTTCGACCACGACTTCATAGGAGTTGCCCACGGTTTGCTGGCACGCTGCGCCAGAACCCACGCACGCCTTCTCACCAAACCCCGAGTCGCCGCAGACCAGCCCCTGGTGATCCGCGCACACGGGTCCCTTCTTCTCGAACCCTCCCGAGCATCCTACCGGCGCGCCGTTGTCGCATCGGTCCTCGAAGCTCTGGCTCGTGCACGCTGGTGCGCCAGACGACGCCTCCACGCACCGTCCTGAGACGCAGCTCTGCCCCAACCTCCCGCAGTCGGACCGGAACCGCAGCTCGTCGTCGCAGGCAACCGCCACGTTGCCCTCGCACGCCCGCTCACACGGACCGAGCAGGTCAACCTCGGTCGCCAGGCAGTCGGCCACCGCCTTGCACCCTCCACCGTGCGTAGCGAGGCAGGAAATCGCGTTGCGCAGGCACAAACCGTTGCGGTCGGGATTCAGCCAGGTGTCGTAGAAATGAGAGGCGTAGGAAGTGGGTCTGTCGTCGGGCACACAGCTGCCGACCACGACAGCCGCACGGGCCACGGCGTCAGGGTCTGGCTGCGCGCCGGTCGACGTGCAGTCGAGATTGCCACCCGTTCCGACGCCCACCGGGGTCTCGGTCACGCCCGAGCTCGAGCAAGCCACCGGAATGCAGCACAAGACGAGAAGTCGAGCTGTCACGCGCATGTCGTTCTCCAGATCGGTACGCTTGTATCCTCTAGAGTTCGCATCAGAGCCGATCTGCGGGCGCCGGTCAAGCCAGCGCCATCAACGTCCTTATTCCATCAGCGTACGACTCCCACCCCTTGCCCGATATCTGCTTTACGCAAACATCCTTGATCACCGATACGCGCCGGAACGGCTCCCTCTCGCGGATGTCCGAAAGGTGCACCTCCACGGTCGGCAGCCCCACGGCCGCGATCGCATCCCGCAGCGCATAGGAATAGTGCGTATACGCCGCTGGGTTGATCACCACCCCATCGGCCCACCGACGCTGCTCGTGCAAAAAGTCGATCAGCTCTCCTTCGCTGTTCGATTGAAGTACCCGGAGCACGAGCCCTTCCTTGCGTGCGAGAGCGCGAAGACGACGGTTGATCTCGGCGAGCGTCAGCGTTCCGTAGATCCCCGGCTCCCGCGTGCCGAGCAGGTTCAGGTTCGGACCGTGCATCACCAGGATCTTCTTCATGCCTTCATCCCCAGCTTGCGAAACGCCTCGGCCAGATCGGACCGCGTCACACCGTCGTCGCGCACAGCGCTGCCGATGTCGCTGAGCAGCACGAACCGCACCCTGCCCCGCTCCGACTTCTTGTCCCTACGAATGTACGGCATCAGCTGGGAAGGGGTCGCGCGCGCATCGACCCTGAGCGTCTGAAGGAAGCGGTCAATCTCCTCGAATGCGCTCTGCTTCAGACACCCCCGTACCACCGAGAGCGCGGCGGCCACCCGCATGCCCACAACGAGCGCCTCGCCGTGGCGGAGCCGGAATCGGCTCACTGCCTCGAGCGCGTGCCCCACCGTGTGCCCGAAGTTCAGAATCGCACGCTCACCGGTGGTCTCCCGCTCGTCCTTCGCAACCACGCGCGCCTTGAGCTGCACCCCCCTCGCAATTGCTGACGTCAGCGCGTCCGACTCCAGCGCCATCACAGCTTCTGCGTTCTGCACCAGGCTCCTGAAGTACGCGCCGTCGCACGCAAGGCCGACCTTCACCATCTCCGCGAATCCTGACACCCGATCCCTGCGATCCAGGGTCCCGAGCAGGTCCGTATCGCACAGCACCGCGGAAGGCTGGTGAAACACCCCGATCAGGTTCTTTCCCAGCGCGTGGTTCACTCCTGTCTTGCCGCCCACCGAGGAGTCCACCTGGGCGATCAACGTCGACGGGAGCCCCACCCAGCGTATTCCGCGCAGGTAGGTCCCTGCGACGAACCCTGCCAGATCGCCCACCACGCCGCCTCCCAGGGCCAGTATCACGGAGCTGCGGTCCATCTCGTGCGCAATCAGCTCGGAGTAAAGGGCATAGGCCCGGTGCAAGTCCTTTGCGCGATCGCCAGCGGTGATGGACACCTCCCTGGTCTTCCACCCTGCACGTCGGACTTGGCGCGCAAGCTGCTCGGCCTTGTGCTCCAGACGCGCGTCTGCGATCAGCATGATCCGCGACGGCTCCATGGGCGCGAGCGCCGCGACCAAAGATGCCAGCGCCCCGCGGCCCACCGTGACCGCGTACGATCTCTGCCTGCCGAGCCGCACGATCACGCGTCGCAACCAAGCACCTCCCTGAGGATCTCGTCCGCTACCTGCTCCACGCTCCTGTGATCGGTGCAGACCGCGATGATTGCGAGGTTGTAGCCGGGCTCGCGCTCTGCCCGCAGCTGCTCGAGCCGCGCAGGAAGCTCCGCCACAGGGCAGTCCTGGAGCAACGGGCGCGCATCGACGCTCAACCGCTCCAGGAGCGTCGGGGTGGACGCGCGCAGATGCACCATCACGCCGGAGCGCACCACGCGCGCGACGTTGATCGGCGCGAGCAAGGCGCCGCCTCCCAGCGCCACCACGCACCCCCGCTGGCGGGCGACCTGCTCGACGATCAGGCTCTCCCACGCGCGGAACGCGGCCTGCCCTCGCGTTCGGAACAGGTCCCCCACCGACGCGCCCGTCGCCTGCTCGATCATTCCGTCCGTGTCCAGGAAGGGTCGTCGCATTCGCTGCGCAAGCACGCGCCCTACGGTCGACTTGCCGCACCCCATGAACCCCGTGAGATAGAGGTTATTCTGGGCTTTCTTCTTCATTCCACGCCTTCACTCGGGGCAGGAGCTCGTCCATCGAGTCGCCTCCGAACTTGACCAGCATCGCCTCTGCGAGCACGAGCGCAAGGAGCGACTCGCCAATCACCGCCGCGGCTGGCACTGCGCAGACATCGGCCCGCTCGACATGCGCGGACGCAGGCTCGTTCGAGGACAGGCGCACGGACCGGAGCGGCGTCATCAACGTGGAGATCGGCTTCATGGCAGCGCGTACGATCAAGGTCTGTCCGGTCGTGATCCCGCCCGCGACGCCCCCGGACCGGTTGCTGCAGAATCGCACCTTGCCCGGCTTGCTCCCGGGCAGCAGCTCGTCGTGGGCAGCCGAGCCGCGAACGTGCGCCAGGCGGAAGCCCAGCCCGATCTCGACTCCTTTGACTCCGTTCAAGGACAGGAAGTGCCTGCCAATCTCGCCGTCCAGCCTCCGGTCCCAGTGCACGTGGCTCCCCAGCCCGAGCGGGACTCCGCTCGCGAGCACCTCGAATTCGCCGCCCAGCGAATCCCCTTCTTCCTTGCACCTGCCCACCTCGGCAACCATCTGCGCCTCAGCGTCTGCCCCAAGGCATCGCAGCGGCGACGCGTCCACGCGCGCATTGAGCTCCTCTACGGCAACGTCCACAGGGGTAGGATCCTGGATACCTCCGACCGCGGTGACGCGGCTCGCGATGCTCACGCCGCACGCATCGAGCATTCGCCTGGCAACCGTGCCCAAGGCTACGCGCATCGCAGTCTCCCGCGCGCTCGATCGCTCCAGGACATTGCGCATGTCCCGGTGACCGTACTTCAAGCCTCCGGCGAGATCCGCGTGCCCGGGACGAGGAGCTGTCACCTGCCGCTCCACGTCGCCGGTCCATGGCTCGGCCTGCATGACATGGTCCCAGTCGTTTGCGTCGAGATTGCGGATGAGCAGGGCGATCGGGCTGCCGAGCGTGGAGCCATGACGAACCCCGGACAGGAGCTCGACCGCGTCGGCCTCGATCTTCTGCCGCTCGCCGCGTCCCAGTCCGAGCTTGCGCCGCTGAAGCTGGGCATCGATGTCTTCTGCGGTGAGCCTGAGGCCAGCAGGGATCCCTTCGAGGATGCCCACCAGCGCCTTGCCATGCGACTCTCCGGCGGTGAGGTAGCGCAGCGTCATGGTTTCTCCCGCAGCCCTTCTTTCAGGGAGCGCTTCACGTCCCCCTTCTTCGCAATGGGCCCGAACCACAGCTCCCACGTTGCCATGGCCTGCCACAGGAGCATGTCGAGCCCATCCACCGTCCTTGCCCCAAGGCGCGCTGCTTCGCGAAGGAATCGCGTGGGCTCGGCCGCGTACACGACATCAAAGGCCAGGCCCCCGGCTGCGACCTTCGGACACGGTAGCTCCCCCTCGATTCCGGCAAGACCCACCGAGGTTGCATTGACCAGCAGCGACAGGGGCTGGTCGACCTCCGGCGCCTCTTGCACTGCGCGAAACAGGGTGTTCGGGAAGAGCTCGGTCATGTCTGCGCACAGGGTCAGGGCGCTGTCGGGCGTGCGATTCCACACCAGGACCGTCTGCGCGCCTGCCCACGCCGCCGCGCAGGCAACCGCACGCGCCGCGCCCCCGGCTCCGAGAATCAGGACAGCTCCCAGCGTGGGCTTGAAGCGCTGCTCCTGCAGGGTCATGGTCACGCCGAACACGTCGGTATTGTGCGCTTCAGCACCGTCGGGCGTGAAGTGCAGCACGTTCGCAGCGCCGACTCTGCGTGCTTGCGGACTGGCCCGGCTCGCCAGCTTCAGGACCGCCTTCTTGTGCGGCAAGGTCACGTTCCAGCCGGTGTACCTGCCGGCGCGCTGCTCCGCTTCCACGAGGGATGCCAGGTCTTCTGGCTTGACGTCGATTGCCTCGTAGCTGACAGGGCGCTCCAGCTCCCGCGAGAGAAAAGCGAATACCCTGGGCGAAAGCGAGTGCGCCACCGGATGGCCGATCACAGCCGCAAGCCTCGCCTCCCTGGCGTCGGTCGTCTGCGGACGCTGCGTCATCGCACCAGCTCCTCGAGCGTTTCAAAGAACCCTGGATGAGAGATCGACACCGACTCCGCGTTGCGGATGCGGGTCTCTCCCTCTGCTGCGAGTCCGGCCATGGCGAAGGCCATTGCGATTCTGTGGTCGCCAAAGGAATCAACGTTTGCGCCGGTGAGCTTCTGGGGGCCTTGGATCCGGAATCCGTCGGCAAACGTATCGATCACCCCGCCCATGCGGCGGAGGTTGACAGCGATTGCGTCGATGCGGTCGGTCTCCTTGACACGCAGCTCCGAGGCGCCGCGCACCTCGGTCGTGCCCTGCGCTTGCGTGGCAATCACGGCCAGCACAGGCAGCTCGTCGATCATCGAGGGGACTTCGTCCGCCCCCACGCTCACGCCAACGAGCGGACCTGCCCTGCACTGCAGGTCGCCCGAAGGCTCCGGGTCGTCTGCGAGCCTGCGCTCGTCGATGGCAGCCCCCATGCGCCGAAGCACGCGAAGCAGGCCGGTGCGGGTGGGATTGAGCAGCACATTCGAAAGCGAGACGCGCCCGTCGGCAACGAGCAAGGCCGCAGCCAGCCAGAACGCGGCAGCCGACGGATCGCCTGGGATGGGGATCGCAGCCGCGTGAAGCGCTTGCCCGCCGTGGAGGGAAATCGCCTGCGGCGTCACCTCCACCTGCACGCCCAGGTGGCGCAGCAGCCGCTCCGTATGATCCCGGCTGCCGATCTGCCCGGTGAGACGCGTCGTCCCATTGGCATACAGCGCGGCCAGGAGAATTGCGCTCTTGACCTGGCCACTGGCCACTTGGAGATCGAAGTCGATGGGGGCAAGGCCGCGAGCGCCAGAGACACGGACCGGTGCGTGCTTGCCCTCAGCCAGCTCGATCCTGGCACCCATGCGACAGAGCGGCGCTGCGACGCGCCCCATCGGCCGTCGGCTGAGCGACGCGTCACCCACCATCACGCTCGGGAAGGCCTGTGCTGCGAGCACGCCCATCAGCATGCGCATGGTGCTTCCGGAGTTGCCACAATCGAGGGGTCCTGCCGGCGCTTTCAGCCCTTGCAGCCCCACACCGTGAACCACAGCGCTCTGCCCATTCAGGCGGATGTCGACGCCCAGGGCTCGCACGCACCGCAGCGTGTTTGCCACGTCGTCGCCTGCCGACAGCCCGGAGATCTCGGTATCGCCTTGCGCCAGCGCGCTGATCAGGAGCGCCCGATGGGAAAGCGACTTGTCCCCAGGGACGGGCGGGGTTCCTTGCAGCCGATGTGCCTTGTGGATCCTGGCTTCCACGCTCACTCCGTCGGCGCAGAGGCAGGGCCTGCGAAGTACTCGCAGCTCCTCTTCATCAGGCTCTCGAATGCAGCGCGATCGCGCGAGGCGATGGACGTCGCATAGGCCTCGATAGACTCTCTCAGCTGCTGGAGCAACCTCGGTGTGGCGACGTTCTCGGCTTGGATCTCGTAGTAGAGCCCGCGATTCTCCCGGACCACCTCGCCGCTCACCGCCGCTTGCGCCAGAAAGCTCGTGCTGCCTGCGCGCATCAGCTCGCTCAGCCCGAGGCCGCTGCGGGTCAAGGTGTCGGCAAAGATCAGGCTGGTCAAGTGGGACAGCCCGAGGACCTGTCGCATGAGCTCGTCGTGACGCAGGATCGGAATCCGCATCAGGGTCGCAGCAGAGCTCTTGAACAGCAGGGTCGCCTCGTCGCAGGCGGACGCATCCCCGGCATCGCACAGCAGGATGTTTCGGCCGGCCAGGTAGTGGGCGCTTGGGCCGAACATCGGGTGAGCCGAGGTGATTCGCAGCCCTTCGCTTCGCGCACGCTCGATGGCCTCGATCAAGGGCGACTTGAGCGAGCAGATGTCGAACACGAGCGCCCGGGTCTTGCTTCGCCTCACGTCGTCGATGACCCGAGCAGTCGCCGAGATGGGCGTGCACAGCACGATCACGTCCGCAGCGACCGCTGCCTCGTTCAAGTCCGTGGCAATCGCGAATTCGCTCTCGGCGCTCCGGGCGTCGACGAGGGTCACGGTGTGCCCGGAGCTTGCCATGAAGCGCGCGGTCCACTGCCCCATCAGGCCGAGCCCTCCGACCACGAGGACGTTCCGTCCCGCGCTGGCCTTGCCGCGCTCGACGCGTTGCCCCTCCTCCTGCTCGCGGCAGGAGTAGCGTATGAGCAATCGCGCTGTCTCCTCGCAAAGCTCAGCAGACAGCCCTAGCTCGGCTGCACGCGCGCGCACATGCCCGATGAAGTCCTGCTCCACCGCAGGCGCCTTGATGGGAAGCTCCTTGCGGAGCTTGACCTCGCCGATCTTCCTCGCCAGCTCCTGGCGTCTCGCGAGTAGCGCGACGATCGCGTCATCCACCTCGCGCAAATCGCCGCGCAAGAGCGACAGCTCAGGATCGATTCCACGCGGAGGCGTGGTCGACATCACCGCACCTTCCCATAAGCATCCATCAGGAGCTTCTCCGTCGCATCCCACGACATGCACGCGTCGGTGATCGACTTGCCGTAGACGAGCTTGCCTTTGCCCACGTCCTGCCGCCCTGCCTCGATGTTGCTCTCCAGCATCATGCCGAGGATCGCTGCCTCCCCGGCAAGGTGCTGCGCAAGCGCCTCCTGGAATGCGTCAGGCTGCCGGTCCGGATCCTTGTTGCTGTTTCCGTGCGAGCAATCCACCAGGATTCGACGGCCACCGAACCTGTCGAGCAGGACCTTGACGTAGGCGATGTGGGCCCTGGAGTAGTTGGGACATCGTCCCCCTCCGCGAAGCACCAGGTGCACGTCCGGGTTTCCGGTGGTCCGCACCACGCTCGTGCGCCCGGTGGGGTCCACACCGAGAAACGCGTGGGCATGCCTGGCTGCTGTCATCGCGTCGATCGCACCCTCGACGCTGCCGTCCGTGGCGTTCTTGAACCCGACCGGCATCGAGAGCCCGCTCGCCATCTCCCGGTGCGTCTGGCTCTCCGCGGTGCGCGCGCCGATGGCAGCCCAGGACACGAGATCAGCGGTGTACTGCGGCACGACCGGGTCGAGGAACTCGGTGGCGCAAGGCAGGCCCATCGCGTTGATGTCGATCAGGAGCTCGCGCGCGATCGCAAATCCGCGGTCCATCGCAAAGGTGCTGTCCAGCCCTGGATCGTTGATCAGCCCCTTCCAGCCGAGCGTGGTCCTGGGCTTTTCGAAGTACACGCGCATCACGACGATGAAGCGGTCGGCCACGGCCGCAGCTACCCGCGCGAGGCGCGAGGCATAGTCTCTTGCGGATACCGGGTCATGGATGGAGCACGGCCCCACGATGAGCACGAGCCGAGGGTCCTCGCCGCAAATGGCTGCCTGCACAGCCTGGCGGCTGCCCACCACCGTGGCCTGCGCCTTGGGCGAGATCGCGAGCTTTGCCTTGAGCGACGCAGGCGTCTGCACCGGCTCGAAGCTGCTCACCCGCAGGTTCTCGATCTTCCCGAGCTCGTCCGTCATGGCGCCGTTTCCCACCCGCCCACGTAGCATGCGCCGGAGGCGATGACCATGCGCTCCGCGCCCGCGCGCGGCTCCTTCGGACCACGACCGGCGTAGCGGCATTCACCTCGCCCTGCTAGGTTTCCCCGACCATGACACGTGCCAACCACCGCGCTGAGCTCCTGGCTCCTGCTGGGGATCGGGCTTCCCTGCAGGCAGCCCTGCTCGCAGGGGCCGACGCGGTCTACCTCGGAGGCACGCGGTTCAATGCGCGAGCGGGGGCATCGAACTTCGACGCGGACGGCCTGAAGTGGGCGAGGCGTGTGACGCGCCGGCTGGGCCGGCGTCTGTATGTGACGTTCAACAGCATCCTGTTCGAGCGCGAATGGCCATGGGTCGAAGCGGATCTCGACTTCCTGGAGGAGCTTCAGCCGGACGCGATCATCGTGCAGGACCTCGGTCTCCTCGAAACTCTGCACCGGCGCCAGAGCCGATTGCCGCGACACCTGAGCACCCAGGCGGCGTGGGACGGAGCCGGCGGGGCGTCGCTTCTGCGCGATCTCGGCGTAGAGCGGGTGATCCTCCCACGCGAGACGCCCCTCGAGGACATCGTTCGACTGATCGATCACGCCCCTTTCGAGATCGAAACCTTCGTTCACGGCGCGCACTGCTACAGCGTTTCCGGGCGCTGCCACTGGTCCGTGCATCTCGGACCGCGCTCCGGCAATCGAGGCAACTGCGCCCAGCCCTGCCGCCGCCTCTACGAATCCGAAGGGCGACCTGCTGCCCCTGCCTTCAGCCCCAAGGATCTGCGGCTCATCGCCCGAGCGAACGAGCTCTCCCGCATCGGTGTCGCTGCTCTCAAGATCGAGGGGAGGCTGAAGAACGCCCGGACGATCCGTCGCGTCGTGGCTGCCTATCGCGCTGTGCTCGATGGCAAGGCGACTCCGCAGGAGATGGCCGATGAGCTTGATCTGGCCTTCAGCCGGGAGTGGTGCGAGGGCTTCCTCGACGGACCTCCGAAGAGCTGGCGTACCCAAGGGTCGGTCGGACACCTCGGTCTTCGCGTGGGCGAAGTCCTGGAGCCGGCGAACGCTGCTGGGCGCATGCTCATCGACGCACAACGGCCGTTGCGGGAAGGCATGGGCCTTTCGTGGAACGAGCCTGGCGCTGAGCGTGACGGGCGGCGCGGCGGAGTGCTGGTGTGGGTCAGCGCAGAGCGCGGAAGGGTGGAGGCGCGACTGCGCGGGCCTGGCCCTTCGCGAAGCGGGATCGTGCTGTACGCGACCGCGAGTGCGACGCAGGACGATCCGACCGAGGGGTGGAATCCTGCATGGGATTGCACCGGGCTGACCCTGCAGCTCGAAGGGCGCGTCGGCTCCATGCTGCAATGCCACTACGATGCAGAAGGACGGCGGGGCACGGTGCAGTCCGAGGCCACGCTTCAGGCTTCGCGAGGCGGCGGGCTGGAGGACATTGTCCGGGAGCGGTTCCAGGTGCTGAACGAAGCGTTCGCGGTCGATCGGCTGGACACGTCGCTTCTCGAGCCAGGGCTCTTCCTTCCGCCGAGCGCGCTCAAGGCGCTGCGTCGGGCAGTCGTGGAGGCGCTGCAGAGCGCACCGTCGGCTTCTTCACCTTCGCCGGAGCCGATGCAGCAAGCGCCGGAAGCCGAGGGCACAGCAGCCGACTATTCGATCCGCATCTACCAGCAGGAGCATGTAGACGCGTTCCTGCGGGAGCCTGCGCCACCCCTGGGCTGGGTACTGCCACTTGCATGCGCGCAGCGCGGGCACCCAACGCCTGCTCGATACTGGATTCCCTGGGTATCTGGGCCCGGCAGCGTGGAAGCGATCGCCTCGAAGCTCGAATCGCTCCCTGACGCCGAGCTGCTCTGCTTCTCCTGGGAAGCGCTGGACCTGGCGCGACGATTCCCGCGCCACAGGTTCGCCGTCGATGGTGCCTTCAACGTATCCAATGCAAGGGCCGCGCAGGTGCTCGCGCGCGCTGGTGTCGGCTTTGACGTCGGGCTGGAAGCACCAGGCGCGCTTGCCGGAGCCCAGCGCGTCGTACGCGTGAATCCGCTCGTGTCGTCCAGCCGGTTCCCTCCTCCCGAGGACGGAGCACGATCGTTTCGCAATGATTGCGGGGACGTCTTCCATCTGCACTCGCTGGGAGGCGCATATGGGCTGTTCCTGGAGCGGTGGCCGGACAGGCTCCCGCCGGGGACCGGGCCGATTCGAGTGGATGCGTGGGTCCCACCCGGCGAATCGGTGGCGATCTTTGCTCAGCGGTTGCGGGACTGGCTTCTCAGCGCTCCTCGCGCCTGCGCGTGAAGACCCGCGCTAGGCCGATCATCGCAGCGAGCAGGAGCCATCCGGCATCGCCCTTCCTGTTCGCCGATACCGAGCAGCCTCCGGTGTCGGGCAGCCCGGGGCACTCGGTCGCGCAGTGGTTCTGCAGGCAACCGCTCTGGCTCGCAAACGCGTTGAAGTCGTCCTGGCCATCCTTGTTGTTGTCCCAGCACTGCTTCTTGCAGTTGTCGTCTCCGCATGCCTGCACGCACACGATGATCGCCTGGCAGAACGGGTTGCCTTCGCAGGTCAGACACTGGGCGTTGCAGTTTGCGAGCATGCACGTCTGGCAAACGCTGTCGCCGGTCTGCAACGTGCAGACGGCCGCAGCGTCCGCTTCTTCTGTCGCGTCCGCGGGCGCGTCGGTGCTCCCGGTGTCCGAGGGCGAGCCATCAGCCCCTGCGCCGCCGTCCGTGCTTCCCGAGGTGCCCGCGTTTCCCGCAGACGCATCGGAGCCGCCCTTGCCAGCATCGACACCGGCGCTTCCGCCCTTGCCCGCCCCGGCATCAGCTCCGCCGCTGCCTGCGCTGGACCCGCCACCGCCTGCTTGCGAGCCAGCGCTCCCGCCCTTGGCTCCTCCGCTGCCAGCCTTGGAGCCGCTCGCGCCGCCTTGCGCTGCGCCCGCCTTTCCCGCCGCTCCGCCGTAGGACGCATCATCCAGCGGTTCTTGTTCGGTGGTCGAGTCTGACCCGCAAGACTGTGCTTGCAGCGCGAGGCAGATCACACCCAGGGCAACGAGGAAGGAGTATCGACGAGTCTTCACGCAATGGTTGTCTCACAGCCGCGAGCTTCCTGCAATGGCGCCGGAAAACGCTTCCGCCTATGCTGGCCGCATGGGACACCCCAGCGTCGTCTTCCTGTGCGATTCCTGCAATCGAGAATCTGTCGTTCCTGCGCACCGGGTTTCCCCTGATGCAAAGTGCCGGGGATGCGGAGCAGCTCGGCCCGCCGCTGGCGTCATGCTCCTTCCTGATGACGAGGCCATCGAGCTCGCCGTGCAGAGCTGCGCGCAATCGATGTTCCTCACCCTGTGCGATGGGGAGGAAGAGCAGGCGAAGGTCCGACGCGCCCTGTTGGAAGCCGCGCGCTCCTTTGCGAATCGAGTGCTCCTGGCGCTCGCCCCAGCCACGGAATGCCCGAGGACGCGTGCGACGTATCAGGTGACCGCTTCGCCTACCCATCTGTTCCTCGTCTCCACAAGAAAGCTCGCCAGCATGGAGGGGGGCATTGTGCTTGCGGAGTTCTGGCGGTGGATGGTCAACACGGCCGTCCGCTTCACCATCCCGCCGATGAAGCACACCCCATCGCCTTGCCTGCGCTGTGGTGGGCGCACATTGATTCGCTGCCTCCCCGTCGAGCAGGCCGTGGTGGAAGGCACGGACTACACCACGGCTTGTCTTCGAAGGATGGCAGTGACCTACGTCGCGCGGACAACCCCGGTCACGACCGGAGCGCTGGGCACCAGCACCACCGAGCTCTGCCAGGACCCAGGCGCAGCGGCTGGCGCCCTCGAGGCCTTCGTATGCAAGGCGTGTGGACATGTGGAGTGGTTCGCCACGGGCGCGGAAGACATCCCCATCGGCCCGGAGCATCGCACGGAGCTGATCGAGCTCAAAGGCCAGAGCCCCTATCGGTGATCATCCTGCCTCCGCTCACTTTCCACACAGGCCGTCTGTGCGCTACGCTCCTGCTGTGAGGAGCGCTTCGTCGTCATCGGGGTTCGCGGCAGCGATCGCGATCGCTTGCTGCGCGTGCGGGGCCAGGACCGCTCTGCGCGTCGAAGAAGGGCTCGCTGCCGACGCCTCGGCTGGCGACAGCGCAGTCTCGGACGCAAAGCTCGAAGGCGATGCGCCCGCGGACGTGCCCCCACCGACGCCGTGTGAGCTTGCATTGGCAGGAGATCCGGTTCCGGTCCTGTCGTTCGCCGGAGCGACCGCCGATGCCTCCGAGATCGTCGTTCTTTCGCCCGGCGACGACTCGCACCCGGCCACGATTGCGCTCAAGGCGCGCAATGCAGATGCCAACATGTGGCACCCTGAGATCCACGTCGCGAAGCTGTCCGTCGACACACCTTGGCCCTCGGGCGTGGTGGTCGACAAGCCTCTGACGCTGTTCGCGTTCGAGGCGCACGAGTGGGGCCAGATGTCCCACGCTCCGGGAACCGGCAGCGGGCTCGCGATGCTGTGGGGATATGCCGGTGCGCTGCAGGATCCGGAGAGCCTGCGATTCAGGACGTTCGACACGGAATCGTGGACGCCTGGCGCCAACGTGGATGTCCTGATGGGGAACGCGACCGCGATCGGGTTGGTGCCAGGACGCGGAGTATCCTCGAGCGGCACGGCGTGGGAAGGGGAAGGATACGGCGCTGCGTGGCGCGGCGCCTACAGCGCAGATGCGGGTACGCAACCCTACGTGGCAGTCTTGAGCTCGCAGGGCAAGATCCAGCTCGGCCCGTTTGCCATCGCATCGCCCTCCTCCTATCCGGGACGGGAAGGTTCGCTGGTGTGGAACGGCACTTCCTGGCTGGTCACCACGTCGTTCTCGACGTGCGAATCCGTGGAGCCGTTCTGCATCCCGAACACGATGGTCGTCTACAGCTGGAAGCCCTTGTCCGGAGCAGGCGCCAAAGAGAGCTTGCAGATCACCGCTTCCTTCCCGACCCTTCCTTCCAACGCATCTCCAGGCGTGCCGCACATCGCCCAATACGCGGGCATCACGACCGTAGGCTGGACCGAGCGCGAAGCAGCGGATGCGGATGCGCCGCGAACGCTGCGCGTGGTGCAGATCGGCCTGGATGGTGCTCCGATCAAGGCTCCGCTGACCCTGGCACAGGGCGTGCTCCCGACAGGCTCGATCTTCCTGTCGAGCAGCGAGCTTGGCGTGATCCTGATGTGGCCCGAGCGGGGAGACACGAGCGTTCCCCCGGAGCAACCCGGGCATTACCGAATGATCGTGCATCACCTCGCAGCCGACGGGACCCAGCTGCAGCTGCCGATTCGGATCCCCACGACGCGGCCGGAGTACTACCAGGGGACCTTTGCTGCCTCGATCTCCAGACCGCGCGGAGCGCTCCTGGCATGGTCGGCCGTGACCAAGGCAGACCCGAACCACGGCTCGATCTTCCTCTCCCGCCTCGACTGCAAGTGACTGATCGCGGCTTGCATGATAGGATCGCGGATCTCCTGGAGGCATCCATGGTTCCTGGTCTCCGTCGGATCGGTCCAGCACTCGCTGCCGTGATCGGCGCAGGGTGTGGAGGGGATGGCGCGACCGCGAGCGTGTACGGCGACGCGGCCACTCTCGAGGTGGGAAGTGATGCCCCGATGCAGGAGGCGGGCGTTGACGCGCCGCACGACGCCGGAGGCGACCTGGCCCACGAGGCGGACGCAGGCTCGATCAAGGACGTCGGCGCTGAGGAAGGGGCTGTGCCCGCGTGCACGACCAGCGTCGAGTGCGACGACGCCAACCCTTGCACGACCGATACCTGCGATCAGGGTTCGTGCGAGCACGTGGCCATTTCGGGCAAGCACCTGGCCTGCCATGACCACGAGTGCGGCGCAGTGGACAACACTGCCACCGCGTGCACGGACAAGGGGGGCTGCACCTCTGCCGGCGACCTGTGCGACGTGCCTGCGGCCGGCACCTGCCCTTCGAGCCAGTGCCCCTTTGACGCCCAGGACCGGTACCTGGACGGGCACTTCCCCCACTTCGGGACGCCGTACAACGACGAGTGGTACTATTACTCAGGCGAGACCATCACCAACCCGGACTTCCCCAAGTTCACGTCGCACAGCTGCAACAACGACTCCCTGCACGGCGTCACGCGCAGCAGCGGCCACGTGCGTGCGCTGCACAAGGGAGTCATCGACGTGACTTTCACGGGCTTGAGTACGGCGCAGGCCAACCTGATCAAGGACACGCTCAATAGCCCCAAAGGCTGGGTGCGCGCTGGATTGAAGTTCAACTTCGGCACAAGCTTCTCCTCGGCCACGGACATCCAGTTCAAGTATTGCGCGTCGTGCAGTATCAGCGTCTCTGGCCCACAGGGCAACACGACCGACCCGTGCGGCAGCGGAGAGCTTGCCCACCACGACTCGGACTACAATGTGATCAACTTCTCGGCCGCCAGCTGCTTCAACGATCTCTCGAGCTGCTCGCGCTGGCTGGTCAACCACGAGGTCGGCCACGCCCTGGGGCTCGCGGATCGGGAGAATCCGGCCACAGAAGGCAAGACGATCATGAACCACACGCACTACTACAGCATCGTGTGGCCGAGCGACGCGCTGATCGACATGGTGGTGGCCCTCAGGGCCTGTCGCGGGAAGAGCTGTATCAAGCCCTGACAAGACAAGGAGTCCGTCGCAATGAAACACCTCGTGGGATGGTCCTTGGCATGCTGCCTCCTGGGGATGGCTGCCTGCGGCGATGACAACTCGACCGCCACCGGCCCCGGCCACGGCGGCGCAGCGGCTTCGCAAGACGGCAGCGTGGGAGGCACAGCAGCGACCGGCGGAGCGAAAGGTGGTTCAGGCGGAATGGGCGGTGTGCCGATCGATGCCGGGCCCAGCTGTCCTGGGGGAAAGAAGACGACCCTGAGCGGGACCGTGCTCGCACCGACGAAGATCTCGCCGGATCCGCTTCCCAACGTCGCTGTCTACGTACCGGCTGGACCGGTGGAGGCTTTCTCCCCGGGGGTCTCCTGCGTTCGTTGCGGCGAGGAGAGCGCTTTCATCACGCGAACCGTGTCCAAGTCCGATGGCACGTTCGTGCTGGAGGATGTACCCGCAGGCACGAACGTGCCGATCGTCCTGCAGGCCGGGCGGTGGCGCCGGCAGGTGCAGGTGCCGGTCGTGACGGCTTGCACGGACACAGCGCTCCCCGCGGAGCTGAGCCATCTTCCACGTAGCCAGGCCGAAGGGGACATCCCCAGGATGGCGCTGCAGACCGGCTATGTAGATGGACTCGAGTGTCTGCTCGCCAAGATCCTCGATCCTGCGGAGCTCACTGCGCCGACCGGTACAGGGCGCGTGCATCTGTACAAGGGGAGCGGCGCGGATGCAGTGCCTGCGCTTCCCCCCTCCAGCGACTTGTGGGGCGATGCAGCCCGCCTACAGGGGTATGACGTCGCATTCTTCCCCTGCGACTTCACCACGTCCTCGACCGAGCCGGCCATGCCGGCTGCAGGCGTCAAGAACCTCGTGGACTACGCAGACATCGGGGGTCGTCTGTTTCTCACCCACGGTGGCGGCAAGTGGCTCAAGGAAACCGTCCCGCCTCCCTATCCGGGCCTGGTCCAGTTCAACATTCAACCGGATCCCCAGTCACCCCTGCCCTCCTCGGTGGACACGTCCTTTCCCAAGGGCCAGGTCTTTGCAGAATGGCTCGTCGTGGTGGGCGTGAGCACCAAGCTCGGCGAGATCAACGTGGATCACGCGCAATGGTACGTCGACTCGGTACAGCCGCCTGCGCAGCGCTGGATCCACTCGGCCTCGCCGGTCACAGTCCAGCACTTCACGTTCACCACGCCCATCACTGCGAAGGACGGCGAAGAGTGCGGACGCGTGCTGTTCAGCAACTTCCACGTAAAGGCAGCGCCTGAGGGAGCGACGTTCCCTGCGCACTGCACGGACGTGGACAAGCCGCTGGATACCAACGAGAAGGTCATCGAGTACATGCTGTTCGACACGACCGGGTGCGTGCAGTCGGACCAGGATCCTGTGAAGTAGTTCGCGCCCCTTGGCCGAACGGCAGCGGCTCAGCCTCCGGGCTTGAGCCGGACCGTCAGCCCTCGTCGACGGAGCCTGGCCCCTTCCTGGAGCACATCCGCACAAGTCGGGAATTCCGTGACCGAAATCGTGGCTTGAGCATCCTGATCGTCGATTTGCAGTCGGACCGCGGTGCCGAGGTGAACCCACACATTTCCAAGCACGGGTCGTGATTGATGGATTCCCCGGACCGCCGGGACAAGCGCCGTAGTGTAGCCCTCGGCAGCGGCCACGTCGGCGATGCCGATCAATCGGCGAGCCGTGGTGCCGGGTCTACAGCCGAGGACGATCACCCCCGGAAATGCCTTGCCCGGGTTCAGCTGCTTCCACAACTCGCGCTTGTTGCGCAGGATCATTCCGGCAGACTCGGGGTCGCCGTAGTTCATGCCATCGATCAACGCGTTCCCGACATCGACAGTCGTGGCATCCACAAGCTCGTCAGGTGCGTCTCCAGTGTCCAGGCCGATGAAGTCTGGGTAGGAGCCCCAAATCCCAGGCGGATTGATTGGAAATGGGAGTGCGTTCTCCTGTGCGTACGGGCGCGTGACAAGGGTGAGCAGTAGCGCTCCACCGAGGAAGCCAGCGCTGACCCAGAGGCGCGTGACGCCTGGCTCAACAGCTTTGCATCGCCTGCGGCGAACCAGGGCAGGCGTGAGACAGGCGGCGCAGATCGCCAGAGTGCTCAGTGCGCCTCCCGCCAGCGCAAACCCGGAGAACAGAGCGAGTCTGCGTTCGCCGAACTCCAGCATGTCTGCCTCGCACGTGAGGCGGTCCACGGGGTTCAACATGTCTCCCCCACAAGGCGGCGTATCCATAGCCGCGCAGAGGTACTCGTGGATTCCGATGCTCATGGGGACCACAGCGGTCGCCGCCAGGCAGAGCGCAGCCGCGAGCACCGATCTCTTGGCAGGCCCAGGCGAATTCACCCAGGAAGCCACAGAGTCGTCGGAGCGAACATGGCGACGAAACGGCGAGCCGATCGATGGCTGCGGAGCCTGCAGAGCGATGCGGGCCGCACGCTGCAGCCCGTGGTAGCGAAGGACGTCTGCCAAGTGCGATGCCCACGCGAAAGCAGCCAGAAATCCAAGTAGCAGACAGAAGGATGCGCCCAGGTTGAGAGCTTCTGAGCCGTCGATGAGCGCCAGAAGGACCCGCCATCGGTCGTCGCCGCGCCAGGAGTCGGGCTTGGGCTGGCGCAGCGCGATCTGGAGAGACAACCACATCGAAGCTGGAACGAGGAGCAGGGAGAGCGCAGCCGCGATCGCCGGCCCCAGGGAGGGTCGCTGTGCCAGCACCACCCGCGCCCACTCGCCCCGGGTTGCCAGGGACTGCAGCTCTGCAGCCGCACGGTGAACAGTCCGCGATCGGAGCGCGAGATACCCGTGCGCAACCATGCAAACCAGCCAGGCGACCAGGACCAGCCAGGACGGAGTGTGACGGTCCCAGAAGAACCAGTGGAGATGAAAATACGGACAGGCAACGAGCGGCTGCATGTCAGTACCACAGGAAGCGCGTCATCTGCCCGGTGAACAGCGTGTAGTGGTACAGGAACCTTACGATCGAGCCCAACAGCATCAGAGCTGTCACCACGACTACCGCGCTCTGGACCGCCACATCCGGACGTCGCATGGTCACCTCCGTCGCCGCGGGTCGCAAGCCAAACAAGGTCGCAAGTCAGTCGTGTGCCCTGGAACCGACAACCAGCTCCCAGCGATGTTCCCCGAAACTTCGCTGCCTGGCGCTTCGCCGCTTCGGACCAGGCACGGCGGCGTCGTGGAGTTCTGCGACTTGATGTAGGATCAGCTCGCAGATGCTCAATCGCAAGTCCACTGCCTGGAAGAAGAGCCGAAAGCTCGGCGACGTCTTTGGCGGCCGCAAGTGGCCCAAGCTCGCGGACAAGATCTTTGCGCGCTGCCATTCCTTGAAGCGTCCGTCCAAGGGCGAGCCAACGCCCATCCTGATCGAGGACAACCCATCGCGAGACTTCTTCTTCCCGATCCGGGGCGTCGATGCGCTCGCGGCGTTCGAGGGGCTTCCGAACCAGGACATTCAGGGCATCACCCACCTATGGCTTCGCAGGCTCAAACGAGCTGACTACGAGTCCGGATCCGCACCCTACGCGGAATTCATCTGTGGCAGCGGAGTGCGCGTCGTGGTCCTGTATCCCTGGCCAAAGGACATGATGCTCCGTTTCGGTCCTGACAAGCCGCGTCGTTCGGTCCTGCGCCGCTACGGCCCTTGGTGCCAAGACCTGGTATTCGAGGACGGCGTGTGGGCGCTCCGCTGGAACCTCGACGCCCTTCGCCGGTTCTACGTCGAGCACCTGCTGTTTCATGAAGTGGGGCACCACGTGGACAGCTTTCGGCGGCGCTTCACCGAAGCGAACAAGACGAGGGTCGAGGAATTTGCCGATCAATACGCCATAGCGTGGTCGGCTGCCGGAGTCCTCGAGCTCCGGGCGTCGGCGGAACCGGAGCCGCAAACGCTCACCCGCCGGTCGCGAGCCCCACGCTCATCCCCTCGCGCCTGAGTCTTGCCCCTTCCTGGAGAATATCCGCGCAGGTCGCAAAGTCGGATTCGGAGATCGTAGCCGCTGCATCCGGGTCGTCGATCTGCAGCTTCACCGCAGAGCCTATTTCGATGGTCACATGGCCGAGAAGCGGACGGGTCTGATGCACCCGGCGAGCCGCTGCAAGCAGTGCAGTCGTGTACCCCTCGGCTGCGGCAATCTCTGCGATGCGCGTCAACTGGCGGGCCGTGGCGCCAGGACGGCAGGCCAGAATCACCACGCCCGGAGGTTTTCTTTCAGGGTGCAAGAATCTCCAGAGATCGCGGTCCATCTGGAGCGTCTCTTTGGCGTCGTATGGCTTCGTCCCGGGCTTTTTGCCCTCGAGCGGCTCTGCGCCAACGTCCACAACCACCTCGTCATCGATCTCGTCCGGAGCGTCGATCGCACCCAACCCTATGGTTTCTCCCCGGTGCCCCCAGTTTTGCTCCGAGTCAGAGACGAACGGAAGCGCGTTCTCCTGTGCATAGGGGCGGGTCACCCATGTGAGCAGCAGCGTACCGCCAAGGCACGCAGCACTGACCCAGAGACGCACAGTGCCCGGCTCAACTTCCGCGCATCGCCTGCGACGGACCATGGCGGGAGCGAGCAGGGCTGCGCAAATTGCCACCACACCCAACGCCCCGCCTGCAACTGCGATCCCGCTGAACTTCTCGAGACTGGCCTCGCCCTTGATCAAGCATAGCTGCCTCTCGTAGTCAGCTCCCTTTCCCCTGGGAAACCAGGCTCCCATGGATTGCGCGTCTGCCGCGCCAGAAAAGTAGTCGTGGATTCCGATGCTCATCGGCACTACCGCAGCAACTGCCAGGAAGATTGCGCCCGCTACCATCGTCGCCCTGCGCGGGCCTGGCGCTGCGACCCAGGCGGCAACGAGGTCGTCAAACCGGGCATGACGGCGAAATGGAGAGCCGATCGTTGGCGATGGGGCCAGCAGCGCCAACCTCGCAGCGCGCTGCAGCCCTCGGAATCGGAGCCAGTCCGCGATGTTGCTTCCCCAGGCGAAAGCCAGCAGGATTCCCACGAAAAGTGCGAAGGATGCGCACAGATTCAATGCCTCCCGCCACTCCCAGAGCGCCTGGACCAATCGTTCGCGTTCCTCCCAAACCCAGAGCCACGTCTTGGGCGGGCGATAGGCCAGATAGTACGACCGCCACACCGTCGCCGGCACGACGAGCAGCGAGATTCCCGCCGCGATCGCTGGAACTTTGGACAGCCTCGGAACCCGCAGCACCTGCGACCAATCGCCTCGGACTGCCAAGGACTGCACCGCCTCGACGGTCCTGTGGACAGCACGCGAACGGCACGCAAGCCATCCGTGCGCCGCTGCGCACAGAAGCCAGCCCACCACGATCAGCCGATTCGGGCTGCCGTGCCCCAGGTGGAACCAATCGAGATCGGGCGGAGGTACGCACGCGAGGATCGGGTGCACCTTAGGACTCCCAAGTGTGTGCCCTGGAACCGACAATCGCCCGCCCGCGTTGTTCCCTTGCCCGCGCCCGTCCCCTGATGCGCCCGCACCCTCCCTCGGCTATCCTCCCGCCCATGCGTTTCTCGTTGTGTGCAAGCATCGTTCTGCTGAGCGCCTGCAGCGCCGCTCCTTGCCCTGCTCCCCTGGCCCAGCCCGTCGCCTCGACTCGCCCCGTTGCCTCAGCCCGCCCCTGCGACCTGCCGCCCGCACAACCAGGACGCGTCCGATTTCGCGTCACCGCTGATGCCTCCCTCGGCTCCTCTCCCCTATCCGGACGTCTGCTCGTGCTCTGGTCCACAGCACCCGCGCGCAAAGAGACTCTGAATCTCGACTGGGAAAGCACGCAGCTCGCGTCGACGATGATCGACTCGCTCCGCCCCGGCTCCACGGTCGAACTCGACCCGGACGCTCTCGCCTACCCCAAGCCCTTCTCCCAGATGCCCGCTGGCACCTACCAGCTCATGGCCCTGCTCGATCCTGACGGCTCGTTCCTCCGGACAGGTATCGACGCGCACGACCTGCGCGGCCCAGTCGTGCAAGTCACCCTGGATCCTGCGCACAGCGCGCCGGTCGACCTGCGCCTCGATACGCGTGTGCCCTTTGTCGAGCCCAAGGACCCTGCCGGCGTGACCACGGTCCACTTTGAAAGCCCGTTGCTCAGCGCATTCTTCGGCGAGCCCACCAAGACGCGCGTAGCCATTGCCGTTCCCGACGGAGCCACAGCTGCCAAGCCGGTTCCCACCGTGTACTTGATCGGTGGATTCGGCGGTAGCTACGACAAGATCAACAAGCGAGCTGCAGAAATCCGCCGCGCCATGACAGCTCCTCCCTGGAACCAGATGGCGTTCGCCTATCTCGACGGAGACATCCCTGCCGGACACAGCGTATTCGCCGATTCCGTGAACACCGGCCCCTGGAGCCGCGTGCTCGTCGAGGAGCTGATCCCCTATCTCGAGAAGAAGTTCCCCCTGGTCCGCAAGCCTGAAGGACGCTTCGTCACCGGCCATTCTTCTGGCGGCTGGGCCTCCTTGTGGCTCCAGGTCACGCACCCCGACTTCTTTGGCGGAACCTGGTCCACCGCACCTGACCCCGTGGACTTTCACACCTTCTTCGGGGCTGATATCACTCCAAGCTCGACCGATAATCTGCTCTTTGGCCGCGACGGCCGTCCGCGCTCCTTCTTCCGGGACAGCCGCGGCGACTTGATGACCCTCGGCGACATCGTCCGGTTCCAGACCGTGGCAGCTGGCGACCGGGGCGGCCCGCTGTCTACCATGGAGTGGGTGTTCTCGCCGCGTGGCCAGGATGGAGTGCCCCTCCCTTTGTTCAATCGAACCACAGGAGAGGTCTCCCCTGAGGTGAAGCGCGCCTGGGTGAAGTACGACATCCACGAGTTGCTCGCATCGCGCTGGAAGGAACTGGGGCCCAAGCTCGGTGGAAAGATCCACTTGGTCTGCGGCGCGCAGGACAGCTTCCACCTCGAGGTTTCCACCCAACGCTTGTGTGACTTTCTCAAGGAAAAGGGGAGCGACGCTACCTGCGAGATGGTGCCAGGGGGCACGCACTTCAATCTCTACACCGATGCGCAGGCTGCTCCCAACGGCCTGCTTGCGCGTATGGTCCAGGCCATGCTCGACCAGTACCGCGCCGGAGCGAAGCGCGGAAAGCGGAGATGACGCATGCCATACCAGGTTGAGGTCTCCTCGCACCTGCGTGCGCCACGGGATCAAGTCTGGAACGAGGTCTCCTCCATGCGTGGCGTGAACCGGGAGCTGTGGCCATGGCTCCGCATGACCCACCCGAAAGGTCTCCAGCGCCTCGATCAGCAGCCGGTCCCGCTGAACCAGCGTCTGTTCCGGAGCTGGCTCCTCGTGCTGGGATGGCTACCGGTCGACTACGATGATATCGGCTTCGAGGAGCTCGACCCCGGCTCCGGCTTCGTCGAGGTCTCGACCATGCTCTCCCTGCGGACATGGCGACATGAACGCAGGATTGTCGCTGTTCCGGACAGAGGCTGCCTGCTGACCGATCGGCTCACTTTCGAGCCCAGGATTCCCGGAACTGGCCGGATCGCCATGCGGATCGTGAGAAAGCTCTTTGACCACCGTCATGCGCGACTTCGACGCCGGTTCGGCTCCTGACCATGTCATCACAGGATGGGAGCTGATGCAATCATGGCTTCCAGGCAGGGCGTGCGGTATCATCCCTGCATGCGGTCGATCCTGGGGATTGCGTCAACGGTATCTGCCTGCGCATCGCTCGTGGTCGCAGCCTGTTCAGCCAACC
The DNA here is from genome assembly GCA_016218915.1 of Deltaproteobacteria bacterium. GTDB lineage: Bacteria > Myxococcota_A > Polyangia > Polyangiales > Polyangiaceae > JACRCQ01. The sequence continues at coordinate 87,566 of JACRCQ010000002.1, forward strand.
CGTCCGGCTCTGACCCGATCCATGGCGGCACAGGCGGGGGCGGCGTGGGCGGAGGTGGCTTCGGCGCGACAGGCGGGGTGTTGCTCGACGGTGGCGGAGACGGCGGGGACACGGACGACTGCTCGGACAATGCCAAGAAGATCTTCGTGGTGTCCGAGCAAGGCGACCTGTACCTGTTCGACCCCAAGGTCGACGGGCTCGCGGCCTACCAGAAGCTCGGCGCGCTCACCTGCGATCTGAGCAGCTCGCCTCAGACCATGGGCGTGGATCGAAGCGGCACTGCGTGGGTGTTCTACAGCTCGGGCAAGCTCTACAGGGTCACGCCGGTCAAAGGCAACGTCTCGTGCTCCCCCACCGACTACAAGCATCCCATCCTGTCGCCGACCGGGTCGTACACGCTCGGCATGGGCTTCACTGCCAAGGCAGCCGGCTCCAAGGAGCAGGTCCTGTACATGCTCAGCGAGGACTTCGGGCTCGCGAGCATCGACCTGGCCAACAGCTACGCAGTGTCGATGACCGGCGGGCTCAAGAACATCTCGGGTGAGCTCACAGGCGGCCCGGACGGACGTCTGTTCACCTACGAGGCTGACAACGGCAAGCTCTCCGAGGTGCTGCTCGACGCCAGCTACAGCATGCAGCTCATCAGCACGCTCAATGACATCAAGGGAGCCAACGCCTGGTCCTTTGCTCGCTACGCAGGTGTGTTCTACATCTTCACAGCGACCGGCAGCACGCCGTCCACGTGCAGCATGTACGACCCGGACACCTCGACGTTCAAGATTCGAGACAGCGGCATCGGCTTTACTGCCGTGGGCGCAGGGCAATCCACCTGCGTCCCACCGCCTCCACCCAAGTAGAGAGCAACAAGAATCGACGTCGAGCATGAAGGTCGTCAACGCAGTCCTCGGCCTGTTCTCCTCGGATCGGAGAACCTGGGATGCCCGCCACGCCGAGGATGTGCCTGTGTCTGCGCTGGTTGCCGGAACCGAAGCACGGCTCACCGGCATCGTGGAGCCTGAGCAACCCCTGGTCACCTCCCCTTTCACCCAGACCCAGTGCGTGTTCTGGTATGCCAGGCTTGAGGAGAAGCACGTCGTCGACCAGGACAGGGGAATCCTCGCCAGCGGCGCCAGAGAGCTGGTGCAATGGCGCGAGGCGATCTGCCAAGGCTCGTATGCCCGATTCTGGATCCGCGACGCGTCAGGAGCGCGGGCCCATGTGGACATGGGGGAGCAGGCTACGTGCCACTTCGCCTTCGACCCGCCGAACGTCTCGGATCATCCGAGGGTCAACGACGAAAACGAGCGGCTCTGCACCTACCTTCGGTCCCACGGCATTCTTCCCGGCAATTACATGGGTATCGCAGGGGACACGCGATTCTACGAGCAGTGCGTGCTCCCTGGGGATCGCATCGCGGTGTTCGGGCAGGTGCAGGAGCACAGCGTGGTGCAGACCACCGAGTATCGCGACATGCCCGTGAAGCTCTTCCGCTTCGTTGGCGCGCAGAAGCGCCCGCTGCTGATCCTGCTGGCCTGAGGACGGGCTATCGGGTCTTGCCACGGGCGGCTTGCAGCGCTGCTTGCTGGGTCGACGACAGCTGGTTCTTGATCCGGATCAGCATCTGCAGGTGGGTCGACTTGATCTTGTCTTCCAGCGCCATGATCTTCGACGCTGCTTCAAGCGCTTTTCCCTCCTCGACCCGCTCCGCGTCCAGCGACCGCGAGAGCTGCTCCTTCTCCCCATTCAGGTCCCATTGCAGGCGCATGACCTCGGACTGCGCCCGGTCGACCTCCTTGAGGATGGCCTGCTTCTGAGCCGGAGTTATGCCTGCGGCGCCCTGGTTCTCCATGATGAGCTCTGGTGGAAAGAGCTTCGACTCCAGCGAGCCGGTGGCCCCTGCCGGACGAGAGCCTGTGGCTGCAAACGGAGCTGCATCGGTTCGCACCGAGTCGCCAGGGAGCTCCCTCTGAGAACAACCTGCACCGAGGACCAGCGCCGCTGTCGCCGCAACGAGGAGTGTTGCGCGAACCCTGTTGAATGATTGTTCGTATCGCATCACGTCCTTCCTTTCACTGCAACGGTTCGTCCGGCGCCTGGCCCGGCACCAGGCTCACGTCGATTTCAGGCACCGAGCTGAGAAGCGCTTGCCCGGGCATTTCCAGCAGGAAGTCCAGGGGAGCCTGGTCGGCTGGCGTCGCCGCGGCCGCGGCTTGCACGGGGCTCGCGACCTTCGCGCTGCGTGTTGACGTGAGCACCAGCAGCACGAACGCCAGGCACGAGGCCGCAGCTCCGGCGAACGAGAGCGCCATCCACCACGACGTGCGAGAGGATGAGCCTTGCGCTCCTGCGCGTGCCCGGTTCCATACACGCTTGAACGGTGGTGCTCGACGCGCGTCGCGATCACGCTGCTCAGCGAACAGGTCGCTCAGCTTCTTGTCGTCGTCGGGTGCTTTCATGGCTGCGTCACCCCTTTCTCCTTCAATCGATCGAGCAGGTTCTGCTTGCCCCGCTCGTAGTGCAACCGCGCGGTCCCCAGCGCCACGCCCATCACGTCGGCAGCTTCACTGATCGACATCTCCTGGTAGAACACCAGGTGCAACACCTCGCGCTGCCGCGTAGCCAGCTGCTCCAGAGCCTCTGCCAGCGCTGTGGCCCGCTCCCGCTTTGCAGCGGAGCTTTCCGGGCTCGAGATGGGTGCTGCCTCAGACGTCCCTGCCTTGGAAGTCCAGAGGCTGCGTACCCGGGCCCACCTGCGATGCTCGGCCGCGGTACGTCGAATCACAGCGAACAGCCACGTCTTGAGCAACGAGCGCCCGTCGAAGCGCGCCTTGCCTGTGAGCAGCTTCTCGTAGGCGCTCTGCAGCACTTCCTCGGCTTCTGTGGAATTGCGCCCGCAGCAGGCCAGAGCCCATCCAAAGGATGCTTCGTGCAGGGCTTGGAGCTGGGACTCGAGCCCCTGCAGAGGATTGACGATCGGCTGGGCTTGCGCTGGGTTCATCCCTGGCCCTGACCCCGCAATATCATGTGCGACGACAGCTTGTCGCCGTGGACTTCGAGGACCGGCTCCTACGCACGAGCGCCCTGGCGCCGCCTGGACAGCATCCGCACCGGGAAGAACACGCACGAGAAGATCAGGAGCAGGGCCGCAATCGACGGCAGGACCGTGGCTGCCACCACGCACAGGCCAACGACCAGGGTCCAGGCGTGGTGCAAGCCGTTGACGACCGCATTGCCGATGCTCGCAATGGGGTGCCTCCAGACCGCCACGGTCTTGGGTCGCAGGCTGATGTTGAGCGTCGCGAACTGGATCTTGCCGTCCAGCCCGCGCTGCTGCGCATCCATGCGCTCAATGCTCTCCCGCACGGAGCCGAGCTCCTTTTCGACCGCAATGACGTCCGCGAGATTCGCGGACTTCTCCGCGAGCAGCGACAGAAGGCGCGCCTCCTGGGCCCGCGCATTGCGCAGCCTGGCTCCAAGGTCGGCGCGCTGCTCGGTGACATCTTCGACATGCTCGGTCTCTGACGTCGGCTCTCCGAGCCCGCGCAGGTCCGAGCGGAAAGCGTCGAGCTTGTCCGACGGGACCCGCACCTCGAGCTGCGCGGAACGCGCCTCGTCCTCTCCTGACAGCGTGCTTCCCGAGACATAGCCGCCGCGCCCTGCCACAGCTTTGCGGAGCCGGTCCACGGAAGCTTCGACATCATCGACCTCGAGCTGCGAGGTGACCGTGATGACCAGCGCGCGCCCTGCAGGAGCCAGAGGAAGCGATGCGGGGATCACGGGGGCAGGTTGCGCGGGGCTTTCCTGAGCAGGCTCGCCCCTCGATGCAGCCGATTTGGAGAGACATCCGGCGAGCGCGAACGCTCCGATGGCGAGCAGCACAAGGGCAAGCACGGCGGCGAGCGGGATGCGAGGCGTGGCAAGTTCCATGGCAGCGGTCCTTTCGATGGGTTCGCTGCTTGGTGGTTCGAGCCCTGCCCCGCATATGACATGGGGCGTGCGCTTTCTTCTTCGGCACGCGGCCGCAGCTCACTCCTGCCTGACGATATCGACCGAGATCTCCACGGCCGGAATCGTTCCTCGGTTCTCGAGCCAGTGGAGGGTGTGCGCGTCCTCGGGCCAGCCCACTCCCGGCCCATAGTCCCTCGCGACTCCGTCTCGATGGTCCGTGATCGTGCCTTGCAGAATGTAGACGGTGCCTGGCCGGTCCTTGTGGTCGTGGACCGGGCCGAAGACGCCTCCAGGCTCGATGGTCACCATGCGCATTCGAAGTTGGCGCCCTGCCATGCCCTCGATCTCAGGGCCCAGGTCAATCGATGAAAGTAGCTTCACCGTAACACCCCTGGTTTCAGGGGCTGTCTGCTCTTGGCTCATGGTGCTCTCCGAGCGCAACATGGCGCGCGGGCGCGCGATGTCGACTGTCGTCACTCTGGACGGTGTACCGGCTCATCCGCCATTCGGGAGCGGTTGAACTCAATGCCAACCAGCAGGACAAGGCACGCCAGATACAGCGCCGTCAGGGTGACTCCGATCGAGGCCAGCCCGGCCTGGTAGGCGCCCCCGTCTCCTGCCTTGCTGAGGTAGAACCGGTAGGCGAATCCGAGCGCGAATTGCAGTACAGTCGCCAGCACTGCGCCCGGCACGATCGGCATTCGCTTCCGCGACGATGCGGGCAGTGCGACAAGGTACAGCCCGCTGACCAACGCCACCCATACTCCGGCGCCGACACTGAGCCGCGCCGCGCGGCCGACCAAGGTCGACTCGAGATCGACAGCGCCCAGCATCGTGGAGCCGCTCACCAAGCTCCACGCCGAGCCCACGCCTGCAGCGAGCAGCGCGAGGAGCGCCACGCCGATCGACAGCCCGACGCACGTGCCCAGCGCCAGGAGGCGATTCTGCCACCAGGCCCGAGGCGTGGCGTCCAACTCCAGCTCGATCCCGTTGATGACCGAATGAACGCCGCTCGACGCCAGCCAAAGGAACATCAGCCCCCCAACGACGCCGACCTGACCTCCGTTCCAGGCAGCGACCTTGGCGAGCTCGGTTGACACCAGCCCCCGAGTCGCTGCAGGAAGCGACTCCAGAAGCGGCGCCATCGTCGAGCTGCGCCCGGAGGCGACCTTCGCCGTGAGCAAGCCGGCGACCGCGGCAAGTGGCACGAGCGACAGGAAGAACCAGAAAGCCATCTCCGCCGCAAGCCCGAGCGTCCGAGCCCGATCGAGTCTCAGGGCAAAGCCTCGGAGCCACACGAACGCTCGCCTCGGCCAGCCGGCCGTCTTGTCTGGACCGCGGTCGGTGGCAGCGCTCGGCCCCCGAGGATAGCGGATCGCGGACGCAAGTCTGTGAAACCTACGTCCGCCAGCCGGAATCTCGGACGTTCGCGCAGTGGCCCGGCGATTCAGCGACGCCTGCTCCAGTAGTAGCCGCCTCCGCCGCCAAACAGCAGAAGGAACGCAGCAATGACGATAATCAGCGTGGTGACGCTCATGATGTTTCCATTCCTTTCCAAAAGGCACTTCAGCCCCTGTTGGGAGTGGACAGCAGCTTTCGGGCCATCGGAGGAGCGAACGACTTCACCCCGGTTCGAGCGCAGACGCCCGACATCCTCAATCAAGTTGAAGGCGCATCTCACTCATCCTGATGCACCTCTCGCGTCCGAACACGGCCCTTCGAGGCAGCGACCGAGCCCAACCGGGATTCGACCGCTATCGTCACCGCACACAAGCACCGACACCTCCCGGTCTCTCATACCCGCTCGGGCACTTCGCAGGTGGCGAAGGGAGACATCCAATCAGAGGCGCGGCAGCGACTGGCACTGATCGTGCTCAAGCTGGGGCACCACTGCGGCTCGCTCGTTTCAAACAACGTTATTCACAAGGCTCGGAGAACTCTCATGTCGTTCGTAGCATGGATTCTACTCGGTTTGTTGGCTGGATTCCTCGGTAGCAAGATCGTAAACCGGAGCGGCCAGGGCATCCTGATAGACATACTCCTCGGAATCGTCGGCGCAGTGGTCGGCGGATTCCTCTTCCAACTGGTTGGCGTCAAAGGCGTTACGGGGTTGAACCTGTGGAGCATCCTTGTAGCAACGACCGGCGCGATCGTGCTCCTGGTCGTTTATCACGCTATTCGCGGGTCCGGATACGCTCGTCGGTGACCAGCAGGCAATGCCACTCGCGGCTTTGCCTCGCACAAAGCTCGACCGAAACGTTCTCCCCGGCCCCCGGGCACAGGCCGCAGGCGGGGACAGTTGCACGAGACTGCTTAGGTACTACCCATGAATTTCGACAATCGAACCGGATACGACACCCGTGCAGGGATATTCAAGCTGCTTTCCGACGACGAAGCCACGATCGTTCACACGACCAACACAGCGGCTCGTCTCTCGGATGGTGCGCAATTCCTCGACCTGGAGTCCCTCGACCAAGGCGTTCAGCGTGCACGCGGCACCACGGCTCCACTGGGGCGTCTGCTCGCAAGAACGGCCGTACGCGAGAAGACCTGGAATAGCATACTCCTTCTCGTTGGAATCGTGCCGTGAGGCCAAGAAGCACGCGTCGCTCGTGCCCGGCTTTACTGCTTGACCGCCACCATCCGAGGCAACGCGTCGATCACAGCGGATTCGATCAGGTTGCCGAACCACGCATCCTCGCCCGTCCCATGGAGCATGAGCGACTTCGACCCGCGCCCGGCGCTTGCTGAACTGCGAGACCGCGATCGTGATGAACTGCAAGAAGATGTTCTTCTGCTTGATGGGCGACCAGTGCGAGTGCACTGCGTCGGGTCGCACGTCGGACATGCGGGACACCATGTTCTTCGATCTGCAGGTTTGACGGCTATGGATTCGTCACATCTTCGAGCCAGCTTCTCGCCCCTTCCCCTTCCCCTGCCCCTGCCCTTGCCCGACGCGGTCGCCGCGAATGCAAGCCCCGTGACGGTCATGACCGAAGACCTGCGTGCTGGCGTTTCGGGCAGGGGTAAGGGCAAGGGCAGGGGCAAGGCTTCAGAACGCGCGTCGAGAGATCAAGCGAAGCTGCCGGGCAGATATGTGATGAACTGTCAGCCGTTGCCGTCGAGCGTCCACGACTACATCAAGGTCAACGCGCGATCGAGCGACGTTTCGGGCATGAGCTTCTCAGTACGCGTGCGCCGCATACCCCGCTGCCGTGGCGTACTCCTTGTACGTCGGCAAGATCAGGTTGATGTAGTCCGTGTTGTACGTCGTGCACCCCTTGGTGCTGCCGTAGCTCGCGTAGTTGCCAATCGCCATCAGCGTGTACTGGTCTACCGTGCAACCCGGGAACGACTTGACCACCTGCGCACGGTTGTCCGCAAGCGCGCTGATGCCGATGTCCACGTTGACGTCCGGGTTGAAGATCGACCCCGCCCACGCAGCCGAGGACTTGTCCGTCGTCATGTTCGGATGGCCGTTGGGCAGCAGCGCTGGCGACATCATCGGCCCGCCGCATGCCACCACGACCTGCATCAGCCCAAGACACCCGCACTCGGCCGCTGTCCACCCGGCAGGCTGTCCGCACGGCATGTTCGTGCACCCTGCAGCGAGGTTGTCGAACCTCGACTCCGCATAGATGATCGCCTTGAAGATCATCGCGTCCGGCTCGCCGTACTTCGCCACCGCTCTGAGGATCGCGCAGTCGAACGCGTCCACGCTCACCCCGGTCTGCTGCGCGACCAGCCCGGTCTTGAGCGGGTCCGGGTCGCACGTTCCAGGATTGGTAGTGCCTCCTGAGCCGCCGCCTCCACCCTGCCCGGCTCCCGCGACCCCTGCTGGCGGCGTCGTAGCGTCGTCGCCGCAGCTGCCCGCCAGCAGCGCAAGGACCACCAACACGCCCGTCGCTACCCTGCCCTCGGTGCTCATGGGCCCAATCTACCATTTCCGCAGGTCGGCGCGATCAGTCCTCTACCACGAGCTCGACCTGGTGGGCCTCGGTCAGGTCCGGGATCTGCCAGCGATCGAGCAATCGATCGATCACGTCCTCTGGCGCAGGATGCTCCCGTTCCCGGTTCTGCTTGCGAAGCCGCTCGAGCGGCACCTCGAGATACACGACCCGCACCCTTGCCCGGTAGTCCGCTGCCAGCGCGATGCACGCCTGACGCACATCCCGGCTGACATTCGTGGCATTCCACACGAATCCCTCGCCTCGACGCAGGTGCGTCCTGGCCATCTCTCGCGCCGCTGCCGCCACGCTACCCTGCTGCTCTTTCGGCGACACGCCCATCCCCCGGCGGATGTCATCCAGAGACACGACCGCAATCCCCTGCGCGTTCGCCTCGACCCACCGGTCCTTGCCAGCGCCCGGCAGCCCAGACAGGATCACGGCGGTTGCGCGCGTGTCATCGAATGCCTCGTGACGCGGCGATCGGTGCGCAACGCGAAAGTACTCGAATCGGCTGTGGTCGCTCGGGAACCGGAAAGGCTCTTGCCAGCACCCGAGCTCAACGCACATCTCACGGAACAGTGCGATCTGGTCGAGCAGCCGCCCCTGCTCTGCGCAGATGCGCCCCAGCGCGTCAGCCTGCGCGACCAGCGCGAGCAGGTCGCATCGCGCGGTCTGGCTCACGCGAAGCGCCACCCGCTCAGCGTCGTCGCGATCCACCAGGTAGAACGGGACCTCGTGGTGATGCACCAGAGCGACCACTGCCTCACGCAGCGCGAACGGTACCGCAAGCTCGTACAGAAGCCGCCGGCTGCGAATCGCTCCCTTGCGCGCATGCGCTGGCGAGGTCCAGCGCCCGTCCGCGCCCTGGATCGTGGTCGCAGGCTTGGCGACGTCATGCAGCAGGCAGGCGAGGTAGACGGTCTTCCGATCGCGCTCGGACAGTGCGCGGAAGGATTCGAGCGAAGCCATGGCCTCCAGGACCATCCTGGTGTGAACGCCCACGTCCCCTTCCCCGTGATACGAAGGGTCCTGCGGACATACGTGCAGCGCGTGAACCCAGGGGAAGGCCTCCTGCAGCGCAGTCCAGTCCACGCGCCACGCGCCAGGACCAGGACAGGTCTCCAGCAGATCGCTCATGATGCCCCGCTTCCGAACAGATCCACGCCAGGCGCAAGCTGGTTGGGGAGGATGGGGCGGTCATGCCAGTGGCTGTCCGACTCGAGCACCACAGCCAGGAAGGAGCTGCGCACGAACTTATACCTGCCCACGACGCGCCCTTGCTCCTCGTGCTTGATGTACAGCCCTTCCATCAGGTCCGTCGGATCAGTCTCCTGGATCGCACGCTCCGGATCGAGATGAGGAACGCGTCTCGCCGCCTCGGACAGCACGGACCTCCATCGATCGCTCTTGAAGTGGGATGCCCCAATCAATCCGACGAGCTCGTCGAGCCTGGCAAAGCTCCCTTCGGCCAGGACCGGAACCGAGCACACCGGCAATCCCGCGAGTCGCTCCTGCCGGCACTCGGTGGACAGGAACGTCTCCGAGTCGCGGTCGAGCAGATCGAACTCGAGGAAATAGTGCGGCAGACGGTCGTAGAACACAGTGTGCTTGGCGAACACCCATTCGCCGAACATCACGGTGTTGCTGCCCAGGACGTTCCAGAGCGCATCACGGTGGCAGGTTGCCCAGGTCTTGAGCAGATCGAAGTGACGCTCGCGCGGTCCGCCCCGCAGGTAATGCCCGCGGCTCTGCAGCAGAAGCTGACCGCGATCATCGAAGCTCACTGCGCAGTTCGCCCCATCGACTTTTTCTTCCACCACCAGGTGAAGCCCGGCCACCAGCCCGAACCGGACCGCTTCGAGGTCGTCGTCCCCCGCTTGCAGCCGCGACCCTTCGATGTGCTGGGTGCGCGGGTACTTGTGCATGGGAAAGGTCATGGAAGACGTACCGTGACGATTCGGTGGTTGAGGATGCTCTCAAAGCTGACCCGCAACGCGCCAGCGGCCATGAACGCGCTCTGCAACGTCGCCGTGTCGAGCAGATGCAGGTGCTCCGGGTTGTCGTCCGGGCGCGATGGGACGGTCACCAGCACGAACCTTCGGGCAACTCGGGCGATCTCGCGCACCGCCGAGGCAAAGTCCGGCACGTGCTCCAGGACCTCGAGCGCGGTCACGACGTCAAAGGAGCGGTCCTCGAACGCGAGCGAGGCGGCGTCCATCGGGTGTGCCCGCAGGGTCGACACCCCGCCTGACGCAACCGCACGCAGCTGCTCGGCTCGAACCGGGCTCGCGTCGATGGCCGTCACATCCAGGGTTGGGAAGGTCTCGAGCAGAGGCCACAGGAAGGCTCCCCGTCCAGAGCCGATGTCGAGCAACGATGACGGCGATAGCCCGTGCAGGATGCCGAGGATGCTGCGCACCCGGGGCAGCACCTGGGAGCGCTTGAAACGCTGCAGACGCATGCCTGCGGCAAGCCCGACCCGAACCAGCTCCAGGTCACTGCCGTCGCCGAGCTCAGGGCGGGTTGCCCGAATCCACGCAGCGGCCGGCTTCTCGTAGAAGCGCGCCGGGTCAGGAGCTTGAGCGAGCGGTCGGGACATTCTCGAGCCGAGGTGGTTGGTTCGGAATGGGAATCCTGATAGCATGAATGGTTTGAGTCACCATCCTCATCGACATTCCTGCCACAGGGGAGGCGCAAGATGACGCGTATCGCCAGCCGAGCTCAGGTTTCAGCACTCGGGTCCCGCCATTGGGCGGCGATCGGCATGGTCGGCCTTGTCCTTGGAGGTTGCTCAGGCTCTGCGGATGCCGACCCCTGTGCGTCCACAGTCTGCTCCAGCGGCACGCAATGCGTGGAGGGCAAGTGCGTGCTCAAGCCACTTGGGGATGCTGGCCCGCACGTGATTGACAGCGGCACGGGCAACGACGTCAGCACCGGCGACGACAGCGGAATGAAGATCGACGCAGGTCCGATCGAAGACTCCGCTCCATCGGAACCGACCGAGTGCTTCAAGAGCGACATCCCCTACACCAACACACAGCTGTCCTTCGCCGTCCCGCCCGGAGCGCGATGGATGCACGTCAAGGCTTGGGGCGGAGGAGCCAACCAGGAAGGCAGCTGCCCTGGCGGCGTGGGTGCCTACACGGAGGCTTCCTTTGAAGTGAAGCCTGGCACCGAGCTGGTGTTCGTCGTTGGCGCTCCAGGCTCTGCTTCCACCGAGCTCGAGCAGATGCTCACCGGATTCGGGCGCACCGGAGGCTCAGGGCTGACCGGCGTGTTCAGCGGCCCGGGGCTGGTCAAGGCCGACGAATTCTCCAAGGCCTGGATGATTGCGGCGGGCGGGGGCGGCGCCGGGGTCCAGAGCGGAGGCGGCCCTTGCATCCCGGGAGTTCCGGGCAATCACCCCACGGCCGGGGGCATGCCAACCATGCTCGGAGGCGTGGGTCTTGATGACAACGTCAACGGCGGCGGCGGTGGATACCGGGGTGGCAAAGGTGGCGCCAAGGGAGAGAAGGGCTTTGGCGGGACGTCGTATGTGGACCCGGCGCGCGCTACCGACTCGTTCACGCTGCAGGGTGAGATTGGCGACGAGATGCCGCCCAATACCGGAGATCCGGACTACAAGAACAATGCCGGGAGTTATGAAACGCCCGGGCTGCTCGTGGTGAAGTTCACCTGCGACAAGCCGGTGGTCGAGCCGCCGAAGTAACGATCTGATCCGTCAGCGCGACGCGTCAGCTCTCCGTCATCACCAAGCATTGTGCGTGCAGGATGCAGCGACGTCCCGTACAATGATGGAATGCGGGGTTGTGCGCACAGAGCCTTGTCCATCGGTGCTCTGCTGTGCGTCTGGTCGTGCGCATCTTCGGAGAGCGCGTGGGACCAGGGAGGAGTGCACTACCCAAATCTCGACGCAGGCGCCAAGGATGCTGGCCCGTGCATTCCGGCGACCTGCGCCAAGCTGGGCGCGAAGTGCGGCCAGGCTCCGGACGGCTGCGGAGCGATTGTGGCGTGCGGCACCTGCGCAACAGGGCAGTTCTGCGGGGGCGGCGGGCCGAACCTATGCGGCAAGACGCCATGCACGCCCACGACCTGCGCAGCGCAGGGGGCCAACTGCGACTTGATCTCGGACGAGTGCGGAGATGTGATCGATTGCGGCGAGTGCGTGGCCCCGAAGACCTGCGGCGGGTCAGGCCACGACCATGTCTGTGGCGCGCCGAGCAGCGGCAAAGGTGGTAGCGGCGGTGGCGGCGCAGGCGGCACTTCGGCGTCCGGCGGCAAGGGAGGGGCCTCTGGAGCAGGCGCGACAGGTGGCTCGACTGGCGGAGCGGGATCAGGGGGCGCTGCCGGCACTGCGGGAACCAGTGGGGCGGGCGGGACCGGTGGGAGCCTGCCGGATTGCGGCACAGGGCTCGACTGCCAGACATCCCCGGCAACCGGTGCCACCAAGTGCGTCCAACCTGGCACGCAGAACGTGGGCTATTGCTGCCCGAGCGGCAAGATGCTCAGCAACGGCGCGTGCGTGACCAAGCCGCCTGCCTGCGGCACTGGATTGAATTGCTCGGCCAGCTCGATCACAGGCGCCAGCGCGTGCCTGTCCGGCGGCAATATCGTCTACTGCTGTCCGAGCCCGAAGATCATCAACAACGGAGCATGCATCAATCCCCCGCCCACGTGCGGGAGTGGGTTGAACTGCTCGACGACTTCGATCTCGGGCTCCAGCGCGTGCCTGTCCGGTGGCAAGGTGGTCTACTGCTGCCCGAGCGGCAAGATCATCAACAACGGCGCCTGCATCAGCCCTCCGCCTGCGTGCGGCACCGGGCTCACGTGCGCAGCCAATCCCGTGACAGGAGCGAGCGCCTGCATGTCCGGGGCGAACATCGTGTACTGCTGTCCTGCGGGCAAGACGATACAGAACGGCGTCTGCGTGTAGGAAGAGCCCGGCTACTCCTCCACGTCGATCACGAAGTGACGAGCCCCGAACCGATCCTCGGGCGCCACGGCCAGGCTCACGCCGTGCCTCCCCAGCGTCTCGTCGACCACTCGCTCGATCGCCCTGAGCTGCGCCGGCGGTGCTGACGAACTCACGTCGCGGACCAGCGCGCGCAGCGCTGCGCCCGGCTCGATCTTGATGTCCGTGATGCCCAGCTCCCCGGACAGCACGAACAGGTTCGGAAACGAGCCGTCCGAGGCGAACTGCCGCAGCAAGGCCGCGACGTGCGACTCGCCGAACAGCCCCACGAATCCCTGCACCAGCTCGTTGGCCGCCTTGACGAAGCGGTCGCGCTCCTTGCCGGTGACCAGCAGGTCCACCCCTACCTGCAGCGCCTCGAAACGATGCAGCATCGGCTCGATCCGCTCTTCCACCACCAGCCCGCCGTGCTGCGGTGCAATCAGCCGCGGCTTCGGATCGAGCCGACGGATGCGCTCCACTGCGAGCTGAAGCGCTTTGCTGCTCGGCATGTACAGCTGGTGGAAGATCTCGACGTCCGCAAGATCGTCCGGCGTGGCCACCAGGTTGCGATTGCGCGACAATCCCCCGAACAGATCCCCGGAGAACAGCACGCGCGTCTCGTGGTCGTAGTACATCACAGCGCCGCGGAAGTGGCAGTACGGCGTGGGAACGAACGACACCCGGTGCCCGGTCGACAGCAGCGCCGTCTGGTCCCGGAAATGCTCGATCGCGCTGAATCCCTGCTGGCGCAGGCCGTAGAACTGCACCAGCCGCCACGTGTCCTCCGAGCACAGCACGTGCGTGCGCGGATTGTACTGCTGGATCGTCGGCGCATTGCTGCACACGTCCGGATCCTGGTGATTGAGGAACAGAATGTCGATCTTGTCCAGCGAGCCGAGCACCGAGCTCACCTTCGACGAGATCACCTCCAGATCACGGTGCGGCCCAGGGTCGATCAGCACAGCCAGCTGGGTGCCATTGCCGCGGTACACTCTCAAGTAGGAGTTGCACTCCAGGAGCCCGCCCTGACGTCGCCCTACCCAGAAGATGTCAGGCGCGATCTCCACCACCTCCTGATCCGAGCCCCGGGCGATTCCGAGCGGCACACGGTGGATGCTCGCCGACGCTGGCCGCGATGGCACCACGCTCGGGGAAGCCGAACCAGGCGTCGCTGAAGGCCGCACGGACAGGCTCGCAACAACCTGGGGACGAAGCCCGCTGAGCGCGTCCCTCAGCTCGCGGATCGACCCGTAGCGGTGGTCAGGATTCTTCCGCAACGCCTTCATGACCACTTCCTCGGCCTCCACCGGCAGCCCGCGCTCGCGCGCAACCTTGGCCGGCCAGGTCGGGCTCTCGGTCAGGTGCTTGGTGAGCACGCCCAGAAACGAAGAAGCCGAGAAGGGAACGGTGCCGACCAGCATGTGGTAGACGACCACGCCCATGGAGTAGATGTCCGAGCGGAAGTCCAGCTCCGAGCCCATGGCCTGCTGCGGTGACATGTACTCGGGCGTCCCAAACACCGTTCCAGTCACGGTCAGGTTGCTCTTGGCGTCCTCGCCCACCAGCCGCGCAACCCCGAGATCGAGCACCTTGACGTTGACCTCGGCGCAGGTCGCGGCGTCGCACGCGCGGTGCAGGAAGATGTTTCCTGGCTTGATGTCGCGGTGGATGATGTTCTTGTCGTGCGCTGCCTGCAGCCCCTCGCAAGCCTGCATCGCGATGTCGATGGCAAAGGTGGGATCGATCTCCCCTTCTTCCAGGGCCTCCTCCAGGGATTTGCCCCGGAGCAGCTCCATCACCATGTACAGCGTGCCGTCGGCGAGCGTGCCAAAGTCCTCGACCGTCACCACGTTCGGGTGCGCGATCACGGACACGAGCCGCGCCTCCTGCTTGAATCGCTCCACGATGATCGGGTCCGAGGTGAAGCGCGCGTGCAGCAGCTTGATGGCCACCGTGCGGGACAGCGCCACGTGCTCCGCTTCGTACACCTCGGCCATGCCGCCGGCGCCCACGTACCGGGTGATCCGGTACTTGTCGTGAATCACCTTGCCGATCCAGTTCGCACCCAGCTCTTCGATCGGCCTGAGCTGCGAGCCGTCGTTGGAGCAGAATCCGCTCGATCCGGACGCGAAGACCGAGTGGCACAGGGGGCAGAACGATTCGGGCATGCACCCAGGGTAGGCCAGCCGAGGTCGGGAATTCAAGCGAGGCTGATGGGACCATCGGGCCAACCCTCGCCCTCAGTAATTCCGACCACCCAGAACTCTGAAACGGCTATCGTTGGACTATGCTTAGATACCCTCTGTCGGTCGCCCTGGTGCTGTGCGCAGCCGCGCTGGGGTGCACCACACTCGTCGGGATTGACGGTGAGTACGAGGACCAGGCTCCAGACGCGGGTCTTGATGCCAGCGCAGGCGGAACCGGCGGAGCCGCCAGCGGCGGCGCGTCCGGCAATGCGGGGACAGCGGGATCGTCCGGCAAGGGTGGCGCATCCGGCACCGGCGGCGCTTCGGGGAGCGCAGGGTCGTCCGGCAAGGGTGGCGCATCCGGCACCGGCGGCGCTTCGGGGAGCGCAGGATCGTCGGGCAAAGGAGGCACTGCCGGGACCGCAGGTATCGCCGGAAGCGCAGGGTCCTCGGGCACCGCTGGCAACGGCGGCACCGCTGGCAACGGCGGCACCGCTGGCAACGGCGGCACCGCTGGCAACGGCGGCACCGCTGGCAACGGCGGCACCGCTGGCAACGGCGGCACCGCTGGCAACGCAGGAAGCGCGGGCGTCGGGGCAAGCGCGGGATCGTCAGGCACAGCGGGCGCAGCAGGCGCCGGGGGAGGCCCCACGAACGAATCGAGCTGCGCAGACGGAATCGACGAGGACTTCGACGGGCGGACCGACTGCTTCGACCTTGATTGCCACACCAACAAGGAATGCGACGGCTACTGCAGCGATGCAGCGACGCTCGCATGCGATACGGTCGTCACAGGACAGAGTACGGGAGGCCAGGGTTCCACCCAGCATATCGCACCGCCGGCCTATGGCTGCACCAGCGCGAGCTACCCTGGCCCGGAGCGAGCCTTCAAGTTCACGGGCGCAGCGGGCCAGAACGTGTTCGTGGAGCTCTACGGGCTGAACGTCAATCTATCGTTGTTCGAGCTCAATCCGTCCACAGGGGCCCAGTGCAGCGCCGCCACGACGTGCGGCACCTGGTCCGACTTGTTCACCGACTCCCGCCCTGAAGCGCTGGGATTCAACGTGCAGGCGGGCATGGACTACTATGTAGTTGTCGACGGTGCCGCGGCCGCAAATTTCTCCCTCTCCCTGCAGTGCTCCACCGCGGGAGGCTGCTTCCCGGTTCGCGCCATCCGGGCTGGCCAGACGATCATCGCATCGAGCGTCGTCGGAAGCGGGCCGAACGTGACCGATAACAACCTCCAAATCTACACCTGCTCTGCTGGCATGTACACCGGCCCGGAAACCGCCTGGATGTTCACCCCTACGACGTCGGGTAACTACCGGGTAGACCTGACCGGCCTCGAGTGCGACACCGATCTGTTCATCATCAAGGGTGATAATTGCAGCGGGACGTGCCTCGGCTCGACAACGGTGGGCAAGGAATACGGCAAGAAGCCGGAGACCGTCACGTTCGCGGCGGTGGCCAACACGACGTACTACATCGTGACCGATGGCTACCAGGCGTGCGCGACCCCATTCACGCTAGCGATCACGCAGCTCTAGCCTGGGTTTCCCCTCCGTGGAATTCCAGGCTCAACCCGTTCCTACTTGCACAGACCGCCGGTGTACTCGTCGTGCGCGTCCGGAACCTCAGCGCAGTACCCGCCCATGTACTGATCCAGGTCCGCGTCGATCAGCACCGGACACTGCCCCCCCATGTACTCGCTCGTTGCATCCCCATCCGGATGCCCCTGATCCGCAGCCGCGTCCCCGCCATCCGAAGACGGCGACGTCCCTGGTCCGGTGGTCGCCTCTCCGCCGCACGACGCAGCAGAGCCAGCGCTGGTGACCGCTGCGGAAAGGACTGCAACTGCGGCCCAGCGAGAAGGCGATACGCGCGGAGCAGGTCGAGGCGAGTGGAGCATGCCGACCAGTTCCGGCACAACCGTGCCTGCGCCCTGCGCTCCGATCAACCAGGTGCCGATGCGACGCTGCTCGCGTTCCCACGCTTCGACCGCTGCAGCGCTCCACCCCTCGTCGATCACGCCGTTGAGCGCGATGCGCTTGATGCCGCCGCGTGCCAGCTCGCGCACGCGTGCAGCAAGGCCATCGACATTCGACGGCGTGACGGTCAACGTGACGGATTCACTGTGATCCCGTGGGGCGGAGCTTGCCATGGTTTGATGATAGTACCACGCCGACTTCTTTCGATCCCGTCCTTTGTCCCGCGGCGCGAGCGCACAGCCTCTCCCGCCTCAGGCTCGGCGGGCGGGGCTCGGCACCTTGTCGTCGGATCGACACACCTGCAGCCGTTGCGTGCTTGCCCTTGTGGTTCGCCAGTCACACCGCCCCATGATCTTCCCCATCAAGGGCCTGATTCCCCGTTTCACCATCCGGCACGCCCCCTGCAACGCGGGCAGCTGCACCCCGACGACAATGCCGCCCATCCGCAGACATGGCTCGTACCCGAAACGCTGGCTCGCACCCTGGGCAGCCATTGCCATCGTGATCGCCCCCACCTTCGCTCGGGCCGAGCGTCCGCTTGTGGATCCCGACCCGCACGGCCCCACGGCGTCGCACGACGCCATCCAACCACCGGGCAAGCCCGGACCTTCCAGCCTCGTAGCCGGGCTGAGCCTCGGCCTGCACAGCGTCAATCGCCAGGGCGCTGCCATGCTGGGCGGCGTGGTCCTCTACTCGGTAGCAGCCTGGCTCAGAGTTGGCGCGGCCGGATACATGAGTGTTGCAACCTTCCCTCCAACCGACATGAGCTGCCATCAGTGCCTCAATTCGGTGCTGAAGATCGGATCGGTGGTAGAACTGCACGCCAACGCGAACGCGTTCGTCGACCCCTGGTTCGGCATCGAAGGCGGCTGGCTGGCGTCCACGACCCGGACCGACGATTCCTCGTCGAGCACCGGCAATCGCAAGGAGTCCCAGAGCTACGGCTACTTTCGCGGAAGCTTCGGTCTTGACCTTCAGGCGGTCCGCGGCAGCACCAACTTCTCCTTCGGACCAGAGCTTGGGTACATCGTCGAGAAACACAACGGCCTGATGGCCGGGGTACGCGTGACGCTCGGCTGGTTGTGAACTCCGACCGTCACGCAACCGCATCCACGCCATCTTTCGCTTGAGAACGCGCGCTCCGACGAAAAGTTGACCCCAGCCGTCGATTCTTAGCAACCGCTGACCGCCACCGTCCGAAGGGGGGACAGCGGCACCCAGTCGTCACGCAGGCAAACCAAGGGGTGCCACAAGATGCTGGCTAGCGCGTAACGGACCGCGCGAAAGGGCAAAGACCGGTTCCTCCGACGCAAACGGCGACGGGCATGCGTCCAAGCGTCGGGCCACAGGCAAGCGCCATGCAGCCCAGAGTCCCGAGGCTGGCCGCTCCGATCGGGCCCTTTCTCCCGGTCGGAGCGGTGCGCAGGGCGCATCCAGATTCGCGGTGGAACACCGCATCGCCAAAGGGGAGCTGACCATGCCACTGCGCGACACCAGACCCGACGCCATAGAAGCACGAGAATCCGAACGACTCGTCCCATCGTCCACGTGGCCGCAATGCGCTTCCGTCGAAGACGATGCGCTGGTCAAGCGCGCCTCGGAGCAGATCCGCTCCATCCTCGGCGCCACGATCGCGCGCGGCCTGGAGGAGATCGGCAAGGTCCTGCTCCGGGAGTTCTTCAACAACGACCCCGCGCTCTACCGCTCTACGAGCCATCACAAGCATGTCTCGCTCCGGCTGCTGGTCGAACGATGCGAAACCATGGATCCCCCCGTCCGGCGCACCACGCTCGCCAACGCGCTGCAGATGGCCTGCTTGATCCGGGAGCTGCCGTCGCACTCACCCTTCCTCAGCTTGCCTCCGTCGCATCGTGTGGAGCTGCTCAGGGCCGGGTCACCCGCGCGCGTGGACGAGCTCGCGGGCAGGGTCCTCGAATCCAAGATGACCGTGAAGAAGATCAGGGAGACGCTCCGCAAGGAGCGCGGCAAGAGCAAGTCCAAGCGCGGCAGAAAGCCGCTTCCGCCCATCGTCAGGACGCTGCGAGCTGCGATCAAGATGCTGCGCGATGACACGACCGGGCGGCTGATCTTTCGACGCGATGACGTCGACGCGCTCCGGCAGGAGCACCTGGCTCAGGCGCGAGCAGACATCGACGTGGTCGCAAAGCGAATCGAGGAGTTCATCAAGCTGTTGGGGTAGGGCCGCGCAACAACGTCGGACCGTCAGCCCCCGAATGGGGGCTTGGCTAACCGCACAGCTGACTTGCATCAGCCCCCGGCTTTCAGCCGGCTGCTTCAACCATGGTCAACATCGCGCTGATCGCATCCGGCTCATTCCACTCAAGTCCGCGCCATGGGGCGCGGCTGCGTCATCGCTTCCGGAGACAAGAGAACATCCAGCTCCGCAGCGCTCAAGTACCCCTTGTCCAGAATGATGTCGCGCACCGGACGCCCTGTCTCCAGCGCCTGCCGCGCCACCTCGCTCGCTCGCTCGTAGCCCAGCGCTGGCACCACTGCGGTCACGATCCCGATCGAGTGCTCCACCATGCTCCTGCATCGCTCCGGGTTTGCCGTGATCCCCTCGATGCAACGGGTGGTCAGGGTGCTGACCGCTGCGGACAGCATGTCGAGCGACTGGAACAGATTGAACGCGAGCACCGGCTCCATGACGTTGAGCTGCAGCTGGCCAGCCTCTGCGGCGAGCGAGATCGTGAGGTCGTTGCCGATGATCTGGTAGGCCACCTGGTTTACGACCTCCGGGATCACAGGATTGACCTTGCCAGGCATGATGCTCGAGCCGGGTTGACGAGCCGGCAGGTTGATCTCGGCCAACCCGCAGCGCGGTCCTGAGCCGAGCAGGCGAAGGTCGTTGCACATCTTGGACAGCTTGATCGCTGTGCGCTTGAGAACGCCGGAGAACATCACGAACGCGCCGGTATCCGGCGTGGCCTCCACCAGGTTCTCGGCAAGGGTCACATCGAGCCCGCTGATGTGACGCAGCTGCTCCGCCACGAGCTGCGGATAGCGCGGGTCTGCATTGATCCCGGTGCCGATCGCGGTGCCGCCCAGATTGATCTCCAGCAACAGCCGCGCCGTCTCCCGAAGCCGGGCAATGTCCTCGCCCGTGGTGACCGCAAATGCGTTGAACTCCTGGCCGAGCGTCATGGGGACCGCGTCCTGCAGCTGCGTGCGCCCCATCTTCAGCACGCTGGAGAACTCCGCGCCCTTGGAGGCAAGCGCGGCTCGAAGCTTTTCCAGGGCGTTCAGAAGCCCTCGCAATGACAGGATCGCTGCCACGCGAAGCGCCGTCGGATACGCGTCATTGGTGGACTGCGACAGGTTTACATGATTGTTCGGGTGACAGCGCTCGTAGTCGCCGCGCGCATGCCCGAGCAGCTCCAGCGCACGGTTCGCGATCACCTCGTTGGCGTTCATGTTCGTCGAGGTGCCTGCTCCGCCCTGCACCATGTCCACCACGAAGTGCCCGTGCCAGTTGCCGTCCATGATCTCCTGGCAAGCGCGATCGATCGCATCTGCAAGCGGCCCGGGCAAGAGGTCCAGGCTGGCGTTTGCACGCGCCGCTGCCTGCTTGACCATGGCCAGCGCTCGCACCAGCGTCGGAAAATGGTACAGGTGCACGCCCGAGATCGGGAAGTTCTCCACGGCCCGCAAGGTCTGTATCCCAAACAGCGCGTCGCTCGGGACCTCCCGCTCGCCGAGCAGATCGTGCTCTCGCCGCGTTGCCCCAGAGCCGTACGCCTTCTCGCGTCCGAGCGAAGAGCTGCTCGCATACTGCAGACGGCGATTCATCACGAGCGCCACCCGCTCGATGACCTGCATGGCAATCGCGCCGTCCTCAGCCAGCGCTGCCCGCGCCAGCTCCCGATCGATCTGGACCATGCGCGACGACGTCAGAGCCCGGGCGCTGACCGTGTGCTGCGAGGCGTGAAGCAGCGCTCCTTCTGCGACCGTGTCGCCGGGTCCGAGCACAGCCAGGCGCTCTGAGCCGTTCGCGGTTTCTCCCACAACCTCGATCTGTCCGCGCACGACCAGAAACAGCGCACTGCGCTTGTCGCCCCGGCGGAACAGGTACTCTCCGACCGCTGCGGCCCTTTCGCTCGCAGCGGGCATGAGCCGGTCGATCGCGCTTTCGCTCAGTCCAGCGAACAGCTCGCAGCTACTCAACACATCACGCATGATTCGCTCGCTATTGTGAGTCCGATTCGTTGACGAGTATCCTTACCGCCGCTTGGCCGGCAGAGGCGGAGGCCCGCCGTGCGTGGCAGGCGATTGCGGCGGCAGAGGCGGAGGCCCACCGTGCGTCGCAGGCGATTGCAGCGGCAGAGGCGGAGGCCCTGCGTGCGCGGCAGGCGTTTGAGCAGGTAGAGGCGGAGGCCCGCCGCGCGTGGCAGGCGCTCGAGCAGGCAGAGGCGGAGGCCCACCGTGCGTCGCAGGCGATTGTGCAGGCACGGACGGCGGCTTGGCAGCGGACGCAGAAGTCCGGTCAGGCAGCGGTGGTGGTCCTGCCTTCTTTGCGACGGCGCGAGACAGGGACTCCTGCGCAGCCGTTCTGGCTTGCTCGGCAAGGCGGCACTCTTCTTCTACATCGCGGAGCGACTGCTCTTCGACCTTGAGCTGCTCTTGCGCTTTCTGACGCGCCTGCCTCAGGGCCTCGACCTCCCGCTCTGCAGCGCGCAGCGCCAGTTGCTCGGCCTCCTTGCTTTGCTCTGCTTTGCGGCGCGCCTCCTGCTCGGTCTTGAGCTGTTGCTCAGCAGCCTGCCGTGCCAACTCCTCGATCTTGAGCTGCGTCTCAGCTGCTTGCCGGGCCTCTTGCTCCGCCTTGAGCTGTGTGTCTGCTGCCTGCCGCGCCTGTTGCTCCGCCTTGAGCTGGGTGTCTGCTGCCTGCCGCGCCTGTTGCTCCGCCTTGAGCTGTGTGTCTGCTGCCTGCTGCGCCTGTTGCTCCGCCTTGAGCTGTGTGTCTGCTGCCTGCTGCGCTTGTTGCTGGACCTTGCGTTGCTGCTCTTGCGCCTGCCGGGCCTGTTGTTCACCCAACTCCTTGGCAAGCACCTTGCTGGAATCGACCGAGCCTGGTTCTGCGGGCAACTCGCTCTCTCGTTGCTCTCGGCGCTTGCGAAGCGATTTCCGGATGCCGATGGCCAACAGCGCCACGGCCGCGATACCGAGGAGAACGATCAGGAGATCCGTGGACATGAAACCCATTCCGACATCTACTTCCCCACCGCTTCGAGCTTGTACACGAGCTTTAGCTCGAGCGTCGAAGAGCGGGTGCGGGGCCACATGCGAGGGAGCCGATTGACGATTACACCGCCCAACCCCTTTGGCATCCCTGGCAGTGGATCCTCCGTAGCGAGAGTAGAAATGCCCTGTGGGCAGAGCTGGACCACTACAAACCAGCTGCCACTGACCCGGACTCCGTGATCCCGAAGCGCGCTCTCGAGGTGAGCGGCGATCAATGCAGCGAGCTCGATAAGCTCCTTCGGATCCAGCTCCCTGGTGAAGTCGTCCGGGTTGCCATCGGAGTGAACCTCTGTCAGGGTCACGGTTGTGGTGGGCGGAGCAGACGTGGGAGCCTGCGGAGCTGCCGGGGTCTCGGAAGCCATGGTCGGAGGCGGCGTGTGCCGCATCCACGGGCCGATGTCCTCAATCCAGACCACATGTTCCCCATCGAGGATCAGAGCCAGCAGCACCTGACCTGACTCGATCACCACAATGGGAGAATCGGTCGGTATGTTCCCAGGACTCGTGTACATCACAGCGCTGCGCTCTTTGGGCGTGTCTGGTCGGAACCGCCCTTTCAGCAATGTGCGCGCGAGGGTCTGGAACGGGGCGCTCCCGAGCACCCGCGCGACGTCTGCGTCGGCCAACGTGCGCGTGTCGTATTCGCCTCCATTTTCGGTGTGAAAGACCGTACGCGTGCGCACGTTCGCGAGGGAGGGGTCTGCGGAACGAATCGCGTGCCAGAGCGCTGGGCCGATCAACATGACCGAGTGGGTAGATGGCAGGGACGCAGGGTCCTTGATGCTCATCTCGAGCAACTTGCGAGCCGTCGCGACATGAGGGGAGTCGCTGGGGCGCGAGGTTGCAGCGGTGGGCGTGTGCGCGGGCGGCGGCGCTGGTGCGCGGGCGCCGCCGCAGCTCGCGAGAGCGCCTAGAAACGCAAATGCTGCGACCAGAAGCTTCACCGCGCGCGTGATAAAGCAGGCGAGCCGAGCGGACATGGCCCAGGATTATGAGGGACCAGCGTGGCGCGCACAAGGCGAAGCGCCGCATCCAAAGCGACCACGGGCAAGCCCAGCATGTGACCGAGCTTGGATCACCTTTCGGCTTGCCCATGGCACGCTTTTCGTGCGCCGGACCAGCGCGTGACCGAGCTTGGATCACCTTTCGGCCTGGCCAGGTCACCTCGCTTGGATCACCTTTCGGCTTGGCCAGGTCACCTCGCTTGGATCACCTTTCGGCTCGCCCACGGCGCCGAATGAGGGCAGGCTTCTGGCCAGATGTTGCGGGCGAGATTGCCTTCGCTGCAGCGTCCGAGTAGGACGGCTCCATGGGGAGTTGGCCCGAGGACAAGTGGACTCCGGACAGCCGATCGCTCGAGGAGCTGCGGCGCCAGCTTCACGGGCGACGTTTCGATCTGCGAGCCTCTGCAGTGGCGCAGCTGTACCATCGCGAGGCGCTGTCGCACGACGACCTGGAGTTCATCATCCGGGACATGGCAGAGCATCCGCTTCCGGAATCTGGTTTCGACGACAGATGCGATGACGCTGACTATCGGTGCGACTCCATGCAGTGGATGCTCGACCATCGCCCCGTTGACCTCATTCCTCTGCTGCAGCATCTCTACCGAACCGCGGTCCACGAAGGGCTCTACCGCGACGCCGCCTACGCCCTGGAAGCGCTCGCCGCGCTCTGCCCGGAGCAGACGCTCCCCCTGATCGACGCGTGGTTGGATTCGTCATCCAGTCTCCGCCGCGAGCTGGCTGTCGCCGCTGCCCGACGCCTGCCCGTGGACCTGGCACATCCCCGCTTTCAACGCGCAGGCCGCGACCCTTCTTGGGGAGTCCGATCCAGAGCGTGCATCTGCTGGGATTTTCTCACCGAACAGTCTCTCATGCTCGAAGACCTGTCCGGCGCAAACCCGGGGGAACGTCGGGAACCGGATCTCGACGTCTTCGGCGCAGGACCTGCCATCATCAGCCCTGACCTGGTTCGGGTCGATTTCATTGACGAGCTCTTGTCCGCTGCACCGGACCACAACGCCTTGAAGGCGCTCGTGAAGATTGTGCAGGACGACGATCTCATCAAAGCGTGCGCATGCAAGGGCTTGCCCGGCCACCGCAACGAATGGGCGCAGGTTCTCGTGGAGCGATTCGGCGACGCGGGCGTGGAAGCGCTGTGCGAGCTGGCGCGCACCGGCACGCCCGACGACTTCTTCCACTGGGTCGACACCCTGATCACCGCTTGCGGGCTCGAAGGGCAAAGACTGCGCGGCCCGGCGGTCAAGCACATCCAGGCGCTGGCGCGCGATCTGCTCGCGCGCAACCCCACGCCGCATCACGTGCCCAAGGGTCTTGTGGCAGCGATCGGCCAGCTCGACGAGCCTGAGGCGCAGGAGTGGATCTGGAAGCTCTTGACCTGCGGCTCGCTCCGGGGCGGAGGGAGCGACCTCGGCGACCTGTTCGCACACATGGCGCCGTCGGAAACGCTCGACGCAACCCTTGCCGATCGTTTCGAGAAAGCGCTCAAGGAGCGGGACTACGCGCTTGCCACTGCACTGGTGGGCGGCGGAATCCGACGAGGCGTCAGCCGCGTGATCCAAGCCGCGCAACGCGAGCTGGACCATGAGACGACCGAGGCATCGTCACAGCTCCACATAGCTTGCGTCAGGAGCTTGGAATCTGTGGGGCGACTCGAGCTGACATGGCTCCTTCGCGCCCTCGGTGACCCTGGTTCTGAGACGTTTCAGGTGGTGGGCTTTGGCACGCACGGTCCGTTGCCGGACGAGGCCGTGAAGGTGCTCGAGGAGCATCTCGTGGCCCCTGATCATGACAAGGCGGCAGAAGCGGCCTGGCTGCTGATCGACCGCGACCCGCTCCAGGCGTTGAATCCGCTGATTCGGCAGGTGCATGCCCAGGCTCATCCTGAGCACAGCGCGTGGATCACTCCTCAGCTGTTGAGGGCGGGCTACGATGCTGACGAGCTGCTGCAGCATATCGAGCCGGCGTTCTCCTCGGCCGACGAGGTGGTCGGAGAGTCGCTCTGGGGCGTCATCGACTTCCTGAACGAGCATCGGTCGTGGGGCGAGGCGTGGCTGCGTCGGATCGGCTCGGCAACGCCGCACGCGTACCTGTCCGAGGGGATCTTCGCGCGCCTTGATCCAAACGCGAGCGGGTGCGAGTTCTGGCAGAGTCCGGAGGCGGTGAGTCACTGAGCGGGTCGAACGGCAAGCAGGCGCGGTCGGGCAGTGCTCCATCGGCCGGTCAGACCGCGAAGTAGGTCATGGCTCGCCGCTGGCCTTCGACTCGAATTCTGCGCTGGGAGACCAGCTTGTGGATCACTGGCACAAGCTCTCCTGGAGATGTGCCCAGGTGCTTGTTGATCAGCCTCATCCGTAGGCCGTTGGGACAGCCTGCGAGCAAGTCGAGCAGCCTGTCTTCGTTGCGGGTTGCGAGCTGGGTCGAGGGAGCAGGGCTCGGCGTCGCGTGCTCCGGTGGGGTGCCGGACTGCGACTTCACGACTCCGACCGCTATGGCGTCCAGTGTCTCGTGCAGAACGGCCATCACGTCTTCGACGAGGCGCGTCTCCAAGGCGGCAAGGCGGGCTCGAATGACGGTGCCGACGACCTCGGAGAGCTCCTGGTTGGTCATGACCGACTCGCGCGGCTTGAGGACCTGCTCGCGCCAATCCCGGCTCTTACCATCTGACCGCATCGAGTAGTCGACCAGGTGAAGCTTGTCGAGCCAGGTGTAGAGCGTGGAGCGACTCACTCTCAGGGTCCAGGAAGCTCGTTCGAGGCTGCGGGCGTCCTTGAGCACTGCGACGAGGCGACGGCGCGCCTCATCAGGATCGGTGTGGATCAAGAGCCCCATGGGAGACAGTGGCATGGGGTGGGCATACCGCTGCTCGGGAGCGGGCGCAATTGGCAGCGCAGGCCCTGGCTGGCGCAGGCGCGATCGGGGTGGCCTTCGTGAACATCCCCGATTACGGCTACGCCGGCTCCAGGCCACAATCTACGGCGCAGGCGGTTGCATGGTATCGTCCGAGCAACAGCATATGGTCCCCAACACACTTGCCTTGGCATTCTTGCTCAAGGCCGAGGCAGATCGACCGAATGCGAGACGAACTGAATGCCGCCGAACAAGGGGTTCTTGGAGGGGTGAAGGGGTAAGTCCTCGAAAACATGCGAGATGGGCAACCTGTTACGACGTCGTAACAGCGAGCACTTCGCCGACCGTCGCAGAGAGAGAGAGCACGACTTGAGGGGTGCGTCGATGAAGTGCGACGTTGAATAAGCGCGGAGCCGCGGTCGTGAGACGCGCGTCGATGCCAGGAGCGAAGCGAAGTTGACCGGGGAGCGTTCGCGGTCCGGATGGTCGGACCTGGGCACCTATGTCCTACTTCTGGAAGCAATAGATGTGCGCGGGCGCAGCGCAACCTGAGGGGTTGCTCGACCAGCATGTGCTGGTCCAGGTGTTGCCTATCGTCGCGATCGCGGACCCCATGCGCGCCTCACCTGACGCCCCGTTGGTCCAATTGTCACAGTTCTTGCCGGTCGACATATGCTCTGCCGCCACAACTCCAGTAAAGACCGCGTGGTCGCAGCACTGCCCCGGCGTTGCTGGCACCGGCTGGTTCCACTGGGTCCTGTTGATCGCGTGGAGGAGATCCCCAGGCGAATTCAGGTTCGTGGCATCTGCCACGACCACTGTGCCATCTACCAACCGATACGCTCCGTGAGGGGAGCTGGTCGGTCCGGTTGCGATGTGCGTATCGTCGCCGAGCCAGGCCCGGAAAGTCCCTGACAACCCTGCGTTGTTCGCTAGATTCACGCAAATGGCGTTGGCTCCGGCGATCCCTCCGAGGTTGCCGGTGAACGCGTCATCGCTCACGAACACGATCAGGTCGCACTTCGACGAGCTGCAGAACCCCGAAGGGCACACATTGCCGCAGGCGCCGCAGTTCTGAGGGTCGTTTTCAAGGTTGGTCTCGCAACCGTTGATGTTGACCTTGCAGTCGGCCCATCCGGCGTTGCAGGCCGCGTGGCAGCCGGAGCTTGAGCAGGTGCTGGTTGCGTGGCTGAAGGTCGGACAGACGAAGCCGCAGGAGCCGCAATTCTGCGGATCAGCGGTCAGATCAGCGCAATGCCCGGAGCAGTCTGTGGTGCCAAGAGGGCAAGCCACGACGCAGTATCCCTGCGAGCAAGCGGTGTTTCCGACGCAAGCGTGGCCACATTGGCCGCAATTGAGATTGTCCGAGCCCAAATTCGCGCATAGGCCGCTGCACTCGGTGAGTCCCTGCTGGCAGGCCACGTCGCACGCCTTGTTTGAACAGAGCTCGCCCGTGGGGCACGCCTGACCGCACTGCCCGCAGTTCGCGTTGTCAGTAGAGAGGTTCACGCAGGTTCCGCTGCAGTCCGTGAGCCCCTGCTGGCACGTGAGGGCGCAGGTCTTTGCCGAGCAAAGCTCGCCGGCCGGGCACGCCTGGCCGCACTGCCCGCAGTTCGCGTTGTCGGTGGAGAGGTTCACGCAGGTTCCGCCGCAGTCCGTGAGCCCCTGCTGGCAAGTCAACGCGCAGCTCTTTGCCGAGCAGACCTCTCCGGTGGGGCAAGCCTGACCGCACTGTCCGCAGTTCGCGTTGTCTGTGGAGAGGTTGACGCAGGTTCCGTTGCAGTCTGTGAGCCCCTGCTGGCACGTGAGCGCGCAGGCCCCGGACGAGCAGAGCTCTCCTGGCTTGCACGTCTTGCCGCACCCGCCGCAGTTCGATGGATCGACCTCGGTGGCCACGCACTTTCCCGCGCAGTTGCTGGTTCCGGACGGGCACCACGTCGCGCAAGACCCGTTCCCGCATACGTCGCTGGCCTGGCACGCGACCCCGCACCCGCCGCAGTTGGAAGGATCGGTCTCTAGATCCACACATTCTACGCCACACAGCGTGTCGCCTGCTGGGCAAGGTGCAGATTCTGCAGGGGAATCCTTGGCAGTCTCAACCGTGGTGTCCGCCGCCTGATCCTGCGTCGCGTCCACGTGGCCATCCGCGCCCGCATCCACTCCAGGACCAGGTGTCGTCGACTCGGAGTCGCCCTCGCAGGATAACGGACCAGCCAAGAACAAGACCGCGGACACAGAGAGAAGAGCGAAAAGGCTGTGCATGCGAGACATCGGGCCCGCCTCCAGATTCGACGCGTGGGGCTTGAGGTGCACCACCGCACGGCAGCGCACGAAGTACGGTATCTTCAGCCGCGGCGAAGATCAACAGCGAGGGCCCAGAGTAGACATGACAGGGTCGGTTAGGGCGTTGGGATGCTGGTCGGAGGAGAACCGAAAATGGCGTGGAACTCAAGATGTGCGGTAATCGGCTTCTTGGCCGTGCTCCTTTCCAGCGGTTGCGGAGGAGCTGACAGCGGCACGGAGCCTGGGCCAAACGAAGCTGGTTTGCAGGACGCTCCAGGCGATTCTGCTCAGAGTACCTGCCCCAGCGGAGCCGGCCCAGCAATGGTGCTTCTTGAAACCTTCTGCATCGACTCCACCGAGGTCACTGCATCACAATACCAAGCGTTCCTCGATTCCAATCCGTTGGTATCGGACCAAATTGCGGAGTGCAGCTTCAACGGGACGTATGTGCCGGATAACGGGGGCTTCTGCGGCTTCGGCAAGTACGATCCCGCCGGACACCCTGACGAGCCGATCGTGTGCGTGGATTGGTGCGATGCATACGCCTACTGTCGATTCGCTGGTAAGCGTCTGTGTGGCCGCAAGGGAGGCGGCTCGGTAGACTTTGCGGACTATCAGGACGCCACCAAGAGCGAGTGGTTCGATGCGTGCTCGGATCACGGAGCTCGTCGCTACCCCTACGGGGACACGTACCAGTCGGACTCGTGCAACGGCCTCGATCATTCCGGCTGCAAGACGGGATCCGAGCCCGGATGCAGGCCTTTGCCTGCTGGGACCCTGCCGTCATGCGCGTCAAAGGGAGGCATCCTCGATTTGTCGGGCAATGTGGCGGAATGGGAGGATTCGTGTGATGGCGCGACCGGAAAGAAAGACGGTTGTCGTATCAGGGGCGGGACCGTCGCTGCGAGTCAGTACGAGCTGATCTGCTCGGAGCCTGGCATGTACTATGGAGTTGCACCTCGAGATGGGGTAGGTGAAGCAGTTGGAATCCGCTGCTGCGCAGACCCGAAGTAGTCCTCCTGGATCAAGGAACCCAACATGCGGTGCATGAACTCAATGATAGCGTTGCTTCCGATCGTGCTTGGCATGGCAGGGGCGGACTGCCACCACAAGGATTGGGAGTGCGGAATGGACGATGAGTGCACCTTCTACCGCTGCGTCTGTGGAGACGGACATGCCCACGATTGGGGAGGCTGCGTTCCGAATACCGGATGCTTGAGTGCAGCTGAAGTATGCTCAAACATGTGCGGGCCCGGGATCGCTCTCGTGTCGTCCGAGCCCACGCCCACGGTCATTGGCAGTCCAGAGTGCACTGCCTTCTGCGAGAAGCACCTCACGTATCCCTGCGGTTTCCCAGCGCCGTGCTACCACGAATACTGCATTGTTCCGGTCGGGTCGTGCGAGAACGCGGTTCGAAAACGGCTTGCGTGCCTGATGACCGATTCAGCCACCTGGAGCTGCCAATCGGGCGCTCTCGAACTTGCTGGATGTCCGTACCAGGATGTCTGTGGCGATGCTGGGGCCGACTGAAGTCGGTTCGCCGCCGCAGGTCATCGAGTACCCCTACGACGCGCTCGGCAACATGCGGGCGGGCTCGCTTTTCGGCGTAGCTCGCGACGGGCGCCTCGACCTGAAGTCGATCCGGGAGCGAGCATCAAGGCTCCAGTGGTCCCGTAGGACGCGGGCAAGCCTCCCGGGCATAGGCGTTAAGCTAAAGGCCTGCCGAGATTCGGCGACGGCGCGCGGGTAGGTCCATGTCATCCATGTCACACGTTGTCCTTCGAAAGTGGAGCGCGTCGGCGGTTTCTTCTGTCCATGTGAGCAGGACGGTGAGA
>JACRCQ010000015.1 GCA_016218915.1 Deltaproteobacteria bacterium
ACTCCACGCCGCTTCGTAGCTCATGCTCTCCTTTGCGAATCGTCGACCGATTCCAGCCGAGCGCCGACTGCGCCTGACGTTGACCGCCTCTGCCCAGCCCCCGTACGACCTGCGCCATGATGATGCGACGCGCGTGCCCGTAGAGCTTGTCGGCCCCGCTCCTCAGTGCCTCGCACTTGCTTTCGCTCAAGGTCATGGCGCGTGAACACCGCTCAGGCCCCAACTATTTCCATCCACGCGCGCCCCGGCGTCGATCTGTCCCATCCATCCCCACTGCACCCTACACAGCGATCGGAATGACGCCCTTTGCAGGCTCCAACCCCCGCCTCCGGCCGCCGTGTGTCATCAGCGGGCGCGGCCGTGAGGAGGGGGTCGCCCGAAGGGCGGGGGGAGGTAAGTCAATCTCCCGCGTCACGCGCTGCTGAAGCTGGATGGAACAATCCTCTGTTTGGAGGCCCCTTTGCGTGTCGCGAGTCGTGGACCGGTAGTCTGCGCGCTGACCCGCGTGTCCGCGCCGTCGCGGCCCGTTTCACAGTGTTTGCCTGGTCGACGGCCTCGGCATGGGGCCACATCGGGAACTCTTCAAGCTTTCCGCGGTCTGATACCCTCACTTCGACATGCTCCGGCGCGAGACCGCATCGATTCTGCTCTCGATCGCAGTCCACGGCTTGCTGCTGGGCGCTGGCGTCTTCACGTTCGCCCTGAGCCGTCCATTGCCAAGCCTGCCGGCACGCGGTTCGATTGACCTGACCCAGCTCCGACAAGCACTTCGACGAAGGGACATCTCAGTCGAGCGGGCGGCCCTGGTCGCATCCGCGCGGTCCGATCGGGCCGCGGGAACGCTGAAGCTGGGTGCATTTGTCCTCGAAGCCAACAGGCTCGATGCGATCGACGCGGGGTTGGAGCTCGATTCTGTGCTGGCTGCCCAGCGCTACCAGGAGCGGCTCTCCGCGCTTCGCGCTGCGATCCAGAGCCGTGAGCTGCACCTCGCCGTGCCTGAGGTGTTCTCGGACCTTCGGTACTTCGGACGTCCAGGGGGGATGATGGGCGAAGCACTGCTCCAGCGAGGAGGCTCGTGCGAGCAGCTCTCCCTTCTGATCGCCGCAGCTGCCCACGATGCGGGGCGCGTCGACATAGCATTGCGATTCTATGGCGGTGCCGGACCCCACGGCGTCGCGCACGTGGCTCCTGTCCTGTCCGAGGGTGGCAAGGAGCGTGACCTGGTTTCGGGCAAGCTCGCAGCCCGGGGCGGCGTGCGCGTTTCTGCTGCCGAGGTCGTGGAAATCTACGCGCGAGCCCACGGTCTTGCGCCAACCCTGGTCGGCCAGGGATCAGCCAGCGCTCCGTCCGACCCCGAGCCCACGTCGCATCGCCCTTCTCTGATCGCAGGCTTCCCGCCGAACCAGGACGTGTTCCCAGGCCAGCTCCCCTTGTACGCTTCGCGCGGCGTCCATGCACCGGCGCAAGCCAGGTCCGACGGCGCTCCCGCAGAAGAGCCGATCGATCCGGTGCAGGACGCAAAGCGCTGCGGCTACTACGTGCGCATGGCCGTGCTCGATCCGGTCGTCGTCCATGCAGACGCCGATGGAACCGGCCAGTGGCTCGCGATCGAGCCGCGGCGCATGCCCCATCCTGCCCGGCTCGATACCGAGTCAGCCATGTTGAGCCATGCGCTTCAGGTGGCCGAGGATCGCGCTGCGCCCGAAGGCGATCGGCTGATGGCCTGGGCGTGTGTGGCTGCGCTCGGCGACTGGGCCGGCGTCGACTTCGCGCTCGGAGGCGAGCCGGAGCTCTCCAAGCAGGCGATGGATCGGGCGCGCCAGGCCCGCGAGCGCGGCCGCGACCTTGCCCGATCCTGGCCCCGCAAAAGCGAAGCCGACCGCGCCAGGCTCAGGACCGAGCTCGCCGACCACGCCGGACGAACCTGGATGCTGCTTCTGCTCGAAGGCGGTGAGAGCATCGTCGTTGATCTCATCGAGCGCGCCGACGCTCGCGGATGGGGGAAGGTGAGCTCTCTGGCGGGTCTGCTGGTATGGCCGTCGACGCGTCCGCGCG
The DNA here is from genome assembly GCA_016218915.1 of Deltaproteobacteria bacterium. GTDB lineage: Bacteria > Myxococcota_A > Polyangia > Polyangiales > Polyangiaceae > JACRCQ01. Next base: position 2,056 of record JACRCQ010000015.1, read on the forward strand.
CGCTCGCCATGATCGAGCGCTACCCGCTCGACGACCAGGTCGACGTGATGCACGAGGTGTATCACGCGCACGATCACATGGCGCCCTGGGCATCGGACTTTGACCTCGAAGAGGTACCAGGGGCAGGGGGCCAAGGGAGCTTCCTTCGCTCCTGGCGTGTGTTCCGAGGGTTGGCCTGGCGAATCTGGAACGGGCGTCGTCCGGTCGGTGAGATGCTGACTGCGCTTCACGAAGACTGCAGCCGCGACCGGCTCGGCGATGCGTGGGAAGCCGCGTTCCTGGAGTACACGGCGCGCAACATGCTCGGATTGCTCGCGATGCGCTCCACAAGCTTGGAGCCGGTGCGCGAGCTTCATCGCGCAGCCGATCGCGTCAGCCACCCGTCCATGGTCTCGCTCGTGCGAAGGCTCTCGTTCATCGAGGCGCAAGGGGAGCTGACCGGTCCATCCCTCGCCGACGCGTGGCTCCTGAAATAGAGGCTGGAATAACCGCGCCATCCACCCAGCGCGTCGAGCCATTCGCTCCCGTGTCACGAAGCGACCCAGCCTTAAGAAAGCACGAGATCTGCCGTTGCTATTCCTCTAGGGTTCCGTCATGTGGCGACCCATTTCCTCGGACTCCTCCGGAACCGCTGCAGGCCTCGTGGATCCCCTGCGATTGCGCCTGGATCCCAGGGCCGGCACGGCTCGAAGTGCGTTCGAAGGGCTGATGATTCGGAGTAAAGCATGAAGTATGTCTCAATCGCGCCAGGAAGGGACCCCAGGGCAACCAAGCTCGCACGTCCCTTCTCCCAGCGCCGTCGTCATCTCGCAGCAGCCTTGATCGCCGGCGCGGCCTTGGTCCTGCCGGCCGCGGCGCGCGCAGATGATCCTCCCACGCCGACCGACAAGGCGCTTGCGCAGTGCCTGGAGCGGGGCATCAAGGCCAAGGAAGCCAACAGGGCGAAGGAGGCGTCTGACGAGCTCGAGCGTTGCCATGCGCGCGCGAGCCAGGCCATCAACAAGGACGAGAAGATGACCGCTGCGGGGTTCGTCGCCCTGCTCGGGATCGAGAAGTTTCGTGCCGAAGTGAACATGGGGCTGTCGGAGTGGTCGCGTGCAGCCAGCGCGCTGGACCTGTATCTGTCCTTGCGCGAGAAGATGCTGAAGAAGCCGCCGAGCGCGGACGAGGCCAAGGTTCTCGCCGCGCTCAAGCAGAGAGCTGCGGGTGGCTCTGCCACGCCCACAGCGCCCGAGCCCGAGGTCACGCAGGAGGTCAACAAGGCGCTCTCCCTGTTCCTCGCGGGCAAGCGTCTGGAGGCACTCGCGGTCATCGAGAAGATTGCCCCCAAGGTGGATTCCGCTCCTGCATCGGCGCGTCTCGCCTACTACCAGTACGGAGGCGCGCTCTACGACATCGTGCTCAAGTTCACCCAGGCCGAGAGCCTGCTGCGCAAGGCGCTCGCGCTGGTGGAAGGCCCTGGGGCGAAGCCCGAAGAGCTGCGCATGGTGCTCATGTTCCTGAGCAACCACTACCGGGCCATGGGCGACCATGACAACGCCGAGAGATACATGCTCCGGGCCAAGGATGTCGCTGACCGGCTCGGCCCCTCGGCCCAGGCGGACGTCCTCGAGAGCCTGGCTTGGGTCTACACCTCCAAGCACGAGTATTCCAAGGCGCTGGCTGCAGCCGAGCGGGCCTTGGAGCTCGCTCAGCAGCTGTACAAGCCCGACGACCCGAAGATGCACAGCCCGCTGCGAGCCCTGGCGCACGTGCTCGACGAGACCGGCGAGTATGCGAGGGCCGAGGTCATCAACCTCAGGAACAAGGAGATCCTCGACAAGTCGGGCGACACCAACGGATGGGCGTACCTGCGCGTGCTCGAGGACCTGGGCTGGCACTACCGTGCGGCGCACGACTATCGCAAGTCGGCCGAGTACTACGAAAAGCGCATGGCCCTGCTGCTAAGGCTCGTGTCAGCCGACAGCCTCGACGTGGCAAATGCCAAGTGCCAGATGGCCGAGACCCTCTGGAACCTGAACGACTACGCCAAAGCGGTCCCGCTCGGCATCCAGTGCAACGATACCAAGGAGAAGTACCTGAGCTCGGTGCTCCTGTCCGGCTCCGAGGACCAGCGAAGGGCCTACATCTCCACGCTTCTGCACGAGACCGACGTCACCGTCTCGGCCCACGTCCAGGGAGCCCGGTTCGAGCCTCGCCTCGTGCGCTTTGCGCTCGACACCATCCTGCGGCGAAAGGGAAGGGTCCTCGACGCCATGGCCGACACGATGTCGCGCGCCCGAGGAAGGATGAGCAGCGAGGATCGGGTCCGGCTGGAGCGGCTGGCTGCGGTCCGCAGCATGCTGTCTTCCTCCGCGGTGTCCGGCGGAGGCAACACCGCGGGTCTCGCGGAGGAAGCCCGTCAGCTCGAGTCGCAGCTCAGCCAGGCGAGCACCGACTTCCGCGCTCAGTCCGTCGAGATCTCCACCCAGACCGTGCAGAATGCCGTCCCCGAGGGTGCAGCCCTGGTCGAGATCGTCTCGTATCGTCCCTACGACTTCAAGGCCAAGCTCTCCGAGTCCCACGCAGCCCCTGAGTACGTTGCCTACGTACTCCACCATAGCGGCGAGGCTTCCTTCGTGGTGCTGGGAAAGGCCGATCTGATCGATCGCGAGATTGCCCAGTACCGCGATGCGCTCGCGAACAACCGCGATGCAAAGGCGCTGGCACGCAGCCTCGACGCCAAGGTCATGGCCCCGATTCGTCCGCTGCTCAAGCGCGCGCAGAAGGTGTTTCTCTCGCCCGACGGCGCCCTGAACCTGGTGCCCTTTGCCGCGCTCGTCGACGAGCAAGGCAAGTACCTGGTCGAGTCCCTGCTCTTCACCTACGTCACCACGGGGCGCGACCTCCTGCGATTCTCGCACAAGGACAAGCCCGCAGCGGATGTGACCGTCTTCGCCAACCCGGACTACCAAGGGGGCGCCGGCGCCAGCTCGGCCGCAGGCAGCAAACGCTCGATCGGATTCAACCTCAAGGCGGTCAAGCCCCTGCCCGGCACTGCAGAGGAAGCCAAGGCGATCGCCTCGGTCATTTCCTATGCGAAAGTGCTGACCCAGAGCGACGCGACCGAAGGCGCTCTCAAGGCCGTGCAGCATCCGCGCGTCCTGCACGTGGCAACGCACGGCTTCTTCGTCGGGGAGACCAGCGCGCCTGCGGACTCTTCGCGATCCCTCGAGTACGAGGCGGCCGAGACGAGCAGGAAGGTTCTTCGCGACGAGAACCCGCTTCTGCGCTCGGGACTGCTCTTCACCGGGGCAGGGGCGCTGCGCGGCGGTGGCAGCGAGGACGGGGTCCTGACCGCGCTCGAGGCTGCGAGCCTGGATCTGCACGGCACCGGCCTGGTCGTGCTCTCGGCTTGCCAGACCGCCGTGGGAGAGGTCAGGAGCGGAGAGGGCGTCTACGGTCTGCGTCGGGCCCTGGTGATCGCAGGGGCCGAGAGCATGGTGATGAGCCTGTGGTCGGTGGACGACGACGCGACTCGGGATCTGATGAGCCAGTACTACCGACGGCTCAAGGCAGGGGAAGGAAGGTCCGAATCGCTGCGCCAGGTGCAGCTCGCCATGCTCAAGCAACCCAAGACTGCGAGCCCGTTCTACTGGGCCGCGTTCATCCCTTCCGGTGACCCCTCTCCCATGGAGTTCCCGGACCCCAAGGCCTCCCCTTCTCCCTCGCCGTCCTACTCGAGCGACAGCTCGTCCTCCTCGTCGAGCAGCCGCTCCCGGGCACCCTCACCGAGCTGGTCGTGGTTCCGCTTCGAGGCAGGCCTCGCACGCTTGTACATGGATGGTACCGACACTCTGACCTCCGACAGCGGGACCGGAGCCCGCGTCCGCGGCGAGCTCTCCCTTCTCAGCCACTACATCCTTCGGCGCGGCCCGATTCGCTTCTACGACTCGCTCGGCGGCCAGCTCACGTACATCGGGGATGGCAAGAGCGCCAAGGAAGTCTCCTACGACGCCATGCTCGGATTTGCAGGGGAGAGCTTTGGGCTCTACGCCGGGATCCGGTACGGCACGGGCAACTCCTCGTTCGGCGACTTGAAGAACGAAGGCACCTTCCTTCCCATTGCGGGCATGATGCGGATCAGCGACGTCACCTTCACCGGCTGGGGTGGGAAGATCGCGGGCCAGCGCGAAGTGTGGGGCGGAACCGTAGCATTGCCGATCGGGGAGAGCTGGTGGCTCGATGGCGGATACCAGCGTCAGAAGGGCAGGGAAGGGGAATCACCTTCCGCCAACATTACCCACTTTGGATTGGGGTTTTCCCCGTAGTCGGGTCTCCGATCGGCGCAGAGGCATCCTCCCCGAAGTGCCGCTTTGCGTCGTTCACATACCCATCCCCGAGCTCTGCCCCATGCGCAGCCAGCCAGGCTGAGGTCCGCTCGGTGCCAAGGGGCGCCGCATGCGAGATCAGCAGCTCCTGCTCGAGCCCCCACAGCTCCTCTCGCGAGAGAATCGTGTCTCCCAGCAGCTGCTCGACCAGGAAGATCCCCGCCAGAGAGACCCAGTCCGGCGTGCTCAGTATCGCTGGCCGCACGCCGCACACCTTTGCCAAGAGCTGCACGTACTCGCGGAACGTGAACCGCTCCGGCCCTGCTGCGTCGACGTCCAGATCGCCTCTCGCCTCTGCCGCATCCGCGATGATCTTCCCAGTGTCGTCGAGCGTCACCGGCTGCAGCCGGTAGCCTCCCCCGTTCGGCACCGGGAAGAAGGGAAAACGCCGCAGGAACCAGGCGATGTTGTTGCTGAGCACGTCTCGGGGACCGACGACGAGCGTGGGGCGAACGATCGCGTGGGGCAGGCCGCTGGCTCGTACGGCCTCGTCGACCTGTGCCTTTCCCCGGTAGTATCCGAGCTCGGAGTGGGGCGATGCATTGCTCACGCTCACGTGCACCAGCCTTCCGACCCCTGCGCGCCTGGCCGCCTCGATCAGGCGCTTCGAGGCGGCGATCGCAGTCTGGAAGTCCTGGTTTCCATGGGGCAGCCTGATCCAGTACGTATTGACGAACAGGTCTGCGCCGCGCAGCTCGGCGACCAGGTGCTCGAGGTCGAACCGCAGCGGGGACGTGGACACCTGGGTGGCGCCGTCCGGTCGCATCCGGTTGGTCAGCGTGTGCACCTGCCAGCCGCGGTCGAGAAGCTCGCGCGCTGCGGCCGAGCCGATGTAGCTGAACGCGCCTGTCACGACCGCACGACGCATGGCTCGCGGCTCCTAGTGCGCGGGGTAGAGCAGGCGGGTGAGAACCAGGTAGGCTGCCACGCCGCCCACCAGGGCTGCTGTGGCGACCACGAACACGAACACCGCCCAACGCGGACGTTCCGGCCTGTAGGCCGAGATGTGCATGGTTTCGACTGCCGACTGGGGGCGCACCTGCTGCGGTTGCTGCTGCGGAGCAGGCGGGTACGCAAGGTTGGCTACCTGCCCTGGAGGCAGGGTCTGCACCTGCCAACCGCCCGGTCGCGCGCCTGCGTGCTGTGCGCCGGATGGATAGGGAACCTGCTGCCCGAATGGCTGCTGGGCAGGCGGATGGGCAGGCTGGGCCGCGAACGACTGCATCGGCTGCTGCGTTGGCTGCGCCGGGAAAGGCTGCGGCTGCTGCTGCGCCGCGTAGGGCTGCATCGGCTGCTGCGCCGGCTGAGCCGCGAACGGCTGCTGGGCTGGTGGGGCTGCCTGCTGCGGCCGTGGGGCTGCGTGATCCTGGTGCGACCGGGCGACCGGTTGAGGCGAGGACTGGGCCGAGGTCGGACGAACCGGCTTGCGCAGGGGCTGCGGCTGCTGCGGTGCCATCGCGCGCGGCGACGCATCGGCTCGCGGCAGTTGCACCTGGCCCGGGCGGAAGATCGTCTGGATCTCGTCATCGGACGTGTGCTCATCGACTTCGACTGCCACCGGGATGTCCGCTTCCCAGTCGACCGAGATCTGGGCCGCGGTCTCGTCCTCTTCGTCTTCATCGACCGCGTCCGCGAGATCCGACGCAGCCACCACGTCCGCGTAGCCGAACTCCACTTCGGACTCGTTGTGCGCAGGCCCGCGAATGCCTGTGGTGAACTCCCCGTCGTCCTCGGCCAGCGCCAGGATCGACTGGATCTCCGCCGCCGCTTCTGCGGCGGTCTGGTAGCGCGCCGCAGGATCCCGCGCCATCAGCCGTGCGACCAGCGCCTTGGCACGCTTCTGAACCGGACCATCGCCCTCGGCCGGCAGCTCCGGTGCGTCGCCCGTCATCTTCAGCACGAGCAGCGCTGCGTCAGCGTTTGCCACGAATGCGTGTTGCCCTGCCACAGCGCGGTAGATGATCGCGCCGAGCGCGTAGAGGTCCGCAGTGCCGGTCACGGTCTGCGAGCCGAAGATCTGCTCCGGAGCAATGTACTCGAGGGTGCCAAGCACTGTGCCAGCGCGGGTGATCGCCGTGACCTCTTCGCCCTCGTCCTCCGGGGCTGCCACGATCCGGCTGATGCCGAAGTCGATCAGCACTGCCCGGAAACGTCCGCCGCCCAGCGGCTGGAGCACCACGTTGCCCGGCTTCAAGTCGCGATGAACGATGCGTGCTTCGTGCAGGTCGTGCAGCCCGCGAGCAATGTCGAGCCCCACGTGCAGGGCCAGCTCCAGGGGTATGCGCTTCTCGCGATTGAGGATTGCAAGCAGCGACTCACCCGGGATCAGCTGCAGGATGAGCAGCAGGCCGTAGTTCGGGTCAGATGAGAAGTCGATGACCGCGGCGACGAAGTCGGAGCGGACGCGGCCGAGCACCTGGGCTTCGCGCTTGAAGCGCGCGACCACTTCACCGCGAGCAGCCGCAGCGGTCTGCAGCACCTTGAGCGCCACAGGAAGACCATCGGCGATGCGGACACCAGCCCACACCTCTCCCATCGCGCCCCGTCCGAGCTGTTGCTCGACGCGGTAGCTGCCTCCGATGATGATTCCTGGTTCGAGTGACAAAGCGGCCGCGCATGCTAGCAAGACGCGCCCTTGCCTGTCACGGTAACCTTGCGGGCGTCGTCTTCCGCGGGCCTGGCCTTCAACCCCGCAAAACGCGTTCCCGGGGCGACGAATCCGTGCCGGGTGCTATCTTTGGCGATCATGAGGCCGCGGACTTTCCTTGTCTCTCTTGTTTGCACCGCACCTGTGGTCGCCTTGTCCTGGCTTTCCGGTTGCGGTGGCGGGGATTTCGTTCCTGAGCCTAACCCTCAGCCCGATGCTTCCGTTGGCGGTGCTGGCGGCTCGGCCGGCACAGGCGGGGCTGCTGGGGCTGCGGGTAGCGCGGGATCGACGGGTGCGGGCGGCACCGCTGGCTCGATCTCCACCGGCGGAAGCGCGGGGGCCGCAGGTGCTGCTGGCGGGGGTGGAGCTGCAGGCGACAGCGGCGTGGATGCAGACTCCGGCGTGATCGCTTGCGATCCCGGAGAGATACCCGTCAACGGCATCTTCGTGAGCGCTACGGCTCCGGATGGCGGCGTGGGCTCGGCTGCGCTGCCCTTCAAGACCTTGTCGGCCGGCCTCGATGCCCTCGGCGGCAAGCTCGTCGTGTACGTCGACGAGGGAACCTATCCTGAAGTGATCAGCCTCGATCCATCCAAGTCGGGCGTGACGATCAGCGGCGGCTGGCAGCGGACCGGGGGGAGCTGGAAGCGAGATTGCGACAAGGACGCACGCAAGAAGACCGTGATCGCCTCTCCCGCGCAGGCAGGCCTGAAGGTGGGCGCCATCGGTGGGACTGTCCGTATTCGTACACTATCGATCTTCTCCAAGCCCCAGTGTGGCTCTGCCCCGAACCAGAGCGGCGAGTCATGCTACGGCGTGGTGTTCGTGGGTCCTGGCACGCTCAATCTCGAGGATGTCGAGGTGACTGCAGGGGAAGCGGGCAACGGTGGAGCAGCCACCACGTACGTCGCTGCGGTTCCGCCCAACTGCGGCAACGGCGTGAGCGGATGCTCTGACGGAGGGCAGGGCAACAACGGCGATCCGGCGCATGCGGCGATGGCCGGCGTGTTCACAGCAACGGGTTATTCCGGGGGTGACGGTCACCCCGGGGAACCCGGCAGCGCCGGCGCCAATGGGACGCCGGGCGGATCGGGCCAGACCGCATCCTGCTACCTGCAGGGGTGCTCCGGGGGCGGAGGGCCCTGCGCCGGCCACTTCTGCGGCACCCTCGGCACGAGCTCCGTGACTTCCGGTCATGGCTTGTGTGGCTGCGGCGGAGCAGGGGGGCCTGCCGGCGGTGCCGGTCGGGGCGGCGGCGCGTCCATCGGCATCTTCGCCTCAGGCTCAGGCTCGATTGTGAATCTCTCCAACAGCGCGATCCAAGCCGGAAAAGGCGGCAATGGCTCTGCTGGCAGGCAGGGTGAATCCGGCTCCCAGGGCAAAAGCGGGTCCGGCGGGCTGGCTGCCAAGTGCTACGGCAACTGCGAGTCGGTCGACAAGGGCAGCGGTCAGTGCAACTGCGAGCAACCGGGCACCTACAACCTTGCTGGGGGGACTCCGGGTGGAACGGGCGGCCCCGGTGGCGCAGGCACCTCGGGCTCCGGCGGCGCAGGCGGCCCGTCCTGGGCACTGGTTCGCTTCGGCGGTTCCGTCGTCTCGCGCGGCCCGGATTCGACGCTCGTCTTCAGCACCGGCGGCACGGGCTTCAACCTGAATGGCCCGGCTGGCGAGGAGCTGATCGTGCCCTGACCGGCAGTTGCGTCCCGGCCCCTGCAGCCTGCTCCTGCGTCCCTACATCTGCGCGTTCGACTTCTCGCAAACCGTTGCAGCTCGTCCAACCGCGATTCCACCCTGCAGCTCCATGGAGCAGGACTCGCCGCGCGAAATGCTCTGCAGCAGGTCGATCGCCGTTGCCGTGGACCAGTCGCGCGGCCCGTCGAATCGAGCGCGGATGACCCCTTCAGGATCGATCAGCCAGGTCTCCGGGAACAGCTTGGTGCCGTAGCGGTTGAGCACGAACTGCGACTCCGGATCGAGCAGCACCGGGAAGGGATCTGGCTTTCGCGTGGTCTGCATCAGCATCTGCTGCACCGCTGCCAGGTTGTCGTCCACTGCCACGGTGAGCACCGCGAACCGATCGTCGTTCTTGATGATCTCCGCCATCTCGGCCAGCGCAGGCATCTGCTGTCGGCACGCTGTGCACGTGGTGGTCCAGAACTCCAGCACCACGGTCTTGCCCCGCAGGTCGGAAAGTTGACGCTCGACGCCCTTCAGATCCTTGAGACGGATGTCTGGAGCAGCCTTGTTTTCGCCTACGTAGTTAGGCGTCAACGCGCAGAGGCTCAAGCACGACTTGCGCAGCTCGCCGTCCTGCGCTGTGGCCACGAACGAGTACACGAGCATCGCTGCGCCCACGATGAATGCGAACTGAAGGACGCGAATCGGTTTCATGTGTGCTCCGAACCTTCCAAGAGCAGGTGGCCCAGCGCTTCGGCATCGACCCGGTGCTGGAACACCACGGACCCGTCGATCTCCACCACCGGGATGTCGATCGCGAATCGGCTCCTTCGCGGGTCGTCTTTCGCGAGATCGCGGTCGATGTCCACGATCCGCAGCTCGAGCGGATGGGTCTCAGCCACGGACTCGATCGCGTCGCGCGCCTCGTGGCACAAGCAGCAGTTGCGACGTGTGTAGAGCGTAACGGTCTTCATGTCAGGGTCGCCTACGGCGCTGAACACTTTGTACCAGGTCCGGGCAACGTCAAACCTCCTTCCGTTCATTCCGCCCTCCCGGCCGCGAATCATGGTAAAATCGAAGGGATGCTTTCTTGCGACCGTCCCCGGAACGCCTCGACGGCTCGCTACCCCTTCAGGCCGTGGCTCGTGCTCGGCCTGACCGCGGTGGCCGTTTGCATGGCAACCCCTTCTGCGTGCGCCAGGTCCAAGGACTGCGAGCGCAACTCCGACTGCGACCACGCGTACTGCTCCGACGGCGAGTGCAAGAAGGACTGCGTGGTCTCGGAGATCGACTGTCGGCCTGGGTTCACTTGCGATGACACTGCGAGGTGCGTGCCGCCGCCGGGATGGGACGGCGGGGTGCCGGACGGCTCAGCTGGCCAGGCTGGAAAAGGGGGCGGCGGCGCGGGCGGGACTTCGAGCGGCGGCGCAGGCGGCGGGCCCGCAGGAAGCGGCGGAACCACTGCGGGCGGCGCAGGTGGAGGCCCGGCGGGAAGCGGGGGCGGCGGACCTGGAACGCTCAAGGAGTTCGACGTCTGCGGCGCGGACGGCGACTGCTCTTCTGGCCTGATTTGCCGTCCCATGCTCATCAACGGCACCCAGCGCTGCACGCGATCCTGCACGTCGAGCTCTTCCTGCATGACCGGCACGCGCTGCTCGAACCAGAACTTCTGCGCCTTTGATGACGTGGGTGCGATGTGCACGGGCAAAGGCCAGTGCAACGACACCTGTGCGGCCGGACCAGGCGCCAACTACTGCACCGCGGTCTGCTACAACGGCGGGGATTGCCCAGCCGGTTGGGGATGCTCCCAGCCGATGGGCGGCACACGCGTGTGTCTCAAGCTCGACGTCTACTGCACGGCGGGCGAGCAGTGCGCCGGTCAAGCGTGCGATACCGGCATGCTCGTGTCCGGGTGCACGATGCAGTGCACGTCCGCGTCCGATTGCCCCCAACGAGGTGGCAACCTGACTCCTTGGGCTTGCTCGCAATACGGATCGAACGGAACGTTCTGCTCGCGCCCGGGCGACGTCTTCGGGCCGCTCTACCAGGGCGAAACAGAAGCCTTTGCGTGCAGCTTCGACAGCCAGAACGTGACCCTCTGTGGCGACGGGCTCGTCGTGACCCAGCCCCCCTCGGTCTGCCCCGGAACCGACGTGGTCTACGGCACCGCGAAGTGCATCTCGACGTGTCGTTCGCAGGGCGGATGCGGCTACGGATTTGCCTGTGTCAATGGGCTTGCGACATTGCCCAGCGGTCCGACCGCGATCTGCGTGCAGACCGGATTTGCCGAGGTCGGGCAGACGTGCAGCAAGAACGAGAACTGCCTGTTCGGCCTGTGCAACTCGGGCAAGTGCTCGCGCGATTGCAGCGGGGACAATGTCTGCCCAAGCGGGTTCCAGTGCTCGGGCGGCATGTGCATGTAGGCGTGCCACGCAGCTGCAAGTGTGCGGCTTCGCTGGCTCCGGCGGAACGGTAGAAGGAGGGGACGCGGTCCGGTGTTTTGTTCTGGCCATCGTGGCGCACGCCGTGTACCCCCTTGTCGCCTGCCTGCGGCATCGAGCGGGCAGGCGACGCTGTTTTTGAGGTGAGTCGTGACGGAACCTGCTGCGGCTGACGAACTGAATCGGGACACACGCGAGGATGGCTGGCGCGTGGCGTTGCCCGTGTTCGAAGGCCCGCTCGACCTGTTGCTTCACCTGATCCAGAAGCACGAGCTCGACATTCTCGATATCCCCATCTCCTTCGTCACGGAGAAGTACCTCGAGTACCTCAACCTGATGCGGGACATGGCGATCGACGTCGCGAGCGAGTACCTCGTGATGGCAGCCACGCTGGCCCACATCAAGTCCAAGATGCTCCTTCCGTCCGTGCCCTCGGATCAGGACGATGCACTCGACGAGGAAGAGCTCGATCCGCGCGGGGAGCTGGTGCGAAGGCTGCTCGAGTACCAGAAGTACAAGAATGCGGCGGCTGATCTTGCGAGCCGATCCGTGCTCGGCAAGGACGTGTTCGCGCGAGGGCCCTTGCCGACCGAGGCTGAGGGCCCGGCGCCTCTCGAATCCGTGGGCGTGTTCGCCCTGATCGACGCGTTCAACCGCGTGGCTGCGCGGCGCAAGATCACTCTGGAGCACGAAGTCAGCTTTGACCGCGTCTCGATCTCCGAGCGGATCAACGAGATCGTGGACATGCTCAAGCTGCGCTCCCGTTCGACCCTGGAAGAGATCCTGCCCGAGACTTTCTCTCGATCCGAGCTGGTCATCACGTTCCTGGCCCTGCTGGAGATGACCCGGCTCAAGCTGACGCGTCTGTATCAAGCTTCGGCGTTGTCCGAGCTCTACATCGAGCTTGCTCTCATTGACGGCGAATCGCCGGAACCTGACCCGTCCCGGTCCTCTGAACCATGACGAAGGCGAGAACCCCGCGTCGGGGACGCGCTGATCGTTCCCGCGAGACCCATTCCGAACCCAAGCCGGTGGAGGAGATCCTCCCTGAGCCGACGGACGCACTTGCGCCGGTCGAATCCGATGAAGCCGCGGTCCCCGAGGATGACGAACCTGCGAGCCCCGAGGGTGATGGAGCCGCGAGCGTAGGCGAGCGGGTAGCCGACCCCGATGAGGCCGCGAGCCCCGAGGATGACGCAGCCGCGAGCCCCGAGGGTGATGGAGCCGCGAGCGAGGGTGATGGAGCCGCGAGCGAGGGTGATGGAGCCGCGAGCGAGGGTGATGGAGCCGCGAGCGTAAGCGAGCGGGCGGCCGACCCGGAGGAAGTAGCGGACCCCGAGGAAGACGGAGCCGCGAGCGAGGGTGATGGAGCCGCGAGCGCAAGCGAGCGGGCAGCGGACCCGGAGGAAGTAGCGGACCCCGAGGAAGACGCAGCCGCGAGCGAGGGTGATGGAGCCGCGAGCGTAAGCGAGCGGGCGGCCGACCCCGATGAGGCCGCGAGCCCCGAGGATGACGCAGCCGCGAGCCCCGAGGGTGATGGAGCCGCGAGCGTAAGCGAGCGGGTAGCGGACCCCGACGAACCCGAATCCATCGCCAGCGTCGCGGACATCCTTGGCGAGGATCCCGAACCCAGTGCCCCGCCGCCGGTCGACGACGCCGCGGCGCGCAGCGTGGTCCGCTCCCATCTCAAAGGCCTGATCGAAGCGATCGTGTTCGTGGCCGATGCACCCTTGACGATTCCTGAGATCGCGAAGGCAGCAAAAGCGGATCGCAAGCTGGTACGCGAGGTGTTGCTGGATATCGCGGCCGAATACGAAGGGCGAGGCATCCAGCTGGTGGAAGTCGCGGGAGGCTTCTGCTTCCGAACCAGCGCCGCCTACGCCCCGTTCGTGCGCGACGTCACAGCGCAGAAGCCGGTCAAGCTCACGCGTGCCCAGCTCGAGACGCTCGCGATCATCGCGTATCGTCAACCTCTCACCAGGCCCGAAGTGGATGACATCCGCGGCGTGGACTCGGGCCCGGTCATGAAGATGCTGCTCGAGCGCGACTTCATCCGCATCCTCGGCAAGCGCGACGAGCCAGGGCGGCCCATCGTCTACGGGACAACCCACCAGTTCCTCGAATTCTTCGGGCTCAAGTCGCTCAAGGATCTGCCGTCGCTCAAGGAGTTCACAGAGCTGACCGACGACTCGCGGCGCGCGTACGAGCGCGAGCTGGGCGAGGAGGCTCCGGTCGGGCCGCTGGATACCGAGACGCAGGCAGAGCCCCAAGATGATCTCGACTTGACGGGTGAAGCGCAGGGCTCTTCCACAGGCGAGCCGCTCGCGGCTGACAGCGCTTCCGACAAGATGCCGTCCGAGGACTTGGGCCCATCGCAGTACGAGGACCCTGAGGAGCCCGGGGAGGTTGCGGAACCGTCGACCACCGAGCCATCTGCAGAGGCCCCTGCAGCGGATGAAGCCGAGGCGGTCGAACCCCACGAAGTCGATGATGGAGAGGTCGAAGCACCGACGCCAGGTCCTGAGCCGGTCGTAACAGGCGACGAAGACGACGACGACGACGACGAAGACGAAGACGACGACGAAGACGACGACGAAGACGACGAAGACGACGACGAAGACGACGAAGACGACGACGAAGACGACGAAGACGACGACGAAGACGACGACGAAGACGACGAAGACGACGAAGACGACGACGACGACGACGACGACGACGACGACGACGACGACGACGACGACGACGACGACGACGACGAAGACGACGACGAGTAAGCGCGGACCAGCCCTGCGCGTCGCGATTGTGCCGCCCTTTCAGCCCGCTTCGATTCTCAAGCCCGCCCGCTCTCGACCTGCGATACCATCCTCCTCATGCAACGTGCATGGATCCTCGGGGCCATGGTCGGTGTGACGTTGTGCGCACCGGCCTGTTCGAGCAGCGACTCTTCGCCGCCGCCGCCAGCTTCGCAGCCTGACGCTTCCGACGATGCTGCGTCGGACGCCGGCCAGGACGTCGTGGTGTCAGACCAGACTTCCGAGCCGCCGGTCCAGGAGGCGGGCAAGGATGTGGCGACTGAACCGCCGGCCTGTGTGCCGATCGACAACTACACCCCAACAGCCGATGACGTGAAGTTCAAGGCGCTCGCGCCTGTGCCCAAGGGAGAGCAGATCCTGTACGGCAACTGGAGCACCAGCTCTTCGGCCCTGGATGGGATCTTCACCATGGCGCCTGACGGTACCGGCTCCACCAAGCTCTTCGAGCTGTGGCGCGTGTGGAGCATGGGCGTCTCCAATGCCGTCGACCAGATCGCCGTTGCCAGCGGCGAGCCAGACCAGGAGAAGCACTATTGCGTCGCAACCGGCGACGCGATCCAGCACACCTGGATGTACGACGTCGGGTCCCAGTCCCTGAAGCTGATCGCCTCGGGCAACATCAACGACGAGTGCCACTTCTTCGGGCAGCAGGACAAGAATCTCTACGTCTGCCGGAGAACGGACTTCACCGCTGACTTCAAGAATACCCCCTACAACGTGGGGCGCATCAACCTGCAGTCGCTCGCCTTCGAGTTCCTCACCACCGAGGTGGACCCGAAGATGGCGCTGCACGGAGTGCCGAATTCCGACGAATCGCTGCTCTACTACACGTTCATCAAGATGCCGGACAACTCCAGGACCCTCATGCGCAAGGCCTTGCCTGGAGGCACGCCCGAGGTCTTCCTCGACAACGCGGGCGCCATGGTGATCTCTCCTGACGGCAAGCAGTTCGTGTACGCGAACACCACCGACAAGTCTGCCCTGTACATCACCAGCATCGACGGTGCTGGCACACCCCTGAAGATCGCGAACCACAACGGAACGAGCGTGAAGTTCTCGCCTGACGGCACCCGCGTGGCATTCCTCTGGAACGATCAGGCCGCCAACTGCTCCCATGTGGAGATCGTGAAGATCGACGGGTCCGAAGCAGCGACACCGAACCGGATCCGGGACTGCACCAAGACCGGCGAGAACCTCACCGAGCTCGCGTGGGTCGTGCGCCCCTGACAGGCCGTCGCTTGCCCACGGGCCGATGGCGCAGCCTGAAAGCGGTCGACCCCGCAGCACCCCTGTAGTATTCTGCCCCTGACAATTTTTGCGCGACTTCACCGCAAACGAGAGGTCTCTCCATGCTTCGACATTCCTTCGTTCCTCGCACGGCGGTCTGGCTCCTGGTGGGCGCTGGCGCCCTGGTGGTTGCTCCGGCCACAGCCGAGACCCCAACCCTGCGCTGGCAAGGCGACCTTCGCGGCGACGTCCGCATCTTCGGCAATACCCTCGCCTATGACTGCCATTCGCCGGTTCCCCCTTCGCCCGCGGCTGTGTCGTGCGCTGGGCAGACGAACACGGCCGACACTGCGCCGGATCTGTACTGGCGCGACGACATGGCGGACGCGACGGTGCTGCCTTCGGAAGCGCGCACCTCTGCCACGCTTGAGCTGCCGAGCGGCGCCAAGGTGGTCTACGCCCGTCTGTACTGGGCGGCTCTGAAGGAAGGAGCGGATCCGGATACGACCGCGGTCCTGGACTGGATCTACGCATCCACCACCCAGACGATCACGGCTGACAGCACCAACGTGGTGCCCCACCCGTACAACGCGCAGCACCCGACCTGGTACCTCTACCAGGCGTCCGGCGATGCCACGGACTACGTGTCCAAGTGGGGCGCAGGCGATTTCCGCGTCACAGGCGTGGATGCGATTCCGCTCGCCAACCAGGACATCGACGTGGCGTTCTCGGCCTGGACGCTCGTGGTCTTCTACGAGAACCAGACCGATGATCTGCGCAATCTCGCACTGTTCGACGGGCTGTTCTACGTCGACCCGCCCTCGCAGGGCTCGCTGGTCGAGTCCACGGTGAATCTGTCCGGATTCCTGGTTCCGCCCAACGGGTACAGCGCCAAGATGGCCGCATTCGTCTACGAGGGCGACCACGAGTACACCGGCGACGCGTTCGCCATGAACGGCACCAAGGTCACCAACGGCTTGAATCCGGTCGACAACTTCTTCAACTCCTCGCGCACCGACCTCGGCTCCGCGGTCTCCGGCTCGCAGGACGTGCCGAAGCTCACGGGTCAGCCCGATACGATGGCTGGCTATGACCTGGACATGGTCGACGTGACCGCGAACGTGAAGGCCGGCGATACCGAGGCCACGGTCACCGCAAGCTCGACCTACGACAAGTTCTACATCGGCGGGTTCGTGACGTCCCTGACCAACAAGGCTGCGGACTTCAACGACCTGACCAAGACCGTGGTCGACGTCAACGGCGGCGCCGTGCTCCCCAACGACATCCTGGAGTACACGATCTCAGGCACCAACAAGGGCAACGACGACGCGGTCAACGTGCGCATCACAGACACCCTCGACCCTGGCCTCGAGCTGGTGGCCGGCTCCCTGGAGATCGTCCAGGGCGGTGCCATTGGCCTCAAGACCAACCAGCCCGGCGACGACGAAGCCGACTACGACAATGCCTCCAGGACCGCGACGTGGCGGGTGGGCACAGGCGCCACAGCGACCCTGGGCGGCACCGTGGGGATCAACGCTCCGGTCAAGGTTCGCTTCAAGGCCAAGGTCACGGCCCAGAAGGGCACGATCAAGAACAAGGCCATCCTCAAGGGCACAGGCGCTTCCGGCGGCGTGGAGAAGACCTGGGAGACCGACTCTGACCCGAACACCGTTGGCAAGCAGACCACGGACATCACCATCAACGAATGCTCCACCAACGCCGACTGCAAGGAGCCGAACAAGCCGCACTGCGATCCCACGACCCACGTGTGCATGGCGTGCGTGGACGACAACGACTGCCTGGACCCGAACAAGCCCGCGTGCCAGCCCAGCGGCGCCTGCGGAGAATGCTCGAAGACCAACAAGAACAAGTGCGACTTCGCCAAGCCCGAGTGCAACACGGATGTGGGCGTGTGCGTGCTGTGCATCCCCGGACCGGATGTTGCGCCTGCGTGCAAGGGCTCGCTCGACGGCCCGATGTGCATCAGCCTGAACGCCAACACGTTCTGCGGGTGCACCAAGGATTCGGACTGCGGCAGCGTGACCAGCGGCAAGGTCTGCGACAGCAAGGTGTCCAAGTGCATCGACGGCTGCCGCGGCAAGGGCGGCAACGGCTGCCAGATCGAGAAGGAATGCACGTCGCAAGACACCACCATCGGCAAGTGCGTCGATCCGCAGCCTGACTCAGGTGCGGGTGGCGGTGGCCTCGGCGGCTCGGGCGGCGGCGGCACGCAGTACACCCCGCCGGACTCCAAGGACGAAGGCGGATGCGCGTGCAGCACGCCGGGTCATCGCGACCTGGGCGCAGCGGGCTTGGCTCTTGCCATGCTCGGAATCGGCTCGGCCCTCGCTCGCCGTCGCCGCAAGTAGCTCAGCAATACCACCCTTCCAGAACCTGCTTCCTGAGCTCACCGGGATCACCGGTCGGAGCTTGGCACGTCCCGAATCTGCACACGTAGGCGGTCGGCTTGCCCCCTTGGGCGATCTTGCCTTGCGTGGGCGCAAGCAGGGCGCGATCAGCTTCCTCTGGCCCGGCGTCCGGCACCTGGAGCAGCACGACATGCGGCGCAGCCAGCTCGCGTACCGTGCGCGCGAGCGCTTGTCCGTCCCCTGCAATGACCACTTCCTGGTAGGGCCCCAGCCAGCGCAAGGCAGCGTCGGCCCACCACGCCATGTCCATACCCATGGTGCGAATCGACTGCGCGTTGGCCCGAAGCGCCTCCTCGGACAGCGTCCGGTAGCGCTGATCGCCTGTGAGCGCAGCGAGCCGCAGCATGCACTGGAGCATCATGGCTTGCCCTGACGGCTCCACCGAATCGTGCGCCGTGACCTTGCGCCCCAGAGGCGCATGCGCGCTGCTGCTCGTGAGGTAGAAGCCTCCTGCGGGATGGCTGAACTGATCGAGCACATGGTCGACCAGCTCGCGCGCCCGTTGAACGTGCAGCACCTCGCCTGTCGCCTGGTGCAGCTCGAGCAGCCCCCATGCGAGGAACGCGTAGTCGTCGAGGATTCCCTCGCCTGTCGTGACTCCACCGTTGGAGGCGCGCACCAGCGTCCCGTCGTTCTTGCGATGCGTGCTCCACAGGAATGCAGCGGTCCGGAGCGCCGCCGGCAGCCACGTGGCGCCCCCGAGCAGCGAATGCGCCTGGGCAAATGCTGCGAGGGCCAGGCCGTTCCACGAGGTGACCACCTTCCGGTCGCGCGCTGGTGGCGTGCGCGACGCGCGTGCCTGCAGCAGCGCAGGGCGCCATCGATCGAAGAGCGCTGCGACCTCGTCTGCACTTCGATCGAATCGTCGGGCCACCGCCTGGGGATCAGCCCGAAGCGTCAGCACGTTGCTCCCCTCGAAGTTGCCTTCGACGGTGGCACCCAGGAGCATGGCGAGCGCAGGTCCGTCCTTGGCGCCTGCCACCTGCTCGATCTGCGCAGGCGTCCATGCGTAGTACTCGCCCTCCTTGCCCGCATTGTCGGCGTCCCAGCTCGCGCTGAATCCTCCCGCCTCCTCGGCCATGTCCCGGAGCAGGAATTCGAGGGTGTCGCGTGCGATCCCGGCGTACCTCTCGCTCGCGAACGCGCACGAGGCCTCGAGGTACAAGCTCGCCATCTGCGCGTTGTCGTAGAGCATCTTCTCGAAGTGCGGCACGAGCCAGATCGGATCCACGGTGTACCGGTGGAATCCTCCGCCCACCTGATCGCGCAGTCCGCCGGCTGCCATCGCATCGAGCGTGTGACGGACGCGGGTGGCCGCGGCCTCGTCGCCCGTCTTGCGGTAGTGGTGCAGCAGGAAGGCCCAGCGCAGGGGAGTCGGGAACTTCTGGCGGGCCCTGAATCCGCCGTATCGCTCGTCGTAGGCTTCCTTGCCTTGACGGGCCACTTCGCGCACGAGCTCCTCGGTCACCGGGGCCTCGACGGGCTGTGCAGGACCGCTCGCAATCGCTCGAGCCAGATCGTGCCCCTGCTGCTCGACATCCTGCCGCCGGGTCCCGAACACCTCGTGGATCCGCTCCGCGAGCGACAGGAATGCGTCGTGCGGGAAGTACGTGCCACCGAAGAACGGCTGCAAGGAAGGGGTGAGGAAGACGGTCATGGGCCACCCGCCTCCCCCGGTCAGGAGCTGCACGGCGTCCATGTAGATCGCGTCCAGGTCAGGACGCTCCTCGCGATCGACCTTGATGCTGACGAAGTGCTCGTTCATGAACGCGGCGACGTCGTCGTGCTCGAAGACCTCGTGCTCCATCACGTGACACCAGTGGCAAGACGCGTATCCGATCGACAGGAAGATGGGTTTGTCCTCTTCGACCGCGCGCTTGAGGGACTCTTCGTTCCAAGGGTGCCAGTCGATCGGGTTGTGGGCGTGCTGTCGGAGGTACAGCGAGCCCTCTTCGGACAAGTGGTTGCCGTTCTTCCGGATCTCTTCAGGGGAGCGCAAGGACATGCGAGAGCACTAGGGCCCGTGCTCGATCGTGTCCAGTGCGGGGCCAGCTAACAGCCGCAGTTGCAGCCGCTGGCGCACGCTGTGGACCACTTGCAGCTCGACAGGCACCATTGCCAGCTGTTGGTGCCGCAGCAGTGCCAGGTTTCGCCCTTGTTCCAGTTGCAGGTGTTTCCCGCCTTCAGCTGGCAGGCTCCCCACTTGCAGTCGTTGCCGCACACCTGGGTGCCGCAGCAAGCCGTGGTGCTTCCCAAGGTCGAGCACATGCAATCCGGACCCACTTCACCTGGCGTGCACTCGCCTCCGCCCGTGCACGCGCCGTAGGCGTCCCACTGGCAGTTCCAGTTGCACGTGCGCGACTTGGTGCCGCAGCCCCCGCAGTTGGCGGTCTCGGTCTCGCCGGTACCGCACACGCCTTCCCCGGTGCAGCTGCCGTAGGAGCCCCAGGTGCAGGTGTCGCTGCAGGTACGGGTCTTGGTGCCGCAGTTGCCGCAGACCTGCGAGTCGTTCTGGCCGATCATGCACTCGCCCTGGCCCTGGCAGGCGCCCCACGCAGGCCACTGGTTGTTGGCATCGCACGTCCGCGATCGGGTGCCGCAATTGCCGCAAGGCTCGGTCTGCGTATCGCCCTGGTTGCACGGGCCGTTGTTCTGGCAGACGCCCCAGGCATCCCACTCGCACGCGCCGTTGCACGACCGTGTCTGGGTGCCATTGGTTCCGCAGTCCGTGGTCTCGGTCGCGCCTGCTTCGCAGACTCCTTCGCCCATGCACTGCATGGCGCCCCAGGTGCCGCCTTCGCACTTCTGGATCTGCATTCCGCACTTGCCGCAGGTGCCGTACTGCTTCTCGTCGCCGTCCGTGCAGGTCCCGGTCGCGCCGGCATTGCCCGACCAACCGCCGCTGCCGCCTCCGGATTCGCCGCCGCTGCCCCCTTCGTTGGAGGAGCCGCCCCACGAAGTCTCAGGTTTTCCGCCCCCGTCCTGGAGGTGCACGTTGCTCGCGATCGCGTCGTCGGCGCCGGTTGCACAGCCACCGGAGCACGCGAAAGCGGCCACCATGATCCCAACGACGAAGGAGGGCTTCTTGAACACGTGTGCTGGAACATTGTAGCACCCTGGAGGGCGGCGCGACCGCATTTTGAGCCCCGGAACGACCACGGGAGGACACAAAG
The DNA here is from genome assembly GCA_016218915.1 of Deltaproteobacteria bacterium. GTDB lineage: Bacteria > Myxococcota_A > Polyangia > Polyangiales > Polyangiaceae > JACRCQ01. The sequence continues at coordinate 22,833 of JACRCQ010000015.1, forward strand.
ACTGATGTGCGTTGGGGGGATCGCCGGGCAGATCCGACGCGACCTGCCGGATGTTCCATCAGCGCGATGTTGTCCATGGTTGAAGCAGCCGGCTGAAAGCCGGGGGCTGATGCAAGTCAGCTGCGCGGTTAGCCAAGCCCCCATTCGGGGCTGCTCCGGTCCGGAGCCCGGGTCTTCAAGCGATCCCTCGCGTGTCTCCCGCAAGCTCAGCTCGATCCGCGAGAGCCAAATCCCCTCCTGCTCTCCCTTTCTCCCTGTGAACATCTCTGCCCTGCAAGGTAGCCCCCTAGGGTATTCCGCGGGAGGAGCGCGCCCCGGGGCTTTGGTTGCGGCTGCGCCGCGCTGTGAACTCCGTGGTTCAATTCATGGCGGCCCGGCGTACCCTGGACCCCTGAGGACTTTTCTCATGCGGTCCGACGTTGCCCTTACGAGAACGATGGCCCTGTTGCGCAAGCTCGTTGGTCTGCTCGCAATCGCCACCCTGGTATCGTGCCGGAACGCTGCAGCGCCGCAGCCAGCGCCGGACAGCGGGACCGCTGCTCAGCCCGCTCCTGCCCCGGCTCCTGATCCCGCTGAGCTCGAATCGAGAGCCTGCGCGAAAAGAATCGACGAGCTTCGCGCCGAGCCAGCACAGCCCGGTGCTCCGGAGTTCGACAAACAGCGCCAGCACGTGCTCGGACGTGCCCGCGGCGAGCCGATGGTGTTCATCCGAGAGCCGGCACGAGTGGCTGCGGACAGCATTCCAGACAAGATCCGCTCCTCGTTCGACCTGCTGCTCAAGGGGCCGCCAGGCGGCAGGATCGTGCAGGTCGCCAAACGTCATGAGCGCGCTGCCGCCACCCTTCGCCAGCTCATGCTGCGAGACGGGTACGTGTACTCGCCTGACCCGCACGACGCGCTCGCGCTGGTCAACACCCTTCGCATCGCCGACTTGTTCGACGAGCCCGAGATCTGGCTCATGCGGCGCGCTGCAACCGTGCGTCTGATGAGGTCGCCTGCGAGCGGAGCCAAGTGCACGGTCGCCACCTGCCCGCCCTCCATGATCGAGTACCGGTACGCAGAGGGTCCGAGGCAGGGGCGGGCCGTGGACCTGCTGTTCGGGGATCGGTTCGCCTTGACCGAAGCCGAGCTCGCCCAGCCGCTGCATCGCGACCTGCGGGCGGTTGCAGCAGAGCACGGGTTCGCCAGGGCGCGCATCGTGCACGCCACGGATCGAGCCCTGGTCGTGGACCTGCGCTACGGCGAGAAGTGGTTCCCCGCGATCCTCGATTCCAAGGGCGCGGCGCTCACGCTGTCGTGCATCTCCGCCGATGCGCCCGGCAGGGAAGCGCTGCAGGCGTGGAAGCGGGCCAATGCCTCGCGCATCGAGGCCAACCTGCGGATCGAGCGAGCGCTCGACGAGCAGCTCGACGAGGCGCTTCGATTCGATCGACCCGAAGGGGTGAAGCACGCGGAGCTGGACGGCAAGATGCGTCCGGTCTGGTACGACGCGTATCGTCGCAAGCAGCCGTATTTCTCCTACGACGACGTGTCGTATCCGGTCTGGGACGCCAAGGGGCGGGCCTGGCCGCCGCAGGTGTGCGTGGATCTGGTGCTGGACACGTTCGAGCGGGCCTCAGGAACGTGGTTCACGAGCAAGCCTGACGAGCCGAAGCGGGTGGTGGGCGGGCTCGACTTCGATGCCTACGGCATCCCGAACCGTCGGGCAGTGCTCGCGTTCGAGCTGTTCGCCAAGTCCAAGCCTGACCTGTTCGAGACCACGCGTTTCCAGGGGGCTGAGCGGATACCGTTCAGCGAGCGCGCGAAGTTCTTCGACTACCTGGTGGAGCACGCGGACGAGTTCCACCCTGCGGACGTGGTAGCGATTCAGGGGCGGAAGAAGGACGGGCTGATCCACCAGCACGCGATCCTGATCGAGAGCCTGGACCCGATCACGGGATTTGCGTACGGGCTGGCTGACCAGATGAAGCGTCCGCGGCGGCGCACCTGGGAAGGGATCATGGCAGAGGCCCCGCTTCGAAGCCTGCTGTACCGGGTTCACCCCACGGACCGGGTTTTTGAAGCGATCGTGGGCAAGGCCAGCGGCAAGGCTGAGCCGGTCCAGGCAACGAGCGGGTTGTAGCGCGCGCCGGGACATGCGATCCCTGTCACCAACTGAGCGTCTGTCTGGTAGGATTACGGCGTGCTCGCTTCTGACCGAGCTTTTTGGATTTGCAGCCGCGTGGCTGCAGGCTGTGCATTCGCGGTCGCGATGGCGTTCGTGTTGTCGCCGAGCGCTTGCCTGCTGACGGTCTCGCTCGACGGCCTAGCGGACGGGGAGCTTCCGGTGGACGCGGGCGTTGGTGGTGGTGGCGGCACCGGCGGGACGAGCGGGTGCAAGGTCGGGTTCGCGGACTGCAACACGGACAGCGTGTGCGAGACGAATATCGCGTCGGACAAGTTGAACTGCGGGACGTGCAACCACAGCTGCCAGGGGTCCACATGCACGGGCGGTCGTTGTGATCCCGTCCTCCTTGCGAGCGGCAACTCACCTGTCGCGTTGGCGCAGGACGACACCTACATCTACTGGGCCGACAAGGGCACGAGCGACATAAAAAGGTATCGGAAGGACAATTCCGGGCAGGTCGATCCCCTTGCAACCGGGCAGGCGAATCCCACAGATATCGCGGTCGACGACACGAACGTGTACTGGAGCCTCGCGTCTGGCACGGTGACTTCGACCACCAAGGTGCCAGGCGGGGTGCCAAAGAATCTGGCGACCCAGCAATCGCCGCTCGCGATCGCGCTCGACGGCACCAGCATCTACTGGGTCAACGGCACTTCCGGATCGGTGGAGAAGGCTCCGAAGGCCGGAGGGACCAAGACCACGCTCGCGAGCGGCGTGATGGGACCCAGCGACATTGCAGTGGGCGGCTCCGATGTCTATTTCATCGCTTTTGGCGAATCAAAGCTCAAGAAGGTTTCCACCAGTGGCGGGACGCCAACCGATGTCGCGACGGGTCTGCACAACCCGTTGTCGATAGTCCTCGACGGCACGTACATCTACCTGGCGGAGCAGGGGACAGACGCGGAAAGCTTCGCGGATGGTGCCATATCGCGAATCACGCGAGCGACGGTCAACAAGGAAGTCCTCGCTCCCATGCAGGGAGCTCCCCACAGCGTGGCCGTGGCGCCGAAGTCCGACTACGCCTACTGGGGCCTTTTCAACAACCAGATCGTGATGGCTGTTCAGCTCCCGCCAGCGGGCCAAGCTGCACCGTCTGCAGTCTCGATCGCAACTGAGCTCGCCGGCTCGGCGATCTCCGTCCTTGCAGACGACAAAGCCGTGTACTGGATATCGGGCGCGAACATCGTCAAGGTCGCGCGCTGATTGACACACCCTCGCATTCAAGGCACACCGAGGCGCGATGCAGCTCCCTCTTCCCGCAATTGACGCGCCTGCTGCTGCGCCAGATGCGCCGACCGCTGCGAACGATGCGCCCGCTCCGCCGGTGCGCTACTCCAAGCTCGCGATCGTGTCCGGCTACCTCGGGATCGTGCCCTTTGCCTGGGCGTTCTTCCTGTTCCCCTACGCCTACAGCAAGTTCCCTGCGTGGATGGGGTGGAAGTGGATCGGCATCACCTGCGCCCTGACCGTGGGCATCGGTATGCTCCCCGCATTGATCACCGCGATCCTGGGGCACCGACGCATCCGTCGCGACCCGGGGCGACAAGGCATGAGCCACGTCTGGTTCGCCTACGTCGCCTGCTTCATGGTCTTCGGCGTTCTGGTGACCGCCCTGATCTTGCAGGTAGTGCGGAAGTAGGGGCTCGGACCCGCGAGCGTCGTCGTGGAGCCGCGAGCGTGAGCGAGCGGGCAACTAACGCGAGGGTACGGCCGGGGCACGTCTTTTGTGGCGCACCCGTGTCCTGGAAGAAGCGTCAGGGTGAACCCTGCCGCCGATGCAAGGCAGGGCGCTCCCTCCAAGCCGCTGCGGCTTGAACATCGAAGCTCTCGTTGCACCAGCGGCCGCCTTGAGGCGGCCGCGTTTTCAAGGCGTTCCCTTGAGGCCGGGCGGCGTCGACACCTCTAGTCCGAGCAGCACCTGAACCCGACGTTCGGAGCCGTCGTGGTACGCGGCAAGGAGCTGTCGACCGCGCAATCGAGCGCGTTGCTGTTGTTGGTGTAGGACCCCCCTCGAATGCGGCACAGATTGCCTGTGTCGCAGGAGTCCTCCCACTCCCAGACGTTGCCGCTCATGTCGAACAGCCCGGGGTACGCGCCCTGGCAATTGCTCGCCTGCCCGGCGCCCAGCTTGTCCCCTGCACCGTAGTCAGCGCCGTTGCAGTTCGTCCCCACGTACGAGCTTCCATACGGGAAGGTCTTCACCCCGCCCCCGGTGCATGCCTTGTACCACTGGCTCTTGGCAGCATCCATGTAGTCGGCGTACGCGTTCTCGCCGCCGTTGATCTTGCCGCACAGCCGCTTCTTGGCCCAGATGCAGAACGCGTAGGCGTCGCACCAGTCCACGTACGACACCGGGTAGCTGTCCTTGCCCGTGACCGGCCAGTCTTTGCTGGGCGCAAACGACGCGTTTCCAGAGCAGGCCGCGATCTGGTTGGACAGCTTCGGGTTGGTCGCCAGCCATGCAGCGTACTGCTCGTTGGTCACCTCGATGCTGTCGATCCGCTGGCCGCCCATCGGGATCGTCGCAACCGTGGGGCACGTTCCGCAGCCTGCCTGGTCGCACACCGTGCAAGGGCCGGCCTCGATCGCCGCCTCCTCGAACTTGGGATCGGTCACAGGATCCCCGACCACGTCGTTCACCGGCTTGTCGCCCGAAGTGTCGGGAGGGGAATCGACCGAGCTGTCTGACGACGCCTCTTCCGAAGCGTCGTCCCCGGGTTCATCACCCACCGCAGCGTCCTCTCCGGCTTCTTCAGGCACCTGGAACGGGTCGTATCCAGAGGGGTTGCCTTGCGCGCAGGCCACGCCGAAGACACCCCCGCAGGTCAACAGCAGGCAGGATGTAAGAAGGATCGAGGACGCAGATCGCATAGGCATGCCAAGAATAGTCGCGTTGGTTCAGCGGGTCACGCGCCTGCGCAAACGACGCGCACCGGCTGCCAGAGCGAGGCCCAGGACGAGCCACGCGCCGATGCCGCCTGAGTTGCTTGCCGTCCGGCAGCCGCAACCTCCGGAATCGCCCGAGCCAGGAGTGAAGGGTGACGAGCCTGCTTCTCCGGCCACGCCGCCGTCCTCTTCCGACCCGCCGCTGCCTGCGGTTGCGCCGCCACTGCCTCCGTTGCCGCCGGTCTGGCCTCCGCCCTTTCCGGCTCCTCCTCCGGTGGAGGTCTCTGCGCCGCTGTCGCCGCCGGAGCCTGCTTTGCCGCCCGTACCCCCGTCCGGGCTCGACTCGCTCTGGCACAGGGCGTCGCAGCCGTCGCCTGACTTCACGTTGCTGTCATCGCACTGCTCGTGGCCGGCCCACACGTACCCGTCGCCGCACGATGCCTTCACGCACGTATTCAGGCACCCGTCGGTGTTGTCCGAGTTTCCGTCGTCGCACTGCTCGTTGGGCCCCTGCACGCCGTCGCCGCACCCAGGCACCTTGCACTGGTTGTTGCACCCGTCGTTGTCGACCGTGTTGCCGTCGTCGCACCCTTCATGGCCGGCCCACACGTGCGAGTCGCCGCACTTGGCATTCTTGCACCCGGTTACGCAGTCGTCCGTGTTGCTCGTGTTGCCGTCGTCGCACTCCTCGTCGCCCGCGTGAACGAAGCCGTCGCCGCAGGCCGGCAGCTGGCACGCCGTGGTGCATCCGTCGGTGTTGTCCGCGTTGCCGTCGTCGCAGATCTCCACGCCTGCGCGCACGAAGCCGTCCCCGCACGATGCGTTCAAGCACGTGTTCAGGCACGCGTCGGTGTTGTCCATGTTGCCGTCGTCGCACTGCTCGCCCGGCTGTTGGACTCCGTCGCCGCAGCCCGGGATCGTGCAGTTGTTCGTGCAGCTGTCCGTGTCGACCTTGTTGCCGTCGTCGCACGCCTCCACGCCGGTGTGCGTGTAACCATCGCCGCAGATCGCGGTCTTGCAGGCGGTCACGCACGAGTCGGTGTTGCTCGTGTTGCCGTCGTCGCACTCTTCTTGCCCGGCCCACTTGAAGCCGTCGCCGCACGCCGCGTTCTTGCAGCTCGCCGGACACGCGTCGGTGTTGTCCGCGTTGCCGTCGTCACAATCCTCGCCCGGCTGCTGGATGCCGTCGCCGCACGTCGGCGTCTTGCACGTGTTGGAGCAGCCGTCGTTGTTGATCGTGTTGCCGTCGTCGCACTGCTCGACTCCGGTCTGCACGTAGCCGTCGCCGCATGTCGCGCTCAGGCAGCCGCCGATGCACGCGTCGGTGTTGATAATGTTGCCGTCGTCGCACTGCTCCACGCCAGCCTGCACGAAGGTGTCTCCGCACTTGGCGGTCTTGCAGTTCTGCACGCACCCGTCCGTGTTGCTCGCGTTGGCGTCGTCGCACTCCTCGTGGCCAGCCCAGGTGAAGCCGTCGCCACAGGTAGGATTCAGGCACGCGTTGGTGCAATCGTCGGAGTTGCTCGTGTTGCCGTCGTCGCACTGCTCCGGCCCGTTCGTGGTGCTGTCGCCGCACCTGGGGCCCATGCCCGAGCAGTCGGCCTTGCAGTGGTTGTAGGTGCCGTTGGCCGGCCCGTCGTCGCAGGTCTCGCCCACGTTCTGGATGCCGTCGCCGCAGAACGAAGCTGCCGCATACTCGTAGGCGCCCATGTCGAACTCGGAGCCGTTGATGCCGTCGCCGTTGAGCGGACGCGCCACGCCTTCGAAGTCGTGGTTGGGGGCGCCTGTGGCTGTGCCAGAGTCGATGCACACGCTGCTGCTTTGCAGCTTGAGGTTGGTCGGAGCCGAAACGTAGTTCGGGTTCTGCGTGATGGTGCCCGCTCCGGCGCTGACGTTGTAGTAGTTGGTCGGGTTGCCCCAGACGTCAGAGTATGTGACGGTAACCGTGTTGGAGCCGCTGCGGTACACGCCATAGCTCGTCTGGTTGGTGATGATGCTGTTCTTCACCGTCACAGCAGCAACCGCTGAGGAGCCGAAGTACAGGCCATACGAGCCATTGGAGTAGACCGTCGAATTGGTGATCGAGATGGCGGACCCGCTCAAGGTCGTATTGATATTGAAACCGTAGCTCGAGTTCGAATAGACGAGCGCGTTGGTGACATTGGGCGCGCCTTTGGCCGTCGCCGACACGCCGGTGCTGTTCCCGGTCACCGCGATTCCGTCGAGCTCCAGGGCGCCATCCATCAATGACACGCCCGTGCTGTTGGTCCGAAACGTCGTGGACTTGACCGAGCTGCCGGATGCCGTCGAGTTGTATCGCATCCCGTAGACGGCCTTCTCGGAGACCGCGTACAAGAGGGTCGCCACGCCGCCAGGTTGCACGTCGATACCGTACCACGACGACGCGTTGGAGCCGGCCGACCCGAAGGTGATCAAGGATGTCTTGGCTCCGGAGGCAGCGAGCGAGCCCTTGACGATGAGCTCGGCTCGCGCGGTGTCCGTCCCAGCGGCCATGTTGTCGGTGGTGGCGAAGCTCAGCGTCACACCCGGATCGATTGTGAGCGTCTTGCCAACCGGGATCGTGAGGTCACCCGGCACCGTGTAGGGAGAGCCGGTGACAGCCAGCTGCTTGCCGTCCCAGAGCGTGCCATACAGGCCCGGCGTCGGGTCGTTCACGAACGCGAGCGCACCGATGTCGGACGTGCCGTTTTCTGCTGCGAAACGGGCAGGCGAGTTGGAGGTCAGCCTCAGGTTCGTCGACGGATCGACGTAGATCGGGTTGGCGGAGAATGAGCCCGTCCCCGCAGAAACGTTGTAGAAGTTCGTCGGGTTGCCCCAAACGTCGCAGTACGTAACGTTGACCGTGTTCGACCCTGAGCGGTACACGCCGTACGACGTCTGGTTGGTGATGATCGAGTTCTTGACGTTGACCACACAGGCAGCGGACGAGCCGAAGTAGATGCCGTATGAGCCGTTGGAATGGATGGTCGTGCCGGTGACCGCGACCGTGCCGGACGTCGCGTTGATGTTCAGGCCATAGCTGGTGTTGAGTCTGAAGATGCTGTCGCTAACCGTCGGGTTTCCGGCCGTCGTTGCGGACAACCCCGTGCTGTTGGTCGTGAAGGTCACCCGCGTGAAGGTAGGCGTACCGGCCGTGACGCTCGCTCCCGTGCTGTTGGTCTGGATCAAGCAGTCGGTAAGCGCAGGCGTCGCTGCGGCAGTCGCTGCGCTCCGGACCCCGTACACCGCGTTCTGGATCGTCGTCCCCGAGATCGTTGCGCTCGTCGCAGCTGCATCGATCACCACCCCGTACCACAGGCTCGCGGTCGAGCCGGACTGCGCCTGCAACACAACCTGCGATCCAGTGGTGCCCGAGATCGTGAGCGACCCCTTGATCGTCATCTCGACCCGCGCTGTGTCGAGCCCCGAAGCCTGCCCGTCCGTGGACGCGAATTGCACCACGGTTCCTGCCTGGATGGTCAAGAACGCACCCGAAGGCACCGTGATGTCGCCTTGCACGATGTAGGGACTGTTCGCTGCAGTCCACGTTTGGTTGATGACGTTGCCGCCTGTGATCGTGGTCGCTGCGGAAGCAGCACGGCTCACGACGAAAAGGGCTGCAAAGCAAAGGACAGCAGACAGAAAGCGCACGGCGCTCGACAGGGGTCGTTGGTTCACGGCGCCACCTCCCGGGGATGGTTGGCGCATTATACGGCGAATCCAGACGAATTCTTCCTGATTCGAGGCGGCGGGGCGTCGTTGTCCTGGAATTTCAGCTCGCTCGACGACGAGCGAACCAGTGGGCCGGCGCACGCCCCCCAGGGCTCTCCGCCAGCTCTCGAAGGACGTGCTGCCGATAGTGCCGATCCGCAGTCTCCAGCTCGAGTGCGACTTCTGCCGCAAGCTCGACCAACTCCCCGAGCCGGCGTCGGTCGATCCTCGTGGAATCCCCTATCAGCACTCCGGCCTGCCACACCGGCGTGTAGATCGGCACCACCACCGCACGCACGAACGGGAGCCACGCCTTGAGGTACAACGGCACGAACGGCAACCGCGTCGTCTCGATCCCTGACACCCACGCCGCAAGCCTCAGCTCGACCGCGAACTCTGCGTCCGGTCTCGGACCAGGAGCTGGATCGACCTGTGCCCGCTGCGGTTGCCCGCAGCTGCTCTGCAGCAGCACTCCGATGCTTCCCGACTCCACGATCCTGCGCATCGGCACGAGGATCTGCTGGGTGGACAGCCCCCTCGGCGGACGAGCAGAGAATACTCCACTGTTTCGTGGCTCCTCGGCGGGCGCCAGGTGATCGTGCTCCGGCCTCATGGGCTCTTGGAACGGTCGCCCGCAACGAATCTGTAGCCCTGTCCGTCCCAAACCCGCTTCCCGGCACGCTTGGACGCGCAGACTCAGGGCACCGACAGAATCTCGATCAACGTGCTCCCCGCGTCGCCCTGCACACCCTTGGCCACTGCGAGCCTGCCCGCCGGAAGCTCGAACCGGTCCACCGTCGCCTGGATCAGCTTGCGCGTCCGCACGTCGTCCACTCCCGCCCCGCCAAACACCGCCACTCGAAGCCCGGATCTCTCAAAAATACCTGCCAGCAGCCCTGCTTCGGCCACCAGCGATGGCTCGTCGAGCTTGCCCTTGGCGATTCGATACGACAGGAGCACCGGAGCGGTCTCACCTCGAGGCTGAACCTTCGGGTCGGCTACAGGCGGGGCAGCAAGCTCCGGGTTGGAACGCACCAACCCAGCAATGATCCCCGGCAGCACCGGTGGCGCCTCAGGCGCTGGGATGGTGAGCACCCGGCTCGCTCTCCATAGCTTCCAGGTCCTGGCAAAGAGCTGATCGAGCGTGACCGGGCTCCGGCCCGAGAGATTGGTCGCCCTCGCATTGTCGTAGAGCGATGCTGGCGCGATCTCTCCGAGCCTGCGCACCAGGGTCAGCGGCTCAGGCGCTCCCTGCATGGCTCCGATGCGTCGCGCTCCCTCTGCCGCATCCGATTGGATTCGCGCCTGCCCCTGCAGCCACGCCTTCACCCAGGCACCCAGGGCATCCCCATGCTTCTCCACGAAGGCCGCCTGGGCAACCGCCACCAGCGGAACCAGCCGAGGCGCGTCCGCAGTCGTCAGCAGCAGCTTGCCCGGCGCCTGCGCTTCGTCGCGCCTGTCCCCGGAGAAGAACACCGGCTGCTTGTCAGCAGCGGGCACTGCAATCGACCCGGCAGGCACGCCGGCGAGGTCGAGGGTGAACAGCGCCAGGAACATCGACGCATCGTTGCGGGACCCTCCCAGCGTCAACCCCTTGGCCGGCACGTTGAGCAGCGAGTCGCGCTGCGACCAGAGCCCTTCCCTCCCGCGAGACCATCCGGTCACAAAGAAGATCTGCGGGCTGAGTGCACGCATTCGCTCATAGGCAGCCACGAAGTCGGGCAGGGGAAGCACGCCGATGTCAGCCCCGTCCTTGTCCTCTCCCCCTCGAGCAAGCGCGCTCTCCACGCTCTTGTCCGCGCTCGATGGCGTCACGTGTACGTCGAGCCCCGCCTTCCACATCGCGCATCCTGGGGCCGTGTCGATCCCTTCGTTGGCGAGGAGCGCCGCTGCGAGGGTGTCCCATCCTGTGCCGACCACGCGCAGCGTGCGCTTGAGCGACAGCTTCGGAGCCGGCACCACGGTGCTGGACGACGCGGTCGGTGCGCTTGCCGAACCTGGAACCGCTGGAGCAGGGCGTGCGATCGAGGCGGAAGCGGAAGCCGATGCCGACGCCGATGCCGCGGCAGCAGGAGCCTCGCCCCGCGGCGCATCATGGGGCTCGCTGGTCCGGAGGCACGCGAACACGATCAGCGCACCGAGCATGCAGGCAAGCAGCCCGAGCACGATCCGCCTTCGCATTCCGTCCATCGCCGCTCGTGTTGACATGGCCAGCTCACCACACCGATGACGACGTCGAGTCGTCGCCGATCTTCCTGCGCCCAGGGTACGAAGGCTTGATCAGCCCCTTGAGAACATTGACCGGGATCGCGAGATTCAGGTTCTGCCCCCTTGCGAAGAACCCGAGCTGCGCTGTGGTGACACCGATCACCTCACCGCGCATGTTGAACAGCGGACCCCCGGAATTGCCGGGCGACACAGGGGCCGACATCTGGATCCACTGCTTGCCCTCCAGCACGCGGCGCGCTGACACCAGCCCGTCGGTCAACGTGTGCTCGAGCCCCAGCGGATTGCCGATCGAGATCACCCGCTCACCCACCTGCACAGCTTCTGAGTCGCCGAGCTCGAGCGGCTTGACGTCCGGAGCAGGCCCCGCGTCCGCTGCCGCGAAGTCGATCTTGAGCAGCGCCAGGTCGAGCGAAGCGTCGTCTACCAGAAGCTCCGCTGACGTGTACTTCGCCCCGGCGATGAACTTGATGCGAATCGCCGTTGCCTCGTCGACCACGTGGTGGTTGGTCGCGATCACCCCTTCGCGATCGATCAGGAACCCCGTGCCTCCCCCTTCAGCACCGGCCTTCTGCTTGACCGAGATCGACACGACCGATGGGGATACCTGCTTGAACAGATCAGCGGGCGTGCGCTCCGTCTTGTCGCGCGATGAAGCTGCTTCCGCCGGTGCGTCGAACGCAGTCGCAGCATCCTCCACGGACGGGGCTGCATCGTGCGCGGACGCGGCTGCGTTCGCAGGAGGCGCGGACGCGCTGGCAGAGGGCGCGCTTGCGCTTGCAGACGTGGTCGGGGCAGGCGGCGGGGGAAAGCGCACAGGCACGCGCGCCATCGCATAGGCGACCCGCGCGACCAGCGGAGAGCCGTCAGCCACGAGTCGATCGCCTTCGCGCACCAGAAGCCCGCGCGTCGCCATGCCGGCCAGCGCCGTGAAGGTCAGCGCGCAGCCGAGCCACACCACGGCCAGGATGTCCGTGGGCAGACCACGCGCGCTCGTGGGATCGTTGGCCGGCAGCATCCGGTCCGCAATGACGAGCGGCACGACCAACGCCACGATGATCGCGACCGTCAGACGAAGCCAGAGGCGATCGGTCACCAGGCCCGTGGTCGCCATCAGGCCGATGAGCGTGCCGATCAGACCGACCACCATCGATGCCGCTTTGACGAGCACGAAGATGACTCGGAATTTTGCCTCGAACCCGGCTGCGGCCATGGCGCGCGATCCTATCCTCAAGCCTCGTGGATCGCACGTGCTTCGTGAACGAGCCCTTGCACCACGTCGTGGAGCCTCGTGGTCAGGTCTGCGCGGGATTCCCCGGCCTTGACCCGTATCGGGCTGCCGACCTTCACGACCAGCTTCGTCGACTTGCGCGACGCCATCTTCTGCAGGTGCGCCAGAAAGGACTCGTCAACCCACTCGACCCCCGCATCGTAGGCAAGCCCGACCGGGATCACTTCGACATCGAGACCGCGCATCGCGCTGAACGCGCCCTGGCGGAACTCCCGAACCTCGTCGCCCGCAAAGGTCGTGCCCTCTGGGAACACCAGCAGCGTCGCACCTTGCTCGAGCCTGCGACGAATGACCCGGATTGCGGAAGCACCGCTCGTACCCCGCGATCGCTCCACCCACACCGTGCCTGCCTTGCGCGCCGCAGTGCCAAGGATGGGCCAGCGAGCGATCGCAGCCTGTCCGAGGAACTGCCCTCCGAACAAGGTGAGCAGCACGATGATGTCAGCAGGCGATCTGTGATTGGCGACCACGAGCCGGGCGCCTGTGGCAGCAGGCGGCGCTGCTGGATCCACGATGACCTGCATGCCGAACATCTTGAGCAGACGCCGGCACCAGGCGCGCATGTGCTTGTCGAACACGACCGGGCGATCCTGCTCGGCAACCAGCCGCTCGTGCGCGGTCACTGTGGCGAGACGCGCGAGCGTGTAGATCGCGAGGCCAGAGGCGCGCAGCGGGGCACGAACAGGGAGCATCGGGGTATGCATACCCCAAGGGGCTACCTTGCAGATCAGAGAAGTTCACAGGGAGATGGGAGGTCGGGAGGTGGGGATTTTGTGTTTGCGGGGCGCGCTGGGCTTGCGGGAAACCCTAAGGGGCTACCTTGCAGATCAGAGAAGTTCACAGGGAGATGGGAGGTCGGGAGGTGGGGATTTTGTGCTTGCGGGGCGCGCTGGGCTTGCGGGAAACCCTAAGGGGCTACCTTGCAGACCAGAGAAATCGCGGATCGCTCTGGGCTCGGGGGATACGGCCTACACGGGGAGTAGCGCCAGCGGGCGAAACGGGTCGTGATACCCGCGGAAGGTAGAGGCACGGCTGTGTGTGCCCGCGTTCGGCACCGCACGGCGTGGCTCGTTCGGCTCAGCGTGTGTGCCCGCGTTCGGCACAGCTTGCATGCCACGATCACCGAGGGCCCGGGGCGTGCCCGCGCACCATCGAACGACGCTTTGGCCCGGAGGCTATCCAAGCCCTTGGGGCTTGACCCAACCAGCCGCCGGTTTCAACAGGCGGTGGCCCGTGCGTCAGAACCCTGCGGCAAGCTTCCCGGCCAGCTCCTCGAGCTCCTTGCGATCTTCTCCAGTGGCCTTGGCGATCACGGCCTGCACCGCTGCGGCTGCCGGCTTTCGCTCTGGCTCCAGCTTGTGCTTCACCACGAACGACGCCCATTGGGCTGCAGCTCCCACGCTCTCGGGCGCCTTGCGTGCGTGGGCACGCAGCGCCTCCAGCCCCACTTCCGGGTGGCCGATCTCTGCCTCGCCCCTCGCGTACCAGGACCAGGCCCCTGACGCCCATTCGCTGTCCGGAAAGCGCGTGGCAAGATCGCGCCAGATGTGACGCGCTGTGCGGGGGTCCTTGCGCACTCGCTGGTAGTAGCGCCCGAGCAGGAAGAGCGCCTGCGCTGCATCCTCAGGATTGCCCTGCATCCAGGTGACCCGGTCGAGAAGCGCTTCGCCCTGATCCGGTTGCCCGCGCACGAGCAGCGCTTCTCCCAGGGCAAGCGCAGCACGGCTGTCCGTGGGGTTCTTGTCCCAAGCGGCTCGCAAGGCTGGCATCGGATCCGGTGCAACCTTGGCAGCCTGGAATTGAGCGACCCACTTGTCCTTGGCGTCGTAGTCGCTGATCCGCCCGAGCTCTGAGCCATCTGGCGCGAGCACCAGCACCAGGGGGAGCGACATGACCACGTACTGCTCGATCAGCGGTCGATTCGCCTCGGTATCGAAGTCGAACTTAACAGCGACCATGTCCGAGGTGAGCCTTGCCCCTTCGCGGGTGGAGAGAAGCTCTCGTTCGAGCGCTTTGCACGCGGGGCACCACGTTGCATCGAACTTGACGAGCACCCGTTGGTTGGAGGTTTTGGCCTTGTCGAGCGCCTGCGGCAGGGTGAGGGGCTGCCAGCGGACAGACTCGGGTTGAGCGTGCAGAAGGGACAATCCGAGGAGCAGGGAGGCGAAGATCAACCCTGCGACGAGAGCGATGCGCCTGGAAGGCATGCGAGGATGGTAGCGCGGGGCCTGGGGATTTCACGCCCTTTCGCGGGACACCCCAAGCAGTGCAGAGTAGTTCACAGGGAGACAGGAGATCGTGAGGGGATTTGTATCTCACGGGTCGCACGGTCCTTGCGGGAGACTCCGAGCGCCGAATGGATAATTCGAATGCGCGAGTTTCCCTGAGGTGAAGTTGCCCAGGGCGCAGAGCGCCAGGATCGCATCCGAGGGTCGGGGCTGGAAGACGAGAGCGATGCAGGTCGAGCCAGCCGCCGACAGGAGCCGGCGGCTCTTGCACAATGGGGATCAGGGCATGCACAGACCGATGTCGGTGATCGGGGTGCCGCCAACGGTCAGCACATCCTTGCAGCTCAGCGGGCTGGTGCAATCGCCGGGCACGGACATGCGGCAGATCTTGATGCAGGTGTTGACCGCCGCGTCCGCGTCGGCTTTCGCGCACAATCCTCGATAAGCCCCACCCTGCGGTGCGCAGAAGTTCTCTGTGGTCGTGCACGGCGCTCCGACCGCAGCGGGGTCGCCGCCACCGGTCGCGCAGTATCCGCCAACCCAGCAGCTCTGCCCGCTCGCGGCGCAGGTCGGGGTGGCACCGAAGTAGTCGCACATCTGCGTGCACACGTTCACCGAGCCGCCATCGCCAGGATCGGCGCTCATGCAGCGGTAGCCCGCCACGCACCCCGAGTTGACTACGCTGTCAGCTGGATTGCACGCCGCGTCCGCAGTGCCAGTCCCCTTTGCGTAGCAGCCGCCTTCAGTCTGGGCATAGCCGAACGACAGACACTCACTGGTCGCACCGCACTCGGTGCCGGTCATCGGCGTGCACTTGGTGTAGCAGGCTCCCACCACGGCGTTTTCGTCCTGGGAAACGCACAGCTCCGTTGCAGCGCACGTCTTGGGAGGATTCGCGTTGTCGCAGCCGAACGGCTGGCAGGTCGCGGTCTTGGGATCGCACACCATCGCATTGACGTTCCCGCAGTCCGTCGCCTTGGCGCAGGGCGTGCCGGCATCGACTGAAGTCGGGACCGTGTTCACGTCGGCCGAGGCGAGTGTGAGGCATTCGCCGCCCGGGACCGGAGTGCTGTGATAGGTGGTTGAGTCGACTGTCACTTCGATCAGCTTGACGTTGGTCAGCTTGACCTTCATCTGCCCCGTGGGGGGGCTCGTGACTTCCGTAAACTCGGCAGAGCCCGACTCGACGTAGAACGTCTTGGTTGGGGGCTGGCTTCCGTCGTTCGGATAGTCGGTTCTCACGAGCACGCAGTGGTTGCATGTCTCGTAGTTCGCATCGTCGCCTGCGCTCAGGTCGAACGTGCCGGCCTTCTGCGTGAAACCGTTGGCCTCGAACAGCTCGATCGTGAGCTGGTCGGTGTCAGCGTTGTCCAGGTTGGGGGCGACCACACCCTCGGCGAAAGCATAGGTGGAGTCAGCCTTGAACCCGGACGCAGTGATGTCCTTGCAGGTCACGGTGCCGCCGGTGCCGGCCGCGCCCCCTGTGGCGCCACCGGTGCCAGCCGCGCCGCCCGTGGCTCCGCCCGTGCCCGCTGCGCCGCCTGTTGCTCCGCCCGTACCTGCAGCACCGCCTGTTGCTCCGCCCGTTCCGCTTGTTCCGCCTTTGCCCGCGGTCCCAGCCTGTCCACCCGTCTGGGTTCCTCCGGCGCCCGCCTTGGATCCGCCCGCGCCCGCGGCGCCGGTATCGGAAGAACTCGAGCACGCAACCCACATAGCAGCGCCAAGGATCGCAACCGGAAGCAACCAAGCTGTGTTTCTCATGAGAGACCTCCTGGATGAACGGCGGACAAGCCGCAACAAATGAAGAAACCGAAGCGTAGAACCAAGTCGCCATGGAGTGCAACGCTCGAAGGTCTCCCTCCAGGTTCGCTCCATTGTCCCTGACGCATCCCCGGCCTTCCGGAGCCCCCGGGGCTGAAGCCCGCGCGGCGTCCGGAATCTGCGGATCATCCCGACATCTGCCCAGCGAGCCATCGAACCGGCTTGCGCCTCATCGCCGGCTGGTGGATGGAGCGGGTCTGTCAACGGCCCGCGAAGTGCCTGCTTCTGCCCTCGGCGGGCCATGGCAGAAGCTGGGGCGCGATCGCCGAGCCGCAGCCTGCGAGGCTCTCGCAGCCGTGGGGTCAGGTATCCGAACGCGTAGCTCGACAAGATCCGAATCGAGCGCTGCGTACAGCGCAACCTATCGGTCTGCTTCGTTGGACAGGGTCAGTTGCGTCGGTTTGATGAGCAACCCGAGAACATCGGGATTCGGCCTTGCTGACCATGCCTATTGTTGCGCCCATTGGGGCACCGGCCTGTGCGACCGGTGCCCCGGGGCCGCCGCGCTTCAGCGTTTGGGCATCGCCAGTCGCGTCAGCATCGCACTGAGCCTCCAGAGCTTGGCGATGACGCCGGCTACCGCCCTCAGCCCGCGCCCAGCGAAACCGGCAGGCGCGATCATCCCTGGTGCGCGCTGCCGCTTCGCTGGTGAGCGTGAAGGCGCCCCTCCTTGTGCCCGCCTCGGAAGGTGCGCGGGCTTCGCCCACCCGCGCGCAGCTTGCGTGACAGCGAAATTGCGGTGAAGTGGGTGCAAGCTGGCAGCTGGCACGCAAGGTGCGCGACCCAAGCGAAGCCCGCGCGCCGGCAGGCGGGCAACAAGCGAGCAAGCGGCGAGCGCAGGCCGGCGTCGGCCAGCGAGTAGGGCCAGCGGGCAGAGGCGAGCGGCAAGGGGCAAGCGGCGAGCGAGCAAGCGAGCCAGCGAGCCAGCGAGAGCTGCCGTGCCGGCCACGCGACCGCTACCCGCTACCCACTACCCACTACCCCCGCGCCCTACACGCTCGCCAAAGCGGGGTGAGCGAGCCGCCGCCGGGGGGGGCGGGCACGCGCGTGAATCTGGCCCAAGTGCGGGCAGGCGGCGGCGAGCGACAGGG
>JACRCQ010000068.1 GCA_016218915.1 Deltaproteobacteria bacterium
GCTGTACGCAGCGCTCGATTCCGATCTTGTTGAGCTGCGCGCTCGGATACCCGGCCGTGCGGCTGCGAGCTGCTCGCAGCCCGCGGCTGGCTGATCGCTCCCCAGCTTCTGCCATGGCCCGCCGAGGGCAGAAGCAGGCACTTCGCGGGCCGTTGACAGACCCGCTCGATCCACCAGCCAGCGATGAGGCGCCAGCCGAATCGATGGCTGGCAGGGTGGATGCCGGGCTGATCCGTGCTTGCCGGCCTCCGCGCGGGCTTTGGTCCCAGTGGCTTCGGAAGCCCGGGGACGCGCCAGGGACAATGGAGCGAACCTGGGTGAGAAGGAGCGGGGCTGGCAGGACCGCGCGTCGCAGGTGTAACCTGGGAGATCCTGGGAGCGAGGTGGAGACATGTGGAATCGACGCGCAACGTGCTGGCTGCTGTTGGTGGGAAGCATGGCTGCATGCGGCAGCGACGAGCAAGCCAGCCCGGCAGGGACCGGGGGCACAGGCGGAGCAGGCGGCTCCGGCGGCCCCACCACGAGCTCGATCTCCCAGAACGGCGTGACCTGGACTTTTGATCGTCCCTACGAATACGGCACCTACGCGAACGGCGACTTCTGGGTGAAGGGGCCGGTCGTGATCACGTCCATCACGCCTGCGGTCACCGCCAAGCTCGAGAACCTGGGCGCCGGGATCTGCGCCGGGGGGTACACGTCCAGGGATTGCACCGACGCATGCGCGGCGAAGTTCCCGGACATGGCAGCGCTGTGCAGCGTCAGCCAGGAGCCTGACTCCCAAGGCGATTGCCTCTGCATGTCCGGCAGGAACGGTTGGCAGGTGAACCCTGCGGCCGGCAGGGTCACAAGCGCTTTTGACTCCCGCGTAGGGAGCATGGCATTTGACAGCCGATTGATTCCCGCCCTGCCGTACACCGCAAAGCCCGGTGAATCCCTGGTCAAAGGCGTGAGCCGCGAGGAAGGGCTGACCGACAACCGGCCGAGCCTCAAGACAGCGACGGTCCTTACTGTCGTCGGCGAAACGCCGCCCGACGCAGGCGCTACCGTGTTCCGACCTCCCTATGTTGGAGCCGACAAGCCCCACTACAAGGTGTCAGCGCTCAAGACCGACCTGCTCCCGTCGTTGCCCGCAGTGGCAGACATGCCCTCCTGGAAGGAAGTCGAGGATCTGGTGCGCCTGGTGCAGCTCGAGCACATTGCAGGCGCTCCTGGCTCCATCATTCGACCCCAGGATCACCTGTACTACTACGCACCTGAGAATGGGGGTAGGCGGGCCACGGTCGCGCTTCGTCTGATGATCGACGAGCCGATGCAGAACCGGATGCCAGCCTTGATCTACTACGTGCAAGGCGGCATCGACATGCTCTACGCCCTGAAGAACGGGCAGGTCTGGGGCGCTGGCGGTGGGGAGTACCCAGGCATGAAGCTAATCATGCTATTTGCAGGCGTGATGCTCGGAGAGCAAGGGCTCGTGGACCTGGTCCGCGGATTCACGGCCTACGAGGACGAATCGGTCTTCTTCGGCAAGAGCCAGCAAGGCCTCTGGGGTCACGTCAACGGCTACCACGAGCAGCAGGAAGCGTACTGGAGCGACGTGGTCAACGAGATCATTCCGGGCAAGGAGCCGAGCCGCAAGACCAATCGGGACCCCTATGGCTACATCGACGGCGGGATCGTGCCTGGAACCGGATACCAGATCTGCTGCAGCATCCAATCGTTCAAGGGAACCTCGCTCGTGATGCAGCTCATGCCGCAGCTCAAGCAGCTGTGGGAGCTTCCTGCGCTCCACGACTACGTGGACAGGATGGTCGAGCACGGTGCGCTGGCCCAGCCGGACCCGTGTGCGCCGCCGGACAAGGCTGACATCGCTGCAGGGATCGGCATCGATGATCCGGGCACGCACTACGGCATTACGTACGGGCCAGATGGAAACGGTGGATGCATCCCGGACACGGATCCAAGCGACGGCACCGGACGGTTTCCTGAGCTGGATGGCACGGAGAAAGACCCGCGCAGCTACCACGGCTCATCAGCACTGGTGCACGCGATGTGGGCGGCGTACCGGGCTTCGGCTGGGAAATAGTGGTTCAGAACCGCACGCGCGACGCAATCGCGCGGTAGAGCGCGTCAGGCATGCTCTCGGTCATGGACATGAAAGCTGCGAGCGTGCGCGGGCAGGTCACGATCGCATCCCCACGCTCGATGCCGCGCACCACCGCTCGCACAGCGTCATCGACCTTCATGAGCATCGGCATGTAGGTCTTGTTCTGGCTCGTCATCGCGGTGTCCACGAACCCTGGACGCACGTCGACCACGGTGAGCCCTTTGCGTCCAAGGTCCAGGCGCAGCGTTTCCAGGAAGGTGGCAAGGGCTGCCTTGCTCGCGGAGTAGGCGCCTGACTTGGGAAGTCCGCGCATGGAAGCCAGGCTCGAGATCCCGACCAGCGTGCCCTTGCCGCGCGGGATCATGACCTCCATGCCAGCCATGAGGGTGGCAAACGCGCCGAGGATGTTCACGCGGAGAACCGGCTCGATGTCATCCTTCCAGGTCGACTTGTGCGCAGCGCGGATCTTGCCGAGGCCCGCGTTGGCGATCACCAGATCCAAGCCTCCGGTGGTCTCCTCCCACTGATGGATGGCAGCGATGACCGCGTCCGTGTCCGCAACATCGAGCACGCAGATGTCGGCTCTTCCGCCTGCAGCGCGAATCTCCTCGACGAGCGATTGCAGCTCTGGCTCCCTCCGCGCGGCAGCGATCACGCGCGTGCCTTTGGCTGCGAAGTCCCGGGCAATGGCGCGTCCGATGCCGCTCGAGGCGCCGGTGATGAAGGCATTGGAGAAGGTGGTCACGGTGGGAACCTAGCGCCGTGGAGGTGGGTTGTCGATGTAGGCCGATAGCCGCCCGAGCGCGTCGTCCCACTGCGCTGAGATACGGTCCAGGTACGCGTGAGCTTCTGCCAGGCGCTTGGGCTCGAGCTCCCACATGCGCTCGCGGCCGCGACGTCCGCTGCGCACCAATCCGGCTTCTGCGAGCACGGCGAGGTGCTTCGTGATGGCCTGTCGCGAAACCTGCGATCTTGCGCACAAGCTCGTGATCGACCGTGGCCCGCTGGAGGACAAGCGCATCAGCAGGCGAAAACGGGTTCGATCGCCGAGCGCTGCAAAGAGCGGGGCTGCGTCGCGCACACGCGAGGTCCCAAGCGCGCTAGCCTCCGACATGACGCTGGATGTTCTCCATCTGCATTCCCCACCCCTGCTCGTTCATGCGGAACGCCTCTGCTCGCCGATGGGCCGGGATGCGATCAAAGCCGGACTCGGTGACAGTCAGCAGGGTGCCGCCCGATGCCTCCTTCAGGCGGAACTCGACGAGCGTGGTTGGCTCATCCGAATAGTCGACCTTCGGATCTGCTGCGTAAGGGTGCCACCGGAACGAAAACAATCGCTCCGTATCCATCCGCTCGACCGTGAGCTCCATCGATAGGTGTTCGTATCCGGGGTAGGTCACGTTGCCGCGCATGGATTGACCCAAGAAGAACCGACCGTTGAGCTTGACGCGAAACCAGGTGCCGAACTCCTCGGCATCGGTCAGGGCACGCCACACGCGCGACTTGGGCGCGCGCAGCAGTATCTGCTTGTCGATGCGATCTGTCGTGGTCTGGCTCATGTGCAACCTCCGGGTTGCATATTGGGCACGAAACGCGAAGCGCAACCCCTGGGTTGCACCGGTTCATCCGCTTGAATTCCTCGGCGATCCGGTCCACGTTGGCCCGATGCGAATCGCGGTCGTGACCACTTCCTACCCCTGCTATCCAGGCGACGGTGCCGGGCACTTCGTGCGCGCCGAAGCGCTGGAGCTCGCATCCCAGGGACATGAAGTGCAGGTGATCGCTCCTGCGCCGGAGCACCCGCACGCCGAGTGCGACCCTGGCGTCCTGCGTCTGTGGAGCACGCCCCATGGCGGCGCGTTCGGATGGCCTGGGGCTGTGAGCCGATTGAGCGCGCACCCCTGGCGCGCTGCAGGAGCCGTCGCCTTCATGACCCTCGCGCGCGCACGCCTGCGCTCCCTTTGCCCTGAGCGTGTGGTGGCGCACTGGATCGTCCCATGCGCACACCCGATCGCGCTGTCCGGCGCGCCGGATGCGGAGCTGCAGGTCGTCGCCCATGGCGCCGATGTCCGAGCCCTGCTCAGGCTCCCTGCCGTGGTCCGACAGCGCATCCTGGCTTCGCTGCTCCAGGGCAACGCTCACATACGGTTCGTTGCCCATGCGCTGCGCGACTCGCTCGCCGCGGTGCTGCCAGACTCCCTCCGCCAGCGTCTCGCCGCTCAATCCTCGGTTCGCCCTGCATCCCTGGGTGTGCCTGATGTCTCCGAGCGGGCCCGCGCCCTGCGACGCGCCTGCAACAAGCCGATCATGGTCACCGCCGTGGGCAGGATGGTCCCTTCCAAGAGGATCGACCTTGCCATCAGCGCCGCCAACCTCCTGCACCCATCGGTTCATCTGAACGTGGTGGGGGATGGCCCGGAGCTGAGGCGTCTCCGCGCCCTGGATCAGGCTGGAAATGTGACATTCCTCGGGCAGGTCCAACGCGACGAAGCCCTTGCATGGATCGCTGCCTCCGAGGTGCTGGTTCATGCATCGTGTGCGGAAGCTGCGCCGACCGTGGTTCGGGAAGCTCGTACGCTGGGAACTCCGGTGGTCGCATGCGCTGCCGGAGATCTGGAGCGATGGGCAACCGAGGACCCTGGGATTCGCCTGGTCCGTGCTACGCCGCGCGACATCGCGCACGGCGTTCATGCTTGCTGCGGGATGTGATCCCTCACGGTCCTCGAACGAGCATGCGAGCCCTGCCGTAGCCGGCTCCATCGCCGTTCAGCCCGCAATCCCCGGACGTGCTGCTGTTTCTGAGATCAACTCTCACCGTGTGCGCACCTGCTGTGAAGTCCTGCCCCCACAGCAGACCCATGGGCGTCCACCACGTCTCAGCGCCCTCTCCCACGTTGATCGCCTGCCCGTGGTTCGCGTCGCCTAGCGGCGTGCCGTCGACCACGAATCGATAGGCGCAATGCCCTGAGCCGGACACGGTCCGCTGCGTCCCCGAAACCTCGAATTGCACGTGCCCAGGCGCAGCGAGATTGAAGCTCCCGTTGAGCCCTGCAACAGCCGTCCACGCGCTGTTCGATCCCAGCACCTGCGATCCCCCGGTCGACTCGAAGCTCTGCGTCGCTCCGCCCGTGGCACTCGCCGCTGCAAACAGGTGGAATCGCGAGTAGGGAAGATTGTTTCCCGCTGCGTTGCACGATCCGCCTGCTGCACCGCTGTTGCGCGTCTGCACCTTGATCGTGTGATTGCCCGCTGTGAGCGGCGCGCCGTACTTGATCGTCACCGGCTCCCACCACCCCTGGTCCACGTCACCCACCACGATCGCCTGCCCGTGGTTCGGGTCTCCGAGCGGTGCTCCGTCGAGCACGAACCGGTATGCGCAATGCGCCTGCGCGGTCCCTGTCGCGTACTGCGTCCCCTGCACCGAGAACTGCACGTGCCTGTCGCCCGGGAGCGCCATCGAGAGGTTGGCCCCGGGAATGTCGACCCACGCCGAGGTCGATCCCAACGCGCCGGTCTCTCCGGTCGACTCCGCGTACCACGCCTCACCCGGTTCGTAGGCTTGGATGGCGAACCTCGATCGGTCGTAGGGCAAGCCGCCGTCGCCATCCAGGTTGCAGGTCCCGTATCCTGAGGCGTTGGTCATCTGGGGCGATATGTAGTGCGCGCCTGCAGCCAAGGGCACGGCGAGCTCCACAGTGAAGAACTCGTGCCACCGTGTGCCGCCTTCCTGCACCATGATCGCATCGCCCCAGGTCACGTGCCCTGTGGGCTGCCCGTCGATCATGAATCGCTGCCCCACGTGGCACAGCCCGTTACCACCGCTGCTCCATCGAAGGGTTCCGGTCCATCGCAGCAACACCGTGGCAGCCTTGGGAAGAACCGGAGCCAAGCCCATGCTCGTGACGTCGACCCACACCTGATTGCCAGGGATGGCAACATTGGTCCCCTTGGACTCGGTCGTCCAGGCGTACTGCCCGCAAATCCCTGAGAAGCAAGCGCTCGCCGCGCAATCCTTCGGGCCTGTGCACTTCTTGCCGTCCGCACACCCAGGACACGCCGTCCCGCCGCAGTCGGTGTCGCTCTCGCTTCCGTTCTGCAAGCCGTCGTTGCATGCAGGCGCCTGGCACACGCCGTTGGTGCACACGCCGCTCTGGCAGTCCGCCGGGACGGCGCACGTCTTGAGATCAGCGCACGGGCTGCACGGCCCTCCGCAGTCTGCGTCGGTCTCCTGGCCGTTCTTCACTCCGTCGTTGCACGAAGGCGCCTGGCACTGGTTGCCGGTGCAAACGCCGCTCTTGCAGTCGTCCGCCACGTTGCAGATCTTGAGATCGTTGCACTTGACGCACGCGCCGCCGCCGCAGTCGACGTCGCTCTCGGCGCCGTTCTTCACGCCGTCGTTGCAGACAGGTACTTTGCACTTGCCGGCCCAGCACACGCCGCTCTGGCAATCTGATCCAGCTATGCACTTCAGCTGGTCTGCACAGGGAGGGCAGGTCCCTCCGCCGCAATCCATGTCGGTCTCGGCGCCGTTCTTGACCGTGTCGGTGCAGGTGCCGGGCTGGCATTGCCCCTGATCGCACACCCCGCTCGAGCAATCGGTCCCGACCAGACACGGCTCGAGATCCGCGCACTTCGGGCACTGCGTACCGCCGCAGTCGATGCTGGTTTCCAGGCCGTTCTTGACAAGATCCGTGCACGTCGCCTTCTTGCAGGCACCCGCCTCGCAGACCACGCTCACGCAATCGGAAGCCACCAGGCACTTCTTGAGATCCACGCACGGGGGGCAGGCTCCTCCGCCGCAATCGATGTCGGTTTCCGCTCCGTTCTTCACACCATCCACGCATTCGGCCGGTGAGCACTTCCCTGCCTGGCACACGCCGCTCACGCAGTCCCCTGCAACGAGGCACACCATGAGGTCCGCGCACTTCGGGCACACGTTGCCGCCACAGTCGATGTCGGTCTCGCTCGCGTTCTTGATCTGATCCGCGCAGCTCGCAGCTTGGCAGCTCCCGGCTTGACACACCGCGCTCTGGCAGTCGGACGCTACCGCGCACTTGAGCGTGTCCGCGCACTTCGGGCACGTGTCGCCGCCGCAGTCGGTATCGGTCTCGTTGCCGTTCTTGAGCAGGTCCGTGCACGACGGCGCAGCAGCTTCCTCTTCGGTCGCGTCCGCGGGCGAGTCTGCTGGAGCATCCGCATCGCCGCCGGACGCATCGACGACGTCCGGCTTCGAGGTGTCCGGCGCATCGAAGTGCATGGCGTCCGTTGCGTCGACGCTCGAATCAGGGAGCGGTCCGCCGTCAGAGCCCCCTGTGCCTGCAGCGCCTCCGCCTGGATCGCCTGAGCTGGAGCTGCCGCAACCGGCGAGCGAGGCAAGGCAGAACAAGCAGCTGGCGAGCGCGATGATCGGGCGTGTTCTCATGGCGGGGGTCCTTCCCTCGACTCGATTGGCCAAGGTTGATTTGTATCATTTTTGGACGGAGGTCGCAGGCCTTGTGCCCGCGCCGTGGGCGTGTTTTGCACGGTGCATGAGCCTGAGCGCGCGTCGGTTCCTTTTGCCCGGTTCTCTCGTCTTCTGCGGAGCGCTCGCTGCCGCATGCCATTGCCCGGCGCCTCCCCCGGCAGCACCTTGTCCGTGCCTGTCCACCAAGCAGCCGGTGTCCTCAACGCCGGACTTCAAGCCCGGCCCGGAGCAATGCGCAGACAGCGTGGGTGCAGAGCCCAAGGTCTACGAGATGGAGACCGTGGAGGATACGGGCGTGCTGCGTGTCTTCGCCGACGGCTTCGTGGACCTTCCTGTGCGCGAGCGACTGCTTGCGTACTGGCTTTCGCAAGCGGCGATCGCGGGCGAGCCGATCACCTGGGATCAGCGAAGCCGCTTTGGCCTTGCGATCAAGGAGCTGGTCGAGGAGCTCACGCTCCATGCCAAGGCGATGGACCCGGTCGTTCGGCCCAAGATCGAGCTCTTTGCCAAGAAGGTCTGGATCAACAAGGGAATGTACGAAGGGTGGACGCAGCGCAAGATCGCTCCGTCGTTCACGCGTCAGGAGCTGACCCTTGCAGCACGCGCAGCGCTCAAGGATGGCGCGAAGCTTCAGGGAGTCACCAGCGAAGCGGAGCTCGACAAGCACCTGGCTTCGCTCGACAAGCTCCTGTTCGACCCGAAGTTCGAGCCCTTTGGCGTCAGCAAGAATCCTCCCAAGGGCCAGGACTCGATCACCGCGTCGGCTGCCAACTACTACGAGGGGCTCACCCTGCGGGATCTGAAGGACTACAAGGAGACGCACCCGCTCAACTCCCGTCTGGTCAAGAAGGGCAATTCGATCGAGGAGCAGGTGTACCGGGCGACCCCACCAGGGCGCTACACGGCTGAGCTGACCAAGATGGTGGCAGCGCTTCGCAAGGCGCTTCCCTATGCCGCCGACGCGCAGCGAAAGAACCTGGAAGCGCTGATCGCCTACTTCGAGAAAGGGGATCACGAGGACTTCCGACGCTTCAACATCGGCTGGGTCAAGGATGATCCCCAGGTCGACACGATCCTGGGCTTCATCGAGGAGTACGGCGATCCGCGGGGAGTGCACGCCGAGTTCGAGGGAGCTGTGTTTGCCGTGGACCGCGCGCGCTCCACGGTGATGAAGAAGGTCGCGTCCGAAGCGGCGTACTTCGAGTCGCGCATGCCGTGGCTCGACGCCTACAAGCGCACGGAGTTCAAGCCGCCTGTGGCGAACGCGGTGCTGGCGCTCGTGCTCACCGGCGGAGCAGCTCCGGTCACGCCAGTGGGAATCAATCTTCCGAACGAGCAGGACATCCGTCAGACCCACGGCTCGAAGAACTTCTACCTGAGCGGGGTCGATGACGCTGGGAGCGCGGTCCGTGGGAAGGCGATCGGCCAGCAGCTGATCCTTCCTTCCTATACCGTGGACTACGATCGGTGCGCACCGTCGATTTTCCCTGCGGCAGTCGCGCTGCACGAGATCACGGGGCACGGCTCAGGCAAGACGAATCCCGCGCTGAAGCAGGATCCGAAGGCTGCCTTGCGGGAGTACGGCTCGACGCTCGAAGAGGCGCGGGCCGAGCTGGTGGCGCTGCATGTGGCGTGGGATCCGAAGGCGCGCGAGCTCGGGCTAATCCCGGACGAGCGTTGCGCAGAGATGATGGCGCAATCCTACCCGGCACGGATGCTGTTCCGGCTTCGCATGATCGCCAAGGGCGAGGTGATCGAGGAAGACCACATCCGCGCGCAGTCGCTGATCGTGCGATTTGCGATGGAGAAGGGTGCAGTCAAGGAGCAGTGGCGCGACGGGCACCTGTATCTGGAGGTGGTGGACTACAAGCTGTGGCAGAAGGCCACGGACGAGCTGCTGGCCGAGCTGATGCGAATCAAGGCCGAGGGGGACCATGCCAAGGCCAAGGAGCTGATCGACAAGCATGGTGCGAAGCTGATCCCCAAGTGGCGCGACGACGTGGTGGCGCGTCTCAAGGCTGCTGGGGTTCCGTCGCACTTTGCGTTCGTGTCGCCCAGGCTCAAAGCCCTGACCGACGACAAGGGCAACGTGGTGGACGCGACGATCGTGGATTCGCTGAGCCTGGTGGAGACGGCGCTGATCGACGCTGGGAAGAAGCCGATGCCGTGAGCATCCGGCGAACCACTTCCCTCCTCCTGCTCGTGGCAAGCGGGTGCTCCGGCGGAGACATGCATGTCCGGGCTCATGTCACCTCTGCCCCTTGCGGAGCCGCCGAGACTCCTGCTGCTGGCGCTACCGTCTCGATGGACTGTCCGCAGGTGATCAAGAGCTCAGCCCCGAGCGAGCTCGGCAAGACTGACGCACAAGGGCAGTTCGCGATCGACGAGCCTCTGTTCGGCCGTTGGATTCACGATGGTTGCGACCTCATCGTGGAGATGCCCGGCTTCCAGACCCGGCGCTACCCTGTCAAAGAGGTCTGCCAGCGCTACTCCGCCAATCACTGCACCTATGCCGCGCTGAGCGCGAAGCTCGCTCCCGCCACCGCCTGTCGGTGAAGTGATTGCCGGCGCTTATCGCGCACGCTTGCGCAAAGGCTTGCGCGCAAGCGCGCTCAGGGCCAAGAGAGCCAGCGCCCATGCCCCATGGGTCGACCGCGCTGGCGTCGTGCACCCGCACCCTCCGTCATCGCCCGAGCCCGGCCCCCCTGATCCCGCCTCGCTGCTGCTCGACCCGTCCGAAGGATTGCCGTCAGACTTGGGCCCGTCCTTGGCCGTATCCGCTGTCGCGGAGTCTTTCGGAGGCGTGACATCCTGGGTGGAGGCGTCGGCCGACACGCACTTGCCCTGCGAGCACGTCTCTCCTGAGCCGCAGGTTCCGCACGTTGCGCCGCAGCCGTTGTCGCCGCACACCTTTCCTGCGCAGTTCGGGGTGCATGCGACGCACTGGCCTGACTGGCACGCCTGCCCAACCGGGCACGTGCCGCAGGAAGCACCGCAGCCGTCCGGGCCGCAGACCTTGCCCGAGCAATCAGGCGTGCACCCGACGCACACTCCACCCTGGCAAGTCTGCCCTGCCGTGCAAGTCCCGCAGCTGCCACCGCATCCGTCATCTCCACAAGTCTTGCCTGCACAGCTCGGAGTACAGCCCACGCACGCGCCGGACTCGCAGGTCTGGCCTGCTGCGCACGTTCCGCACGTGCCCTGGCAGCCGTCAGGTCCGCAGCTCAGCCCGGTGCAGTTCGGAGTGCATCCGACGCACTGGCCGCTCTGGCATGTGAATCCCGCATTGCAGGTTCCGCACAGCCCGCCGCAGCCATCGTCTCCGCACACGTTCGTCCCGCACTGCGGAACGCACGTGCATTGGTTGTTCTGGCACGTCAATCCAGGAGCGCACGAGCCGCAGCTTCCGCTGCACCCGTCGTCGCCGCACTGCTTGCTCACGCACTGGGGCACGCACACGCACTGACCCGATTGGCAGGTCGTCCCTGTCCCACAAGTCCCGCACACCCCCGCGCACCCGTCCGGGCCGCATGTCTTCCCGCTGCAGCTCGGAACGCATGCAACGCACTGGTTTCCCTGACAGGTCTGGCCTCCGACGCAAGTCCCGCACGACCCTCCGCAGCCGTCGTCGCCGCAAGCCTTGCCCGTGCAATTGGGAGCGCAGTTGACGCACGCGCCTGCCACACAGGTCTTGTTTCCCTGGCAGGTCCCGCACGATCCGCCGCAGCCGTCGTCGCCGCATTGCTTCCCAGCACACTGCGGGCTGCAGACGCATTGTCCGTTCTGGCACGTCTGGCCACCCGCGCACGTTCCGCACGTGCTCCCGCAGCCGTCGCTGCCGCATTGCTTGCCGCTGCAGTTGGCTGCGCAGCAATTGCCACTGATGCATACCGCTCCGCCGGAGCAGGTCCCGCACACGCCGCCGCAGCTGTCGGTTCCGCAGTTCTTCCCGGTGCACTGGGGCGTGCACACGCAGATCCCGTTCTGGCAGGTGCTACCACCCGCGCAGGTGCCGCACGTTCCGCCGCAGCCGTCGGTTCCGCAGTTCTTCCCTGTGCACTGCGGTGTGCAGCCCACGCACTGGTTTGCCTGGCAGGTGGTGCCAGGGGCGCAGGTTCCGCAGACTCCGCCGCAGCCATCATCGCCGCACTGCTTGCCGGTGCAGGCGGGCACGCAGCCGCACCCCGTGCCCATGGCGGGGCGGGGGGTGTCCCAATCCGCGCAAGAGCTCGACGGGCCGATTCCGAGCGAGCCTGTGGAGGGGAAGGTCACGACGTTGTTTCCGGAGTCGACGAATACGAAGTAGTACCGATGACAACCCGTGCCCACGGTCGTGAGCTTGGTGGTCCAGGCGCCGTTCGTGCTGCTTCCTCTTCCCAACGTGAGATTGGTGCAGGTGCCGTCGACGTTGACCGACGCGGACAGGGGCGCAGCGGTGTCGTACCAGTTGGCCCAGACGTCGACGCTGGCGGCTTGCCTCGGGTAGTGGGATCCGGACGGGATCTTGTAGGAGGAGCTGGTGCCCGAGAAGTCTCCCACCGAGTATCCGGAGTTGCCGAAGCCGACCGATCCTACGGACTTGAGAATCAGCCACCGGTGGCCGTTGGACGAGCTCCATGCGCACGTGGTGCTCGAGCTGTTCTCGTAGAGCCACAGGTAGAAAGCGCTGTTCGGATCGCTCGGCGAGGCGATGATCTCGCCGTTGGCCGTCGGCCCGAACAGCTTCACCCGAGCGTCCCACGGGGTGCAGGTCGGGCTGCAGGCCTTGGTGCCGCCCACGCAGGCGCACGAGGCAGCGCCGTT
This sequence comes from Deltaproteobacteria bacterium, assembly GCA_016218915.1. Lineage (GTDB taxonomy): Bacteria > Myxococcota_A > Polyangia > Polyangiales > Polyangiaceae > JACRCQ01. Next base: position 12,372 of record JACRCQ010000068.1, read on the forward strand.
GCAGCTCGACGGGTAGATCGAGTTGAGCGTGCTCACGAGCGTACATGCAGAGTTGTGCGCGAAGTAGCTCTGCTGGATCATCTCGTCGGCATGGAATCGGGAGGCATGATTGAGCGCCTCGCTGTACCAGATCGGCCCCAGCGCCGAGTAGCATGCCTTCTCGCCGCACGGCGCCCCGCAGGCGGTCATCTCCAGCTGCGGGTCGACCCGTGCCCGGTTGCTCCACTCATGCAGCACGCGCTCTGCCCAGTTCGGGAAGCCGTTGACCGACTCGCCGAATGCGTCCGCGGTGCGCCCCACTGTGAGCGCGGAAATCGCGGACGACAGCGCTACGAGTACGACACCGACGCGGGGTGACTTCATCGTCCTGTCCCTCCAGGCTGGCGGATGTCCAACCTTCGAGGATACGGAAGCATGCCGTGGCTGGCAAGGAGGAGGCAGGGCCTGACCCGGCGTGCCTGCAACCGCTTGACCGCGGCGCGCATCGAAGCTTGTCTCGAATTCCAGCTCGAGTTGAGGGGTCCACCATGAAGTATCGTCTCTTCGGCAACACAGGTCTGTACGTCTCCGAGCTGTGCCTCGGCACGATGACGTTTGGCGGCAAGGGCTTCTGGCAGGTCGTGGGCAAGCTCGGCGCCCGCGAGGTCGAGGCCACGATCGGCGGCGCCCTGGATGGTGGCGTCAACTTCATCGACACCGCCGATGTGTATTCCGAAGGGGAGTCGGAGACGCTCGTGGGAGGCGCCCTCGCCTCGCTCGGCCGGCCCCGAGAGGAGCTCGTGGTTGCAACCAAGGTCCGCGGACGCACCGGCCCGGGGCCGAATCAGGTAGGCCTGTCGCGCAAGCACATCCATGAATCGATTGACGCGAGCCTGCGACGGCTCAAGCTCGAATTCGTGGATCTGTACCAGATCCATGGCGTCGATCGCGACACGCCCATCGAAGAGACGGTTCGTGCGCTCGACGAGGTCGTACGGTCCGGCAAAGCGCGCTACGTCGGCTTCTCCAACCTGCCGGCCTGGCTCGCGATGAAGGCGATCGCATACGCGGACGCCAACGGCCTGGCGCGGTTCCAGAGCGGTCAGGTGTACTACTCGATCGCAGGGCGCGACATCGAGCGGGAGATCGTGCCGCTCGCGATCGACCAGAAGCTCGCGATCCTTCCCTGGAGCCCCCTGGCAGGTGGGCTTCTTTCGGGCAAGTTCGAGCCCGGGAAGCCGGGGCCAGAGGGCGCGAGGCGCACGACCTTCGACTTCCCGCCCGTGGATCGCGAGCGCCTGCCCAAGGTGCTCACCGCTCTGCGCCAAGTCTCCGCGGCTCTCGACGTTTCCGTGGCGCGCGTTGCGCTCGCCTGGCAGCTCACACGCCCCTTCGTCACCAGCATCATCATCGGCGCAAAGTCCAAGGAGCAGCTCGTCGACAACCTCGCAGCCGTGGACCTCAATCTCACCGCAGAGCAAGTCGCTTCGCTCGATGCTGCGAGCGCGCTGCCGCCCGAATACCCGGGCTGGATGGTCGAGCGCCAGAACAGTGAGCCGCGCGTGGTTCCTGCGAAGTAGCTGCGCCCCTTGGCTCTGCCCGTCCTGTCTACATCCCGCGGATCAGCAGCCATGCCCACGCCACCGCCAGCGTGCCGATGGTCACGGGCACGCCCGTGAGCGCATGCTGCTTCCAGCCAATCTTGATGCCCAGTCGTCCAGCCTGATCGACCACGATCAGGTTCGCAATGCTCCCCACCAGCAACAGGTTGCCCGCCAGCGTGCTTGCCAGCGCCAGGATCGATCCGCCCATGGGGTGCGAAGATGCATGCGGTAGAAGCAGCATCACCGCAGGAACGTTGGACACCAGGTTGGACAGGACTACGGTGACCACGAACAGCCATCCCGGCTTGGACACATCCACCCCTGCGCCAGCCAGGCCGTTCCATCCCCGCTCCAGCCCCCCTGAAGCGGCAAGCGCATGATTGACCACGAACAGGCCTGCAAACAGCACGAGCAGATGCCAGTCGACCTGCGCCAGCATCCGTCGCGTGGCCATGCGTCGGCTCATCAGCAGCACGCCCGCTGCGGCCATCGCCGCGACCTCCCGGGGAATGCGCGTGAGCAGGAACACTCCCATCAACACGGTCACGACGAACAAGCCCTTGCTGCTTTGCCAGGGATTGAACGGCGCCGGCTCTCCGACCTCGAGCTTCGAATCCTGCTCCCATTGACCGCGGAACTGCCAGGCAATCACGCCCCACACGACCACCATCCCGAGAGCGGCTGGGACCGCTCCGTCCAGGAGATAGCCCCCGAAAGGTACGTGCAGCACCTGCCCCACGAGCATGTTCTGCGGGTTGCCGATGAGCGTCGCAGCCGAGCCGACGTTGGAAGCGCAGGCAAGCCCGAGCAGGTAGGGAACCGGGTTGAGACGTCTGCGCGAACACCCTTCCACCAGCACCGGCGCCATCGCAAGGCACACGATGTCGTTGGCAAGAACCGCGGACAGCAGGCCTGCCACCGCGAGCAGCAATGCGAGCAAGGCCCGCGGCGACAGCGTTGCCGCGGCGATTCGACGGGTCAAATGATCGTAGAAGCCGCCAAGGCGAAGCTGCGCAGAGACGACCATCAATCCGAACAGAAGTGCCATGGTAGGCACGTCGATCGCGCCCGCTGCATGCGATACGTCGAGCTTGCCGGCTGCGACCAGCACGATCGCGCCAAGCAGCGCGACGCCCGTCCGATCCAGGGCAAGGGGAGGAATTCTTCCCAGCACCATGCCGAGGTACACGAGCGCGAACACCAGCAGGGTGAGGGTATCCACGAAGGGCTCCGGTCAGCCCTTGCCTGCCACCAGCATCGCGATGGTCTTCTCCAGCCTGCTCGCCCGTGTCTCGAGCTTCTTCGCCTCGTCGATCCACTTCACGTACTCGCGGCGATGGCTCGGTGCGAGGCTCTCCCATGCTGCGCGCGCGATCGCATTGGTGCGAAGGAGGGCGTGAAGCTCGGCCGGGGCGGCCACCCGCTCCCTCGCAGCTCCAGGCTTCGTCGCGGCTCCACGCTTCGGCGCGGCTCCAGGCTTCGTCGCGGCTCCACGCTTCGTCGCGGCTCCAGGCTTCGTCGCGGCTCCACGCTTCGGCGCGGCTCCACGCTTCGTCGCGGCTCCAGGCTTCGGCGCGGCTCCTCGCTTCGTCGCGGATGCGGCGGGGGGGGCAGGCTTGGGTGGCGGCTCGGTCTTTCTCTCCGAAGGATCGGTCTTGCTCGCAGCCGCGTTGGGCCGCGCAGCAGGAGGCGTAGCCACCACCTTGTCCGGCCTTGCCTGAGGAACGCCCACCTTGCTTCCACGTTCCGCGCGCGCCTGCGCCAACGCTGGATCCTTCTTGAACCGGAGCGCAGACCAGGTGTCGTCCACTGCAACCTGGGAAACAGGTTGGTATCCCCGCTGATACAGCGCATCCCAGCCATGGTCGCGCGTGACGTCCGTCGCCACGCCCGAAGACTTCTTCGGGTACACCATCCACAGGATTCCGTCCTGCGCGAGCGCCACCATTGCGCCGAGCGCGCGCGCATCCACGTCCTTGCGGCTCACCACGCACGCGATGACGACATCGAAACGCCCGCGACCGGTGGTCGACAGCTGCGTGCCACTGGGCAGCGGCTTGAGCGAGTCGATCAGCCCCGGCGGCGGATGGATGGCGAGAATGCGACGATCGGGTTTGATCTGGAGCCTGGCAGCGAGGGGGGAGTCAGCCATGGCCGCATGCTAGTCCAACCGCAATCGTTTGCGAACACGTCGGATTTTCGCCCTGCGCCCCCTGCTTTTACCAACCCGCGCAGGCATGGTAGCGTCATCGTGTCGTAACCAGGGAGGGTGGCATGCTTCGCCCACTCTTTTGGATCATTGTCGTTGCTCTGGCGGGATGCGGCGGAACCGTGAAGGTCGAGTCGAGCGAGGAGGTCTCGTCCTACGCCGGCAGTGGCGCAGGCGTTCGCGCGTGCACCCCAGGACAGCACCGCTGCGCGGGAAATCGCCTGGAAGTGTGCAACGACACGGGTGACGACTTCGTGCCGGTCTTCGACTGCCCCGTGAAATGCGATGCAATCGCCGGCAATTGCGGGGTCTGCATCCCCGACAAAGTGCGCTGCTTCTCCCCGTCCTCGCTCGCCATCTGCTCCGAGGATGGCCTCACCGAGGCCGAGCAGCCTTGTCCTTCGCACATTCCCTTCTGCTTTGAGGGCGAATGCATCGAGTGCCTCGAGACGTCTGCCTGCCCGCCCACGCCGCAGAAGTGCACGGTGCCCGCCTGCGACGCCTCCCATACGTGCGGCAAGCAGCCTGCGCCACCCGGAACCCCGTGCGCCGTGAACAAGGAGTGCACCGCTTCGGGATCGTGCTGCGTCGTGAGCTCCGTGGTGGCGAAGCTGTGGCCGCTGGACCTGTACTTCATGCTCGATCGTTCCGGGAGCATGCAGGACGGAGCCTGGGAGAGCCAGGCGCTAGCGCTCAAGTCGTTCTTTGCCAAGCCGACGTCCGGCGACACGTCGGTCGGGCTTCGGTTCTTCCCTCTCAACGATCTGTGCGTTGCGCAGGACAACGAGTGCTCCGGGTTGAACTACACCGACCCGCTCGTTCCCTGGGGGCTGCTGCCCGACCACTCGAATGCGTTGATTCAAGCCCTTGATACCACTTTCCCAGAAGGGTGCTTCACGCCGACGCAAGAAGCGCTTCACGGCGTGCTGATGGGCGCCATCTCGCGCAAGCTGGCCTATCCCAAGCACGTCGTGGTCGCCGTGTTCGTAAGCGATGGAGGACCGTGCTGCCAGGCGTGCCCCATCGAGGAGCCTGAAGGGCTCGGCAAGATCGCTGCGGCAGCGCTCGCTGAGCCGCCGTCGATTCCGACGTTCGCGATCTTCCTCGACCCCAAGGCGTCCAAGGTGATGACGTCCATCGCGGAGAACGGCGGTACCGGCGAGGCCTACGACGGCAGCGGCAGCAGCCAGGACTTCGAGAAGGCGCTGCTCGAGATCCAGTCGCAGTCCATTCCCTGCCAGCTCGATACCGGCACCACCGTGCTCAACCCGAACACTGCGTCGCTCGAGTTCACGCCTACCACCGGCAGCTCCTATCCGATCACCAAAGCCGTCAATGCGAACCAGTGCGATACCGGAGGGGACTGGTACTTCGACGATCCAGTAGCACCCAAGCAGATCACGCTGTGCCCGGCGTTCTGCGAGCTGATGAAGCATGATCCCGGCTCCCAGGTCACGATGTACCTCGAGTGCGATTGACGCGCTCCAGCGGTTGAGCCTGCGCACCCCCCCGTGATGTCCACACATTGCACTGTGTGGTGCATTGTGCAATGCTCTCGAGCATGGCGACCAATCTCGAGCTCGATGATCGACTGATCGCGAAGGCGAAGCGGCTCGGCAAGCACGCCAGCAAGCGGGAAGCCGTCGAGCGCGCCCTCATCGAGTACGTCGCGAGCCTTGAGCGTACCAAGATCCTCGAGATCGCCGGGACGCTCGACATGCAGCCGCACGGTAGCCATCGGCGGGGCCGACGAGAGCGGTCGTGACGACGCTGGTCGATACGTCGGTCTGGTCGCTGCTGCTTCGCAAGCGCGGTCCGACGGACCATTGGGCAGTTCGACGGCTGACGCGCCTCATCGAGCACCGGCAGCGTGTCGCGTTGACTGGTGTGATCCTGCAGGAGATCCTGGCTTACTTCCGGAGCGACGAGGTCGCAGCGTCGGTCGCGGTCCGCCTCCGCCCGTTTCCGCTGCTGGAGCCCACACGAGCGGACCACGAATCGGCCGCGGCTCTCTTCCGCCATGCCCGCGCCCATGGCGTCGCCGCCACCACCGTCGATTGTCTCATTGCGAGCGTGGCGGCGTCGCACGATGCGGAGCTCCTGACCACGGACGGAGACTTTGCTCGCCTCGTTCCGCTCGCTGGCATACGGCTCACTCCCCCCGAGGAATGACCTGTGCCTACCGTTTGAGCACCACGAGCGCGGCCACGGCGAGCGCTGCGAGCACCACGACCGCGACCACGATCCACAGCAGGATGGGCTCGCCGCCGGGACGCGCGGGTTTTCGCGGCGGCTGCATCGGATGAGGGGCGTTCGGCGCAGTCATCGGCCCCGCCGCGGGCGCCGTAGCTGCGGGCGGCGACGCTGCGGGTGCCGGAGCCGCAGGCGCGAACGGCGGGATCGCAGGCTCTTGGGGCATTGCCACCCGGACCTGCGCAGCGAGCGCAGCTTCCTCTTCGGAGATGCTCGGCATCGAAGCGCGCGTCATCGGCGGAGGGAGGATCTGCCCGGAGTCGGGGGGTCTCGAGGGGGCCTGCGGCGGCGACGACGCTTCGCGTCCTGCGTCGAACGCCATCTTGATCAAGGCTTCCTGGAAGTGGCGCGCGGTTTGGAAGCGCGACGACGGCTCCTTGGCAAGCGCCTTGAGCACCGCCTTCTCCACTGCTTCGGGAAGGCGCGGCACCAGCAAGGAAGGTTGATAGGGAGGATCCTTCACGTGCCGGAGCATCGTGTCGACGTTGTTGATCCCGCAGAAAGGCACGCGGCCCGTGAGCAGGTAGTAGAGCAGCACGCCCACCGAGTACACGTCGCTCCGCTGGTCGAGCTTACCCCCCTTGCACTGCTCGGGCGACATGTACTCGGGCGTGCCCACCACGGTCGCAGCGCCCATCTGGGTCCCGGTGAACTCTTCGCCTCCAGGGCGCTTGCTGTAGATCTTGGCAAGACCGAAATCGAGCACCTTGACGTGCTCGCCAGGAGGCTCCCCCAGGACGATCACGTTCTCCGGCTTCAGGTCGCGATGCAGAATCCCTTCGCGATGCGCGGCTGCCAGCACGTCGCATACCTGGGCAACCAGATCCACGGCCCGCCACGGATCCAGCGGGCTCTCCTGCTCCGCGATGGTCGCCAGATCGCGCCCGACCAGCAGCTCCATCGCAATGTAGGCCGATCGACCGTCGATGCCGTAGTCCACGATCCGCACGGCATTGGGATGATCGATCCGCGAAGCTGCTTTCGCCTCGTGCCGGAACCTTCGGATTACGTCAGGGTCTTGTGCGGCAAGGTCCGGATTGAGCAGCTTGAGCGCCACCTCGTAGCGGCCCTCCAGGGTCGAGGCGCGATATACCCATGCCATACCGCCGGAGCCGATCAGCTCCTCGATGACATATTTGCCCGCGATCGTCTGACCTACGAGCGATGCAGCCTCAACCATGGTGCTTTCGTCATCGTAGCGGCGGGCCAGTCCGCGGGACAACAAACCAAAGCGCGATCCAGGAGCGGTCTACTGCACGCACCTGACGGCGCCGTTGATGTCGCCGCATACCAAGTACTGCATCACCTGGAGGCTCTTCGCCCCGGCCAGCTCCGGCACTGGCGCCGGGTCAGGGAAGGAAAGCGCGCTGCTGTAGGATCGACCCCAGCATGCCACCGAGTCGTCGCGACGACGCGCGCAGGTGAGCCGCTCGCCAGAAGCGACCTCCACCGCATCATCGATCCCGGTCACCCGCACAGGCACGGCGGAATCGACGCCGGTGCTGTTTCCCAGCTGGTCGCTGGAGTTGTTCCCCCAGCACAGCACCGCTCCGTTCTTCAGCACCGCGCAAGTGTGCTCTGCACCGGCAGCAAGGCTCACAACGTCCGTCACACCAGCAACCGCCATCGGAGTCGCGCTGGGATTCCTGGTGCCGTCGCCGAGCTGGCCGCTCGCACCCCCTCCCCAGCACCATGCCTTTCCCTGCGTATCGACCGCGCAGGTATGCGTCGCCCCAACGCTCGCCATGGCGACCTTCCCAATCCCCGTGACGAGGTGCGGTCGGACTTCCACCGCTTTCAGCTCAGGCTGTTTGCTCCAGAGCGCCTCGCTCATCGTTCCCCAGCACCACAGGCCACCGCCGCGTGTCAGAGCGCAGGCGTGATAGCCGCCAGCCCCAATCCAGACAGCATCGCTTGCTCCCGGTACCTCCGCCGGCTTGTCCCGGCTGAGGGTCTTGTTCAGCTGCCTTTCCTCGGGGATGCCAAGCGCTCCGGCTCGGGTCCAGCCCCAGCAGCCCACCTTCCCGGTGTCGAGCAGTACGCAATGGAAGAGCCCCCCTTCGGCGACCTGCTTGGCGCCCTTGATGTCAGGAGACTTGAAGCTGCTCTCCACCCCGTGCACCGTAACCTTTCCGGTCTGGGTCACATACCAGGTGCGCATCGATCTTCCCGTCATCGAGCGCACACTCGATGCGTCGGCGATCGTCACGACCTTCAGGTTGCGGGAAGGTAGAGCGGCCTTGTCGACGTCCCAGAACAGGATGGTCGTGTCCTCGCTTCCCGACGCAAGCATCTTGCCGTCTGGCGTGAAGGACAGCGCTGTCACGTCGTCGACGTGCCCGCTCAAGACCCCCTTGAACTTGCGTGTGGCAAGCTCCCAGACTGCAATCTTGGATTCCGACGAGCCGGCCACCAACGCGCCGTCCGGAGACACCGCAGCAGTCTTGCAGCACCCCTCGAACGCGAACCTGCGCACCACGCGCCCCTGCTTGCGGTCGAACAGCGACATGGAACGGTGCACGGCGCCCACGAGCAGCTGGTCCTCACCACCAGCGAACATCGCGTAGGAAGCGTCGTCCGTGACCTCGGTCGGAATCGCCGATTGTACTTCGAGGTTGTCCACTCTGCGCAACGTGAGGCGGGGCTCTGCAGCCTTCTGCTTGTCCTCTCCCCAGGCGCGGTCGACCAGGACCATGAGCGTTTCGCCGCTCGGGGAGAACTCCAGGTGCTCGATCCTTCGGTCGGTCTTCATGCTCGCGATGGTGCTCTTGCCTTCCAGGACCCCGAGCCCGCTGTCTTCGCCGTAGCGATGCGTCCCCACCGCAAGCCGCTTGCCATCCCGCGACATCGCCACCGCGTTCGGCTTGTCCTTGCGATCCAGCGTGGAAACGTGTCCCTCCACGTCCACGAAGCGCAGCTCCCGCCCCTGGATCAAGAGCTTCGTGCCGTCCGCAGAGGCCATGATCCGGGTCGGCTTCCCTTGCGACGTGCTCGTGCGAAGCAGCTGGCATGATCGCCCGTCCCAGAATCGGAGATCCTCCCCTGACGACACCAACACCTTGCCTTGCGACAGGAACGCGAGCCCGTGGACCGGAGTCTCGTGGCCATCGGGCACGTCGACCGACGCGCCGTGGAGCTCTGCCATGTGCTCCGATGCAGCCAGCAAGATGCTGCCGTCTGGAGAGAACGCCTTGGGCGAATTCTCGGTCGCTGGCGATTCGGAGCCATCTGCCAGCCGGGTCATCACGTTGCCGGAGCCGTGGCTCCACACCACGCGATTGCCGTCAGGCGAAACCAGGAGATCAGAGCTGCTCATGAAGGAGCCGAGCCCGAACAGACCTTCGCTCCTGCTCCCCTCCACGAGCTTGTCTCGCTTTCCGCTCGCGACGTCGATGGTGAACAGCTCTCCATGCTCCGTCGCCAGGATCGTCTTGCCGTCCGTGGTCAGGGTGAAGCTCGCGCGTGACAGCGGTGCAATGGTGGCCGCATTCGGGTCCCCTGCCGGAGGGGGATCCTTCTTGAGCTCGATGCGTCTCACCAACGTCCCCTGGTTCAGATCCACCACGGAGATCGCCGTCGCCTCATCGTGAAGGAACATCTGGTACTTCGAGTCGACCAGCAGACCGCGCGCGCCTTTGCCGTCCAGCGCCACGAGCCGGCCTTTCTGGTTCACGGCGCGCAGCAGCTTCCTCGATTCCGCATCGACCACGTACAGCGGGCCTCCGTCGGATAGGACGACTGCCAGCCGCTTGCCATCGTGCGAGTAGATCAGATCCCGGATGGACGACGGCGTCTCCCACAGCCGTCCACGCGTGACGTGCTGCTTCTTGGGAAGCGTCAGCGTGATCGAGCCGAGGTGCGCACCACCTTCCACGCGGTAGAACGCCACCTCACCGGCCGGCTTGCGCAACGCAAGCGCCACCATGGTCCCGTCCGGCGATAGAGCGGCTTCTCCCGCGTCCGGCAGCGTGGCGAGCACAGCAGCGCGATTGAGCTCTCGCAGCACGATCCCGGGGTCTCGCGTGTCTTCGACCGAGATCACAGCGCCGGAGTTGGTCACGGCGAGGCTCATGGGGCGCTTGAGGAAACGCATGCGCGGAGTGCCGCATCGAGCGATCGCCCCAGCCGGCAAGGGCGCAAGCGGATCGAGCACCGGCGACGGCGCGGGGACCACAGCTGCAGCCGATGTCGACGCAGAAGCGCTGGCGCTCGCAACGGGCGCGGAATGGCGCGGCTTGGGAGCTGCGGAACGTGGCCGCGGCGGCGCCTGGCAGGCGGCAAGAGCTGCGAGGGTGACCAACGCGACGATGCAGGGGCGACGCACGACCTTCGACTCTACCCGGGTGCGGCGGCGATTCAACCTCGCCTTGACCCGTGCAGGAGCGCCTCGTACGCTTGGGTCTCATGCGACGCTGGATGATCGCTGCGATTCTGCTGGCAGGGTGCGGCGCAACGCTGCCGCCCGAGCCGAGCGTTGCAGAGTCTCCTGTCGTCGTGATCGGCTCGCCGACCCCGTCCGCGCAACACGCGCCCAAGGCCAGCTCCCTGGAGCTCGCAGCGCGGCTTCCCAAAGCTCCCAAGCCTCTGTCCACCGAGCCGCAAGACGTCGCCTTCAGGATGGCTTCTGCGCTCGATGCGACCGCGCGACACGAAGAGCAGGTGCGCCAGGAGGAGCGCAGAAAGCGCGATGCCGAGTTCGAGGAGTCGATGAAGCGTTCGCGCGATGCCTGGGACAGCCTGGGAAGGAGCACGGGCGGAATCGGAACAGCGGGTGGCGGGCTCGGCCTGGGCGGAATGGGCGGACTGGGCACGCGCGGCGGTGGGGGCGGAGCGGTCGTTGGCCTCGGATCAGGGCGGGGAAGGGCAGCAACCGGGGTCGTGAGGCCGCCAGCCAAGCCGCCTGCCAAGCCGCCTGCCAAGCCGCCAGCCAAGCCGCCAGCCAAGCCGCCACCTGGCAAAGCTCCGCCCGCTTCCTCGGGCAAGCCTTGAACCCCTCTGCGCGCCGAGCCGAGCACGTCTCGAGCTTCGCTACATCTGGGGATCAATCACCCCGAATGTCCGCCCGAACCAGTAGGCAAACAGGAAGTCCGTGCCCGGGTCCTCGTACGGCACCGCTCCGCCTTTGAAGTCGAAGGGGCTCGTCTTCCACGCGAAGGCATCCGGCACCCGCTCGAACAGCGTGTAGCTCACGAGCGACGCGAATCTCCCTCCCTGGGTCCAGTCGTTCTTCCAGGGCAGATTCGGGAAGGGAGACATGCAGAAGTCCGGGTGGATCCTCCAGTCGTAGTCGTAGTTGACCTTGGGCGCCGGGAATTCCCTGAGCACCCACAGGTTCTCTTCGAGCTCGGGCGGTGGGGTCGCGAAGTCCCCGAGCGTGGCGCCGATCAGCTGGTAGAGCCCCAGACGCGTATGGCGCATCCGCTCCAATGACTTTCGCATTCCGGTCTTCAGCTCGTTCAGGTGCCCGTCATTGACGTTCTGCGAGACGAGATACGGCACCAGCAGCCCCTGGATGATCAGGTGGTTTCCCGACCAGTCGCTCGTGCCGTACTCCCACAGCGCCCCATTCCCCTGATCCACCAGCCACACCTTGCTCGCCTGGTACAGCGCTTCGTACTGCAGCTTCTGCTGGATATCCTTGGTCATCATGTACAGGATCATCCTGGCCTTGAGCTCGTTCGTCTTCTTGTCTCCTGCTACCGGGAAGTGCGTTACCAGGTTGTCGAGAATCGCTACCATCTTCTGCTTCTCGGCCGCGTAGCCCGCCTGATCCTTGAGCACCAGCCACGCCCACGTGAATGCCACGTAGTAGCCCTGCAGCATGTCGTTGTTGCAGCCTGGCATCCAGTCGAACCCGGCAAAGGTCCCGGTTCCCTGCACCCAGCCGTTCAGCGGCTCCTCGTGCTCGCGGATCGTCCGCGCGAACTGCCCGTCCACTCCCACGATGTCGAAGCACATGATCTGCGCGTGCAGTCCCCTGAGCATGTTGTCGAATGCCACCGGATCCTGGGTCACCAGGTAGCGCATCGCCTGGCTCGCCACGTACACGCCTGTCCAGAGCATCGAGTCCCCGCTCGGAATGTACTGCTGCGGCGGCGTGGCCCCTGGCAGGTACGACACCAGCATCCCGGCCCCGTTCAGGAAGTGCAGCGGCATCTCGGTGTCGTAGTACGCCCTCTTCTGCTCGAGCGTCTGGCGGTACGCCCGATTGCGCATCCGTGTCTCGACCAGGCTGATCGCGTCCGGCACACGCTGAATCACCCGCAGCACGCCGGGATTCGCACGATAGAAGTCGAAGTCCGTGGGGTCGAACGTCTGGTAGTGCATCGCCTCCTGGAACTCGGGGCGGTTCACGTACGGCTGCAGCTCAGGCATCTGGTGGTAGGTCGCATAGGTCTGGAACAGCGTGCTCTTGGTAGCATCCGGTATCGCGTCGTGCATGGGCACGAGCTGCCGCTGGTTCGCCCACAGCGGCTCTGCACCGACGTCACCGACCCAGGTCCATGTCTCGGTGTACGTCGGCTCTGTGCTGACATCAGGCGCGAACGCGCAGTCGATCGTGACGTCGCTCGTGCGCGTGCACTGCGCTGCGTAGGCGACCGTCTTTGGCGCGAGCCCTTCGTGGATTTCTCCCTTGTAGCTCTTGATGAAAGCCTGCCGGTCGAGCTGGAAGCTCATGGGGTAGGGGCCGCCCTGCAGCTGCTCGCCTTGCGCCTTGCCTTGCCAGGCAAGCCCGACCTCGTCGCCCTCGAAGCTCGCCGACGTCCACTTCTGCAGGTGCGCGACACCGCCGCCGGCTCGCACCTCGGCCTGCCCTGTGTACCCTCCCCAACGCGCATCGCTCCCCTTGATCGCGTAGACCCCGACCAGGGGCTTGGGATGGCTGCCTTCCTGGGGCGCATCGACCGCATCCGTATGCGGGCCGTCTCCCAGCGCGTCGACCTTCCCATCCGAAGCGTCCGGGTGACCGGTCTCCTGGACCGAGCCGTCCGCGTCAGTCGCGACGTGCGCGTCTGGGTCCAGCCCGGGATCGACCGATGCATCTTTCGGCGCGGGTTCATCGCCGGTGGAGCTCGAGCCACAGGCGGGCAGGCACAAAGCGGACGCGAAGCCAAGGAGCGCGGGCAGTACCCGCGCAAGTCGGGCAGGGTTCATCGCCGGATTGTCCCACAGGGGTGAGAGGACCACCAAGCCGCGCCGCGGCCGGCGAGCCTTGGTCTGGAAAATATGCAAAACGAGGAGTCGGCGTGCCCGGTGCGTTCAGCCGTTGCCGCAAGGACAAGCCCGGATCCGAAATCGTCCACGCCCCGAAATTTCCCTGCCCCCTGCTCCGACTGGATTGGAGCAAGGATGCTGTCGCTTTCCACTTTCATGAGCCTGCCTTTTGGTGACAGCCGCGTCCGCCAAGTCCCGCTCGCCCTCGAGCAGGACTCGGGAGCGCTTCGAACCCTGATCGGCTCGGTGGTGTCATGCATACTCGGAGTCCCGCGCGATCATCCCGACGTCGAAGACTGCACCCACGAGGTGCTCCGCAGAGCCATCGAGGGCCAGGACAAGCTTCGCTCCACCGATGCCCTGCGTCCCTGGGTTCTGGGCATCGCGCGTCACGTGGCGCTCGATGCCATCCGCGATCGCAAGCGTGCGCGTCGCCACGATGGCAGCGACGACAGTGGCTTGGAAGCGCTGCCGGATCGCGAGCTGGCGCTCGACGATCAGGTCGCGCGAGCCGAGCAGCAGCAGAGGCTCAGAGCCGTGATGGACACCCTTCCCAAGGGGCAGCGCGACGCACTGCTGCTCTTCCACGGCGAAGGGCGTGGGTACCAGGAGATTGCAGCGCGCCTCGGCGTGCCACTCGGCACCGTGGCGACATGGATCACGCGCGGACGTCAAGCGATGGCCGCTGCGCTCGGCGATGTGAGGAATCATGAAACCGCGTGAAAAGCTCCCTTGGGAGATCATCTGGCAGCACGACGGACACGTGACCGACGTCGTGCTGACCTCGATGGCCGATGGCGAAGAAGCCATCGTGCCGGAGGTCGCGCTCGACCACGTGGGAGGATGCGACAGCTGCTCGCGACGGCTCGGCGATGCGGCGCTGCTGTCGATTCGCGTCGACGATCACATCGTCGCCGCAGCGGCACAAGCCAGGGCAGCGCGTCCGCGCTTCCCCTGGGCTGCGGTCATGGTCGCGCTGACCGTGGCGGGGCTGGGGATGATCCCCACCCTGCTGCGCGCCCCTGCCTGGCTCGCGGCAACGAGTGCCACCCTCGTGCAGGGACTCCCTCTGTATGTCCGCTCTGGCGCCCTCATGGCCCGCACCCTTCCCCAGGGGCTGCAGGGCACGCTCCTGGTGTCGTCGTTCGTTTCCGCGTTCGTGCTTACGTTGACCGGCTACGGGATTGCGCGAGCCATGACTCGCTCGCGCTCGCTTCAAGAAGGAGGCACGCGATGATGCGCGCTGCTCACATGGGAAGGTCCCCCAGGCTCTGGCACGCTCTTTCGCTGGGTGCCGCCGTGCTCGCATTCTCCGCTGCAGCCGCGGGCGCAGTCCGACGGGAAGGCGTGTGGCCCTCGGCGGACAAGACCGTGACCCTGGAGGCGCGCGGCATGACGCGGGCGCAAGCGATCCAGAAGCTGGCCGATGCAGCGGGCTGGAGCATCGTGGTGCACGCACCTCCGGGAGACCCCGTCGATCTGCACATCAAGGCCCAGCCGGCGAGCAGGGTGCTCGAGATGCTGCTCACCGACGGCGACTACGTGGCAAACCGATCCGGGGACCTCATCTCCGTGACGCGCGATTCCAAGACTTCGCCACTCGCCTCTGGCGCGCCGGCCCCGAAGTCCTCCGCTGCACCTCTGGTCCCAGCTCCTGCTGCGGTGCCTGCCATCGCGGCCTCTGCGCAGCCCGTGGATGCAACCGCGCCGGCAGACCCGTCCGAGCCAGCTCCCGACGAGCCCTCTTCCGAGCCAGACCGGGGGGAAGATCGCGTGATCACCGGGGGAAGCTTCAAGATCGCGCAAGGGGAGACGGTCCACGATGTGATGATGCTCGGCGGCTCCGTGGAAGTGTTCGGCAACGTGACCGGCGACGTGGTCGTCACAGGCGGCTCGGTCCACCTGTTCGACGGCTCGCACGTGCACGGCGACGTGACCGCGTTGGGCGGGGCGATCGACGTTGACGACGGCGCGCTCGTGGATGGCGACGTAGGCGTGGTGGGAGGAAGCCTCCACAAGGCCGAGGGCGCGAAGATCGGCGGCGACATCAAGAAGGTCGGTCACGGCGGCAAGGGCAACGTGCACGTGAACGTCAGCAAGAGCTCTGAGCATCTCAGGCTCGGCAGGGGCAGCTCCGGGCTGTCGATCGGGCGCATCGCGAGCGACATCGGCGCTGCGATCACGCGCTCCGCCATGCTGTTCGTGTTTGGGGCAATCTTCCTCGCGCTCGCAACCCGCCGGATGGAAGCCCTTCAGACCGAGGTCGCTGCCCGTCCCATGCGCTCCTTTGCCCTCGGCGTCGTCGGGGGGCTGGCCGCTACCGTGTTGCTCGTCGCATTGTGCGTGACCGGCATCGGAATTCCCGTGGCAGTCATTGGAGTGCTCGCTGCCACGCTCGGCGCATTCGTCGGGATCTCCTCGGTGCTGTCGACCGTGGGAGGGGCCCTGCTCGGACACCGCACCAAGAATCCCTACCTGCACCTCGCACTCGGTTGTGCTCTGTTCCTTGTCATCGGCGCCATTCCCTACCTGGGAGGGTTCGTCACGGCCGCTGTGGTTCTGATCGGCATGGGAGCCGTGGTCGCCACGCGCGGTCTGGGGCTCTTCCCCACCAAGCCCAATGGCAACGGCTCACACCCCTACCGCGAAGCAGCGGACAGCGCGCGATAACGGGGATTCGGCCGTCAATACGCCGTCACATGCACCCGGATATGCACGTGGTCGTTGTGCTTCGGCCAGTGGTGCACCACGTCCTTGAACACCGGAATCAACGAGCTCGCGATTTCTCCCTTGCTCACCAGCTCCTCGGCTGCTGCAAAGAGAGCTGGATGAAGCTCCTGATCGAGGAACGCGTACTCCACCCTTCCTGATTCGAACACCGGCGCCAGCAGCCTAGCCATGGGCATCGCGCCGAAGTTGCTCGCGGTCCCTGGCACGCAGTTCTGCTCCGCATCCCACGTGCACACAGGCCCCCAGACCGGCTCGCCTGAAGCATTGTAGATCGAGTAGTCGACATCCTTGCCCAGGTCGTGCGACGCATGCCCCGGCGGCGCTGAGCCGTCCCAGTTCGACAGATCGTGGATCGAGAACGGCTTCATCTTGGCAGCTGCCACCGCGCGCCCTGCATTGCGGGTGAACATCAGGAGATCGCGACGTCCGAACTGCTCGCGGTACGTGGCACCCGTCAGGTCGTAGCCTTCCCGACTCGTCTCGATCGGAAGCGGCATCTGGAGCAACAGGGTGCAATCGCTGTTGCAGTGTGCGCCTTCCTCGAACGGCGTGCGCTTCGCCTGCAGCTTGCCCGTCGAGCTCGCCCCGGACAAGCGCACCCAGAACGTCCGATCGTCCTGCGAATCCAGGACCGCCAGCACACGCAGGCCGGTCCCCCCGTTCGTCGTTGCCATGCTGATCGCAGCGGTTCCGTTCCAGCGCAGAACCTCCATGTCCACAGCAGCGCCCGTCGGGGTGAAGTCGTACCGGAAGCCGATGTGCTCGCCCCGCTTCGCGTCCACCCGGTAGGCCGGACCCGCTGCGGTGGATGTCGAGATGTCGATGGCGTCAGCTCCGAGCGCCTGCTCTCCGGCCACTGCACCAGGAGGCGCCGTGCCTTCGCCCGGCTTGGGTGGCGCGCACACGCTCTCGGATTCGACGTGGTACTTCGCATCCGTCGGCAGGAACTGGGTGAATCCGCTGTCCACGACCTGCCATCCGGTCACGAAGAGCGTCCCGTCCCACGTGCTCGACGATACGACCTTGAGCTGCGCCGTACCGCCAGTCCGTCCATCGGCAATCATCGTTGCGGTCAAGCCGGGCTCGGATAGCCCAACGTCGCCGTCGTACACCACGGTGCCGTCGAGCCTCGCCAGGATCAACGCTGGTTGCCACGTCCCCGCCGTGACGGTGAGCGACAGATTCATCTCGCTGCCACCGTGGATCCGCGTCGCGTAGGCATGGACGTTGTACTTGCCCGAGCTGAAATCCTCGTCATTCGCCGCAAAGCCGCATTCGTTGGGCCACAGGTCGGTGTCCCAGCAGCTGCCTTGCGCACAGGGAACGAGCGGATCAGGAACCGGCGGAGGCGCGGCATCCGCGTCCGGTGGAGCGCCACCCTCCGCATCCTTTCCTCCCGCCTCCCACGGCAGTGCGTCAGCCCCGACCGCATCCGCTTGCAGTGGCTCATCACCGACCGCTGCATCACCCCCGAGCGGCGACCAGGCGGAAGACGCGTCATCGCCGCACCCGGTCAGAGCTGTCATTCCAACCGCCACGCACAGGATGAGCCGACGAGGCTGAGCCAGAAGCATGCCTCATGGTAGCAGAAGAGGACCAATCTCTGCTTCTCCGATGCCGTTCGCGGAATGCCAGCCGCGCCGTCGGCGTTCTCCGGGCACGATGGCCTCCCTGCGCTCTGCATGCATACTCGCACTCGTAGCCTGGTCAGCCTGCACTGCGGTGCGTGCGCCCTCCCATCCCGTCACCGCCCCGGCTCGACCAGCAGTCGCTCCGGCCCCGACCGCATCCGGCCCCGCTTCGATCGCAACAGCCGAACCATCGAACGAGCCTGGGGCTTCCCCGGACGAAATCGCCAGCGCCCTGGATGCCAACGACAAAAGCGCCCATGTCATCGATCGCGAGCTCCCCAAGCTTCGGCGAACTGTCGAGGTGGAAGGGGAAGATGCCACGAGTGCCTTCGCTACCGTACGCTGGGAGTCGCCGAGCGGCTCGATCTCCAAGACTCGCGAAGCCTGGAATGGCGGATGTTGCAGCGCCCCGGTCGCCACGGACCGGTACTTCGCAGAGCGCTCCCTGATCCGGGAAGTCGTGTTCATCAGTCCGCGCACGGAAGCGGATTCGCTCCTCCAGGGAAGGGAGCCTCGGTCCAGGATCGAGCTTCGCGTGCGGGACTACGCCCGCGACGGCCGCGTAGTTCGGGAACGCCGTGACGCAGTCCTGGACAACACGGATCTCGTCGCGACTGCGCAGGCAAGGTAGACTCCCACCCGTGCGCTTCCGTGCCATCCTGGCCGCCTTCTGCGGGGCTGCGGTCACCCTCGCCCCTGCCTGGGATGCGCGATCTGCAGAAAGCGAGGACAAGGCGGTCTTCACCTTCGATGTCGAAGGGGGCGCGCTCTGGAGCCCCATGAAGTCCGGTCGGCGGGATCTGGCGATTCCAGCCGGCCTGACCCTTGCCGTGCTGTTTCCGATCCAGCGACGACTGCTGGGCGGATTCGGAGTCGCGTTCGCCTCGGATCGCGGCGGCGCGTTCGTGACGCTGGGGGTGCCGGCTCGCCTCGAATGGAGCGCGGAAAAGGACTACCGCTACCCAGGCCTCTCGGTCCGGATCGGAACGCGTCCTCAGCTGATGACCGTCGTACCGTGCGTGGAAGGCTCAGCCGAGCAGTGCCCAAGGGGGTTGGACAAGACCGAGTTCGCCTTTGGATTCCTCGCAGATGCCGGGCTGCTGATGACCCTTGGCAAGTTCGAGGTCGGCATCTCCGCGCAAGCAGGGCCTGTGCTCGGGATCGCGCTGTCCCATGACAAGGCGCTCGACGGCTTCTACCGCGGAGCGATTCTGGCTGTGGGAGGACGGTTCTGACGCCTCCGTTGTGTGGTTTCGCGCGACGAATGCGCAAGTGCCGGAATGTAAGCGGTGAAGGTGACTGACGGTCGTCGATTGAGCGTCGGGCAACGACCGTGAGAATGGAACAGCGATCGATTGTCCATTCGCGCGTTACCTTTGCCCGCTGCGCGTGTCCATCGCAGTGAGAGCGCAAGAATCCGTCTTGCGCGTGCTCGTCGCGCGGTCTTTGCCTCGAACCATGGGAGAGCATCATGAGCCAGCCCAGATGCGTCCATGCCATCCCCGCTGCCTCGGACATCCCAACGATCCTGCCGCCAAAGCACCTCCAATCCTGGCTGGTCGGCGTCCTCGCGCTTCTCGCAGCCATCGGCCAGGGCTGCGGCAGCGAGGCAGATGCCACCGCCCTGCCGCATTCCGCGAGCAAGCCTGTTGGATCGCCAGGCGGGGCCTGCTTCCCCAATGGCACCTGCTACGCCGGCTTGGAGTGCGACATATCGGGCATCTGCGTTGGTGCCGATGCTGGCGCTTCCGACGCGAAGCCGGCGGATGCGAGCGGAGAGAATGCGGTCCAGCAGGATGGTGCGGCTGCGGATTCAACTCCGGCAGAAGCTGCCCCTGTGGATCCAACGTGCGCGGACAAGGTCAAGAACGGCAAGGAGTCCGACGTGGATTGCGGCGGAGGGTTTTGTCCCCCTTGTGACCAGTTCAAGGGTTGCGTGGAGCCCAGCGACTGCTCCTCTGGAATCTGCTCTTCCGGCCTGTGCGCGGTGGATAGCTGCGCGAGCCAGGGAAGCTTCGAGGAGATCAGCACCGCAGGGCTCAACCACGACCGGCAAGTCTGGGAGTGCGTCAAGATGGCCCGCTCTCGCTGCAACATGACCGGTTGCCGCAGGGAGGCAATCTCGATCCAGTACGGCTATCCGAGCATCGGCGTGAACACCTGCACCTGGACCTGCCAACGGATCTCCGAGGTGTGCGGGCCCAATGAGCGGGGGGAGGTCATGATCGACGACACCGGCGATTCCGGGGTCGACGGGGGAGCGGCCACCTACTGCCGATTCGACTGGTCCTCCTGCCCTGCGGGGTGGGCCATGTACAAGAGCATGACGGAGACGTGGCAAGAGGACGCGTCGAACAGCTGCGGCACCCAGCTGACGGGGTGGCACGAGTGGTCGGACACGCCGCAGGAGACGATCCAGCTGCAGTGGGACTCCGGCTGGGGCTGCTACTACGGTCCGACCTACATCAGCTCCTACATCGGCCGAATCGGATGCGTGTGCAAGTCGCCGGATTTGACCGCAGGCGAGTCCGGCCCCGATGCGGGGCCCGGGGGCGTGAGCTGGACCTGCGTGGGAACTGCAGGGGAGCAGGTAACGCTGTCCACGCTGATGTGCAATCGGGGAACGGATACGGCGCCGGTCGGCACGCCGCTCACGTTCTTCCTCGGGGATCCCTCGGATCACGATGTGCTCTGCACCGCAGTCACCAGCGCGCCGCTCGTGGTGAACGACTGCGTGCTCATGACCTGCGATGCCAAGGTGACACCCGGAGCAACCATGCAGATCACGGCTGCCGCCAACGATCCGGGAACCGGCTCAGCGCCCTATCCGGAGTGCCTCTTGAGAAACAACGTGAAGGTGGTGAGCGGCGTGCAGTGCAACGCGTCGCAATGATGCCCACGAGCGAGAGGTCCCTTGGAGACCCTCTCGCGGATCAGGGAGGATCGTCATGAGAGCGCGTAACTCGAGCCTGTTCGTCGCCCTTGCCGCCCTGTTGCAGACCCTGGCCGCTTGCTCGTCTCCAGCAGAGACTCCTGCGCAGTCCCTGGGAGGCGGCGCCGGCAGCGCATTCCACCCCGCCGATGCTGGAGGAAACGCGCCTGACTCTGGCGGAGGGGCGGGCAGCTCCGGTAGCGTGGGTGCCGGGGGCAAGGCCGGAGCGGGAGCCGGTCCTGCAAAGGACGCGGGGCCCGAAGGATCGGTCGCGGACTCCGGAGCGGACGCAGGTGGAGAAGCCCAGACAGCGGATGCCTCGGACGCGAGCCCGGACGGCGCACCTGATGGTTCCGCCTGCGCCTGCGGCCCACTGGAGCAGTGCTCCCCTGGCCAATTCTGCACGCCCAAGCTGGTTTCGCTTCCTGCGGGCTATTCCATCGACGCCACCGAGGTGACGCGTGCGCAGTACGAAGCCTGGCTCGACACCTCGCCGGCGCTCAATGGCCAGCCCCCCTGGTGCGCCTCCTGGAACACCGACTACACCCCGTCCTGCGAGTGGCCGCCCACCGCGCACCGCAACGAGCCCGTCGTATGCGTGGACTGGTGCGACGCCTACGCCTACTGCAAAGGTGTCGGGAAACGGCTCTGCGGGAGCAGAGATGGGGGACCCAACGACTACGACGCCTTCGCCGACGGGAGCAAGAGCCAATGGTTTCACGCCTGCAGCTCAAATAGCGCCAACGAATATCCGTACGGCGCTTCCTACGATGGCACGGCATGCAATGGGAAAGGGAAGGGAGCGGCCTGGATGATCGAGTGTGGCAGCCTGGCGAGCTGTCAATCGCCGCTGGCGGACTTCGCCGGAGTATTCGATCTTAGTGGGAATGTGTGGGAGTGGGAGGATTCCTGCAACGGGGCTACGGGAAAGGACGACTGGTGCCGCTTGCGGGGCGGATCGTTCGTGAGCGACAGCGCCTACCTGCGCTGCGCCTCTGCGAACAGCAGTCCTCGCTACAGCGGTGTAGGTCACTTCGTGGGGATTCGCTGCTGCTCGCCGTGAAGGGATCCCAGCCCCGGTCCGGCTATCTCGCGACGTATCGGATCGTACCGCCCTCTTGGCTCGTCCAGTACACTGCCGACAGGCTCATCACGACGCCAAACGGCCCCTGCTCTCCTGTGGCGAGGATCTCTGTCTCATCGCTCTCGGTAGCAGTCTTCGCCTTGCAGGCGATCGTGCCCAAATCGTTGTTTGCCCAGCACAAGGAAGTTCCGAGCTCCGCTATCCCGGTAGGGTTCGACTGACCCAGCGCGATCACGCGAGGCGTACCATTGTACTTGGGCGCGGCCATGACGGCTTGGGCTCCGGCGTCCGCATCCCCGTACATGTTGGTCCAGTACACGTTGGCGTTGTCGATGGCCAGCCCCGCAGGACCCGCCTGTCCGGTCGCAAGCACCTCCGGCAACGCATCTGCGTCCAGGTTCCAGCGCATGACGGTTCCACCCACCACGCATGCCCAGTACACGCCGGTCAAGTCCACCGCGATTCCTCCTGGCGTTGCCTGGTCATGCGCGACCTCGCTCTTCTTCCCGCCGGACTTGGGGATACGAAACACCATGCTCGGTGTGGTCCAGTAGACGAAGACGTCGTCGACCGCGATGGTGAGAGCGCTGTTCTCCCCAGGCGCGATCTCGACTGCAGCGCCGGGCTTCCCTGCGTCGTCCTTTCGAATCTTCCAGACGCCACCTTTGTACTCCGCGGCGTAGTCCGTCCAATACACTGCCTCGGAATCTACTGCGATTCCGGTGGGATTCGTGTGGCCCGCCGCGACGACTTCCGGCGTTCCTCCGCCTCGTGCGACGCGCATCACATCGCCCGGTGCAGCCTGATTCGTCCAATACGCATGCGTGTCGTCCAGAGCAAGACCGGTGGGGCGGGACTGCTCCGACGCCAGCGTCACAGGCTGACATCGTCCCGCGCTGCAAGCTCCTCCCAGGCAGGAATGCCCGCAGGCTCCGCAGCTCGCGGACGTCGTCGTAAGGTCCGTCTCGCATCCATTGCCCGGGTCGTCGTCGCAATCCGCGCGATCGGCGGTGCAAGGAGCTGGGCAGTCGACGCACTCCGTATCCGGGGCCGCAGCGGCATCTGCGGTGCCTGTCAGCCCGCCGTCCCTTGGAACCGAAACGTCGTCGAATGAACGGCACGGCCCTGGGACCCCGAAGAGCGCGAGCGCGAACGCTCCCCCCAACGCGGGTGCGCTGTTGCTCCTGCCCCACCCGTGCCTTACACCCATCGGTCTACTACAGCATGGCCCCGCCGGGCTTGGCAATCCTGCCGCTTCAATGGGCCGGCGCGCTAAAGGCAACCTCAGCCAGCGGCACCACGCGTGCGAATCGCCGGAGCACCAGGTTGTGATGCGCCACAACCTGGCTCGCCTCCAGCACCGCATTGCGCGTCGTGGTGTGGCAGTCCGATGCCAGGACAACCGAAAAGCCTCGGCTCCACGCGCTTCGCACCGTGGTGTCGATGCACCCCTCGGTCGCAAAGCCACATACGCACAGCTCTCGAATCCCTGCTTCCCGCAGCACGGATTCAAGATTCGAACGCAAGAACGAGTCAGGCGTGTCCTTGTCCACCAGCGGCTCGCCCGGCCTTGGGGCAACGCTCGGGTGGAATTCCCTTGCAGGAGACCCACGTGCGAACACGCTTCCCTCTGGGCCTGTATGCTGCACGTGGACGACCAGCACGCCGGCGTGGCGCGCGGATGTCACGAGCCTTGTGACGTTCGAGAGGAACGATTCCGGCTCGTGAAGCGGCTCAGGCAAGGCGAAAATGCCTGTGACGACATCGACGACCAGGAGCGCTGTGGTGGGAGCCATGGCAGCCAGGCCTATTGGATCGGCGGAACGTACTTGTCGCAGCTCTCGTCGATCACGGTCACCGCCTGCGTGAAGACGCTCGCGTAGTCCGTGCCACAGGCCGACGAATGCAGGTTGCTCGGGAACTTGGCGACGAACTCGGCCCAGTGGGAGCCCTTCGGAGGCCCCTTGCCGTCCTGGCAGCCGTCGAATGCCGGCGTGAATCCCACCACCACGACCGCGTTGGGATCCCCCTTCTTCGCCTGCACCACGCCGTCGTACCACTCCTGCGGTGTGCCGCTGTCCTCGTAGTTCGGATCGTCGCTGATGAACGTGATCACGAGCAGCGCGTCCTCGCGCAGGAAAGCTTCATTGCATCCCCCAGGACCGTTGATCTGCGCCGAGAGCGCAGCCAGCATGGCGTCCATCGGGCGCTCCTTGGGGTTGCCCGCGATTCCCACTTGCGCCGCGCAGGCGAACGCTGCGGACACGTTGGCATCGCCCTGCTGGAGGTACCGCCGTCCGGCCGGGTATGGACACACTGCGTTGCTCGCGAATTCGCCCGCTGGGTGGACGACCCCCGCTCCCAGCGTCCGATCGCACTCCTCGAACACCGTCTTCTTGATGTACGAGTTGCAGTCGCTGCTGGTCGGATCCACGCCCGTCCAAGGATTGGCCGTGTTGCAGCGTCCCCACGCATCCGTGTCCGTGACCAGGATGTGATAGTTGCTCCCTGCGTTGACCGTGTTCTCGATCGCAGAGATGAATCCGGGAAACGCGGCGACCAGCTGCGCCTGGTTGTCCTGCATCGACTCCGAGTTGTCGACGATGAACAGGAAGTCGATCTTCTCGCACCCTTTGCCCACCGCGCCATCGCCAGCGCCGCCCCCGCCGTCGATGAGGATCGTGCCAGCGCCCCCGCCCGTGCCCCCGTTGGCTGCCGTGCCGCCTGCACCGCTTCCGCCGGCACCTGTGCCGCCTTGTCCTGCGCCGCCTCCCTTGGTGCTCGCCCAGTTGGGATCCGCACTCGACGAGTCGGAGCAGCTTGCGATGCCAGCCGTTGCGAGGAGCGCAACGATGAGCGCAGCGGAGGGTTGGAGAATCCGACGTGCCGCAGTCGATGAGCGCGCGAGGCTTTCCATGGGTCGTCCCATCCTTCCCATCCACACGATACCCGATTTTCCTATCAGGCAGGATCTGCTTCGAGCATACCGCCCACGATCGAGTCGAGCATCTTGTCGAATCGCCGCAGATCAAACCCGGAGCCGGAAGACAGCCAGTCCACGTGCTTCGGATCCTTCTTGCCGCCTCCGAAGTGCCCGACCACGTCGAGGTGATCCCCCATGCCCGCCCACGCCACCTTGCCCCAGAGCTGGGAACGCACCGGCACCACTCCATCGCTCGCAGCCGCAGGGGGCACGTGTCCGTACTTGCCAAGCAGGATTTCGTCAGCCGCTCCCTGCGGCGGAGCACACGGATACATCCCATTCTCGAGTGATGTCACCCGGTGCAGCGTCGCGAAGATCGGGGTCGACATGTTCTGCCACGGTGACAGCAGCGAACGGGCGAAGTGGACGATCCCCGGCGACGGCGCGTAGGAGACCGAGCATTGGTAGAACACCTCGGGGTTGTCCTCCACGCCCGCCTGGAAGAGATCCATGGACTCCGGCGACAGCTGGATGATCGCCCCTTGATCATCGCGCAGCAGCCTCAGGTAGGCGCTCAGATCGTTGCTCGACGCATTGTCGAGCACGCGCACCACCCGATCGGTCAGGGCGTCGATGACGCGAAGCTCCACGCCCAGGGCGTGATCGAGCGAGCCGATCGCAGCCACCAGCGACGCACTGATCGCCAGCGGAGGGGCGCCGAGCTTGAGCGCAATCACGGTGAGCGCAGACAGGGCGTAGAGCAGACGCTGCCCGGACACGGTCGCAAAGAAGCTGGCCAGAGGCGTGCCGTAGTGCGGCGTATTCATGGCCGTGACCGATCGAATCCTGGGGTGCCACGGCGGCGTCTCGCGGTAGCCTCGGACGTTGAACGTGGGCGAAGCCACCAGCCGTGCGTCCAATCCGCCCGTGGAATGGCCCACGAGATGGATCGGTCCGCCATCCCCGAGCGTGCCCTCGATCTTCGCCATCAGGCGTGCCGCGCGACGACGAATCGAAGCCGTGGGGTGCACGTCGACCACATGCACCTCGACCTCGCGTCCCGCGTCCGCGAAACGGCGGCGGATGCCTTGCTCCACATGGCCGAAGTAGTCGTAGCTTCCCACGCGTTCGAAGCCGAACAGCCCAGGCGAAAGGTAGACTCGGGATAGAGGCATCGCCACGGGATCGTGGGCAGGGAGGGGAGCAAGCGCAAGACAAAATGGTGTGGCGGCTCTACGGAACCCCGAGCCGCACCGCAGCAAGACACGCTTCGGCCAGGCCCAGATCGCAGGCTTTTCGATACATCACGCCTGCACGCTTGCGGTCCTTCTTCTGCCCTGTGCCCTGCTCGGCAAACGTGCCCAGCCTCATGCACGCTTCCGGGTGCCTCGCGTCGCACGCGCGCCCGAACAGCTCGGTCGCGCGCTTCACATCCTTCGGCACCCCCTGCCCATTCTCGATTGCGAGCCCCAGGTTGAAGCACCCCCACGAGTTGTCGTGCTCACAGGCGAACGAGTGCAGCTGCGCCGCCCGCGCTTCGTCGCGCACCACCCCCTTGCCTTCCCCCATCAGGATCCCGAGATTGGTGCACGCTGCCGGCTCGCCCCCATCGCAAGCGCGACGGTAGTACTCGGCCGAAAGCCCGAAGTCCTGCGCCACCCCGTTGCCGTACCAGAACACCTCCCCGAGATTCGAGCATGCATTCGCATCCGCGCGCGAGCAGGCGTCGTCGAGCAGCTCCAGCGCGCGCTTCGTGTCGCGCCGCGTTCCCTGCCCCTTGTGGATCATCCACCCGAGATTCGTGCAGGCCCGCACCGCACCCTGCTTGCATGCGCCCTCGAACAGATCGAGCGCGCGCACAAAGTCCTGCGTCGCGCCCTCTCCCTTCCAGTACATGTAGCCGAGCCCGTTGCACCCGTCCGCAGACCCGCCCTCGCATGCCTGGCTGAAGAGACGAAACGCATGCACCAGGTCCAGCGCCACGCCCTTGCCCGACTGGTAGGCCAGAGCGAGCGTCACGCAGCTTCCCAGGTGTCCTGCCCCTTCATCGCATTGCTTTGCGCAGTCAGGCAGATCCGTGGCAAGGCACTGGCTGCCCACGCGCACCCGCTCCACCGCAGCGTCGACCACCGTCACGATCGGCTTGATCGGGACGGCATCGACCGCGACCGTCGGCTCTGGGGGCGCAGGGGGCGCTGCTGGCGGCTCGGTTCGATGCGCGCAGGAAACGGCTGCTGCGATTGCGAGCACGCAGCCGATCGAGCTGGCGGTGCCAAGAGCGTGCTTCACCGCGCAGGCGCAGAAGCGCGCGGCGCAGCGGATGCCGAGGACGCGGGCCCGCCTGCGCCCGAGTACTTTCGCTCCGCACGCAGCCCGATGCCGCCATCCTCGTCGCGCGTCTCCGCGCTGACCACGACCGGCGCGGCGAGCGGCGCATCCACATGGATCGTGAACTCACGCGTGGTGGTTCCGGCTGCCTTGATCGTGATCGACTCTTCCTTGCTGCCCTTCACGAGCTTGGCGCCAGCGGGCAGCTCGATCTTCATGACCAGCGGACGCTGCATCGCCTCGTTTGCGACGATGTCGACGCCCAGCACGAAGTCTCCCTTTTCCGGGGGAGGGGTGGGGCCCTTGAGCACGAGCTTGAGCGGCGCGGTCATCCGCTCCACAGGCGCTGCGGCCGCAGGCGGCTGCGCTGCTGCATCCGGGGCAGCGGCCGCGACCGACTGCGTCGCTGGTGCACTGACAGGCGCGGTTCCCGCGTCTGCGGCGGCCGGCTCGTTCTTGGAACACCCCATCGCGATTGCGAACAACGAAATCATGATCGCAACCTGAGATCCCTGCTTCAACATGATCACCTCCGCCCAGACACGTTGCTTCAAGCCACGGTTCTAGAAGACGAGAGGGCCATCGTCAATCCGCGGCTCGGCGCGGCTCGTCTCGACCGTGACGAAACAGAGCAAATGCGCTACAGGAGCCGCATGCGCATCCTCTCCGGCGTGCAGCCGTCCCGCAAGATCCACATCGGCAACTACTTCGGCGCGATCCGGCAGTTCATCGATCTGCAGAACCAGGGCGAATCGCTCTACTTCATCGCCAACCTGCACGCGCTGACCACCGTGCGCAACGCTGCGGAGCTCGAGACCTACACGCACGATCTGGCGTTGGACTTCCTCGCCCTGGGGCTCGACCCCAAGCGCGCGATCCTGTTCCGTCAGTCCGACATCCCGGAGGTGGTCGAGCTGTTCTGGTACCTGTCAGCGCTCACGCCCATGGGGCTGCTGGAGCGGGCGCACTCGTACAAGGACAAGGTTGCGCACGGCGTCGCAGCGGACCTCGGGCTGTTCTCGTACCCCGTGCTCATGGCTGCGGACATCCTGGTCTACGGCTCGGACCGCGTGCCAGTGGGCAAGGACCAGATGCAGCACCTGGAGATGACCCGCGACATCGCGATCAAGTTCAATGCGGCGTTCGTGCCTGGATACGACCCTGCGGACCCCGACGGCAAGGAAAAGGGGCATGCGCCAGGGATCCTGAAGCTTCCGGAGGCGCTCATCCAGGACAGCACTGCGGTCGTACCTGGCACGGATGGGCAGAAGATGAGCAAGACCTACGGCAACGTGATCGAGGTGTTTGCCGACGACAAGACGGTCAAGAAGCAGATCATGGGGATGAAGACCGACTCCACGCCTGTGGAGGCGCCCAAGGATCCGGCTGCGACACCCATCCTTCCGATGTTCCGCCTGTTTGCCACGGCCGAGGAGATCGCCGAGGTGGACAAGAGCTTCCGGGAAGGGGGCAAGGGGTATGGGCACTACAAGATGCGGTTGCTGGAGCTGTTCCACGAGAGGTTCGATCCAGCGCGCAAGCTGCGAGCCGAGCTGGCCGGGGACCGGGCGTACGTCGATGGAGTGCTGCGAGATGGCGCGGACAAGGCGCGCGCCATGGCAGCGCCCGTGATCGAGAAGGTCCGCAAGGCTGCGGGGATATCGCGCTAGGTGCAGTCTCCCCTGCTGGATCGAAACCATGCGCCGTGGGCTTGACAGCCGCAGTGCTTTTCGGTGACGTGGCGCGCGATGGCCACGGATCCCCTCCCGTCAAACTCCGTCATCAACGCGTTGCTCGCGCAGCTCTTTCAAGGGCACGGCGCGGCATGCGTGGAACGTGATGGATGGATCGTCTTCCCCGCGAATGTGGGCGTGCGCGTCCAGGGCGAGGCGGTTGATGTCCGCGATGTTCCAACCGGCCGGGTGCTCCAGCTCGACGTCCGCTTCGAAGCAGGCCCTGGCAAGGTGATTGTCGAATCGTTCGGTGGCTTCGGGGAAGACGGTCAAGGGGCGTTGGGAGACGCCATGACTGGCTTCGCCCGCGGGACCCTGCACGTGCTTCTGGGGTCCTTCCTCGGACTGCCACAGGATGAGCTGGTCCGGGAGCGGTGGAAGGTGAACGGGCTGGAACGTTCGGTGATCATCGGTGACGCGATCACCAAAGGTGCCCCCCAATCGCATCTCAGCGATCCTTGTGCTTGGTTCTCCCATCTGCGAGCAGGGATCGAATCGATGCAGCTCACTCCTGGCGTTCACTGGGTCCGTATGTTCCACGCCGAGGCCCAGGGCAGCACGACGGCCAACGAGGCCCTCGTCGACAACGTGGAATCGGTCGACTTGCAGTCGCACATGGCTGACTTTGCCTGGCCGAGGATCGAGGCGTACTGCAGCACGCGCCTTTTCCTCCTCCTTCAGGATCAACTCGACGTCAGCCAGGCTCTGGCGACGATGGCTCAATGGAGCACCACGAATGAAGACCGCATGCGCGCCGCCTTGGTCGCGCGCGGAGCCTCCGCCTCTCATGCAGAGAAGCTCGTCTGTCTTGTGCCACTCGCCTTCGGACGTCCGATTCTGGCGCGACTCGGCGTGAGCTACTCTGATACGGCCGTCGTCATCCGTAGAGGGGATCAAGAGTCGACGATTTCCCTTCTGGACGAGCCGATCTACGTCGAAGCACTTCGGCTTGCGCAAAGCTGTGGCCAATGTGGCGGGGTGGACCCGACCCTGTTCCGCCAGATATCGGTACTCAGCGCAGAAATCGACGCAGTCAACAACGCGCTGTCCGCTGGCGTGAAGGTCGAGAACATGAGATTCAAACCGCTCGTCCTGTACTGGTCGGAAGCGGACTGAGGCTCATCGTATCGCGTTGTGTTGAACGAGATCGCCGGAGCCCGATCCATCTGATCGGCGTCAGACTGGGTCCTGGTGCGTGGGACTATGGGCCAGCCTCATCTGAGTACACCGGTGTTTCCGTGCACCATCAGACTTAGGTGCAAATCCCATTTTGCAGCACATTCGATCGGTAGATGAAGCGCGAGAACTCGCGATGAGAGTGGGACCTCCCCCCGCTGCGCTTCGCGCAGCGACCCCCCCCCTCACGACCGCGTCCACGAGTGACGAGCGGCGGTCGGTGGGGGGGTGAAGCCCGACAGACGGCATCCCGCTCTGCACCCCCTCCGGCTGCCGCATCGAGTACCAACGGGATGCGGCAGATCCGGAGGGGGTCGGCCGACAGGCCGGGGGGCGGTGAA
>JACRCQ010000069.1 GCA_016218915.1 Deltaproteobacteria bacterium
CGCCGCGCGGCCATTCCAGTGGAAGTTCACCCGCCGCGACCTCGGCCGGCTGCTGTCCAGAATCAGCGAACGAGAGGCCAACACCCTCGCCGATGCGGCGTAGTCCGATACGTCACCGAACTTAAGGGGCGGAGTACTAAGGCGACGATCGTTCCTCTTGCCGCGCGACACACCATATGCCACATTCGTTGCGACTTGAACGGGATTGAAGAATGCCCCAGAGAACCCATTCAAGACGGGCTGACCATAGTCAATTGATTTACTATCCATCGGTTGTTCCCAAAAGGTACCGCTCACGTTTCTTAGAAGAACTTGACTGAAATACATCCCAACGTCGATGGACAGCGACAGCGTGCGGTCCGTTAGCTGCACGGGGGCGACCTCTATCGTGTACGGCTGCCTTTCGTTGAGCATCCACATCTCCTCCTGGGTTCTCGGTCGAACTTCGACGTTCTGTGTAAACCATTCTCCCAGCGAAGAGAGCGAGTCGGGCGTCTCATTTGCAGACCACAACGAGTACTGCTCCGTTTCTTGTACAGCGGACTCAAGCACCTTGATCCGCTCTGGCAACGCCTTCATAAACCACTGATAGTACTTCCTCAGTTCTGGCTCCGACATTTCCCAGAACTTCAACGAGAACGGAGGACTGATGATTTGATATGTCATGGATGCTTCTGTATGAGGATTCCAGTCTTGTTCAATTGGTATCGCAACGGAGCGGACAGT
Organism: Deltaproteobacteria bacterium; assembly: GCA_016218915.1. GTDB lineage: Bacteria > Myxococcota_A > Polyangia > Polyangiales > Polyangiaceae > JACRCQ01. The sequence goes on from JACRCQ010000069.1 coordinate 727, forward strand.
CCCACTCTCCCGGTAACGGGACTTCGGAACAAGTGCCAGGTTACGGTGTCGCGCGTAGTCCGCGCAACCGTACGTGCCTGCCGCGTTCCGCCTTCACGCACCATCTTCTCACCTGCACCTCGCTCCTCGCAGCCCGATCCTACACCAAGTACCGCCCTTCGGGCACACCGCTGCGGTGCCGCGACCAACGAAACGCAGCCCCGCGCGATCCCGCGCTCGGCGCAGCTCAATCTGACGGCGCCGGCGGATCGATCCCGTCAGAATCGGCCGGTGCCCCTCGCTCGCGGGCGTCTGGCTCCTCGGGATCGTGATCCGTTCCGAGCACCCAGCCTGGCATCGGCTCGTCGGTCACGTCGTAGCCGACGACATGTTCGCCATGCTGTTCGGGGCGCAGCGGCAACTGAAGATGCGACAGGATCCGGTCGACGATGTGCTGCTTGGTGATCAGGGCAACGTGCCGCATCTTTGCGTGGCAGCGGGCGCCGAGGGGATCGAACCCGAAGGTTCGCTTCATCAACGGGTCCCACTTTGGCTTGGCTCAGAACACAGATGCCGCTGCCTTGTACGCCCGCGGCGTCCTGAACGAAGCCGCCATCTCCGTGCTCCACCGAGACCAGGCCCGAATCCCATGGATCGCCCGTTCCATCGTAGGCGCCGCGTCGGACCTTCAGCCCCCGAAGTGGGGCTTGGCTAACCGCGCAGCTGACTTGCATCAGCCCCCGGCTTTCAGCCGGCTGCTTCAACTACGCCCGCTACGAGCAGCGAGGCGGTCTTCCCCGTTCAACACCGCGGTTCGAGCGCGACGGCGTGTGGCGCGGCGATCGCACGGGGCTCGATGCGTCGCGCTACCCTGGAAGAAGTGCTACGAAGAGTGGCTAGAGGAATAGAGAACCTCGACTCAAGGCATGGCTTCGAGACTCATCAGACAGTGGCTGTCACAGACCGGCAAGCACGCGAGCCTTCTCACGGTCAGTTGAGTTGTGCTGTGGACGGTTCACTACCGCGAGAAGGGGTGGGCCGCTTTGGTAGATGGACTTGCCACGGGAACCGCGGTTCTCGTGGGAGCGATTGTCGGGGGGCTGATCAGAACGCTCTGGCGAAATCGAAAACGGAGCTGATGGAACCGTTGGCAGCACGATTGTGGCATGTCGCAATGCGTTCTCCCTGAATGCCGTTTCCTGGCCGACACAGCGCAGCGGGCTGCCTTGCAGTCGCATGTGCTGCGTTCGCCCTGGGTTGCGGTTCAAGGTCCGGCCCTAACGTCGAGCATTTCAGCGGAGGTGCTGCGGGCTGTCCCGTGCCGATGGGCCAGTGCCCATCTGGCTGCTCTGATACCACAGTGGGCTGCCGCGTTCCGCCTTCACGCAGCATCTCGCCACCTGCACCTTGGCGACCTGGATGACGCTCGCGACGATCGTGGGGGCTCGATTGTTATGGGCGCCGGTAACGGCCGTGCTTGGGACCATGGTGTCCGAGATCTTCTCCACCCGTGTGCGCTACACTGGAGTGACGCTCGGTTACCAGCTTGGAGCCGCGATCGCCGGCGGAACCGCTCCGCTCGTGGCAACAGCGCTGCTGCGTGCGTGGAACAACCCGTGGGTCCCCGTGGCGATGTACATCATCGCGTGCGGCTGCGTATCCCTGGCAAGCGTGGCATTGACGCGCAAAACGAAGGGGGCCGAGCCCGCCTGAGCCCCGAACCCCGCCGGAAGAACCTCGTTACTGCGTACGAATCGTACCCCGTCGCGCGCAGCAAGGAGTACGATCCGACCATGCGCGTGCTCCTGGTTTCGTCGAACACCGAACGGGTCAACATGGTCACCATGCCCGTTGGTCTCGCGATGGTCGCTTGCGCTTGCCGGAATGCAGGCCATGAGGTCGCAGTCTGCGATCTACTCGACGCCGTCGACCCGGTGCTTGCAGTCCAGCGTGCGATCGAGCTCGAGCGCCCGCTGGTGATCGGCATCTCGGTGCGGAACATCGATGACCAGACGCGAGCCTCGCCTCGGTTCCTTCTCGAGCAGGTCCGACCGGTGGTCAGCGCATGCCAGCAAGCGACGGCCGTACCCATCGTGCTCGGAGGCGCCGGCTACAGCCTGTTCCCCGATGCGGCGCTCGAATATCTCGGCGCCGACTTCGGCGTGTGCGGGGACGGCGAAGCGGTGTTCCCGTCCCTGCTCGAATGCATCGAACGCGGCTTGGACCCCGCGGCGCTCGCTGGCGTGCATGCTCGCGGTCGCCGCGATGCCAGCCCGGCGTCGTTTGCCGAGTCGCTCGATTCACTGCCATGTTTCGATGCCTCGCTGTTGCGGTATGCCAGAGGCGACGTGCAGGACCTGTGGGTGCCCGTGCAGAGTCGGCGGGGATGTCCGAACGACTGCAGCTATTGCGCGACTGCAGCCATTCAGGGACGCACGATTCGGCAGCGTTCCCCGGCCGCAGTCGTGGATGCGATCCGGCGTTACCTGGACGCTGGCTTCCGATCGTTCTATTTCGTGGACAATTCGTTCAACATCCCGGAGCGCTACGCACTCGAGCTTTGCGCAGCGCTGCGTGCGCTCGACCCGAAGCCCAGGTGGCGTTGCATCCTGTACCCGCACCTGATTCACGAAGGTCTGGTCCGGTCCATGGCCGAGGCCGGTTGCGTCGACGTTGCGCTCGGGTTCGAGAGCGGCAATCCCGGCGTCTTGCGGGAGATGAACAAGCGATATGCTCCTTCCGACGTTGCCGAGACCTCGCGGCTGCTCGCGCTCCACGGAATACGCCGTAGCGGTTTCTTGTTGCTCGGCGGTCCCGGAGAGAGTCGTGCGTCGGTCGAGCAAAGCCTCGATTTCGCGCAATCGCTCTCGCTCGACTTCCTCAAGATCACGGTCGGAATCCGGATCTATCCAGGCACGCGGCTGGCCGAGCGCGCGGTGAAGGACGGGATGCTCGATCCTGGCGACGACCTGCTGATGCCCCGCTTCTATCTGGCGCCCGATCTCGAGCCTTGGATCCAGCAGCGCGTGGCGCCGTCGGCGTGAGGAAGAGGAAGTCTATCACCAAGAGGACGGGTCGAGACAGCGTGGCCCCTCTCCCTCGCCGCATCTGGTATGCAACGGACGCGGCGAACGGGGAGAGGGGCGCGCGGAAGTCGCGTCGAGGCGAGCGGGGGTGAGGCAAGAGATCCTGAATTCCGACAAGGCCGCGACCATCGGCTCGCTCCCGTGCCGCGCCACGCTCGTCGCTGGCCTCCTGGCCGGTAGATCTTGACACCGCCACGCCCAAGCTCTGATCCTCCCCGCCATGAGAGCGTCCGGGCTTGCCGTCATCGCGTGCAGCATGTTGCTGTCCGCACGCGCCCACGCCCTCGATACCGAGATCACCTCCACCACCGGCGCCCAGGGCTACACCCTTCGCAGCCCCTTCGGCGAACCCGTCATCACCCGCCGACGATTCATGCAAACCCTCGGGCTGAACGTCGTCGACCCGGATGCCAACGCTGACGCCATGCAGGTCTCCTTTCGCATGCGCCTGCGTCTCGACGCTGACTTCGGCATCACGCCCGAAGAGCTCAAGAACGGCGGCCAGCCCTACCAGTACGTACCTGGGCTCGAGCAGGCGCCCGTGGATCTCATGTACGGCTACCTCGACGTGCGAAACCTCGCAGGCAAGGTCCTGAGCGCGCGCCTGGGACGGCAGTACGTGATCGACTCGCTCGGCTGGTGGTCGTTCGACGGCGCCCTCGCAAGGGTCGAGCTCCCCGCCTACCTCGCCTTCGAAACCTATGCCGGCTACGAGCAGCGCGGCGGGCTTCCCCTTTCAACACCGCGCTTCGAGCGCGATGGCGTGTGGCGCGGCGATCGCACAGGGCTCGATGCCTCGCTCTATCCGGAGTACCTGCAGAGCGGCCCGGCTCCTGCCTACGGCGCGATGATCGAGACGTTCGGCGTCAAGCACCTGCACCTTCGCGGAGCCTACCGACGCGTGTGGAACACGGGTACGGTCAGCACGCGCACTGCCGGATACCTCGCTGGCGCAACGCCCATCACCATCTCCGGCATGCGCATGTCGTCCGAACGGCTCGGCGCTTCCGCAGACCTCATGTTCGAAGAGGTGGGCGATCTTCGCACAGGCGCGATCTACGACCTGTACTCGTCGCTCTTCTCTTCCTACTACGCCAGCCTCGACGCCTTCCCTGCGCAGTGGCTCACCGTCGGCGTGGACGCCGACCGTTTCGTGCCCACCTTTGACGCGGATTCGATCTTCAACTGGTTCGCGCACTATCCCATGACCACCCTGACCGGCCGCGCAGAAGCGTCGATCACGCGTCGGATCGACGTTGCAGCCTCGGGCGGCGTGCGCTGGGTCGAGACTTCCGACGACCCGCAGACCTACACGGCTGCGTCGCAGGGCTCGGTCTCGCGCATGGCCGATGTGCTCGGACGTCTGAGCGCCCGGCATCGAACGAAGTCAGGCTCCGAAGGAGTGAGCGCAACCCTGGAGCGCGGGGAGCGCGGGCACAGGGAAGGCACGGACATCTTCGCCGAGCGCTGGCTGCAGGCTCGCTACAGGCTCATGGCGCGGGTGAGCCTCTACGACTGGAACGACGCCCTGCGTCCTGATAGATCCGCCACCTCGTTCGGCTACGTGCTCGGCACCGGTTACCGCCCAGGCCCGCTTACCAACATCCTGGTCGAGTGGGAGCACTCCACCAATCACCTGGTCGGCCAACGCTATCGCGTCATGGCGTGGCTCCAGATGGCGGTGACGAAATGAAAGCGACGACGAGCCGGTGGGTCTGGATCCTGCTCGCGTTCGCGATCGGCGTCGCGCTCCCCGCCCGCGCCGATAACCCCGCCCCTCGACTCCCGCGCCCTCCAGGTGCGTCCGGGGACAGCGGTCCGAGCAGGGCGATCTTCCCTGCGCAAACGATCCCCCTTCGTTTCAACCACGCGTCCCACATCGCGATGGGCCAGACCTGCCTGCACTGCCACCCAGGAGCTGCCACCAGCCAGCAGACCTCGGATCGGCTCTTGCCGCGTCCCCAGATCTGCGATCGCTGCCATGGCTCACGTCACGTCGACATTGGCACCGTCCAAGCTGGACCTGAGGCCAAGGGCGCGTGCATCTTCTGCCATGTCAGCTACGAGGCGAGCCAGCCGCAGGTGGTTCAGCGCGTCGTGATGCCTGAACCGGTGATCCGTCTCAACCATCTCGCGCACGCACGTCGGAACATCGGATGCGGGCAGTGCCACGGCGCCGTGCAGGAGCTCGGCCTTGCCACTTCGGATCAGATGCCTCGCATGAGAGGGTGCTACCGCTGCCACGACCTTCCGGCTGAATCACGGGGCGCTGCGCCTGCAGGCTGTCCGACCTGCCACCTCACCCTGCCCGGAGGAAGGCTCCAGACCCACCTTCCCAGCGGGGTGCTCCGACCCCCGCGTTGGCTGGGAAACGCAAAGCATGACGGGGACTTCGTGCACAGGCACAAGCGCGTTGCAGGGGACAACAGCCGGTTGTGCGCCTCATGTCACACCGAGGATGACTGCACATCCTGCCATGACGGCCGGCTGCGGCCGCGCGGGATCCATCCCAACGACTTCCTGTCCATGCATCCGGTAGCTGCGCGGCAGAACAGCCCGCGGTGTTCGTCGTGTCACCAGGCCCAGAGCTTCTGCAAGACGTGCCATCAGCGGGCAGGTGTCACGATGAGCGGGTCTCCCTATGCGCGCAGGGAGCAGGGGAGGTTCCACCCGCCGTCCGAAGTGTTCACATCAGGAACCCGAACTCCGCGGCACCATGCGTGGGAAGCGCAGAGAAACCTTTCGGCCTGCGTAAGTTGCCACTCGGAACGCGACTGCGCCTCGTGCCACGCCAGCCGGGGAGGTGGAGGGCTCGGCGTGAACCCGCATCCCGCCGGGTTCTTGTCCCGGTGCGCCACTGCTTTCAGGAGGAATCCCAGGCCTTGCCTGGTCTGCCACGACCCGTCCGAGCAGGTGCTCGCTTCGTGTCGCTGAGGTCATGATGGCCCGGGTTCGCTTTTTCGAGCTAATGTCCTTGCCGAGGTGGCACCGCGCCGACTATAGCGAACTGGACCCAGCCTCGGCGTGCACCGAGGGCGGTAAGGAGGACGTCCGTGAAGGAGCTGATCCGGTACCTTCTGGAGAACATGTATATCGATTTTCAGGGGGAAATCTCCCTGGAAACCGTTCGCAGCTATCTCCGCGAAGACGACAGTCCCGAAGCCAGAGCGATTCTTGCGAAGATCATCGAGGAAAATGGAGTCGACGATCTGCTGATCACCCTGGCCGACTGCCTGAAGGACAACATTCAGACCGGAATCACCGAGCCGGTGGTCCGGGAGCAACTTCGCACCTACGCCGACAGCTGACGGCATCCCTTCCTCTGCTCGTCGCAGCCGTTGCCTCTGTTGCAGCCTGCGATCGAGCACTCCCCGATCCAGAATCCAACCATCGCCCACTCGTTCAGATCGAGGCCACCAGTCCTGCGCCGAACGAGCAGGCTTTTGCCCGTGAGCGATCCATACGCATCCGCTTTGACCGATTGCTCCGCCCGCAAAGCGTACTCCGCCAGTCTGTCGTGGTGACTCCAGGTCTGATCGACCCCACCACCGGAGAGTCTGCTGCTGGGAACTACTTCTACGAGCCCAAGTACAACCCGTACGAGCGCACCGCCACCTACCAGCTGGAGAAGGGAGTCAGGCTGAACCCTGGGGTGCTGCACACGCTGGTGATCTACCCGCCGGCCGACGAAAAGGACATCACCGGGATCAGGGCGTTTGATGGCGCGCCGCTGGAAAAGAAGAAGACCGTGTCCTTCATGACCAGCGAGACGGTGACTGACCCATCGCATGATGTGGACGACGTCTGGCCGGTGGTGGACTGGTGCAACGAGACGGTGGGACCTCCCAAGCTGCCGGCGGTACGCACGGTGATCGGCAAGTGCGTTGGCTGCCACGGGGGCACCAACCCGATGGGGCGGATGGACTTGAGCAGTCCGGACGCGATCCGGACGTCGTCGATAGGCGTGCTCGCAGCCGAGGTGGTACCGCTGGATCACGTGGGGAACACGTCCCAGACGCCGATGATCTTCGGTCAGGGGATGCCGAGGATCGACCCTGGCAACCCGGGCAACAGCTACCTGCTGTACAAGCTCATCATCAACGAGCTGAACTACCCGAGCCCGGGCGATCCGGCCGCATCCGACCCTTTCTGGGAGCGCGGGCTGCCTCCGCTGGAGCCGCCGTCCAACGAGGAGATCCAGCGTCTGCGCGACTCGTTCGTGTGGATGGATCCGATGCCAGTCGGTGGTCGGCTCCTGGCTGACGACATGCGGGCGCTGGTTGTATGGATTGCGCAGGGTGCGCACATGGCCCAGTGCGTTCCCTGAGCCCCCACGCGCCAAAAATTTGCTTTGGAGCCATGTGGAGCTTGCGCGAAGCCCTTTCATCTGGCATCTTGCCGCTCCTTTTGACTTTTTGGAGGTAATTACCGAGATGCCGACCGAGGCAGTTCAGTGCAGACCCCTGGAAGTTGCCGTTGGCGACAGGGGGATCGAGCGAGCGATCAAACACCTCAAGCGCAAGGTTGCCTCCGAGGGCATCGTGCGCGAGCTCAAGCAACGACGAAGCTACATGAAGCCGTCCGTCAAGCGCCGCAAGAAGGCGGCCGAAGCGGCGCGTCGTCGTCGCAAGCGGGCCAGGATGGAAGCGGTCTAGCACCGCACCCAGTCCTTTCAAGCATCGCTTCTCATCCTCCGCATCGACGACCCTGGGTCGTGACGCCTTTGTTGCGTCCTGAACCCGCAACCCAACCACGCACGGAATCATGACGACCACGCCAACTACAGGCGGCGCGCTCGGTCCAGCGTGCCTCGACAAGACCAGGTCTGACCTGGAATGGGATCGTCTGCTCGACGCGATCGCGTCGCGCTGCAGCGGTCCGCTCGGAGAGCGTGCCACGCGTTCGCTCCCGTTCTGCTCGAGCTGCGATGCGGTGCGCGTTGCGATGCAGGAGACGCACGAGGCGTTCGATCTGCTGGTGGTCGATGAGCCCTTGCCCTCCGGGGGCGGTCCCGTGATCCGCGATGCAGTGGACCGGCTGCGCGCAGGTGGAGCGCTCGGACCGGTGGAGCTTCGTGACATCGCGAAGGCTCTTGGCCTTGCGCGCACGCTGCGACGGTTCTTGCAGGCGCGTCGGGATCGCGCTCCCAACCTGCTTCGCGCGTGCGAGACTGACACCCATCTCGACGCGCTCGAGGAGCACCTCACCGCAGCGTTCGATCCGGATGGCACGCTGAGCGACAAGGCGTCGCCTCGCCTGCGCGAGCTCCGCTCCGAGCGTCAGGCAGCGCGCGAGCGGCTGCTGCGCAAGCTGGAAGACATCATGCAGCGCTACTCCATCACGCTGCAGGACACGTTCATCACCGAGCGGGAAGGTCGGTTCGTGCTTCCCGTGCGCTCGGACTCCCACGAGCGCTTCACGGGCATCGTGCATGGTACGAGCGCGAGCGGCCAGACGCTGTACATGGAGCCGCGCGCGGTCATCCCTCTCGGCAACCGCCTCAAGGTCGTCGATGCCGACATCGAGCGCGAGGAGAACGCGATCTACGCGAGCCTGTCCGCAGAGCTCGCGGACCAGGTGGAGAGCATCGCAGCCGCCGAGCTCGCTCTCGCGCATGCAGAGCTTCGCGCCGCTTGCGCGCGTCTCACGCTCGATCTCGATCTGTCCTTCCCCGAGGTGGTCGACGAGCCGCTGCTCGATCTGCGAGCGGCCCGTCACCCGCTGCTGCAGCTCGACGGTGTGCGCGTGGTGCCCAACACCATCCGCGCGGAGCCGGGCAAGGCCGTGATCGTCTCAGGGCCGAATGCAGGCGGAAAGACCGTGGCGCTCAAGACCCTCGGGCTGGTGGCGCTCATGCTGCGAGCCGGCCTGCCGCTGCCATGCAAGAGCACGTCGCAGGTCGGCGTGTTCGAGTTCGTGGCCAGCGACATGGGAGATGATCAGAGCATCGCGAAGAACCTGTCGACGTTCAGCGCGCACGTGCGCAACCTCGCCGCGATCCTGGAGGGGACGTTCCGCGGTGCGCTGGTGCTGCTCGACGAGGTAGCGACCGGGACCGATCCCCGGGAGGGAGAGGCGCTTGCGTCGGCGGTGCTCGACGGGCTGTGTGCGCGCGGCGGGGCCGTGGTGTGCACCACGCACTACGAAGGGCTCAAGGCGTTGGCCCTGGGCGATCCGCGTTTCGTCAACGCCTCGGTCGGCTTCGATCTTGCGACGATGAGCCCGACGTTCGATCTGATGATCGGCATTCCGGGAGCATCGAGCGCGCTCGCGATCGCCAAGCGCTTCGGGATGCCGTCGCTCATCGTGGAGCGCGCAGAGCGCTTCCTGGGCAGCGAGGAGCGCGGGTTCGAGCAGCTGGTGCGAAGGCTCAACGACGAGCGACGCGCGCTGGAGCTGGCGCGAGCCGCCGCTGAGCGTGAGCAGCAGGAATCCGAGCGCGTCCGCAAGCAGCTCGAGAGCGAGCTGGAGCTGGCTCGCACCCGCGAGCGCAGGCAGATCTCCAAGGAGACCGAGTCGCTCATGAGCGCGGTGCGCCGCGCCCGCGAAGAGCTCCGATGGGCCGAGAGCCGTCTGAAGTCGCGCAAGCTCGACGAGCCTCGGCTGCGCGAAGCGGCGCGATCCATCGAGCGGGTGGCCAAGCAGGTGGCCATCGGCGGCGAGCTCGAGCCCCCGCGCGACGGCGAGCCGATCCTGGGCGAACCCCTGGAATCGCACGACCTGCACAAGGGGCTTCGCGTCTATCTTCCCCGGATCCGGTGCGAAGGCGAGGTCGTCGACGTGCTGTCCGGAGGGCAGGTCCGCGTTGCCGCCGGAGCGGTCAAGCTCATCGCCACCGTGGAGGAGCTCCGGCGCGTCGGCGCCTCCAAGCCAGCCGCTCCCGAGCGTCCTGTCCGCAAGCCGCCTCGCGTTGCATTCGATGCGGCATCCGATCCGCAGTCGCCGATCCAGACCTCGGAGAACAAGTGCGATCTGAGGGGGCTGCGTGTCGACGAAGCGATCTCGATGGCCCAGCAGTTCCTGGATCGATCCCTCAACGAGGGGCGAAGGGTTGCGTTCCTGATCCACGGGCACGGCACAGGTGCGCTGCGTGATGCCATCCGCACGGAGCTCGCGAGCAGCCCTTACGTGTTGCGATCGAGAGCCGGCGAGCAGAGTGAAGGGGGCGAGGGGGTCACGGTGGTCTGGCTGCGTTAGCGTGTCCGGCACCACCATGTCGCGGCGATCATGGGGGGTGCGCGATCGTCGACAATTTGTCGGCAAGCCAGCCGCGCACGACCGTTCGCAACGAGCACACAGGGTGGCGACGGTGTCACGGTCCTGTGGCCTGTAGACCGCATCGGATGCGATCGCTCACCACGCCCTGCCACCAGTCCTCCGAGAAAAACCGCTCATACATGCCGTGGGTTCGTCTCGGCATGCTCGATGCAGAGCATCCCAGCAGCCCGGCGCAATCGTCAGGCGTGGCCGAGGTTGTTCTCATGGTTGTCCCCTCCAAGCATCCCAGTGATTCGCTTCCCTGCTACAGCGACGTCCCGGACACGAGCGTACGGCGACGAGAGGCGCGGTTCGTGTCCCAGACCGACGTGGACACGTGGCTGCGCGATCGACGCGCCACGGTCGACGGGCCTGTGCTCACGCTGACAGCGGGTGGGCAGCGCTACATCCTGCAGGACGTGGCCCGCATCCTCGGACCCCGCGGGCGAAGCGTGGATCTGTTCGGCATGACAGGCCGGATCGTGGCAGTCTCCGAGTTGCTGTCGCTGGGCGCCAGCGTCTCCACGAGCTCTGCGCGGATCGGCACGGCCGACTACGATTTGCAGCTCGGGTACCTGGTGCACAGGATCGAGGCCTGATCCTTCGCGGTCGTGCAGAGAGTTCACTGGGAGACGGGAGATCTGGAGGGGGGATTTGCCTCTCGCGCTGCGCTGTGCGCGGTCGGGATACCCGGCGAAATTCCCGTCGTTCCGGCGACGATCGGGCACCACGCTTCGGACCCTGCTGTCCAGGATTGGTTCGCGAGGATTGGCTCGCGAGGATGAGGGTTGACGATCGAGCACCGAGCACCCAGAAGCACCCCGATGGAACTCCAAGCCAAAGCATGCGTCCCCTGCCGAGGGGGAATGGATCCGATCGGCCGCGAGCAGGCAGAGCGGCTCGTCAAGGACATCCCAGGGTGGAGCTTGAGCGCCGACGGCATCAAGCTGTCTCGTCGCTACGTGTTTCCCGACTTCGCCGCTGCGATGCGATTCGCCAACCAGGTGGGCGACATCGCTGAGAGGGAAGGGCACCACCCGGATCTGACCATCGGCTGGGGGTACTGCAACGTGGAGACCTACACCCACAAGATCGGCGGTCTGCACGAGAACGACTTCATCCTGGCCGCGAAGATCAACCAGCTCTGAGGTTCAGCTTCGCGCCATCTCGAGCACCGAGGTGACGGCCTGGGCGATCGAGGAGAACGCGTTTCCTTCGCCCCCCATCTGCACGATCTTCACTTCGCCGAACCTCTGGCCCACGGCTGCAGCGAGGCCTGGCAGGTTCTGCGCGGTGATCACGCGCGCCTGCGCCTCGGCGCTCTGCCTTTCGGCCTGTGCTTGCGCAAGCGCCACTTCCGCCTGCGTGCGCCCTTCGATGGCTGCGACCTCCACCACGGCGCGTCGCTCCTCGAGCTGCGCACTCCACTCGAGCTTGCCCAGCTCCAGACGTCGAGCCAGCGCCTCGGAGCGCAGCGCGTAGGCCTCGTTCTCCGCCTGGGCTTCGAGCATGGCGAGCTTCTGACGCTCGATCGCGTCGTGGGCCCGGATCTGGGCCTCCCGCTGCTCGATCTCCGCGCGCTTCTCGGCGACCGCGGCCTGGGCGAGCAGGGTGGCTTCGTCGACTGCGCGACGCGCCTCTGCTTCGCCGAGCGCCTTGAGCTTCTGCGCTTCGACCACGGCTTGATCGAGCCCTGCCTGCTTCTCTCCCACCTCGAGCTGGGCCTGGATTCGCGCCTGCTCGATGCTCCGGTTGCAGTCCGCCTCCCGCGTCGCAATCTCCCGATCTGCATCCGCTCGCGCTTCGCGGGCCTTGCGATCCAGCGATGCCCGGTAGGGCGCCTGCATGGCGCAGAAGACCTTCTCGCTGAGCACGCGCACCTCCTGGACCTCGATCGTGTCGAGCACCACCCCCCAGCCGCGCGTGCCATCCGCTCCGCTTCCCACCACCAGCGCGATCTCCCGCAGCAGCTCCTCGCTCAATGCATGCTTGCGCTTCTGCATGCAGTCCTCGACCGTGAGGTTCGCGATCAACCGACGGGTCGCTCCCACGAACATCGCGGTGAGCGTCTCCTCGAGCTTCTGCTGCGCTCGCTCCGGGTAGCTGAAGTTCAACACCCGGTAGGCCACCAGCGGCTCGGAAATCCGGAACACCGCGAGCCCCACCACCTCCACGCCCACCTTCTCGACCGTGACCTGATCGGCACGAAACCGAAGTTGCTGCAGCGAGGTGGGCACGATCGCGACCGCATCCCAAGGCCACTTGAAACAGTTGGCCCCCTGGCCTGAGCTGCGGGCGAGCACGCGTCCGTGACGAACGTGCACCAGGTACTCGGAGGGCTTGGCCGTGATGAATCCCCAGCGCTTGGTCTTGTAAGGATCCTCGACCGGACGTCCGCCGCGCCAGGCTGTGTCGTTGCTCGTCGGCGTCTGCGTGATTGTGGTTTCTCTGTACATGGATCCACCTCCTTGCCGACCGAAGTAGTCAATGAACGTGCCACACGGGACTTGCAGGGAAATGAGCCCGCTTCAGGGGACGGTGCTCCGCGATGGAGCAACCAGGCGATCAGGAATGGACCTCGGGCGATCGCGCTGCGCGACCGGGAATGGCCCTCACGCAGCTTCGGTCGCCTGCACACCGAGCGCCGATGCGATCAGGAGGGCATGCTCCTGCTCGGTCCGCGACAGCGCCCGGAAGAAGTCGGCGTCCTCGCCTTCGAGGTGCGTCGCGATCATGGCGTAGTAGCGAGCCGCATGTTGCTCAGCCTGAAGCGCGACTCCGAGGGCCGCCTCCACGGCGAGGCTTCCATCAAGGGTCCACGAAGGAGCTGTCTCGACGGATTCGATTCGCATGTCTGCACGAAGGGCGATCGGACCTTGGACCAGGCTGCGGCTCAACTTCTCGATCTCGGCGGCGTGCAGGTCTTCGACACCGATCATGTCGGTCAGAAACCGTCGGGCTGCCGGGTCGACAACCCGCGCCGCCAGCTCCCGGTAGAAAGTGGCCGAGGCCAGCTCTGCGGCGATGGCATTGCGCACGGCTTGTCCCACGGTGAGCGGCGGTCTCGCTGGTGCCCGGAGGTCTTGCAGCGCACGGCGCAGCGCGGTCGCGTGCTGCTCTTCCGCCGAAGCGAGCGTGCGGAAGAAGCGGCTCCCGTCGCCGCTGAAGTGATCAGCCAGCGCGTCGTAGAACAGGGCGGCGCGATTCTCGCATTCGAGCGCCACCTCGAACGCGTCTTCCAGGGCCACGTCGTCGGCCTTCAGCCACTCGGGTGCTGATTCGACCATGCTCACGTCACTGTCCTGACTCTCGGGCAGGCTCCCAACCGCGAGACGCCCTGCAAGCTCCTCGACCTCTTCACCGTGGAGCTGCTCGACCCTCTCCATGTCCTCGAAGAACGCTCGCGTGACCGGATCAGCGGCACGTTGGGCCATCTGACGATAGAACCCTGCCGCGGCGTTTTCTGCCTCGATGGCGTTGCGAATCGCTTGCCGTAGGGTCAACACGATCATGGCTGCTCCCCCCTTCCGTGGGTAACATCAACGCCGGTACCGGCAGCGTCAATGGATGCAACCCACGGCGTGGGAGCGGTGCAGGGGCCGTGCGTGGGCGCTGACGTCTTCCGCTGCTCCCGTGAAATCGACCGGAAAAGAAGCTGCGATCAGGCACCCCGGGGACATTCCAATCGTACTTGAGCCCGGCTTGACGCTGCCCTGGCCATGGGCTACCCCCCGGCAACGGAATTCAGATGAAACGCCGCATGGTTATCCTCCGAAGCCCCGATACCTGCACAGGGGCGGCGAGCCGGCACGAGTTGCAGGGCGACGCGAAGCCATACGGCGAGGAGGCAGCATGGGCTTGAGGATCGGGATCCGCCGGGAGAACAAGAACAAGTGGGAAGGGCGCGTGCCCTTGATCCCCTCCGATGTGGCCGCCCTGCAGCAGCAGCAGCACCTGAAGTTCGTCGTGCAGCCCTCGGAGATCAGGACCTTCAAGGACAGCGAGTACAAGGAGCTCGGCGTCTCGGTCGACGAGCGCATGCGTGGCGCCTCGATCATCTTCGGCGTCAAGGAAGTACCCGTGCGGCTTCTCCGCCCAGGAAAGGTCTACATCTACTTCGCTCACGTCGTGAAGGCCCAGCCCTACAACATGCCGATGCTCCAGCGTCTGCTCGACTTCGGCTGCTCGCTGATCGACTACGAGAAGATCGCGGACGACAACAACCGGCGCCTGGTCTTCTTCGGTCGACACGCAGGCTACGCAGGCATGATCGAGACGTTGCGTGCCCTGGGGCAGCGCCTGGCGCTCTCGGGCACGATCACGCCGCTCGCGGAAGTGCGTCCGGCCTACGAGTATCGCGATCTCGCTGATGCCAAGGAGCATCTTCGGGAGCTTGGGGCACGCATGGTTCGCGACGGCCTGCCGGAAGCGGCCCGTCCGCTCGTGTTCGGCATCGCCGGGTACGGCAACGTCTCCGAGGGCGCGCAGGAGGTGCTGGGTGCGCTGCCGATCGAATCGGTTCCGGTCAACCAGCTGCGCGACATCGCATCACGACGAGGCCCTGGCTCGCCGTTGATGGTCAAGGTCGTGTTCCGGGAAGAGGACATGGCGCGACCCTTGGACCCGCAGGCTTCCTTCGAGCTGCAGGACTACTATGCCCACCCGGAGAAGTATTCGGGGCGATTCGAGGAGTACCTCGATCACCTCGATGTGCTGGTCAACTCGATCTACTGGGAGCCGCGCTATCCGCGGCTGGTCACGCGCGAGTGGGTGCGCAAGCAGTGGGCAGAAGGCGGCTCGCCCCGGTTGAAGATCATCGGCGACATCAGCTGCGACATCGACGGCAGCATCGAGCCGACGGTGAAGGCGACTTCGCCCGAGGCGCCCTGCTTCGTGTACGATCCTGTGGACGGCAAAGCGCACGACGGGGTGGAAGGACGGGGACCGGTCGTGATGGCGGTCGACAACCTTCCCTGCGAGCTGCCGAGAGAAGCTTCCCAGCACTTCAGCGCGGTTCTGCGCACCATGGTGGCGGACATCGCAGGCGCCGACTGGCAGGCCGACTTCGACGCGCTGAGTCTTCCTTCCCATCTCAAGAAGGCTGTGATCGTGCACAAGGGGGAGCTGACCCCCGCGTACGCGTACCTCAAGCAACACCTCCCCGCTGCTTCGTCCGACAAAGGAACCCCTGAGCGCCGTCCTCCGATGCGCGCTCCTTGACCAGGAGAATCGTCATGAAGAAAGTGCTGGTGCTGGGTGCTGGTCTGGTTGCCAAGCCGCTCGTGCACTACCTGCTCGACAAGGGCTATCACGTTAGCGTCGTCACCCGTACGGTGTCCAAGGCCGAGAAGATGATCGCCGGCTACAAGAATGCCGACGCTCAGCCGCTCGACCTCAAGGACGAGGACAAGCTCGCAGAGCACGTCAAAGGCGCCGACCTGGCCGTGAGCCTCGTGCCCCCTCCGATGCACCCGGTCGTGGCGAAGATGTGCATCGCACACAAGAAGCAGATGGTCACGACGTCGTACGTGTCCGACGCCATGAAGGCGCTCGATGGCCCGGCGAAGGAGGCCGGCGTGACGATCCTGAACGAGATCGGCGTGGATCCTGGAATCGACCACATGTCGGCCATGCGGATCATCGACGACGTGCGCAAGCGCGGCGGCAAGATCGTGTCGTTCAAGTCGTACTGCGGCGGCCTGCCGGCTCCCGAAGACAACACCAACCCGTTCGGCTACAAGTTCTCCTGGGCGCCGCGCGGCGTGCTGGTCGCGGGACGCAACAACGCGGAGTATCTGCTCGACGGCCGCGTGGTGAAGACGCCGAATGCCAAGCTGTTCCGAGACATGCACATGCTGCAGGTCGACGACTTCGGCGAGTTCGAGGCGTATCCGAACCGCGACTCGATCAGCTACATCGATGTCTACGGCCTTCAGGGGATCCAGACCATCTTCCGCGGCACGCTTCGCAACCCGGGGTGGTGCGACTGCCTCCACACGTTCAACCGCCTCGGCCTGCTCGCCCTCGAGGAGATCGACTGCAAGGGGCTGACCTACGCGGAGCTGATGCGCAAGGTGGTCGGCGCAGGTCCGAACGACGATCTGGCGACGTTCATCGCACGCAAGCTGCTGATCCCGGCCGAATCACTGCCGATCGCGAACCTGCGGTGGCTGGGCATGCTGAGCGATCGGAAGCTGGAAGGCGACAAGATCAGCCCGCTCGATGCGATGGGCAACCTGATGTTCGAGAAGCTGGCCTACGGGCCCCACGAGCGCGACATGATCGTCATGTGGCACGACTTCCGCGCAGAGTTCCCAGGCGGCAAGCGAGAGCGCATCACCTCCCGCATGATCGACTTCGGCATCAAGGATGGAGACTCGTCGATGTCCCGCACGGTGTCGCTCCCCGCGGCCATCGGCGTGCACATGATCCTCAACGGCAAGATCACCGCGCGCGGTGTGCTCCGCCCTGTCACGGCTGACATCTACGAGCCGGTGCTCAACGAGCTGGCGACCATGAACATCGCCTGCAAGGAAGCCACCGAGCACTACTGACCGGGCTGCAGGCTCCAGGGCAGACCCGCCATCGAGTTCTCAACCGCTTGGGACCCTCGATCTGGCTGAAGCCCGAAGCCTGAAGCTTGAAGCCTCACTGCTGCAACAGCACCTACCTAGTCCTTGCGCACCTTCGTCGCCCCGGGCGGCGGGGTCCACACGAACTCCGACGGATCGATCGGCGCCTCGGTCAGCGCCTCGAAGTCGAATCGGTTGCGGTTGCCCTGCGCATCCATGATCACGACCCTGCGCACGTGCGCGGTCTTGTCGTCGATGTAGAACAGCACCGTCTGGTAGCCGGGGTTCGCCTGCTTCGGAGTGCCGACCAGCACCTTGCCTCCGGGAAACGTCGCTGTCTTGTGGAACGTGAACGTGAAGTGCTTGCGAATCCCGTCCCCCGTCAGAAATCCCATCGCCCCCGGGTACTCGCTGCGTGAAAACGCCTGCTGGTGGTATTGCTGGTTCTCTGCCTCGTAGAACGTGACCGTCGTGCCGTCGCATACCACCACGTTGTTGTTTGGCGCGTCGTACCTCCAAGCCATCTTGCCCGGACGCTGGAACTTCATGGTGCCCGAAGAGGTCTTCTTCTGGCCGGTCGACTTGATGTAGAACTCCTGCTTGAATCGCGCGATGATCGCGCTGCGCGCCAGATAGAACGCGTCGACTCGTTCGCCCAGGGCGTTGGCTTCCGGATCCCCGCCAGCCGCGGGCGCTGCAGACGCAACGGCCGACGCAGATGCCGCAGGCGCGCTGGAGCCTGGCGCCGCAACCGAAGCCACGGGCCCGGCCGAGCCGCTCGACGCAGGAGCCACAGGCGCAGCTGCTGCCGTCTTGCGCGGCTTCGGCTTGTTCGCCGAGCTGACCGCAGGCGCGCTCGCTGCCGCGCTCGCCGACGGAGGCGGGATGTCATCTTCGGGCAGCGTCATGCTCGCCATCGGAATGGGCGAAGACACCGCTGCAGAGGCAGAAGCAGAGGCCGAAGGGGCGGTGGACGCCACAGGCGCCGGTGAATCCTTGTCCCGGCAGCCAGCGGCGCTCAGTGCGAACAGCAGACACAGGGCGATCGGTCGCATGCGGCGACGTTACCACAGGGACCGTTCGCCCACGGTCACCGCTTGCGCCGAACCAGCGATCCAGCCATCAGCAATCCGAGGATCATCCACGCCGCAGAGCCTGATCCAGAGCCGGAAGTGCGGCAACCGCACCCTCCGGAGTCCTCGGAGCCGCCGCCGCCTGCTGGCGCGCTGCCCGCCTGGCCGTCCGCGGCTGCATCGGTCCCGCCATCCGGCGCCGACCCCGCCTTGCCCGCCGAGCCCCCTGCATCTGTCGAGGCCTCTGCGCCGCCAGAGCCGCCCGCGCCGTCGACCAGCGCGTCCGTGGCATCTGCGCCTGTTTCCGGCCCTGCCTCTGGCTGCGGCTCGGTGCCCGTCGTGTCTGCCGTGTACTTGCCCTGCTCGTCGAGCGCCACGATCGTGCCGTCTGCCACCGTCGCGATCAGCTCGAGCTCCGGATCCTTGTCGATGTCCGCCGGGATCACGTGGACCACAGGTGCCCCGAGATCGATCGAGAAGGCGAGCGTTCCATCGGTCGCGCGAAGCGCATACACATGGCCATCTTCTGACCCGACAATCACCTCGTCTTCCCCGTCGCCGTCGATGTCCGCAGCCACGGGCGGATAAAGCGCAGCGCGATTCGTGGGCTTGTCTGCCTTGGCGAACACCTGCCCCTGGGCGAGATACCCGAACCAGATCTCCGTGAACGTGTCGCCGTCCACGCGCGACAGTGCGCCCAGCGCATCGCCGGACATGCCTGCCCACACGAAGTCCTGCAGCCCGGGCGCGCCGGGGCGATTGACGAACGCGACCGTGTTGGTGTCGGTCAGGGCGACGTTCGGGTGGGGTGTGGTGACGCTCAGCTCGACCAGGCCGGAGAGATCGCGACGCTCGTACGGTCCGGTGGCGTTTTGGGAGTTCACCCGAAGCAGATCGAGCTCAGGCTCGTTGTCGAGTTGCCCGACCATCGCCTGACCATTGGCTGGGGCGTTCCTGCGGAAGATCTGCTGGAAGCCCAGCGCAGGATCGCCTGTTCCGGCCTGGGACACGTCGATCCCGACGAACCACGAGCCGTGCAGGGCAGAAACCACGTCGAGCTTGCCGTCTGCGTTCAGGTCCACCGCCGCATGCCCCTGCAGGTACACCCCGCTCGGCGGAAACAGATCGCCCGTTGCCCGCTTGACCATCGTCAAGCCGTCCGAGCCTTTGCGAATCACCAGCTGCTGAGAGCCGTCCGCTTCGATCTCGGTCAGGAAGAAGTCCTTCACCCCGTCGCCATCCAGATCGTCGAGCAGCTCGAAGTTCTCGAACCCCGCGATGGTCCTTCCATTGCCGAGATCGGCCGTCCATGTGGACGTTCCATCCGGGCCGAGGGCAACGAACGACTGCTCCTCGAAAGCACCCTGCTTGTGAGCGCGGATGAGAAGCTGGGAGCCTGGGCCGGCCTTGTCCGGCACCAGAAGCCCGGGGGTGTTCAGGTACCCGCGGGACTCGGACTGGATCGCATCGCGATACTTCCACACGAGCGCCGGCTGCTGGTTTTGCAGGATGGTGCCGTCGAGCGCCACCATGTGGCCAGGCGAGGTCATCCCGATCACCACGTTCTTGGTGCCGTTGATCGATACCACCGACGGAAGATGGGCGAAGTTGCCCGGCGTGTTCTTGCCGAATTCCACCAGGCTCGCGTCCAGGGCCCGCAGCCCGCCATCGGTCAGCATCACGAGCGATTCGGAGGCCGACGACGCATTGGCAAGGGTGGAGTTGAGGTTGATCAGCGTCCCGCTGATGGTTGCTGGGAAGTCGTACTCGTTGAGGATGGTGCCGTCCGCGCCCTTGACGGTCAGCAGCTTGCCCGGCCGCGGGTCGTCTGCGCCCTGGCCCTGCGCGCCTGCAAAGATGTAGACCTCATGGGCAGGGTCTGTAGGCCCGTCGGTGTTCTGCCGCGCGCCAATCACGCCAGCGCCTGCAGTCACGACCTGGCTGCGCCGAGCATTGATCGTCGCGGCCCTTCCCTTGTCGAGCGTCCATCCCTTGTTGTTGAACGCACCCACGTTCAGGTTGTACAGGCGCATCGCCGAGAAGTACGGCTTGGGCATGTCGCTCATGCCCGTGGCTTCCCTCAGCAGCGCCTCGGGCATCCCGTCGTCATCGAGATCTGCGACCGCCTCGATCACCTCGCCGACCTTGGACGTGATCGACACGCCGGTGACCGCATTGAGCATCGACGTGGTCCACGTACCGGCGGCCTTGTCCCACAGCGAGAACACCATCTCCAGGCCGGGCTTGTTGTCGTAGTTGGTGACAGCATCCGCCAGGAACCGGATCTGGTTGTCATTCACGTTCGTGCCAGGCAGCCCGTCCGTATCCGTGATCCATTGCTGCTGCCAGCGAACCTGCGTGGTGAGCGTGGCTCCGGAGCCGTTGCACGACACCACGAAGATCCCAGCGTCCTCCGAGTAGTAGTAGCTGGTGTCGTAGATGATCACTTCCTGCCGCCCGTCGCCATCGACGTCCGCCACGTTGATGGCCGGGAAGTACATGGGTGCGACGGTGCCAGAGACGATGCTCGAAGCGTCGCAACGAACCGCCCCGGTGGCGAGATCATGCACCACGAAACCCCGGTCCCGACCGCGAACCAGCTCGGGCTTGCCGTCGCCGTCGACGTCAGCCATCGCCATGTCGACCGACCATGGGGCCGCCGCGTTCTCCCAGGTCTTGTTGGTGGCCGGGTCCACGACGCCGCCAGCGAACTGGTAGGCGGAGAGCGCGCCCAGCTGGTTGGCGAGCAGCATCTCGAAGCCGCCGGTCACAGGCACAGCGAGCAAGTCGAAGGCGCTGCTGATGGTGGGCTCGTACCAGAGCGTGGCGCCAGTGGCCGCCGAGAGAATGTAGGCGCCCAGCGGGCTTTCGCCTGCGACGATGACCTCCGCCGGTGCGGTCGCATCAAGGTCGTAGACCCCGATCACCCGCTGCGCCCCAAAGTTCTCCGAAACCCAGATCGCCTTGCCCCCGGCCGTGCGAGCCACCACGCGCCCGGCAGAGACAAACACCAGCTCTGCGATGTCGTCGCCGTTCACGTCCGCTTCGGCCACCTGGTTCTCTGCCAACGACCCCCCTGCCTGGTACTTCCAGGCGATCTGGGGCGCCGTGATCGCTCCCTTGCCGTTTGCGTGCGATGTACGGCTCTGGTCATGGGCCAGGGTCGGCCACGTGTCGCCCCCGGCTGCCATCGCCAGACCGGTCGCCGAAAGGGCAGTCGCTACGAACAAGCCATTCACAAGACAAAGTCTTCGTTTCATGGTGTCTCTCGGGTCGATCGAAGAGATGCTCGGCTATCTTAGCAGAAGCAGACAAGGGGAGTGCAAAGAGGCGCCCCGCTCACTGGCAGTGCCCTCTGACACACGCGGGGGCGCACTCGCGCTTCGCGCACTCCACGCCCGAAAAGCAGGACGCACGGTGGAACTCGGCTGCGATCGCGGCCAGACGGTCGGCCGTGTCCTTGTCGATCACCCCGCCACACGGCTTGATCTCGGCGCTGATCGAAGTGTGGCACGCGCAATCGAGATCGCTGTTGCACACGTTCGGCGACGCTGCGAGCTCGTCCTCGAATCGGACCACGATCTTCGCGCAGGCGTCGCCGGTGAGCGCCTTGCGCTGCGAGGCCCTGCAGGAAGCCAGCACGATCACCGCGATCGCCACGTGCAGCGTGCGTCGGACCATGAGCGCGATGCTATCACGCCACGGGGCGTGTCCACCCGCGCGCCTCTGCGTGCAGCGGATTCACACGGAGACGGGAGAACGAGAGATTTTGGGGCGGTCAAGTCGGGCTAAGGAGAGAGCGGAAGAAAACCGATCACACCCCCTGGCGCCGCGGTCACCATCTGCAGCCCCGTGGAAGTGCCAACCGTCAGCACCGGGTAGAGCGCCCCCCAGCTCGTGGTCTTCCCCGGCTCGCGGAATGCCCCGACCAGGTGTGGAATCACACCTTCCTCCTTGCGGACCTCGTCGAACTTCAACGCTCCCTCGTTCCACGATGCGAGCACCGTGCGCCACTTCACGAAGTACCATCCCGGTACATCCGGATCCGTCGGATCGCGTGACGGGCTCAGCACCCAGTCCTCGTCACCGTCCTGATCGATGTCCTGGATGTCCCACAGGAACCAATCCGCAAACACCACCTCGTCGGCCGTCACCCCGGGCTTCGAAACGTGCAGCCTCCAATGCCCCCCTTCGTACACGTTGTACGCGAGTCGGGAAGGTGTGCCTGCACCCCGGCGCACCATCGGGTGGTTCGGGTACGCGAGCCTCCCCTCGTACTTGAACCCGTCATTCGAATCGTGGGCATAGGAGAAGAATCGATCGTCCACGGCCGCCGAGCCCACGTCGTAGATGGTCAGATGGCGCTCGATCTGGCCCCACGGATCCGACTCCATCTTTCCCGATACCTGATCGAAGAACACGCTGGCCGCCGAGGTTCCTGACAGCAGGACCACATGGGTCGGGTACTCCGGGTCCGGCACGACCAGCCCGTAGTCCCGGCCGACCAGATCCGTGCGATTCGCGGTGAGGAAAGGCGTGTCCGCTGCCAGCTGGTCAGCAGCCAGATCGGTGAGGCGGTATTGCGCCACCCTCGCCGTGGTGAAGACCACGAGCCTGGGCTCGCCCCCGACCTCGTGGATCAGCCCATTGGGTACGTGGGAGTACTCCTCGAAGCTGTGCCCGAGTCCGTGGGCGTTCGGCTTGTCATTCGTGTAGGTCGTGTCGTACGCAGAAGTCGACGGATAGAGCAGCGAGCCGGTCTGTACCAGTGAGGTACCGTCGAATGCGTAGTACCATCCGGTCGTCGCGTAGTACGGAATCGCTGCCAGGGTCTTGGTGCCCTTTCCAAAGAGCAGGTCGAGGCCGGTCCATTGCTCCGTGGGGTAGGTGGTCGTGCCAAAGGTCCAGCACAGGCTCTTGAGCGGGGATACGGCTGCGAGCATGTCTCCCGTGCGCCCCCGCACCACGTCGATGCTCGTCATCAGCACCGGCTTGCCGCCGCACGTCTCGCCCGTATCCTGGCTGCGCACCAGGCCGAGGTCAGGCCACTGGTCGCCGTCGAAGTCGAATCCACCGAACATCGACCCCGGGCCAAAGGACTTCTCCCAGAGCGTCGCTCCCTGCTCGTCGAGCGATTCAATGGTGTCGCCGTTGCTTTGGTACGCAACCGCCGGAGTCGGGCTATCCGGGTCTTCGATGCGATAGAGCGGCGTCACGCCCCCGTCCGGCAGCAGCAGCGCGTTGCCCAGAGGCGCAGGCGGCGCCGCTTCGGGATGGACTTCCTGCGCGGCATCCCCAGGCCAGGCGTCCTTCCCGTCGCTAGAGCCGTCGAGCTTGGGCTCTGCTACCGCATCTCCCGGAGCGTCGCCCTTGGCATCGGCCGTCCCGTCCTGGCTCGCATCGGACGGCATGGTGGAGGGCGCGGGGTCGGCGCCGGAGCCGCAGCCGATCATCCCGACGGCAATGGCGAGCAGGCTGGAGCGAAGCATCTCCTCATTGTACGTGAGCCATGGGGTCTTTCACAGCGCGGCGCCGCTCAGCCCAGGTTCGCTCCATTGTCCCTGGCGCGTCCCCGGGCTTCCGAAGCCACTGGGACCGAAGCCCGCGCGGAGGCCGGCAAGCACGGATCAGCCCGGCATCCACCCTGCCAGCCATCGATTCGGCTGGCGCCTCATCGCTGGCTGGTGGATCGAGCGGGTCTGTCAACGGCCCGCCAAGTGCCTGCTTGTGCCCTCGGCGGGCCATGGCAGAAGCTGGGGCGCGATCAGCCAGCCGCGGGCTGCGAGCAGCTCGCAGCCGCAGGGCCGGGTGTGCAACCCGAGAACATCGGGATTCGGGCTTGCTGACCAGGCCCATGGTTGCGCCCATTGGGGCACCGGCCTGTGCGAGCGGTGCCCCGGGCCGCCGCTTCAGCGCTTGGGCATCGCCTTGCTGATGCGATCGCCTTCGACCAGGGCCTCGAAGGCGACTGTCCAGGCGTCGAGCCGGTGGTGGTCGAAGTGTTGCTGCGGTGCGTCGGGATGGTGATGTTGACGGTCCATGTTGCCTCCTTGTGCCCGCCTCGAAAGGTGCGCGGGCTTCGCCCACCCACGCGCAGCTTGCGTGACAGCGAAATTGCGGTGAAGTGGGTGCAAGCTGGCAGCTGGCACGCAAGGTGCGCGACCCAAGCGA
>JACRCQ010000072.1 GCA_016218915.1 Deltaproteobacteria bacterium
CAGATGCAGGTGCCTCAACAGATGCAGGTGCCTCAACAGATGCAGGTGCCTCAACAGATGCAGGTGCCTCAACAGATGCAGGTGCCTCAACAGATGCAGGTGCCTCAACAGATGCAGGTGCCTCAACAGATGCAGGCCGCACTTGTGACGTCATCGCCGGCACCGCAGCAGGGAATCTCGTCGGGGCGCCGACAACGCACGGACCCAACCCCGGCTAACGTTCCGCCTGGCAAGTCCGCGGATGGTCGCTCGCACACGCTCGTGATCCCGACCCTAGAAGCATCGCTCGGCGCTGAATCGCCAGGTGCTGCGCCCCACGACACGTTCGTTGACGATCTGGAGCGTGAGTTGTTCTGTTCCCGTTGTGGCGAGCCTCGGGCGGAGCGAAATACGTCCGCATGCCCGCGATGCGGCCATTTGTTCCGGTCATGAGATATCGCGTGCGCGTGCTCTTGGCGGCACGGGCGCGCGATGTGCTGGCGCAGTGGTCGCCCTCCAGTTCTGAGCATGCCGGGGCTGTCAGTGCGTTCAGGATGGATCCTCCGGCTTCGTGAAAATTGGCAATAATTATGCCCTCTTGAGCGGCAATGCCGGATCTGACTACTTGACGCTTGAACCCATACCATCACCCATGGTACACGAGTACGTGGAGGCCCGATGAATGGAGAGTTTTGGGAGCGTGCTTCGACGATGGAGAACAGAGGCCGGCATGACCATGGGTCAGTTGGCGCGGCAGCTCGACGTCCCGATCACGTACCTGTCCGACGTTGAGCGCGACACCAGACCTGCCATGAGCGCCGAGCGGATTGGGAGAGCAGCGGCAATCCTCGGCGCAAACGTAGAGGAAGGACTGAAGGCCGCTGCGGCTCGGGGAGGCTCATTCAAGCTGCCAGCTGGCGTCAGCCCGATCGGGCAAGACGCTGGTGCTTCACTCATGCGCACCTGGGCCGCTTTGAGCGATGAGGATTTCTCGCAGCTCCGGGCGTGGCTCGATGAGCGAACGAAGGGAGGATCGGGGTTGCGATGAAGAGGCCGAGCGGGTTCCGAACCGACGTTGGGCTGTCGTACGCCAGGATCGAGCATATTGCCGGCCGTGTGCGCAAGTGGCTTGGCATTGATGGTGCCTACCCCGTCCCAGGATTGAAGGTATTCGAAGGCCTCTACCGCTACGAAGTCGTGGTGGGAGACCGGCGGTACAAGCTCGACTGCGGCGTGGCCGAGCTACCGAGCGGATGCGAAGCTCGCACCCGGTATGACCGCGGGGCCGATCGCATTGTCGTGGAGTTGACACCGGATACGTATAGCGATCTTGAGCTTGCGGATGGCGTTCGGGCGAGGAACACGCTGTTTCATGAGATCGGTCACGTGACCCTGCATCCCGCGCTCCTCGTGCGCATGTCCGAGATTCCGCACGCGAAGGCGGCGCTGATGCGGGAGTCGCAGGAACCATATCCGTTCTACTACGACACCGAATGGCAAGCCAATGCGCTTGCTGCCGCAGTCTTGATGCCGGCGCGCGAACTGGCGAAGATCGATGACAGCGGGAGCGCGCTCGACACGCGAACTATACGAAAAAGGTTTCGGGTCTCCGAGCTAGCAGCCGGGATTCGTCTGCAGAACTTCGAAAAGAGGAGGTGCGATCTCCTCGGCGGCTAGCACAGGTTCGAAAGGGAAAAGGCGTGACAGGTGGTGCTGCCACGCCTCGCGTTAGAGCGCTCGACCGATGGCCGAAATGCGCCCCATTGACAAATGTCAACGTGTCACGTTGACCCCGCGCACGTCAAGCCTTCCCACCTAAGAGAGCGTCACAAACCCCGAAGACTGGAGGTGTCGAATGCGAAAGTGCATCCGACGGCCACCTCCACCTGGCTTCAGATGGGTCTTCACCCCGTATTTCCGTCATTGGAGATCGGGGAAGATCCTCTGGGCGGTGGACTACGGCTACGACGCGTGGGCGTTTCTGACGCGCGCCTGAACCGCGGACGGCCCCGCCGAGCAGTCGGCGGCGGGGCATCCGGCTATGCGATTTGCTCATTTTTCCCGGAGTTTGCGATGGTTAACCACAACTTTTTCTGCGATGAATACGAGGTTGCTCCGAACGTGCACTCCCGTTACGCGGCGGCGCAACGGCTCATCCGACCCAGCGAGGTTCGTCACCTGATCCGCATCGTCCCCCGCGGGCTGCTTCCGATTCTGCAGCCCGCTGCCGCGGTGGTCGCCAACGTGCTCACGCGTCGTTTTCGGACGAGAGAGCTGCGCTACATCAAGGATCCTCCCGGCCGCGACGTGTGGAGATCTCCCGCGGCCACGTTCAGGAGAGGTGGCGGCGATTGCGAGGATCTGGCGATCATTGGGATGTCGATCTTCGAGCTGGTGGGCATCCCCGCGGTGCTCGTGATCGGACAACTACCGACCGGCGGGCACGCGTGGGTCGAAGGCCAAGATGAGGCGGGCCGCTTCATGCTCGAAGCCACCGATGGGTCCGTCACCCGCGTCGTGCGCCCCGCCCAGTACCGTGCCGAGCAGTTCATCGGTCGGGACTTTTGTCAGCTCGCGGCTTGACGTTCTGACGCCTTCACCGCGCCGCGAGGAGTGAGCTGCAGATTTTGCGGCCGGCGATCAGACGAACCGTAGACGCCCCCGCCGCGCCCACCCGATCTCGGCTCTGCTGCTCCGCCCGCTCCACGGGCTCTCTCGCACGCCTTTTGTCGCCTCAGGCCGAGTCTGTTGCTGTTCCTCGTTTTCCTTGTTAACATCGCAACGCAGTCGGGGGGTTTGCTCAATCGTGGGGTTTGCATGCCGAAGGCAATCATTCTTCTGGATCTGAAGGGCTTCAGTCGATTGCCTCCGGAGGGTCAAGCGGCGGTATTCGCCGAGTTTCTCCCGATGGTCCACGAGCTTCTGGTCAAAGAGGAAGTGGAAGTCGTGGACGCCAACACATGGGGCGATTCCGTTCTCGCCGTCGTGGAAAATGTGGGCAAAGCAGCCAGCGTCGCGCTGAGCATCAAGACAGAAGTGCAACGCCGCAGGTGGAAAGAGAAGACGCTCACCGGGCTCGGTGTTCGCATTGCGATCCATGTCGCAGATCTTCGGACCGGGACGGACGCCGTGCGACAGATGTCAAAATCTGGGTCGCACGTCTACGGCAAAGCTCTGGTGATCCCAGCCCGGATTGAGCCGGTCGTTCCCGCCGACAACATCTATGTGACCGCCGAGGCGGCGCCGCACGTCAGGGCTGCGATTGACGAAGGCAGCGAACTTCGAACCGACACGCAGCTCGTTCCTTTGGGGATGGTCAAGCTGGCGAAGCAGTATGGCGAGCTGGAACTGTTTTGGATCGGGGAGAAGGACGCGACCCCCCCCAAGCTCGATTGCCTTGCCTTGTCAACATTGAAAGACCCGTCGGCGGTCCATTTTGCGCCAGACGGGTCACAAGTCATCGACGCGAACGCGGGCGAGTTGGCTGTTCCACGCGCAACCTCAGGTCAACCCGGCGACCACCCGACCTCCGCTACCGCCGGATGGAGACCCTCGCATGTTCTTCCTGTTCCATCCTCGCGGGAACCAGATAACCACGATCTGGAGATTTCGACACGGACACTCAGCAGGCTCCATAGCCTGCGCGCGATAAACGAATACGTGGAAAAATTCCACATATTTGCCGCCTCATGCCGTAGCGCTAGGGAACTTGAGGAAGCGTCGAAGAGCTTCCATATGAGCATCCTTCGGACTCTGCGGTTCACTGAGGGCCAGTCTCAAGATCAAGGATTGGAAGCGGACGTTCTTGCGGCTGTGACGGAAGGCCAGGTAGTGCATTTTGATCTGGTGTTTCCGTCGACGGCGGAATCCCACGCCCGGCTCGTCCCCAAGATGCAACTGGTGTACGGGCCTTCGCGCCAGCTGCTGGAACCACAAGCTGGCGATGGAATTGCGCCGTATGCGTATTGGGCTGCGGTCCAGATCGGCTCAGGAGTTGCCCTGGCGCGCGACGTTCACAAGTCCGCGGACATCGAATATTGGAAACGGGAAATTAAGGAACCCAAAGGAGTGTACAGGCCTGTCAAAAAGGAGGGGATCTACGCGCCCGCTCGCGGGACTGATTCGCCGCCTTACCGAACGGTATTGTCCACGATCATCCAGCTCACGAAGAAGGCGAGCGGCAAGCCATCAGACGTGGCATCGTGGGACTGCTTCGGCCTGCTCAACATCACCTCAAAAAAACCAGACGCTTTCGCCGTCCAAGACTTCGCATGGGCCGAGGCGGCCGCGTCTTTGATCGGCTCCTTCTACCAATCCTACCTCTGCTCATCGAAGCGAATAGTAAAAACTCTGCGGAATCGCAATGGTAGCGGCAAACGCAACAAGAAAACCGGAGGGAGAACACGGCCTTGAAGAGTAAGCGATTCGCATACCTGCTCTTTGGATCTGCACGGTGTTCGGTCAAACGATCAGACGAACTCGGCGCGATCGTCAGAAGCCACAAGAAGGTCGCCGACAACACGCGGAAGCTCATTCAATACGCTCGCGCGAACCGATCCGACGAGGCTTGGCGAAGCATCTCATTCGTCTCAATAGAACCGACGCCCCAAAGTTGCGCCTGACCCACCAGGTCTAGCGCACGCAATTCATTCAGCATTCACTTCCTCTAGCAATGGATTCGGTTCCACACGGCGAGACGCAGTTTCGGGCCCACCAAGCAGAAGCGCGAGTCGTCCGCCGGAACCCGTCGAGGTACACGCGCTTGACGTTCGTGAGCGCGGACTATCCCGATCTGGTCGATCATCGGAGTGAGGCTACGGTGCACCGCGTCGCCGGCCCATCGTCGGGCTGGCCGCGCGATTTGGATCGCAGAGAAATCGAACGGGAAACCAGGGATGATGGGAGCAACGATCATGGGACCGCGTAGCTGCAACGAAGACGACGAAGTCGAGAACGGAAACGCCGACAGCCACGGCAACGATATCCTGATCGATCCCGAGGACGGCCACGAGCTGGATCTTGGGAACGAGGACGACCGACAGGTGTACTGGGACATCAACCACTGCACCTGACTCCGTCGATGCGCTCCCGCGGCGGTGAGGGAGCAACCAGTGCACGCCCCGAGATGCGATGAGTTCGATCGATCCACTCCGACATTGCCCGGCCATCGCCGCGTGATCCTCGAAAGGCAGCGGCCCACGGGTTCACTTCTGATCGCGCCGCCCACGCTCCGACGCCAACGCGATCACCTCCGCGCCCTCACCCGCATCCGCCCCGAGACCCAGCAACCTTCCCGCCGCCTCGTGCAGCACTCGTGCAGCTGCCAGGTCCCCCTGCTCCAGCAACGCCTGCGCCTGGGCGTACAGGTCCCGCAACGCGGACGCCCTGACGTTTGGTCCAGGACCAATCGGATTGGTCTCGGGAGCCGTTTTCGGGCACTCGGGCGCACAACCTGACACGCCCTTCGAAGCGTCGCTTTGCATGTTTTCTCGCTCCTGTGCCTGGGCGTTCGGCTCTTGCCGGGTTCGAATCCCTCCCTCTCCGCAAGACGCGCCCACGACAGCAGTCCCTCCTGCAAAGGAAGGCTGCTGTCGCGGGAGTGTGTTTCTGGAGAGGAATCGAAGGGGAGTCGCTACGGGGTCGTGCAGAGCACGAGCGCCCAGCTGTCCAGCGTGCCCGTGTCTCCGGACGAGTCGTCCGCGACCTTGAGCACCCAATCGCCGTTGGCTGTGGTGGTCGGGATCGTGTTCTCCGGCTTGTAGCATCCGGTGAACGGAGCTGTTCCGGAGGTGACGTTTGCAGAGCACGTGCTGTCGAGAACGGTCTTCACGTAGTTGGCTCCGCTCGATCCGTTGTCCGTGCAGATGTCAACGGCCGTACCACCGGGCGGGGTGAGGAACATGTCCACGTCTGAGTCCCACGTGTGCGTGACGTTGAGCACGACGGCAGCGCGCGTAACCGTGCCGGTCACACCCGCCACCGAGATCGTGTTGGTGATTCCCGCTGCGCTGTTGTCCGGGATGGCCTGGGCAGCTCCAGTTGAACGGTAGACACGACGCGTGCTACCTGAGCCGCAGGGCGGGAAGTTCGCGGTTACGATACAATCGTCGTCGACCATGTCGATCTGGCCGTCGTTGTCGTTGTCGATGCTGTCGGAGCAGTTGCTCTCGAATGCGAAGCAAACGCTCGGCTGACCGTTGCAGGCAAAGCCGTTCTCGACGACGCATACAGACGAGCAACCGTCCCCGTTGACGAGCGCGCCATCGTCGCACCCTTCGCCGGCCTCAATGGTGCCGTTGCCGCAGACAGGGGGGACAATCGTAACGTTGAGTGTGAAGCTGCCCTGAGCACCGCTGTATCCGTCCACGAAGATCCAGTAGTCGGTGTTTGCCGCGGCGGTGAACGACACGGTGTCGCCGCCCAGACCGGCGCCGTCGTTGCAGCCGACTTGCGTTCCTGGATTGCAGGCCCCGGATCGGACGTACAACACGCTGTCGAAGCTGGCCGCGGTGATCTTCACCGTGGCGGGCCCTGCAACGGTCGGGTGAATGAGGTACACAGCTTCCTTGGAAGTCGATGTGCTTCCGCACGTTCCGGAGTAAGTACCGGTGAGATTGACGGTCGTGCTCGAAACGGTTCCGGTCCAGCTCGAGCCCGACTGCGTGAGTGCGAGGGACGCCCCTGGGCAGGTGTCGTTGGGGCCGGGCGGCTCGAGCGCACAGAGATGGTCGCAGCCGTCGCCGTCTGTGGTGTTGCCGTCGTCGCAACCCTCTCCGGTCTCGACGATGCCGTTGCCGCACCCTGGCAGTGTCACCTGGACGTCGAGCGTGTACGTGCCTGACTCTGTAGATCCATAGCCATCGACAAACAGCCAGTACTGAGAATTGGCCGTGACGGGGAAGCTGATGTTCTCACCCCCGTCGCCTATGGCGTCGCTGCACTTCACTTGCGTGCCGGTCGCGCAATCTCCCTCGCGCGCGTACAGAACGGAGTCGTACGACGCGGTCGGTATCTTCACGGTCGCTGTGCCGGCCGCAGGCGCCGTGAACCGGTAGACCGCGTCGCGGCCCGCCGCCGAGCTTGTGACCGCGCAACTGCCTGTGGCGCTTCCATAGTCCGCGGTGAGCGTTGAGGTGTCACCCGACGCTGTACCATGCCACACGAAGGTGGATTGCTGGGTGAGCGCAACTCCGTTGCCCGGACAGGTATCAAGCACGTCCGTCACGCACGAGCCAGCCGAGCACTTGCCCGACATCCCACCGGATGTGCATGTGGTGCCGTCCGGCGCGTTCGGGTTGGAGCACACTCCTGTCCCCTGGTCGCACACGCCTACCACGTGGCAGGCGTCGAGCGCGGTGCAGGTGACGGGGTTGGCGCCGCCGCAGACCCCGGAAGCGCAGGTGTCGGTCTGGGTGCAGGCGTTGCCGTCGTTGCAGGCTGTTCCGTCTGCCAACACCGGATCCGAGCACACGCCGGTGCCAGTGTCGCAAACGCCGACGTCATGGCAGGTATCGATGGCTTTGCACACGATCGGATTGCTGCCCGTGCACACGCCGGCAGCACAGGTGTCGGTCTGGGTGCAGGCATTGGTGTCGTTGCAGGCGGTCCCATCCACTTCATTGGTGGTGCCGCACGTGCCCAGATCGCACGTGGCTACCTTGCAGGGTCCTGCCGTGCATTGCGAAGCCGCCGTGCAACCGACGCACTTGCCAGCGCCGTCGCAGAACATCGTTCCGCCGGTGCCGCAAGCCGCGTCCTTGTCCTTGGGCGGGTTGGACGGCGTGCCGCTCGTGCAAACGTCGTTCGTGCAGTCGTTGGCGTCATCCGGAAGATCGGCATCGTCGTTGACCGATTCGATGGCGCCCGCGCCGTCGCACTGGTTCTTCTTGCAGTCGAGCGCTGTCTGGCTGGCCGTCGCGGTGCCCTGCGCCTTGGGCGCGGTTCCGCACGTGCCGCTGGTGCAGGTACGATCCACGCACTCATTGGCCGGGTCAGGGCAGTCGGTGGGAGCCGAGCAGCCGCCGGTGCCGCCCGCGCCGGCCGTCCCGGCCGTCCCGGCCGTGCCGCCCTTGCCCGCAGTCCCGGCTGTGCCGCCCTTGCCCGCGGTCCCGGCCGTGCCGGCGGTTCCGCCCTTGCCCGCGGTCCCTGCCGTGCCGCCGGTTCCTGCCTTGCCGGCAGTCCCTCCAGTGCCGGCCATGCCGCCGGTCCCTCCTTTGCCCGCGGCGCCGCCCTTGCCGGCCTGACCACCTGCACCGCCTGTTTCCGTGGGTGTTTCATCGCTGCTTCCGCAGGCCGCGAGCGTCCCACCGAAGCACAGAACCGTTGCCAACAACCAAGCCGAATGCCTCATTGAACTCTCCTCCCAGATTCCATGACCTTCGATACTCTGTGGCTCGCACGACCGTCCGATCACGAAAACGAGACGTGATCGCATCGGGATAGTCGAGCACAGGACGCTCTCCGCTGTCCCGGGCCTGCGCACGAGCTGCGTTCGACGCTACACTCAACGCAGGGGAGAGGTCGACACATACCGTTGAGAACGCAACTCACGATTGTGTCCGGACGCCAGACCGCGGACCTGCTGCCCAGTCGCGCCTGAGGTTGTGTCACCATTCCGGGCAGGCGGATCGATGTCCGTCCTCGAATCCTTCAGGAAATCGCGGCTTCATCGGGGTGGCGGCCCTGGCGATCAGCCGAGCGCGCTCCACGTCCGCTCTGGTACACTGAGCGAAGCGGCCTGGCGGCAGCGCGCTACCAGGCAGCGGAGGAGGCGGAGATCCCATGAAGAAGCTCGACTTGCTTGGAAGTGGCTGGACCCTGGCCGCCGCAACTGCGTCGGTTCTGATTGTCGTTCCGTCCGTGATCGGCGGATGCGGCAGCAGCGGAGGCCCCACCGAGGTCGTGATCGCCGGAGGCAGCGGGGGCGCGGCCGGCGGTGATGGAGGCAAGCTCGATGGAGGCGGAACGGCGGGTGTTTCCGGCAAGGGTGGAACCGGCGGTGCTGCTGGCAAGGAGGCTGGCGCCGATGTCGGCGGCGATGCACCTACAGAAGCCGATGCAAAGAGCGGATGCAGCAAGGACGCGGATTGCTCTTCCACGACCGACACTCCCTGGTGCCAGATCGCAACCGGCAAGTGCGTTCCATGCGAAGAGAACAACACCCAGCACGCCTGTTTGAACGGAAAGTCCTGCTGCGCCGGCCTGTGCTTCGACACTGCCACCGATCCGGCGCATTGCGGCGGCTGCAACAAGCCGTGCGCCCTCGCCAACGCGGACAGCAGCTGCTCCGCGGGCAGCTGCGTGATCACAGGGTGCAAGGCGGGATTCGATGACTGCGACCTCAAAGCCGGAAACGGATGCGAGACACCCCAGGTCGACGGCGGTGCTGGCTGCGCTTGCCAGCCCGGCGCGTCGGAGGCCTGTTACACCGGCGCTCCTGGCACCGAGAACGTGGGGCCGTGCAAGGGCGGCACGCGCACCTGCAATGCTGATGGCACCACCTGGGGCCCGTGCGTCGGCGAAGTCATTCCACAGCCGGACACCTGCCTGGACGACGTCGACAACGACTGCAGCGGCGTGGTGAACGACGGTGTGGCCAGCGGGGCACCGGGATGCGTGTGCCTGCCGAACTCCAGCGCGCCCTGCTACGAAGGGCCGCCGGGAACGGACGGTGTGGGGGTCTGCCATGGCGGAACCCAGACCTGTGTCGCCTCTGGCCTCGGCTACGACCTGTGCCAGGGACAAGTGCTTCCAGGGTTCGAAATCTGCGCCAACTCGACAGACGACAACTGCAACGGCACGACGGACGAGAACCCGGATCAAGACGGTGACGGCTGGGGGGTGTGCGACGGCGACTGCTGCGACGTGGCAGGGCCGATCTGTGCGAGCCCGACCCTGGTCAACCCGGGCGCGTTCGAGGTGGGTGGCAACTCGGTCGACGACGACTGCGACGGAACGATCGACAACGTGCTGCTGCCTTGCGACACGGGGCTTGCGAGCAATTCTGCGAACGGCCTCGACTACGCCAAGGCGATCGATCTGTGCCAGACCACGACCGAGACTCCACCGCTCGCGCAGAAGAAGTGGGGTGTGATCAGCGCAGCGTTCTCCCGAGCTGATGGAACTGGAGCTCCCAACGCGCTTTCGAGGTCGATCCGGTCAGGATTCGGAAACGCGATCATTCCGAAGGCAGGCGCAAGGCTCGCGGTGCTTTCGACAGGGCGGGCCGCTGACACCAACGACACGAATCCGGCGTTCGCGGCCTTCCAGGGCGGCCAGGACATGGCCACCAGCAGCGGAGTGCCGGCAGACTGGCTCGCGTCCAATGGCGGCGTGATCCCCAACGCTCCAGGATGTCCTGCACCCCAGGGCGGCAACGTGGCTCACGACCCGATCATGCTGAGGATTCGCATCCGCGTTCCCACCAACGCCAAGTCGTTCAGCGTAATGCCCTACTTCTTCTCGAGCGAGTATCCGGAGTGGGTCTGCAGCCCGTACAACGACTTCTTCGTGGCCCTGCTCACGTCGAACTTCAACGGAAGCCCGCCGAACCCGGCTGACAAGAACCTCGCGTTCTACGATCCGCCTCCTGCAGGACCTCCGTACTACCCGGTCGGCGTGAATCTCGCCTTCGGCAACACAGGGCTGTTCCGGCAGTGCCTCAACGGAGCGACCGGATGCGGCAGCGGCTCGGTCGCAGGCACCTGCAACACATGCCAGGGCATCACGGATCTGATGGGCACCGGGTTCGAGACCCTCAATCCGCCGCCGCAGTTCGGTGGCGATCCCGGCTACTGCGGCACGAGCAACCGTCTCGGCGGCGGCACCGGGTGGCTCACCACGAACGGCAACGTCACACCCGGCGAGACGATCGAGATCCGCTTTGCGACGTGGGACACGGGAGACCAGTGGTACGACTCGCTGGTCTTGCTCGACAACTGGCTCTGGTCGCTCAACGCTTCGCAGCCCGGTACGGGCGGGTAGAATCCAAAATCACGGCAGGAGCCCGTGAACGTCGATCTGGTTGCCTTTGGAGTGCTCGAGTCGCTGCGCCATGTCGCGCACGAATAGATCGTTTTCGTCGAACGTGACAATGCGATCGAGCACGAGGCGGGTGGCCTTCTTGTCTCCGACCATGGCAGATGCGACCGCCTGCTGGCGCGCGCTTGCAAGGAGCACGGCCCCGGTGGCGCGATCGCGATCCTCTCCCACGCGAATCGAGGCAGCGAGCTTGTCGAAGGGTTTTCCTGCGGCCGCGATGGCGAGCTTGCGGTCCGGGGCGCCCCCAGGCTGGGGTGCGAGACGCAGCCAGAGCCCATCGGGAATGAGGTGGTTCGCGACCTTCGCGTTCCACGTGGGGTCCAGCTCCACGTAGAGCGTTCGCTTGTCCGCAAGCTGCGACACCGCGTGCTCTCCGGGCGTGCCGGAGATCGCGACGTCGCGAAGCAGCAGCGAAACCGCCGGCTCTGCAGCCATCAGCGTCGCTGCCACCTGCCCCCGGTGCAGCAAGGGGATCGGCACCACGAGCACATCCGGTCGCGCACCAGCGACCACGCGGGCGCTGAGCAGCCGCCAGGCGAGGGCGTGCGATCGCACCAGCACCATCGACTCCGACTCGAGCTTCTCCAGCCCTTCGTCCGTGAACACCGCTGAGCCATGGAAGTCCGTGCGATCCACGGTGAAAGCCGATTGCTCGGATGCCACGGCCACGAGCGTGAGGTTGAACATGACCAGGAGCGCGGCGCCTGCGCGGGCCATGGGCAACCCCATGTCGATGAGCGTGGTGGCAGCAGTCTGCACTCCGAGCGCTGCTGCGATGGCGACCGCCGCAACTGCGAGCATCCGGAGCGGCGTGAGAGGATCGCTCGAAAGCACGGCGCCCGTCGTGGCTGGGAAGATCGCATCTGCCGCTATGAACACCACGCAGGGCAAGACCAGCGCACGTGTGCGCTTGCGCACCAGGCCAATCACCGAGCCAAGTCCCGCGAGCGCCAACGAGATCGTGCCGACCTCGTTGCGCCACGCGGTCAACGCCGACGTTCGACGGGCGAGCGTGTCGAGCGCCACCAGCCCCTGGGTGCTGAGGCTACGCCCGAGGTTGAGCCAGACATGGGGCGCAGAGGGGCGAAGCACTGCGGGAAGGGCGAGCACGATCGCGGTCGCGAGGAACGTGGCAGCGACGATCTGCCGTCCGCGACGGTCCGGCACGTCGCGGGTGAGCCCGGCGAGGACTGCGATTCCCAAGGCAGTGGCGCCAGCGGCGATCATGCTCTCGCAAACGACGCCGGCCAGCGCCAGGGCCATCAGCAGCCAGCGCGTGGTCACGGGACGCCCGCGCCAAGCCAGCGCAACGAGCGCCGCGAGTGCGGCTGCCATGGTGAACGTGGAGCCTGCGCCGATCGTGGCTTCGCGCTGCAAGGCAGGCCCGAGCGCGGCCGTGAGCGCTGCGATCGCGGCAAGCGGCGCGTTGAGGAACGAACCTGGCACGTGGGCCTCGAGAACCATCCGGGCCAGCTTCTGGATCAGCGCTGCGCACAAGCCGAGCGCGAGCGCGGAGCCGATGGCCAGGCGATAGGACATCGGGCCGATCGGAATCAGTGACGCCAGCTGCATGGCGACCGTGCTGAGCGAAGCCGGTGCGCCAATGGACACCAACCCCAACCCACGCACGGTAGGCATGTCGTCGCACCAAGCCGAATCGACCGCGACCCTTCCCATGGCCGCAAACGCGGGCACGAGAATGGCCGCGAGCGAGAAGAGCTGCTCGACCTTGAGCCTCAGCCACGCCCAGCGGTCCACTGCGACCAGCCGTGCCAGAGATGCGGCCGGAAAGCAAATTCTCGGTGGAAAACGGCGCGCGAATCCTACTTGTTGGCTTCCCGGGCCAGCAGCCCGGTGGTGATCTCTTCACCCAGCTCGTCGATCATCACCCGGGTAACCCACGACTCCACCTGGCGGCGCTCCTTGTCGTCGCGGTACTGGAACTCGATCCCCATGCCCGCAGGTTGCTCGGCAGTCGCGGTCTCGGTGCTCACGATCCAGATCACTTTTCCGAGCAGACGCAAGGGTGCTTCCAGCTTGGGGACGACGAGGCAGAAGACGAACTCGGTGCCGATGGCAAGGGGGCGGTCGGTGCGGATGAAGGAGCCGCCCTTGGAGATATTGCGGGTGTAGTCGGAGAAGAACGAGTTCAGGCGCTTGTACTCCACGCGCAGCTCGATGGGCGCTCGGAGCGAAGTTCGCCGGTCACTCGGATGATCGGATTCGGCCATTGCATACGAGCCTACTCAACCCGAGGCACTTTGCTCAATATTTCGCAAAACCGACCGGGCCGCCCGCGCAAGTCGCGCTGGAAAACCGGTCAGGCTGGCACGGCCCGCCCGAGGGCTGGTAGGGTGCACGAGCATCGATGACGAGGGGTTGGACGGCATGTTTTCGAAGCTGAAGCAGTCCTCCAAGGACACGGCTCACACCATCCGCCTCGCCGTCCAGGTCGCCTGGAAGACCGGCCTGCTGCCGTACACCATCCCCAGCGCCGTGGTCATGCTGGTCGATTCGCTCGCGCGCGGTCGAGCCTCGCCCTCCACGCTCTACCGGCTGCAGGCGCTCTCGCAGCCCCGCAAGGTCGCGCTGCGGTGGCGCCATCGAACCTACACTTTTTGCCAGATCGACGACGAGATCGACAGGCTCGCCACAGGGTTGAAGGCGTGCGGCGTGCCCCGCGGCGCCAGCACCATCCTCATGCTCAAGAACCGCCCCGAGTTCATCCTCGCACAGCCTGCCATGAGCCGCATGGGCTCTGCCGGCGTGAGCATCTCCTGGCGATCGACCCCCGCGGAGCTCGCCTGGCTCGCGACGCACAGCCAGGCAAAGGCGATCCTCTTCGATCACGATGTGGCGGGCACGGTGCGCGACGCGTTGCCCGAGCTCAAGCAGATCCCCCGCGATCGCATGTTCTCGGTCGGCGGACGGGTGCAAGGATTCCCCACGTACGAGCAGCTGATCTCGGCTCGTGCGGGACGGCTGCCGGACGCGGGAGGAGAAGCTGCGGTCATCGTCTACACCTCGGGAACCACCGGACGTCCCAAGGCTGCGTTGCGCAAGTTTCCCCGCGATGTGGTGCAGGGCACGCTGAACGTGATCAGCGTGGCGCCGCTTCGCACAGACGACGTGCACCTTGCAGTGCTGCCGTTCTACCACTCGACCGCGTTCGCCTTCACGAGCTTCAGCCATCTGGTGGGGGCATGCGTGGTGATCCTCGACGAGTTCACGCCCGAGGGATTCCTGCGCGCAGTGCAGGAGCACCACGTCACGCAGACCGCCGTGGTCCCCACGCTGCTTCATCGCGTGTGCAGGCTGGGGGCGGATGTCGTACGTCGCTACGACACGACGAGCCTGCGGGCGATCATCACCGCGGGCGCGCCGCTGAGCGCACCGCTCGCGAGCGAGGCGATGGATCTGCTGGGCGAGGTTCTGTACAACTTCTATGGGGCGACCGAGACCGGGCTCAACACCATGGCAAGCCCCGCCGATCTCAGGCAATCACCGGGCACGATCGGAAGGCTGGTGCCTGGCAACGAGATCCGCCTGCTCGACGATGACGGCAGGGAAGTCGCGCCGGGCGAGGTGGGCGAGCTGTATGCGCGCAGCGGGTTGATGGTCAGCGGATACCTCGGCGATGAGGCGTCCACGCGGGCGTCCCAGCGCGACGGGTTCTTCTCGGTGGGGGACCTTGCGAGGGTGGACGCGCGGGGCTGCTATCACATCGCAGGTCGCAAGCGAGACATGATCATCTCCGGCGGGGTGAACGTGTATCCGGCCGAGGTCGAGGCGGTGGTGGAGTCGCATCCCGATGTGGCTGAAGCGGCTGTGGTGGGCGAGGCCGACGAGGAATGGGGAGAGCGGGTTCGCGCGTTCGTGGTGCTGCGGGACGGGGTCCATCCTGAGCATGCGATCACGCAGATCGACGCCTACTGCCGCAAGCACCTGATGGGGCCCAAACTGCCGCGCGAATTCGTGGTGCTCGAAGCGTTGCCCCGCAACCCCACGGGAAAGGTGTTGAAGGACACGCTTCGTCACCTGGGGATGCCGGCCGCGCGTTAGGCGTACAACACCCGGTACAGCCCCGCACAGGGCCCGCTCACGACCAGACCGGAGCCCTGCACGGATCCCGCGACTCGGGCTGGCGCACCGCCAGCTGCAAACGTATGCTCAGAGGCGTCATGAAGCCCAACCTTGTCGTGCCGACGATCTTTGCCGCAGCAGGTGCCGCTTGCGTGCTGCTCGCAGCGAGCGCTTCCTTTGCCCAGGGATATCCGCCAGGCTACGGGCAGCCACAGGGCTACCCGCCGCAGCAGGGCTACCCGCCGCAGCAGGGCTACCCGCCGCAGCAGGGCTACCCGCCGCAGCAGGGCTACCCGCCGCAGCAAGGCTACCCGCCGCAGCAGGGCTACCCGCCCCCGCAAGGCTACGGCTATCCGCCACAGCAGGGCTATCCGCCCCAACAAGGTTACCCGCCCCAGCAGCCGCCGCCGCCCCCTCCTCCGCCTCCAAAGAGCAACGAGCTGGAGTGGTCCATTCGGTTCAACCCGCTCGATCTCATCTGGGGCCGAGCCAACGGCATCGTGGAATACGCGCCGTTCTACCCGCTCTCGATCGGCGTGGGGCCGAACTACATTTTCGGCGACGTCATGGCCAAGGAGCTGAACGCGGACGTGGCCGGCTACGGATTCTTCGGTGAGGTCGGCCTGTGGCTCGAGGGTCGTCCGTTGCGTGGCTGGTACATCAAGGGTCACTTCGAATACGAGTCGGTGACGATTCGCACCAAGGATCAGCAAGGCGCCGAGGTCGACAAGCTGCGGATTCCCAAGCAGCTGCTCGGCGGACTGTTCGGCGCGCAACATCTGATCGGCGGAATCTTCACCTACCAGTGGGGCATCGGCATCGTGTACGACGCGTTCGCCTCGAAGCGCGAGATTCGCTACAACGACGGCCCCGGACAGCAGGGGATTGCCATCGTTCCCAAGAGCGGTCCGCTCGGAAACGGCATCGACCTGATCACGCAGCTCGGCATCGGCGCCTCGTTCTGATCCCCCTCCCCGCTGATCGCTGACCCACTGTTCGTTGCCAGGCGTCACCGGATACGGTGTCAGGAACACCCGAACGGCGCCAACTCATCGAAATTCCACGACATCCTTGGGGCGGGCTGTTCGGGTCCTGTTCGGTGCTCCTCGCGAATATCAGCCACAAACAAGCTCGTGTCGCAATGGACCGACCGTTGCACTCGCTCCGCTTGTGCAATCCCCTTTCGCCAACCGATGCGAGATGAACATGCTCCACGGCTCGACCCGTCTCCTGTGCGCCTGCCGCGCTCCGCTTCTCCGCTCCCTCGCCCTCGCTACCTTGATCGTTACGGGCGGATGTGCGGGCGGCTCTGACGCGGCCACGACCTCCAACGTGAAGCCGGCGATCCCCCTGCAGTTCGTCGACATGGCGCCAGCGCAGCTTCCTGACGCCGTCGAGACCCGGGGCTTGATGGCGACGCTTGCAG
The DNA here is from genome assembly GCA_016218915.1 of Deltaproteobacteria bacterium. Taxonomy (GTDB): domain Bacteria; phylum Myxococcota_A; class Polyangia; order Polyangiales; family Polyangiaceae; genus JACRCQ01. Next base: position 16,529 of record JACRCQ010000072.1, read on the forward strand.
ACCTCGACAACGACAAGCGTGTCGACATCGTGCAAGCCACCGAAAGCGGTCTGCGGGTCTTCTTCAACCGCAGCTCTGGAGCGTTCGAGGCCGCAGCTTCCGACGCTGTTCCGAGAGCGGCGAAGGGCTACGCCGTTCAGCCGATCGGGGTGGATCTGGATGGCGACACACGCACGGATCTGCTGCTGGTCATGACCGGGAGCAGTGCGCCGCTCCGCGTGCTTCTGAGCAAGGGCGCGGGCAGCTTCCAGGAGGGTGCACCCGTCGCCGTGACAGGCAACGGCATCCACGCCGCAGTCGCTGACCTGGATGGCGATCGCGATACCGACGTGGTGATGACGGTCGACGCTGGAACCCCGCCCACGGGTGGCTCGGTCCATGTGCTGATCAACGACGGCAAAGGGAAGCTGACCGACGAGACGGCGAAGCGGCTTGGGACCGCGACGTTCGCCGCAATCGGAGTCGGGCTCGGGGACGTGGACGGTGATGGAGCGATGGACGTACTGCTCGCAGGCGATGCAGAGAACCGTCTGTATCTCAACGACGGCAAGGGGATGTTCCAGGATGCGCCGGCTGACTCTCTCCCCGTGATTTCGCAGCCGCACGCGTTGTTTCCCGCGATGGGAGACCTGGATGGCGATGGCGCCATCGACATCTTCCTCTCCTCGTCGTCGCAGAACGTGGTGCTCTTGAACGACGGCACCGGGCGATTCCTGGATCAGACGCCGTACGTGATGGGGGCGAATCCAGGCACCGCTCGCAGCGCTCTCATCGTGGACCTCGATCGCGATGGCGCGCGCGATCTGGTGGTTGCGAGCCCTGGCGGGCGATTTGTCGTGTACCGCAACGACGGCAGCGGGCGTCTGTTCGACTACACCTCGACCGTGGTGCCGGTGCCGCCTGCTGTGTCAGACACCGTGTCGGCCGCAGCGGCGGACATGGACGGAGACGGGGATCTGGATCTGTTCGTGAGCCGGACCAACTTCGCGCGCGGCTGGCTGCTGATCAACAGGCAGTCCAAGAAGCTTGCGGATCAAGACGGCGATGGGATGCCGGACGACCTGGACGACTGCCCGGCCAAGGCAGATCCGGAGCAGAGCAACCAGGACGCGTGGCACTTCTCGTGCGCGTCCGGCGCAGACTGCAAGGCAGCGACCGGATGCGCGCTGGTGATCTGGAAGGACGCCGAGCCGTTCCTGCTGTGCACCGAGACCAAGAAGAGCTGGGAGGAGGCGCGCGCGTTCTGCAAGTCGCGCGGTGCGGATCTGGTCACGATCGACAGCAAGGAGAGAAACGACTTCCTTGCGACGCTCGGGCTGACCGACGCGTACATCGGAGCAAGCGACACTGCCAAGGAGGGGACGTGGCTGTGGGTCACGGGCAAGGCCTTGAGCTTCAAGAGCTGGAACGAGAGCGAGCCGAACAACTCGGGCGGCAAGGAGAATTGCGCGGTGTTCGGGGCTGCGGGAAAGTGGAACGACGTGCCCTGCGACGGGGAGCGTGCCTTCCTCTGCCAGGACGTGATGAAGCGGGCTCCGGCGGATCCCGGCGACGTCTGCGACAACTGCCCTGCGATCCACAATCCGGACCAGAAGGACACGGACAAGAACGGCAAGGGGGATGCGTGTGAATCCAAGTAGGCAAGACTCCAGCCCGGCCCTGGAAGGCAGCCTCGCGGCTGTGGGGCTGGCGCTCGTCTTGTCGATGGCTTCGTGCACGGTCCAGACCGAGTCTGCGGCGCTCGGGGGCGAGCCGGTCGCGACCGCGAGCCAGGAGATTCATTCGTCCCACGCCGGCCCTGCGCCGTGGAAGCACGTGCTGACCTGCTACGGAGGGTGCGAAGCGCCCCACTACGACTCTTCCGCGTGCAACCACCACACGAGCTGCGGCCCGATCGCCAATGGCAAGTGGTGGTACGCCACGGAGCGCGCAGCGTTCCACTGCGGCGCAAAGCTCAAGATCGTCCGCGGAAACAAGTGCGTCGTGGTCGACGTACAGGACAATGGCCCTGCGGATTGGGTCGAGTCCAATGCCGACGCGAAGTGCGGCACGCCTTACATCATTGATGCCTCTCCGCTGGTGGCCGACTACTTCGGAGGAGGCTGCGGCTGGGGGGAATGCTTTCTGGTGGATGTGTCCCCGGTTGCCGACGACACGCCGACCGGTCCGGATGGCTGCAACACGTGCGATTGCACGCCAGGACAGGTGGACACGGCGGAATGTGGCAACTGCGGAACGCACAAGCGCACCTGCGGCGGAGATTGCCACTGGTCAGGATGGTCGGCGTGCGAGGGACAAGGCCCGTGCGCACCCGGTCAGAAGCAATCCCAGGGGTGCTGTGATTGCGGAAGTCAGGAGCGCACGTGCGGCGGCAATTGCCAGTGGAACGGCTGGAGCGCGTGCGAGGGGCCAGATCCGAACGGCGGAGCCGACGCGTGCGACACGGGCCAGAGCGGGCCGTGTGCGCAGGGGCGCAAGCGCTGCCAGCACGGGTGTCTCGGATGCGTGAGGATCTACGACCCTCAACCCGAGAAGTGCGACGCAATCGACAACGACTGCAACGGATCGGTCGACGACGGCCATCCGACCGTGATGGGCGATTCTGCTCCTGCCTACGCAGCGAAGCTGGAGGACTTCTCGGCGCGCGCGTCGCTGGCTCCTGGGGAGATCGCCGAGGTGTGGGCCAGCTTCCGGAACGTGGGGAGCAAGCCCTGGCTCCGAGGCAAGGCGTGGATCGGCTCCGTGCAAGCGGCCAGCGGCTCCGCGAGCCCGCTGTACGCTGCAGATCACTGGCCTGCCTGGGATGTCGCCGGGGTGCTCGACAGCGACGTACCGGTCGGCGCAAGCGCGTACGTGAAGTTCTTCATCCAGGCGCCGAGCAAGGCTGGAGCCAAGGCACACGACGAGTTCCAGCTCGTTGCCCCTGATGGCACGCTTGTGAACTGCCCCACACCATCGGTGGAAGTCGACCTGTCCGTCTCGTCGATGCCAGCGAGCCGAACCCATGGCGAGGCAAAAGATGAACCCCAGGCCGCCTGCGGATGTCGTCAAGAGCGCGGGCGCTCTGCCGCTGCCAGTGGCTGGTGGATCGCGGCGCTCGCACTCTCGCTCTGGCAGGCGAGAAGAGCTCGATCGCAAGTGGCTGCTGGCACACGCACAACGCCAGCTGAAGGAAGTGAACACCATGTTGGATAGCGGTACTTCGCGAACACGGCCGGGACGCTGGACCACTTCCCTTGCGGGCCTCGCGCTGTCCCTGCTTGCGGCATGCGCGTCGGAGTCGAGCATTACCGCGATCGAGCCTGGCAGCGGGTCGGCCCGGGGCGGGCAGAAGGTGACCATCGAAGGGAAGGGATTCGAGGACGGTGCGCAAGTGCTGTTCGGAGACAAGCCTGCGAGGGCCGTTCGCAAGCTCTCCGACAGCACCCTCGAAGCGACCACGCCGACCACGATCGCAGGCACCGTGGACGTGGCGATCAAGAGCGGCGGCGACACGGTCCTGGCGCCCGGAGGGTTCACCTTCTTGCCGCTGGACCTTCGTTTCGTGGAGGCGCCATCGCACTACCTCCCTTCCCTTGCAGAGGTGGATGCGATCGACGCAATCACCGCGGACTTCGATCGCGACGGGCATCCGGATCTGTTCGTGGCCGTGCGCGGTGCGCCCAGCCGCGTGATGCTCAACAGCGGGACCGGCAGCTTTGGTGGCTCGAAGGTGGTCGAGGTGGACGCTGGCGCGGCCGAAGCGGGCAAGGGGAGCGACGCCGGGGCCGACGCCGCCCCTGCCAAAGACGCGGGGACGTCCGAAGGGACAGGCGTAGCCATTCATGAGGTCCGCAAGGCGCTCGTTGCAGACTTTGACCAGGATGGGAGCCCAGATGTGTTCCTGTGCAACGGCGCAGGAGAGGTGAACCAGGTTCTGCACAACGACGGCAAGGGCGAGCTTTCCGAGGCTCCGGCAGGTGCGGTCGCTCCGCTGTCCGATGCATGTCTGAGCGCCGAAATCCTGGACTTCAACAAGGACGGGCGCCCTGACGTAGCAGTGCTGGGCAAAGGGGCGGCCGGCTCAGGGCGCTCCTACGTGAGAATCTACCTGAACGACTCGAAGCCCGGCTCGATCCATCTTGCTCCGCTGGCGGACATGGAACCTGCTGCGAGCGTGCAGGGAAAGGCCGTAGGCAAGGTCGTGGCGAGCGACCCTGCGATCAAGGCCACGTTCACCATCGACCAGAAGCGCGCTTCCACCGGAAAGGGTTCAGGCAAGGTTTCCTACGATGCAGGGACGGTTCAGGGAACGATCGCTCTGCAGCTCACCCCCCCGGGCCTGCGCCAGGTACCGGGCTCGATCGAGCTCGATCTCTACGGCGACAATGGGGGGCAGGGGCTCACGCTGCAGGTCACGGACGCGAAGGACGAGCTGTTCGAGATCGACCTGGGCGCCGCGAGCTGGACCGGCTGGAAGCACCTCAAGGCGGACAAGCTCAAGAGCTGGAAGCACTCCGGAGAAGGTGCGGACGGCGTGGTGGACCTCCCGATCAAGTCCGTGACCTTGCAGATCGAAGCGAGCGGCAAGGCGGCCAAGGGCGAGCTGGCGATCGACGACCTGACCTTCGTTCTTGCGGGCGGCGCGGTGGCTGTAGGAGAGGACTTCGAGCGCATCGACTTTGCGGCATCCTGGGCCGGGACCTTGACGGACGTGAGGGCAGGCGACGTGGATGGCGACGGGTTCGCGGATGTCGTGGTCTCTTCGGCTGACAAGGCGAGCGGCGCTTTTGCAGGCATCTCGCTGAACAAGGCCGGGACCGCATCCACGACGCTGTCAGCTCCGGGCGCATCCCGGCTTCCCGTTCTGTCCGACCCCGTGTCTGCTCTTGCGATGGTGGACTCGGATCACGACGGCGATCTCGACATCGTGGCCATATCGGATCCCGGGCAGGATCGACTGCTGCTCAACGACGGCACAGGACACTTCTTCGACGACACGCTTGCGAGCCTTCCGCTGGATCACTCCTCGGGCCGATCCGTCTCCGTGGCGGACGTGGATCTGGACGGACGTCCTGACCTGATCATCTCGAACGCCGGGACGGTCAACAGGCTGTACGTCAATCGCGGCATCGGCGGGTTCAGCGACGCCACGCCAGCGATGCCACTGCATCCGCTGAGCACGCGCGTGATGGTGCCTCTGGACGTCGACGGTGACGGAGACACGGACTTTTTCGTGCTCAACGACAAGGGCGAAGCATCGAAGCTGTACATCTCGGTGGAGCCGGCAGCCAAGGATCGCTGACTTGGGTGCGGCCAGGATCGCCCCATCCGTCCAAATCCGGGCGACTCAACCTGACGCTTCCCTTGGCCGGCCGCCGTGCTACACGACTCGGTCCGATGTCCACCTCGCTGTCCTTCCACGAGCATCCCTACGCCGGCTTTCTGCACACCGTGGAGAAGCCCGCGCGCTACGTGGGCGGGGAGTTCGGCCAGATCCGCAAGTCGTGGGACCAAGTCCGGGCGCACGTCTGCCTCGCCTTTCCTGACATCTACGACATCGGCATGAGCCACCTGGGCACGCGCATCCTGTACAAGGTGCTCAATGCCGAGAGCGACATCCTGTGCGAGCGTGCGTTTGCGCCCTGGCACGACATGGAGAAAGAGCTGCGCGCCCGCAGCCTGCCCATCGTGTCGCTCGAGAGCGCACGTCCCCTTCGCGAATTCGACGTGGTCGGCATCTCGCTGCAGCACGAGCTGGTGTTCAGCAATGCCCTGACCCTGCTGGATCTCGGTGGCATCCCACTGCGCGCCAGCGAACGCGCGGAAAGCGATCCGCTGGTGCTTGGGGGAGGCTCGATCGCGACCCACCCTGAGCCGATGGCTCCCTTCTTCGACGCTTTCGTGGTGGGAGATGGCGAGCAGAAAGCGGTCGAGGTCGCGCGCAGGTGGGCCGAGGATCGGGATGCGGGTCTATCGCGCCAGGCGCGACTGCGCAGGCTCGCTGCCCTGGGCGGAGTGTACGTTCCCGCGCTCTACTCCACGCGCGCCGATCCCCAGACCGGCAGGATCGTGGTCGATCGTCCGTTGTTCGACGACGTCCCGTTGCCGGTCCGACGGGCGTTCGTGGCAGACCTCGATTCGTTTCCCTTTCCGGAGCAGTTTCCGGTGGGCGGGCCTGAAGCCGTGTTCGAGCGGCTCTCGATCGAGATCGCACGCGGGTGCATGCAGGGGTGCCGGTTCTGCCAGGCCGGCATGATCTTCCGGCCGCAGCGCGATCGCGACCCTGCGCGCCTGGCAGAGCTGATCGGACGCGCTGTGAGCTGGGCGGGGGAAGACGAGGTCGCGCTCACATCGCTGTCGACCGCAGACTATCCGCACGTCGGGGAGCTGATCGGAGAGCTCTCGGATCGGCTCGGGCCCTGCAATGTCGCGCTGGGGGTGTCGTCGCTTCGCGCCTATGGTCTCACCGACGAGGTGCTCGATCAGATCAGGAAGGTGAGGGCAACCGGGCTGACGTTCGCGCCGGAAGCGGGCAGCCAGCGGATGCGCGACCTGATCAACAAGAACATCACAGAAGAGCAGATCTTCGCGACCGCCGAGCGCGTGCTGACCCGCGGATGGGATCGGCTCAAGTTCTACTTCATGATCGGGTTGCCCACGGAAACCGAGCAGGACGTGCTCGACATCGTGGAGACCACGGCTCGTGCGCGGGAAGCGGGGAGGCGCGGACGCGGCAAAGGGCGGCCCCCGAAAGTCACGGCGTCGGTATCGACCTTTGCTCCCAAGCCGCACACGCCGCTGCAATGGGAGAGGATGCTCGGCCCGCAAGAGGTGATCGGTCGCCAGCACATGCTCAAGGACCGGGCGCGGGCTCGTAACGTGGATCTCAAGGTCCACCCGATGCACGGCAGCATCCTGGAGGGGCTTCTGTGTCGCGGCGATCGCAGGCTCGCGGACGTGATCGAGACGGCCTGGCGCAACGGGGCGCGCTTTGATGCCTGGGAGAGCGCCATGCCCTGGGACACCTGGATGGCTGCGGTCCGCGCGTGCGAGGTCGACCTGGATTCCTATCTCGCTGAGCTTCCGATCGATTCGACCCTTCCCTGGGCGCACATCGACGTCGGTGTGGCGCACGACTTCCTGTTGAAGGAGCGAGACAAGGCAAGGAAGGGCAAGCTCACGCCGGTGTGCGGGCGCCCCTACAGCGCGGTCGAGGGGCGGGAGCCGAGCAACGACAAGCTCGTATGCTTCCATTGCGGCGCAGGCTGCGACCTGGAGACGATGGCCGTTGGCCGAAAGCGCAGCGGCGAGAAGCTGGCAGCGCTTCGGGCGCGCCCCCACGAGCAGGAGAAGGTGGAGCCCCCGCCGCAGATCGAGCCGGTGCGCTACCGCATCCGTTTCGAGAAGCTGGGCAAGGCTTCGCTGCTGGGCCATCTCGATCTGGTCCGCGAGCTGCCTCGCGTGCTGCGTCGTGCTGGAATGCCTCTCTGGTACTCGCAGGGATTCCACCCCAAGGCCGTGATGAGCTTCGCTCCGGCGCTTTCGCTCGGTGTGCCGAGCTTTGACGAGTACGTCGACGTGAAGACTTCGACCGAGATCGACGTCGTGGACGTGGTGCAGCGGCTCGCGACCCTCAGCCAGGAAGGGTTGCGCTTCTTGGAGATCTCGCGTCTGCAGCCGGGCGCACCTGCGATCGGCGCAGAGATCGTCGCTGCCCGCTACCTGCTCGGATTGCCTCCAGAGCTGCAGTCGCGCGCGCTCGCGGTGGTGGGGGATCGCAGCTGGGAGCAGGTGGTCGCCACGCGGACCAAGGGTGATGTTGAACGATCTTTCCCTCTTCGTGAGTACGTCGAGAGCGTCGAGCCGGGGGACGCGAGTGACGTTGAAACGCTCGCCAGGGCCGGGATCCGCGGCACCTGGGCGCCGGTACGCGTCGTGCTCCGCGTGCTCCCCTCGGGTGTGGCTCGTTTGCAGGAAGTGGCTGATGCCCTGTGCGGGCAGGCGGAGACCGACTTCCGGGCGGTCCGGATGGAGCTGCGGCTGAAGAGCTAGCTGCAATCCACCAGCGTGGTCTCGAACGTGGCGAACACCGCGGAGGCGTCGTCCCAGAGCTCCACGCGATACGGCACATCGACCTCTGGCACCCACCCGTCAGGCGAGAAGGAGCTGAAGTCGTTGTAGTGGTGTCCGACCTTCATCGGCTTTTCTTCGCTCGTGCTCACCACGAACACGCGAGCAGCAACCGGGGGCGTGGTGGCCGTGCCTTTCTGCACGAACCACACGCCAGGCACAGCGCTGCGCACGTTGATGCCCGGCCCGGGATGGGCCACGAACGCGGGATCCGTAGCCAGGGCAGGGTAGGCTCCGCCGTAGTGCATGTCCGAGGAGCCGCCGCTCGCTCCGAACCAGACGCCCGCCCTGCCGACTGCCAGCACGTTGCGTCGGTGAATCAGGTTCTGGTCTGTCTCCATCGCATAGCCGTCCACCTGACCCACCAGCCCGTAACCGCCTGCGATCAGCGATGCGCCGCACGCGGCGGCGCCTTCTGCGGTGTAGCACTTCACGCTGGGATCCGGGCTGTGCCCGAACGCATAGTTGAGAATCTTCGCGCACTGCTGCTCTGCGCTGGCCACCGACGGATCGACCTGCACCGGTCCGACGCCCAGCATCCATCGGTAGAAATCCAGATAGCGAAGCGCTGCGACCTGGCCATCGTAGGGCACCGTGCCTGGATCGCACTCGCCGCCCGAGCCAGGCACCCATTCGGTGTATCCCGGGGCCTTGGCTGCCTTGTACCGATCGCACACCTCCTGCTTGGCTCGAGTGGCAGGATTCGAGATGGCGCTGGCGACGCACTCTGCGCCTGCTGCTTCCCATCCCGGCGCACAAACGCATTGCGCATTCGCGTCGCACATCTTGGTGCCAGTGCACGACGGGTCGCAGGGCGTCGGGGGTGTGGACCCGCCCGCTCCCGCTGCTCCAGCTGTGGCGCCCGTGCCCGACGCACCGGCGGCTCCGCCGGCACCGGACGCACCGCCGCCTCCGGACCCGGCTGCGTCGCCTCCTGCATCCGAGGGGGTCCAGGGCGTCGCAGCATCATCGCTGCAGCTGCAGAGCACCAGGAACAGCAACGAGGGCCATGCAATGCGCATGGGCCGGATCATAGCAACTTCCGCACAACCGCTTCCAGCGCATCGATCAGCCCCGAATGCGTTCCCGGACACGGCGTGCGACGAAACACCAGCCCCTGCTCAGCTGCGATCGCCTTGGCTTCGATGTCGAGGTCGTAAAGTGTCTCCACGTGCTCGGCCAGGAACCCGACCGGAGCCACCAGCACGCTCGTCGCTCCAGTCTGCTTGGCGCGCTGGAACACGGTTGGCAGATCCGGGCCGAGCCACGGCTCGCCCGTGAAACCCTGGCTCTGGAACGCCTGGATCGCCGGCAGCGCGTCGTTGCCCAGCCGCGCGATCACGCCCTGCGCGGTCTCGGCCACGAGCGTGGGATACGGATCGCCCGCTTCCACCACGCGCATGGGAAGCGAGTGGGCCGACGGAATGAGCACGGTGCGTGCAAGCTCCCTCGGGTCGAGTGCGCTGAGCTGGTCGCGAATCAGCGAAGCGAACGCGTCGAGCAGCGCGGGCTCGCTTCCGATGCACGGCGCCACCACGAGCTCGGGCACGGGCGTGCCGTTGGCAGCGAGCTTCGCAGCGGATTCGCGCAGCACTTGCTCGTAGACGAACGCGCTGTGAGGCGCCATCACCACGCTCACGAGCTTGCGCACTCCCTGGGCTGCGGCCTGCTCGAGCACTTCGTGCATGTAGGGGTGCCACATGCGCATCGCCACGAAGCACGGCAGCCCGATGCGCCCGGACAAGAGCTCAGCCTGCTGGCGCGTGGTGTCGACAAGGGGCGAGCGGCCTCCGATGGCGGTGTATCTTCGCTGCACCTCCTCGACGATCTCGGCTGGCGTAGGCCGACCCCTGCGAATGTTGTTCAGGAAAGCAGGGATCTGATCGATCGAGTCCGGGGTGCCATGCGCCACGAGCAGCAGGGCGACGTCGTTCATGAGCTTGCCTCGATAGCTTCTCAGTCCTTGGGGCCCGAAGAGCCGCGCGGAGAGCTTCCCACGCGTGAATGCGGTCCGGAGGTCTCGGTGTGCACGAAGTCGACCAGGGCTTCGACCTCTTCGACCGGGGTTCCGGGCAGGATTCCATGCCCGAGGTTGAAGATGTGCCCGGGGCGGGTTGCGGCCTGCAGAAGCACAGCGCGGGCCTGCTCCTGGATCACGCTGCGCGGAGCAAAGAGCACCGTCGGATCGAGGTTGCCTTGCACCGCCTTGTCGTAGCCCACCCGTCCCCAGGCTTCGCCCAGACGATCTCGCCAGTCGACTCCGATCACAGTGCCTCCGGCCTGTGCCATCAGCTCGAGCAACGTGGAAGTCCCGGTGCCGAAGTGGATCACAGGCACGCCCGTGGACTGCACGTCGGACAGGATTGCTCGCATGTGGGGCGCGATGAACCGCGTGTAGTCGTCCGGGCCCAGCTGCCCGACCCAGGAATCGAACACCTGCAATGCCTGCGCGCCAGCAGCGACCTGGGCTCGCAAGAAGCGACGAACGACCTCAGCGAGCTTTCCCATGAGGCGGTGCCAGGCTTCGGGCTCGGCGTACATCAACCGCTTGGTGGCCGTGAAGTGCGCCGACTTTCCCCCTTCGATCAGGTAGCTGGCCAGGGTGAAGGGCGCTCCCGCAAAGCCGATCAGGGGTACCTTGAGCTCGCGCCGGAGCATGCGGATCGCTTCGAGGCAGTAGCCGAGAGATTCTTCTGGGTCGATCAGGCGAAGCTTATCGATGTCCGCGGATGTGCGGATCGGCTCGTGAACGACCGGGCCCTCGCCTTTCGCGAAGTCGAAGGGAGCGCCCATGGGCTCCAGGGGCAGCAGGATATCGGCGAAGAGGATGGCCGCATCGACGCCGAAGCGCAGGGGCTGGAGCGTGACCTGCGTGGCGAGCTCGGGCGTGCGGCAGACCTCGAGCATCGAATACTTTGCGCGAATTTCGAGGTATTCGGCCATGTACCGGCCAGCCTGGCGCATGAACCAGACCGGCGTTGCATCCACAGGTTCGCGTCGGCAGGCGCGCAGGAAGCGATCGTTCATCCAGGGACCTCTTCGGAGGGGTTTTCTCGATCAGGGTGAGGCAGGGCGCAATCTGGTACGAAGCCGCCCCGGCGGCTACGGGGGGGCATCGGTTTTGTGCTGATCGCTGACGAATCGGGCTGCTCTTGGGACCGGCTTGACCGGGCCGCGGCGCCGCGGCTACAAGTGTGGTCGGGCGCAATGGATTTTGAAATCGGCATCGTCTGCGGACGCTGTGACCTGTTCAACCCCATGGGCGCGAAACGCTGCTCATGTGGCAACGAGCTCAGCCTGCCCTCCGAGGCCGAAGCCCGCGCATCGTCGCGTCCCGCCGTGCTGGCCGCACTTCAACCCAGGCCGACCCCGCCTCCTCGCCCCCCGTCGCGTCCGGCCGCCCCGCGCCCTGGCAAAGGCTCGTCCCAGGCCACGGCTGCGATTCGAGACAAAGGCAAGCCGATAGCCACTCCGGCCAGCCGCCTGGCAGCCCCCCCGCTTTCAGCATGGGTCCCTGACCCTGAACCCCTGGTGCGTGGTCCAGCAATCCCTGGCCCCGCGCCCAGCAAAGAAGTGGTAGCGTCAACGCCTGCAGCTTCCGCTGCTGCAGGCAAAAGCCCTTTCGCGCATCTTTCCCAGGAGGAGCTCATGGAGCAAGCACGCAACTACATCTGCCGGTCGTGCTCGGCATCCGTTCCCGTTGCCCATAAGTTCTGCGGACGCTGCGGCGCCGCGGTTCCGCCCGAGATCTTGAATGCGCGCACGCTGTTCTTCAGCGACATGCAGAACCCCTCCAAGGCCAAGCTCGTGCTCATCCGAGGAGAGGGCATGGAAGGGCTTTCCTATCACCTGCGCGCTGATCAGCACATCGCAGGGCGCAACGGCAACCTGCAATTCCCCGACGACCCCTTTGTGTCGCCGCGTCACGCCAACTTCTACTACCGCGGCGAAAAGCTCGTGGTCCGTGATGAAGGCTCGCTCAATGGCGTGTACGTCCGCGTGCGCGGCACCGTCGAGCTTGCGATCGGCGACACCTTCCTCGCTGGCGAGCAGCTCTTCCGTGTCGAGCACAACACGATATCCCCTGACACACCCGAGCGCGACGGCACCTACTTCTACTCGTCGCCCAAGCACCCCGGACCCTTCCGCATCGTGCAGATCTTCGAGGGAGGAGCTGCCGGCATGACCGTCTGCGCGCGCTCGGCATCTCTGCAGATCGGACGCGAGGGTGGCGATCTGAACTTCCCCGGCGACCCCTTCATGTCCGGCACCCACTGCCGCATCGAAGACTCGGGCGGCAAGATCCTGCTGACCGACCTCAACAGCCGCAATGGCTCGTACATCCGCATCAAGGATGAGCGCGAGCTGGCTCACGGCGACTACCTGTTCATCGGTCGCAAGCTGCTGCGCGTCGAGCTGAACACCAACTGACGCCATCCGCTTTCCCGCCTCCGGACGCTCCAGATCCATCGCGCCCTTCGCTGCGGAACCGGTGAACTTCACCTCAAGAAAATCCCTCGGCAGCCGTGCTTTCTGCTCATGCGAGCGAGAAACCACCGGTTCAGCAGCGCCTCCCTCGGCACAGCATCGCCTGATCGCGCAGGACGAGCTGAAGCACAGCGCCCAATGCGGCGGCCCAGCATTCCTCCTGCTGCAGGCATCGACTGCGATGAGCTCTCATGCGGACGATTTCCGCTCGATGAGCTTGGCGACGACGATGAAGCAACGATGAGCGACGCCTCGCGCAACACGCTGGCGCGCAGCTCGGCCATGCTGGACCCGGACCTGGCTTGTCTCGACGAGCTGACGACTGCGACGATCCCCGCCCCCAGCCCCTGGGAGGAGTGCGCCGCGCGCTCCTAGCCCCTCAACGAATCAAGAACGACTTGTGAACCGTCACGGGCTGACCCTCGAACGGGTCCACGCGCAGGGTTCGGAACACCTTCGCCACGCAGCTCCCTGTCTTGGTCCCAGCGTAGGGCGCACCATCCACCCGCGCGATCGTCACAGACCCTGACGACGCAAAGGTCACGGACACTCGAGCCACTGCAGCGGGGTCATCGTCGGTCCTGCAACCGGACGCGGCACCGACCGCTGCCTGCATGGCGGCCAGAGCGCTGCGGCTGTCGAACGGGGGCAAGACGGGCGCCGGTGCAGGCGGTGGCTCCGGATCCGGGAGCGCATCGGCCGGCGAGCTCGATGGAGCATCGCTCTTGGGCGACGACTGTCTGGCGAGTCTGCCTGAGGTGACCACCGGAGGCGCGCTCTTTTCCAGTGGCTGCGCTGCCGCTGCCTCGACCGGGGACTGCGTGGGTCCAATGAAGACTGCTTCAGTGGTCGCTGCTCTCGTCTCCTGAATCTGAGTCGGCGACGGGCCAGGCGCTGCCGCCGGAGAAGCCGCTTGAGAATGGAACGCTGCGATGGGATGGATCATGGCCAGACCAGCTGCCACGGTCGCCAAGGCACCGAGCACGAACGAGGAAGCACGCCGCGCGCCGTATCGCAGTCTCGCGGGTGCAGGCTGGGTGAGCGCAGTGGGAAGGATCGTGGTGATGGTCTCCACCGGCGGCGGGAATGCGAATGTGTCTGGCCCTTCGTCGACGGTGGCAACCCGTCCCATCAGCGACTTCAGATCCACAGTCTCGTTTGTTGCCGGTCGCATCGACGGAGGTGGGGGCCGCAGCGTTGCCGCTGCAAGACGTCTACGTGGGGACACGAGCGGGATCGCGTCCGGCACGGTCACCACTTCAACGTCGTCGTCGAACAGGCTGCACACGCCGGGGGCGGAGTCGAACGCGTCGCGGCAGCAGTCGAAGCTCGGGAGGCTGTTGGGAGCGGTCTTGTTCATGGCGCCGGACAGCCTGGCTGCAAGATTCTGACCAGGGGCGACGGCGCGGGCCGTAGGCAGAGCTCCTCATCCCGGAGCCGACAGACAACGCCGATCGCACGTGTTTACGCGCTCCCAAGCTGCACAGGCTGGCAGCGTGCCGCTGCGAGCACGACATGGTCGCACAACACCCACAGGGCCAGCGCCGATCCAGCTGGATCCTTCGCGATCCATCCCTTTGGACGCGACCGAGAGACGATGGATGCTCCGAGCGCATTGACGCTGTGCGAGCGGGACCTTACGTGCACTCGGCTGGGACCGGCCGGTCCCGCAGCAGAAGGCAGACAAAACGGGGGGATCTGATCATGCATGTGGCGAAAAACGACGTAGAGGTTCGGATGCAAATCCCAGGTGCGGTGATCCGTCAGCGCACCGAGTTTGGCGATGTGAACGGATTCGACAAGATCAGCGGCGAGTACTTCACCCTTTCAGCAGGTGTCGACACCACGCCACTGTTCGAAGGATTGGAGGGCGGTCAGTGCCAGTGTCCCCACTGGGGGTTCGTGTTGCGCGGCCAGATCACGACGACGGACGCCAAGGGTGTTCGCGAGACCGTCAAGGCGAACGACCTGTTCTACTGGCCGCCAGGTCACAACGTGAAGGTCGACGACGACGCAGAGATCGTCATGTTCAGCCCCCAGCGCGAGCACAGCCACGTCATCGATCACATGCTCGAGAAGGTGAAGGGCTAGCGCCTTCGCGATTCCTACTGGCTCTACAGCTCTGCGGGCTCCTGCCCTTCCTGCTCGGCTTTGCGCATCTCGCCAATCGCAAAGTCCTGCAGGGGGCGATATTCACTCGCTCCGCGCACCAGGTCGAACTCTCCGATCTTCACGTGCAGCCCTTCCACGGAGGGCGCATGCCACCCGAACCCTTCCATCGGGGACCCTGCAGTGCTCTTTCGCACAGGGATCGAGAAGGTGAAGCGCACCTCGGCTGCGCCCACGCTCTGCGTTCGCGAAGCCGTGGGAGCACCGTGGTGGTTCAGAAGCTCGACGGTGACCGGGCCCAGCGCGCGCGTGCTCTTGGCAACGACCTCGAATTTCCCCTTGCCGTCATCCATCATGCGCAACGACAGCGGCGGCTCGGCGACAGCTCGGGCGGTGTAGCTCGACTCCCAGGGCGCAGAGCTTATGCTCAGCTTTGCCGCGTCCGAATCGTCCAGCCTCCGGCTCGTGGACCCGACGTGCTCCCAGCCGCGCGCCACAGGTCCGGCCATCACTCTGGGCTGGCCGCCGGCATCTACGACGAACAAGCCGAGCCGCGGTGGGGAAGCGCCGATATAGGCTACTTTCTGCAGGTTCGTGGAGGTGTACCAGTCCGCGATGAATGCGCCGGTGCCTTTGGAATCGTTGTCCCGATGCAGGAACAGGTCGAAGTACCAACCCGTGTACTGAGGGGGGCCGCCTGTGTCGACGTTGTGCGCGGGAATGTGCTCGGCCACCATGGCGAGCCAGCGCTTCTGCGGCTCGCTGAGCGCCTTGCCCGCTAGCTCGTCTGCTGCGATGGCCCGCAACACCTTGAGTACCTGTCCGAGACGCTGGAAGTAGACGCCCGCTCCGGAGGCATCCGCAGGATCCAGCTCTGCGAGTGCAGCTTTCGCACGCTGCGTGTACTCGCTGAGCCCTTCGTACACGCCGAGCGCAGGCTCCACGTAGCCGTCCGGGATCTCGCAGCCGTACGCGTCGTAGCCCTGCCCTGCAACGAGCACGTAGTTGTGCCGCAGCTGCCCGAAAGCCGTGATCGCGGTGTTCATCCGGAGGTCCTGGAACGCGGGACCATCCATGAACGACGGCACAGTGCCTTTCGGTGGCTCGGCTGCGCGCAGGATCGCTCCGAGCCAGGCGCCGTACATGCCCTCCCCACGGCGCGAAGACTCCATCATCTCGGAACGCGCCTTGTCGAGCTGCCCGCCCAGCCCTGGAAATTCCTTGCGATCGTCTGCGAGCATCGACTTGGCCCGATCGTGCCCGAGCACGTAGGCGATGTCCGCAGCGTGCACCATCATGCGGCCTGGCAGCTCGTCGTGCACCAGGCGACGGCTGATCGCGGCATCATCGACCACCCTGGGGCCGAGCATGGTGGCGATGGCAGGAAGCTCGTTCGAGCCTTGCGGCATGAAGTGCAGCCGTGCGGTCCGGCGGAAGCTCGAGCCGATCGCAGCGCGCAGGCGCGCATCCACCCCGGCTTGCCTGAGATCCGTGATTCCCGCTTTGGCGCGCAGCTCGTTGAGCTGCCGAAGGCTCACATCCTCGCGACGGCCCGCGAACAGGCTCCAGGCCCGATTCAGGCGCTCGATGTTGGCCGAAGCGCCGGTACGTGCAGCGAGATCCGCGAGGGCGAGCGCGAGCACAGCCTCGCGCGGCGTCTCGCGCGGATCGACTGCGGCATCCGGGTGCGAGCTTCGACAGGAGCGCGACACCAGGTTGAACTCCAGACGCGACAGCCACATGCTCGCGCGGAAGTAGGTCGTGAGCGTTGCGCCGGGAACGTCGGATACGAACGCGTTCGGGCTCGCGTAGCCCGCGCCGTCGCCGTAGTGACCTCGCGGCCTGAACTGCGAGAAGTCGATCATGCGCGGCCTTCCGAACAGCTCGACCTGCGACATCCCTTCCGCCGCTGTGGCGAGATCTACCAGGCTCTTCGCCTGCTCATCGGTCCCGAGAAAGCCATGCACCTCCGGTTCTCCCAAGAGCAAAGTGAGAGCCACGGACAGGTACAGATCCAGATCCTGTGCGGTCTCCGCGGGGTAGCTGCCTGCCATCGAAGGCAGCGCGCAGTGCATGGCCAGCAGCGCCTTGTGGAGCGCCGGGGCGAGCGTCCTGGCTTCGACGGTCGCGATGACCGTATCGTTGGACGCGAACACAGCGTGGAAGATCGAGTCCGCGGTCACGTAGACGGGCAGCTCGGTCTGGAAGACGTCGTGATAGGCCGTGGCGTAGGAGTCGAGGGGGCGGCCTGCGAGGACCACGAATCCGTTGCGACGCAGCATTCCCAGCTCGGAGCGGTTGACATGGACGCGCTCGAGGATCCGATCGAGGTACTGGGGATTGGAGACGCGATCCCAGGCTTGTCTGGGTGCAGGCGCAGCAGCGTTCTTCGAGGCCAGGATTTCACGCTCTGCGCGCGCGAGGTTGTTGTCCGCGACCTCACAGGTATCCGACGTCCTGGGCTTGCGCTTGTGGTTGAGCCACCCTTCGTCCGAGGCGGGATCCTCCGGGGGCGCAGCTTCCACAGCGGGGATGGGCTCGCGGGGCGCGCATCGTTCTGCCAGGGGATCTGCGGTCCGAGGCGGCGAAGGCGCCGCCGACGCCCGGGCGACGGTACGATGGGGTCTTGGAGCGGCACGGCGAGCTGGTGGGGGATTCGCGCCAAGGCAAGCGGTCAGGCCTGCTGCAAGGAGGAGGAAGGCTGCGGAGCGGCTTCGCACGTGGGTAGGTCGGCCCGAGCCACGATTGTGTGACAAGGGACCGCCGAAGAATACCAGCTCCCCTCATGCACGATCGACGTCCAGTTGGTATGCTTGCCAGGATGGATCGGTGGCTCGCACGCTGGGCAAGCTGGCTCGGGTCGGCAATCGTCGCTTCGTCCGCTGCCTGCGCAGCGAGTGCGCCCCCGCTCGACCCACAGGCGCCAGCCACGGTCGTGCAGCTCCAGCCCGTGCCGACATCCGTGCCAGTGATGGCCACAGAGCCTGTTGCCGCTGAGCCGCAACCTCCGGTCTTGGCGGGAGCGGTGCTCGAAGTCGGAGGCGTGCGCCCTGGCATGACGATCGACGCGCTTCGCCAGGTCCTCGGGCCTGAGGCGAAGTCGGAACCGTACGATGCCGTCAGGGCGACCTGGGAGGCTGCGGGCTACGACACGACCGCGCAGATCGAGTTCCTCGTCGGGTTCGACACCGTGCTCACCTACAACGAAGGAAACGCGAGGACGACCCATCCGTTCTGGAGCATTTTTGCCCAGGACGGCCGCGTGTCGGTGATGAAGCTCACGAAGTACGTTCCGGGCACCGGCCCCTTGTCCAACACCGGGTTTCCTCCATCGTGCTTTCTGACGCGCGATCCGAGGGGAATCCAGGAGACGTTCGGAAGCCGATTCATCCAGGTCGAGAGCAACACGAGCGGGCACACGTCGTTCCACTTCCTGGAGCGCGGAATCACCGTCCTGACCAAGGACCGGCAGATCGCGGTCTTCGACATCTACCTGCCCATCGTCGGCCCGAGACGCGACTTTGTCGCTCAGTCGTTGGAGCCGTCCAGCGGACAGAGTCCCGGCACACCCTAGCAGCGCGTCTGGCGCTTCTGCGTTGTAGCCCTAGGCTCCGTGAATGGTTCCTCCTGCAGTGAGCGCCTACGTGGGTTGGGTGCTGCGTCACGGACGCGCGATCTGGACCGTAGCGCTGCTGTTGTCGATTCTGTCGTTCTGGCGGACCGCCCAGGTTTTTCAGGGGCTACGCAGCGACCTCGAGAGCCTTCTTCCGTCCGACGCCCCAGCCGTGCTGGCGCTGCAGGAGCTCCGTCAGCGGATGAACGGAATCCGGGTTCTCGCCGTGGTGGTCGATGCAGGCAGCGAGCAGAATCTTCCCGCGGCCGAACGAATGCTCGGTGATCTCGCGACCAGGGTCCGCACGCTCGGGCCACCGCTGGTCGCTTCGGCTCGGGTCGACATCATCGAGGAACGATCATTCTTCGAGAAGTACGCTCCGCTCTACGTGGACCCGGCCGACCTGCAGGAGATCCGTCGTCGGATCCAGGCACGAAAGGATTGGCAAGCAGCAGAATCCGCCGGCGCCAATCTGGATGACGAGCCTGCGCCATCCGTGGATCTGTCAGACATCGAAGGGCGGTATCGGGGCAGGGACCCTTCCCGTCGCCTGCCCGCGAATGGCCGCTTGTCGAGCCCCTCCGCTCACGTATCGCTCCTGCTCATCGATGTGCCCGGCTATTCGACCGGGACCCGGCAGTACGAGGCGTTGATGGGAGCCGTGCGAAGAGAGCTGACAGCCATCGGCGGAACCGAAGCCTACGCGCCTGGCATGACCTATGGGTTTGCAGGGACTCCAGCGCTCGCAGTCGAGGAGCTGCGCTCGATCGAGGGGGACCTGACGATTTCCACCGTGCTGGTGGTGCTGGCCGTGATCCTGGCCCTCCTTGCTTTCTATCGATGGTGGCGCGCGGTTCCGGCTCTGGGCCTGCCGCTGCTGATCGGCGTTTCGTTTGCCTTCTCCGTGGCGAGCCTGCCCCCCTTCCACGTGACCTGGGTGAACTCGAACACGGCATTCCTCGGGTCGATCATCATCGGCAACGGGATCAACTTCGGGATCATTCTGCTTGCACGCTACCTGGAGGAGCGGCGTCGCGGGATGTCCGTGCAGTCAGCCCTGGAAATCGCCATCTACGCAACGAGAGTGGGGACTGCCACTGCGGCCGCGGCCGCGGCCATCGCCTACGGCTCCCTGGTCACCACGCACTTTCGAGGGTTCTGGCAGTTCGGCGTGATTGGCGGGTTGGGCATGGCGATCTGCTGGGCGACGTCGTTCGTGCTGCTTCCGCCCCTGGTGGCTGCGCTGGACCGAGCAGGCGCTCCCAAGCAGCGACGGCGACGCGCGGGCTCGCTGACCTCGCTCCTTGCCTCGCTCGTGGTGAGCTACCCCCGAGGCGTTGCTGCCGTGGGCGTCGCGGCCACGCTCGCGGCATTGTTCGCAAGCCGGCACTTTGGCCCTTCTCGCCTGGAGACGGACTTCTCCAAGCTGCGCAGAATCGATGATACCTCTGCAGGCGCCCGGTACTGGGGACAGAAGATGGAAGCTGTCCTGGGACAACGCCTCACTCCGATCGCGCTGTTGACGCATTCGGCCCAGGAGACGAGGGCGCTGAAGAAAGCGCTGCAGGAAGAGAGAGGGCGCGACGGGCTCCTCGAATCCTGGATCGAGTCGATTCAGACGTTCGAGGACGTGCTCCCCTCGGATCAGGAGGCAAAGCTCGCGGAGCTGGAGCGGATTCGCCTTCTGGTGACCCCGGCGATGCGAGCCAAGCTGCCACCCGATCGACTCTCGCTGTTCGATCGCTTCCTTGGCGACAAGAACCCGTCGACCGTGGTGCCGTCGGACCTGCCAGCCACGCTGGTCGCCGGGCTCCAGGAACGCAACGGCGCAATCGACCGGACGGTGCTCGTGTATCCCAAGCCGGGACAGAATCGTTGGCAAGGGACGAGCATTGCAGCGTTCACGCGCAAGCTGCGCGCTGTGGCTGAGAGGGTCGCGGGGGCAGGCGAGGCGCCTGCTTTCGTGGCGGGGCAGGTCCCGTTGTCGGCAGATATCACGGAGGTGGTATTGCAGGACGCGCCCCGAGCGCTGGGGGTCGCCCTGGCAGGCGTGCTGCTGCTCGTGATCGCGGCATTTCGCTGGAGCCGCGAGACAGCGCTGGTCCTCGGCTCTCTCGCGACCGGAGTGCTGTGGTTGGTGGCTCTCACCATGATCTTCGACATCCCGATCCACTTCGCGAACTTCATCGGATTCCCGATAGCGTTCGGGATCGGAGTGGATTACGCGGTCAATGTCGCGTGGCGACACCGTCTGGACGGCGCCCGTGACGTGGCAGAAACGATTCAATCGACCGGCGGAGCCGTGGGGCTCTGCTCGCTCACTACGATCATCGGGTATGGTTCGCTGCTGCTAGCCGACAATCGTGGATTGTATTCGTTCGGCCTGCTCTCCGTACTGGGGGAGCTGACCTGCCTGACGAGCGCAGTGGTGCTCATGCCAGCGGTGATGCTGCTACTCGAAAAGGAGATTGTGAATGGCACGCCAGCGCCGGCCGGGCCTGGGCGCGGCTGAAGCGCGCAGCAGAGAATCGTTGTCAGGGTATTGACCGGACGACCCCTGCGTCCCCACGGATGACTTCCATTGTGTATCCAATGGGAGGGGAGGGCTGGATGAGCTACGCAGACGTCGATTGGCGCCGCCTGTTTCCGTCCCTGTTGCTTGTGGCGATATCGCTCGGATCCGTCTCGTTCTACGCATTCCGATCTTCGCGCGTCGGCCTCTGGCACGATCACGAGATCGAGTCGCGCGGCGCAAGCCACTTGTTGGGAATGCGCCTGCGCAACGGCTTTGCCCTGGTCATGCGTCCGATCGTCCATGCGTTGATTCGCGCGAAGGTCCGACCCGACGCTCTGACGATCGCTTCGCTGGTGCTGTCCATTGGCGCTGGCGTCGCCATCGCACTGGGTGCCTTCCCCATCGGCGGCTGGCTCTATCTCATGTCGGGAGTCCTCGACTTCCTCGACGGGCGTGTCGCGCGGCTGACAGGCTCGGCATCCGCTGCCGGCGCTGCCCTCGACTCCGTGCTGGACCGTTATGGCGAGACGGCCGTGCTCATCGGACTCGCCTGGGCGTTTCACGACAGCTGGGTCCTGCTCGCAGTGCTGGGCACCCTGGCAGGCTCCCTGCTCGTGTCCTACGTGCGGGCGCGAGGCGAAACGCTGGGCGTGTCGTTTCTCAACATCGGATTGATGCAGCGACCCGAGCGGATCGTGCTGCTCGGTGGGACCCTGGCCTTGGGCCCTCTGCTCGAGACGCTCACCACGGATCCGCGCCAGCACCTGACCACGGTGGCGGTTCTGTGCGTGCTGGCGATTTCGACCAACTGGACAGCCTTGGTTCGCCTGCTGCACGTGCTGTCATCGCTGCGCAAGGACGCTCCGGCGTCACAGACTTCCGCGCGCACACAGCCGGATTCCACGGCCTGGTGGAGGTGGGCATCGCTGCTGGTGGTCCCCGGAGCTGCGGGGCTGCTGTCCGTGGTAACGCCGCTGAGGGCCGAGCACTACATCGGAGCAGGCGCGTTCCTGGTGCTGGCGTGGCTCGGGCCTGGCGCGAGACGCTTCAGCTGGCTCATCTCGCCCTTCGTGGCCAGCGCACTTCTCTACGACATGTTCCGACTCGTGGCCCCCTTGCGTGGACCCATCCAGGCTGATGACCTGCATGACCTGGAGCTGGCGCTGTTCCCGATCGCAATGAACGAGACCGTGGTGACGCCGAGCCGGTTTTTTGCCGCTCACCGCGTTGGCTGGGTCGACGCGGCGGGAGGCGCTGCCTACTTCCTGGCGACGTTCCAGGGGATCGTGGTGGCCGCCTGGCTATTCTTTCGCGATCCGAAGGCGATGCGTGTGCTCGGGCTGAGCGTCCTTGCGGTGTGTGTAGCCGCAATTACCATCCGGCTCCTGTACCCGACGGCGCCACCCTGGTACTTCGATGTCCCAGTCAACTCACCGTGGCCCACGGCTCTGGGCGCAGAGTCCGGTGCAGCAGCGCGCGGCTCGGGCCTGCTCGGAGCGATGCCTTCGTTGCAGGTTTCCTTCTCAGTCCTGGTCCTCTGCGCCACCTGGAGGCAGGGCGCGCTCTGGAGATTGGGGACCGCGACGCTGGCTGCGGCCATCGCCTTCGCATCCGTGTACCTTGGAAATCACTACGTCGTAGATGTCCTGGCCGCGGCGAGCCTGGCAATCGTGGCGCATCTCGCGGTCAGCTGGCTGCTGGAGGAACGCTCGACCGGCCTGCACGTGTACACGAGCGCCCACACTCCCTCGTCCGCCCACCAGCACCACGGCCCCCTGATCGGCTCCTAGCGCTCGCAGCTCCTCGGGTCGATCTCGTAGAGCTTGTCCGTGAGATCCTTCGCCATGTGTCCTGACTTGCCGAATCTTCCTTCTCCCCAGGGGTCGAACCGCTGGAGCTGCGGCTCGGTCCACCCAAGCTCCGGGCGCACGAATCCACTCGTCGTCAAGTCAGCGACCATCGAATTGCCCGGCTCTCCCGCGTTCGTCATGGGCGGGGCGGCCGCGACCGCCTGACGGGAGCAACCGCCGAAGTCGCACACGAAGCTGAAGCTGCAGATCTCTTCTGACAGATAGCTGCCGTGCTTGTTGGCGGAGGAGAACACGACCGGGTAGCGCTGCCCGTCTCGCAGCGCCCAGGAGCAGGACTTGCACCCTGGCAGCCTGCCACAGGTCATCACAGACTCGCAAAGCGTGCCGTGATGCGCGACCGTGCGCACGGCGAGAATGCCTTGGGGCGCCGGCACGGAAGGGTCTGCGAGCACGGAGAAGAGCTCGCTGTCGCCAACGTGCCCCCGCAAGCCGCAATCATGCTGGTAGAGAACATCGTAGCGGATCAGGATCTTGTCCGGCGACCGCGGATGAGGGCTGAGGCGGTAGAGCACGCCGTGCAACGGGCAGCGATCGTGCGCGGACAACGAGTAGAAGGGGAAGTAGGCGTGCGCCAGCTCGTCCTCCAGGTCGTCCGGAATCCCGTCAGCGTCCGAGTCCTTCAATCGCTCGCCCGCCGCTGCAGCGTAGGAGCGCACGAAGTGAGGCGGGCGAGGCGAAAGCGCTCCAGCCTCGATGTCAGGCCCTCGATCCGCGAAAGGGCTCGAGGAGACGAGGCAGGAGAGGTGAGCGAAGAACAGGGCAGCGACAGGGAGCAGCGATGCGCGCGAAACAACAGCGTGCATGGCATGCGACTGTACACGAGCGTGATCACGACACCAACTCAAATGAGAGCATCCGCGCCTGTCCGCTGATCAATTGTCTCACTTGTAACGATATTGTCGCCAAGGGCCCATTGCCGAACCGACCTCGCGTGCACCATGGTCGCAACGGAGGGGAGTGTGCTGCATGGTAGCGGATGATCCGCCCGTCGGGTGGCGAGCACGCACTCACGTGCGGCCCGGTCCTCGCGGGAGGTGGCTGCAGATTGCGCTGGTGAGCGCGTGCTGGATCAGCTGTCTGGCAGCCGCGATCCTGTACGGAGACTCGCTGACCGATGCCTGGCACCGGGCGATTCGCGTTCACTGGGCAGCTCTGGCCATGGTTCTGCCCATGTTCCTCGTATGGAATCACGCAGCGGCGATCGGCTGGCGCGTGCTGCTCGAAAGGCTCGCGCCTGGCGACGCTCCCTCCGCGATCCGGCTCACGCTCATCCGGATCCAGGGGCAGGCGGTCAATCTCGTTCTTCCGCTCTTCGGGCTTGGCGGAGATCTGACGCGGACGATGCTCCTGACCCGGGAGAGCACGCGGCTCGGGGTTGGGGCGCCCTCGGTGGCACTCGACTCCATGACCTCGCTGACAGCCGGATTGATATTCAGCATAGTGGGCGTTTCGCTGGGGAGCGCAGCGCTGCCCGGAGGTGCGATCTCGCTCGCAACCCTTGTCGGCGTGGCCGCCGTGGCTCTCGTGGGGCTGTACGCCGTACCATCCATGGCACGGCGTGCCGCGCGCTGGCCGCTTCCCGAATCCTGGTCCCCGGT
The DNA here is from genome assembly GCA_016218915.1 of Deltaproteobacteria bacterium. GTDB lineage: Bacteria > Myxococcota_A > Polyangia > Polyangiales > Polyangiaceae > JACRCQ01. The sequence goes on from JACRCQ010000072.1 coordinate 40,835, forward strand.
CCGCTCCACACTGCGTCACCTCGCAGGCGCGAGCGTGTCTCTGCGCGCGTCGTTCCGATGGAGCATCGTCTGGCATCTCGTGGAGCGGTGCCTCATGGCAGCCGAGATCTGGGTGCTTTCCTGGGGATTGGGCCTTCATCTTGGCGTGTCGCAGACGCTGTTCGTCGCCGGCGTGCTGACAGCGTCGTCCTTCGTCTTGTTCTTCGTGCCCGGGCAGCTCGGCGTGGCAGAGGGTGGCCTCTCCGTCGGCTTCGCAGCGCTGGGGCTGCCTGCAGAAATCGGCCTGGGCGCTGCGTTGATTCGACGGGCTCGGCAGCTGCTCTTCATGTGTGCGGGGCTTGCTTGGCTTGCGTTGTCACAGTCACGCGCGACGGTCCGGGCCAGGAGTCCGCGTCCTGCCTCCAGTGCAGGAGGCTGATCGGTTTCGGGGGAGACATGCGCATACTCTATCTGCAACAGGCGGAGCGATTCGGCGGGGCTGAGCGTCAGGCTCTGGTCGCCATGCGGCTGCTACCCGAGTACGGCGTGGAGGTCTTGCCCGTCGTGGGCCCTGGGAAGCCTCTGTGCCGCGCTCTCGACGAAGCACGAACGAAGTACGTGTACTGCCCGGAGCTACCTGACGGCTTCGAGGGACCGGCGAGCTATCGAGCGCGGGTCGCGCGAACGGCTGGGTACGTTCGTTCCTACTTCCAGCTGCGGGACCGCGTGGCAGGGCTGGCAAAGGAGTTCGACGCTGATCTGATCTACGCAAGCCGGCCTTTTGGATGGGTGGTAGGAGGGGGCGCCGCGCGACGCGCGGGGCTTCCGGTGGTGTGGCGCACAGGCTCCCGCACCACGACGCTGCATCAGCGCTTGTGGCTGAAGATCGGAGCCTGGCGCTATCGTCCCACCGCGCTGGTGGGCAACTGCCAGGCAGTCATCGACAGCCTGGCGCCGCTGATGAGCTGCCCGACGTTCGTGGTTCGCAATGGCGTGGACTTGGCGGTGTTCGACCCGCGTCGCGTGCGCCCCTGGTTCCGCTCGCTTCCAGGCATCGGCGACTCGCCTGTGATCGGCGTGGTCGCCCGACCAGCCCCAGAGAAGGGCTTCGACAGCCTGGTGGCAGCCATGAGCATGCTCGTGGAGCGTGTCCCGTCGGTCAAGCTGCTGATCGCCGGCGACTATCCGTGGCGTGCCCAGTACGAGGAAGCCCTGGCGCGGACCTCCAAGGGTGCGACCCACTTCGTGGGGCACACCGACGACATTGCGAGCTTCTACGCGAGCTGCGACGTCGTCTGCCTGGCGTCGCGGGAGCGCTCCGTCGAAGGCTCCTCCAACGCAGTCCTCGAAGCCATGGCGATGAAGCGCGCCGTGGTCGCAACGCGCGTCGGTGGCATTCCCGAAGCGGTGACTCACGGCATCCACGGCTATCTCGTGCCGCCCGACGATCCGTACTCGCTCTCTCACTACCTGACGAGCCTGCTCGTGTCCCCGCTGTTGCGGCAACGCATGGGCAACGCGGGTCGAGCCTTGATTGAATCGAGCTACTCTGAGCGCGAGTCGGTCCGACGCCTTGCGGAGGTGCTCGGCCACATCAGCGGCAAGCAGACGGTGATGGCAGAAGCAGCGGAGTAGGCCCCGAACGCCTACTTCCAGGCGCAATGGAGCTTGAGCAGGAACACGTCTGCAGCGGGCACCCTGCGTAGCGAGCCCTGATGTGCGTCCGCCGGCTGCATGGGAAGCTGCTGGTAGTTCGGAGCCTGCCCCCGGAGGTACTCGAAGTAGAACGAGGCCTCTCGAACGATCTCCCATCGCACCGCGAGGTCGAGGTTCCAGACCGCCTGCTCGAAGTCGGGATTCGCCTGCGGAGGCTCGCTCGAGGGCGCCAGCCGTCGTAGCTCGATGTTCTGCCACCGACTGTTGGGATTGGCCTGGAACACGCTCGTGCTGTCGTAGTCTCCCACGGTCATCAGCAGGCGCGCCGAAGCCAGCATGGACAGACGGGGCAGCACCTTTGCCGTGGACCGGACCGCAGCGCCCATGCCCCGCGCGGTCAGCTGGCCGAACAAGTAGTCTCCAGGGGTTTCGCCCCAGCCCAGGTAGCGCGGCTCGCCCGTGGTGTAGTAGGCACCCGGCACGACATCGACCTGCCACTGCGGGAGGGCCCGCCACGACAGCACGGCTTCGGCGTTCAAGTTGTGGCCTCCGGTGATTCGCTGCGCCTGGCCGCTGAGCTTCAAGGACACCGCGGAGCCGGGGTCCGACGATACGCCGGCCTCGAAGCCCGCGGCCGACGAGCGCTGCACCGAGGCCGCACCGGCCAGCTCGCGGTCATCGTAGCGGGATGGGCGGAACTGCAGGGCTGCGGAAGCGCGCCAGTCGTTGCCGAGCCCCACGGAGGCGCTCACCTGGCCGCCTTTCTGCTTGGAGACGCCCCCTACGTTGTTTTTCATGAAGGCGCTCAGGAAGTCGCCGGAGTCCGAGTCAGCCCTGCGCCCACGGACGGGCGCCAGCACGAGCGCCGGGGAGGCGCCGCCCGCTTGCGCAGCGGGCATCAGCACGCGGAGCTCCAGCCGCGTCGGCAATACTGACATAGCGTGCGTTGGAGTCCTGCCCGGCCCGTACCCTGGCGAAACGTGCATGATCGGGGATTCGGCCTCTGGGCCCGGGCTGGCCGGCGGCTCGCGACGGTACCGAATGGGCGCCAGCGATTCGATGGTACGGCGCTGCAGCATGGAAGCTTCCACCGCCCTTTGCACCGTCGAAACGACGTGCGCGTGGGCATGCTGCATGATGACGCTGGGCTCCAGCGGAAGTCCGGCCAGGAAAAGCAACGTGCTGCGTGCTCCGGGGGCTCGAGGACCGGCCGCAAAGGGGCCAATCCGAGCGTCATCCTGACATGGGAGTCACGAACACGTATAGAGGGAACTGACACGTTGCGGTCGTTTGGTGCGATGATGTCTGCAACCCGATGCGAGTGTGAGAGCGCGAATCCCGGGCTCCTGCCGCGACCCTCCAATAACGCATAAAGAGTGGCAGAACGATTGACCCGGCCGAAGGCTTGTCTCAGCCCGCTCTCATCCGGTCCTCGAATGCGGTCAACGCTGCCTTGGCACCTTCGCCGATGGCAATGACGATCTGCTTGAAGGGAACGTTGGTGACGTCTCCTGCAGCATAGACGCCCTTGGCACTCGTCCGGCCGTGGGCGTCCACCAGGATCTCGCCCATGCGGTTCGTCTCGACCACGTCCTTGATGACCGCGCTGTTGGGCACAAGCCCGATCTGGACGAATACGCCTGCGAGCGCCACCTCACGCGCTTCGTCCGTCTCGCGGTCGCGATAGCGAATCGACTGGACCCCGTTCGCGTCCCCCACGATCTCCGTCGTGCGAGCGTTGGTGATCACCGTCACGTTCGGAAGCGAGGACAGCTTCTTGACCAGGACGTCGTCGGCCTTGAGCTTGTCGAGGAACTCCAGGAGCGTGACGTGCGAGCAGATTCCCGCGAGGTCGATGGCGGCCTCGACGCCGGAGTTGCCGCCGCCCACCACGGCGACCGGGCGCCCCTTGTAGAACGGCCCGTCGCAATGCGGGCAGAAAGCAACGCCGCGACCGAGGAACTCCTTTTCGCCCGGAATGCCCAGCTCGCGCCAGCGAGCACCGGTTGCGACGATCAGGCGATCTGCCAGGACGAGCTCGCCGCCCTTGAGGTGCAGGCGTTTCTGGGTGCCGTCCTCCACGGACTCCACCCGTCGGTGCTCGAGCACCTCCACCGGGTAGCCGCGTACATGGCGCTCGAGATCCGCAGCCAGCCTGGCGCCTTCGGTGTAGGTCACGGAAATGAGATTTTCGATGCCGAGCGTTTCCTGAACCTGTCCACCCATGCGCTCGGTGATCAGCGCGGTCTTGAGGCCCTTTCGGGCGCTGTAGATCGCCGCGGATGCGCCTGCTGGGCCGCCGCCCAGGACCACCACGTCGTACGCCCGTGGCTCGTCCAGCTTCGTCTCCTCGCCCGCACCACGGGCCTGGCTCGAGCCGAACCTCTCCTCCAGCGCATCCAGGAGCTCCGCCAGGGAAGCGCGTCCCACGTGAAGGACCTCGTCGCCCGCGTAGACCGTCGGCACGGCCTGGATGCCGAGCCGCTGGACCTCCTCGGCAACCAACGCCCCGTCGATCATCTCATGCCGGAAGTCGCCATGCATGATCGCCATGAGGTTCAGGGCCTGAACCACGTCAGGGCAGTTCGTGCAGGAGAGTGAAACATAGGTGCGCAGCGCGATCGGGCCTCGCAGCCTCTTCACGCGCGAGAGCACGGATTCGTCCGGGAGCTTTCCCCGGCCGTCGGCATTCAGAATCGCCAGAACGACCGAGGAGAATTCGTGGCCTCCGGGCACTCCCCGGAAGTTCACGCCGGTCGGCACGCCGTTCTTGAGCAGGGCGAAGTGCACCTCGCTCGACTCCGGCCCTGTCTCCACCACGCGCAGCCGCGGGCTGGCAGAGGCGAGCGAGTCGAGCATGTCCCGAAGCTCGCCCTGTCGAGCGTGATGGCTCGGCGAGATGGCAAGCACGTAGTCGTCCTGGAGCTCCTTGAAAAGTCCTCGAAGCTGCTCGATGAGCTCATTGTCCAACATGGTCAGCCTCCTGATGCAACGGCCCGCAGGTGCCCGCGGATGCGCGTGGAGCACCCGACTCCGACGAATCGGTGCTCCAGCGCAGGCGGACCTCGGTCCGAGAACGCTACGCGCGACTCAGATCTTGCCTACCAGCTCGAGTCCGGGCTTGAGCGTCGCAGCGCCCGGCGTCCACTTGGCCGGGCAGACTTCGCCCGGATGTGATGCGACGAACTGGGCAGCCTGCACCTTGCGCAGAAGCTCGCCTGCGTCGCGTCCGATGCTGTTGTCATGCATCTCCGCAAGCTTGATGCGTCCTTCGGGATCCACGAGGAACGTGCCGCGGTAGGCGAGCCCCTCCTCTTCGATGTACACGCCAAACGCCTTGGAGAGCTCGCCCGTCGGATCCGCGAGCATCGGATACTTCACCTTCTTGATCGTCTCGGACGCGTCGGCCCACGCCTTGTGCACGAAGTGCGTGTCCGTGCTCACCGAGTAGATCTCGACGCCCATGGACTTGAACTTCTCGTAGCTGTCCGCCATGTCGCCGAGCTCGGTGGGGCAGATGAACGTGAAGTCAGCCGGGTAGAAGAAGAACACGGACCACTTGCCCGCGAGATCCTCGCTGGACACGGTCTTGAACTTGCCATTGTGATAGGCCTGGACCTTGAAGGACTGCAGCTTGGAATTGATGATGGTAGGCATGAGAAGCTTCCTGTTCTGAACTACGATGGAGTTCGGGTTGTCTTGGTTCGCGCGGCCTTGGATGGGGGCCGCTTTGCCTTGTCCGTCTTTTCGCAATCGGTGCAGACGCCCTGGACCTCCAGACGGACCTCCTGGATGGTTCCGAGCTTGGTTGCCTCGCCAGGCGGGGCGAAAGCGGTCGGGTTGTGTTCCATCAGATCCCAGACCCTCTGGCACCGCCTGCAGACGTAGTGATGATGTGGCCGGGATTCCGCGTCGAAGCGCACGCTGTCCCGACGCCCCAGGGTTCCCACGAGACCCAAGTCGTTGAGCATCCAGAGCGTGCGATAGACCGTGTCGAGCGACACGTTCGGGAATCGTTTCTGCACGCCCCGAAGGACCATCTCGGCGTCGGGGTGCGCGGAGCTGGCTGCGACGGCCCGGAACACCTCGAGGCGCTGCGGAGTGAGCCGCACGCCCCGGGTTCGACACAGCTCTTGAAACCGGTCGATGCGCTTCTGGAGCTCGATGGCTTGGACTTGCATAGGAGAAGTTCCTAGGTAGTAACAATTCCTATCTGGAACCTGGGGGGCCCACGGCGACTTGTCCAGCCCCCCCCGATCACTTTTTCTGACCCGGGCCGGCCAACGCGAAGGCGTCAGGAGCGGACCATCAGCCGCGACGGTATTCCCACTCGCTCAGCACATTGAAGACCGCGTCCACGAGCCACGCGGCGCCTCGAAACCCCATCCAGGGAGCCTCGAACAGCGCATGGCGCACATGGCTGGGAAACCCGAGCTCCAGGAACGGAATCGGCAAGCTCCGGGCCGCATCCCTGACCTTGCCTGACCCGATCACCAGATCGAGCTCCCCGGCCTGCACAAGCTCAGCGAAACGGGCCTCGAGCTGCGCAATCGCTGGATCCACCAGCAGCTCGGGTTCCTCCGCATCCTCGCCAGGCGCGCCCAACGCCTCATCTCTCCGCGCATGCAGCGCCATCAGCACGACCCGCATGCCCAGCTCGCGGAGCATCGCGCTGAGCCCTCGCGCCATTGCCGGCTCCGCTGCGATCGCCACGCAGCGTCCCGCCAGGTGCCGTCGCACAACCCATTCGAGCCGGGGCACCAGCGCATCCAGCTCGGCCCGGATGAACGCCTCTGCGCGCTCCTGCTGCCCGCAGCGCCCTGCGATCGTCCGCAACCACGCGCAAGTGCCTTGCAGACCGATGGGGAGGCCCATCTCGATCGCCTCGCAGCCCAGCCTGCCGGCCAGATGCTTCGCTGCCTGGGTGCCGTACGGCAGCGCAAGGATGAGCTCGGCCCTGGCAACATCCGACAGTCGTGCATACGAGCTTCCGTCAAGCCAGGTGCAGGCCACATCCAACGAGAGCGCCCCGAGCATCCGCTTCAGCTCGGCGAGGTTGGCCATCTGATCCTGCTCGAGGCGATCCATCAAGTGTCCGACGATCGCCACGCCCTTGCGCGCTGCGCTCTGTGGCAGCAGCGGGATCTTGCGAGCCAGCGCCAGCAGCGCGGCCTGGTATCCGTCGAGCCAGTCCTTGGACAGCGGACCCGTCGGGATCACGCACACCGGCACCTCGAGCTCTGCTTCCAAGAGCTCTGCCAGCGGCTCGGCATCGACTCCGATCAGCTGGATGGCGCTGGACTGCACCGTGAGCATCACGGAGCAGCGTCGAGCCGCGACCATCTCGCGCACGCGGCGGTCCAGCTTGCGCTCGGTGCCCATCACGTAGTCGTTGGCGTCGAGGTTCGTGTATTGCACCCGATGCTGGCCGTCGGCGCGCGTCAGCGTGGACATCAGGTCGTGGTTGACCCCGACGTTGCCTGCCCGGTCCTCGCCGCAGCTGGCGCAATCGATCACGAGGGATGCATCGGAGATCGCGTTGACGGCGAGGGATACGCCGTCCAGGTAGCTTGGGGTCGTGGGGAGGCTGTGGCCGCTCACGGTTTCCAGTCCGCCGGTGGAAGGTGTTGGTGATACCGCTGGAAGAAGGGAGTCTCCGCGAGGTTCAGCAGCCGGCGCAGCGTTCGCAAGCCGCCCTGGAATCCCATCTCGAAGTCAAAGGGAGACACCGGGACCTTGCCTGCTGTCGTGACGCGCCGATCCTGCGCCACTTCCGTGTACACGAGCTCGAACTTCCCCTTGCGAAGCAGGTCTCCGAGCGCGTCGAGGGCGTCGACCTTGGTCACGCTGAGCCCGGAATGGGACCGAAGCACCTCGCCCAGCCGCTGGCGTGCATGCTGGAAATCACGCTCGTGGCTGCCGGCGTGCGCATGCGTGCGAACCACCATCACCTCCAGCGCAAATCCCATCTCGTCGAGACACCCGAGCCAAGGCACTCCCATCCTCACCATGCAATCGGGCTCTCGGAAGTGGCAATCGAGCAGGACAACCCCGACGCGATGGCCAGCCGCGCGCCGGGCAAGTGCATCCCAGCGCGCGCGCAGCGACGACATCCTTTGCTGGAAGAACGGCTCGCCCGGGGGCTCGACCGCGAGGAGGTTTGCCACCTCGAGCAGCCACGCTCGCGTGCCTTCGAGCCCAAAGGGGGCTGCTGCCTCGGCGCCCACCACGCCGCATTCCGGCTGCGCAAGTTCGAAGGCTTCCCGCACGTGCTTTGCGGGAAAGACGAGGTTGAGATCCGCATCCCGGAATCGACGCATCTCGTCGATGTCAAAGGTCGGCACCACGCATGCGTTGGTGCGGACGCTCATGCTCGAGAGCAGCTCCTGGAGCTCGGGCAGCGAGCGCGTGCGCGGCGAGCCGAAGCCGATCAGGTTCACCGCCTTGCCAGGGGTGCGCGCCTTGGACTGGCTCAGCTCACGGACCAGATCGCGCCAGAACGCTCGCTGATTGTCCGCTTCGTCGAGGCGGATCTCCACGTTGATCGTGGGCAGATTCCTGTGCTCGCGCCGCGCCTGCTGCACGACCGCAACCGAGTCGTCGCCGATCAGCCGAGGTACGCAGGAATCGATCGCGACCAGGAGCGCGGGCTCATCCTGCTCGATGGTTTCCTGCAGCAGGCTTGCCAGGGCACCTTCCCCGCCGGACATGATCACAGCCTGCTCGCTGAGGTCGGTCAATCGAAGGCGTCGCAGGAACTCGAGGTTCGGGCGAAGCTCGGGTCGCGTCAGATAGAGCGATTGCGACGGGCCGGTCATGAGCGGGCAGTAGCTCAGGCACTCGCGATCCGAGTGGGCCACCATGCTGAGCCCCCCGGAGCAGCCTTGCAGAGCGTTCATGAGGCTGATGTCCGCAGGAACCGCATCATGCAGGAACGGGTTGATGAGCCGCTGTGCGCCCGCATCGCTTCGGGCGGAGCCCGCCGCGTCCTCGATGAAGCGCATCTGGGGATGCATGCTGAGTGCAAGCACATAGCCCACGAAATCGAGGATGGACCGCTCAGCGTCCGACGCCGGCATCCTGGCAGTGCACAGGGCGCACGGGCCGTAGTCGCGCACGACCTCTCCCTTCGCAGGTGCTCCGCGCGGGACCAGGTGCATCAAGAGCTCGGAGCCGGAAGAGCGAAAGCGAAGCTCGAACGCCCTGTCGCGGTGGGTCGCTTCGGCGAGGAGGTGATCGGCCCGGCGGGTCTGCCCCACGCAGAGAATCTCACCGCACAGCGACTCCAGCAGCCCAGGGCCGAATCGAACGTCGACCAGCTCCCGATTGCGCCGGGTCAGCAAGGCAGGCGTATGCTTGTGGAACATCGCAGTCAGCCTCGCCGCGACATGCCGCAGCGCTGCCTTGCCGAGCCTGGGATCGGTCGACGACGCACGCTCCACCCACAGGCTTCCGCCGCGGAAGGTGGGCTTGTCCTCGCGCGGCGTGCCCACGTCCCACATCAGGTCGACCTGCTGTCCGGCTCCTGTGAGGTGCAGGCAGAGCGTGCCGTCCAGCCCAACCGTCGTTCCATCACAACCCCACGGACTGCCGGCAGCGACGAATCGCTCGAGCCAAGGGAAGAAGAAGTCGGGTTGGTTCGCCTTGATCAACGCATGCTCCCGGAGCGACGACTACGCCACCATGGCATTGAGCACGAACTGCTCGAACTCGGTATCCTCGAGCGGGCGAGGGATGCAGCAGTCTTCCTGGGTCGTGGCCTGGATCTCCCCGAACAGAGCCGTGTAGTCGTGTGCGATCGCGCAGTCCGGCGCATGCTCGATCACGGTCCTGGAATGCCGCTCCGCCTCCTGCACCGCCTCGTGTTGCGGGATGGGGTGGAGCAGACGTGATCCGATTCTCGCGGCAAAGGCTTGGAGGGTTGCGAGCTCCTTGGACGATCCCCGCAAGTTGGCGACGACCCCTGCCAGGGCAACGCCGTTGCGCGCGTGGGTGACGATCGCCCGGCAGATGTTGTTTGCCGCGTACAGCGCCATGATCTCCCCAGAGGCCACGACATAGACCTCCCGGGCAAAGCCGCGCCGCAGGGGAGCTGCGAAGCCGCCGCACACGACGTCGCCGAGCACGTCGTAGACAACGACATCGTATCCGGACTCCAGGACCTTGGCCTCGCCGAGCACCTCGAACATGCGGGTGATTCCCCGACCGGCGCAGCCGACGCCAGGCTCAGGGCCGCCGGTCTCGACGCAGTCCACGCCCATGCGTCCGTGCATCACCACCTGCTCGCGCGTGAGCGTCTGGGTGCCCGGCACCTGCAGGAGACCCATGACCGTGCGGACCTGCTCGCGCGCAACCAGCTTGTAGGAGGAATCGTGCTTGGGATCGCAGCCCACCTGCAGCACGCGACGGCCATCCTTCGCGAACAACACGCTGATGTTCGTTGCGACGGTGGTCTTCCCAATGCCCCCTTTACCGTAGAACGCCAGGGTCCGCATGCATGCTCCTTGCGGCCGTCCCGTGCTTCGGGACGCATGCGAGCGTACCGTTGGGCAAACGAGTGTCAATAGAACCCGTTTTTCACCTCGCTGCTTCCCTCACCCGAGACCGGTGCAGGGACCCCGTGGATCAGGGGCACTTGCCGCGCAGACGTTCGAGCCAGCCCGTGCACGCCTGCGGCAGCCCGGGCGCTTCAGGCGTGCTCTGCAGGTACTTCAGCCGAGCGGCTTCGTTCTGGTAGCGGATCGCGTTGCCCGCAGCGATCTCAGCCTCCATGCGCTTCTCGCAACGCTTGTAGAGATCGAGGTACTCGTCGCACTGCTGGATACCCGTGATCGGCTCCCCTATCGATGGGACCACGGGCCGCGCAGGCGCGGCTTCCTCGCGCGTCGCAGATGCCTCGGCCAAGGCAGGCCTGTCCGAGGGTGCTGCCGCTGGAACCACTGCCGCTGCGGAGGGCTCTCTTGCGGGCTGTTGCCCGCTGCCGCACGCGCCCGTTGCCACCGAAATCGACACCGCGATCATCCACCTGCTTCCCATCACATGGGCATAACCCTGAACCTTGGGGATAGGCAATGCGACCCATCCTGGGATCCGTTAGAATCCATCCACGAACATGAAGATCGCCTCCTGCCGCCGCTCCATTCTCCTTCTTCTCGCCATGGCTCCGGCCGGGCTGTGCATTGCCTGCTCCGACAGCTCGGAGGCGCCCGCGAGCAACCCGGTCGATGCCGCGATCGATTCGTCGGCCGAGGTCGGGACCGACGCCTTGGCCGAAGAGGCGACCAAGGATGCCGGCCCAGAGGCAGCCCCGCAGGATGCTGCGTCCGACGAGCAGGATGCTGCCGTGGACACCAGCGGCGAAGACCAGGTTGCGCAGGATGGCAACGCGGATGCCCAGGAAGCAGCTCCGGCCCAGCTTGGCGTGGTTTCGGTCGCCGAGCTCGCCATCGAGCTCCAGAGCAAGGACTTCCTGCTCATCAATGTGCACGTGCCCTATGCAGGGGAGATCCCGCAGACCGACGCGAACCTGACCTACGAGAACGTTCCGGCGATCGAGGCCTTTGTCGGCACCAAGCTCGACACCAAGGTCGTGCTCTACTGCTACTCGAACTACATGAGCGGAATCGCCGGCAATGCGATGGTCAAGGACGGGTATACGAACGTTCGATATCTCGACGGAGGGCTGTCTGCCTGGCAAGGCGCAGGGCAGCCGGTCGAGTGGCACGATCAGTAGGCGAGCATCATCTCCACACCCAGATGACCCCGAGCGTGGTGGCCGCGGCGATCACGACGAACCCGACGGCCACGATCGCGACGGTCTTCCACTTCGAGGGCTTTTGCATGGGCGGAATGACCAGCGCGGCCATGTCGACCGTGGGAGCTGGCAGCGGCGCCTTGACGTCCATGTCAAGGGTGACAGGCGCGGGCCTCTGGCTGGGTCTTCCCATGACCGCGAGAAGGGCTTCGTGCACCTGCATCGCGCTGATGTAGCGACGGCTCAGGGAGAACTCCAGGCTACGGTAGAGCACAGGGAGCAGTCCGGGCACCGACGCTTGAACCTCCTCGGCGCGTTGCGGGTCAGGCACTACGAACGATCCGCCGCGGTACTTGTCGAGGAACTCCTGGAAGTCGGCTGACATCGGCAGTCCCGTGGGGTGCTTTCGGAACAGCAGCAACCAGATCAGCACACCCAGGGAGAAGACGTCGACCGCGCAGGAAGGGCCGATTTCGCCTGTGAAGAACAGCAGCTCCGGGGCCACGTAGGGGGCGCTTCCCACCAGCGAGCCGGGGGCGGTGTACGCGGTTGCGGCATTGCTCTCGAGCCCCCGGGCAATCCCGAGGTCCACGAGCACGATCGTTCCCGGGCTTCCGGTCTCCCAACCGGGACGCAGGACGACGTTGGCCATCTTGACGTCCCTGTGCACCACGCCGCGTGCGTGCAGCACGGAAAGGATCCGGGCCAGCTCGCATCCGATCAGGGCAATTTCCTTGGGGCTGAGAATCCTCTCGCGCAGCGCTTGATGCAGGGCAATTCCCTCCACGTACTGCATCACGAAGCCGTAGACACGCTGGGTGCCATCCTCGATCACGCCGATGCCGGCCGGCAGCCCGGGGTCCGAGAAGGTCAGGAGCAGCCTCGATTCCCGGCGCAGCCTGGCGAGCTCGATGGCACCCCAGGTTCCGGGAGGCAGGACCTTGATCGCGACCTTGACCCCGTTGCGGGTATCGGTTGCCAGCCACACCGAGCCCTGCCCGCCACTTCCGAGCGGGTTGAGGAACTCATAGGGGCCGACGCGCAGGTTCTCCTTCATGCAGATGCCGGATTCGACAGGCAACCGGGTGACAGAACCGCCATCCTTGCCGTCCTGGAAACGTAGCGGCAAGGTCGTGCTGCTCCAAGGACGATTGTGGAAGCCCTGCTCCAAAAGGTCGTGAACGGCGACGCCGCCTCGTGGCAAGCGCTCTGGGAAGCTGTTCAGCCTTCGGTCTGGGCGATTACCGGCAAGTGGCAGATCACCGGTCCGATCGCCAGGCGCGAGGACGATCGGCGGAACATCGTGCTCCAGGTCATGGATCGGCTGCGCGCGGATGACTTCCGTCGCATCCGCTGCTTCCTGGAGTCGACTCGTACGCGGCAGCCTGGGTCGTCGTTTCGCACCTGGCTCGCCACGGTCACTGCGCGCGTGGCGATTGACTACGTGCGCGCGCACCCGGAATACCTGGACCGCCGAGCACATGGTGCCGGCGAGCGCTGGGTACGGGTGGTGTCCGCGTCCGAGTTCCCGCAGGACCTTGACGGCCCGAGCCCGCACGACGTCGCGACGGCCGCCGAGCTGCTCGACAGCGCGCGGCGCGTGCTCCGGGCCGAGCAGCTCACAGCGTTGTGCCTTTGGCTGCAGGGCGATGACGAAGCCGGGATCTCGAAGGCGCTGGAGCTGGGCGAGCCGGCAGACGGGCGGCGGCTGCTTCGCTCTGCGCTCAAGCGTCTGCGCGACCGATATGCAGCCCCGGTGGCTGACGCCGACTCCGTGGCCGATGGGGAGAAGATCGCATGAGCGGGTGTCCGGAAGTCGACGTGTGGATCGATGGATTGCCGGGCAAGGGCAGCGACCACGAAGCGTCGTGCGCCGCATGCCGGTCGTTGTCGAGCCTCTGCAGGGTGCGCCGCGTGGCGTCCGAAGCGCCTAGGGCTGACGAGCAGTGCGCGCGATTCGAGCCGTATGTGGGCGCGATGATCGACGGCACGATGCAGGCGAGCGAGGTGCCGGGGTTGTGCGAGCACCTGGCGCAATGCGCGTCGTGCAGCGACATTGCTGCGAGCCTGACCATGCTGCAGGCACAGTGGGGCGACGTCCCGGATCCGCGCCTGGTGCTCCGCGGTCGGGAGCGCAATCTCGCGCCGCGAACGCAGCCGGCGAGAGGGCTGGGTCGCGCAGCTTCGGCACGTCTGCGGGCCGGTCTGCAAGTCGGATTGCTGGTGGGTGGTGCGCTGGCGCTGGGGGTCTGGCTCGGACATCGTGCGTCGACGCGCACGGCTGTCGTGGTGGCCAGCGCCCCTTCGTCGAGCGCTGCGGGCTCCGCACCCAGCCAGCCTCCGCCGGAGTCGGCATCCGTCGCAGTCCTTCCGGCGGCGCCGTCCCAGGAGCCAGCCTCGTCGTCGCGCCCCCCGCCTCTCGCAGCCTCGGGCAAGGGATACGTGTCAATCCAGTGTCAGCCGTCGTGCGAGTCCGTGCTCATCGATGGCGTGAACGCAGGCCCTTCCCCGGTGATTCGACGGGAGGTGGCAGCGGGCGAGCGGCGCATCACGCTCCATCGCGGAACCGTGTCACGCGACCGTGTGCTCAAGGTCAAAGCGGGTGAGACAATCCGTCTGAGCGTGAAGATGGACGAAGAAGCCGCCGCAGAATCGGGGTATCTCACGGTCGTGTGCTCGCCGTTTTGCGACGAAGTGCTCGTGGACGGCAGGAGCGTGGGACCCTCGCCCGTGGTCCACGTTCCAGTGCCGGCAGGAGTCCACACGGTGACGCTCAAGCGGAGCGGGGTGGTCAAGACGCTTTCGGCAACGATCAGGAGCGGCGAGGTCACGTCATGGCGGGTATCGATGGCGCCGTGACTCAATACGGCGCAGAGATGACCATGTACTTCTGCCCGCCTTCTTCCGCATACTGCCCGAATCCCTTGGCGTAGCCGAATCGCACGTTGATCGTGGTGTAGTACCCGATCTGCAGCTCGGTCCACAGCTCCGCGCCCACGCCCGTGTGGAACTGCCCATGCCAATTCTGCGCGCGCATCGTGTCGAACGAGCCGCCGTAGTCCAGGAACAAGTTCCCATTCACCCGCTGCAGGAACACCGGGAGGGTGGACGGGCCATGGTCCACGGTGATGATCGGGAACCGGTACTCGACGTTGTACAGGTGATACTGGCTGCCGATGAAGCTGACCGGCTTGTAGCCGCGCAGCACGTAGCTTCCCTGGAATACCTGATAGCGGATCGCCTGCATCAGGTCCGTATCGGTGAAACCTCCAACATAGTACAAGCCGCGACGTGGATAGTCACCGGTAGCGGCGGCGCCGGCACCGTGGATTGCCACGGTGTGGCTGGCTCCCCAGGGCATTGGAACGTAGAGATTGCCGTTCCAGCCGACCGCGTACACGCTCCACTGGCTCGCCGTGTACTGGTCTCCCACGTCGGCGCTCGCCCCCAGGCTGAATCCCCGGCTCGGACCCACGCCGCGTACCGTGTATTCGACGTTCGAGTAGGCCCATCCGCCGTGCACGACCCCGATGAACCCGCGTGGAGGGTCGTAGCCGACTTGCGCATACGGATCGAGCTTGCTCCCTACGGGCAGCTGCCCGGTGAAGCGCGCTACCGAGTAGTTGAGCGCCCAGGTCTGCGCGTCGAACGGGGTTGCCTTGGTATAGGAGACCCCGTTGCTCAGCCCGACGGTGTTCTCCAGCCACAAGGGCTCGGTGTCGCTGAAGCGGTAGTCCTTGCGTGGGGACAGCGCGCGAAAAAGGGTCGAGGTGAAGTTGAAGGGAAGACGGTAGTAGCCATAGGAGATCCCGGCGTAGGGGACACCCTCGGTGGTCTCCACGGCGACGGCAGCCGCCAGCCCATGGTGCAGGAGCGCATCCTGCGCGGTCGTGCGAATGGTGAGCGCTTGTCCCCAGGTTCCGGGCCCGTACTCGAACTGCCAGGCGCGCGGGCGGAACGAAGGCAGCGGATTGTATGGGACGGTCTCGTACTGCCGGTGTGGAGGCCCTGGGGGCACGTCGGGACGCGTGTTCACGTAGGGCAGGGCCGGCAGGAAGCTCGCGGGGTCGAACGGCATCGAGAACAGATCGAAGCCCCAGGTCGTGTAGCCCACGTACACCAGCGTGCTTCCGTCCGGCGAGACCACGGGCTGGTAGGCGCCCGTTCTCACGTTCGTCACCTGCCAGAGCTTTCCGTTCGCAAGCTCGAAGGCATAGATGTTCGCGATCCCCGTCCGATCCGAGCTGAACAGCAGGTATCGGCCGTCCGGCGTGAAGCTCGGCTGCGCGTCAAAGGCCCGATCGTGCATCAGCTCGCGGAAACGTCCGGTTGCCACGTCCACGATGCGGATGTCCCTGTATCCGCCGCGCGTCCAGGCGCTGTAGGCGACCTGGGTTCCATCCGGCGAAAACCTCGGGGTGTACGCCTGATCGAAGCGTGCGCTGCCCACCAGCACCCGCTCTGCGTCCAGGCCCCCTTCCGCCGTGAGATTCGCCACCTCGAGCACCGTGGTTCCGCGGTGATTGACCGTGAACGTGATATGCCTTCCATCCGGGCTCACGTCCGGGTCCTGGGTTCGGTGACCCCAGGTCAGCCGTTGGCGCTCCGGCTCGAGCCCTGAAGGGGCACGTGTGCGAGGCGGAAGCCGCACGATGTCGTTGTAGGAGTAGACGCGGCGGTGGATCTCGGAGGAGTTGAAGAACAGGCTGCCGTCCGGCGCAAAGGAGGCGGAGCCGTTGCCCGAAACCCGCGCGACCAGCTGCGAGCTGCCCGAGCGCACATGGGTCGGATCCTCGAGGATCGATCGGTAGAATCCCGCCCGTCCGTCGGTGGGTTGCCGGTAGTACAGCAGCTCTGCCCAGCCGTCCGATGTGCGCGCACTTCGAGGGAAGAACCTCGGGCGTCCGACCCACTGCCCGTAGCTCGTCAGCTGCACGCCTTCGCGCAGCCCCCGCGCCTGCGCCGGCGCCAGCTGCTCCGCATAGTGCTTTCGCAGGTAGGTCAGCCAGCCTGCGTACAGCTCCTCGTAGGTCTTGCCGGTCGCGCGGCGGACGATGCGGTTGATGCCGTACGGGAAGACCTCGTCGCTGGTGTCGGTCGTGATCGCCGTGATCACGTCGAAGCCATAGGTGTCGGTGATCCACCCCAGGAACCGCGAGCCGTACAAGTACCAGATGTTCCCCTGGGGCCAGCGGCGCGTGTAGTTCGACATCTGGTCGAGGGGCACGATGCGATCCGCGAGCACGTCGGCACGCAGGTACATGTCGAACATGCTAGAGCGCATGCGGCCTGCGGAGCTGTGCCGCGATTCGTTGAGCGTGGCGACCCCTTCGAGGATCCACCGCGGCTGCGCCTGGTTCGGCACCAACGTCTTGCCGAGCACGGCGTTGATGATCGCAGGCACACCCCGGACGTGGTCCGTCTGCAGGATGTGCGTGTACTCGTGGGACACCAGGTTCAGCTGCCAGTCGTCGTTGTCCCCCAGCGGCGACATGTCGTCCGGCGCCGTGATGTACAGACGCAGCGTGTTGTAGGGAATTGCCGTGGCCGACCCGTTCGCGTCATCGGTGTCGTCGGTCAGCACCACCTCGGTGACCTCGCGCGGCGACCAGCCCATCTCCCGCGCCATGCCCTGGTGCAGATTCTCGATCAAGTCGGCCACGCGCTGCGCGATCGAGTCGCAGCCCTTGTAGTAGTGCACGCGCGCGTGCGGAGTGCGGATCGTCCACCACTGCAGGTAGGGGTCGCCTTCGGCGCGCGACGGCAGGGCAATCAGGCTGAGGGCGAGCCCGACCAGGACCGCGAGCAGACGCTGGCACCTTGGTGACACGAACTCACAGATCGTCGTGGAAAATCGGCTCCCGGTTGCGCACGTACCGGTACACGAGGTTGCGCGCCTCTGGCGAGATCTTGGTGAACTGCAGGCCGAAGCCGGGCGGCGAGATGTCCGAGGCCATCGACTCGCGTGCCTCGCGCGTCCATCGCACCACCCCGATCGCCTCGAATTCGTAGCCACCCGGCAGCGTCACGTGCACCTTCAACGTCTGGCCAATCTGCGGGATGTTGTAGGTCGAGATGAAGATGCCGCCAAAGTCGACGACGTCGTTGCCGCTCAGGCCCTTGTAGAAGTTGCTCACGCTGTGGGTGCCCAGCTCGGCCTCCACGGTCGGCACCTTCTCGTTCTTGATCTCGTCGGGCGTGGGAGGACGCTGCGAGGCGATCGGAGCAGCACCGCGTGAGACGGGCTGTTGAATGACTTGGGGCGGAGGCTGCTGCGCGGGCTGAACCGGATGCTGCGGCGAGGCCATGGTGGACGGCGACCAGGGGGGCGCCTGGTGCGCAGGCTGCTGGGGAGCAGCAAAGGGCGCTGGCTGCGGCGGCGCGTAGGGCTGAGCCGCGGGCTGCTGTTGTTGAGGCGGCGCGTACGGCTGCTGCGGAGGCACGTACGGTTGCGGCGCTGGCTGCGCGAAAGCGGGCGCAGGGGGCGGCGCGTAGGGCTGAGGCGCGGCCTGCGGTGCGAACTGCGCAGGCTGCGCTACCGGGGGCGGTGCATACGGCGCGGGTTGCGCTGCTACGACCGGTGCCGCAGGCGGTGCGTAGGGCTGCGCCGCGGGTGCTGCCGCTGCGGGTTGCGGAGGCGGTCCGTACTTCGCGGCCTTGGTCAGGCTGAAGACCATTCCCAGCGAGCCCGCGATCATCTCGAGCACCGCGTTCAGACGCGGGTCGGTCGCCGCCTGGGTCTGCAGGATCCCCAACGCCTGCCGCACGGCATCGAGCGCCTGGGGCGCAGCGGCTGCGAGCTCTCCTCCCCCACTCTTTTCGATGCGGTGCAGTGCTCCCATGGCCATCGCGATGGGCTCTGCTGCTTGCAGGTAGTTCGCGGAGACGTTGGGATCGGCCTGCAGCGCGTTCAAGCCCTTTGCCAGGTTCTCGCGAGCAGTTCGTGCGGTACTGATGATCTCGGACATGAAGTCACTCCCGGCCCTACGTTAGCATCATTTTTCCCTCGCTCGTGCCACCAGCATCGCGAGGTCGCTTCCTGTGATCGTTTGATTCCCTACCTCGGCCTCGAGCAAGGCTACCCCGTTGTCGCCCGCCTTGACCACTGCAAGCCCGTGCACCATTGCCGCTTCTCCAGGGAGCAGGACCTGAGGCACGTCGCGGTGCACCGAGGCCTTGAGCACTACGATTTCCGTCTCTCCGACCCACGCCAGGGCACCAGGGCATGGCGCCAGCGCCCGAATCCGGCGTACCAGCGCCTCCGCCGGCCGGTCCCAAACAAGCACCCGGCTATCCTCATCCGGCTGCGGTGCCAAGGTCGCCTCCTGCTCGTCTTGCGCCTCGCCCTCGAGAGGATCGCCGTTCGACGCCCTCTGTACGACCTGCCTCAACAAAGCCAGGGAGGGGCGATCCAGGGCGCGAGCCAGGTCCCAGGCGTTCCAATCCGGCTCGATCCGAAGCGCCCTGCGGCCGAGGATGGCTCCGGTGTCGTATTCGCGCTCGATGCGGTGCGCCGTGACCCCTGTCTCCTCGTCGCCTGCGTTGATCGCAGCGAAGAAGGGGTCTGGGCCCCGGTGCCTGGGCAGCAGCGATGGGTGCACCCCTATGCCGCCGAGCCGACAGGTCTGGCACAGCTCGATCGGAATGCGCCGGGTGAAGAACCAGCTGACGAGCAGGTCGGCGCGCAGCTCCAGCGCCAGGGCCACGAATGCCTCCCACTGCTCTTGCGGATCGATCAATACCCGGGCGTTGCCCAGGGTGCGCCGAAGCCGCCGCTCGCCCAGGGTCAGCCCGCTTCGCAGCCCGGCCAGAACCACTTCGTGCCCATCCGCAACGAGCAGCAACGCAGCAAGCGGCAATCCTAGAAACACGATGCGCATTGGGATGGCCTCGAAGGAGGCGAAGGATAGCACTGCCTGCGGCAAGGGCTGACATCAGCGCGCAAGACAAGCTAGGCTGCGCCACCCACAAGGGCCACGAAGGCTCAACCGAATCGAGGAGACGCATGCCTGCCTACACGATCGATGACACGCGCGCCAAGCGACCCTTGACCTGTGACGTCTGCACGAAGCCGGTCGAGCCGACCTCGCTGGTGCGTGTCTGCAAACGTTGCGGGCGTGTGCGACACGAGGCGTGCGCCACCTCGCCCTGCCCGAACTGCCAGGGGGAAGTCCAGCGACCGGCCCGCTTCGGCGGCGCCAAGCTGATGCGCTACCTCTGAGCGGGAGGCTACAGGCTACAGGATCGGATCGAATGCCGAAGCCTGCGTCCGAGCTCGAGCTCGGCGCGACCGCACGGCCGCGGGTCGTCATGGAGCCGCGACCGTCGTGGAGCGAGCCGTCCATGGATCAGGGCTGCTGAATCCCGCAGCCTGAACCCGTCCAAGAGCCGAAATTCTCTGCCGAAAACTTGGTCGTCGTCCAAACGCGCTGATAGGGCATCCGTATGGCACCCGGCCGCCCGAGCCCTTTTCGCCCTGCTCTGCGCGCAGGACAACGCTTCGACGCAAGCGCATCGAATCGACCCATCCTGGTGTTCGACAACGTCTACAAGTCCTACCGGGCCGACAAGCCGGTCCTGCGTGGCACTTGCCTGACCATCGAGCGCGGTGAGTTCGTGTTCATCACAGGGCCGTCGGGCGCTGGCAAGAGCACCATGCTTCGCCTGCTGTACCGCGCAGAGACGGTTGACGACGGGCGCATCCTGTTTCTCGGCCGCGACATTGCACGGCTCACAGCGGATTCGGTGCCGATGCTCCGACGAAACGTCGGGATTGTCTTCCAGGACTTCAAGCTCGTTCCGAACTGGAGCGTGTACGACAACGTGGCCGTCACTCTCGAGGTGCTCGGCATCCAGGAGCGCATCATCCACACGCGCGTCGGCGAAGCGCTCGAGCGCGTCGGCCTCGCTGGCCGCGGCCAGGACCGCGCTTGCGTGCTGAGCGGTGGCGAGCAGCAGCGCGTCGCGATCGCTCGCGCAATCGTGGGCGAGCCCGCCCTGATCCTCGCCGACGAGCCCACAGGCAACCTGGACCCCCTGCTGGCGACGGACATCCTCGGCCTGTTCGAGGACATCCACGAGACAGGGACCACGGTGATTTTTGCCACGCACGATCGAACGCTGCTCGACGTCCGCCCGCGACGCGTGGTGGTTCTCGACGAAGGCAAGGCGGTCGACGTGCCGAACGGCCTGAACGTGGAGCAGGACTACGATCAGGTCGAGACGAGCGACGAACTACCCACAGGGGCGCACTACGAAGAGGCGTTACCGACGCCGACCGAGCGCCTTGCGGTGGCCTGAGCGCGGAGACCCGGGGGATGAAGGCTGAAACGATGTCGACTGCAAGTAGAGCGTGGCGCGGTGGACGCGCCGATTGGAAGCTGCACCTCCTGTCGTCGTTCTCGTCGGCAGTTGCGTTCGTTTGCCTCGCCTCCGCGCTCCTGGTCGTCTTCAACCTCGACTCGGTGCGCGAGCGCTGGGCTCGAAGCGGCCGCGCCACCATCTTCCTGAGGGAAGGCACGTCCGAGGAGGCGGTCACGGATCTGCGGCGCGCGCTCGAGCAAACGCCTGGCATCCAGGCGGTACGCTACATCTCCCAGGCCGATGCGCGCCACGAGGTGATCGCGGACAAGACCGAATCCGCCCTTGCAGCGCTGCCGGTCGAAGCTTTCCCGGCCTCGATCGAGATCGAAGTCGCCAGCACCACCTCCGATGCCGAGATCGCTTCGATCACCGAGAAGATCGGCAAGCTCGCGCCAGTCGAATCGATCGAGACCTACCAGCGCTACACCGACAAGCTCAAGTCGCTGCTGCACGCTGGTGTTGCCGCCAGCCTCGTCCTGGCCCTCGTCGTGCTCGCGGCCGTCGTGTCCGTCGTGGCCTCCACCGTGCGCCTCGCGCTGCAGCGTCGAAAGATCGAGATCGAGGTCCTGCACCTCGTTGGGGCAACCGAGCAGTACGTACGACGCCCGTTCGTCGTGGAAGGTTGCGTGCAGGGAGCAGCAGGTGCGGCTGCCGCGGTGATCCTGCTCGGTGTGCTGTACCTGGTCGTGCGCGAGCACGTGGCTGACGTGCTCCGTGTGCTGATCGGAGTCCCACCGACCTTCCTGCCCTGGTATGCGGTGGGCGGGCTCGTGGCCCTCGGGGCCATTCTGGGCGCGACAGCTTCGCACTTCAGCCTCAAGCGGTTGGTGACGGTCTGATCATGCGCGCCCATCGCCTGCAGCTGCTCTCTGTCGCAATCCTCGCGGTGGCAACCGCGGTAGGACCGGTTCTGGCCGACACGCCGACCGCGACCACCTCCAACGTGGAGGTCGCTGCGTCCGAGGTCGATCGAACTTTGGATCGGATCACCCGAGAGCTGACCGCCACCGAGAGCGAGATCGACAAGACCCGGAGCCAGGCCGAGACGGTCCGGCGGCGGATGCTCGCGCGGGGACGGGCCTACTACAAGGCGACGCACGTGGGGCTGTTGCCCATGGGTGCCGGATTCGACACGTTGATCGCGCACTCCACGCGGGCAGAGCGGCTGCGCAAGTCGGTCGAGCGCGACGTGACGCTGGTGCAGGAGCTCGATCAGTCGCGCACGGCCCTGCTGGAGCGCAAGCAGAAGCTGATCGCGCGCAAGGTGCCGCTGGAGATGCAGGTCAAGGCCATGGCGCAGGCTCGTGCCGCCTTGCAGGAAGCGGATGATCGGACCCGCGCATTTGACCGCGCCTTCGCATCGTCCACAGGCACAGACCACGTCGCCATCTACGGCGCCCTGGCTCAGAACGGGCCCGCCTCCCCGGACGAGGGGCTGGCCGCCGGGATGAACGGGTTCCGAAGCATGAAGGGCAAGCTGCCGTTCCCGCTCGCTGGGCGCGCCGAGGTCAGGATGGTCAACCGGGCCGGCGCCGGTGGGCCTGGTGTCGAGATGCGATCGCCGCCCGGCACCCCGGTCCGCGCCGTGTTCGCAGGACGCGTTGCATTCTCCGACGAGTACGCGAACTACGGGCGGGTCGTGATCCTGGATCACGGAGAGCACTACTTCACGGTCAGCGGGAACCTCGGCACGATCGAGGTGAAGGTTGGCGACGATCTGGCGGCGGGCAACCGCATCGGTACGGTCGGCGGCAACGGCTTGAATCGGGGAGCGCTGTACTTCGAGCTTCGGCACGGGGGAGATACGCTCGATCCCGCCCCTTGGTTTGGGCTCTAGACGACGTCACTGCGCGCACTGCGCGTGAAGCGACTCGCACTGCTCCTTGGTCTCGGTGAGCTTGTCGCAGTCCGTGCCCGTGCAGGTGCACGAGTCGCCAAGCCCCACGCAGCTGTGGCCGTCCCATTTGTACCCCAGCCAGGCGCAGTTGCAGATCTGATCGCTGCCAGTCGCGTCCATCGCCGTGCACTTCTCGTGCGCGTGGATCATGACCACCGCAGGCCCGCAATGGCCCGGCGAGGGGGCTGCGCACGACCCGTGCTTCTGCTGGCACTCCTCGATCGTCTGGGTGAGCTTGTCGCAGTCGGTGCCCACGCAGCGGCAGTTGCCCAGCCCCTCGCACGCAGTGCCGTTCCACGCATAGCCGAGCATGCAGTAGCAGCCGCTGCCGTTCTCGTCGGGTGCAGCCTTGGCATCCATGGCCTCGCACGCCTCGTGCTTCGAGGAGAACAGCTTGCTGCTGCCGCACGCGTAGGACGGCGGCTCGGTGATGCAGGCAGCGTGCTTCTGCTGGCATTCCTCGATCGTCTTGGTGAGCTTGTCGCAATCTGCTCCGGTGCACTGGCAATCGCCGAGCCCCACGCACTCCTTGCCGTTCCACGCAAAGCCCATCATGCAGTTGCAGTGGGAGCCGTTTTCGCCTGTCGCCGCTGCATCCATGGCCTCGCAGGCACCGTGGACCTTCTCGAAGAGCGAGACGCTGCCGCACTTGAAGGATGGCGCCGGCTTCGTGCAGGACGCGTGCGCCTGAAGGCACTCCTCGCGCGTTTGCGTCAGCTTTCCGCAATCAGCGCCTGTGCAGCGGCAGTCCCCGAGCCCCACGCAATCGCTTCCGTTCCAGGCGAAGCCGAGCATGCAGTAGCACGAAGAGCCGCTCTCGTCGGCGGTCGCCTTGGCGTCCATCGCAACGCAAGCGTCGTGCTTGGCCGCGTACAGCGCGCTCGAGCCGCACGTAAGCGACTGATCCGTGGCCCCAGGCGCGGGCTGTTGTGGATCCTCGGAGCCGCACGCGGCGAGCGCCAGGGGAGCCGAGGCCAGCAGCAAGGCCCAGCGCAACGTGCGCATGCTCGACAAGGTGTGGGAGACGCTGCGGATGATGGATCGGGTCTGCTCGTTCATGTTCGTTCTCCGTTCAGTCGCCCTGCAAAGGGCGGACAGTTCCCCTGGACCTGGCCAAGGCCAGGCGCCTGACATGCGGTCCGTGCGGTGTGGCTACGGACCTGCGATCACCGTGATCGGTCGCCGATCCTGCTGAGGCGAGCTGGCCTCGATGAACACGATCTCCTCGGCGACACCCCCTGGCTGAAACGAAACCTGCACCTGGACCGAGCTGCCTGGCGCGAGCACCGCCGGCCATGTCCCGCCCTGCCCCACGGTCAGCCCCGGGACCGCAACACGCGCAGCAGGCGCTTCGATCTGCACGCTCGACGCACAATGGTTGGCGACCTCGAGGCTCTGGCCCTTTGCGAGGTCGAGCTCGGCCTGCGGCGAGACGAGCAGACAGTCGCCGAGCGCGTGGGTCGAGAGCTTCAGGGCCTTGCCGCACTCGGTCGCGATCGCGTCGATCGGCTCCGACCGTCCGATGTCCGCGATCACCTGCAGACGCAGCTCGTCGCCATCGGTCAGGAACAGCTCGATGCTGAAGCTGCCATCCGGCTTGACGAGCCCTTCGGCCGCAGGCTGGTCATTGTCGAGATCGTAGATGCGCACAATGGCGCCCACGGTGTCGACCGCGCCCGGGTCCCCGGCCACCACGCAGTTGCCGTAGCTGTTGGTCGGCTTGGTCACGACAGAACCCATCTCGACCTTGGGCTTGGCCGTCGGCGGCTCGGGCTTGGGGCTGATGCTGCAACCCGCGGCCAGCGCGCACAGCGCCAGGGCGAAACACGCAAGCCGGGTGTAGGGGGTCGGACGCATCGCACATCCCTTTAGCAAGGCGGGTGCCATCGGCCTTGCCATGGAACAGCAGCGGTTTCCATGGAAGCTGCGCCGAAAGGTGCCACGCCAATGTCTCATTGTGTATCATAATGATCTGAAGATGGTTCGTGACGAGACACATGCCGGGGAAGGCCTCTCCAAAGGCGTCGTCCTGCTGGACCGCTACGAGATCCTTCGCCCCCTTGGCCAAGGCGGCCTTGCCACAGCTTGCCTCGTCCATGACCGCCTCTGGAATCTCGAGCTCGCCCTCAAGCTGGTCCTCTCTGCTTCCGACGCCTCTCTCGATGCCCTTCGCCACGAGTTCAACCTGCTGCGCGGCCTGAGCCACCCGCGGCTCGCCCAGGTCCATGACTTCGGCGTCGTCTCTTCCCCCTTGGCGCCCCTGCGCGCGTTCTACACGGCAGACTTCATCGACGGCTCCACCCTCGGAGAGCTCATTCGCGCCGGGAGCTGGGAGCCGATCTGCCGCGCGCTGTGCGACGCGCTCGAAGGGCTACGCGTGCTTCACGCGATCGGCATCCGTCATGGCGACTTCAAGCCCGCCAATGTGCTGGTCCGCAAGGACGGCTCAGGTGTGCTCATCGACCTGAGCTGCTCGCAACCCTTGCTTGCGCCTGCCTCCCACCGGGTCTCCGGCACGCCGCGATTCCTTGCTCCAGAGCTGATCGCCGGCGCACGACCGGACCACCGCGCCGACCTGTTCGCCGTCGGCGTCACCCTCCAGGACATCGTCCAATCCTCCCCGTGGATCGCTCCCAGCCAGGTGCAGCGCCTTGCGGCTCGGCTCTCCGACAAGGACCCCTCCAAGAGGCCTGCTGACGTCGACGAAGTGCTGGAGCTGCTCGGACGCCGCCCCACGCCCTGCCTCGTGGTGCCTGCGGCAGGGGGGCGACTGGTCGGCCGGCAAGCCGAGCTCGAAGCCATCCACGCCGCGATCTCACGGTGCATCCAAGGCGAGCCTGGTGCGCGCCTGCTGCACGTGGTCGGGCCAGAGGGGATCGGCCGGACCCGCCTGCTCCAGGAGCTGAAGTGGATCGCTCAGCAGCGAATCCGCGCCGTGGAGGCCAATGCATCGGCTCCCACTGCGATCGCGGACCTGCTTTCGGCCGCGCTCAGGCGCAGCGTTGCAGGCTCGATCCAGGATGTCATCTCGCTCGGCGAATCCCAGGATGCGGAGCCGACCGTGCTCGTGGTCGATGACGCGCACCTCCTGACCGAGCGTCAGCTCGATCTGCTTCGTGCCCTGGCCCGGAGCCTGTCGCCCGCGGGCCGGTGGATGCTGGCGGTCAGCAGCCTGCCTGGGCTCGCACTTCAGGCCGAGTCGTGCACGCGCCTCGATCTGAAGCCGCTCGACAGCGATTCCATCGCAGCGTGGTGTGGAGACGCGCTCCCGGCGCATGCGCTCGGCCAGGCAGAACGCATCACGCTCGGCGTACCAGCTGCTCTGCACGCCTTGATGAAGCAGCTGTCCACGGGCGAGCTGACTGCCGACGCGCTTGCTCACGGGCCGGAGCTGTCGTCCGGAGCAAGTCGGATCCGACTAGCGGCGCGATCGCTTCGCAACGAGCAGAGGCGCGTCGTCGGGTTGCTTGCCCTCACCGGCCGCACGCTCGCGGCGCGCGAGCTTGGCGAGCCATCCGCCATCGATTCGCTGCTGTCGTCGGGCTGGATCGAGCGGCAGGGCGCTGGATGCAAGCTGGCAGGACTCGGCACGCGACAGAGCGTGATCGAAGCGCTCGACCCGCGATTCGTGGAAGAGCTTCACGCCACGCTCGCAGCCGAAGCAGAGCAGAGGCTGGCCGCTGCGGATCCGCAGCAGCGCCCGGAGCTGGCTGCGCAGTGGGTGATCCACCTGGCGTGCGGTGCGAAGCTCGAGCGGGCGGCGCTCGGGTTGATCGAGCACCAGGGGCTGGCAGCCGCAGCGCCGATCGCCTGGTCCCGTGCGGCCGAAGAGGTGTCGCTGCGATGCAGCGACCCGCAGGTCCAGCTCGCAGCGGCCCGCGTGTCGCTGTCCGCAGGCCAGGCGCAGCGCGCCATGCAAAGGCTCGAATCGCTGCTCCAGGCAGAGCACCCGGCGGGCACGCTCGCAGCGATCCGCTTGGAGCTGTGTGCGTGCCACTTGAAAGCAGGCGACGCATCGCAAGGGGCGAGCTTCGCGCAAGAGGTGCTGCGCGACTGCTCGGACCCGTCGTTGCGCGCCCGGGCTTCTGCGCTGATGGCCAGATCACTTCTGCAGCTGGAGAGGTACCGCGAAGCCGTCGAGCAGGCGACCCGCGCTCTCGAGGATTGCAGCGATCCTGCGGTTCGCGCAGATCTGCTCGAGACCTCTGGCCTTGCGCTTGGCTTTGCAGGTGAGCCTGGTGCCGCACGCGACAGGCTCGATCAGGCTGAGCGGATCCTGATCCACGAGCCGCGTCGTGTGGTGCGATCGCGCGGTGCGCGCGGGCTGATCGCCTATCAGGCCGGCGATCTGGTGCAGGCACGCTCCGACTACGGGCAGGCCCTGGAGCTCGCAGAGCGTCATGGGCTGGTGGATCAAGTGGCAACCGCTGCCCTCAACCTGGGAACCGCCTGCCACCAGGAGGGAGACCTGGCAGCAGCGCTGTCCTGCTACGAGCGAGGCCTTCGCACGGCGACCGCGCTCGGGCAGTCGAATACCAGGGCGCTTCTGCTGTTCAACCTCGCCAAGCTCCACGCTGACATCGGCCTGCTCGAGCGTGCGGAGGATGGCGCCTCGCGCTGCGAGCAGGTGTCCAGGCAAGCAGAGCTGCCCACGGTGCTCGCCGCGATCGAGGTGGTGCGAGGCGAGATCGCCCAAGCCCAGGGGCACTTCGAGCGCGCCCGCGAGCAGATGATGCGTGCGCGCGAGGCGTTGGCGCGGCAATCGAGCGCGCGCGAGCAAGCCGAGGTGGAGCTTCAGCTCGCCGACCTAGCGCTCGCCCGATCGGACGCGGCGGACGCTGCAGCGTGGCTCCGGGCCTGCTCGGAGCCGATCGAGCGCACCGGTGCACGGGATCTGGGAGCGAGGCTTCTGCTGGTCCGCGCCCGCTCGATGCTCGCTTCCTCGCGCGCGATCGAAGCCGTTGCGCTGCTCGAGAAGGCCGCCGCGATCGCTCGCGAGATCGGGCAGCGTGACCTCGAAGCCGAGCTCGAGCAGGAGCTTTCGCGCGCCTGGAAGTCCCAGGGCTCATCGCGCCTCGCCGCAACGCATCTCAGCCGAGCAAGCGAGCTGTGGGAACGCACCGCCGCGCTCCTGCCCCCTGCCATGCGCGAGGCCTTCTGGAAGCATCCCCGACGCGCCGCTGCTTCCACCCCTGCGGAGCATCCGGCTCTTCCCTCCTCGAGCCGCGAGCGCAAGCTCGAGCTGCTGCTCGATATCAACAAGCGCATCAACTCGTCGCTGCGCACGCAGGACATCCTGCAGCGCGCCATGGACGCCGCGATCGATCTGACCGGCGCCGAGCGCGGCTTCGTGCTCCTGGCCAGGCAGGGGCAGCCCGCGCGACGTGTCGAGGTCGCTGTCGCGCGCAATCTCGATCGCGAGAAGCTCGACCGCTCCCACCTCAAGTTCAGCCGCGGGATCGCGGAGCAGGTCTTGTCGACGGGCGAGCCCATCGTGACCGCCAACGCGCAGGCGGACGGGCGCTTCAGCAGCGAGTCGTCGGTGCACGCGATGCACCTGCAATCCGTGGCGTGCGTGCCGGTGCTGTCCCCGGACGGCGTTCTCGGGGCGCTGTATCTGGATCACCGGTTCCAGCACGGCCGCTTCTCCGACGACGACGTGCAGCTGCTGATCGCGTTCGCAGATCAGGTCGCGATCGCGCTCACCAATGCGCGGCTGCACGACGAGCTGCAGCGTCGCAATGCCGAGCTCGAGACCGAGCGCGAGCGGATCCAGGAGCTGGCAAAGGGGCAGGAGGCAGAGCTCGAGCAGCTGCACGAGCAGGTTCGCGTCCAGCAGCCTTCGCGTACGCACCGGTTCGACTACAGCATGATCCTGGGAGCGAGCCCGTCGATGCAGAAGCTCTTCTCGCTCCTGGATCGGGTGATCGACTCCTCGCTGCCGGTGCTGGTGCAGGGCGAGAGCGGGACGGGGAAGGAGCTGGTGGCCCGGGCGATCCATCGCAACGGACCGCAGAGATCAGGGCCCTTGGTATCGATCAACTGCGCTGCGGTGCCTGAAGCGCTGCTCGAGTCCGAGCTGTTCGGCTACGAGCGGGGAGCCTTCACAGGCGCTGATCAGGCGCGCCAGGGGCTCGTGCTGGAAGCCTCGGGCGGCGTGCTGTTCCTCGACGAGCTCGGGGAGATGCCGCTGTCGATGCAGGTCAAGCTGCTGCGCGTACTGCAGGAGCGCGAGGTTCGCCCGCTCGGCTCGCGCAAGTCCACGCCGGTCGACTTCCGGCTCGTGTGCGCCACCAACCGTCGGCTGCGCGAGGAGGTGGATCGCGGTAGCTTCCGCGAGGATCTCTACTACCGCGTGGCCGCGGTCGAGCTCACGCTTCCTGCGCTGCGCGAGCGCGCGGAAGACATCCCGGAGCTGGCGATGCATTTCCTGCACCGGGCTGCGCAGGCAGCGCACCGCGCAGTGCCGGACCTGTCGCGATCGGCCTTGCGAAAGCTCATGGCATTCTCCTGGCCGGGCAACGTACGTCAGCTCGACAACGTGCTCACGCGTGCCCTGGTCATGGCCGACCAGGGGAGGATCTCGGCTGCGGACATCGAGCTGCCCCGCAGCGGGGCCGATCCTCCGGATCGGCTCGGGCGAAAGAGCTTCGAGCAGAGCGAGAAGGTGCGAGTATCCGAGGCCTTGCAGTCCCACCGGTGGAACGTGAGCAAGGCAGCCATCGCGCTCGGCATTCCGCGGCCGACGCTGTACCGGAAGCTGCGGCGGTGGGGGCTCATCCGGCAGGGGACGTAGGATCGCGGAGCGTCAGGCCTGCGCCACCAGATCGTGGATGGTCACGCAGTCGCAAAGGCCCCGCAAGCCATAGAAGATGGGGATCATCTTCTCTGGCCCATGCTCGCGCAGCAGGCGCAGCACCAGGTCGGTACCGAACAGGTACGACGGCATGTAGGCACGTCCCATCAAGGCGTGCTTGGCCCACGCATCGGTGAGCTTGTCCGCGCGCTCCTGGCTCGCCAGGCAATCGCTGCGCAGCCGCCGCTTGATTTCCTCGGGCGGCATCTTCAGGGCCCACGTGTAGAACGACGCGTTGTTCTTGGCGATGTCCTCGAGCTGCGAGAGCAGCAGCCCCAGGCGCATCTCGGGATTGGGCAGCTCCTCGGGCGTGCGCACGCCGTGCGCCATGACCAGCGCAGCATTCGCAATGCCCTCGAACAGCGTCGAGTGACGCGTGTTCATCGTCAGGATCGTGGACTCGAAGCCGAGCAGCCCGCGGTGATACTGGTTCTGGATGAACGCGAACGTGGTGACGTGACCGGGCACGACCTCGTGCGACACCAGGTGCAGGAACTCGGCCTGCGACTTCTGGATGCTGGCGTTCAGCTCGTACTCGGCTTCGTACTCCGGCGTGCCATCCGGCTTGCGCGCCCGCCCGATGTAGTTCATCGACCCTGAGAACCACGCCTCCTTGAGCAGGATGAACTTGACGTTCGCGCGAGGCACTTGCTTGAGCTCTTCGGGGAGATGCCGCACGAAGTTGTCGAGCACGAGCGCTTCGAGCTCGGAGATCACCCTCTGGTTCGCCTTGTCGATCCCTTCGTGGCCAACCCACGTGCGCCCGCGCCACGCGTCAATCGCCTCGAGCAGCCCGCCGGAGCCGGACGGCACCTTCTCACCGAGCTGTCCCAGCAGGTCGCGTACCTGCTCGAGCTCGGCCTTGGTGCTCGCCTCGCGCGCAGGCTCTCCTGTCGACGCGATCACGCAGCGCTCATAGGCGACCGGCGGACCGTCCCCCAGAAGCTCCATCGCGAGATCCAGCTGCACGCGCATCGTGTCGGCGAGCGCGAGAACCAGGGAGCGTCGCATCGGCTCGAACGTGCTCGCATGCTTGACGATCCGGTCGATCTGGTCTGCCGGCTTCCAGGTCGCCAGGTACGAGCGGATCGCCTCGCGGTCCGGCTGTTTCGCAGACACGCCGCCCGACTTGCGCAGCTTGTCGGCAGCCTCGCCCGTGTAGCATTCAGGCAGATCCTTGCCCGAGAAGTAGCTGTCTGCGATCACCCTCCCCATGCCGCTGCGGCAGTTCACGTCGCCGCCCCACAGTGTATCGATGGCGATGATCGCGCCCGCGACCGCCTGCTCGTAGTCGTTGAGTCTGGTGTCCATGGTGCTCCCAGGGTCGTGGCAAGACGCGACGCGTCAAGGCTCGCTGGCCGTTCATACCGCAACCCGGGCCACGGGAGTAGCCCCGGATCAGCCGTTGCGGGATCCGCCGCGGAAGATCGTGAGCAGGAAAAGGAACAGGTTGAGCACGCTCAGGTACAGCGAGATCGCAGCGCCCACCGCGTCGCCTCGCTCTTCGGGCCTGCGAAGCATCCGCGATGTGTCGAACAGGATGAACCCGCCGAACAGCAGCACGCCCGCGCTCGCCAAGGCCAGGCCGAATGCGCTCGAGCCGATGAAGATGTTGAGCAGGATCGCGCCCAGCACCACCCAGATCCCCATCGTCAGGAAGCCGCGCAGGAACGAGAAGTCCTTGCGGCTCACCAGCGCGTACGTCGTTAGCCCAAGGAATGCAGCCGATGCCAGCAGGAACGCGTCGCGCACCGGCGACTGCGTCAGCGTGGTTCCGCTCGTTGCGGCCATTTGCGTCATCCAGATCGCAGGCGCGATCACGAGGCCGGAGATGAACCCCATGCCGAGCAGCGCTGCCACGTTGATCCCAGGCTTCAAGCGGACCGCGGATGTGCCGTACACCGAGCCCAGGAACAGCAGCCCCCCGATGATCCAGTGATTGGCGAAGAACGCGATCAGGGGCGGGACCACGACCGAGCTCCCGTTCGAGAGCACCATCGTCATCTTGGATGTCTCTGCGCCCGCATACAGGGCCGCCACTGCCCCGCCCGTGGCTGCCACCACGCTGAGGGTGAACAACGTGTAGACCTTGCGAAGGAATGCAACCGTGTCGGCCGAGCTTGCGATCAGGCCTGCCGGCGCGGCCTGCGGATAGCGATTTTCGTAGGGGTACATTGCAGCAAACCCTCTTGGAACGTTCTTGGGAGCCACGATCGGGCCGTGGCCCTGATGAGATAGCCACCGCTGTGCACAAGGTCAACCGACGGCAGTGCCCGAGAATTCCTGGACCGGGCAGTCCGCTCGCGCTCAGTCCTTGGATTCTGCGGTCGGCTTCTGCACTCCGATCACCCGCGACGAGATGAACGCGTCCATCGTCTGCTTCAGCCGCTTCACATCGTCGGCCTTGGCAGGCGCAAGGTCCTGCTTCTCGTCAGGATCCGCTGCGTAGTCGAAGAGCGACATGCGCTCGCTTCCCGCCGCGCCGGTCACCACCAGCTTGTTCGGCGGCTCGATCCAGCACCGGATCTGCTCGCGCTCCCGGGTTCCCGGAACGCCCGCAGACGACACCAGCACTCCGGCCGCGGCGTCGTCCGGCGGCGGCGAGCCGTCCGCCAGCTCGCGCAATGACTGTCCGACCAGCCCCTTGGGTTTGATCCCCGCAAGGTCCAGCAAGGTGGGAGCGATGTCGATGGTGCTCACCGGATCGGTCACGCGGCGCGAGGAGCCCCAGGGGAGCCGGACGATCATCGGCACGCGGACGATCTCGTCGTAGCCCGACGCGGGATGCCCTTTGAGCCCGTGCTCGCCGAAGGCTTCGCCGTGGGTGCCGTGCACGATCCACACCGTCTTGCCGGCTCGGGCCCCGGACTGCACGCGCTCGATCAGCTTCGCGAGCTGCAGATCCTGAAACCCGATCTCAGCATCGTACCGGTCCATCTCCGCGCCGCCGAAGTCGAACTCCGCGTGCTCCAGGTACTTCTGGTGAGCATCGAACAGGTGCACCCACAGAAACAGCGGGCGCTGCTTCTTCGCGAGCTCGTCGTAGGCGCGCATCGCCTGTGCCACGGCATGCGCCGAGGTCGCCCACTTCTCCGGGTGGACCTTGCGAAACGGGCTCTCATCGTACAGCTCGAACCCCTGCCCGAATCCGCGCTCCTTGGACAGCCACTGGAACGACACCACTGCGCCCGTCGAGTATCCGGCCTTCTGGAGCTGCTCGGCCACGGTCTCTTCGGATTCCAGCAGCGTCGGCCAGGTCCGATCATCGCGCGCACACTGCTCCAGGTACTTTCCTGTCGCGAGCGGCGCAATCGCGGTCCGCGTCTCCGGCCCTGCCGCGTAGGCGCGCTCGAACACCGATGCCTGCGCTGCAAACGCGTCGAGCTTGGCCGACGTGGGGCGCTTGTAGCCGTAGACCCCAAAGTGATCCGCACGCGCGGAGTCGAGCGACACCACGATGATGTCCGGCTTGTCCGCTGGCTTGCCGCCGGTGCGCGCACCTTCGTCTCCGTCTGGCGCGCGTGGCGCGCGGGCCTGCGTGGAGCCGCCCAGTGGAGCCGAAGGGTTCGGCGCAGACGAAGCAGAGCCCAGAGGCGCTGCGCTGCCAGCTCCGATCATGCCAAGCATCGGCGCGAGCAGCGGCGCTCTGGATGCGCCCGGTGCCCCTCCGCGGGCGATGCCAGGAGCGAACAGCATGCCCGCTGCCACGAGAAGCACGAAGAGCCCTGCAGATGCAGGCGTTGCCAGCTTCGAGTACGGCCAGGGGATCCGCACACGCGACGCGAACAGGGCAAACAGCGTCGCCGCCAGGCTGTCCCAGGCGAGCACGGATGCAGGCGCTGGCTCTGCTCCAGCCGGCGCCTTGGTGGCGGCGCGGGTGGCGAGCAGGATCACCCCAGCGCACACCGCGGCAATGCCCCATACCACCGCGCGTCGCTCGAGCAGCTGTCGGCTCACCTGCGCAAGCCGCAGGATCACCACGCCGCACGCGATCACCGCGATCGCCCCCACGATCCCGAAGGTCGCGCCGCCCAGGCCCCGGTGGTGCGTGCCCGCATGGAGGATCGAGCCGAACAGGGTCAGGCCGACCGACGACGCTGCGGCCCACAACGCAAGGACCGAGACCGCGAAGGAGCGCTTCCCAGCATCAGGCTGCACCCGACCCAAGGCCCACCCCACTCCCCGGAGAGCAGCGACCGCCAGCAGCGTCGGCAGGAGCATCAGAGCGACCGATGCGAGCCAGGACGGGACCCAGCCGTTGTCCGACTGGGCGCTCACACGCGAGGCCTGGACCACGGAGCACGCACCTGCGGCGACGATGGCGCCGACCAGGACCTCTCCTGCGGACCTGGACCAGGTCTCACCAACACCGGGAACTCGAGCGGGATCTGCCACGCGCTCCGCATACCAGCCGCGGGCAGTCCGGGCAAAAGGAACGCACGGGAGACCCCGGGGGGCTACCTTGCAGGGCAGAGGATTTCACAGGGAGAAGGGAGGTCGGGAGGGGGATTTGCAGCTCATTGTACGTGCGTCGCTCCTTGGAGCCTGCCGAGCTTCATGGTCGGCCGTTCGGCGACAACCGATGGATCAGATTCCGGTTCCGACGATACCGTTCGCGGATCGCACAGCGAGAGCTGCCCCAAGCACATGACCCTGCCGACGTCCGATCTCCCCATGGACCTCTATACCTGCAAGGTAGCCCCCCCAGGGTATCCCCCAAGCCCAGCGCGCTCATCGAGCTACAAATCCTCTGCTCCCGACCTCCCATCTCCCAGTGAACCTCTCTGCCCTGCAAGGTAGACCCCTAGGGTTTCCCGCAAGAATCAGGCGTTGGAAAAGTCGAGCCGTAGCCTGCGAAGCTGCGAATCGCTGAGATAGCCGTGGTGGACGTACCACTTGACCGCTCGCACGAGCATCTCACGGGCGGATCGGTGCTTGTAGCCAAGCTCTTTCTCGGCCTTTGCGCTCGATACCCACGCATAGCGACCGACGAAGTCGCGCGCGAGCTTGTAGGTCAGGGGAGGATCGCCGCCGAAGATACGCGCGCTTGCCTCCATGATCCGGCCCATGAGCATCGCAGTGCCGCGCGAGGACTTGGCGCCAGGCCCGCGAAGCCCGGTGATGGACGCCAGGATGTTGAACATCTGCTCGAGCGTGATGTTGTCGCCACCCAGGATGTAGCGCTGTCCGATGCGCCCCTTCTCCAGCGCTCCGAGGTGCCCTGCCGCCACGTCGTCGACATCCACGACGTTCATGCCCCCTTCGGACGTCGGAAACCGGAACGGCATCTGCCAGCGCAGGAACTTGAGAATGGACTCGCCCGAAGGCGTGGGCTTCCAGTCTCCAGGCCCGAAGATCCCGGCCGGATTCACGACCACCAAGGGCATGTCCTGGTCCACGTATCCGAGCGCGACCTCTTCGGCGCGGCGCTTTGCCACGATGTAGGCCTCGGAATCCTCGAGATTGAACTCGGTTTCCTCGTCCATCGGCTCCTGGCCGTCGCTCACCCCCACCGCCGCCACGCTCGAGGTGACGACCACCTTCTTCAGGTCGCGCTTGCGCGCAGCCTCGAGGGTCGCACGGGTCCCTTCGATCGCACCGTCAAAGATCTCCTTCGGATCCCGGGCGAACATCTTGAACACAGCGGCCAGGTGAAGGAGCCGGTCACAGCCTGCCAGGGCGCGGAAGACGTCGTGCTCGATCCGGACATCGCCATGCACGACTTCGTACTTGCCCGCAGGGATCCCCTTGAGCGCGCCGAGGGAGCTGCCTGGGCGAACCAGGAGCCGAAGCGGATACCCCTGCTCGACCATGATTCGCGCGAGCCGCGAGCCGAGGAAGCCTGAAGCCCCGGTCAGAAGAACCTTGCCCATGGCTGTGGGTTATCACGATCAGCGTGCGGGCGGGCGAGGCCGGTGCTGGAACTTGGCCCCAACCCCCCGATCTTGCGACAAATCCGGATCGGCCATGACCGTAGCGGACAACTCAGAAACCGAGCTCGTCGTCCTGCGCAAGACCGCACAGGATATGGCGCAGACCCGCAAGGAGCGGCTCAACACCGCCCACTTGCTCGCAGCCATCGCCTTTCGGATCAGTCCGGCGGCGGAATTGCTGCGGGAGCGTCGATTGGACGTGGACACCCTTGCCCGGGTGGCTCGCGCCTCCAACGAGAGCGAGAAGGATCCGATCGGCAACGCTATGCGGCGCGCCAGCGAGCTGGCTCGCTCGTCCGGCACGCGCGAGCCAGCCGCGATCCACCTGCTGGTGGCCCTGGCGTCCAACCGAAAAAGCGGGGCCTTCCGCGCTCTGGAGCAGTGCGGCGTGGACGTCGCCCGGCTTCGGACAGCAGCGATCCAGATCGCTGGCGGCATGATCGAGCCGCGCCGAAGCTCGTCGCACGAGCTTCAGTCCCGCGGCGCCTCTGCCCCGAACAACGCGCCAGCTCCTTCGTCTGCTCGCCCTCCGGCGCGACCCCCAGCCCAGGGCGTGATCGTTCCCTTGCTTCCCCCGGTCGCCATGTCGCAGTCGCCCGCGGCTCGTCGGGCTGGCGGGCCAGCTCGCGTCGAGGCCCCTGCGGAACAGGTCACCTTCGAGCTGCCGCGCAAGGCCGAGAGCCCAGCCTCGCCCAAGCACGCCGAGCCGGCGACCCCGCCGACCCGGTCTCGGACTGCAGCGCGACGTCGCAGCGCGCGCGGCGCGCCGGCCGCGCCTGCGACCCTGGATCCCAGCCGGTTCGAGCTGGAACAGCACAAGTTCCCTGTGCTCAGCGCGATCGGAGTCAACCTCACGCTCGCCGCAGCACGCCAGGAGCTGGAGCCGGTCGTCGCTCGCGACGTCGAGATCGATCAGACCCTCGATGTCCTGGCCCGACGCAGGGCCAACAACCCATGCCTGGTGGGGCCCATGGGCGTGGGCAAGTCGAGCGTGGCGCGCGGGCTCGCGATGCGGATCGCTGCGGCACGCGACGTTCGCACGCTCGATGACCGGATTCTGGTCGAGCTGCCGCTCGCCCGGCTGCTGTCCAATTCCATGCGCGGCGCACTCCCGGAGCGGTTCGCCTCCATCTGCAAGGAGGTGCGGGAAAGCAAGGGTCGCGTGGTGCTGCTGCTCGACGACGTGCACCAGCTGCTGGCAGGCGATGCGGCGATGGAGCTGGGCGGCGACGTGCGGGCAGCGCTCGGCACAGGCGATCTGCCCATGATCGCGACAGCCACCGCGGACGAGTACAAGCGGGTCATCGAGTCGGATCCATCCCTTGCGACGTGCTTTTCGCCGATCGAGATCGACGAGCCGACGCAAGACCACGCGATCGAGATGCTGCAGGCCGCGAGCCCTTCCCTGGAGAGCCACCACAGCGTGAGCATCTCGCGTGATGCGATCTCGTCGGCCGTGAGCTGGTCGGTCCGGTATCTGCCTGGACGCGCCCTGCCTGACAAGGCTCTCTCGGTGCTGGACCTGGCATGTGCGAGATCGCGCAGGCGCGCTCGCACCACGCTCGGAGCCGAGGCTGTGGCCGAGGTCGTGGCGGAGATGGCCGACATGCCGGTCGAGCGTCTGCTGGAGACCGATCGGGATCGCATGCTGTCGCTCGAAAAGCTCCTGGGACAGCGCGTGGTGGGCCACGACGAGGCGCTGCAGCGCATCGCGCTGATCCTGCGCCGCAACGCCGCGGGTCTGCGCGGACGGCGTCCCATCGGCTCGTTCCTTCTGCTCGGCCCCACAGGCGTGGGCAAGACCGAGACCGCCAAGGCGATCGCAGAGGCGCTGTTCCATTCTGCCGACGCGATGACGCGGCTGGATCTGTCGGAGTTCGCAGAGCCGCATTCGCTCGCAAGGCTGATCGGCGCACCTCCCGGCTACGTCGGGCACGAGCATGGCGGGCAGCTCACCGAGGCGATCCGCAGGCGTCCCTACCAGGTCGTGCTGCTCGACGAGATCGAGAAGGCGAATCGCGACGTGCTCGAGGCGTTCCTGCAGGTGCTCGACGAGGGGCGCATGACCGATGGTCGCGGTCGCACGGTCGACATGACCAACACGGTGATCGTGATGACTTCGAATCTGGGCTCAGGCGAGGCGGCCGAGGCTTCACGCGCGCGCAGCATCGGCTTCTCGCGCAAGACCTCGGCGAGCGATCGCGAGATCGAAACCGTGGTGGTGGGTGCGGCGCGAGGCGCGCTCCCGCCCGAGCTCTATAACCGGATCGACGAAGTGATCCCGTTCGCGCCTCTGTCCCGGGAGCACGTGCGTGAAGTGGCGTCGAGGCTCCTGGCAGCGCTCAGCAAGCAGCTCGAGTCAGCCAGGAAGGTGCGCCTGGTATTCGACGGCGAAGCGATCGAAGCGCTGCTCGACCTGGGTGGCTTCGATCCAGCGTTCGGCGCAAGGCCGATGAAGCGCACGATCGCCCGGCTGGTGGAAGCGCCGATCGCCGAGATCATCCTGCGCGAGCAGATCCCGGAAGGGGGAAGCCTGCGGCTGCATCGTCGCGCCGACGGCTCGATCGGGCTCGAAGCGATCAAGGCTCGTTCTGCTGCACACATGCACCTGAGCTAGGATCGAGCGTGCACGCGCAGCGGAAGCCGATGTCCGGCGAAGCGAGCACGGGCACCGGACGCTGGTGCGCGCGGTTCGCGCTCCAGGCTGCCTGCAGCGGCTCACGCCAGGAGCCGCCGCGCACGGTGCGATCTTCCTTGAGCGTGACCGGTTTGCAGTGGGCCGGGATCAGGATCACGGACGTCGAGTCGTTCCAGCACGTCGAGCCGGTGCCGTACTTGTCGAACATGTCGAGGGTCCACTCCGACACGTTGCCGGCCAGATCGTAGATTCGATCGTCGGTGCCTGTGCCCCACGACAGCGTCTGATCCTTGATCTCGGCAAAGAGCGCAGGGCTGATCGGCGCAGGCCCTGGTGGAACCGTGCCCGTGCACTCCGCGGTGTCCGCGCCGAGTCCTTGCGTGTCCGCGAAGTTGCGCGCGAGCACCGCCAGCTCGCACGTCGGCGTGTCGTCTCCCCAGGGAAAACGCGTGTCGAGCGAGCCGTTGCGCGCCGCATACTCCCACTCGGCTTCGGTCGGCAATCGCTTGCCTTTGAACCTGCAGTACTGCGCTGCCCGAGACCAGGCCACGCAGTTGATCGGCAGCGTTGGGTCCGTGATGTTCGGTGATCCACCGGGCGGGAACGTGCAGTACTTCTGCAAGGTCAGCCCAGGGTCCGTGCATCGTATCTGCTTGTCGCAGATTGGGAGCTTCAGGCTTGTATCCGGATCCACGAAGGTGTCGACGAACGCGGCGAACTCTCCGAGCGTCACCTCGTAGCGGTCCATCAGCATCGAGTGGATCCCCACGAGACGCTCGGGCACGGGCGCGGCCTGCACGTCCGAATGCGGTGCTGGCGCCAGCCCGCTGCCCAGGAAGAACACGCCTCCTGGCACGCACACCATCGATGGATCCGCAGGGGTCTGGCACTGCGTCTTGACTACGCCGAGCAGCTGGCTCGAGTTGACCTCCAACCCGTACGAGCTCGTCTGCGCTTGCGGCGGCGGCACGTTGGGCGACCCGTCCACGCACGTGCTGAGCGTGGAGCCCGCATCGCTGTCGAACGTGGCAGGGTGTCCGAGGCAGGCGAGACGCAATGCCACGAAGACGTTGGTGATCCCATCGCCGAGGGGAGGGAGCTTGACGAGGTTGTCGATGCCGGTGGCTGGATCCGGCTGGCCGGTCTTGGGATCAATGTGATCTGCGCGATACAGACGGGTTCGCAGGTAGATCTCGCGCGAGGTCGCCTCGACCCCGAACGACAGCGGCTTCCAGTCCTGCGCGCGCGCAGCGGTCGCATCGCGGCGCGCCAGCACCCGGGTCGAGTCGAGCAGCTCGATCAAGACCCGATCGCCCACCAGCGGGATCGGTGCGTCGGTCTGCACCTCGATCACCCATTGAGCCCGCGGCGGAGCCTCGCTTTCGCTGCACGCAGAGGGCAGAGCCGCAGCGGCTGCTATCGCTGCCGCGCACATCGAACTCCGGATCACCATGCGTCGCTTCAAGGCTATTTCTTCCGGCTGTCGAGGTAGACCTTGTACTGGGCGATGTTCGACGTGTCGTCGCCCAGCAGGGGATCAACTTGCTGGGCAAGCGGATACACGCAGCGGAATCCGACCGTGAAGTACCCGGCATCGCCCTGGTTGTTGCGCAGGGATGCGTAGGCCACTTCGAGCTGGCTCGCCCAGTTGCCGCCACGCACCGAATGCTCGGGCACCAGGGCAGCATCCTTGTAGCAGACCGGGTGCACGAGCAGCGCATCGCGCTCCCAACACTCCTTGTCCGCATCGTAGGGACGGAAGCTGTCGAACATCCATTCCGAAAGCGAGCCCGCAAGATCAACCGCCGTGCCTTGCGCCGGATCGTCCGCAGTCTCGTCCCGCCCACCGTTCAACCGAGCGTACGATGCAGCGGGCTCGGGCTCGCTCAGCGCGTCGCACTGCTCGAAGCCGGCTGATGACGGCTTGTGCCCCAGGCTTGCCGACTTGCAGTCCGGCGGATCGTCGCTCCACGGAAACAGATAGCCGCGCCCTCGGCCTGTCGCCACGTACTCCCACTCGGCCTCGGTCGGCAGACGTCCTCCAAGCGCGATGCACGCTTCTTGCGCCTGGTTCCATGTCACGCAATTCAACGGAAGATCGAGCCGGTTGGGGCTCGCCGAGGCTGCAGTACACCCCTGGTCCGTCGTGACCGGCAAGTTCGCAGGATTGGGATCCACCGCGGCAAGCCACCGGCCGACGGTCATCTCCTTGCGGTCGATCAGGAAGGGGCGGATCACGACCGGGTGCGCCGGCACAGCGTCCGAGCGCCGCAGGGCGCCAAACCCCACCACGCGCAAGTTCCCCAGCATGAAGAAGCCCCCGGAAACGCACATGCGATCCGGGTCGAACGGCTGCCCGTCGCAGCTCGTCGATGCCGCAGGCCACCATTCCACCGGTCTGGCTGGAGCCGCATTCGGATCCTTGGCCGCCGCCGTCGGCAGCACCTCGATCCCTTGGCGATACGTTCCGAGCCGATCGGGCGCAGGATCGTCCACGCAGGTCGTTCGACGCACGAGGTCAGGGCGTTTGCCGCGGCACTTGGAGTGCAAGACCACGCGAAGGGCGAACGCACCCTTGTCTGGCAGCGGTACCTCCACCACACGATCGATCGTGTAGCCCGCCACCGGCTCGTAGATCTGCGCTTTGGTATCCGGGTCCGTGCGGGCTTCTGCGTTCCGCGCCCGGAACGCGCGCAGCCTCATGCGTGCGAGCTTGCTGTCGGCAGCCGGCTCGAGCCCGAACGACAACGGCCAGTTCAACACGTCCGATGCCGGGATGATCCGCGTCATTCCCTGGATCGGGCGATACTCGCCGTCGAGAATGTCGATGCGCAGCGTGTCCACCGATGCGTCGCGCTTGAAGTCCTCCGTCAACGTCTGCGATGCGATCGGCGCGTCCGTGTCGATGTACAGCACGACCTGGCCACGTGGAGCGTCCGAGTCCGAGCTGCACCCCAGGCTCGCCGTCGGCAGCACGAGAAGCATCCACGCGAAACTACCCAGTCGGCTCGCCATGTCGTCGAGTGTACCAAGACCTGCTAGACTTGCGTCAGGTTTGCAAAGGGAGTGGCCATGCGCCCAACTTGGACCGTGGGATTCTTCGCTGTGGCGTGCATCCTGGCAGGCGTTTCGTGCGCAGGCCTGGGCGCGACCGAAGAGGCTGGCAACCCGGACAGCGGCCAGACCCCAGGCACCACCCAGGGTACGGTTGGCACCCTGTGCTCGGACGCGATCGACGCGTGCGGATGGACGGCTCTGGATTGTTCGAGCGATCCTGACTGCGCCCACTGGTATGGCTGCGTGCTCGACTGCCATCCTGTCCACGGGCTTACCGGCTGTCTCGACGAATGCGCCGCTGGCCAGCCCTCTTCCTTGGCCGCCACGGCACTGCACAAATGCCTCGGGTCTGCCGGCTCCAGCGCGTGCGGGTCCGACCCCGAGCCCGGCGTCAAAGCTGATGTCGAGGCAGGGGCTGACAACGAGGCAGGCGAGACTCCGTTCTACGCCTCGTGCGCCGACTGCGTCTGGGGCTCTTGCCAGGCCGTGATCACCAGCTGCTCCTCGTCAACCGGCGGTGAATGCCTCTCGTACAAGTCGGTCTTTGAGAAGTGCGCTGGCGCTTCGAGCCGGCAGGACTTCGAAAAGTGCTTGCTCGACGCTGAAAAGGAATCTTCCGCGGCCCACGACAAGTTCTCCACCTCCGGCTCCTTGGCTTGCATCGTCGACAATTGCTCCAAGACCTGCGTGCCCGCGGACTACCAATCCTGCATCGAATGCAGCCGGGGCAAGTGCGCGGACGCGCTCGACGCGTGGCTGCAAGACTCGATCGCGCAGGACCTTTCCTGGTGTCGCAACGGATGCAAGGGCGCCTCGGAGTGCATCACGGCATGCAAGGACCAGTACGGCGAGGGTGCGGGCGTGCTCAGCGCGCTGATCGCGTGCCAGAGCCAGGCATGTCCGGCCTGCGGCATCTAGCAAGGGCTGAAGGCTCCAGGCTGCAGGCTCAACCTTGACGCGATGCGTTGTGGTGGTTAGCATCCGGGAGTCGCTGCGGTCCGTCCCTCCACCCCCCTGAGGAGCATGATTCATCGCAGATACGGGCTGATTGTCGCTGCGGGCCTCGTCCTGTGCCTTGCTGCGTGCAGTTCCAGCCCGGACGTGACTCCTCCCTGGCAAGGGCGCTCACGTACTCCCTCGAACCAGACCGAATCCGATGCTGCCGCCGCGACCCAGCACACGACCCTGGGCACACCTTTCGAGATCGATGCTCAAGAGATCAGTGAAGGCGTTGCAGCGACCGTCCAGCTCAAGTCAGCCAAGTCCGACGATCCTTCGGACGGTGCCGTACAGACCTTGAGCGTGGAGCACGCTGAGTTGGTGTTGCGCAGCAACGGGTTCACGGTCGCGCTGGAGCGCCTTGCGATGCGCCTTGCTCCGCTGCCAGGCGAATCGAGGAGCATAAGGATCGAGTCGACCCGGCTGGCGACCGGGACCGTGATCGCAGCGGATCCGGACTCGCTGCGAGCGGACTTCGACGTCCCCCTGCGACTCATGGTCAACAGTGGGGAGCAAGAGTTGACCTCCGACGATGATCGTCCGATTCGTCTGGCGCTCGACGTCCGACGCCTGTCCGACGAGGCAGTCCTGGGGGTGTCCATGGCAGGGGAAGGGGCGACATGGAAGGTCGGCGCGGTGCACCTCCAGGCTCGATCGATCTCCATCGAGGTTCGGGGACCGATCGCGCCTCCTGCTGACCACTAGAGCCGCATGACCGACATGGGCCCGTGGCGGCGTGCCACCGGCATGCCCCAGTCGAGCACGCCACAGCCCAGACCTCAGGGAATACCGATGTACTTGTGCGTCTGCAGGGAGAGCCGCCACTTGGGATGAGCCAGGCAGAACTCGATGCACGCCCGCGTGTTTTCCTTGCGCGAAGCGCCATCCATCGGTTGCAGCAGGAAGTGCTCGAACTGCATCTGCTCGAACAGAGCTGGATCCAGTCCTTCT
The DNA here is from genome assembly GCA_016218915.1 of Deltaproteobacteria bacterium. Taxonomy (GTDB): domain Bacteria; phylum Myxococcota_A; class Polyangia; order Polyangiales; family Polyangiaceae; genus JACRCQ01. Next base: position 83,918 of record JACRCQ010000072.1, read on the forward strand.
TGTGGGTAGACCAGCTTGAGCTCGTGGCCGCTGCGCAAGACCATTCGATCGATCGACTTGGGGCTCACGCAGATCCAGTCCACGCCGTCGACCGACGGCAGCGTGCCGTTCGTTTCAATCGCAACCTCGAACCCGCGCTCGTGGCACGCGTCGACCAGGGCGGGATCGAGCTGCAGCAGAGGCTCGCCGCCTGTGAACACGACGTAGGGTTTTCCCCGCGGATCCTGGACGCGCCCGTTCCAGGTGGCCTGGATGTGCTCGGACAGCGCCGTTGCAGAGGCGAATCGTCCGCCTCCAGCACTGTCGATCCCGTTGAAGTCCGTGTCGCAGAAGCTGCAGGTTGCCGTGGAGCGATCCTGCTCCTTGCCGCTCCACAGGTTGCAGCCAGCCATGCGGCAGAAAACGGCGACGCGTCCGGTGCGGATGCCTTCGCCCTGCAGCGACACGAAGCACTCTTTGACCGAGTAGGTCACCTGGCGGATTCCTTGCGCAGCGCTTGGAGAACCTTGAGCATGTCCTCAGGCAACGGGTCCTCGAAGCGGACGATTCTGTGGCCGATCGGGTGCTCGAACCCGAGCACGGCAGCGTGGAGCATCAGGCGCGGCGCTCTGAGCAGCGGGCCGGCAAAGCTGCGCGTGTAGACCGGCTCGCCGAGCAATGGATGGCCCGCTTCGCTCAGGTGGATGCGGATCTGATGCGTACGCCCGGTCTCGAGGCGGCAACGCAGCAGGGTCGCATTGTCGAATCGCTCGATCGGCTCTACGTGCGTGGTCGCTTCCTGTCCGGCCCGGGGGTCGCGCGTGGAGCCGCGCAGTCCGTCGCCCCGGTCCTGCACGATCCGTGAACGGAACGTGGTCCGGTCCACCCGCCCCTGGGCGATGGCGAAGTAGACTCTCTCGACCGTGTGGAACCTGAACTGCTGGGTCAGATGCCGCTTGGCGAGCAGGGTGCGCGTAAACACGAGAAGCCCGCTGGTGTCCTTGTCGATGCGATGGACGATCCCGAGGTCGCCTGTGGCGCGGTCGTTGCGGGAGGCGGCTGAGCGGTTGAGCCAGGCACGGACCAGTTCATGAAGTGTTCCACGCTCCCCCTGCTCAAAGGGGACCGCGCTGATGCCGGGAGGCTTGCGCACCACCACCACGTGGTCGTCCACGAAGGCGATGGCTTCGCCCGAAAGCCTGGACCGCGTGGCGGGTCGCGGTGCGTTGGGCACGATCTCCAGGTGCTGGTCCGGCAGGACCAGGTGTCCCGGGTCGGTCTGGGTCTGGTGATCGACCCTCACTTTTCCCGACTCGATCATGCGTCTGACCCGGGACCAGGGCATTTCGCCCGCCATCTGACGCACCCTGGCGTCGAGCCGCACAGCCCCTGACCCGGGTCCCGGGGACGATCGTCCGTTTTTCGACGTTGCTGCCATGCGTATTGTGGCGATAGCATCGCCGTCGCCAGTCGGCCCCGCAACCCGTCTCGGTTGGGTGTCGGCAGCTTTGTTGACATTCTGCTGTCCGAACCTCGATCATCCGGGGTTCGGCAGTCCGTTCGACTGCTCGGTTCTGAAGAGGAGGCATCCCCGTGCCCGTTACCCTGCTCGCGGTCGATGACAGCGTCACCATGCGCAAGGTCCTCGAGATGACGTTCTCGGGAGAGGACTATCGCGTCGTGACCGCCGACAGCGCCGACAGCGCTCTGGCTCTTGCTCGCTCGGAACGACCAGCCGTGGTGCTGGCCGATGCGACCATGGAGGGCAAGAGCGGCTACGACCTGTGCCAGGCGCTCAAGCGTGACATGCCCAACGTGCCGGTGGTGGTGTTGTCTTCCAAGCTTCACCCCTATGACCCGGCCAAAGGGCAGGCGGCACGCGTCGATGATCACATCGACAAGCCGTTCGACACGCAGCAGCTGATCGACAAGGTTCGCGGCGTGCTCAATGCACCCGCTGCCCAGGTGTCTCCCAAGCCGCCTGCCGTTGCTCCGGCTGCTGCTCGTCCGGCTGCTCCTGCTGCAGCACAGCCTCGACCAGGCATGGCCACGCAGCCCGCGCCGGTTCGTCCGGTCGCCCCTGCTGCTCCCGCATCTGCCGGTGCGCGCCCCGCAGTCCCGGCCAATCTTCGGCAGACCATCCAGTATCCGCCCACGGGCGCTCCAGCTGCCGGACCCTCTCCTGCGCCGGCTCCGGCTCAGCAGCCCCGTCCTCAGCCCAGGCCCGCATCGGCCACGCTCCCTCAGCAACCTGCCGTCCAGCCAGCCCGACCCGCTGCTCCCGCTGCTCCGGCTGCGCCAGCTGCAGCGCCTGCCGCGCCCGTCGCACAAGCCGCACCTGCAGCTCCGGTCGCAGCAGCAGCTGTCGCGATTGTCGAAGGCGACATGGGAAAGAAGCTCGCCGCGCTCGGCCTGACCAAGGAGCAGGTCGAAGGCGTGCTCGCGCTGTCCCACGACGTCGTCGAGCGGGTGGTGTGGGAGGTGGTCCCCATCCTCGCCGAGACCATGATCAAGGAAGAGCTGCGCAGGCTGACAGCGGACTGAGTCGCGCTCTGCATGGTGGGCATTTCTGCGCATGCGATCCACGCATGATCGCAGGTTTGCGCGCATGCGACTGGCTCATCGGGCCCGTCGCTGTTAGATAACGCGCGCCATGTCCACTGAAATGCCCAAAGCCTACGATCCCAAGGATGTCGAGCCCCGCTGGTACGCCTTCTGGATCGAAAACAACGCGTTCCGTGCTGACCCCTCCCCGGATGACAAGCGCCCTGTCTACGTGATCCCCATGCCGCCCCCCAACGTCACCGGGGCGCTTCACATGGGCCACGCGCTGATGACCACGATCGAGGACGTGCTCTTGCGTCACAAGCGCATGCAGGGCTTCAACACGCTCTACCAGCCCGGCATCGACCACGCGGGCATCGCGACGCAGACCGTGGTCGAGCGAATCCTGCGCGCCGAGGGAAAGTCGCGCCATGACCTGGGCCGGCCAGCGTTCCTCGAGCGGATCTGGCAGTGGAAGGCCAAGAGCGGCGGACGCATCAACGATCAGCAGCGCGTGCTGGGCGCGTCGGCCGATTGGCCGCGCCTGAAGTTCACCATGGATCCGGACATGACGCGCGCAGTGCGCGAGGCGTTCGTCCGGCTGCACGACGAAGGCCTGATCTACCGAGCTACGCGTCTGATCAACTGGTGCTCGGATTGCCGCACGGCCTTGAGCGATCTCGAAGTGGAGAACGAAGAGGGCGCGCAGGGCGAGATGTTCCAGTTCGCCTACCCGATCTCGCAAGCAGACGGCGGCGGCGAGATCGTGGTCGCCACCACGCGTCCCGAGACCATGCTTGGAGACACCGCTGTCGCGGTGCACCCCGACGATCCCCGCTACAAGCACCTGCACGGCAAGCGGCTGCGCCATCCGATCCTCGATCGCGAGATCCCGATCATCACCGACTCGATCCTCGTGGACCCGAAGTTCGGCACCGGCGCTGTGAAGGTCACCCCGGCTCACGACTTCAACGACTTCGCGACCGGCAAGCGCCACAAGCTCGAGGAGATCAACATCCTGGAGCTCGACGGCAAGCTCAACGCGAATGCAGGCAAGTTCGCGGGCATGACGGTCAAGGAGTCGCGCAAGGCGGTCAAGAAGGAGCTAGAAGCGCTGGGGCTCACCCGCGGCACCCAGAAGCACGCGCTCTCCCTTCCGCGTTGCCAGCGATGCGAGACCGTGGTCGAGCCGATGATCTCCACCCAGTGGTTCGTGCAGATGAAGCCGCTGGCCGAGCCTGCGCTGCAGGCGGTCAACGATGGACGCACGGTGATCATCCCGGCCGAGTGGAAGAAGACCTACGATCACTTCCTGGAGAACATCCAGGATTGGTGCATCTCGCGGCAGCTGTGGTGGGGGCACCAAATCCCGGCGTGGTACTGCGGCGCGTGCGGCGAGGTGACCGTGTCGCGCGACGACACGGTCGACAAATGCTCCAAGTGCGGGTCGGACAAGATGCGCCAGGACGACGACGTGCTCGACACGTGGTTCTCGAGCGCGCTTTGGCCGTTCTCCACCCTCGGCTGGCCGGATCAGACCGACTTCCTCAAGAAGTTCTACCCGGCGTCGGACATGGAGACCGGATACGACATCCTGTTCTTCTGGGTCGCACGCATGATGATGATGGGCCTGCACTTCATGGGAGAAGTGCCGTTCCGCCGCGTGCTCTTGCACGGTCTCGTGGTCGACGAGAACGGCGACAAGATGAGCAAGGTCAAAGGCAACGTGATCGACCCGCTCGACCTGATCTACGGAGCGTCGTTCGATCAAGTGGTCGCCAAGGCTTTGCCCGGTGCGCCCCCGGGCGATGCGCTGACCCGCTTCAAGAAGGCCTATCCCTCCGCTTCGCAGCTGGGTACCGGGTTTCCTGCGTTCGGCGCGGACGCGGTCCGATTCACGCTCTGCTCGTATTCGCCTCAGGCCAAGCGAATCGCGCTCGCTCCCAAGCGCATCGAAGGGTACCGCAACTTCTGCAACAAGATCTGGAACGCGGTGCGCTACTCGATGACGTACATCGAAGCCGTGGCCGTGACCGAGGCGCCGCCGCCCGCTACCGCGCTCGCGAACCGCTGGATCCTGTCTCGGCTGATCAGCGCCGTCGAAGCCTCCACCAAGGGCATCGACGAGTTCCGCCTCGATGACGCCTCGGGCGCGCTCTACCACTTCTTCTGGGACGAGCTGTGCTCCTGGTACCTGGAGCTGACCAAGCCCGTGTTCCTCGCTGGAAGCGAAGAGCTCAAGAACGAGACCCGCGCGGTGCTCGCGCACGCGATCCAGGTCGCGGTGAGGGCATTGCACCCCTTCATTCCGTTCATCTCCGAGGAGCTCTGGCATCGGGTCCCACGCGCAGTTGGTATGCCGGATACGGTCTCGCTGGCGCGCTACCCGACCGCGATCGACGGCAGGCTGGATGCGGCGGCCGAAGCGGACATGCAGATCGTGCAGAACGTGATCGTGGCAGCACGCACGATCCGGGCAGAGCACGAGGTGCACCCGGGCGCCGAGATCCCCCTCCTGCTGCGGGCAGCCGATCCATCGGTGCGAGAGCTGCTCGCGCGCGAGATGGTCAGCATTCGCACCCTGGTCAAGACCCAGGGCGACCCGCAGATCGAACCAGCAGGATCGCCCCGCCCCCGCGGCAGCGTGATGAGCGTCGCAGGTCCGGTCGAAGTGCTGGTCGGCCTGTCAGGCCTCGTCGAGGGCGCGCGCGAGAAGGAGCGCGTCCAGCGTGAGATCAAGAAGGTCGAAAAAGACATCGTGGTGACCGACAAGAAGCTCTCGTCACCCAGCTTCGTGGACAAGGCTCCAGCCGAGGTCGTGGCCGAGACCCGTACCAACCTCGAAGCGTTGCGCCGCAAGCGCACGCAGCTCGACGAGGCGTTGGCGATCGCGGACGAGCTGGGGTGAGGCAGCGCAGCGCGTTGACGGAACCAGCCCCGCTCTTTATTCGTGACAACCGTGAAACAATGCGCTATTGGTCTAGGTAGTATTGCCTAGGTAATGGCCCCTTTCTGCGGGCCAAGAGCATATACTGAGGACCGTATGCGCATTCTGGCAGACACAATCCGGGCGAGCCGCGTTTGCACTCGCCCTCAGGCCGTCACCGTCACCGCCGACTACGCCATCGTCGTCGAACAAGACAACGTGCTGATCGATCGACCTCCCAGCGAGAACGGAACCTCTCGCACCGTCGATCTCAGGCCAGCATCCCTGCCGAACTGACCTACGCCGTCTGGCGGCACACCAACAAGACTCGAGCCGATGCCCCGCCCGTGGGGCCGGCTCCCATTTTGTCCTGCAGGGTCAGTGGACGGTATGCCAGCGGCCGTCGTGCTCGACCTTGGGCACAGGCTCACCGTTGGCGGCGCGCACCGGCGGGGCCGGGAACGACAGGGCCTGATCGCGATGGCTGATGATGACGTGGACCGGGGGACGCTCGCGCGCCTCCTTGGCCCTGCGATCCTCCTCCGCCTCCTCGCGCGCCCAACGCGCCAGCGTCTTGCGCGTGTCCCTGCGTCGCTTGAGAAACGCCAGCCCGACCAGCACGATCGCGCCGATCCAGAGCAGGCCTCCGCCGAGGATCACCGGAGCCCAGCTGAACCGCTTGTTCAGCTCCTCGCGCCACTGGAACTCGAGCCGCCGCAAGTCCGACGAGTAGGCATCGGTGATGGCGCGATCAAAGGGCTCACCGCGCTCGAGACGTTCGATGAACATGTTGAAGCGGGCCCGGTCCTGCCTTCGAAGCAGGTAGCGGACGAAGTCCGCGGATTGGGCGTAGGCGATGGACGCCAGGTCGCTGTGTGCGGGGAAGCTTCGATCGAGGTCGCTCATCGGCAGCAGACGCTTGGCCAGCGTCGCGGTCCACAACGTCTTGGTCCTCACGAGCGAGCTCTCACCGGATGCGTGGACTGCGTAGCCTTCGTTGAACCATCGAGGCACAGCGTGCCCGCCCACCGCGTCGTGCAGCGCCTGGTGCGCCAGCTCGTGCTTGAGCACCTCGGTGAGGTTCGGTGGCTCCGAGGAGTTGGGGGCGACCAGCGAGATGATCACCAAGCGCAAGCGGGCATAGGTGACGCCCTCCGCATAGTCGGGCGGCGGCATGCCCACCGGCGCAAGCGCCGCCATCTCCTCGAACGTACGCGCGATGCGAACGTCGACCTGATCGAGCACGGGGCGTCCCAGCTCCGCGGCAAGCTCTGCGCGTACGTCGTTGGCCGCTTCGAGCAGGTAGCTGATGCGACCTTCCTGGGAAGACGGATAGGAAAAGCGAATCCACCCCTCGTCGCGACTCTTGAACGTCGAGGGCGGCGAAGGGATCACGATCGCCTCTGCCGGCATGCTCACATCGGGCATGTCGCGCGGCGCCAGCAGCTTCGGCTCATCGGCGCGCGTCGAACGAGCCAGAGACAGGACCAGCACGAGCGCGGCCAGCAGCGACAACGCGATGGCTCGTGTGAACCAGAAGAGCTTTCGCTTGGAGATGCGACCGTTCATGGTCCGACTCTTCCTTGAAGATGGATCGTGTCGGACGTGTCGTCACGGCGGATTGTGAACGCCAGGACTGCCGCGCCCGCAGCAGCGCCGATCGCGCCCCAGAACCAGCCTGAGGTCAGCACGCTCTTGGCTGGGGACGGGGCAGGGGAAGGCACCGTGGTTCGCGACGCGACCGCATGGGCGTGCAGCCAGGCCACGGAAGAATCCCAGCTGGCAGCGTCGCTGGCGTCAGGTCGCATCCAGAGGTCCGGGGTGACGAAGGATCGGGTCGAGGATGCAAACAGTCGAGCTCGCGGATGGGACGGGTCAGCCGCAAAGACGAAGAGCAGGCTCGCGCCTTCGAGGTCCGCGGAGATCGAGGAGGCGAGCCGTGCAGCGATCGGATCGTCGAGCTTCATCGCGCTGCGCGCGTTCGCAAGCTCCACCAATCGCGCATCTGCATGCTGCGAGGGCGCCTCTCCTGCCAACACACGCGCCGTCGCATCGTCGAGCCGTGCCGGGCGGAGCAGCGGATCAGCGTAGACCCGGCTGGCCAGCGCCCAGGTGGCATCCACCGAGTGCTTTCCCACGGCGACCACTGCCACGCCGCGGTGCAGGTCGATCGGGGCCGAGGCCGCGGCTGCGGAGCGCGGCGTCGTCTGCGCTGAGGCGGGCGCAGCGGTCCACGCGGGGCCCGAGACGGCAAGGAGCGCAAGGGCGAACGGCCATTTCGGGCTCGGTGGCATGTGAGTCGACGTTAAGAACGACCGGAGAGTACGTCAACACCGCGACAGCAATGTCCGATCCGACCGGTCGGCCGGGTCGCTCAGTCCCGCGGGAGCTTGCCGAACAGCTTCATCGCGGATGCTGGCAGATCGCCGCACGCATCAGGTCCCAGATCCTTCCACTCGTGCGGGTCTGCTTGCACGTCGTAGCAATGCCAGGACAGGTCCCACTGCCTTGCCTCGAGCTTCATCCTGCCGCGCAGCATGCCCCAGTTCCTGAACGGGCAGCCCCAGACCGCCGCACAATTGGTCAGCGGCACGGCACGCTCCTGCATCGGGCGCAGCATGCTTTGTCCGAGCATCCGCGCCCGGTGACGCCCCGTCTCCGGCGCATCCCACAATCCCATCAGATCGAGCATGGTGGGAGCGAAGTCCAGGTGTGTCGTGTAGGCCCTGGATGCCTGCTCGAGCGCTGCACGCTCCGCGTTCGTCAACGTTCCGGGTGGAGCGTCGACCCAACCCGGCACGTGGATCTCCTCATCGAGCACGGAGTTGGTGTGCCCGAGCTGGCCGTGCTCGCGGAACGCCTCGGCGTGATCGGAGGTGAACAGGATCACGGTGCGCGGTCCCGCAGGCAGGGCACGCACGCCTTTGATCAAGTCCGCGGTCGCCATGTCGCTCAGGTAGATCGAGTTGCGGTAGTAGTTGACGAACTCGCTGGTGCGATCCGGATCCTTGGTGTCGTCGCACGGCTGGAATGGCGCGTGCTTCAGATCGACCCTGTAGGGGAAGTGCGTGTTCGAGTAGTGCACGACCGCGAAGAACGGCTCCCGGAGATCCGCGATGTGCTTGAGCCCCTCGCTGGTGGCCATCTCGTCAGGAGCGCCGATGTCCAGATCCGATGCTGGATCGAGATCGAGCGCGTCGGCGCGATGCTTGAGCGGCAGCTCCTTGAGGAACGTGCGCGCGTCCGCGAAGTCGAGGTTCTGGCTCGTCGTGTACGACGTCTCCCACCCTGCCGCGTGGGCGTAGTCCCAGAGCATCGGGCTGCTGCGCACCGCCTCGGCGCTGTCCACCGGGCTGGTGCCGGACCAGAGCACGATCTCGGAGATCGCGGTGGTCGAGCTCACCGAGCGAAGCGCGAGAAGGGGCGTGCGCGCAGGTGAAGCTGCATTGCTGTGGGGCGTGAGCTTGCACTCAGGGTCGTAGGCCGTGCAGACCGAGTCGAATCTCTCGCTCTCGGACAGCACGAGCAGCACGTTGCGCGGGCGCGAAGGGCTGGCCACGAGCGCGGGCAGGTAGTCCGGCTTGCGCGTCGAAGGGCTCACCCATTGCTCCGACGACAGCCCGGTCCTGGCTGCGACCACACGACCCAGGGCATGCATGAAGATCACGTCGGGCGTGGATGCCTGCGCCTTGCGAAACGAGCAGGGGGCCCAGAGCGTCACCACGATCGCCACCGGCGCAACCAGCGTCGCAATGCGTCGCTGCGTGCGCGTGGGGCGGATCAGCCGTCGACCGGCCACGAGCAACGCGACGATCACGAGCGAAGGGGGAACGACGAAGCGTGCGAAGTTGGACGCATCGGCCGCGACCTGGTTGACCACGCTTCGGCCGACCGAGGCGCCGAAGCTTGCCGCATCCGCGTTGAGATAGGTGACGTATTGGTCGAAGAAGTAGCGCTGCCCGCCGAGCAGGAAGATCGACAGCAGGATCGCGACGAGGGCAGCGAGCCAGCGCAGCAAGCCGCGGGATCGGGAAGCCAGCACGATGAGCGACGCCCACAGGATCAGCGTCTCGATGGACGACAGCAGGTAGGTGCCGGCTTCGAGCGAGCGGAAGTGCGCGATCCGCGTCGGGCGGGTCCACACATCGAGCAGCCAGACGAGCGCCACCGGCAGCGCGAGGGTCGCTGCGGCGAGGCGGCGTCGCCAGCGCGCACGACGTCGCAAGGCTGCGATCCTCGAAGAGGCAGGCTGCGCGCCGCCCAGCGAGGGCGTCGCAGATGTGGCGCTGGTGGCGTGCATGGGTGAGCAGCGAGATGAAAGGATCTGCGCAAGGATAGGCCGCATCGGGGGGCGGGCAACAAAAGACGACGCAGCGGTCGCAGTCGCGCTTGACGAAAGCGAAACAGGAAGCTAGAACGCGCTTCCGCGTTGTCCAAGCGACACCGCGGAGGTCTGCGCCCGTAGCTCAGCTGGATAGAGCGTCGGACTTCGAATCCGCAGGTCGCCCGTTCGAATCGGGCCGGGCGCGCTTCGGAATCGGCGGGCGCACTTTGAAAACTTACTTCCCGGGCCAGTAGCTCAATTGGTAGAGCAGCGGACTCTTAATCCGGAGGCTCAGGGTTCGAGTCCCTGCTGGCCCACTCAGACTTTCACCGAGGATCGGCGTCATCGCAGACCTCGGTGTTCTTGTTTTGTCCCCACGCGCTCCTGACGCCGTCCAGCTAGCGCAGGCCCGGCTGCTCCAACACGCCCTCGAAGATCGCGTCGACCTCGAGAGTGCACTCGATCGACTCCAGGCGCAGCTTCTGCCCCTTGCCTGCCTCGGACAGCACCCATCCCTGGTCGCTTCGGCGATACACCTCGATGTGAGGCTCGTGCTGATCGACGAGCACGTACTCGCGCAGCGAAGGCATCTTCCTGTAGTGCTCGGCCTTCCTTCCCCGATCGAACGCCTCGGTCGAGTCGCTCAGGACTTCCACGACGACCGTAGGGTTCACCACCGTGGAATCGTCTTCAGGATCGCGCTCGATCGGTCCGCACACCACACTCGCATCCGGGTAGGTCACCAGATCCCCGGCACGTATCCGCAGATCCGAGCTGAAGGCGCGACAAGGGCGGCCACGCAGTTGCTGCAGCAGCGAAGCGCCAACCGAAAGGATCAACGCCGCATGCTCAGGCGTTCCCCCGGACATGTCGAACACCTCGCCGTCGACCCACTGGTGCTTGATCTCACTGGCTCGCTCTGCAGCGACATACTGCGCGAAGGCGATAGGCCCTGTGGGAGCGCGGGCGGTCATTCCGTCAGTATGCCACGACGAACGGCTCGAGGGCAGCAAGGCCCCGAGCCGCTCACATCCCTGCGACCGCGTACGACCACGCGCTTGCCACCGCGTAGCCGTGCACCAGCACCGCCATCGGCATCGCACCCAGCAGCGTGTGCTTGCCTGCGCTCAACGGGCAGCGAATCGCCTCGTACGCCACCGTCCCGATCGTACCGGCGTCCGACTTGTCGCACGTCGACGGCAATCCCGCTCCATCGAGCTGGATCCCGTTGCCCGATGGCGAGCTGATCGAGATGTGGTTCTCCGTCCATCCGTCAGGCACGAAGAACACGTAGTCCTTCCGATGATCAGAGACCGGCGGCAGGAGCGTGAAGGACGGATCGCCCAGCCCCTTGGTCGTGTAGCCCTTGCTCGCAAACAGCTGTCCGAGCGCGATCGGTGCGGTCGAAGAGACGACTGCATCGCCGATGGTCCAGGTGTCTCGCACCTCTCCGGGCTGAAGCGTGAAGCTGTCGAGAGGCGCCGGGAGGTTCGTGGTGATCTGCGCGGCCGACGAAAGCGCCATGAACCGCAGCATGTCCGGCTCGTGGAATCCACCGTCGGAACGCCACGCGCTGTGCGCGATCACGAACGACGTTCCGGAGATCGACTCCTTGCGGACCTGCTCCTCCACGTGCTCGGTACAGCAGGTATCGGAGAACCCCGGCGGCGTCGGCGGCGTGAGGCCCGCAGGAAGGGCTCCGCGCTCGGCGCTCGTGAACACCGCCACCGGATGGTTCGCCTCCACGATCGTCCCGGTCAGATCCCCGGGTAGACCATCGGATGCGAGGTTGAGCACGTCGAACGCTCCGAGCGTCGCGTTGATGACGCCACCCTTCGGTGTGTTGGCAATGCTCCCTCCGTTCCCGACGATCGGCGCTCCTGCCGTGACCTTCACACTCGTGCCTGCAGCCGTGCCCACGATCGTGATCGAGGCGTGATCCGGGATGCTCGCCATGGGGGGACCGATCGCCACCGGATTGGAGGTCGGAAAGCCGAGGATCGTATAGAGCCCCCCAAGGCTCGCGGCTGGTAGCAGCAACGCACCGTCCGACGAGAAGTAGTTCTCCAGCGTGTTGAGCTGGACCACGCTCACCGGCTGGTCTGACGTGATTCGGAACGCATTCGAAGACAGGAACGTCATCGGCGGACCGGGCGGGTCCTGCGTCGCCGGGGTCCAGCCGGTCACCTCCCGCGTGGGCAAGGAGACCTTCTCGGCGCCGTGCGCGGCCACCGTGACAGTGGTCGTGGTCACGAGGTTGGGAGCCTGTCCGACGGGCGCGTTGTTCTGCTCGATCTTGATCGCTGCTGGCTGCGCGCCCGGGTTCATGACGAGCACGCCCCAGGGCATCTGCGACGCAGGCGTGGATGTGGTCGGGTTGGGGCGCTCGTTGGGAAGGTCCACAGCCCAGAACTCGGTGCCGATTGCGGGTACGAGCCCCGGCGATCCACCTGCGCCGGCGCTGCCGGCTTGCCCTGCCACGCCGCCTTGCCCCGCGCTGCCACCTTGGCCCGAAGCGCCGCCTTGCCCCGCACTGCCGCCTTGCCCCGCACTGCCGCCCTGTCCTCCCGAGCCCCCCTGGCCGCCGCTTCCTCCTGCGGTTGCGCCTGCGGAGCCACCGCCGCCCTGGGCGACGTCCGGGTCGCCGCCGTCAGCACCCCCTAGACCGGCCGAGCCGGCAGACCCCGCCGATGCGTTCGGAAACGAGCTCTCCTCTGCGCCTCCGCAAGCGCTGACCCACCCGAACCAGCTCGCGACAGCCACTGCGCCGACGCAGCGCGCCGAATTCCGAAGACCCCTGTTCATGATTCCTCCCGGACTGGGTGACCGAGGCATGGTAGCGCAGGACCCTCAGCAGACCAACGCGCACGCGACCGTCCTGTGAGCCCGCACCCTGCTACAATGCCGACCCCAGGAGGGCTTTGCGATGCGAACCGGTTCCCTGCTCTTGCTCGGTGCAATCGTAGTCGGGTGCAGCAGCAGCGACAGCGCCGAACCCGCGACCCCTGGCGATACCCGCGCCCAGGCGCTCGCCTACGCGACGGACAACCTGCCGTGCGCAACGGAAGCCGACTGCTGCGTGGTGTTCGACGGATGCAAGGGCAAGGGATTGATCGTGGCAGCCAAGGACAAGACGAAGGTCGCAGAGCTTCTCGCACAAGCTCCCAATGACGTCTGCGTGGGATGCATTCCCCCCTATGTCCAGGTCAAGTGCGTGTCCAGCGTCTGCTCGGGCGTCTCGGTGCATCCGGGCAGCGGCGCTGACTACGCGGCCGGCGCCCCATTCAACCAGAGTCACTGTGGGACGGTCCCGCTTCCCACTGGCTGGACGGAGCAACAATCGGTTCCTGTCGGGTCCAGCCCTGGCCTGAATCCTTCCAAGGTGCTCGGCTGCGGGGATTGATACTTGACGCGGTTCCATTTGCAGACCGCTCGTCGTGCAGCCGCGTTTGCCTGGCTCGCGATCGCGCTGTTCGCCTTGGTCGGCCCAGCGACGGGTCAGACCCCGGTCAGCGCCAAGCGTGCGATCGTGATCCTGTCGCCTGCGCAGACGCCGGTGCCGACCGAACCCTTGATCGCGGCCATCCGGGCCCAGCTCGGGGATGTGCCGGTGCGAGTGGAGGTCGAAACGATCGCTGAGATCCCGTCAGAGATGCGCGCGCGAATCGACCTGGCCGCAACCGCGGCTGCGCGTCACCAGGCCGTGGGGGCGTTCTGGCTCGAGGTCGATGCCACGGGCGACTATCTGCTGTTCCTGGTCGAGCCGGATGGCTCCCGTTCCCTGGTGCGTCGCGTGCGACGTCAACCTGCAGCCGAGGCGGCAGCGATCGAGGAGCTCGCCGTGATCTCCCGATCGAGCGTGACCGCGCTCCTGGATGGGCGACGCATCGGCATGGAAGGCGCCGCAGCGTCGCAGTCCGCGTCTGCCTCGGCTGCCCCGGTCGGATCCACGCCGCCTGCCGTACCACCTCCCGTCGTGGCCAAGCCCTCTGCGTCGGCCCAGCGCCCATCGCTGTGGCTCGGCGTGGGCTACGTCGGATCGACCTACTCGTCGCAGGTGCCCTGGCAGCAAGGGATGGTGCTCAGCGTCCGGTACTCTCCGTCTCGTTCCTGGCACATGGGCTTTGCCTACGCGTTCCTGCCAGCATCCCAGGTGGACACGGATCGGGTGTCGATGCGTCTTGCCCGCCACCCGTTCGAGCTGAATGCCGGGTACGGCGTGTGGGCCGGCCCGTTGCAGGCAGGCCTGGAGCTCGCTGCCATCCTCGATCAGACCGATCGGTCCGTGGTCGTCACCACATCATCGACCCTGGTCCCTGAGCCGGACCAGTCGCACTGGAGCGTCGGCATCTCGCCGAGGGGGCGCCTGGTCTGGCGCGCCTCGCAGCAGGCTCAGCTGTTCACGTCGATAGGGGCAGATGTATTCTTTCATCGGGTCGAGTACGTCATCGAGTCCGCAGGCAACGAGAACGTGACCACTCCGCGAGCTGTCCGAGGTCGCGTCGAGGCAGGTCTGGCGGTCGACGCATGGTGAAGGGAAACAATTTCCGCCCCGATCAGCAGGCCGTAGCTACCGACAAAGGGAGACGCGAAGAAGGGATGGTCCCTCCGCCGCCGTTTGCCGAGGACGTTCGACTCATGTCGATGGTTGCCGCAGCGGATCCCGTTGCTCAGCGGACGCTTGTGGAGCGGTTGATGGGGCGTGTGCGGCGCGTGTCTGGTTCCATTCTGCGCGACGGCGCCGATGCCGAGGATGCAACCCAGGTGTGCCTTGTGGAGATACTTCGCAGCGCCGGCACCTACAAGGGAGACGCACCCGTCGAGCGCTGGGCCGACCGGATCGTCGTCCGCCATACCTCCCGGATGCTCAGGGAGAAGCGTGCGAGCGTCTCGATGCGTGTCGACAATGCGGACTTCGAGGCAGTGGCGGCCGCGGCACCGGACGAGAGCGCCACGGACGACGCTCCGCGCCAAATCGACGCATATCTATCCCGCTTGCCGCCTGAGCTGCGCACGGTGCTGGTGCTGCGGCATGGGCTCGACTACTCCATAGACGAGATCTCCAGACTGACTTCTGCCTCGCCCAACACCGTGAAGGATCGCCTGTTGCGCGGACGCGAATATGTACGGAAGATGATCCGGCGCGACCAGGCGATCGGCGTCCGAGTTCCTGTGGGGGCCTGCTGAGATGCATCCTGATTGCCAACACTGGGCCGAGTTGGCCGACCGGCAGGCGGTTGGGGAGGAGTTGTCCGGCGCGGATGTGCTTTACATGCGCGAGCATGAAGCCGCTTGTCCCGACTGCGCAGCAGAAGCGGCTGCCTGGGGTGGCCTGGGTTCGATAAGCGAGGGGGGCAAGGACGTCGACGCGGCGATGGTGGAAAAGGTCCTGCAGCAGGTGCGCGCCCACCCGCCGCAGGACAACGTGCGGCCACTGCGGCCAGCGCGTGCTTCTCACGCAATGATCTGGACGGTAGGCGTCGGAGTGCTGGCCGTAGCAGCTTCCGTGTTGCTGTTCCTACGAAGCTCCACGACGAGAGAAGCGCGCCTCGAAGACAAGGTCGCGGCCCGGGTCACGCTTGCTTCGGCTGGGGCTGGCATCGATGGCAAGGACGCATCAGCCGGGCAGGAGCTTGCACAAGGCGCAACGCTGCGAACAGGCAAAGGGACAGCGTGCTTCCGCATGGCGCCCGGTGCGCGTGCGTGTCTTTCACGCGGCGGCGAGCTGCGGGTGGAAGAGGCCTACTCTTCGCACGGCCGGGTGTCGCTCGCTCGAGGCAAGCTTGCGGTGTCTTTCGAGTCGCAAGCTCCGGGTGGGTCGTTTGCCGTCTCGATGCCTTCGACAACCGTGACCGCGGTAGGCACCAAGTTCACAGTCGAAGTGGCGGCGCAGAACCAGCCCCCAACGGTCAGGGTGCTGGACGGCAAGGTCTCGATGACGGTGCAGACGCGGGTGGTCATGGTCGCTGCCGACGAAGTGGTCGAGGCGGGCGAAGCTAGGCGGGTGATCCGCGACCAGGAGAAGGCAGGAGATCTGCGTCTGCTGGCAGTGACCGACGTTGGCAAGGCAGACGATTCTGCGATGCTGGAGGTTACGTCGCCAGCCCAGGTGAACGCGGTATTTGTCGACAGCTTGGACCTTGGGCCGGCTCCCTTGTCCGTGCAGGTTGCTCCTGGGGATCATCTGGTTTCGGCCGAGGGAAAGCAGACGGAATCGGTGTCTGCCAAGCCGGGCTCCAAGCTCTCGGTGACGCTCCGGGAGCAGGTAACCCAGCCTTCGGAAGGGGTTCCGGAAACGAGCGCGTCTGGTGGTCCGGCGGAGGTGGTTCCGACAGCGGCCGAGCTGCTTCAGCAGGCGAGAGCTCTGCGAGCTGGGGGGCGTCTCGGGGAATCGGCCGAGGCGTACCGGAAGCTTCTGCGGGCCTGGCCGAGGAGCGCAGAGGCGAGGGCTGCGACTGTGTCGTTGGGGGACGTTCTGCTGTCGCTGGGGGACAATGCGGGAGCGCTGCGGATGTTCGACGGCTACCTCGGGTCTGGGGGGGGCGCGTTGGCGCAGGAGGCGAAGTACGGAAGAATCAGGGCGTTTCGTGCTTCGGGACGCAGCGCAGAGGAACGCCAGGCGATTGAGCAGTTTCTGGCTGACTACCCCTCCAGCGTGCAGGCGCGCACGCTGCAGTCGAGGCTTACCGATTTGGGGGGTTCTCCTCGGTAGGTTGAAAAATATCGTTGCTTGGGCCAATCTGCGATTGTTGCCTGGTTCACTTGCATGGCTGGATCGAGGTTGCGGTTGTAGGCTCCATGTTCCGCAACCCGGCGGTGAACACCACGCGCGGACCCGCATCGTGAGGAAAGATGTCGTCCAAGCCTGACTCCCAAAACCCTGACAAGTCGTCGGCCCCAGGTGCCGATCGGCCCAAGACCGCCGGCTCGGGCGTTTGGCGCTTTGCGCTGGAAGGGTATGATTCCGCCGTCCAGGTGCCTCCAGCTCGCGAGCACTGGGTCGGGCGCATGCACAGCGGAGAAGCGACCCACATATCGATGTACCTGGCGTCGGACGGTGTTCTGCTGTCGCGGCCGGTGGGGAACCTGGACCTGCTCTCAATTGACGCATCGGCGGATGTGGGAGCGAACATCCGTTCTTTGCTGGATCAGGAGTTTGCGGACGCGCTGCTCGAGCGGGTGCGAGCCAGCATTTCGTTGCACGCGGAGGTTCAGGGCGCAGTCGACGCGCAGATCGGGGAGACCGCGCGCAAGCTGCAGTTCGTGCTGTCGCCGGGGCACGCGCGCGACGTGCCGCAAGGGTGTGTGGTGACGCTTCGGGATGTCACCGGTGCAGCCGGGTCGAACCTGGCCGATCCGTTCAACTGGCAGTCGACCGTGGCACTCGCCTCGGGCATCGCCCACAGGTTCAACAACCTGCTGGTGGCGATCACCGGCAATGCGGGGTTGCTCAAGACCTGTCTGCCTCCGGACCACCCGGAGCAGGGAGCGATCCAGGACATGGAGCAGGCGGCGCGCGACATGGCCTCCATGACCCGCTACCTGTTGGCCTTTGCCGGAGAAGGGCGCTACGCCACGCGGCCCGCGTCGGTCAACGAGCTTGCTTCGCAAGCGCTGGTTGCGATCAATCCCGCGCTCTACCCGAATGTGCGTCTGGTGGAGACGTTCGATCCTGAGCTTCCGCCGATCGAGGCGGACCCGGGCCAGATCGAGCAGGCGATCTTCAATCTCGTCATGAACGCGGTGGAAGCGCTCGCGAGCAAGGGCGGCACCGTCGAGCTGATCACCGAGAAGGTCCCTGCGGAATCCTGCGTACGGATCACGATCAAGGATGACGGCCCTGGGATTTCGGAGCCGGTGCGCGGACGGATCTTCGAGCCGTTCTTCACGACCAAGGCGCCTGGGCGCGGGTTGGGGCTTCCCGCAGTGCTCGGGATCGCCCGGGGGCATCGCGGCTCGCTTCGCGTGCGCACCGCGGTCGGAACCGGCACCGTGGTCGAGCTCTACCTTCCCTACTCGGAGGCCACGGTCCGTCCCCCGGCTTCCAAGCGTCGCAAGCCACGCGCGGGCGAGCGCAACACGGTGCTCGTCATCGACGACGATCCTGGAACCGTGCGAGTGCTGCAGCGGACGCTGCAGAGCCAGGGCTACTCGGTGATCACCGCAGGCGATGGAGAGCATGCGCTCGCGCTCGTGGAGCAGCGCAAGGCCGACATCGCCCTGAGCATCGTCGACATGGGGCTTCCTGACACGTCCGGCGATCTGCTCTGCGCGCAGCTCAAGAAGCTGATGCCCAACGTGCCGGTCGTGGTGTGCAGCGGATACGCGGATGCGAACTCGGCGCAGCAGGTGGCGGACGCAGGAGCCGATGGGTTCCTGGCCAAGCCGTTCAATCGAGAGGAGCTCGGCGCAGCGGTTCGCAAGGCGGTCGGCGCCGCAGAAGGCGACAAGTAGCGGCCCAGCGCATCGGTGCTGCTAGGAGCTGATCTTCTCCCATACACGGGCTTCGCGGAACACCAGCACGAGCTCGCCGTCGATGTGCCGGGAGCGCACCTCGCTGTCGAGGATCGACAGGGCGCGATCCACGGGTACGGCGGGCTTGTACGGCCGATCGCTTGCGGTGAGCGCGTCGAAGATGTCCGCCACGGCCATGATCTTGGACTGAAGCGGGATCTCTTCGGCTTGCAGGTGATTGGGGTATCCGGTGCCGTTCAACCGTTCGTGGTGTGCCCCTGCGATCTGGGGAATGCGACGGAACGAGCTGCCCCAGGGGATGCGTTGCAGGAACCGGTGGGTATGCACGACGTGGCTTCGGATCTCATCCATCTCCTCGACGGTGAGCGAGCCACGGGGAATTTTGAGGGAGGCAACCTCGGCCTCGCTCAGCAGAGGCAGCGGCTGGCCCTCGGCGCCCGGATAGATCAAGCTCGCGAGCGCGTCGATCCGTGCAAACGCCGCCTGCTCCACCACGGTCGGCTCGTTGGCCGTGATCACCAGATCCCAGGCATCGTGCAGCTGCGCGCGGAACGCGGCGAACTCGTCGTCGATGTCGCGGATGTCTTGCGGGCCGGCCCCGCGCCCGAGCGCGTCGAGCTTCCGGCGGAGCACCTCGCACTCGCGGCCCTTGAGCGCAGCCTCGAAGCGCATCCGGATGGCGGCGAGCTGGTGATCGTGCAGCTTCTTGGCCTTGACGAGCACGTTCTCGCGCACGCCGATCTTGCCGAAGTCGTGCAGCAGCGAGGCGTACTCCATCTCACGCAGATCCAGGGCAGTGAAGCGCACGTCGCGGTAGGGCCCGGAGCTGGCCCGCTCGAGCGATTGCGCCAGCCCGAGCGAGAGCTCTGCGACGCGTCGGCTGTGGCCGCTGGTGGTGGGATCGCGCTGCTCGATGGCTTCCACGGAAGCGCGCACGAATCCCTCGAAGATGCGACGAATCTCCTCGTACAGGATCGCGTTCTCCAGGCAGATGCCGGCCTGGGCTGCAAGCGTGGCGAGCAGCTCTTCGCTCCGCTCGTCGAACGACACGACCTGCTGCTCGAAGTCCTCGCTGCTCAGAAGACGTCGCTCGGGCTCGCGCTTCTTGTTGATCAGCTGCAGCACGCCGATGACCTCGCCGCTCTTGCTGATCAAGGGGCAGCAGAGCATCGAGCGCGTGCGGTACTTGATCTTCTGGTCGAACGAGCGATCGACCGCATACGGGCTTCCCGGCGGCAGGTCGTAGACGTCGGCGATGTTGATCGGGCGGGCGCTGAGCGCGGTGGCCCCCGCGATCGACTGGGGGCTTACCGGGATGGTGAACTCGCGCCAGTCGAACTGCACCGAATCGTTCTGCGTGAGCTTGAAGCGCAGCACGCGTCGGGACATCTCCGGGTTGTCGCCCTCGACGACGTAGATGCTGCCAGCATCGGCGCCGGTGATGAACCGGGCCTTCTCCAGGATGACCCCGAGCAGCTTGTCGATCTCGCGCTCGGTGGTCATCGCGCGAGCGATCTCGACCAGCTCGCCCAGCTCGTAGCGGTATCGGTTGAGCCACTTGCCTCGGCTCTCGGAGCGTCCCCGCAGCTCCATGGCCTCGAACGCGTTGTGCAACGCCACGTACAACGACTGCGCCGAGGGCTCCGTTCCGAGCACCGCTGCCAGCCCCTTGTTGAGCACCTTGTCGATCTCGCGATCCTCGATCTTGCCCAGCAGGATCAGCATGGCCTCGCCCGTGGCGAACCGGGCCAGATAGGGTGCGAGCACGTCGCGCCCCCGATCCCACAACGAGCCCGGCCCAATCAGCACCATGCGCGAGGCCTTGCGCACCAGCACGATCAGCGGATGCGGACGCAGCACGTTGCAGCGAGCCAGTCGCGTCTCGGAGCCGAGCGCGATCGCGATCCGATCCATCTCGCCTACGAGTGCATGGGCTCCGGGCTGCGCGGCTTCCATCATGAGCGCTCCGGTGCTGCAGGAGATGGGTCGAAACCGTCGTGGTGGGACTCTTCGCGCCGGGCCGCGCGCTCGGCGTCCCGCGTCTCGTAGGCGACGATGATCTTCTGCACCAGCGGGTGCCGGACCACGTCCACCTCGCTGAACTCGCAGAACACGATGCCATCGATGTCGCGCAGCAGCCCCCGTGCCTCGGCCAGACCGCTGCACTGGCCGTTGGGAAGATCCACCTGCGTGACGTCGCCGGTCACCACAGCCTTGGACGAGTGCCCCAGCCGCGTGAGGAACATGCGCATCTGATCGCTGGTGGAGTTCTGCGCCTCGTCGAGAATCACGAAGCAGTCGTTGAGCGTACGCCCCCGCATGAAGGCAAGGGGCGCGACCTCGATCTGGCCGCGCGCGATCATCGCCTGCGCCTTGTCAAAGTCCATCATGTCGTGAAGCGCATCGTAGAGCGGCCGCAGATAGGGGTTCACCTTTTCCGCGAGATCGCCCGGAAGAAAGCCGAGCCGCTCGCCAGCTTCGACCGCAGGGCGTGCCAGGATGATGCGCTTGACCTTTCGCTCGGACAACGCCTGCACCGCCATGGCCATCGCGAGATACGTCTTGCCCGTGCCCGCCGGTCCGATGCCGAACGTCAGGTCGTGCGTACGCATCGCGTCCACGTACCGTTTCTGCGCAAGGCTCTTGGGCACGATGGCGCGATGCCCCGGCGCCAACAGCACCACTTCCTCGAACAGATCGCGTACCGTGGAATTCGGATCGGAGCGGAGCATGCGCAGCGCCCGCACGCAGTCGAGCGAAGACAAGGACCGGCCTCCGCGCAGCGTCGCAGCCGTCTGGGTGAGGAATCGCTCCACGAGCGCTACGTCGTCGCCGTTGCCCGAAAGCAGCAGCGTGCCGCCTCGCTGTCCGATGTCCACGCCGCTTTCTCCGGCCAGCGCTCGCAGATTGGAGCCGTTGGCCCCGGAGACTGCCAGCAACACCGAAGGGTCGTCGATCTCCACTTCCGCGCGAACGCGTGTCGAGGGCCTGGGAGTTGTCAGTGGACGGGCCAACTTGCTCCTTTCCAGGGGATCCTGCCCGAGTGAGCAGCAGATGCAACAGCGTGTAGGCGCAGGTGCGTAGCATTGTGCGGCTTTGCCGTTCGCGCAACCGTCAGCGTCGCCCGCTGCCACAAGGGCGCCTTGGTGGGCACGCCGACGCATTTCCGGGCTTAATCGGTGGAGCCCGAAGCCGTATTTCGCATCGCACTTGACGGGATCGTGCGGCCCCGGCTACTTCGGTAGCGGATTCACCGCACGCTCAGGTCCTTTCGGAGATCTCCATGCGCCATTTCCTCGCTCCCCTCGCGGTCGTTCTGATGGCCTCTCCTGCAATCGCCGCAGAGGGGGCTGCCGCTCCGCCACCCCCGCCGCCGCCTGCCACGGGTCAGGCCGCTCCGACCCCGCCCCCGCCCGCTCCCCCGGCCACGGGTCAAGCGGCTCCGACCCCCCCCGCTCCCCCGGCCACGGATCAGGCAGCTCCGCTGCCCCCTGCGCCACCCACGCCCCAAGGTGTGCTGGTACCACGAGGGCCATCCGAGGTGCTCGCTGGCGAAGGGCTCGGACGACCGATGCGTGGTCCGATGGGCGGGAGATTCCCGCAGCGCAGGTGGCACGACGAGGCGCCGAACCCGTTGGCAGCGCGCGACAACAAGCCCTTGGCCGGATACCACGGGGGCACGTTCTTCCTTCGCGACCGCTTCGACAACTTCCGGTTCTACCCCGGATTCGCCGTGCATCTCGATTCTCTCAACTACTTCGGCAAGGGCGTGTCGGACACCGAGCTGAAGTCCACCATCCAGGCGCGTCGCATCAGGCTCTCGTTCGCAGGCGAAATCCTCAACACCTGGCAGTTCCTCCTGCAGCCCGAGTTCGGCTCTACGACGTTCGACAACATCGACGGCAGGGCCGAGAGGTCTGCCGCAGCCGCGGGCAAGACGCCGGATCGATCGAGCGGCACGTATTCTCCCGTTCAGACCGGCAACTACAGGAGCTCGCTCGCCGACGCCTACGTCAACTACGGCCCTTCGCACCTGATCAACGTGCAGATCGGCCAGTTCCTGGCTCCGTTCACGATGGAGAACCGAACTGGGTCGTACACGACCACGTTCATGGAGACCGCGCTGCCGTCGCGCGCTTTGGGCAACCCATCCAATCGCGAGATAGGCGCCATGGCCTGGGGAGCGCTTCGCAAGAACCTGTTCTACTACAGCGCGGGCGTGTTCCTGGGCGACGGCGCGAACCGTCCGAACGCCGACAACCGCGCAGACGTGATCATGCGTACCTACGCTCGTCCGCTCGCCAATGCGGCGGGACCGATCAAGGAAGCGCAGATCGGCTTCAGCTTCAGGTACGGCATGCGCGACAAGAATCGTGTTGCCTACGACTACAACCCCATGACCACGCAGAGCGGCTACACGTTCTGGCGCACGACCTACACCGACTCGGTGGTCGACCCGACCAGCTCCAACACCTCGGGACGCACCATCCACATCATCCCGTCCGGGGCCCAGACCGGCGCAGCCGCCGAGCTTCGCATTCCCTACGACCGATTCGACTTCCGCACCGAGTTCGTCTTTGTGCGCAACAACACGCGCGAAGGGGTCGACGGCTTCCAGGTCACCAACACGGAGCGGCTCGGCACGCTCAAGGGATGGTCGTACTACGCGCAGCTCGGCTACTGGCTCTGGGGAAAGCCTTTCCTGACCGGCGCTCCCGGCGAGTCTGGGCCGCGCAAGGTCGACTTCAACAAGCCCGATCCAGGCGTCTCTCCGCAGGGCATGGAAGTCGTGGTCAAGTGGGAGCAGCTGCGGGTGAACTACGACGGTGCGGCGCGAGGGGGCACGCCGGACGCCAAGAAGAACTTCGACGGCGACATCAAGGTCGATGCGTTCTCGATCGGTGCGAACTACTGGGCGACGCGTCACCTGCGCATGTCGATCAACTACGCGTACTACATCTTCCCGGACTCGACGGCCGGCGGCACGAAGGACCAGCGCGCGCTCGCCCCAGGCAACCGGCTGGATGCCAAGAACCCCGGCTTCGCCGATGCGGCGAAGAACGCCCACGCGCTGCATGAGCTGAGCGCACGGCTCGGTGTCAACTTCTGACCTGAATTCCTCCCGCCTTTCTCACGGCGACGAGCGCGTCTCCAACCAGCGCGAGAACCACCCTGCGGTGAGCACGTCGAGCACGGCCTCTGCTTCGGCCTGGGCCAGGAGCGCGTTGATGTGCTCCTGCGAAGACAGCAGCGGATCCGCGACCGCGAGCGTGGCTTTCTGCCAGTCGAACAGAGCGCTGAGCACCTTGCCCGCGACTCGGCTCCGCGCATCTGCGCGCTGCATTCGAAGTCGCTCGATCGGGATCTCCTCATCCGAGAACATCACCCGATCCAGCCTCCAGATCAGGCGCCCTTCCAACCAGCGGCTGGCGCCGCTGGTCTCCTGGGAGCGATAGGGGTCGCTGTCCGTGGGCGTGAGCCGGAAGCTCTCGTCCCAGCCGCGAGCGGCTCGCAAACGCACTTCCGGCAGTGCAGCTGACCACCGGGCTCGGTTGCCCATTCGATCCAGGTCCTGGTCTGCTGCCCAGCCATGGGCGCGCCACGCAGCCTGTACGCAGGATCGAGCAACCTTGGAGGTCACGCGCAGCGAAGCAGTCTCAGGCGCGGGCGCCGTCTGCGCTGCAGGTGCCGGAGCAGTCGGCTCTGCGACCGCCCCTTGCACACGGACGCGTCCCGGCCGGACCCTTGCTGTGCTCTCGAGCGGCCAGCCGAGCATCAGCATGACCCCGAGATCCGATCGCCCGGTCACTGTGCGCTTGTAGAACGAGCCGAGCGAGACCCAGGCGCGACCGTGTCCAGGACCGCGCTC
Source organism: Deltaproteobacteria bacterium (assembly GCA_016218915.1). Lineage (GTDB taxonomy): Bacteria > Myxococcota_A > Polyangia > Polyangiales > Polyangiaceae > JACRCQ01. Next base: position 108,035 of record JACRCQ010000072.1, read on the forward strand.
CAGCTCGATCGCGTCCTCGTACGAAGATTCCTGGTCAGGATCACGGGGTCTGTAGGGATCTGCCGGGTCCGTGGCGCGCGCTTCGAGGCTGGCAAGCGAAGCGGGCGCGGCCAGGATGATTCCAAGGGCGTGGTTGCGTCGCATGCACACCCTTCGGACAGAGCCCTCGATCGGTTGCCATGAAAATGGAGCCAAGAGTCGATTTCACGGACCTTGCGCGGGAAGGCCCTGTTGCTTCAAGAACGCGAGGGCCCCGCCTCAGGCGCGGGAGGCTGCGGGCGATGCTGGCTGGTCCGCTGCGGAAGCGATCGAGGTCGCGGCGAACGCGACGAATCCCTCGCTCGAAAGCCACCCCGCCGCTGCACAGAGCCACTCGGTCCTCTCTGGCACCGGCCGATCCAGACGACCTCGGAGAGCGTCGACCGGGATGTCATCTGCCCGGGACCGCGGCCCGTCCCAGGAGGGTTCGACGCTGAGCAGACGGATGACGAGGCGTCCATCTGGCCGCGACGCGCGGGCATGGGCAAACGAACGCGGCCTGAGATTCCAGCTGATCCTGACGGCATTGGCGTTGGCGCGCAGCCCGATGTGATCTTCCGGTGGGATGACCTCAGGGGGACGAAGCGGCGCAACGTTCTGCCGTTGTCTGGCCGGCGGCTCAGGCGCACGTGCTCGCGGTGCAGGCGCCGCGGGGGGGTCGGGCGGGTCAGGCTCAAGGGGTTCTGCGGGCGGGTCCGGGGCAGCCGCTGCCGGATTGGAATCCCGGGACGCGAGGATCTTCTCCTTGAGCTTGCGCGCGTAGGCATGCTCCGGCTCGCGCTCGAGCACCTCGTCGAGAACCTTGAGCGCGTGCTTGTCGTGCCCTTGCCCGGCGTAGATCTCCGCAAGCGAGATCGTCGCGATCGGCGGTGGGCCCCTTCTCCATGCCGAGATGGGAGGCGCGAGCGTGCGAAGGCGCTGGGCTGCATCCGGAAGGTTCAGGCCTTTCTCGACCACGCGCGCCACCAGATCTCGTGCACGTCCAAGCAGGCCGCGCGCTCGCTTGCGCTCCTGATCATCTGCGATCGAAACGCTGAGGATCTCGTCGACCAGCTCGAGACGCGTCAGCACTTCCGGGCGCTCGACGCCGATGGCGCGTGCGCGCTCCACGAGCCGATCGCGCTTGAGGGCTTCGAGTTCGTGGCGGTCGACGGGCATCGGGCCAAAGGGTACTCGAACTGCGAGGCTAGAACCATGCCTCGCCCGCATCTGCAGCGGGCTGAACGTCCGCGACAAGCCTCCGGGCGTTTCGGACATCGTCCGCAATCTGCGTTTTCAATGCCTCCAGGCCGTCGAACCTGCACTCAGGCCGAAGGAACGACAGCAGGTGCACCCGAAGCATGGCGCCATACAGATCCCCGTCGTAGTCGAGGATGTGCGCTTCCACCGCAAAGCCCGCATCGACCGTGGGGCGCACGCCTACGTTGACCACGCCGAGGCCAAGACGCCGCCCTGAGCCTGATGCATCGAGGCGGTCGACCGCGACCGTGTACACGCCGTGGCGCGGGAGCGCTTCGACCACCCACCCGAGGTTGGCGGTCGGGAAACCGAGATGACGCGCGCGCTTCTGCCCTTCCACGACCTTGCCCGACAGCGAGTGCGGGCGGCCCAGGATCGCCAGCGCCTCTGCAAGATTGCCCTCCCGGATGCTCTCCCGAGCCCGCGTGCTCGAAAAGCGCCCCTGTTCGTCGCCGAGCAGCGGCTCAGCCTGCGCCTCGAACCCGTGCTCCTTGCCCAGCTCGATCATGGTGCGAAGGTCGCCTCTTCGAGCTGCGCCGAAGCGGAAGTTCTCCCCCACCCGCACGTGCTTTGCTCGCAAGCGCTCGACCAGGATGTCGCGCACGAAGGTCTCTGGACTCTGCGAGGCAAAGGCCGCATCGAAGTGCTGCACGACTACCCGCAAGCTCGGGTCGATCCGCTGGATCAGCTCGATCTTCCGCTCGAGCCGCGTCAGGCACGCCGGCGGTGGACGTCCAACTGCGATGGTCGGGTGAGGATCAAAGGTGAGGGCGACCGGAACCAGGCCGTGACGGGCCGCAGCGACTGCGGAGTCCTTGAGCACTTCGCGATGACCCCTGTGCACGCCGTCGAAGTTGCCGATGGACACGAGCGTGGGGCTGGCAGCCAACGACTCGACGGTCACGGAAGGATTGGACAGGGGCTGCACGGCCACTATGTTCAGCTTTCGAGAGTTGTTGGCAAGCGGGTCATGAACCGTGGGCTGCTGCGGCGATGTTCCCAGGGATGCTCGGCGCTGGCAGCTGTCTCATGGTTGCACAGGCGACAGCTTCACCTGCAGCGTTCCGTCGTTGCTGCGTACGGTCCGGGATTCTTCCCGGAATCCGTCCTTGGAGATGACGATCCTGCGTCCCTCACGCTCACCTGGCTCGATCGGCACGTTGCACGGAGTTGCGGCGCAAAGCGGACGGCCGTCGGAACCACGCACGGTTGCGCCTTCGGGCGATGATTCGACGCGAACGCTGGTGCTCTTGTCGTTGGTCGCGGGATTGAGTCCAGGGTTGGGGGCATCCGCTTGTCGCATGGCAAGAGCAGCAACTGCTGCGAGGCCGACGACGAGGGCTGCACCTGCGACGAGCGCCAGGACGCCTTGGGGGCCCTTCTTGTTTTCCTGCTCATTGCGGACCGAGAGGGTGGTTTTCGCACCATCGGAGTCCTTGAGCAAGGCAGCGATTCGCGCGGCCTGCTCGCTGGTCGGGGGGGGCGTGGAAGAAGGGGGGGCGATCGCAGCGGGGCGCGCGGCGATTGCCGGGACGTCGTCCGGGATGTCCGCGACCGCGGAGCCCTGGAACTTGAGCGCGCTGATCAGCTGCTCCATGGATTCGAAGCGCAGCTCCGGGGACTTCTGCAGGCATCGATACACGATGTCTTCGAGGGCCACCGACACGTCGATCTCCGGGTAGGCTTCGCGAAGGGGAGGCGGCGGATCGCTGCCATGCGCTTCCATGATGCGCGCGAGGTTTGGACGGTCGAACGGGACCTTGCCCGTGAGCATCTCGTAGAGGATCACTCCGAGCGAATAGATGTCGGTTCGCTGATCGAACTTGCGTCCCTGGATCTGCTCGGGCGACATGTACTTCGGCGAGCCCAGGAAGCGATCCGTGCTCTCGAGGGGCACGTAGGTGCCTTCGTTGGCATTGCGGACCAGGCCGTAGTCCAGGACCTTGACGAAGTCGTGGGCGCCTTCGTGCTCGATCAAGAAGATGTTGGAGGGGCGCAGGTCGCGATGGATGATGCCGGCAGCGTGGGCTTCGCGTGCGCTTCGGCAGATCTGCAGCGCAACGTGCAGAGCCCTTTCTTCGGGAAAGGGGCCATCTTCGCGCAGGGCCCGATGCAGGGAGCGTCCTTCCAGGTGCTCCATTGCCACATAGCCCAGGTCGTCATCGGTTCCGCCGTAGCCGAGGATGGACGCGGTATTGGGATGCGTGAACTTGGCAACGACAGCCGCATCGAGCAGGAAGCGCTTGCGGAATTCCGGATCATCGGTGCCCAGGCGACCCGGGTCGAGGATCTTGAAGGCGCACGCTCGATCCTCGCCGAGGATATCTGCACGGTAGACGCGGGCCGTGGCGCCTCGTGCGATCAGAGACACGATCTTGAAACGTCCGTGCAGCACCTGCCCCAGGAGCGGATCCTGGGCGGCGTCCACGGTCGCGTGAGCTGTTGCCGGTTGCTGTGTCGGGTCGTCCGCCATGGCGAGCTCCGAATGCGCAAGGCCCGGATTTACCGCGGGCTTGCGGCGGAGCAAGCATGCCTCGCAGGCGCGAGCCGTGTCAATTCCACCGCAGGCCTCCAGGGTGGCAGCGTGCGGTGGCCACCGGGCTCGATTGACGCTAGCCTCGTTGCGTGAAGCCGTCACCCACACGACGCCGCATGCTGACCGGGCTCGTACCCCTGCTGGCGGCCATTGCGGCCGCGCCCCTGGTTGCGGCCCAGGCCCTCGCAGCGGTGCGAGGCAGATTCCGCCTGAATCGGCGAATCGCCGAGGAAGACGAGGGGAGCTGGAGGCTGATCGCGACGCTCCGGCTCTCAGCACCGTCCCCGACCGCTACGCTGACCCTGCATTTCGACTGGCGACAGCACGTGGACTTCGAGCGGGACGGGGACAAGCAGAAGAAGCGCGCCGTGTCGCCTCCGAGGCTGGTGACCGTGGACAAGGACGTCGACTTCTCCAACCCGCAGGGCAAGATCGGCTCCGAGGGCAGGGCCGAGCTGCTGCTCACGCGCGACAACCAGTTCCGGGCTGGCGAATGGACCCTGGACGTGCGCGGCCCTGATGGCGCGATTGGCACGCCGGTCCAGGTGACGCTGCAGGGGATCAACCCTCCGGGTTGAGGAGAGCGTTGTGACGCCTGAGCAGGTTGTTCGCGATGTAAAGGCCGGCCGCCTGCGCCCCATCTACCTCGTTGTTGGCGAGGAGCGCGTGCTCGTCGATCGCGTTGTCGACGTCATCCGCAAGGCGGCGCTCCAGGGAGCGATCGGCGGCTTCAACGAGGATCGATTCACAGCGGGCGAAGCGGATGTGGACCGCGTGATCAACTCCGCACGCACGGTTCCGATGATGGCGCGTTGCAGGCTCGTGATCGTGCGTTCGGTGGAACGCTGGGAGAGCCAGGGCGATGACGACAAGTCGTCGCGCGGCACGGCGCTCGACCGGCTGGCGGAATATGCGCAGGCACCGATCGAGTCGACGTGCATGGTGCTGATGGGCGGCAAGCTCGACGGTCGTCGCAAGCTGATGGCCATCGCGCGCAAGCAGGACTTCCTGGTGGTGTGCGATCCGGTTTCGCGCAAAGAGCTACCGCAGCGCATCCAGCGCGAAGCGCGCGAGCGCGGGCACGAGATCGACGACGACGTGGCCGAGCTGCTGGCCGAAATTGCGGGGCCTGAGCTTGGAAACGTGCTCGACGCGATCGAGCGCTTGTCGCTGTACGTCGGTCCCTCGGCGCGGATCTCGGAAGATGCGGTGGCCGAGTGCGTGACGCGCGTGCGCGTCTCGACAGTATGGGAGCTCACCGGGGCGATCGCGCGCAGGGATACGGGGACAGCATTGGCAGTGCTTGCGGACGTCTACGATCCGCACGATCGGGGGTTGAGGCTGGTGGGGCTGCTCGCCTGGGCGGTGCGTCAGCTGGTCCGCTTTGCTGCCGCACGGCGTCAAGGGGCGACGGCAGAGGAGGCAGCGAGCCGGTCCGGGGCCCCTCCGTTCAAGGCCCGCGAGCTTGCCGCACAGGTGAGCCGCGTGCCTGCCGGGGAATTCGAGAGGTGGCTCGGTGTGCTGGCTGAAACGGATCTCGCATTGAAGGGGTCAAAACGACAGCCGCGTGCGGTTTTGGAGTCAGCCATCTTGACGATGCTGGTCGGGGCTCCCAAGTGATGCTTGCGTCGATGGGATCCGTTCCCTTCGACAGTCGTGGAGCAACAAACGAGCAACATGCGGAACCCCGGGGGGGCGTTCTCCGATAGGAGCGAAGGACCATGAGCGATCGACTCATGTCAACAGGTGACGTCGCCGAGGTACTCGGCGTAAGCGAAGCAACAGTCAAGCGTTGGGCCGATGCTGGCACCCTGTCATGCATTCGAACGCCGGGTGGTCATCGGAAGTTCCGCCTGCGGGACATAGCGATGCACCTCGCTTCCAGGCGTGGGCCCTCCCATTCCAACGAGGTTCCGCCCACCGAGTCCGAGCGGGACCTCGATGAAATGGTGAGCGCTCTTCTCGTCGGCGATGTCGAGAAGGTAGCCGGCGCCGTTGCAGCCGCACGGTTGCAGCGCACGTCCATGGCAGCCCTTGCCGACACCCTTCTGTTCCCGGCAATGCAGCGGGTGAGGCAGGCCACGACGACCGGCCGGTGCGAGGCGTTCCACGAGCACATCGCGCTCAACACGCTCGTGGAAGTGTGCGCACGCCAGCGTCCGTCGCTGCGCGTTCCGGGCAGCTCGCGCGGACGCGCCGTGGTGGCGCCCGCACCGGGCGAGACCAGCGACGTGCTCGCCAGGCTGGCGAGCCTCGTTGCGGTCGAGAGCGGATTCGATGCCTACGTGCTTGGAACCGGCTTGCCGCCCTCGAGCCTGGCCCGGTCCGCTGAGGACCTCGGCGCTTCGTGGGTGATCATGACCTGTGAGAAGACCGATGCGTCTGCGGAAGTCGCCCGCTACTCTGAGCAGGTGATCGGCGGAACCGAGCGTTCGCGAGCGCGTCTCGTGTGCGTGGGAGAAGCGGTTCCGCGAATCGAAGGCCTGCCCGAGGACGCTCTTCGCGTGCGTGACATGCGCGAGATGGAGAGTCTGCTCGCGCCGGTCCCTCTTCGCATGGCCCGCTGAACGGCTGACGCCAGCTACTTCTTGTCAGCCGCTTTGGCCGCTGCCTTCGCAGCCGCGAGCTTGCCTCGCAAGCGGGCCGCATACCCTTCCTTGTTTTCCTGCCGTGCACGGCCAATCGCCAGCGCATCCTGCGGCACGTCCTTCGTGATCGTCGAGCCAGTTCCGACGTAGGCGTTGTCGCCCACCACGACCGGAGCCACGAGCTGCGAGTCGCTTCCGATGAAGGCTCCCTTCCCAATCGTGGTCTTGTGCTTCTGGAAGCCGTCGTAGTTGCAGAAGATGGTGCCTGCGCCGATGTTCGCCCCTTCCCCGATCTCTCCGTCGCCGAGATAGGCCAGGTGATTGGCCTTGGAGCCCCGGTGCATCGTGGTCTTCTTCGTCTCCACGAAGTTGCCGACGTGCGCTTCCTCCCCAATGTCACTGTCCGGCCGCAGGTGCGCAAACGGGCCGATCTGGGCCTTGGCTCCCACACGCGAGCTGGTGACGATCGAGTAGGGCTTGAGCCACGCGCCAGGACCGATGTGCGAGTCGGTGATCACGCACCCCGCATCGATGTGGGCGCTCTCGCCGATTCGGGTCGCACCGCGGAGCACCACGTTCGACTCGATCCTCGCATCGGGCTCAGCCTCCACGGTGTCGTCGATGACCGCACCGCTTCCCACGGTTGCACCTCCGAGCCGCATCCGCTCGATGATTCTCGCCTGCATGAGCTCTTCGGCCTGTGCGAGCTGGCAGCGATCGTTGACGCCCACGAGGTTGGAAGGGGAACCCGGAACATCGATGACTCCGCCGGCCGCCACGGCCATGGCGACCAGGTCGGTCAGGTAGTATTCGCCCTGCGCGTTGTCGGCTTTGAGACGGGCGACCGCCTCGCGGAGGAACGACGCCTTCACGCAGTACATGCCTGGATTCACTTCGGTCAGGGCACGCTCCGCGTCGCTGCGCAGGTCCCGATCTTCCCTGATCCCGATCACCTTGCCATCGCTCCCCCGCAGGATGCGGCCATAGCCCTGGGGTGAGCTCACATCGCAGGTCAGCATTGCCAGGGGAGCGTCCGCGCTGCCGCGGGCGGCTTCGCAGAGGCGATCAAGGTCAGAGACCACGAGCAAGGGCGTGTCTCCGTACACGATGAGGATCCTGGACGCATCCGCAGGTAGGGAAGGCAGCGCCTGGAGCACGGCGTGGCCTGTACCGAGCTGGGGCTCCTGGGTGGCGAAGCTCACGCGGTCGCCAAAGGCCTTCTGCAGGTAGGCTTCGACCTGCTGTCGTCCGCGTCCCACGACCACGACGGCTCTGATTGCACCGACCTGGAGGGCAGCGGCGATGGGGTAATGGACCAGGGGCCTGCCCGCAACGGGGTGAAGGACCTTGGGCAGTTGGCTCTTCATGCGTTTGCCGAGGCCGGCGGCGAGGACGACGGCAGTCAGGTCGCTCATGGTCTGGAGGTATCGCAGTTTTAGTGCGGGGGCCAGAGAACCGATCACGCACCGCGTCACATGCGCTCCGACGCACCGGACAAGAACTTCTCCGAGAAGCACTTTTTGAGCGACCTGTGGGCGCAGTTTAGGATCTAATGGGAGACTGACCTCCAACTCGAAGGGCGGCTGCTGTGAAGAAAGCAGGTGCGTGGGGTGTTGCGGCGATCGTCGGCGTCATGGCCGTGGCCTGCTCTGGCAACTTTGACACGACCCGAACCCCTCGCGCGTTTGCGGACAGGGCCACGCTCGGGCAGGAGATCTACGCGGTGCTGTGCGACCGAGTGGGAGCCAGCGCACTGGGCGAGGATCTGTCCGGCGAATCCTACCGCGCTGTGTGCCACCCGGACGAGCTAGGCACGTACGCGGACTTTGTCGATCAGTCCAAGCTGCCCCCGGCGTCCGGAGCTGCGGCGATCGCGCGCAATCTGTCTGTGGCCAAGGTCGAAGCGCTGGCGCGTCGACGCTCCGAGGTCGTTCGTGCTCTGGACGTGATCTTTCCGGACATCGAGATCGACGATCCGCATCCGAGCGCGGGTCTTCCGGGTGCCCCGAAGAAGGTCAGGTTGCACGACGCCCTGCGCACGCTCACGCAGCGGCTGTCGCCTCTGTACGATTCCAATCCACTGGCTGCATCCGGGGGAACGAGCGCGCCGCTGCTGCCCGCGGGCACGCAGTCGCTCGCGCGCGTATTCGAGGCGCTGAACAACTCTTCGCAAGCCCAAACCGCGCTGTCGCGCATCGGCGGACGAGAAGGGTACCGTCCCCTTTCGGTAGCCATGGGCGCCATCAAGCCGGTGTTGCTGTATCCGGACTTGCGAGGGTTCGTGCAGCAGTCGGTTCGGATGCTGAGCCCAGGGGGGCCAGCGCGCGACGAGTTCATGCAGGTTCTGCGGGTTGCGCACAACGAGCTAGCGACCTCGGAGCCGACCCTCGCGCTATCGCCGGTGGTCATCCAGGATCCGGATGGAATCGATCAGCCGAATCGTCCACGAGAGAATCTCGAGATTCTGCAGACGGTGCTGCTCGATTCAGATGCTGCCTTTGGCGACAACACCTCCCCTGCGCCGATCGTGGTGCGCGATCCGAGGGGCTTCGCTCTCGTGGCTGGCAGCAAGCCTGGAGTGGCGGGCTCGGTGCCTGCGCCGTTTGCGGATCTGTACCACGACGGTCCGGATGGGCCCGTGCCTGGGGCGGACGGGCTTGCAGACGTCGATGCGTTCGGCCGGTTCATCGATGGCAACGGCAACCCGGTGCTGGTGGACGTACCGTTTGACACTCCGGGAACGAAGCGGGTGCGCAACGCGGACTCGCAGGGGCGTGCGCTGCTCGACGACGGGAAGGTCGCGTACGAATACCTGGACACGAAGCAGACGTTGGTTGCGAGCCTGGCGAGAACGCTACGCGCGCTGTCGGATCCTGATCCTGCCAACGATCACGAGACGCTGATGAGCGCGCTGGCGGGGCTGTACGTGCTGGCCGGCGATCGGGTGCCCAACGCCACCGCGGTCTACAACGACGATCTCTCGCTGAAGTACAACGGCTTCGATGCGTCCAGCTCGCCCTTGGTGGACCTGGTCTATGCCGCGGGGCAGGTGCTGTCCGATCCGGAGAGTGACGACTTCCTGCAGTCGTTGATCGATCTGATGCAGAACAACGAGCAGGACGTGGCTCGTCTGATCGGCGTGGCGCTCGAGCTCAAGCGTCTGGCGGACAACCATCCGGAGGCGTCGATCCCCGGGACTGCGACGATCTGGGACGAGATAGCGGACGCGCTGACGAAGGTATCGGCGGTGGGGCCGGCCAACGGCGATCCTGACGGCAAGTCGCTGATGGAGGATCTGATCCTTGCGCTTGCAGACGATCGGTCGCTGCTGCTCGCGGATGCCTACCGCAAGTTCTTCACCTACCGCGATCGGGTCTCGTACAACCCCAACGACATCAACGGCCCGGTATGGAACCTGGAGTCCGGGGACACGCAGCCGCCGCACGTTCCGGTGGATCGGACCAGCCCTGCTTCGGGATTCAACCGCAGCGCGTTCCAGCGCAGCCTGCAGCTGATCTACGACACCACGGGGATCACGGCGTGCAACAAGCACGGCGCCCTGATGCACCTGAAGGCGGGCGTGCTCGGCATGACGATGGACACCACGTACCCGACCGACGGGCTCTTCTCGGTGCTCTGTCCGATCGCGAAGCAGGATCCGGTGGCCGAGTGCTCGGTCTACGAGATCCAGAACCTGTCGCACTTCTACGTGCAATCGCTGCTGGAGACCGATCCCAATCCGCCGGCCGACTTCATCAACCGGCACAAGGCGACGATCGTGGTCAAGGACGCGTGCATGTCGAGCCTTGGCGGCATCACGGACATGGACAAGACCTTCGAGGACTCGAGCACGATCCTCGGGCTGACCACGCATCCGACCCAGACGGCGATGTCCCGTCTGGTGTTCTTCGGAAGCGACTCGTGGACCCTGCCGATGCCGGACCTGGATCCGACGCGCAACGACATCAACGCCCGGCTCAACGCGTTCCTCGCAGACATGCAGGATCCGTTCGGTACGCCGTCGTGCCCCAAGGACGCGATGGGGCTGAACGTGTGCTCGGATGCGTCGCTGACCCTGCGCGTGCACAACGCTGCGACGATCTTCCTCTGGGAGCACTTCCAGTTCAACGACGCGATGCGTCCGCTGCTGCGCGCCTTCTACGATCACGATCGCGAGGATCTGTTCACCGAGCTGGTGGAGATCGTCAACCGCCACATGAACGGGCCGGTCCACGGACCCGAGTGCTCGAAGAAGGGAAGCTGGCGCAAGAACGCTCCGGACTACAATCCGGCGTACTGCTCGGAAGCAGGTGTGGTGTCCTACGAGCCGCTTCTGGCCGAGCAATTCGCCTCAGCAGCGGATCTGTTCCCCACGATCCAGCGTGTGGCGCGGGCGCTTGCCAACCAGAAGATCAAGAGCAGCCGTTACCGCCAGCAGAACGGCTGGCCCACGATCGAGCGTCGCGGCACCGAGATCGCTGCCATCATGACCCGCGCCCTGTTCAGCTCCGACTACGCGGCCAGCCGCAAGCTGACTGATCGGAACGGCAAGGCGTCCACGGTCTGGAGCGACAACGTCACGGTCAAGCCCCAGGTCACACCCTACGATCTGTTCGCAAACTCGCTCAAGCGCATCGATGATCGCTTCGTGTCGGCGCAGGGCTTCACGGCAGAGGATCGCGAAGAGCGGCGCAAGCAGTGGCGCAAGGCGCGCTCGCAGCTCGTCGATCAGTTCCTCGCCGTGGACGGCTCAGCCGCGAACGCGAAGTTCAGGAACCCGGCGACCCCCAAGGCGCTTGTCCGCGTGATGAAGGTGCTGCGCGAGCAGCTCAACGCACGCTGCCCGGACCGGGAGAAGGGCAAGGGGTGCCAGTGGGCGAGCCAGCAGATGGCGGGCAAGCTCTCCGAGGTCGTGCAGGGCCCGCTGTTCGCGACCGCGCTGGATCTGCTGGAGAAGCTCCGCGCCGATCCGAGCCACATCGAGCTCGAGAAGGTGCTGCAGTACCTGCTGAACTTCGTGAGCGACGACGAGGCGCTGCGATCCGTTCTGGCCTCGTCGACCGATGTCGTGCAGGTGCTTCGCGACGGCCAGACGCTGCCTCCGATCTTCAACGTGCTCGCGGCGCTGTCCGTGCCGGACGATGGCGTCGCGCTCTCCCAGCCCGGTGCAGCCGACGTCGCGCTGCAGCTGCTGCAGGTCCTTGTGACCGAGCCCGACGAGCTGTTGGATCCGAGCCATGAGACCGAGTTCGACCGCTACCACGTCGTCGAGCACATCCTCGCCAACGTGGTCAAGCCGATCGATGACAGCCAACCCTCGAAGACCGCGCTCGAGGTGCTGGCGGAAGTGGCAGGCGATGTGAGCAGGGTCGACAGCTCGAACACCGGCCCGCTCGCGCCAGATGATTGGGGCGCGATCTCCCGGTCGGTCACCGACTTTCTCGTGAGTCCCACCCGCGGCATGGAGCAGCTGTACACGGTCGTGCGCAGCAGGAATGGTGATTGATGCCTGTCCAGGCCCGGGTTCTCACGAGCGCTGCGCTCGTCGCCCTCAGCTTGCTCGTCGTCGCGGTTGACGCAAACGCGGGAGGGCTCTTCTTCTCCGACCGCGGCGTGCGCCCCATGGGCCGTGGCGGCGCCTTCGTCGCCGGCGCCGACGATCTCGGCGCCATCTACTACAACCCCGCGGGGATCGTCGAAGCAGGCAACCAGGTCCTGGCAGACGGCTCGTTCATGCTGTTCCGATCGAGCTACACGCGCACGGCGCGCATACGGCAGTACGATCCGAATACGGGTCTGCCCACGGGCCAGGAGTGGGATCAGACGTTCCCCAAGTCCAACGGCACGTCCACGATCCAGCCGATTCCCACGCTGGCGATCAGCAACCGGTTCGGGCTCAAGGATTGGGCATTCGCCCTCGGGGTGTTCTCCCCCTACGCGGCTGGCGCCCGCTACGATCAACAGGTCGCAGGGGGGCCGAACCCGGGGCGCTACATGCTGCTGAACGTCGACGGCTCGGCCCTGGTCGTGCCTGGCGTGTGGGCTGGCTACGCGCCGTTCGACTGGCTGTCCCTTGGGATTGGGATCCAGGCGCTGGTGGGGACCTACCGGACGCTCACAGGGATGACGACGTGCTTGCCGGACCGGTTCATGTGCGCGCCGGAGCAGGCCGACTACGACGCCACGACGCAGATGAGCGTGGGACCGATCTTCTCTCCTGGCGCCAGCGCGGGAGTGCAGATCAAAGCCGGTCCCTACGTGCGCTTCGGCGCGTCCTACCAGCTCCCCCATTGGGTGAACTCGGACGCGACCGTGAACGTTCGATTGCCGTCTGCGGCGGTCTTCGACAATGCAAAGCAGGACGGCGACCAGGCGAACGTCAAGATGGCGTTTCCCTGGATCGCGCGCATCGGTGTGGAGGTGCGAGACGTCGTGCCGCGAACGCGCGGAGAGGTTGCGTTCGTGTACGAAGCCTGGAGCATGCACGATCAGATCACGGTGACGCCCAAAGGGATCGTGCTGCGCGACGTGGAGCTCTTCCCGCCCGAGTACCGCGTGGGATCGATCAGCGTACCTCGCGGTTTTCGCGACACCGGGTCGTTGCGATTCGGCATCGAGCACTGGGAGCCGATCGGCTCCTACCAGCTCGACACGCGAATCGGCGTCATGCTCGAGCGTGGCGCGATTCCGAAGCCGTACATGAGCACGCTGACGATCGATCTCGACAAGGTGGTGCTGGGGATCGGCGGCAGCCTGCACGTGAACAAGATCTGGCGATTCGACGCTTTGTTTGCGCATGTCTTCGGAATGGGCACGACGGTGCCGACCGATCAGGCAGCGATCAACCCGGTCAATCCCGTGCGCGCAGCAGGCGCGCCCTATCCGACCACGGTCAATGGCGGCAGGTACGAAGCGAGCGCCAACATCCTCGGCGTGGGGATGGCGGTGAATTACATGTGAATTGCCGTTTTGCAGGCGTGCTGCATGAACAGCATTTCATGATGTTCGGACGCCTCGCGTGCTAGACCTGACGAACAAGTCCGGTTGCACCGACACAGCGAACACGCTGGGTCTGAGGAGGCTTGCCATGAAACGCTTTGGCTACGCTCGTGGTTTGTGGGCGATTCCCGCGGTTCTTGCGTTGGGGATCTGGGGCGGTTGCGGAGGTTCGGTCGACACGATCGAGCAAGGCGCTGGCGGCCAGGCGGGTTCGGGCGGCGGCGCTGGCTCCGGCGGATCCATCGTGTCCGATGGTTCGATCGGCACCGACAGCAAGCCGAACACGGATGCACCGGTGACACCTGACGGCACGGCGGTGGACAGCTCCAAGCCGGATGTGCAGCCGGACACAGCCACCTGCACGCTCTACAACCAGCAATGCGATCCATCGACCAGCGCGTGCTGCTCGCCCATGGTGTGCGTGGATCACAACGGCGAGTACGTGTGTCGCGCGCCGCAGGAAGCCGGGCCGGATGCCGACATCTGCGTCGGCAACAACCAGCATTGCGACAATGCCACCTGCTGCCCAGGCCTCGTGTGCATGGACTCTCCGCAAGGGCAGCGATGCCGCTACCCGCAGGAGGCAGGAACGTGCGTGCAGAACCACGGCGATTGCTCGGCGCCGGGAGCTCAGTGCTGCCCGGGTCTGACGTGCAACGATACGCCGATGGGGCAGCGCTGCGGGTACGGCGGTCAGACCGATGGTGGCAACTGCATCGCCCAGTACCAGGACTGCTCGAACGATCCCACAGGATGCTGCCCGAATCTGACGTGCAGCGACACGCCGATGGGGCAGCGGTGCATCCCCGGCGGTCCGCCTCCGATCGATGGTGGCAACTGCATCGCCCAGTACCAGGATTGCTCGAACGATCCCACTGGATGCTGCCCGAATCTGACGTGCAACGACACGCCGATGGGACAGCGCTGCACACCAGGCGGCATGGATGGTGGGCCTCCTCCCCCGCAGGACGGCGGGTGCGCGCAGCAGTGGATGCCGTGCGAGAACGCGACCTGCTGCGCTGGATTGACCTGCACCGACATGGGCGGGTTCATCAAGCTCTGCCAGTAATCCCCACGAATCACGCTGACATCATCGGGCTCGACCTTGGGTGCTACAATAGCCGGGGCACACAGGAGGAGGCTTGCGATGACGGAACGCTTTGGCTTTGTGCGCGGGTTGGCAACCGTGTCTGCGCTCGCGGTCCTGGGGATCTGGGCCGGGTGCGGTGGCTCGACCGAGACTACCGGCTCGAACGGGGGCGAAGGGGGGGGCGGCGCAGCAGGCACTGGCGGCGCTGCAGGCTCAGCGGGTGTCGCTGGCGACGCGTCGATCGACAACTACGTGCCGCCGGACGTGAAGAACGATCCGATCGTGAGCGAGACCTCCAACCCGGATGCGCCGCAGGAGGCATCGTCGTGCCTCCTGTTCCACGAGACGTGCGACCCCAGCAACGATCAATGTTGCGCGCCGATGTTGTGCGCCAACGGTCCGAACGGACCGTGGTGCCGAGCGCCGCAGGATGCGGGGACGGACGCGCAGACGTGCCTGCCGCTCAACGTCGACTGCAGCGATCCGAACACGGCCTGTTGCCCAGGGCTCGAGTGCACGGACACTCCGATGGGCAAGCGCTGCCGAGCGCCCTGGGATGGCGGGCTGGTCGACGGCGGCCAGTGCCTGCAGAACCACGAGGATTGCTCGACGTCCACGATGCCTTGCTGTCCGGGGCTGCAGTGTCTGCAGGGCACAGGGGGGATGCAGTGCCGGCATACCAAGGACGGGGGCGTGCCGCCCACCGATGGCGGGCCATGCGTGGGTGACAACGCGCCGTGCGGCTATCCAGGCGCCGTGTGCTGCGCCGGGCTGCAGTGCGTCAGCAACGGGTGGAACCAGATCTGCGTTTCCGGCGGGGATGGCGGCCCGGTTTGCCAGGATCTGTACGGCGACTGCACGACTTCGACGGTGCCGTGCTGCAACGGCCTGCAGTGCAAGACCGACGCGCAGCATCCGACACCGCAGTGCCTGCCGACGATCCCACCGGACCCGTCGCATTGCCCGCCCAACATGCCGAGCGGATCGTGCTCGGAGCTCGGGCTCCAATGCAACTACGGCGCGTTCGCGGTTTGCACCTGCTATGTCGGCGGGTGGTTGTGCGCGCTTTGAGAATCAGAAGGCGCCAAGGGCATCGGCGAGGCGATCGAGATCTTCTCGCCGGTGCTTCTCGGTGACCGCGATCAGCAGTTGATCAGCGCGCTCGGGGTAGAAGCGTGACACGGGCACCCCGGCCAGGATGTCCTGACGCGCGAGCTTCTCGCAGACTGCCTGCGCGTTGCCGCCGCGCACCTTCACCAGCATCTCGTTGAAGATCGGCGTGGCGGGATAGATCATGGCATAGCCGGGCAGCGCTGCGATCCGCTTGCGCAGATAGTCGGCCTTGGCAAGACACTGCCGCGCCGTCTCCACGAAGCCGGTCTTGCCGAGCAGACACATGCGGATCGTCAGCGAGAGCGCGACCAGGGCCTGGTTCGAGCAGATGTTGCTCGTGGCACGCTCGCGACGGATGTGCTGCTCGCGGGTGGCGAGCGTGAGCACGAAGCCTCGCTTGCCGTCCTTGTCGACCGTCTCTCCGACCAGACGGCCCGGGATCTCCTGCAGATACTTGCGATCGTCGCGGCAGGTGAAGATCCCGACGCCCGGTCCGCCGAACTGCGGAGCGGTGGCGAGGGGCTGGCCTTCAGCGACGGCGATGTCGGCGCCGAGGGCGCCAGGCGGCTCCAGGATCGCGAGCGCGTAGGGGTCAGGCGTGACGGTCACGAGCAGTGCGCCGGCCGCATGGACCTTGTCCGCGAGCTTGGGCAGGTCGGTCACGCACCCGAAGAAGTTCGGGTAGCCGACGATGACCGCAGCGGTCTTGTCGGTGAGACGGGCGCCGAGGGATTCGACGCTGGTGATGCCGTCGTCGCCCACTTCGGTGCGGACCACGGAGTCGCCTGCGCTGTCCGTGCCCGAGATGTAGGTCTGGATCGTGCGGATCGTGTCCGGGTGCACGCCATCGCACACGATGATGTGATGGCGCTTGGTCAGGCGCTTTGCCATGAGCGCGGCTTCGGCGGCTGCGCTCGCGACGTCGTACATGGAGGCATTGCACACCGGCAGGCCCAGCAGCTCGCTGCCGATGGTCTGGTACTCGAAGATCGCCTGGAGCGTGCCTTGCGCGACCTCGGGCTGGTAGGGCGTGTAGGCGGTGTAGAACTCGCTCCGGAGCAGGATTTGATCGACCGTGGGCGGGATGTGGTGATCGTAGCAGCCGCCGCCGAGGAACGAGAGCATCGCTGCCCCGCGGTTGCGCGCTGCCAGCTCGGTCATGTGGCGCATCAACGACGGCTCGTCGAGCGCGGGCTCCAACGCCAGGGGCCTTCCCAGGCGCGCCTCGACCGGGATGGGCTCAAAGAGCTGGTCGATGTTCTTGACGCCGATGGCGCGGAGCATCTCCTCGATCTCTTGCTGGGTGTGCGGCAGATATCGCATCAGGGAACCTCGCTCGGATGGGACGAAGGGCTCAGTGGGCGGAAGCCTTGACGTGCGCGGCGTAGGCGGCCTGATCGAGCAGCGCTTCGAATTCTGCGGGATTGGACGGGGCGATCGCGACCATCCAGGTCTTGTTGCAGTCTTCGTTGATCAGCTCGGGCTTGTCGTTGAGCGCCTCGTTGATTTTGGTGATCTTGCCCGACACCGGGGCGAACATGTCGCTGAGCGTCTTGACCGACTCGATCGTGCCGAAGCTCTTGCCCACTTCGACCGAGTCGCCGACCTTCACGTCGACGTTCACGAGCGTGATGTCGCCGAGCTGCTCGACTGCGAACGCGCTCACGCCGACCAGGATCTCCTGCCCGTCTTTGCGCGCCCACTCGTGGTCCTTGGTGTACCGGCGATCGCTGGGGAACTCGAGATTGCTCATCCGTGTCTCCTTGACGCTAGGAAGCTCGCTTGTAGAACGGAACCTTGACCACGACTGCGTCCACGGCCTTGCCGCGGCAGTCTACCTTGAACTGCGTGCCGATCTTGGTCATCTCGGTGGGCAGGTAGCCCAGCCCGATGTTCTTGTTGAGGGTCGGCGAAGGCGAGCCGGACGTGCACACGCCCACCGGCTTGCCCTGCATGTCGAGCAGCGGGTAGCCGTGACGCGCGATGCCGCGTCCGACCATCTCGAAGCCTGCGATCTTGCGCTTCAGGCCCTGCTCCTTGATCTTGATGAGGGCAGCCTTGCCGAGGAAGTCGCTGGCCTTGTCGAGCTTGACGATCCAGGCGAGCCCGGCCTCGAGCGGGTTGGTCGTCTCGTCGATGTCGTTGCCGTACAGCGACAAGCGCGCCTCGAGGCGCAGCGTGTCGCGGCACCCGAGCCCGGCCGGTGAGATGCCGAACGCCTGCCCGGCCTCCATGATCGCGCTCCACACCTTCACCGCATCCTTGTTCTCGATGAAGATCTCGCAGCCGTCCTCGCCGGTGTAGCCGGTGCGGGCCACGGTGGTCTTGGCGCCTGCAAGCACTGCAGGACGCAGGTTGAACGAAGGGAGCTTCGCGAGCTCGGGGCCGTCGCCACCGACCTTGGCGAGGATGTCGTAGGCCTTGGGACCCTGCAGGGCCACCAGGGCCGTGTCAAACGTCTCGTCGCGGAACTCGCAGTGATTGAGCGCTGCCTTGCGGAAGTGCTCGGACATCTTGGCGTGGTTCGAGGCGTTGCACACGACCATCCACTTGTCGGCCGTGTGACGGTAGACGAGGAGATCGTCGAGGATGGTGCCTTGCTCGTTGCACCCGCAGGTGTACATGGCCTGGCCATCGCCGAGCTTGCTGGCATCGGACGTGATCAGATAGTCGACGACCGCACCGGCGTGCTCGCCGGTGAGCAGCAGCTCGCCCATGTGGCTCACGTCGAACATGCCTGCTCGCGTGCGCACGGCGAGGTGCTCTTCGGTGATACCCTTGTACTGCACCGGCATCTCGAAGCCGGCAAAGGGCACGATGCGTCCGCCGAGCTTCACGTGCTCGTCGAACAGGGGAGTGCGGCGAAGGGTTTCGTTGGTGTCGTTCACGGACCCGATCTACCGCTACGGCACGCCGGTGTCATCCCTCGCGTGGCCGAGAATTCAGGTGGGGGGCGCGTCAGACCGAGCCTGTTTTGCGGACAATTCACGCATGGCCTTGTCCTCGGGGCCAAGGGGAGCTTTGCAGCCTCGCTGCCACAAGAGCCACGAAAGCCCTACATCTTCGTTGGATCGATCTTGTCGCCGTTCGGATCGATCCCGTACTGGCGCTTTCGCTCGTCAGGCGTGAGCTCTGGATCCAGGACTTTCGGCTTGGCAAGGTTGCGCACCACCAGCTCCGTGCCTTCGTTGGTGACGATCACCTCGACACGAATCGGGCGATCGATCGGCTCGCCGATGACCCGGGCGTTCGGGAAAACCGTTCTCGCCGCACCCAGCTCGATCCCGTCCACCTTGACCCGCTTGCGGACGTAGTTCGCCACCCGTTCGGCGTTGATCCGCCCGACCGCGTTGATTTCGGTGGGGCTGTTGAACGTGATCTTCATGTCCCGCGGAAGCTTGAGGCCGAAGGCGGATTCCTTTCCTTCGGGGATCTCCTGGGGATCGAGGCGGTCGACGTTTGGGGCAGGAGCCGACGGGGCAGAGGGGGCTGGCTGCGGACCGGTGTCGGAACGCGAGCACGCCAAGGCGGCTGGCCACGCGAGCGCAGCCAGCAAGGCGAATCTGGGGAACGAAGAGCCGTGCATGGGCCTGCTGGGCCGGACCACCATAGCAGCCTGCGCGATGCAGCGCGAGAGCACGCGAGTTCGTCCGTTGCCTGGGTCTACTCGACGATGGCGGCCCACGAGTCGATGACGGAGCCGCCTGGGGGTTGGGCGAGGTTGAAGGCGGTCACCTTGGTGTCCGAGCCTCCGACGGTCTTGCCGGACTGCACCACGACCTGGAACGGTCCGGGGGTGATGGTGCTCATGGACGAGTGCGTTGCGCCGAACGCGAGGGCAGAGTCGACCACGCTGGGTGCGCCAAAGCTGATACAGGCAGGCTGCTGGGAAATCCCGACACCGAAGGCGATCGAGCCTGCGTTCTGCACGAAGTACCGGACCCTATCCTTGTCCAGGTCGGTCGGGTTGTTCTTCCATTCGGGGAACGGTCCATCTGCAGGGGCGGAGGTCGGGTTGGCGTTCGCGTTCTTCCCAGCGTTGATGTAGTGCACGCCCCAGACATAGCTGTAGCCTGCCCTGCAGGAAGCCTTGGAAGCCGACTTCGGGTCATACGTGGTGAAGTAGAGCTTGGAGTTGAACAGCGACAAGGGGCCGAACACCCGCTCGCCGGCTGCGAACCGCGTCGGTGTCGGCGGGTCCGGCGTAGGAAGTCCCTGGGGAGGATTCGGATCCGGTAGCGGGTCCACTGGCACGTTCGAGTCCGTGGCGTTCAGATGATTCAGGTACCAGTTCACCTTCGATGTGGCGGTGTTGCCTACCGGCACCTCGGTCAACGACCACACGTTGTACAGCCGTCCGTCCGCTGAGATGTCGTCCTGCCCGCCGGTCGAGAACGCGAGCGTCACGCGCCCGATGGTGTCGATGGACACGACCGGAGGTGTCTGGATCGGCGATGCCGATTGCCAGGTGTAGATTCCGTCCAATCCCAGCCCACCCGTGGGGTATGCGTCGAAGAACATCGTTGCTGCCCACTTGGTCGGGTCGGGGTTGGACAGGTCGAGACGCCACAGGTGCCCCTCTGCGTCGCCCACATATCCTCGATCCGCGACCGAGCCTGCGCCTGCGGGGTACGACACCAGCTGGCCCACGATCGGGGCGTCAAACGGAGCGTTGCCGATGCGCCCGGCATCGTAGAGCCCTTGGGGCGCCCGTTTGTCTGTGGCTGCTGGTGTTCCAGGAACGGGACCGTAGCGCAGCGTGCGCACGACCTCGCCTGTGTCGAGGCGGACGATGGTGATGGATCGTGCGCCGCCGAAGGAGCGAACCGACTGATCCGAAGAGGCGTCCACAGGAAGGTACTTGCGGGTGACCGCGCTCGGCGTGACCGTGCCGTCGACAGCGCTGATCGAATAGGTCCTGGCGATCGACGTGTTGGTGGGCTGGCCGCCATTGCCGCCGGGCAGGATGGCCACTGCGTGCTCGGCAGGGGGGTCGGACGAACCGGGCATGGAGAAGTAGAGCGTGGCAATGGAGGGGACGCCGGCGCGGTCGCCGAAGATGGGGCTGCCGAACTCGTCGGTGGTCAGCTGCCACAGGAAGCGCGGCCCCTTGGTGTACCCTGTCGGCGGCGACAGCGTGCTGTTCTGGTCAGGCCAGCTCACATCGAGCGCATAGTATCCGCCGTAGGCTCCGAACGAGCCGAGGAGGATCGTGTACCAGCGAACATCAGCCGGCGTGATCGCGTTCTGGTTGGTACGCGTCAGGAATCTGCCGGTCGTGGTGTCGAACGCGGTGCCCGCCACATTGCGTACGACGATGGGGCCGTCCAGCAGGTACTTCGACTTTGCGTGATATCGATCCGGGTACTCCTGGTTGAGCATGCTCAACACGGCAGGCGGCATGAACGACCACATCTCGTTGAGCGTGTTGTCGAGCTTGGTCATGTTGAAGGCGTGGAGCTGCCCGTCGACCGTAACGGAGTACAAGACGTTCGGCCGTGTTCCGAAGCTCTTCTGGAAGCTCACGTAGGAGTCGTCGCGGATCAGATCGCTGGGAGGGCTCACGACGACGGGTGGGGAGTGGACCGATGCGCCAAACGCCGAGGTGCGCTTGAACGTGATGTCCGGGTTACCTGCGACTGGAAGGCCGAACTGCATGTCGAGGAAGCGATCGCGGCATTGGTCCGCGGTTGGAGCTGGCTGAGACGGGGTGGGGAAACAGCATCCGGTCACGCCGCACGTTCCCGATCCGCCGAGGATCGCCAGAGGATCGACGTTGGTCTTGATCGCAGCAGGGATGCCACTGACCATCTTGGTATTGGGATCGCTCGTGCTCTTGACCCCATAGGTGCCGAGGCGATCGCCCTGGCCAGAGGGGGGCTTGTACCAGGGGCGGATGCTCCTCTCCGAGTAGATCTTGCCGGTCGTGTCGTCGCCCACCACCGTGTAGAACATACGCGTAGCGCGGTTGGCGCCTGACGGGCCGTTGACATTCTCGTCGAACTTGTCGCCCGACGAAGCCTCGATGTCCACCAGGGTCGCGGGCAGGGTTCCGACCGGTGCCGGGCAGGTGTAGCGATGCCGGTTGAGCGAGCCTGCGAGCAGCTGGCCGGTCTCCGGCTTGAAGGACGAATAGAATCGGGCGCCCGGGATGGTGATGCTCTGGCCGCTGACCTGGGCGAATCCCGCAAAGACCGGGACCGTGCGGCTGCTGTTCTCGTTGGTCGACAGCTTGACGATGTCGTCGACCGCTGCGGTGAGCTCGCCTTGGGTCTCCACGAAGCGGGCGTGCTGCGTGCCGCCCTTGATGGCGATGCCCTCCACCACGCAGCACTGCGCGAGAGCTTCCTGGGCCGCATCGTTGATGCAGTAGCCGTACGCGCACTTCTTGGCCGCGCAGCTCGAGTCGCACGCGGTCAGCGTGTTGCACACATTCGGGTTGTTCGTGAACAGCGTCTTGCACGTGTCAGCGCCGTTCGACACGCTCAAGCCGATCACGTAGACCGGGATGTTGTTGTTCTTGAGGAACTCGGCTGTGTCCTCGGACTTGGCGTAGGGGCACTTGCCTGCAACCGGCGGGGTGCCGGTCGTGTACTCGCAGCCCGGGCGCAAGTCGTAGTTGGGCGCGCCGTCGGTGACCAGAATCACGCGTCGCTTGCGGCAGCCCAGCCCGATCGAGGTGGTGAACGACTTGTCCACGAACCCGCCGACATAGGATGTCGTCTCCGCATCCTTGAGCAGGAAGGTCTTGGCGTCCTCGAGCATCCCCGCGATCGGGGTCTGGCCGAACGGCCGGGCAGCCAGCAGCGCCTGCTGGACGCGATCGTTGGACGCTGCGATCTCCGCAGGCGTGGCATTGATGGGGCCGAACGGGATCAGGCGCCCTTCCCAGGGCGGAGCGGCCGGGTTGCGAGCGCCGACTTCCCACAGCTTGCCAGCAGCGGTCTGGCTGTCGCATCCACCCAGATTGCCGGTGCCTGCTCCTGCCGGGACCGGGGCGTTGTCGGTCCACCAGTTCTCGAAGTAGCTCCAGGTGTCCGCGATTCCACCGGTGTACAGCGCGTTGTTGCTGCCGCCCTGCACGCCGATGCCGACCTTCTTGGTTCCGCTGTCGTTCCAGTACGGCATGGGGTCAAAGGTCATCAGACCGAAACGGGCCAGATCGCGGTACTGATCGATGATCCCGTCTTCGTCCTGGGGATTGAACGTGCCCTGGCAGGCATTGTTGACGCCGGAGAAGTCACCCACTTCGCGCCAGAAGATCGGGCCGCCTTCGGTCGGGTCGTTTGGCCAGGCGAACGCGTTGTTGAGCAACGCAGCACGCACCAGGGGCTTCCAGGAGGGCGCAGGTGTGCACGAGGTGCCCGCAGCAGGACGCGCCACGATGCGGTTGTAGGGCATGAAGTTGTTGGTGTCGATGGGTGCCAGACCGGTGGCAGGGGTATTGCCGAGCGCGAACTCCTTGGCGAAGAGAGGATCGGTTCGTTGCTGCGCGACGCACGCCATGTTGTTGACCGTGCCGGTGAGCGCGCGAACGATCATCATCCAACGATCCGGCGCGGTCCACGAGTGGCCCGCGTCTTCGATCATGCTCGCGTTGATGGTGACCGGCTTGGGCGCCGCCCAGGTGCCGCACTTGGGAGGAACGAACTGGCCGTTCTCGCGGAACGTGGTCAAGCCCATGGAGCCCGACGTGTCGACCAGAAGAAGGATGTCCGGAATGAGGAACTGCGAGTCCTGCGCAAGAGCGTCGCTCGTCGAGGCCAGCAGCGCGCCTGCTATCAGAACTGACGCGATTCGAACATGTGAGCTGCGCATATCCGTTCTCCTCAACGTTCCATCTCTCTCACTGGAAGATCGGGCCCACCTTGACGATTGCCCGCGTCGTCTTCGTGCCCGCCGACTGCGCTGCGTACTGATCTTCGGCCGTTGTGCACTGGTTGCTCGTCGACCTCGGCCGCACCTGGGCGATGCCGGTGACCACAATCTGAACATACTTGCCCGTCACGCCCGTGCCGCCTTGATCGGTGCCCGTCACAGGTCCTGCGGCACCCGGATCGGTCAGCTCCACCACGAAGTCGGCCGTCGCATTGCCCGGTTGCTTCTTGGCCAGATCGTACTGCGGACCTGGCCCCAGGCTGCCGCCATCGACGTCGAAGAGCGCTGCGTTGTTGCCAGACTGCTGCAGGCGATTCTGCAGCTCAGAGGCATACAGGCGGTAGCAGGCCACGACGCCAACGGAGGCGGCATCGATGTACTGGTTGGAGACGCAAGGCTCTTTTGCCGCGAGCATCTGATCGAGATACGGCTTGGGACCGCCGGTGCCGGTGGTGATCTCGTCGATGGCGGCAAGCGCAGCGTAGTCGGCCACGAAGCCGGTCTGGGTCGCCTGGCGCGAATAGCCCGAGGTGCGCTGGTTGAGGCCAGCCGACTGCGTGGCGAACACTCCGATCCCGGTCAGGACCGTGAGCACCAGCAGCACGATGAAGATCGCCGAGCCGCGCTCTCCCGCACGGGAAACGCGCACGGCGCGGAGCCGTCGTCGAAGCCACTGCAAGCGAGAGGTCAGTTCCATGCGTCGCCTCGCTGATTCGGAAGCGCTACGTCTGCCACGAGCGTGCGCGCTCGTGCCCATCCCGTGCCGACCGCTACGCGATAGATCGCGCCATTGGTCAGCGGCGGAATCGGCGCGCCCGGCGTGAGATCCGCTGCTCGGTCCACCTCTCGCGAGCGGGTCACAAGACGCATCTGGACCGAGCGCACGGACTCTGGGCCCGTGGCGGGGTTGCCGGGGCTGTAGGGGCCAGCGACTGACATCAACGTCGCTGCGATGGCCGGGGAAGAATAGGGGCAGTATCGCAGACCCACCGTGGGCGCCCCACAGCCCGCGACGTTCGTGTTGGAGGTCCAGGCGGCGAATCGCAGATCAACCGCGTATTCGGCCACCACCACTGCGGTCGGGTCCTGGAAGAAGGCAGGCGCTGCGTTCTGGCCCACGAGGACCTCGCGCCGCACCAGCTCCGTGCGTTGCGTCAGCTCGACCGCCGTGTTCGCAGAGAAGTCGGTACCGGTCGAGTAGATCGTGTTGTTGTAGTCAACCTTGTTGATCTGCGAGAGGTTCGTGATCCCGTAGTCCACGATGTTGACAACATTGACCTGCGTGTCTGTCCCGATGCCGTCGATCGAGCACATCGGGTTGGCCCCCTGACCCTTCATCGGCAAAGGGAGCGTGGTGGAGATGAACGGCTGGCCCCCGCTCCACGAATTGGCTGAGATGACCGAGTAGTGCTGGTGCCCCTGCTTGTCGACGATGCGCAGGATGCGACCCGGGGCAAAGACCGTGGTGAACAGACCACCCGCCGCACCCACGAATCCTGCGCGGGTCGAAGGGCCGTCGTTGGTGCGGATGTAGACATCATGGCCCGCGGACTGCCCAGGAAGGATCGCCAGAACCGTGAAAGCCTCGGCTGTGACCAGGTTGCCGACGATGCGGACGGAGTCAGGCGCTTTGCCGTCCGGAAGTGTTGTCACTGCTGGCGCTGTCTTGGAGCCTTCGACAGTGATGGACAGCCCAGCGAGATTGCTGAGCTGGGAAGGCCAGTATCCGGGATTGTTGTACTCGCAGATGCGATTGAAGGCCGCATCGCGCGCAAAGTTGGGGGACGACATGTACGAGGCGCGCGAGACATCGGCCTGCAGCCTCTGGAAGCCGGCGAGCACGCTCATCTGCGTGCTGGCGATGCGCGCTTCCTGGGCAAAGGCACGGGTGGCCTGCTTGGAGAAGCTGAACGCAGCGGTGGCGATGAGCAGCCCGGCGGCCATCGCGACCATCAGCTCCACGAGCGTGAAGCCCGGCGAAGCGGCTCGGAGCAGGCGATTCGGATTGGTTCTGATGCGACCCATGGCTGTCATCTCACATCGCCGTGTTCTGTCGAATCTCCGTGATCAGGTGCACGAAGTGGTAGGTTTGGGTTTCGTACTGAATCTGGGGCGGAGCTGCTGGATCGCTCCCGCAAAGGGGGCTCGCTGGCACCGAGGGAACTGACCAATTGGCGATGCCTTGCCGGAGCCAATACACCCGTACCTCGGCTCGAATCGATACGTTCGGACGGATCCAGGTCAGCCGTACGTTCACGCAGAATGGCCCGTTGGCCGAAGCCATCGCAGTGGGATCGTCGCGGCCCAGCGCATCGTGCACGCCGTAGATGTTCGCTGACTGGTTGGTGGGACGGAACCAGTCGGCCGTGCCTGGAACCTGTACATGGCCTGCGAGCCAGACCGTGTCCGTCTCAAGGTCCGAAGTGGCCAGAAGCGGCGAGGGGTGGTTCCACAGCATCGCATCGCCGCGCAGACGCTCGATCCAGGTGCGGGCGATCTCGCTGGCCACCTCGAGGTTCTTGGCGTCGCGATTCGACACGATCGTCAGCTTCTGCATCGCGATGATGCCTGAGGCTCCGATGGCCATCATCGCGAGCGCCATCATGACTTCGATGATCGTCGTGCCGCGCGAGCGAGAGTGCGATCCGGTTCTCATTGTCCAACCCTCGCAACGCCGTTGGGGAGCAGATACACGTAGCGATCAGGGCCCAGATGCTTGCCGTCGCTGTCCTGCGACCAAACCCAGATCGAAGGCACGTCGTTGAGCTGCTGGAACGCCGTGGCGGCGAACGAGCTGCGCCAGAACGCGTTGCCCGAGGGCGTGAAACAGACGTCGAATTGCGCCCTCTTGGTGATCAGGCCGTCCCGGAACTCCATGCGCGTCAGCTCGTAGAGCCCTGCATGCGAGAACGGGCTGAACTTGTCGATCTCCCGGTACTGCGTCGGGTCGTCCCAGCGGGTCACCGGATTGATGCAGCTTGAAATCGTCGACAGAACGCAGCCCGAGTTGTTCGACGCAGCTCCTGCGATCGCCTCGCGCGTCATCACCGCCTTGTCCGTGGTCTCGTCGTAGCGAACCAACACCGCCGAACCCCGGCCCATGGCCCGCATCTTCGCCGTCCGGTACGTCTGCACCAGCTGGTGGGCGACTTGTGCCGTTCGCCGCTCCCTCATCCGGTTCGCCACGGTCGGCAGCGCGATCGCGGCAAAGATCGCTATGATTCCCACCACCGTCAGCAGCTCCACCAGGGTGAAACCCCGTGAGCCGGACCGCTGTACAGCAGCGCAGGTGGGCAACGTGATGCGTGGTGTGGCTAGATTCATGGCACAAGAACCCGTGATCAACCGAGCAAGTGGTGTGCCGCGCGCCTTTCGCGCGCAGGGGCTTCGTTCGGGCTCAAAAATGACGAGCCCTTCGGGCGCTTTCGCTAACGATTGCGTTGGTGTGCAAAAAGGTGCGCCTGCCTCGAGAAATCCTACGAACCCCTCCCCCCAGGGCCAACAACTCCGTCCGCCCACCCACCCGCCACTTGTGCTTCAATGCCCCCATGCATCCGGTGCGATCAAATCCCAGCTTTTGCCATATTCTGCTTTTGGGCGCCGCCCTTGCCCTCTCCTCGATCGGCTGCAAGGACAAGCCCGAAGAGCGCCGTGCACCCCCCCCAAACCCGCCCCCTAGCGCTTCCGCTGCCTCCAAAGCCTGCGCCAATGGCGGCGGCTCCCTCAAAGACCCCGCGGTCGCCGCCATCTTTCCCCGCTCCTCCGGCGGCTACTGCTTGGACCCCAACGGCGAGGTCCGCTCCTTTGGCGAAGGCTCGCCAAAACCCCTGGATGCAGTGTGCACCGAAGCTTTCGACGGCGCCTGCGACCAGTACAAAAGCTTCGGCCTAAGGAGCGTGACCCAGTTCCACTACGTCGATGGAGCCGGCTCCTCCGGAAGCGTCGAGGTGGTCCTGTCCAAGTTCGCCACCCCGGACGGAGCCTACGGCATGTTCACCAGCCGGGTGGTCGGCGACAACGATCCTGCCGCTGACAAGTTCCCCCGCGACATGAAGCTGCCAGGCGCAAGCGCCCAGGGCACAGGCACGGTCTACCTCTGGAAAGGCCAGCTTTTTGTGGAGCTGACCTATACCAACGAGACCGAGACCCCCAAACAGCTCGCAGAAACCAGCTCCAAAGTCCTGACCGTCCTGTCCGGCGAGATCGCCCCCAAGCTGCCCGGTGTCCCATCGCTTCCCGTCTCTGCGGCCGCACTTCCTGCGGACCGACGCCTTCCCCTGGGAATGCTCTACGAGCCCAAGGATGCCTTTGAGGTGAGCGGCGCAGGGGGAGGGGCCTACGGGTTCTACAAGGACGGCGAAAAGCGCTATCGCGTGCTTTCGATCACCCGAAATGACGCGGATCAAGCCAAGGACGTGTTCCAGTCGATCGCAAAACGAAAGGGCGCGACCAAGGAGAAGGAGCCGATCGGCGACGGGGTGCTGCGGGTCATGACCGGCGACAAGGACTCGCCTCGCGTGGAGTGGGTCGTGGCCCGTTCCGGCAAGCAGATCCTGGGCGTGGGCGACGAGACGCTCGTGCTCAAGAGCGATGCCAGCGCTGCGGACCACGACAAAGTCTGCCTGTCCAAGGAGCAGAAGCTGGCTCTGGTCAAGACCCTGCTCTCGACGGTGAAATGACCTGCACGCAGAGCACGCATAGGCCTTGCGGTTCTGGATCCCGCGGCCTAGACGTACTCACCCCACGTGACCTCGGCCTTCGATAACAAGCGGTTCCTGTTCGTCACCGGCAAAGGCGGAACCGGCAAGACCACGGTCACGGCAGCGCTCGCGCTCAAGCTCGCATCCGAGGGCAAGCGCGTGCTGTGCGCGATGTGCCAGGCACGCGAGCGTCTGTCTTCGCTACTGGAAGGACCCCCGATCGGCAACCAGGTCACCCTGGTTCGCGAGGGGATCTGGGCCGTGAACATGGACCCGGACTCTGCGCTCGAGGAGTACGGGCGCATGGTCCTGAAGATCCGGGCGATCTACCGCGCGGTGTTCGAGAACCACCTCGTACGCTCGTTCTTCAGGGCGACGCCTGGGCTCAACGAGTGGGCGATGCTCGGCAAGGCGTGGTTCCACACGACCGAAAAGCTTGCGAACGGGTCGCCTCGCTTTGACACGGTGATCCTCGATGCTCCGGCCACTGGCCACGGTCTGGACATGCTTCGGGGGCCCAAGGTGATCGTGGACGTCGCCCCGCCCGGGCTGCTTCGTCGCGAGGCCGCGCGAGCCTGGAAGCTCTTCTCCGATCCAAAGCATGCGGGTGTGGTGGTGGTGACGCTCCCGGAAGAGATGCCGGTCACCGAGACTTTTGAGCTGATACACGCGATTCAGCAGGAGCTTCACCTGCCGATTGTGCAAGTCGTGGCCAACGGCGTGCTGCCGCAGCTGATGTCCGAAGAGGCGCGAGCGGAGCTCTGGCGGGCGGGCGAGCTCGACCCGACGAGCGCAGGCGACGAGGCGATCGCTGCCGGCATGCGGCGGGCGCGTCGCGAGGCCTCGCAGCAGGCGAACATCTCGCTGCTCAACGGACGGCTGCCGCAGCCGGCGGTGCAGCTGCCGCATCTGTTCGACGAGGTGCAGTCTCTGCGGCCGGTGCAGGTGCTGGCGGATCGCCTGGGCTGACGCTACCGACGGGTCCCACGGCAGCTCCGCGGTAGCCGAAGAAGTGGTAGCGATAGGCGTCGTCGACCGTGCGCAGATCGTACTTCGTGGCGAGCGCGTGGGCATAGGCTTCGTAGGACTCGGGCGACAGCACGATGCCTTCCGGGGACCGTCGTGAAAGCAGCCATTCGCCGGGGCGCCCCCAGGCGGCGTCTGCGAGCGGGACGATCTCGTGGCGAAGCACACGCGCCGACGCGGTGTCGATGTAGACGCGCTCGAGGAAGTTCCGATATCGGCTCACGCGTTCGATCAGGAACACGGGCGGCAGCTGGCCGGAACGATGGTAGGTCGGGCCCGTGGGGCCTCGCTGGATGCGATCGAGCGCAGCACCCACGCGCACGACGAGTGTCGAGAGCGCGTCAGCGACCGCCTCGCGCAGCGCGGTCTGGGCAGAGATGACGTGCTTCTTGGTTGGCTCCTGCTGGCCGAACCCGACGACGTGCTCCTCCCAGAGCGTGAAGGGTTGGGGGCCGCGGTGATCCACGAGGCGCGCCTTGAGGATCACGTTTCCGTAGCTCGCATACTGGCGCGAGCCGGTGAACACGCCTGCATTGGCGGATCGATTGCCTTCGATGACCACGACCGTGCCCTCGTTGATCGCGTAGTGCGTTCCATACAGGTGCTCGATCTCGGTCTCGAGTGTGAACTCGGTTTGTCCGGCAGGCACCACTGCGGTCGCTACATTTGCGGATCGCAGCGCGTCGATCATCGCGGTCTGAAGCTCCGAGACGGCCAGCGGCGTGGCCGCTTGATCGTCGGTGATGTAGTTGCCGCGACGCGACCAGTACGTGACGATTCCGGTGGTGAAGAAGAGGCGGGTGTGGATGCTGTCGCCCTCGTGCTCGATCGCGGGGCGCAGGTCGATCGGTGCGCTGACGGCGAGCGAAGCCGTTGGGGCGTAGCCGAGCGGGCCGAGCTGCAGGGGGATGCCGCGCAACGTGCCGACCCGGACCGTGTCGTCGCCGCAGCCGATCAGCCACACGAGCGCGCAGACCAACGCCGCCAGGTGGCGGATTGGCATGCGCGAGGATGGGCGGACTCCGATGCGCGCGCTCATGATGCACCTCGCGTGGTGGCTTCGACTGCGCGAAGGAATGCCGGATCGCGCGTGAGCCTTTCTCCGAGGCGCAAGCCGAGCATGCGCAGGACGTCGAGCTCCTCTTGCCAGGTCAGCCGCCCGTAGACCGCGTGACGCGCCTGGTACCGGGAGGCTCCCGCCGAGTCGATGACCGAGACGTCGACGACGAGCTTGACCACCTCGTTGTCCGTGGGCGGATCGCTGTCGGTGCGGACCTGATCATGCTGCAAGGCGATGATCTTGGCGCGGACCACGAGCGGCTGCAGCTGGCGCAAGGGACGCTCGATGAGCGCAGCTTCGCCGGTGGTTGCGTAGTCCTTGCGCACATCGAGGCCAGTGGCGCGAAGCGCATCGCACGCGTGCTCGAACAGCTCGAGCTGGGCGTGCTTGAAGTAGTACGTACGGATCAGGGGCGAGCTCTCGTAGTCGTTGAAGTCGTACAGACCGCCGATGGGCTGGGTTGCTGCGGAGTCGAAGCGCGAGATCACGATCACGCGTCTGGAGTCGAGCTGCACCGGCACCGGGGAGACGGTGAGCGTGGGCAGCTGCTCGACGTGCATCGGATTGTGGCCGTGCGGAGCAGAAGGCGGGCTGGAGAAGTAGCAGCCGGTTGCGCTCGCCGCGACCGCTGTCAGAGCTGCGATTCGTCGGAGTGCGTTCATGGCGTGGCACTCCTCGGGGCCTGGGTCGAAGTCGCAGGCGCTGGCAATGGCGGCGGCTCGGCTGGCGGAGCGTTGGCGGGAGCCTTGGCCGGAGGCGGCGTGCTTGCTGAAGGCGGCGCAACGGCTTTGGCAGGAGGCGCCACGCTTGCCGAGGGAGCGACGACGGGCGCCTTGGGCGGAATGGCAGAGGGCGTCGGAGGCGGCGCGCCACCTGGCGGAAGCAGACGTCGTCCCTGATTTGCCAGGTGCTCGTTGAATCGAACGCCATCGAGCGGCGTGGACTCTGCGAACGGGTCGGCTTCGCCGCGTCCTCGCAGCTCGGAGTCGTTGCGGAACGAGAATGCGCCGCCATAGGCCATGCCCATGCCTGGGGCAGGGCCAGCGAAGGTCCCTGCGACCACATTGGTTTTTCGCTCGCGAAACCCCTGGTAATCGTACTGATAGGTGACGCCAGCGGGGGCGGGCGGGGTCCAGCTTTCCGCGCCGCAGCCCAGCAGGGCGGCTGCGAGCGGAGCGATGAGGGCGGCGATCGGGCCGTGGATGTGCTTCACGGCTGTCAAGCGTAGTTCAATCGTCCGAGGTTTTCACGCGGCCCGTCGTGCCCAGCCTCTGGTGCCAAGCGCAGTTGCCTAATGCCCGCGCAGGACATAGGTTCATGGCCGGATGGCGACTGACTTCTACTCCGTGCTCGGGGTCGGCAAAAACGCAGAGGCCGCCGAGATCAAGAAGGCTTACCGCAAGCTGGCGTCAAGCCTGCACCCGGACAAGCACCCAGGCGACAAGTCGGCGGAGACACGTTTCAAGAGGGTCAACCAGGCCTACCAGGTGCTGAGCGACCCCAAGAAGAAGGCGCTCTACGACGAGTTCGGCGAGCAGGGGCTGGCCGAGGGATTCAACGCTGACCGCGCACGGGCCTACCAGAGCTGGTCCAAGATGGGTGCAGGGCGGGGCGGCGTCGGCGGACCTGGAAGCGTCTTTGAAGTCGAAGACCTTTTTGGCCGCGCCAGCGGTGGCGGGCTCGGCGACATGCTCGGGGATCTGTTCGGGCGCGTGCGGGGTGGGGGCGGCGCGCGCCAGCAACCCCAGACGCGCGGCCAGGACATCCAGAGCGAGCTGACGATCGATTTCGTCTCAGCGGTCAACGGCAACACGGTCGCGCTGCAGATCGACGGCTCGTCGGAGCCGGTGCAGGTGCGGATTCCGCCGGGCGCGAATGAAGGGAGTCGCCTGCGCATCAAGGGGCAGGGCGGGGCGAGCCCGTTTGGCGGCGCGCGAGGTGACCTGCTTCTGACGATCCACGTGACGCCGCACCCGAGCTTCCGGATGGAGGGTGACGATCTGCACCTGAACCTTCCGATCACGGTCGGCGAGGCGTACCGGGGGGCGAAGGTGAAGGTGCCGACGCCGCGCGGCGAGGTCTCGCTCAAGGTGCCGGCCGGGGCGCAGAGCGGGCAGATGGTGCGTCTTCGGGGCAAAGGGGTTTCCAAGGCCGGACGCGCGGCCGGCGATCTATACGTGCACTTCCAGATCCGGATTCCCACGGTGGATGCGCCGGAAGTGCGTGCAGCCATCGACCAGCTCGAGGAGCACGCGGACGCGTCTCTGCGCGATGATCTGCACTTCTGAGCAG
This sequence comes from Deltaproteobacteria bacterium, assembly GCA_016218915.1. Classification (GTDB taxonomy): domain Bacteria; phylum Myxococcota_A; class Polyangia; order Polyangiales; family Polyangiaceae; genus JACRCQ01. The sequence continues at coordinate 140,595 of JACRCQ010000072.1, forward strand.
GGCGCGGAGCAATGGGCTTTGTCTTGCCCGCATCTGTGCTAGACCCGCTGCCGTGAGAAACGGCCGGACCCTGCTGACCGCCATCGTGACCGGAGCGCTTTTGCTCGGGCTCAGCGCCCAGGCGCATGCGACCGTGGTCGAGAAGGTGGTTGCCGTGGTGGGCGAGAAGGCGATCCTGCTCAGCGAGCTTCGCGCCCGGGCCCGTCCCTTCCTCGCGCAGATCTACCAGCGGCTGCCGCCGGGCGCGCAGCAGGCCGAGGCGGTCGACCAGCTCTCGCGCCAGGTGCTCGCACGAATGATCGACGACGTGCTCGAGCGTCAGGTTGCCGACAAGCACCACATCAGCGTGACGAGCGAGGAGATCGACGGAGCGCTGGAGCGTCTGGCGGGCATGCAGAACCTGACCGTGGATCAGCTGATGAGCGAGGCGATCCAGAGCGGCTTGACCGCGCAGGAGTACCGCGACGAGATCCGGCGGCAGCTCTTGGAAGGCAAGCTCCTCGAGCTTCGGGTCAAGGGGCGCGTGCGGGTGACCGACGAGGAGATGCGGGGACTGTACAACCGGCTGGTGCGCGACGAGCGCATGCAGCTCGGCTACTCGCTGCAATGGATCGTGCTGCGCGTTCCGCGAGGCTCCAACGCGGAGACGGTGAGGGCGCGCAGGGCGCTTGCAGACCGGCTCGTCGCCGAAGCGCGTGGCGGCTCCGACTTCGCGGCCATGGCCCGCACCTATTCCGACGACAAGGACACGCGGGAGCTGGGGGGTGACCTGGGGCAGCACAAGCCGGGTGCCCTGGAGGAGCCGATCGAGCGCGTTGCGATGTCGCTGGACACCGGCCAGGTCTCCGCACCCTTCAGCTTTGCCGACGCGATCGTGATCATCAAGGTGACCGGGCGCGACGCATCGAAGTTCGGAGCGTTCGAGGATCTGCGCGAGCAGCTCGCGCAGCGCGTGTACGCCGAGCAGCTCGAGAAGGCACGCCGCAAGTGGCTCGACGGCATCAAGCGCGGCATGCACATCGATCAGCGTCTGTAGGCGGGCGAGCGATTCACGGACGTCGGCGCGGCGCAGGCTCCCGCGGCGGGTCCGCTGCGCCTGCAGTGACGTTGAACGTCACCCGCGTCGAGTAGAGCCTCGATCGCGGCGTGCCCGAAAGCAGGGCGCCTCGCGACGCCAACAGCTCCTTGTCGATCAGCTCCACCATCTTCGCTTGCGACTGCTCGCCGTCCGCCCGCTTGCCGTTGATGAAGAACGCAGGCGTGGCGCGGACCATCAAGCGCTGCGCCACTGCGCGGTCTGCTTCCACGATCCGTTTGTAGACATGCTCCTCCAGCGCGCGGCGCACACCCATCCGCGGTGCACCTGCCTGCTCCGCCCACTGCAGCATGTCGTCGTCCGTCAGCCTCCCCTGGTTGACCGTGAGCGTCTCGAACAGCTTCCAGAATGCCATCGGCCCGGACAGCGCCCCGGTCGTCGCCGCAAGCTCGGCCGCATCTTCGGCTTTGTCGTGCGAGGGGATCGGGAGGTGGCGGACTGCGATCCGCAGGTCTGCGTCGTAGCGCCTTCGCATCGCCTCGAGCACCTCGCGCGCCTGGCGCGTGTGCGCGCACTGCATGTCCGCGAACACCAGGATCGTGACCAGCGCGTCGCGCGATCCGAGTGTGGGCGTCTCTTTCGCGAGCGGAACCAGCGCAGTGTGATCGTCGGGGTAGAAGGCGAGCCCCGACGCAGCAGGCGGCTTGAGCGCCGAGCCGGTGGGCGACGGGCTCGCAAGGGGCGGGGGCAGAGGCTCGCTCGAGGGAGCGGTGCTCGCTGTGGGCTCAGGATCCGGCGTCGGGGCAGGGGACGAAGGAATCAAGGTTGGCGGCGGAGGTGCCGGGTAGATCGGTGGCGCGCTGGCGACAGGCACCACCGGTGGAGGTACGCGGTGTTGCGCGAGCACGAACACCGTGGCAGCACCGCCGATGAGCAGCAGCACGCCCAGGGCGACCATGGCGTACACGAGCCATACGGCCGAATCGGCCTTGGGCTGCTCGACAGGCGCAGGGGGCGGAGCGCCCAACGCCGAGCGCTGCGGTCTGGGCATCTCGGCAGCTGGACGGGCCGGCTCACGCCTGGGCATGGAAATCGGAGGCGACGGCTCGTGCTCGGGTTGGCGCTCGGACCGCGGTGGGCCTGCCGCGGCCGGGGCAGCAACCGCTGCGAGGAATTCCTTGGGAGAGTGGGTGCGCTCGCGCGGCTGCGGACGCAGCGCTATCTCGAACGCCTTGTCCACGTGGTCCGGCACATCGACCGACAGCGACTTCGGTGTAGGACGCATCATCGGGTGGTCGATGGCGCGCGCAATGCTGGAGGTGTCGGTCTCGGAGGTGAAGGGACGCCCTGCGAGCAGCTCGCACGCGATCATGGCGAGCGCGTAGGTGTCGCTCTCGGCAACGGGCGAGGCTGGCACGATGCCGACCTGCTCTGGCACCCGGCTGCGAGGCGGAACGATGTCACGACCTGCGCCCGAGCCACCGAGAATGATCGCCAGCTCGCTCAGGCCGAAGCCGGACAGGATGGGTCCGGAGCGTGCCAGGCGGATCGCGCCCGGGTGCAGTGCGCCGTGTACGAGACCCTGGTCGTGCAGCGTGGTCAAGGCGCCGGCGATCGGCTCGAGGTAGGCAAGCACTTCGCGCAAGCCCATGGGCTGCGAGGATGCGATCCGGTCCTCTGCGCTCTCGCCTGGGGGGCCGAGGTGGGCGACTGCCAGGAGGCGATCCGAGCCGAGAAGCACAGGTCCGGCCGCTTTGGGCGTGCAGATCGCAAAGATGCCGACCGTGTGACGGGCAATCCGCTGCACCGCCGAGGCAATGGACGGGTCCTTTTCCGCCGGCAGGGGCACGCCTAGCGCCACGCGCAGGGTGCACTCCATGCCGTCGGGTTGGCTGGTCGCCGCATAGGTCGCAAGGGCAGCGTCGACGCGGATCAGGGAATCAACCCGCAAGTCCGAAAGGACGGTGGTACCGACGAGCGACTGGGGATCCGCGGTCAACATGACAGGCAGGAGGGCAGCATGTTCCATTCGGGTGCGCACGACAAGCTCAGGACCGAAATGTCCCTCGGCCAAGGGGGGCCTGCCGGCCGTTGGACCAGGTGCGTCGAATCTTGTACGATTCCTGGATCCGGGTCGGCATGGCGCCGGCCCTGCCTTGCTTGTCGGGGTGCGTGGATGAACAGTAGACACTGCCTGGTCGCACTTGCCGTCGCGCTCGTGCCTGTCGCGGTCATGAACGGCATCGCTTGCTCGTCGGGCGATGGCCCCTCCGCACCGCCGGTCGGATTCGGAACCTGCAACCATCCCGGCTGCGAGGGGTGGGGAGATGCGGCGGACGAGCAAGCCGTGAAGTGGGATGCCAAGGGGCTGTCGGACGTGGACAAGTGGGACGGTCCGCGCGCGACTGCTACCGGTGCGCTCTGGCACATGACCACTCCGTTGTTCATGCCGCCGCAGATCGAAAAGGACGCAGGGGTGTTCACAGCTCCGGCCAAGGTGCGTCTGGTGGCCAACAACTTCGAGTACACCGCGGACTACTATCCGGACGGCGGCTTTACGCTCACCAATGTTCCGTCCGGGATCCACCGCTTCATTGCAGAGGACATCGACGGACAAAACGACGCGCTCAACACGATGTGGCGGGTGGAGATCGGCGACACGAACAACCTGCAGATCGGCGTCACGCAGAAATCCGAGTTCGAAAAGATACTGGCCTCGGTTGATCCGCCGCTGACCTTTGATCCGACCAAGGCTCACATCCTCGCCACGATCATCCGATCGTCGGCTGACCTGACCGGGGTTTCGGGCGTGAGGATGGGGACTCCTCACCCCGCGGAAGCAGTGTTGTACGAGGCCGAGGACGGCACGCCGAACAAGTGGGTACGGGATCAGGAGTCGGGCACCGGGCCCAACGGCATTGCCATCATCGTCAACATGGACGCGAGCCCCTACCCGGGGGACGCGGTCAAGATCAAGTACAGCAAGCCGGGCAACGTGGGCGAGACGCCGGATACCTTCTTCGTGTGCCAGGGTGCCGTGTCCCGGGCGTTCTGGTGGGAAGCCTGGACCCCGCAGTAGCGATCAGGGGGGTCACCCCTTCGCCTTCTCGTTCAGGTATCGCTCCAGCCCCTTGCTCACGTCGAGAAGGTTCTTGCTGATCGTCTTGACAAGGAACTCTTCCACCGCGCGTCCCACCTTGCCCGCGAGCAGCCTCGGCACTCCCTTGATCTTCGCTGCATCGATGGTCAGGTCGCCGCGGATCTCCAGCCGCGTTCCCCCATCGACCTCGAAGTAGCGATTCATCCCCTGGCTGGTCACCGCCTCTGTGAAGGCGTGCGTTTCGGTGCGCCAGTCGCACTCGAACGCGTCCTGCCGCCACGTAGCGTAGTCGGTCCATGCGAGCATCGACTCGCTGAGGAAGGCGCGCGCCACGGTCGGGATGTCGCCGCCGCCGCGCCAGACGTTGACGAACTTGACGACGTCCCCTTCCTGCTCGCGCTTCTTGATCTCGATGCCGCGGATGTTGGGCAGATAGGGCAGAAGCTCCGGGAGCTTGTCGCGGTAGGTCTCGTACACGAGCTTGCGCGGGTGGTGGATGATCGCGTCGCAGGAGATTTGCATGGTCATGATCTAAAACAGGGACCCCGAATGTGGAACAAGAATCAGGCCGACGCCTGGAGGGCTCGCGCCAGAGACTGCCTCTGATTTCCGAATGGAACTCGTGGTACGCTGGCGGTCACGCCCATGAGTCCGACCCTTCTGCAACGCCTGCGATCCCTTGCCACCGACCACGAAGGGAGCCTCGCTCTCATCGGGGCCACGCTGCCGATCGGATGCGCAACAAGCGGTTCGATGGAACCGCCGCGCCCTGTCGACCCTCCGACCCCGGCCATGGAACCTCAAGATGCGGGCAGCGATTCGCTTGCCGAGATGTTCCGCGACGGGTCGCCCGAGGAGGTGGCGGCAGCACTGGAGGCCAGAGTGAATGCCAGTGCCGACGCGTCGGCTGCGGATGCGGCGACGCCGCGCGGGGCAAGCACTTCGCCGCCGCGCCCTCGACCCAAACCGGATCCCGCTCTTCCCGCCCCTTTGTACAAGGGTGTGTCTTTCTAGCCGTTCGCTCTGGAGGCTCCCATGTCGCGTGGTCCGATGAAGGCTCCCTGGGTGAGTGCTTGCGGCCTGCTGGCAGCTCTGCTGATCGGCTGCTCGAGCGATTCCGCGTCCGAGCCACCCGCCTGCGGCGCCGGAGCGTGCGCAGATGGCGGCGCTGATGCGCTGTCCGACGGATCGAGCGGGGGTGACGCGAAGGATGGCGTTGCGCCGGATTCCGCGGTGGATGCAAAGGACTCCGGCGTGGTGGTCAAGTACGGCGCAGAGCTGTTCGTGGCGCTGGACGGCAACGACGGGAATCCTGGCACCAAGGCGCAACCGTTTGCGACCCTGGAGCGGGCGCGCAAGGCAGTGCGCGACATGAAGGCAGGGCCAGGGCTTCCCGCAGATGGCGTGGTGGTGTGGCTCCGTGGTGGAAGATTCCTGCGCTCGGAAACGTTCGCCCTGAGGGCGGAAGACTCGGGCGAGCCGGGCAAGCCGGTGGTCTACCGTGGCTACCCGGGCGAGCAAGCCAGGCTCGTTGGCGGCAAGCTCGTGGAGCCAGGGTGGTTCACCCAGGTCGACAGCACTTCGCCTGTGTGGAGCCGGCTCGACCCATCGGCGCAGGGAAAGCTGATGCAGGTCGACCTTCCTGCGCATGGGATCACCGATCTGGGCGAGCTCAAGACTCGAGGCTTTGCGCCCAACCAGCTGGCCGCGCTGGAGCTGTTCTTCAACCAGGCGCCCATGACCTTGGCGCGCTGGCCGGACGTCGATGTCACCGAAGGCGTTCCAACGCCTCAGGACGACACGGTGACGCTGTACGGCAATCCGGGACCTGACGTGACCGGTGTCTATGCCAAGAGCGGGACCTCGGACAACGTGAATTCCTACCAGCGTCAGGGGCTCGTGGGAGGCAAGCAATTCAATCTCTACCGGTACAACTGGGACTACAACGGCTCAAATCATACAGCCTGGTTCGTCACCACGACCGCGAGCGGATACCCCAATGACAACGATCCCTGGTGGTACCGGTACGCGGACGGGTTCGGGACGATGGAAGGGTCGAACGGCGCGACCGGGGAGATCAACATGAACAACCCGGTGGCGATCAACCACGGGTTCGCGTCGATCGCTGCCGCGCCTTCGGATACCACCTTCCAGTATGCAGGGACGAGGCCCGAGCGGTGGGGCCAGGCGTCCGAGGTCTGGCTTCATGGGTACTGGAAGTACATGTGGGCTGACCTGCACGTGAAGGCAGCGTCGATTGACGTCGGCACCAAGACGATCTCGCTGGCCGAGGTTCCGGGGTACGGGATCGCTGCGGCGCAGCCCTGGTATGCGGAGAATCTCGTGGAGGAGATCACGACGGCTGGCGAGTGGATGGTGGAGCGCCCGAGCGGCATGCTCTACTTCTGGCCGCCGGCCGACCTTGCAGCAGGCGAGACGATCGTCTCGACGCTGACCACGCCCCTGGTCGAGATCAAGGACGCGTCCTATGTGATTGTGCAGGATCTGGTGCTGGAGGCGGGACGCGGGGATCTGCTGAGCATCGAGGGCGGGGATCACGACAGCGTGGTGGGGTGCGTGCTGCGCAATGCAGGAAATGCGGGGGCAGCCGTGTCTGGCAGCACGAACGGCCTGGAGCGGTGCGAGGTCGTGGACACGGGCGACGAGGGGGTAAGGCTTTCGGGCGGGGATCGCGCGAGCCTGCTCAAGGCGCAGAACTTCGTGAGGAACAGCCACCTCCATCGGTTCGGACGGTGGTCCTGGACCTACAACCCTGGCGTGCTGATGAGCGGGGCCGGCCACGTGGTGGCGCACAACGTGTTCGACACCGCGCCCCACACTGCGATTCTCTACACGGGCAACGAGCACCTGATCGAGTACAACGTGATTCACGACGTCTGCAGGTACTCGAGCGATGCAGGGGCGATCTACACCGGGCGCGACTGGGGGTACCGTGGCAACCAGATCCGGTACAACTTCATCCACGACATCCAGACGTGGTTCGACGGCTATGGCGTGAACGGGGTGTATCTCGACGACTGCGTGAGCGGCAACCACGTATTCGGCAATGTGCTGTACAAGATCACGGGCCAGGCGATCCTCAATGGGGGAGGTCGCGACAACATCCTGGAGAACAACATCCTGGCGCGCAACGGCAACGGGCTGTACGGGGACAGCCGCGGGCTGCAGTACATCGACAACACGCCAGGCAGCAGCTGGAACCTGCTGGAGCGTCTCACCTACGACGGGATCCAGTACCAGCAGGCGCCGTGGTCCACTGCATATCCGAAGCTCGCGGCGATTCCCAACGACTGGGCGCAGGTCAGCGATCCGAACCAGCAGTGGCGTTATCCGCAGGGGTGCGTGTTCTCGCGCAACGCTGGATTTGCCAACACCAACTTCACGGTGGAGTCGGACTACGGCGGAACGGGGACCTTCGACAAGTACGAATCCATGGTCGACAATCTCGCGGACCAGGACCCGATGTTCGTGGACGAGGCGGCCCTGAACCTGAACCTGAAGCCTGGGTCGCCTGTGCTGGCGATTCCTGGGTTCCAGCCCATTCCGTTCGATCAGATCGGCATCGAGCCTTGAGGGAGGTTACGGGCTGCAGGCGGCTACAGGCTACAGGCCAACCCTTTCAAGGTGCCAAATCGGCGTCGCAGAGACGCGGCGGTGCCGCGTCTTGCGCAATGTTGCCCCGCGTTACCGCTGCGTCTCGATGGCACGCTTGTTGGCAGAATCGCGGAGAAGGTCACCTTGAAAGGGCTGGGCTACAGGCTACAGGCTGCCGGGAGTCTAAACGCTATTGGCGGATCACTTGCGACTCAAGCCTCCGCGGATGTTCCATCCCCGGCACCGTGTCGGATCGACAGCCCCCGAATGGGGGCTTGGCTAACCGCGCAGCGGACTTGCATCAGCTGCCGGCCCTTCAGCCGGCTGCGTCAACGATGGCCTTTGCGTGTCTTGAACTACAACCCCGGCCAGCAGCCGTATCCGGCGCAAGCTCCACCGACCGCGACGCAGCCGGACCCAATTCTACAGGCTACAGTGATGTTCCATCCCCGGCACCGTGTCGGATCGACAGCCCCCGAATGGCCGAATGGGGGCTTGGCTAACCGCGCAGCGGACTTGCATCAGCTGCCGGCCCTCCAGCCGGCTGCGTCAACGATGGCCTTTGCGTGTCTTGAACTACAACCCCGGCCAGCAGCCGTATCCGGCTCCCGGAACATGGTAGACCGATGAGCCATTCACGATGAAGCGCGTCGCGCTCTTTGCCATGCTCGCCGCGTGCGGTGGCTCCGGTGCCGCAGCGCCGATGCCTGCGGTGGAAGCGCAGCCTGTGCCCCTCGGCTCTGCTGTCAGCCCAGCGCCTGGCTCGTCCGCCGACGCAGCAGCCGTGGTGGACGCGGCACCACCCTCTTCCGATGCGTCCGCTGCGGTGCGACGCGCTCACGCGGATGGCCCTTCCGGCAGCGTGGAGATCGTCATCTGCTCCACCCACCGGGGCAAATCGCTCGGTCTCGAGATCGGCCCCAAGCAGGGCACATCGCGGCGAGCGACGCTCGGCGAAGCCAGTGCGATGACGCCCGACGAGAGCATTCGATTCGTGGACGTCGACCACGACGGCCTTCCAGACCCGGTCATCGCGAATCTGCCGGGTCCGGGCGACCCCAAGCCCCTGGTGCCGGCTGTGGTCTATCTCACGGGCGAAAGTCGTGGCTCAGTGCTGGATTGCGGCGACTGGCTCCCGCCGGATCGAGGAAGCGACGGCTTCATGGTGGGCGCGCGCACGCTCGACGAGGCAGCGTCGGCGCTGGCAGCGATCCCTCACCAGTGGGTCACCGACAAGCAGGCCTGCGCGTTCGTGGACGCGCGCGGCTCGCGGTCCAGCAGGATCTACGGCTATCCCGGATCGAACGGCATGCTCGAGCATCGCAGCACGCAGCCGGACGCGATCCTCAGCTGCCGCGCGAAGGTGCCTGATGGGAACGGTTTGCTGCGCCCGGTCATGCAGTGCGACAAGTTCCGGCCTTATTGCGAATTCGGGCTCGCATCCGGGGGCACGATGGTCCCGCCGTACGAGCGACGCTACTGGTTTGATGTGACTGCAGGGAAGCTGATCGTGGTTGGGGTTCCGGAGCACTGAGGCATGAAGCGAAGCTGCTGCTACAGCTTCCTGCACTCCATGTAGAAGCGCTTCTCCTCGGCTTCGCCCATGGAGAAGGTCTTTCGCGGCAGCACGCCGTCGAGAATGACCGACTTGAACAGGTCGTACTTGTCCATGGCAGGAAGGAAGAGCCCCACGTTGCCGGGCTTGCGGCCGAGCGTGTCGACCGGCTCGGTGCCGTGCACGTAGTCGATCTCGGCGGCGCCCTTGCTCTTGACGAAGGGGTCGAGGAACTGCTGCAAGGTAGCGACTGCGAGGTTGGCGGAAGGCTCCTTGACCTCGATCACGCTGCGTCCCTTGTCGGTGATCATGCCGATCCTATGGACGCCCTTGACTGGGGTGGTGACCAGCTTCTTCATCTCCTCGGTCGAGGCAACCGCGGTCGTGGTGATGGTCTTCCCCGGGTAGTGCGCGATCATCTCCTTGATCAGGTCTCGGCCTTCCGCAATGTGGAACAGCACGCGGTGGATCGGCTCGAACACCAGGGCGGTGTCGTGCAGGTTGACCAGCTCGACCATGGCCCAGCGCGCCAGGCTGTCCATCGGCGCTCCGTCCTTCTTCTTGTCTTCCCAGATCGCCTTGGCGGTCGCCAGCGAGTGATTCCCGTCGCCCACGGCGAACAGCAGGACCGGCGTGCCTGAGGGCAGGCCGTAGCGCTTGCAGTACGCCTCTGGGGACGCGAGCTTGTCGAGGGCGCCAGCGACTTCCTTCTCCATCTGCTGGTCGTTGACCAGGTAGCCGCACAGGTGCCCGCTCTTCTGCATGAGCTCGAAGTCGTAGAGCTTGCGAAGCGTCGCCTTGTGGCGGGAAACCGCGCCGATCACGGTGTCATCGGGATCGTCGATCAGGATCAGGATGTGAGGCAGCTCCAGCGGCGCTCCCTTGCGGATACGCACGCGAGGAGGGATGCGCTCGAGGATGGTTCCCTCGGTTGCACGCACGAGCGTGGTGGAGCCCTTGTTGTAGTCGTACTTCTCCAGGTCGATGCAGGTCACGAGCCCCTTGCGGGTGCGTCCGGCAGCCTGCCGCTCCACGTAGATCATGCCATCGTGCGACTCGAAGACACCTTCCTTCAGGTACTTCTCCATGTGCTCGCGGATCGAGGCGATGCGCTTGTCCGGGTCCGGCTCGCTCAGGTAGACCTCGGGGTAGATCAGGTTGAGCGTGGAAGGTGAGTCGCCTGCAAGCTTCCTGGCAGCGTCCCAATACTCGGGCTGGGAGGTATACTGATCGCAGGCGACGACGGCCCAGCGGGTGGGATCGACTCGGGAATTGGGCAGCAGGACCTCGGGGATGGCCATCCCGGCAGACGGGTAGGTTCTCATACGCGGATCTCCTTCGATGGTACGGCTCGGGGACGGGACGGTAGCGGGGACGGGCGTGGGAGTGCAAGGGTCAACCCGGCAACCGCGAAGGGGCCTGGGAAGCACCACGACTGCGAGCCTGAACATGCGTCTCTCACGGCCCTGTGGCTGTAGCCGCAGCAATCCGCTTTGTGGTACACGATCCCTTTGTTTCGGGCCAGGCGACGATGGCAGGTGCTTGCCCGGATCGTCGTCCTGCATGGTCCTGATGGGGTGTCCTAGCCGCCCAGTCTGGAGGGTTGCATGTCGGTAGATGTCGAAAAGATCCTGCGTACGGTGGATACACCGCTCCCGTCCTTCCCGCCCAAGGTGATCACCCTTGCTGGCGGCGAGCCGATGGTGGTGCGGCAGATCGATCGCGACGAAATCCCTGACCTTCTTCCCCACGTCGAGGCGCTCATCCACCACGAGCGAGACTTCTACGACGTGGTGAGCGCGCGGGTGTACTCCGAGCTGCTGGCCCATTACCGCAACCGCTACCAGGACCAGTACGTGCTGGTGGCGCAGATCGACGGACACCTGTCGGCGATCGTCAACGGCCGCTGGGTGAATCCGGATCAGGGCATGTCCCTGCACACCCTGGGGCTGAGGCGCGGGCTGCGCGTGGGTGCCCACGCCTTCGCTTCCAAGATGGAGTACCACTTCGACTTCCTCAAGCAGAAGGAAGTGCTGATCGTTGCAGAGTCGCCGATCGGCTTCCGTCGTTGGATGATCGAATACAAGCTCGAGAAGCGCTTCCAGATTCCCCACGAGCTCGGCGGCTGCCCGTCGTGGTCGCTCACCAAGGAGCTGTTCGACGCAGCCCGAGGAAGCCTGATCGTGGGAAGCCGGCCGGTTCCTGCGGACCTTCTCAAGAAGGCGGAGGCAGGCATCCTGGAGCCCACGGATCCTCCCAAGCCGCCTGCGGACTTCCTGGCGGCCACACGCTCGCAGTACGACTCGACCGGCAAGAGCCGCATCGCGGAGAAGAGGTGAAGTCATGCGCGACGTCTACGTGATCGGCATCGGCATCACCTCGTTCACCCGCCTCGAGTATCCGCTCGCCGAGATCGCGGCGTATCCCGCGGTCCAGGCGATGCAGGATGCCAAGCTCGACAAGGTCGACCACATGTTCGTGGCGAACATGGGGGCCGGACGCGTCAATCGTCAGACCGGTCTTGCCAGCGCGGTCATCGACCATCTCTGCCTGCAGCCAGCGGGTGCCGAGACGATCGAGAACGGGCCGGCTTCCGGCGCATCCGCGATCAAGGCGGCCTACATGGCCATCGCCTCCGGCATGCACGACACGGTGCTCGCCGTGGGCGCCGAGCGCATGAACGAGGTCAACAGCCTGGAGGCCACGGACTTCGTGTCCACGCTCTCGCACCCCATGGCCGAGGCGATCTACGGCGTCACGCTGCCGTCGCTCGCCGGCATGTTCACCCGCCTGTACATGCACAAGTACGGCGTGACAGCCCGGCACCTGGCCATGGTCGCCATCAAGAACCACGCGAATGCCATGCACAACCCGTTCGCGCACGTCCGCAACCTGATCACCATGGACGGCATCCTCGACTCGGTCGATGCCCCGACCAACAACCCGATCATCGCCGACCCGCTGCGGTTCTTCGACGTATGCCCGGTGTCCGACGGCGGGTGCGCGCTGGTGCTTGCCAGCGAGGAAGTCGCCAAGAAGTCAGGGCGACCGATGATCAAGCTGGCGGGCGTGGGCCAGGCGACCGACACCCATGCGGTGCACGATCGGCCGGATCCCACGGAGCTGACCGCGGTGAAGCTTGCGGCGGCGCAGGCGCTCAAGATGGCGAAGAAGACGCCGCAGGACGTGAACGTGGCAGAGCTGCACGACGCGTTCACCATCCTCGAGATCGTGGAGAGCGAGGAAGTGGGCTTCTTCAAGAAGGGGGAAGGCCATCTCGCGCTGGAGCGCGGCGAGACCCAGATCGGAGGCAAGATTCCGATCAACACCTCGGGCGGGCTCAAGGCCAAGGGGCATCCTGTGGGCGCAACGGGCGTGGCTCAGGCCCACGAGATCGTCACCCAGCTTCGCGGCGAGGCGCACAAGCGCCAGGTCAAGGGCGCGAAGGTGGGATTCACCTGCAACTTCGGCGGATTCGGCAACAACGTCGTCTGCCTCGTCTTCACCAGGGAGTAAGGCCATGGAAAGGGACATCCTGGGTTACAAGTGCCGCAAGTGCGGCCACGTCCAATACCCGTACCGCACACGCTGCCGCGGCTGCGGTCACGTGGAATGGAACGGCGTCGACATCGTGTACGACACCGTTCCCCTTCCCAAGAACGGCAAGCTCCTGACCTTCACGCACCTGTACGCCCTTCCCAGCGACTTCGAGGCGGTCAACATCAGCCTCGGAATCGTGGAGCTCGAAGGCGGCAACCGGATCACGGGCCAGCTCAAGATCAAGGATCCAAAGATCGGCATGAAGGTCTTTGGCAAGGTCGAGGTGGTGCGCCGCGAAGAGTACAAGAAGTACTGGGGCATGGTCTTCTACGCCGAAGGCGCCTAGCGCGGCATCGCGAACAGTATCTCCGGAAACAGCGGCTCGCCCGCAGGGCCGCTGCGCACATGATCGATGCAATCCACCACGCTCCGATAGCTGATGTTGCTGCTCGCAGCGATCCTGACCTGTGCCTCGCTCTGGTAGGCTGGTGACAGCGCCTTGAGCCTCGCCACACACGCGGTCAAGGCATCAAAGTCATAGACCGGCTCTCCGTCTGGCTGCTTGCCCCGCGCAGGCACTGCCAGCCCCGAACCATACTCCTCGCATCCAGGCGCCACGTTCCCCTGGGCCGTCTTGACCGCGATGCCGTCGTTGGTGAGCATCACCGTGAGCTTGAGATCGCCTTGGTCGGGCCCGGGACGCCTGAACGAAGGGAGCTTGACCTCGGACGTGGAAACGAAGGTAACGGCTACGGTGGCGAGGACGAACATCATGATGTTCACCACCATGTCGAGGAAGGGGACGATGTTGATCTCGCCTGCCTCGTCGTCGGAAGTCGGCGGCTGGGGTGTGGAGAGCCGTCGGATTTTTGCCTGCTGATGGGCAGAAAACCGCTTCGCGTCCATGGACGCCTCCGTGCAGTGGGGGTGGCTTCCATGAGACAACCGTGTGCGCGGATTGTTTCCGCGAGAGTGTCGTCCCGGAGGCGATCTACTTCGCGCGACGCCGCGCGCGGGCCAGAGCCTTGCGGAGGGGACCGAGCAGCCCCTCTGCGTCAAAAGGCTTGCGCACGAAGCCGGCGATCCCCTTGCTCGTGAAACGCACCGCAGCTTCCTGCTCGTCGTAGCCGCTGATCAGCACCACAGGAAGGTCAGGATGCCCCGCGTGAAGCTCGCGGAACACTTCCTCTCCCCCCATGCCCGGCATGGCGAGATCGAGCACGACCGCAGACACCTCTTCCGCATGCTGTCGGAACCTCTCGAGCCCTTCAGCGCCATCGCGCGCCGCGATGACCTTCAGCCCGGCTCGCTCCAGGATTCTCGTCGTCGCCCTCCGAACCACGTCTTCGTCATCTACCACCAGCACCGTGCCCACGCCCTTCCAGGGGTCAGCCGGCGGAACCGCGGACGACTCCGAGGCAGCCTTGGGCGTGCTCGAGCTTGGGAACATGACGCGGAACACGGTGCCTGAGCCAGGTTGGCTCTCGACGCGGATGGCGCCGTCGTGGGAGCGCACGATCCCGAGCACGGCAGCGAGCCCGAGCCCACGGCCGGTGAATCGCGTAGTGAAGAAAGGATCGAAGATCCTGGCTCGCGTTGCCTCGTCCATTCCGCAGCCCGAGTCAGCCACCTCGAAGTAGACGTAGGCGCCTGGCTTGGGAGAGCCGGTCACCAGCGGGTCGGCGACGAGGTTCTGGTCGACCTGGATGATCCCGGTGGACATGGAGATGCGCCCTGGCAGGTCGCCAAGCGCGTCGGATGCGTTCGTGATGAGATTCATCACGACCTGGCGGATCTGGGTGACATCGCCCTCGATCGGCGGCAGGGCAGCCACCAGGTCGAAGGTCATGATGGCTTTCTTGGAGATGGAAGCGCGCAGGAGCAACGCCATGTCCTGCACGACCTGGCTCAGATCGAGCGACTGGATCTGGACGCGGCCGCGGCCCGAGTAGGCGAGCATCTGGTTGGTGAGCTCCGAAGCCTTGCGCGACGCATGCAGGATGTCGTCGAGGTACTCGCGAAGAGGCGTCCCCGGCGCTGCTTCGTCGAGCGCCATGTCCGCGTTGGCCATCACGCCCAGCAGCAGGTTGTTGAAGTCGTGGGCGATGCCACCTGCGAGCAGCCCGAGGCTCTCGAGCTTCTGCGCTTGATGCACCCGCGTCTCCATCAGCTGGCGCTCGCGCTCGATCTGGCGCTGCTGGGTCACGTCCCGGAAGTTGCCGATCGTGGCCACGAGATTGCCCTGTGCATCGACCTCCGGCACCGCAGTCACCATGATCAGACGCGTGGCGCCGTCCGCTCGACGGATCTCCAGCTCGTAGGTCGACTTGCGCCCCTGCTTGCGCACGCCCGTCTGCTCGCGCGCCTTCTGGAACGAGCGCTCGTCGGTGAACTCGTGCAGGCTCCGTCCGGGCAACGTACCGTCCGGCACGCCGAACACCTCGTGGCCAGCCGGATTCGCGAACAGGAAGATCTCGTTGGGATCCATGATCCCCACGCCGTCGCCGAGATTCTCCACCAGCGACCGGTAGCGGGTCTCGCTCGCCCGCAGCGCGTCTTCCGCACGCCGTCGCTCCACCACCAGCGTGATGATGTGAACCACCTCGTCGAGCACCTGCTTGATCGACGCGTGCCAGACCGTCGGGGACTCCTCGGAAGGCTGCCGCGTCAACGTGAGCACACCGTGCAGATTGCCCGCGAGCATGAACGGGATGAACAGCACAGGCGCCGACTGCGACACGGGCTCGATGTCGGACTGGATGGAGTCCGGCACATCCATGCCCGCGTCGACCAGACGCGAGCGCAAGCCCGAGAGCGAAAGCTCGAGCGTGCTTCCCTGTCCGATCAGCAGCGAGCCGAATGATGCGGGGATGACGCGTCCCATGGAGGAGCGGGCGGACGGTATCTTCCACTCCGAAGAGCAGACGAAGACGTCGCCTTCCCTGTGGTAGAAGCAGATCCGAACGCCGTTGAGGGCGGCTCCGACCAGATCCAGGAGCGACTGGATCAACGCGTGCTCGGTGAGCGCGGGCTGGGCTGCGAGGCGCCAGACCTCTGCTCTCAGGTTCGCTAGTCTTTCAGCCTCCAAGATGAAGTGCATCGTATCACGCCTTGTCCGACCAGGCTGCTTGTGGATCACTCGCGACCTGACAGCCTGAACCTCACCCCCCAGCCCTCTGCTCGCAGCGATTCAGCCCGACAGTGCTTTGAAAACGCGCCGCCTCGAGGCGTCCGCTGGTGCAAGGTGAGCTTCGATGCTCAAGCCGCAGCGGCTTGGACGGCGCGCCCCGCCTTGCATCGGCGGCAGGTTTCGAGAAGAAGGGGAGGGCTCGTGGACGCGGCCGGTGCCGCAGTATAACGTTGCACCGCAATTCGGGAGCGCGCCATGGCTGAGAACAACTTTCCCGCAAAACATCTCACTGTGTGCAACTTCCCAACCCCGTTTGATGGGGAGGTGGCCTACTTCGAATTGGGGTTGCACCGAATCGCTCACCCCTGTGCGCCTGGATGGCAAGTCGCAGAGGTCTCGCTCGCCCAACACGGAGCTGAAAAGCAGGCACAAGCGGTGCTGGAGACGCGTCCGGACGCGATCCTGATCCACGTGTATCGCGACAGAGTCCGGGACGCTCTCGCGCTTGCCGATGCGCTGGCCGCAAACCACCCCGAGACTCCGTTGATCTGGTGCGGCTGGACCGCGCACGCGCCCTATCTTCAAGCAGTGTCGCAGGCAACTCTCCCGATCCGACACCCGCGTTTGCTGCTCGCCTGTGGAGAGGTCGAAGCGGTTGTTCCGCCGTTGCTGGCGAGGATTGCCGAGGGCGGGGCTGACTTCGAAGCGCTGACAGAGACTCTCTCGACAGTTGCCTGGTTCGATTCGCATGCCGGGCAGTGGAAGGGCCAAGGGCTCTTTGCCCAGGTCCCCGACGTCGCCGGGTTGGCGCCGGTCTGGGACTCTCCCACGCCGCTGCGCGCTCACCCGGGCGGCGCCGGATGGATCGAGGTGTCGCGCGGGTGCAAGTACGCTTGCTCGTTCTGCGTTGCCTGTTCCATGGGCGAAGGGAGCGTCCGCCCTCACCACCCGGAGCGCATCCGCGCAGAAGTGGCAGCCGCGGCATCCCAAGGGGTCAAGCTGTTCGGCCTTCTCGCGGCCGCGATCAACTACGACGAGCAAAGCCTTCGCGCGCTTTCCGAGTCAATCGTCTCACGAGGCGCGCCGGATTGTCGCGTGGCAGGCACGGTGCACGCGAAGTTCGCGCAAGGCGACAGGCTTGCGCTGATGGCGTCGATGAAGTGGGAAACCATGATCGTCGGGCTGCAGACCACCACGGCTGAAGCGCAACGCCTGATGCGACGTCGCGAGGAACGAGACGTGTTCGCCGCAGCCGTGGAGCGGCTTCGGGCGTTTTGCGTACCGGAGGTGGAGCTGATTCTCGGGTTGCCAGGGGACACCGCCAAGGGCTTCGAAGCGTCCGTACGATTCGCGCTTTCTCTCCCGGTGTCTGTGTCGGTGTATTGCCTTCGGCTCGACCCGTGGTCCAAGTTCCTCGAGCAGCGCGTCGCGCTCGGGCTGCAAGCCGACTTCGCGAACGCAGGGCGCGTGTCCGCGCTTCCCGGATTCCCTGCGGACGAGCTCAAGGCTGCAGGCGAGTGGCTCAGGGCTTTGGCACGCGGGCCGTGGCGTCACCGCGCCTCGCGGTTGATGTTCGACGGGACACCGATCTACTCGTCGCGGCGGTGAGTCGGGCAGTCGAGCACGAGCACGAGCACGAGCACGAGCAGGAGCAGGAGCACGAGCACGAGCACGAGCACGAGCACGAGCACGAGCACGAGCAGGAACCCATCAGTCCGGGTGAAGAGGAGCACGCGCAGTCGGCTGCGGGTAGTAGCGCGGAAGGTGCCCCTCCTCCCACAAGGGAATGGGTATCTTGAGCAGCACCCCGACCTCTGCGAAGCCCTGCTCCGAAGGATGGGAAGGAAGCCATCCGCCACGGCCGTAGAGCGATAGCAGGCTCATGGTGACAAGCCCGCGAATCTGGTAGCCCGTGTAGACCTTGTCTTCCCCCAGCTGTGTGAGGAAGCCGCCGTCGATCCCCACGAAGCTGAACCCCAGCTCCGGGCCCACGCTCCAGCGCGTCCTGTCATTGCCGAAGTCGCGCAGCACATCCGTGTAGACGCCCATCCACCAGCCGCGCCGATAGTAGGCGACGCTCGTCTCGGCTCCCAGGATCATCCCCCTGCTCTCGTGGTGGAAGGCGCCTCCCACGTTCAGCCCGACAGGAAGGTACCATCCCTGCACCGGGAACTTGGGCCCGCCTTCCACCTGCGCCACAGCCTGACCCGAGCCACCGATCAGCGTGGCCGCAGCGGCCCAGGGTAGAATCCGATTCATCGCCGCAGCTTGCTACCCACAGAGCGTCCCAGGAGACCGGCTTGCTGCTCCGTCGTGGGCCAAGGCGCTGCCTGCTCCACGAAGCGCAGATTGCTTCCATCAGGCTCGGCGAGCATTGCCACGAGCAGCATCGTTCCATCCTCGGCCCGACGCGCATGTGCGGCAATCGGCGTACGACAATTGCCCTCCACCTCGATCATCACGCCTCGCTCGGCTGCCACGGCCAGGGCTGTCTCCTCGTGGTGCAGCGCAGCCAGGAGCATCAGCACCCTGTCGTCACCTTCCCTGCACTCGATCCCGAGGGCGCCCTGTCCCACGGCCGGGATGCACAGCTCCGGCGCAAGGATCTCGGAGATGGCATCTGCCAGTCCCAGCCTGTCGAGGCCTGCCTTGGCGAGGATGGCAGCATCGACGACACCTTCCCTTACCTTCCTCAGGCGGGTATCCACGTTGCCTCGAAGGGGCACAAAGGTAAGATCCGGACGCGCCTTGTGCAGGAGCACGCTCCGCCGCAGGCTCGAGGTTCCCACGCTCGCCCCGGCCGGAAGCTGGGCAAAGCCAGCGCCGGTCCGGGACACCAGCACATCGCGAGGATCAGCGCGAAGAGGCACGCAGCCGATTCGCAGGCCGTCCGCGAGCAACCCCGGCACGTCCTTGATCGAGTGCACGGCAAAGTCTGCGCGACGCTCGATCAGGGCTTCCTCGATCTCCTTGACGAACACGCCCTTCCCACCGACCTCGGCCAGGGGGCGATCCTGGATCCTGTCGCCCGTGGTGACCACGAGCAGCTCAGCGACCGACAGCCCGCTGTGCGCCTCGCACAGGCGGGTGGCAAAGGCACGGGACTGTGCGAGTGCGAGCTGCGACTTGCGCGTCGCCATGGTCAGGGACTGCACGGCACCGGATTGCACAGGACGGGTCACGAGGCCTCCTTGGGAACACCAGACGATTCGCGCGAAGCACCTTCCCGGGCCACGGCGCCGGAGGTTTGGGGCTCCTCAGCTTCCGGGTCGGCATGAGAATCGGAGCCGTTTCCGCCCGCAGAAGGGTCGCTGGAAGCGTGCTCGCCCGCAGCGGCCTCGCTCGATCCATTGCCATCGGGCTTGGACATCCGGGGCTGGCTGTCGCGGCGCGACGGGCGATCGGCCGCGGCCGGCTCGTCGTTGTCCGGCAGATCGAACAGGTGGCGCAACGCATCCATGTAGTCGCTAGCAGCACCTTCCGCGGCAGCGGCTTTGAGCCGGGTCGACGGCGCGTGGGTGAGCTTGTTGACCGCAGCCGAGACCATGGCCTCCAGCGCCTTGCGCTCGGCCGGGCCGAGGTGCTTGAGCTTGCCCCCCAGGCTGCGCTCGAGCTCAGCAAACAGAACCCCTTGCACGTGCTTTCTCAGAGCCACCACGGTGGGCGTGACCTTGAGCGCCTCGAGCCAGGTGCTGAACGCGTCAGCTTCCTCGTCGACGATCCGCTCTGCGCTCTGCGCCTCGGTGAGACGACCGCGCATGGTGTCTGCCGCGATCTTCTCCAGATCGTCGATGTCGTACAGGTACACGCCCTCCAGATCGTTGACCTGGGGGTCGACGTCGCGAGGCACTGCGATGTCGATGATGAACAGGCTTCGTCCGCGGCGGGCCCTGGTGATCGACGCGACCAGCTCGCGGGTGAGCACGAAGTGCGGGCTCGAGGTGCTTGCGATCACGACGTCGGCTTCGATCAGCGTGCGCTGCAGATCGGTCCACGGGCGCGCCTCGCCCTTGAACATGGAGGCTACGTTCTGCGCGCGCTCGATGCTCCGGTTGACCACGCGGAGCTTGGCGCCGTCTTCGCAAAGCACCTTGGCCGCATCCTCGGCCATCTCGCCGGCACCGAGCAGAGCCGTGACCCGACCGGAGAGGTCTCCGAAGATCTGGCGCGCCAGATCGATCGCAGCCGACGAGATCGATACCCTGCCAGCGCCGATCTGGGTCTCGGTGCGCACGCGCTTGGCAACATGCAGTGCGCTTTCGACGGCGCGCCCGAGCAGCATCCCGACCGACCTGGCCTGGCTTGCCTTCTCGAAGGCGTCCTTGAACTGTCCGAGGATCTGCGGCTCCCCCACGACCAGCGAATCGAGCGAGGCAGCCACACGGAACACATGCCGCACGGCAGGGTCGTCGGTGTAGCGGAACAGGTGGGTCCGGACCTCTTCGGAGCGCAGCTCGCCGGCTCGATCGATCAGCTTCTGCTCGATGGCATCCGCTGCCAGGGTGCCGTCGCGATCTGACCCGTGCTTGGCTGTCGCGTAGATCTCCACGCGGTTGCACGTGGACAGCACCATCACCTCGCCGACCTCGGGCAGGCTCTGCAGCTCGTCGAGGAAGCCAGGCAGTCCATCGGCCGGCACCGCAAGGCGCTCACGCACCTCGATGGGTGCGGACTTGTGCGAGAGGCCGACGACGACGATCACCGCGGTTCCATCCCAGCCCTGCCGAGGTACAAAGCTACGACGAGCATCGAGAGAACGAAGCCTGCGAGGGTGCCATAGGCAGCGCGCTTGCCGCGCCAGCCCAGGGTCGACCGGAGCAGCAGCACGCACGAGAAAACGGCCCAGGTGACGTACCCGAGCATGATGCGCAGCATTTCGACCGTGGTGCCCATGGTGAGCTTGGAGACCCAGACGCTGCCGGTGACAGCGCCTACGGTCATGAACACGAAGCCGATCAGCAGGAACCGATGGGCTGCGGTATCGAGCGTGTCGAGCGGGGGAATTCTTCCGAAGACCGACGCACCTCTCTTGGCTTTGAGCTGGTGCTCCTGGAACAGGTACATGGCAGCTGCGCCGCTTGCGAGCACGAAGAAAGCATCACCCAGGACATTGGTTGAGATGTGCACGGGGAGCAGTTTGTTGCGCAGGTTGAGCGGAACATCCGGTAGTCCGATGAACCGGCTCGCGATCAGGAAGACCAGCGCCACCGGAACCACGAACAAGCCCAGGGCATCGGCCTTGAAAGTCTTGGGAACCAGCAGGTACGCCACGCACATCACGACCACGGCGAGCGAAATCGCCAGGTTGATCGTCTTCATCGGGCAGACCCTGAACACCACGCCGTAGTGCACCACGAAGGCGAACTGCAGGACCGCCCCGAGCCACAGCAGCGTGCGTGCAAGACCTGTGGCGCGACTCGAGCCTCCGCGCGTCGAGATGTGCACGAAGAACGCAGCGCTCGAGCCGGCATACGCAGCCGCAGCAGCGCTCACGATCAAGTCAGAGGCGAGTCGGGGTTCCACGCGTCTTCACATTTTCTGGGACAGGAAGTCGGCGAGCAGCTGCTCGTCGCTAGAAAGCGCCGGGCTTTCAGCCTGCTTCTGCGCAGCCGGTCCGACCGGCGTGCCGAGGAATCCGAGCACGATGTCGTAGGCGTTGTTGTCGAGGACCATCGAAGCTTCGACCACCTCTGCACCGAGCTCCTTGAGAAACGCCCGCGTTTTGCACTTGCCGACCAGCTCGTTGGCGTCGGGCTCGCCGGTCACTTCTCGCAGCACCCGTACCCCCTCGGCGAGGCGGTACAGCCGCTGCTCGCTTTTGATGCACAGATCCTGCCCCTGCATCTCGGCCGTGCCATCCAAAAGCCACGCGTCGAGCGATTCCTGAGGTAGAAAAAGCCGGTTCTTCAGCATTCCGCCTGCCACTCTAGCACGCTCCGGGGGGAGCTTGCCCGTCGGGTCGAGGGGGGGCTATGTAGGGCCGTGACCCCCGTCTTGTCCGCCGTGTACGACGAGCTTCTGCAGCGGGCCAACGGCCAGCCGCACGCCGGCCTTGCGCGGGTCCTGGTCCGTCGGTTCCTCGAACGCACCGGCACGCTCCCGCCCGACCACCCCCAGGCGCAGTTCCGCCACGCAGCAGCGTGGGAGGATGCGCTGTGCCGCGGCGGGCTTGCGGCGCAGCTCGTGGGGGAGCTCGACGACGAAGCGGAGCGCAATCTGGCGCTGCTTCTCACGCGATCGCATCGAGGGATCTTCCGGTTCGACACGCTCGGCACGCGGCACGTGGTGCACGACCTCTGGTCTGGCGCGTGGTTCATCCTGGTGGCCAGGGACGACATAGGACGCGCGGTGTCAGGTGACAACCTGGGGAGCCTGTGCCAGGGGCGTGTGGTTGGGGCAGCAGATGGGTGCGCATTTCTGCCTGGCGCGATCTTCCACGACGCAGGGGCGACCGAGTGCATCGAGGTTGTGCTCAAAAAAGCTGAAGAGATCGGGATGGAAGCGGACGCGCTGTTCGATGCGCTGCTGCGCATGGATCACACGTTGCGAACCATGTCCCGGGTGCGCGCGGCGTATGCGTACCGGCTCGAGGCGATCGAGAGACACGACACTTGATCGTCGAGCAGGGGCAAGGGCAAGGGCAGGGGCAAGGGCAAGGGCAGAGGCAAGCCACGACGATCCGTGTATTCTCTGGGGCATGAGAACTGTCTCGATCGCGATGCTGGCTGCTTTGCTCGTGTCGTGCGGCGCGGCGCCGACGCCGGAGCGGTCTCGCTCCGCCCCTGTCACGCCAGGGCCAGGAGCCCCTGCACCGGGACGTCAGCCCGTGGCTGATCCTCCAGAGCCGGCCAAGGGCGCTGCAGAGCTTCCTGCAGGATCGGCCAATGGGTTGCCCAAAGGCCTGAACCCTGGAGCACCTGCGGCGTACTGGATCTGGCAGGATCCTTCCGACGGATGGCACCTGCGCACGACTACTGCGGGGGTGCCTCACCAGTTCATGGGACGCATTCTCGGGGTGAGCGGCGAGATCGTGGGCAGGCCCATGCGGACCGAGCACCGCGACCGGGTTCGATTCACCAAGCGCGGAATGGTGTTCGACTTCCAGACCCAGGGGTCGATCGACGGGCTCGACTTCAAGGCGAGCGACAACGGGTGCGTGCGGTTCAATCTGAAGATCGATGGCGGTCCTGCTCCCAAGCGGATCTTCGTGGGTTCGAATTCGTTGGAGCCTCCCCATGCGCACTTCATGGTGTGTCCGTAGCCTTGTGTGGATCGCCTGCGTGGCGATGGTCTCCTGCAAGCCGAGCTCA
Source organism: Deltaproteobacteria bacterium (assembly GCA_016218915.1). Taxonomy (GTDB): domain Bacteria; phylum Myxococcota_A; class Polyangia; order Polyangiales; family Polyangiaceae; genus JACRCQ01. The sequence goes on from JACRCQ010000072.1 coordinate 163,881, forward strand.
ACGGCGCCGTCGCTCGTTCGGGCGCTCAATCCGGCGAGCGACGCACCGATCACGCAGAGTGGAGTGAAGGCCGACGACGGGGGGTGGCGCATCGACCCGTCAGCTGCGGGGAGCGTGAGGCTCTTCGAGATCCCGGGCGACACCTGCGAAGAGTGCCGGCTGATCTACCGTGCGAAGCTCAGGACCGACGACATCAAGGCGCCTGCGTATCTCGAGATGTGGGTGCGCCTGCCAGGCAAAGGGGAGTTCTTCTCGCGCGGGCTGGCTGCTCCGGTGCAGGGAACCACGGGCTGGGCGAGCTACGAGATCCCGTTCTTCTTCAAGAAGGGGGAGAAGGCGGACCTGGTCAAGCTGAACGTGGGATTCCAGGCGCCGGGCGGTGCGCTGTGGATCAAGGACGTGGAGCTGATGAAGGGAGCGCTGTAGCGGCTCGCGTGAAGGGCCAAGGGCCAAGGGCCAAGGGCCAAGGGCCAAGGGCCAAGGGCCAAGGGCCAAGGGCCAAGGGCCAAGGGCCAAGGGCCAAGGGACGAGGGACGAGGGACGAGGGCAAGGGCCGAGGGCTGCTCTACCTCACTCTTCCTGAGAACCACGACACTGCTGCAAGGAACTGCTCGGTGCTGCCATGTTGGGTCGAGCCTGCACCGTTGTACGGCGCAGGATCAGGTACGCGATAACCAGCGGCTTTCATGGCGCTGACGATCGCGTTCGCATCTGCGAGATCGCCCCCGGGACCGGCCTGTCCCCAGGGTTGGAAGCCGAGCGCAGAAGCGTTCGCAGCAGGGCCGGGCGTGGAGGCGTTGACGTCGTTGGCCCAGAAGGCTGCGAAGTACGACTGGCGCAGGGTGAAGCCGAGCTTGAGAGCAGCGGTCGTTCCAGCGGACTCGCCCATCAAATAGGTGCGATCGTTGTCCACGTTGTACTTGGCGCGCATCTCGTCGAGGACCGTGGCTCCTGCATTGCCGTCGCCGTTGTAGGTCACGCCATCGAGGACCGCGCGAAGGAAGGTCTGGGTGTTGGTGTAGGACGCGACCTGGATCAGATTGTTGGTCATCTGGGCTGCGCCTTCGGTGCCGCTGTAGACGACGAGCAGGGGCGTGGCGGTGGAAGGGTTGTAGGAGCTGGGAACGATCAGGCGATAGGAGATTCCCTGGACGGTTTGGGGGTCGCCGCTCACAGGTGCCGGGCCGCCTGAGCCTTTGGAGCTGTCGCCGAGCGGGGGGACGACGCTGCCCGAGCCTGCGGAACCGCCCTGGGCGACGGTGCCACCGGTTCCGCCTTGTCCAGCAGAGCCGCCTTGTCCTGCGGAGCCGCCCTGGGCGACGGTCCCGCCTTGTCCCGCGGAACCGCCCTGGGCGACGGTGCCACCGGTTCCGGGTTGCCCTCCGGTGGAGACGCTGCCGCCGCTGCCGCCGGTGAATTGCGAGCCACCGCTTCCGCCTTGGGCGGTGCCACCTGCGCCGCCACCCGCCGGGGCTCCGCCCGCTCCGCCTTGTCCCTGGCTTGCGTCCTGGCCGCTGTAGCCGCCGAAGCCCTGGGGCACCGGCGTGAGCTCCACATCGTCGTAGCCGAGGAGCTGCGAGCATCCAGCAGCGAGCAATGCTGCGACGCCGCAAGTCCAACCGTTCCGGCCCGCTGCACGAAGGCGCATGGTTGAACGATACGACGGACAGGGCGGAAGGTCGACCCGCACCGCCACCGATCCTTTGCGACCGCCTTGGGAAGCGTGTATGCCGGTGGTACCGGAGGTTCCCCATGCGTAGCGTTCACTGCTTCTGTGCTTTGGGTGTCGTAGCTGCCGGCCTGCTGTATTCCGCCTCGGCGTCAGCGCAGCTGGTGGATGTATCGGGTGGTGTGAAGGGGTTTGCGGGTGGGAACGTGTGGAGCACGCCCTCTGCTGTCCCGTTCGGTTACGAAGGGAACGGTTTCTCAGGGAACGGCGGTGGGTTTGGGTGGGGAGCAGGCCTGTACACGGAAGCCCGCTTCATCAAGTTCCTCGGGCTCGAGTTGGGGCTGACGTACGACAGCAGCACGTTGCTACGCAATGTGACGATCAATGCGCAAGGCGTGCGATACGAGACGCAGGAAAAGGTCACGCAGAACGCCCTCCGCATTCCAATCCTTGCCAAGGGGATCCTTCCCATCCCCTTCGGAAGACTCTCGGCGTTTCTTGGTCCCGAATTCATCGTGCCGTCATCTGCCTCCGGTTCCCTGGAAGTCAAGAGCACCACACCACCGGTGCCAAAGCCAGATCTGAGCGGCAATATCAAGGTCGAGAAGACAGGGTCGACCATGTTGACCATGGGGTTGGGGCTCACGATCGATCTGCCCGCATCTTTCGAGCTTCCGATCGAACTGCGAGCGTCCAAGAATCTCAGCCAGCCGGATGCCTGGGCAGACCGGGTTTCCTGGGCCGCTGAGACCCAGAACACCCGGACGGCGCCGTACACGGTCAAGGCCCAGAACTCCTGGGACTTCCGCCTCGGCCTCGGCCTCGGGTACAAGTTCTGATTCCACTCTAGTCCCCGCGTGTTGGCCTGATGGTCTGACGGTGTAGGCATGCCGTGGCATGCCCGCCTGGGGCATGCTGGTAGCATGCCGCCACGGACAATTGGGCGACTTCAACAGAAATGTCCTGTGTGCTGCTGTGGCGGCTTGCCACGGGCAAGCCTGAGACGGGCATGGCATGCCATGCCCTGCAAGCTGATGATGGAAACCTAGCACTCTCGAACGCGACCGTCGCGCGACAGGATGCGACAACACGCAACCTGATGCGACGTCGCTCGCATGCGACGCGACAATCTCTGCGCTCTTCGATTCCGGCTCACGCGGCATGCCTCGTGCTCACGCGACAGGGACCAAGACCCAACGGAGACCACAATGAAATACTTGCGACCGATGTTCTTTGTCTCGATCAGCTCCCTTTGCGTCGCCCTCGCGGCCTGCGGCAGCGACGGTGGCGGCGCCGCGCCCAATCCTGGCACTGGCGGCAGCGGCGGCTCGGTCGATGGCGGCGGAGGAGCTGGCGGCACGGCTGGTGGCGCAGGCACCTCAGGGACAGCAGGCACTGCCGGTACAGCGGGCAAAGGCGGGACCGCTGGAACCGCGGGAACAGCCGGGACAGGCGGTACTGCCGGCGGCGCAGGGACCGCAGGCACCGCAGGAACAGCCGGCTCAGCCGCTGTGGATGCGGACGGCGACGGCTACGACTCAACGTCGGATTGCGATGACAACAACAAGGATGTCCACCCTGGCGCCACCGAGGTGTGCAACGGGATCGACGACGATTGCAACAGCCAGATCGACGAAGGTGTTGCGACCACGTACTACGTGGACGCAGACGGCGACGCATACGGCGTGGACGCCCCAGCGACGAACAAGACCGGGTGCACGCCGCCCACCGGGTACGCCTCGGATCCCGGCGATTGCGACGATGCAAGCCCGACCGTGAATCCCGCTTCGACCGAGATCTGCGACGGGCTCGACAACAACTGCAATTCCCAGGTCGACGAGGGCGTTGCCAAGAACACGTATTATCCCGACGCGGACAAGGACGGATTCGGTGCAAGCGCAGGCTCGGTGCAAGCTTGCACGCCTCCGGCCGGGGACTGGACCACGAACTCCGGCGACTGCGACGACAACGATGCGGCCCGCTATCCCGGCAACCCAGAGGTGTGCGACGGAAAAGACAACGACTGCGACGGCGCCACGCCAGAGCCGGGGCAGACGACGTACTACCAGGACGCAGACGGCGACGGATTCGGCAATCCCTCAGTGTCGCAGACGGCCTGCGCGGTTCCTGCGGGCTACGTGACCACGGCTGGCGACTGCGATGACACCAAGGTCGGAGTCAATCCGAACGCCATCGAGATCTGCGATGGAATCGACAACAACTGCGTCGGCGGGGTGGACGAAGGGCCTGTGGAAACCTGGCCCGACGTGGACCACGACACCTACGGGGACCAGAACGCGAGCTCGACGTTCCTGTGCGCTGCCAACGCGGATCACGTGACCAACAACTCGGACTGCAACGACACGAATGCCGCGATCAATCCTGCGGCGACCGAGATTCCGAGCAACGGGGTCGACGAGAACTGCGACGGGACAGACACCACGGCAGGGACGCTTTGCGGCCACGATTCTGCGGGAGTCACCACGCTGCCCTGGACAGGGAACAACTTCTTGAGCGCGCTTGAGAACTACGCTGGCAACCCGGCCGGCGCAGGGTTCTACTGGGACGACTACGAGATCGCGACCACAGCCGGTCTGAAGTTCACTTCGCTGATGCACGCGCGCGATCCGGCCACGCTGCGCCCGCGTATGTACATCAAGGCCAACGCCTGCGGCACTACAGGATTCACGTCCAACAACGTCTTCTACTCCTACCACCCCGGTTCCCCGTACCACCGCGCCAGGCTGGTGGTCGACAACGCAGCAGCGGGCTACTACTACCAGGTGAACACCTCGAATACGGTAGGTCAGACCGGCGAATACGACCTCGCAGTCTATCCGGGTGACCTCGGTGGCTCCTGCGGTGGCGACGACATGGCAGTGTGGCCGCTGGGTTGGCGGGAAGCAGGCACTCTAGCGACGAACGACACCCAGACCGGCACTCCAGTGCCAGCAGGCTTCTACGCTGACGACTACGAGTTCTGGCTCGACGCGAATCAGACCTACACTCTGCTTTACGGCGGAATGACCTACTCCGAGCGCATGTACCTTGCCAAGGCCGGGGCCTGCGGGACCTCTCTGGGCAACTGGAGCACCGGGATCCTGCTTCACGGCGCGAAGCACGTCTACACGCCGACCACTGCTGGCATCTACGTCGCCTACGTGTCGACCGCGACCGCTGGCCTCACCGGCGCCTACACGTTCAACGTGGTCCCAGGCAATGTCGGCGACAGCTGCTTCACCGGCGCCGGGGCGCAGGGCGGCACAGGCGACAACTACGTAATCTACCCCCTTGGAGGCGTGGTCAACGATACGCTCGCCATCGGCGACAGGGTCGACCAGGCCGTCTACGGCACCCGATTCTTTGACGACTACGAAACCTGGCTCGAGGCCGGGCAGAGCATCACGGTCACGATGACTTCGGCCGCGTTCACGCCTCGGTTGTATCTGACCCGATCGACCGGATGCACGACCACCCTGGCCTCAGCGATCCCCGCTTCCGGAACGACTGCGACCATGACGTACGTGGTACCGACCGCCGGGATCTACACGATTGTCGCGACGAGCCGGCTGACGAGCAACACGGGCGCCTACTCGCTCGCGACGCAGTACAACTGAGCGCTGGCGGCGACCATCTTTTCAAACCCACGGTATCCCATCTGCTGCGCGATCGCACCAGGCGCCCTACTTCCTGCGTCCGAGCCTTGGCGGGCGTAGGGAGAAACGCGGCGCGCGAGCGTTGTCCATGATGGCGCGCAGCTTGGCGCCCAGCTCTGGACTGCGCTTGGTCGCCCAGTCCAGGGCGTCCCTGAGAGCCGGGCGCCGCAGGTGCCCCACGGTCTGCTCGATGGCAGCGCGATCGATGACCCGGTCCGCTGCGAGCAGCATCAGGAGAACCGCGCCAAGCCGAGCCACCGGAACCGGCACAGAGCAGTGCTCGCGCATCACCGGCCTGGCAATGGCCTCGCAGGAGATCTTGCCGCGAGCTGGGTGCAGATTCACCTGGAGCGATTCAGCGCGTCGACGCAGGATCAGCGGGCGATTGGCCTGTTGATGCGGCTGCAGGCGCGCCCAGCCGAAGCCGCTCACCAGAACAGCCACCACGGGGCGGATGCGGTCGTCGGCCACGAGCAGGTCGAGGTCAGGCGAGTAGCGGGGCACGCCGTGGGCGATGAGCGCATGGCCGCCGATGAGGGCCCAGGGCGCAGCCAAGGTGGCAGCCACCTCGGAGAAATCCCGCAGCGATGACGCGATGGCGTCTCGCTCCTGAGGAGACGAGATCACGTCATCGACAGCGAGCATGGCGGATCGGTAGCATGGAGTTGCGGGGTGGGACAAGCTCCGCCAAGGAGCCTGCCCACGGCCTGTGCGTCGCAGTCCTGCCAGCCTCCCACGACACGCAGAACGCCTCGAGTGGCACCTTATGCAGCGCTGGGGCGCCTGCGATAAGCCCTGTCATTGCGGCGCCACGCCTGAGGTCGAGTTTCCCGTACAGATCCCAGGACAATCCCTTGCCACCGCCGGGTCCGGTGGACTTTGCAGAGGCCCATGCGAACAGGCCGAGACTCCCTGCGGAGGATGGATGCAAAGACGGCGATGGCCGGATTGGATACGAGAAGATCATCCCCTGGATCGTTGTAGACGAACCCCAGTTTGAGCTTGAACCCATTGGCTGGGGCGTTGCAGACCACGCATCGATCCGGCCACACCGCCTTCTTGTGGGCGCAAACGAGCGTTCCCTCTCGCCAGCATCCAACCTCCCGTTGCGCAGCAACGCTCTCGCTCATGGTCCGGCTCCATCAGGAAGGCTACCACGCCGTTTCGCGGCTGGACTACGATGTCGCGACCAGGCCTCGCTGCATCCCGATCCTGTAGCACCCCTGCCACACCGTGATCGCGTAGCATCAGAGGCACTGGATGCATCACGTCCGGTTCACAGCAGTTCGCAAGTCGTTTTGCAGCCAATCGTCGCAAGCCGACCGGGCACACGCATTGCAACCTCATCGAAAACCGGCATGAAGCTCATTCCAAAGTCAGCAGCGAAGCTCGCGGCGTTTTGCGGGGTCGTCGCGATCGCTCTCTGCATGCCTGCCACGGCCGAAGCGCAGTCGGCAGCTTCTGGAACGACACCGCCTCAGCGCTCAGGAAAGCCGGCGACGAACCACTCTTGGCCTCGCGACCTGGCTCCATGGCCAAAGTCCGCACCGGCCGAGCTCCAGTACCGCGAAGGGCAGCTGCCGCCCCCAGGATACAAGCTTGAAGAGAAGCGCGAGACGGAGCTGACGTATATGGGGCTCGGTGCTTTCGCAGGCGCCTACGGATCCACGGTATTGGTGGGCCTGCCCCTGGTAACGGTCGAGCGCGAGTTGAGCGGAGACACGAGAGCGCCGGGCCAGATCTTGATACCGGTGGTTGGGCCTCTCACAGGGATCTCCGAGAACACGCCTGGCTTTGTGCGAACGCTCTTCCTCATGGACTTCGCTGCACAGCTCACGGGCGTGATCATGCTCTCGGTCGGGTTGCTGTCGCCCGCGAAGCGAACCTGGGTCAAGACCGCCGCACGCTCCCCGAGCCTGGCGCTTGCGCCGATTCCGATGGGTCGCTCTGCACCTGGGATGGGTATCGCCGGTAGGTTCTGAGCCGGCGATGGACGCGCGCAAGATGCATCCCCCCTTGCACCGCCTTCCGCCTCCTGTCTACGCTCTGCTCGCATGCGTCGACCTCTCAACCCCTCTCCGCTTGCTGCTCGCATCACGCTCTTCGCTGCGTCCCTGCTCCTCACCCACTGCGATCGCAAGGCTCCAGAGCCAGAGTCGCGCCCCTCCCAAGCTCCGCAATCCCCCACGCATGTCGAGTCTTCGAGCTGGTACCGGCTCGAGATCCCGAACGGATGGCGAGCCAGGAACCTGACGCTCGGCGCTGTGCCTGGCGCGGTGACCGATGATGCGAAGAACGAGTTCACCCTGGCGTTCGAGTCGCGCGACGGGCTGAACGCGGTGTCCCTGGGCAAGCCGCAAGAGCTCACAGGAAGCCTCGACGACTTCCGCGACAAGCTCTTTTCGACCCTCTCCTCGCTGTCCGCGTGGACCTGCGACAAGCAGGGGAAAGGTCTGAGCATCCCGGGTGGAAGCGCGAAGCTGATGGCGTGCAAGCGCTCTCAGCCAGGCAAGGAGAGCCAGGAAGCGACCCTGGCCCTGTTCGAGAAGGAGTCCACAGCGGTCCACCTGCTGTGCGAGTCCAACGACGATCGATCCCGCGAGCAGTGCGCGGCGATCATCAACTCGATGCAGCTCAAGGACGACTTCAAGCGGGTGGCGCGCGAATGGGTCGAGCTGTCGTCGAGCGGCTACCGCGTCTCGGTCCCTCCAGGCTGGCGCCTCGCCCCGATGATCGCTGTGCAGCGCAAGGCTGAGCTGGTGCTTGCGGGCGGCGGCCATGTTGCGGTGCTCACGGTCGGGCGCACGACCCTCACGCCCGAGGAAGCGCTGAAGGCGGGGCTGTCGCCCAAGGACAAGGAGCTGCGCAGAAGACAGTCCAAGCTCCTCGGCCGCAGCGCCACGGATATCGTGGTCCAGCGCGAGACGGGAGCGCCTCTGTTCTCGAGAGTCGCCGTGGATGCCGGGACGCTCTACGATCTGGAGTGCACCGCGGCCGAAGAGACCTGCGTTCGGGTTGCGGACTCGCTTCAGATTCAGAAAACTAGGAACTAGGAACTGGCAAGGCGAATGGGAATGCGAATGGGAATGCGAATGCTCTCCCCATTCCCTGATCTTGATTCGCATTCCTGTTCCTAATTGCTAGTTGCCTCTCTGCTCCTGGTCGGCCCGAGCATCAGCGCAATCAGAAAGCCCACCACTCCAAGCACGGACACGACCCAATAGGCGTTCCGGTATCCCTCGAGCGCGTTGCCTTCTCGCACCGACGATTGCACGAGCGCTCCGGTCACCGCCGCGCCGAGGCTGATCCCGGTCGATGCGAACACGCTGAGCACGCCCTGCGTGGCAGCCCGATCCGACTCGTCGGTCTCGTTGGCTGCAATGAACCGCAGCGGCGCGCCGAGCAACGCGGAAAGACCCAACCCGAGCACGAGAAGGGAGCCGAAAAAGGTCAGGGTCGTGGTCGCCTGGCCGAAGAGATAATTGCCCAGCGCTGTCAGCAGCGTGCTGACCACAAGCACCTTCTTGGCGCCGAATCGATCGAGCAGCATCCCGGTCAGAGGCGTGCCGAAGAACAGCGCGATTGCGATCACGGTCACCACGCTGCCTGCCTGCTGCTTGGAATACGACAGCGCTGCCACTGCAAAAGCAGGCACAAAGACCATGCCCGCCTCGTTGGTGCCGGCTGCGAGCGACAGCACGTTGGCAACCGCGAGGTTTCGCTTGAACAGGTGCGATGGACGAATGATCGGCGCCTCGGCCTTGGTCTCTGCCCACACGAACAGGGCGAGCAGCGCAAAGCCGGCTGCGAGCGGTCCCCATACGCGCGCAAGCTGCAGGCTCTCCACGATGCCCCTGCCTCGTCCGATCTGATTGAGCCCTGCGGTGAGCCCAAGCAGCCCGGACGCGAGAAGCGCGATGCCGAGCACGTCGAAGCGTCCCCTCTTCCTCGGCGCAGCGGCGGGAAGGTTCTTCATGGCAAGGAAGGCCACCAGCGCGCCGATGGGAATGTTGAGCCAGAACACGCTGCGCCATCCGAAGTGCTGGGTGAGCACGCCACCCAGGTTCGGTCCGAGCACTGCAGCCACGCCCCACATGGAGCCCACGATTCCGAGGGCAGCGCCGCGTCTTTCCTTGGGCACGGTCTCGGTTGCGACCGCGCTGGCAACGGGAAGGATCCCGCCGGCTCCGAGCGCCTGCACGGCGCGTCCTACGAGCAGCACCCAGAACGCGGGCGCTGCTGCGCAGAGCACGGAGCCAGCCACGAACAGGCCCACGTCGATCAGGTACAGGCGCCTTCGTCCGAAGCGATCGGACAGGGCTGTCATCAGGGGGCTTCCGACCACGTACGCGAGCACGTACAGCGACATGGTCCAGGACACGGCGCGGAAGTCGGTGTGGAAGTCGGCAACGACGGACGGCAGGGTCGGGGCGACGATGGTGATGTCGAGCGACCCCATGAACACGCCGAGCAGCAAGGTGCCGAGCACGGCCCATTCCTGGCGGCTGAACCCGGCTCTGCGCTTCTTGGGCGGCGCGGCTGCCTGCACGGTCATGACGGGTCCTTCGGCTCAGCCAAGGTGTTCTGCGATGTCGTTGATGGAAGCTTTGGCGCAGGCGAACATGGGCGTGTCGCGCGCTGTGAACATGCTCGCCTCGGTGTATCGGAGGCGGTGCACGAGGTCGACGAACTCTGTGGGGTAGTCGGAATCGAATGCGACCACGAACTCCTGGTCGTCGATACCGTAGCTGTAGCTGGTATTCAGCCGGATGCCCTTGAACGGGTTGGAGGCGAAGATGTGCTCATCCATCATGCCCTGGCGTGCGTGCGGGCTGAGCTTGTACCAGGCGCGGGTCTTGATGAAGGGGTAGACGAACAGCCACTTGCCTTCGCCTGGCAGGAGCTCCACGCCGTGGCCGGAGCCGACCACGCGGTTGACGTACTGCGAGCGCTTCTGCATCGACAGGTAGTTGTACGGCTGCGTGAGGTAGGCGCCGAGAACGGTGCGGTTCATCTCGGCCTGCATGCGCTGGAAGCTCAGGATGTCCTTGGAGATGCGCCAGAGCATGAAGTCGACGTCGCCGCGCACGCCCACGAGCGAGTAGGTGCGCAGGATGAAGTCGTCGCGCTCTTCCCACCCTTTGACTACGCGCACGAACTCTTCGCGAGCGGCGATGCGGTCTGCGGCCGGGAGGCGGCGGTACTCTGGCGCGAGCTTGTAGAAGGCGTAGTTGAGGAACTGGCGTCCGATGCGGTCGGGTTCGCGCTGGGAGACCTGGCCGCTCGGGTCGAGGTCCACGGTTCGTTGGCGGGGGGCAGGCTTTTCTTCGTCCATGGTGCTGCTCGGCATCCTTGCATGAATGGGTGTACCGCTCATCTGGGAAACCGGACGCCTCGCGTCAAGGGTGGCTTGGCGAGCCGACCTGGAAGTTCCGTTACGTCCCCTGGCCATGCCCCTGCCCTTGCCCATGCCCGACGCGAGCCCGGCCACAATCCCGAGTTCTTGCCTTTCCAGGGCGTCTGCCGCACCCTTGATCCATGCACGCCTCGGAATTCGACGAGGGAGAGTTCTTCCAGGCGCTCTGGTCTGGCGGAACGCGGCTGCTGCTCATTGGACGGCGCGCGCTCGTGGCGTTGGGCCTGCCCGTCCTGACCGCTGACTACGATCTGTGGGTTCACGCCGATGACATTGCCATGCTCAACCAATCGGCAGCGGCCTTTGGGCTAGCCGCGAACCGCACGCCCGAGGATGCTCGCGGGGTCGGCCGCTACGTACTTGAGAACGACGAGCATGTGGACGTGCTGGTGGCTCGATCCGTGCCCACCCAAGACGGGGTGCGGGTCGAGTTCGAGGCGGTGTGGGCGCGACGAATGACGCTCCGCTACGATGAACGGGTCGATATCCTGGTGCCTTGTATTGACGATCTCATCCTGACGAAGCAGTGGGCATTGCGCGACAAGGATCTTGCGGACATCAAGCTGCTGCAGGCGCTGAAAGCGGCGAGGAGCTAACATGGCCCCGGTCCCTCCCCACGCTTCTACAATTGCCGAGCTCGCTGATGCTCCCGTTCCGATCGACGAGTTCAAGCGCAGGGCAGCAACTCCGCCATCGCCGGAAGAAACGGCCGAGATCCTCGAGCTCGTGGAATGGTTCACGCGTCGGTATCCGACCGTGAAGGCTCGCATGGACTACGTACGCCGCGCGTGGAAGCAGTGGACGCGTCCGACCCGCATCATCGGCTGACGCGGCCATCGCGAAATCGCGGCAAATTTGCAGGAAGTAGACAACCCGGCGCATCAAGGGCATGTTCCCGGGGGGATGGTTCTCAACCTGCTGATCGCCGCGTTCTGCGTGCTGGCCAACGGATTCTTCGTCGCCGCGGAATTCGGGCTGGTCAAAGTGCGCATCAGCCAGCTGATGACCCGGTCCCGAAAGGGAGATCTTCGCGCCCACGCCACCCTGCACATCGTCCAGCGGCTCGATTCCTACCTGTCCGTGACCCAGCTCGGCGTGACCCTGTCCAGCCTGGCCTTGGGCTGGGTCGGCGAGCCAGCGGTGGCCAAGCTGTTCGAGCTGGGCCTGGTGTCGCTGGGCTTCATGGCAGACGAGCCCCAGGGCTCGCACCCGTGGCTGCATGGGGTTGCCTTCACCACTGCGTTCATCGCGATCACCACGTTCCACATCGTGGTCGGAGAGCAGGCTCCCAAGATCCTCGCGATTCGCAAAGCCGAGGCCGTGGCCATGGCGGTCTCGCGTCCCATCCAGCTCTTCTACTCGGTGGCGTACCCGTTCCTGTGGGTGCTCAGCGCGCTGTCACGCCTCGTTCTCAAGCTCATGCGCGTGCCTGCGGCACAGCTCGCAGATTCCGAGCTTTCTGCCGAAGAAATCCGCGTGATCGTGTCAGGCGGCCAGATCGACCCGACCAAGCGCGAGCTCATCGAACGGGTCATCTCAGGCACCGATCGCCCGGTGCGCTCGATCATGGTTCCCCGGGTCGACATGGCCACCCTGTCGCTCGTCGACTCCCCAGAGCGCGTCATGAACGTGGCGCGCACCACCGGCTACTCGCGCCTGCCCCTGATCGAGGAGCACGATCCGGACAAGGTCATCGGCTACATCTACATCAAGGACCTGATCGTGGGCGACGGGCTCCCGTCCGGCGGGATCCGCGCGCTGCGGCGCGACATCCTGTTCGTGCCCGAGTCACGCAAGGTCGGCGACACGCTCAAGGACTTCCAGAAGACGCGCATCCCGATCGCGATCGTGGTCGACGAGTACGGCGGCACCAGCGGCCTGGTCACGGTCGAGGACATTCTCGAGGAGATCGTGGGCGAGATCCAGGACGAGCTCGATGTCGAGCTGCCGCGGGTGGTCAAGCGCGACGACGGCTCGGTCATCGTGGACGGCATGCTTGCATCCGCGGATCTCGCTTCGATTGGCATCGAGGTGGAGCCGATCGAAGGGCACGACACCGTGGCAGGTCACATCGTCTCCGAGCTCGGGCGGCTGGCGCGTCCTGGGGACGTGGTCCGCATCGGGCCCTACGACGCCACGGTGGAAGACGTGCGCAGGCGCAGGGTGACGCGCGTGCGTCTCACGCCGCGGCCCGCGTCGATCGTGCCTCCGAAGGTGGAACCGGAAGGCGAAGAGGAGACGAAAGGGGAGGGGTGACTAGCAGAGCGTACCCGACTGCATAGGGGGATCCAACGCACCACCCGGCGGGCGCCCATTGCTTGCGTGGCACTGGATCTCGGTAGCGGCGCGCCACCCGCGCGCATGCGGTGGACACGCCATGGCGTGCCCAACGAATACACGGCGATGCCGTGTCGCTACGGGTGGCAACGGATTTCGGGCACGCGGTGACTACTCCACGCCGCTCAGCACCTGCCCGGTCAAGTGCAGGTACTTTGCCGCGATCTCGTCGCGTCGCGCGCTCAGCGCGCGCAGGGTCGCGTTGCGCGTGTCGGTCCTGAGCGCTGCCGCCCGACGCGTCACTTCTATCGCGACGTCGTGGTCGTGCAGATCACCGAGCACGGACTGGAACTTCGCGGCCACGTCGCGCCAGGCTCGCAGCTCAGGGGGAAGCACCTGGGAGAAAGCCTCGATCGAGTAGCGCAGACGCTTGTGCGCAATGCGCAGCACGTGCATGCCGGCGACGTCCACGACCTCAGCGGAGCGGCAATCGTCGACATTGGCCTGGGCTTCGAGCACGATCTGACGGGCGAAGCGCCGCACTTCGCGATCGCGCTTGGGGTTGCACGGCAAGGACAGCAGCGCGCGCAGGTGCGCGATGGGCGCTTGCAGGCCGCCGGACTGGATCAAGCTGACGACCGAAGCGCGAAGGGCCTTGAGACGCTGCTTGCGGCGGCTTCTCCATGCAGCGAGGCCTGTCTTGGCCGCACCCTGCAGCTTGAGGTCTCCGAGGGTCTCCGCCAGCACCTCTTCGTCGCGCAGGGCTCCTGTGGCATCTGCCACGCGCGCCATCTCCTTGCGGATCAGGTTCGTGTGGAAGGTGCCGTAGACCGGACGCACGATGCGCAGCAGGCTGCGGATGCGACGGAGCGCCACGCGGAGATCGTGCACTCCTTCGGGGTCCGAATCGTCGATCACCCGCGGCACCGCGTCCTCGAGCTCGGTGATCCACTCGGTCAGCTTCGGGCTGACCAGCTGCGAAACGCGCGTCTCGACCACCACGCGCGGACGTCCGTGGGCACGGCCCGCCCGCTTGGGCGCGACCGCAGTCTTGGGTTTCATGGCCTCACCACATGCACGACCGCCACCGGTCGCCGTCCCGAGATCCCGTCGAGGTTCCGACGTACCGCGCGCTGGGCCACCTCGATGATCTGCTCGTCGGTCGGCCGCTCGGAAGCAAACGGCCTGCCGCTCAGCGCCTGTGCAATCTCCAGCGCTGCCCCGCGCATCAAGTCCTTGTCCTCCCCTGCGTCGAGCACGCCCCGCGTGGACAAGAGCGGCGGGGAGAGAAGCTGGCCGCGCACGTCGACGACCAGCGTGACCACAGCGATTCCGGTGCGGCCGAGCGACTCACGCTCCCGCAGCACGTCGTCGCTGATCTCCTCGCCGTCGTAGGTTGCGACCTTGCCCACCGCAACCTCGTCGATCTTGCGCAGCGGCCCTGCTCCGACCTCCACCACGTCGCCGTTCTCCGCCACGAGCACGTCGGGCTGACCGAGGCTTCGCGCGAACTGGGCGTGACGGTGCAGGTGGTGGAGCGTGCCGTGCACCGGAACGAACGATTGCGGGCGCACCAGCTCGAGCATGCGCCGCTGCTCGTCGCGATGTGCATGACCCGACACGTGCACCTCCGGATCCGTGATCCGGCTTCGGACCTCCACGCCTTGTCGCAGCAGGTGCCCGATCATGCGGAGCACGGCAGGGTCGTTGCCGGGGATGATGCGGCTGGACAGGATGACGCGATCGCCGGGATCGAGCGCGAGTGCAGGATGGGATCGCGTCGCCATGCGCCACATCGCAGCCACGGGCTCGGCCTGGGTTCCGCTCGCGAGCACGAGCAGGCTCGAGCGGGGCACAGCCTGCACGCTCTCGGACGGCACGAGCAGATCGCTGGGCCAGCCGAGGCGCTCCATCTGCGTGGCGATGCGCACGTGCGTGTTGGCGCTTCGTCCGAGCAGGCAGATGCGCCGTCGGTGACGCTGCGCGATCTCGCCGAGCATGATGAGCCGCTGCACGTTGGAGGAGAAGAGGCCGACGATCACGCGCGCCGGGGCATCCTGCACCAGCTTGTCGATCGCCTCGCCCACGAGCTTCTCGCTTCCGCTGCTCGCCGGCGCGTCGATGTTGGTGCTGTCGCTCAGCAAGAGCCGCACACCCTCGTCGCCGACCTGCTTCAGGCGCTCCACATCCATGTGCTCGCCATCGGGCGGCGTGGGGTCGAACTTGAAGTCGCCCGTGTGAACGATCGTGCCTGCTGGCGTACGAAGGATGAGCGCGCACGCTTCGAGGATCGAGTGGGTGACGCGCACCGGCTCGACCGACAGGGGACCGATCTTGTAGCGGGTGCGGGGCACGATGGTGTTGAGCTTGAGCTGGCGCAGCTCGAATCCGCGCTCGACCAGACGTTCCTTGGCGAGGTTCATGGCGTGGGCGGGAGCCCAGACCGGCACATCGGCGCACCGGAGCAGGTACGGCAGCCCACCGATGTGATCCTCGTGGCCGTGGGTGATCACCACGCCGGCGATGCGCGAACGCCGCTCCTCGAGGTAGCTGAAGTCCGGGTGGAAGACGTCGATTCCAAGGTCGGTCTGGGGGAAGGTCACCCCGCAGTCGACCACGACGATCCCATCGTCGGCTTCGACAGCGAGGCAGTTCATTCCAATTTCGCCGAGCCCGCCCAGGGGCACGAGTCGTAACGCGGAAGAGGGAAGGGTGGACACGGAGAGCCTTTGCGCGAGGCCAGACGGAAGCTCAAATCAACGAGCGCTGTTGGAGCTTGCAACGCGGCCGGGGTGCTTCAGAGCCATACGTCTACGGCGTGGGCGCCTGCGCGGTCAATGGTTTCCGCAACCCGACGATACCCGTGCTCTTCCAGGGCGGCTCAAGGAAGCGCGACCGGCGGTGCACCCATGGAGCCGCGACCGGAACCCGCGGTCATTTCCTGGGCAATGTGCGTCTCCACCAGCTGGATCGCAGGCCCCTTCGCGATCTTCTGCAGCTCCGCAAGGGCGCTCGCGTCGCCCGAGGCGTGCTTGCGCATCGCGACGTAGAACGCCCCCTCGGTACGCTGCGCCAGATCCCGCGCCGATGCCAGCAGCGTCGCGTCGTCGATCTTGCCAAGTCCCCACTGCGCAAGCCGCGAGGTCCACGCAAGCCCTTTCTTGACCGACTGCAGCGCCTTGGTCGCTGCGTCGCTCGCTCCTGGCTTCTCCTTGGCGATCTTCTCGAGCAGCTGCTCCCAGAGCGCTACGTACACAAGGTCTTCCTCGTCGATGTTCACCTCTCGGGCCTTGGCGAGCGCTGCACGTCCCGCAGCAACATCGCCGACCAGCAGCGCGTTGGAGGAAGCCTCGATCGCGACCATCCCTCCAGCGCCCTTGTCCTGTCCCGCAGCCTCGAAGGCCCGCTCGATGGCACGGTTCATCGCAGCGCGATCGCCGTAGTAGAATGCCACGCGCGCGAGAAGACGCTCGGCGAGCGCCCGGTTGTGCGGGTTTCCCGTGGCAGAGCGCGCTTCGAGCGCAGTGGTGAGGGCCTGCGCGAGATCGCGACGGGCCTGATCCAGGGCACCCTGATCGCGGTGGATGCGCATGGCCAGCAGGTACGCATCCGCCCGGGCGATCGGAAGTGAGCCGGCATCCGGGGCGGAGAGCGCCTTGGTCAAGGTTGCCAACGCACCGTTGCTGTCGCCGCTCTGATGGAGGATATCGGCCAGAAGCACACCGGCCCGCACCGTGAATTGCTCCTTGAGCCCCTGCTCGAGCAGCGCGCGCGACGCCGGGAGGTCGCCGTTGCGCGTCTCCACGGCGGCCATGGCAAAGCGCACCTGCGCTGGCGACGGGTCCAGGCGCGTGTGGTCCGGCAGGGCATCGACCATGTCCAGGATCGGACGCGCGGCCCGGAATGCACGTCTGGCAGACATCGGGTCGTGAACCTGGTCCTCGTGCAGCACGAACTTCATGACGAGGCCGAGCATGCCTGCGGTGACCGTGGCGTTCTTGTTCTCGCGGGTGGCGTCGGCGAGGACCGATACGCCCGCTTCTGCCACGCCGAAGCGAAGGAGCATCTCTGCGACAGGAACAGCGGTTTCGACGGCGTTGGGGTTGCGTCGATAGGCCTCGAGCATCGCTCCCCACGCGGCTCCTTTGGCGATCTCCGGGGGGATGGAGATGTTGTCCTCGTTGGACTGCCCTGCGCTGCTGTAGAGCGCTGCGAGCTCGCGCCACGCAATCGGATCCGTGCCGTGCGCTGCGGAATCGAGACGCTCCAGCAGCCCTGGGGGCGTAATGCGTCGCGCTTCCGAGCCTTCCAGCGCCTTGCTCGCAGCGGCCGCGTCGCCGTGCCGGAGGTACAGCGCGGCAATGACCAGCGCGCCCGTGCGGATGCCACGGTAGGCTTCGACCAGCTGCTCGCGCTTGGGATTGTCGATTCCAGGCTTGAATTCCGCATTGAAGTCGATCGAGGCAGCCACCCAGCGCTCAGCGGACTTCACACCCTGCGCCACGTTCTCCGGGGTCGGCTGCACCATCGAAAGCTCGCCATACGTGCGCTGATCCGCGGAGGCGTTCTCGACTTCACTCCGATTGCGCGTGTCACGAAGCCAGGTTTGCAGGGCGCGCAAGTGCTCCAGGATCTGCCCCTGCGCCGGTGCGTCCTTGGGCAGCGAGCCTGACTGCATGCTCAGAAACGCCAAGGATCGTGCTTCGTCACCGGCAGGTGCCACCACGTCGAGTGCGCGCTCGAAGGCCCGCGCAGCGGTGGCGTCGAACATTTCCGGACGCAGCTCTCCGGCGCGCACCAGGTACAGAGCCCCGGTGAGCGTCGCCAGCCCGCGCTGGTCGTCGCCTGCATCGAATCGCTCTGCGGCCCTGCTGAACAGCTTGCGCACCACGCTCACGAGCAGCGTCTGGCGTGGGGCGGATTCACTGCCGTCGAGCACCAGCTGGTGCACTGCGGACGCGACCTGATCATCGGGCACTGCCACGGGCTTGATCGGCTCAGGCGCGATAGGGCCGGTAGCAGGCGGCTGGACCCGGGCAGCAGGTCCGCACGCCACGGGCCCGAAGAGGGCCGCGAGGATCAGGAGGGCTCGAACGCGATCGCGATGCCTGGGCATGGTGAACGACTCTATACGGCATCCGGTGGCTTGGGGCACCCCAGAGACGGTCTTTCCAGGTTTGTGCGTTCCTCGTCGCACGCCGCTTGCTGACCGCTGGACGGTGGTGGCAAGATGCACGCCCTTTGCCGGTCCCGCAACGAATCGAGGGACCGCAAGTGCCCGTCCGACGCAGGAGGAGCCATGCCCCTGAAGCTATCGTGTGTCGCTGCCGAACTCACCCAGATCCACGCTGACCTGCTCGCCATCGGCGTTTTCGAGGGAGCTTCGGTCCACATAGACGCACTCGCCCCGATTGATCACGCCCTGCGAGGCGCCCTGGCGCGCCTTCTCAAGCGCGAAGAGTTCACTGGCAAGAAGGATCAGACCGTATCCGTCGACACGCTCGGACAGATTCCCGCCCATCGCATCACCATCGTCGGCCTGGGCGACAAGGACAAGCTCGGAGCCCCGGAGCTGAGGGCCTTTGCAGCGCGCGCAGCGCGCGAGGTCAATGCGACCAAGGGAACCGCGCTCGCGATCGCGCTTCCTGAGCTCCCGGATCCCCTGCGCGTGCGCGCGGTCGGTGAAGGGATCGTCCTCGGAGCGTATCGCTTCACCCGCTACCTCACCGGCGAGCGCAAGCCCAAGGCCATGCTGGCCAAAGCCGCGCTCATCGTCCCCCCGGGCACGACGATTCCCCTCGGCCACAAGAAGGCCTTCGAGCTCGGCTCGCGTCTGGGCGAGAGCGTCTGCATCACGCGCGATCTGGTCAATGACCCTCCCAACGAGCTCACCCCGATCCGACTCGCCGAAGCTGCGCAGAAGATGGCCAAGGAGCGCGGGCTGCAGTGCCGCGTGTTCGACCGCAAGGAGCTGCAACGACGCGGCATGAAGCTGATCATCGCCGTGGCCCAGGGCAGCGCCAACGAGCCGAGGCTCGTGCATCTGATCTACAAGCCCGCCAAGGCCTCCAAGAAGAGGCTGGTGGTGGTCGGCAAAGGCCTCACCTTCGACTCCGGCGGCCTGTGCATCAAGCCCGCCCAGGGCATGGGCGAGATGAAGAGCGACATGTCCGGCGCAGCCAACGTCGTGGGCTTCATGTCCGCCGTGGCGCAGCTCAAGCCCGCGTTCGAGGTGCACGGGATCATGGGATGCGCAGAGAACATGCCGGACGGCGCTGCGTATCGCCCGGGCGACGTGTTCGGCTCCTTTGACGGCAAGACCGTGGAGATCATCAACACCGACGCCGAGGGGCGCCTGGTGCTCGCCGATGCGCTGTCCTATGCGCGCACCGTCGATCCCACGGTGCTGCTGTGCAATGCCACGCTCACCGGAGCGTGCGTGGTGGCACTCGGTCAGCACTGCTCCGGGTTCTACGCGACCAGCGACGAGCTGGGAGAGCGGTTCAACAAGGCAGCCAAGGCGGCGGGAGAGCAGTTCTGGCGCATGCCGTTGCTCGAGGACATGAAGGAGTCGCTCAAGAGCGACGTGGCCGATCTGAAGCACACCGGGGATCGCTGGGGCGGATCCATCAGCGCCGCCTTGTTCCTGCGGGAGTTCGTGGGCGAGACGCCGTTCATCCACTGCGACATTGCGGGCCCTGCGCTCAGCGACAAGGCGTACAGCTTCTACACCAAGGGCGGCACAGGCCACGGTGTGCTGACGTTCCTGAGCTTCCTCGATCAGATGTGATCACGCGCGAGCGTGAGCGAGCGGGTTGAACAGCGCGTGGCGGCCCGCTCCCTGACGGTCGCGGCTCCATACGCAAATCGCGGCTCTACGACCTGTTCCCGAGGATCGCGGCCATCTGCTGGCGGAAAAGCGTGGCGCCGCCCTGCGAAGGGTGACGCACTGCCAGCGCTTCGTATCCCAACGCCTGCAGCGTCTGCTCTGCTTTGCGCCCCACGGCGATGAGCTTGGCCCCGGCCATCACGTTGTCGACCATGTGACGCAGGATCCGCTCGGCCAGGCCGTGCCGATCGTCGCGCGGAGTCCACGCCCGGTTGGTCAACGGCTTGCCCGGCTCGTGGCAGTGGAACGGAAGGCTGTTCCACAGCGCAACCCTGCCGTCTGCGCCAATGCACGGCCACACGAAGTTCGCGGACCGCTCTGTCATGAGCTTGGGCAGCGCGCTGCTTCGTTTGACGCCAGCTGCGGCGAAGATGGGGAGCGCGCGCGGCCCCTCGAGCAGATCCTCTCCGGTAAAGGGGATGCCCGAGAAGCGGCACCCTGCATACCCGGCTTCCTGCCCCACGAGCATCCACTCCGCTTCGCGGTGCGCGTGAAGGTACGCGCGAAGGTTGGCCACCCTCCTCGACGCCGCGTCCGGCAGGTCGAGCCCCTGCACGCAGTCGACCCAGGGGTTGGCGAGCACGTCGTTGCCGGGTCCGAACTCCACGAGCAGCGCGATCAGCTGTTGCACGGCCTTGGGGAAGTCGCGACGGGGGGGCATGGTGGATGGCGGCTAGCACGACCCTGGCGCGGACGCACCTCGTGCCTGGGGCGCGCACTCGCGCTACAATCCCAGCGCGATGAATCGAGGACGAGTCCTTCCCTGGGTGGCGCTGGCGTTCGCGCTGTTCGCAGGCGCCTGCAACGACAGCATGATGGACGACGGCCGCGCGATCGACGTGGACTGCAGTCCGTACAAGTCGTGCGGGACCTGCACTCCGGTGCTCGGCTGTGGATGGTGCTTCACCGGCAACGGCAACGGGCTTTGCACCACTGGCCCGGAGCATTGCTCCACCGCACCCGGCGGATGGTCCTGGGAGACGACCGGCTGCCACAACCCGGCGGATGCTGCTGTGGCTGATTAGCCCGCAGCAATCGCAGGAACTCGCCACGGGTCCACGCTCGGACCGCACACGCGCTGGTAGATGCCCACCACCTTGTCGACGCTCTCGCCGAAGTCGAGCGTGCGGGCGTACTGCTGCCCAACCCTCCCCGCATGGGGCAGCAGGTCAGGGTGATCCAGCAAGCTGTCCAGCTTCCTCGTGAGAGCCTCCACATCGCCGGCCGGGAATCGGAAGCGCTCGTCAAGGGCAAGCTGGGACGCAGCACTCTCCGGGCTGTCTGCCACGAGCACCGGGACCCCGAGGCTCATCGCTTCGAGCACCGCAATGCCTTCCAGCTCGACTTCACCGCAGTGCACGAACAGATCCGCGTTTGCCAGCTCGGAGAGCAGCTGTGCCCTGGGAAGGTAGCCGACCTCGGCAGCGTTGGGCAGCGAGGAGCCGCGCCTGCGCAGCGCGTCCTCCTGGGGCCCCATGCCCGCGATGATCAGACGAATGCGCTGCTTGTGCCGCGATCGGCGCACGGCCTCGATGAGCAGATCCTGACGCTTCTCTGCTGCGAGACGCCCGACCACCATGACGACGAACTCGCCTCTTCCGGCTCGCCGATGCACCAGCGGCGCGTCTTGTGCGTCCGGAGGGACCCCATTGGACACGATGACCGCATTGGCCCTCAATCCGTGCGAGCGGAGCTTTCGCTCGGCGAATTCCGACGGGCACAGCACCACGTCTGCCCGGTTGTACAGGCGATTCACCCAGTACCGGTACACTGCATGATTGAGCCACGCCCAGCGCACTCCGATGTTGAGAAGCGCATTCTCGGGCTGCACGTGGAACGCGGCCACGACCGGACGGCCCGCGCGCTTCGCTTCGTCGAGCGCCACCATCGACAGCCAGAAGGGGAACTGCAGGTGCACGACATCCACGTTGGCAAACACCCTTGCAAGGATGTCGCGGCGCGGGCGAGCCATGACGAACCGCTGCTCGCGCATGGCGCGTATCGGGAATTGGAACCCCGGCAAGCGCACCGCGTCCGGGCCTTGCACGTCGGCACCGACCACGACCACGTCGTGCCGCTCTCGCAGCCTTGCCACCAGGCTACGCGCAGCGACCACCCCTCCGCTCGGAACGCCGTCCTGGAAGGTGTCGCAAACGAATGCGATGCGCAGCCGCCGCCCGGTCTGAGCAAGGGAATCGAGCCTCCTGATGCCGGACAGCTCCTCGGTCGACTGCAACGGTCTGTCATCGAATGAAGCGGTCATTCGAATCCCTCCCCTGCGACTGCGTGGAGACCGCGTGCGGATGAGTCGCCCGCCCGCGAAGCTCGCAAGCCGCCCCTGCCTGCTTGTTTCCGCGCAATCGTTGTGTGGTGCCCTGAGCCTGCTTCGTCCAGTAGGATCAAGCGAATACCACTTTGCTGCCCACACCCCGTGCGCTTCGTCCGGGTGCGTACTATCGATCCGTACGCTCCAAGTCACGCAGAAGGAACCCACATGGTCGCGGTCGCTCCAATCGCTCCAGGGGAATCGATCCAGAGAGGCCGTTCACGCGAGCGGCAGCTGCGCGACAGGCTCGGAATTCCCGGGGCCGCAGAGCACGTGTTGATCTTTGCCGAGACCAGCCACTGGGATCCGAACTGGCTGCACACGTCCGACGAGTACTTTGACCTTCGGGTGAAGCACACGCTCGACGCCGCCCTGGGAGTGCTCGAGGCCGAGCCTGCGCGGGTGTTCTCCGTGGAGTGCATCTTCTTTCTGCGCATGTACTGGGAGCGGGTGCCTGAGCGGCGCGAGGAGCTTCGCGAGCGGATCAATGCAGGTCGAATCCGTCTGTCGGGCACAGGAATCACCACGCCTGACACCACGCTACCGGTCGAGGAAGCGATCGTGCGCGACTATCTGTCAGGGCGACAGTGGCTTCGCAGCCACGGCATGACCGCTGACCCGTCGGTTGCCTATCTGCCGGACAACTTCGGAAACTCGCCTGCCTTGCCCGCGATCCTGCGCGCCATGGGGGTGCGCTACGCAGCGATGTCGCGCATTGACGGGATGCACTTTCCGGGCGACGACTTCCGGGGTGCAGGGTTCTACCCACGGCCTGGATCGAGCGCGCGAACGCTGGACGATCTCGGCACGCTGGACTTCACGTGGCGTGGCCCGGATGGATCCGAGGTGCTCTGCCACTGGAATGCGTTCACGTACTTCCAGGGAGACATGCTCGCATGGCGCGGGATCATCCGGTGGATGAATCGCGTGTTCGGATGGCGCGACCGCTCTGCGGGACACGTTGCGGGCAAGATCGCCGGCTATGCCAGGCGCCTGCTGCGCGTGTCGCGCACACCCTATCTCTTCTGCCCCATCGGATGCGACTTCAACGACCCGATTCCAGACCTGAGCGGTCTGCTCGATCGGTACAACGACGAGTCGTTCCCCAGGACAGGCGTGTATGCAGTCAATGCGAGCCTGGAGGATTACCTCGATCTCGTGGCTGAGCATCGCCATCGGCTTCCCATTCTCGAGCTCGATCCGAACCCCTACTGGATGGGATTCTACGCGTCCCGTCCGCAGCTCAAGCAACGCTGCCGCAAGCTGACGAACACCCTGCTGTCCACCGAGAAGCTCCTGGCAGCGAGCCCCGGCGCTGTCGTCGAGGCCCAGTCTCTGGTGCGCGACGGATGGGACCGGCTCATCGTGAGCAACCACCACGACTTCATCACAGGAACCGCGCCCGGGCGCGTGTACCTGCTGGAGCAGGACGGCTGGCTTCGAGAGGCAGAGCAGATGGCCGCCTCGGCCCTGCAGATGGCGACCGCTGCCTGGCCTGACCATGCCCGGGAAGCACCAGAGGGCCCACCGCAGTACGAGCTGAAGGACGGGAGGCTCGAGGTCCGTACGCGCTGGTATCGGGTCGTGATCGACGAAGCGGTCGGCGGTTGCGTCACCGAGTGGACCGTGCCTGGTGCGTCGCGCAACCTGGTGCGCACACCCTCGAACGATCTGGTGGTGCACAGGGACACAGGCGGGCTGTGGCGCATGGGGCACGAGTACAGGGGAGGGAGCTTCGACGCGATTGACCGGGTGAGCCGTCACCGGGCGACCCTGACGGTCGAGCCGCATGCTGGCATGATCGAGGTCACGATCGAAGCGCTGCTCGACAAGCATCCCACCGTGCGCACCCTCTGGTTTGCCTCGGATTCCCCGGTGGTGCGCATGCGCATGCTGGGTGTGGCAGGGCGACGACGCACCGTGACCTGTCGGTTCCATCCTGCGGTGCGCCCGGATGGACTGGCCATGGACGTGCCGGGCGGCGTGGTTGCGCGCGACTTCGGCAAAGGGCATGCGCCGACTTTCTGGGCAGCTTCCAGCTTCGTACACGTGGTCGATCGGGAAGACTCTCGCGGCATGGCAGCGTTTCTCGGCGGTCCAGGGTGCGTGACCGCGGACTCGAGCGGTGCGATCGAGTGGGTGGTTTTGCGCAATGCCCCCCGGGAAATGGCCTGGAGGCTCATTCCGGTTCCGGCGCATCCCGCGTGGGGGGCCAATGACGAGCAGCACGGCATCGACTACGCGGTATGGTTCACCGAGACTGGCGACTGGCGAGCGAACAGCCTTCCCATGGCCGCAGAGGAAGCGCTGGCGCCCATGGGTTGCGCCACGAAGCACGTACGACAAGCGGCGCGTCAGCTGCTCATCACGCCACCGGAGGTGCTGCTTCGAGCGATCAAGCCGGCAGAAGACGGGCGCGGACGGATCGTGCGTCTGCTCGCCTACGGGCATGAGCCGATTGCGATGCAGCTCGTGGATCCGGCGCTTTCGCGGGTGATTCTGTGCGACGCGCTGGAGCGTGACCTGTCCGAGGTGGTCGTGCAGGAGCGATCGTTCACTCTTACGCCTGTGGGGGCGATCGTGAGTTTTCGGTTGCTACCCTAGGGGGCTACCTTTCCGTGCAGAGAAGTTCACAGGGAGAAGGGAGGTTGGGAGGGTGATTTGTATCTCGCGGGTCGAGCTGGTCTTGCGGGAGACCCCGGGGGTGGCGGTGGCGTTGCGGGAGACGATGGAGGCGCGATTTCCCGGTGGGAGAAGGCTTTGGCGCGAAGGCCGTTCCTAACGGGAAGAGAGCCGCAGATCCCGCAGACCGGCGCAGACAGCCGCGGACTGCCGCAGACCGCCGTAGAAGGGATTGCATGGCTGGTGCTCGATGACTGGCGCTCGATGACTGGCGCTCGATGGTGCCATCCGTCAGCCTCGATGCGCCAGCCTGTGCGAAGCTCTGCGTTGATCTGCGGCTACCCTTCTCGATGCGCCAGCCTGTGCGAAGCTTTGCGTTGATCTGCGGCTACCATTCTCGATGAGTCAGCCTGTGCGAAGCTCTGCGTTGATCTGCGGCTACCCTTCTCGATGAGTCAGCCTCGATGCGCCAGCCTCTGCAATCATCTGCGGCGCGACGGCGCGGACGCCCAGGGTTTCCCGCAAGATCCACGCGACCCGCGAGATACAAATCACCCTCCCACCCTCCCGTCTCCCTGTAAACACTCTGACCTGCAAGGTAGCCCCTTAGGGTATGCCCCGAGGGCCGAAGACCTGCAAGGTAGCCCCTTAGGGTTGCGCAGGCGCCGCGACCACGTTCGTGGTTCCCACCGTGTACGGCTTGGGCGTGGGATCGCACACCGTGTGCACGTCGCCCACGATGATCGCATTCGCGGTCACCCGGTACTGCGAGAACCTCTGCGCCACCTTGGCCCCGGCCGCAGCCGTCACCTTGACCTGGAACTCGAAGGAGGGCGGCGTGTAGTTCGAGCCATCCTCCACGTGCGCCGGAAGAAACAGCGTGATCGTATTGCCCTGCTTGGTCACCCTCGCGCCTGCGCGCACGTTCGCCGTGCCCGTGTTCGGGATGATGTGCGCTGAGCCTTCCACGTACGTAGCGCCAGTCGGTACCAGCAGCTCTGTGGTCATCTCGTGGATGTAGTTCAGCCCGGTGTGCGAGATCGGCCCCGAGTTCTTCCCGTCGAACCGCGCAGTGAACGTGGAGCCAGCCTCGACCGACGCAGGGATGGTGACGAGCAGCTCAGCGCGCTGGTTGCTCGGTCCGCGCGTGCAGCTCAGAGGAACGCTGACCGCGGTCGCCGCTTCAGGCACGGTCGTCCACGCAACCGACGCGACTATCACCGCCGCAGACCCAGACTTCATCCACCTTCGCATGGTACCTCGCTCCCGCGTCGCGTTCCCGAGAAGACATCTTCGACAAGCATAGGACGGGGATCCCGTGATCGCCACTGCATCGTGGCACGGGCGCCTCGGCCCGGCTTGGCATTCCGCACGTGGTCCGGCTATCCTTGGAACATGGGAACGCGCAAAGCGCTAGGGGTCGCTGTCCTGGCTCTGCTGACGACGGACTGCAGCCTGGAGCCCAGAAGCTGCACGGAGATGGCTTGCAGCGATCAAAAGACGACGCTCCGCGCGACGGTTGCGGTGCCGCTCGCTCAGCTGTCCGGCGGCAAGGTGATCGCCTGCCGAAGCAGCGGTTGTGTGACGTCGTATTCGGTGGTCAGCGCTCCCAATGGGAGCCTGGCCATCAATTTTGCGGCTGAGCCATCACCAGGGGCGCTGGTCGGTAGCATCGTCCCTGTCCAAGGCGGCTCCAGAGCCGAAGTGCCTATGGCGATCACCACGGATCGCTTCAGCGTCCCAGAGCAGGAGACCTATCGACTCCAGATCTTCGACGGCCAGGGAGCATCCGTGTTCGACAAGCAAGCCGTGTCGGCAGGGCGCTCCTATCCGAACGGCAGGGAGTGTGACAAAGACTACTTCTGCACAGGCAACGATGTGACGTTCTGACAGATGTCCGTCTCCTTGAGCGCAGCGCGCGCTGCTCCGCGCACATGCCGCGGAGTCCGTTGCCCTTCAGCCACAGGGCCGAGGCGCGCCGCAAGATCTGCCGGGTGGAGCCTTCCCAACGCCGCGATGGCTGCGATCCCCATCTCGTTCGCTGACTCCCGTGCATACGGGTCCGCAGCCCTGCGCGCCAGCACGGTCAGTAGATCGATCGCCGAGCGATCGCAGACGCGTCCGAGCGCGAACACGGACTTGATCCGCACGTTCAGCTCTTCTTCCGGATCATCCACGCGCGCCTGCAGCGCCGGCGCTGCCGACAGCACACCCCTGGCACCGAGCGCCGCGGCAATTCTTGCGCGCACTCGAGGGTATTCTTCCCGCGTGAGCGATGCGGTCAGCTCCCGATCCGCATCCGCAGACTTCCCGGTTCGCGCCAGCGATTCGGCTGCCCGCCCCCGTACTTGCGGCCATGGATCGATCATCAGCCTGCGCACCAGGTAGATCGATGCCGCGTCGCTTTCTGCGAGCGCTGCTGTGGCCGCATCTCGCACCCGCATGTTGTCGTCTTCGAGCGCAGTGATCAAATAGGGCTGCATCGCCGCGATTCCGTGGGATACCTCGGCTGCTCTCGCCCGGATCATGGGCTCCGGATCCTGCCCCAGGCGTTCGATCAAGAACCCCACGCCTCGCGTGTCGCCTTGCGATGCGATTCGGGCTGCGGGCTCGCACAGCAGGTAGCGCATGCGCGTGTCGAGCTGTCCGCGCGAAAGCCGCGCAAACGCTGCCCCGGCCGGCAGCTTGACCGCATCCAGATGCGCCCCTGCGGATCGCAGCAGATCCACGGAAACCACCGAGGGCAACGACGGATCGTCGAGCAGCTTTCCGAGCGCGCTCATGGAGCGAGGCTGCCCCGTAGCTCGCGCCAACAAAGCGCGGATCGATGCGCGCGTCTTGGTGTCTGCGGTGGCCAGCATCGGCCCGAGATGCTCGATGGCGGCCGAAGGATCGATCGCTGCGAGCTCGTCGACCGCTGCCCAGCGCTGCTCCGCAGTCCCGCTCGCCATCGCGTCCATCAGCGCCGGCGCGCTGGCTCGTCCGCACCGCCGGATCCGATCCCGCGCATGCTCTCGCTCGTGCTTGTTGCCTGCAGCCAGCCTGGGAGCAAAGAAGCGGCTCGATGCCGAGCAGGCAGCGCCGTCGATGATCCCCATTGCCAGCAGCTTGCCCGAGTCGTCGAGCTTGTCGAACCCGTCCACCACCGCCTTGTGCGACGCCTCTCCGCCGCGCATCAGCAGCGCCGCCGCGGACTGCGCCCTGGGCCCGCCTCCTGCCAGCGCGCCCACCAGACCTGCGAGATCGGTCTGGCCGTCGAACTCGCTGTACGCGGTCAGCTCAGACACGGTCACAGCGACCTTCTTCGGATCCTTGGACGGGAAGGCGTCGTCGAGCACCAGCGCCACGCACGAGGTCTGAAGCGGCGCAGGCGGACGAATCGTGTAGCGCGCGCCTGCGGTCGCCCACCCGTCTTCGGGCATGGTCACCTCGAAGAGCTTGTCCGTGGTCGCGAGCCAGAACCTCTTCGGCGACACGCCACCGTCGACCTCGTGCTTCTCAGGGCGGATCGCGATGGTGAACGATGCGATGGAGACCTCGGACGGAGCCCGCATGGTCACGAACTCGCCCCTGCCTTCGCCGCCGCGAGCTTCGCTCCACGAGGTGTCAGGGTTGCCATCCGTGACAAACGACGGAGAGCCGATCGCGCTCGACGCACCTGTGGCCACGAGCAGACGCGACAGCGGCGCGGGCTGGGGTGACGCGACGCGCACGGCCCCGAGCTTGTCCGCGCGATCGCGCTCCTCGCGCGACAATCGCTGCATCTTGACCGCTTTCAGGGTCAGGTCTGCAGGGTCCACCACGCGGGGTGACAGCAGGGTCGGACGTCCGCACAGGCTCATCTCCCTGCGCACTTCACCCACGAGCACCTTGACCGTGCCGCCGTCGGCTTCTGACACCTCGACCTTCCCACCTGCCTCGGCCTCGCCGCTTGCGATGTCCGGTATGCGTCCGCTCCAGATCACCAACGGCTCGCCGGCTCCGTTGACCGGCGCTGCGATGAGCGCTTCCCACGCGCTTGCTTTGTCACCGAGCTCGACCCGGATCAGGTGGCGTCCCTGGCCGATCGACAGCACTGTCAGACGAGCTTTGGAAGGATCCGAAGGGGGAATCGGACCGGACGAGAATGCCAGAGGCTTGTAGTCCGCGGGGGCGCAGGCCGCCTTGGCACATCCCTGTATCGAAGTGGCGGCAGCTTCGGTCTTGACGAAGAGCGAGAGCGCAGACTGGCCCGTTCCCGCAGGCGCGGTGACCGGGGTCGAAGCTCCTGCGGGTGGTGGCGGATCCCGCTGTGCGAGAGCCTGGGTCGACACCAGGGCCATCGACAAGCCTACCAGCCCTGCCCATCTCCAAGTGCGTTGTGCCATGGGTCAGACCCCTATGCGCCAGACCGTTCCTTCAGGTGTATCTGCGATTTCGACGCCGCGGACCAGAAGCTCGGCGCGGATGGCGTCTGCGCGGGCAAAGTCCTTTTGCGCGCGCGCGTCGGTGCGATCCACGATGCTCTTCTCTATGCTCGACGCGTCGAGTCCCCGGATGCGCAAGCGTCGCTCCCGCGTCCGTCGTGCGTACTCCGCAGGCTCCGTGACCATCAGCCCGAGCACGTCAGCGCTCGACCGCAGCCCGGCCGATCCGACAACCGCGAGCGCCTGGGCCGCTCCCTGCAGCACCTTGTCCTTCCTGCGCTTGACCGCCAGATCGCACAGGTCGTTGGCCGCCTTGGCCAGCTCTGCGATGGCTGCCAACGCCACAGGCGTGTTGAGATCGTCGTCGAGCGCAGCCTGCACCTTGCCACGCGCCCCGCGAATGACCTCTTCGAGCGGTGCGAGCTCCTTGGGGGTCTTGCCCGCAGGCTCTGCGGGCTGCTTGGCGAGCGCATCGAGGCGCTCGAGCGTCGTGTACAGATAGTCGACCCTTCGCTCCGCATCGTCCACGCCCGGGAACACCACGCGGCCGTCTTCGAGCTTGACCGAGTCAAAGGTAAGCGGTCCGCGATACTGGACCGTGAGCAGGAAGTAGCGGAACGCTTCTGGATCATTCCTGCCGAGCACGTCGCGGATGGTCACGAAGTTGCCGAGCGACTTCGACATCTTCTCCTTGTCGACGTTGACGAAGCCGTTGTGCATCCACACGCGGGCAAAGGGACCCTGACCGGGATGGGAAGCTTCGCTCTGGGCGATCTCGTTCTCGTGGTGCGGGAAGATCAGGTCCATGCCGCCGCCATGGATGTCAAAGCCGAATCCAAGGTACTTCTCGCTCATCGCGGAGCACTCGATGTGCCAGCCCGGGCGACCCTTGCCCCACGGGCTCTGCCAGCCGTACGACTCTCCGGGCGCGCCCTTCCACAAGGCGAAGTCGAGCGGATCGCGCTTCTGATCGCTCTCCGCCACGCGTGCTCCGACCTCGAGCTCGGCGATGTTGCGACGCGACAGCTTGCCGTAGCCGTCAAAGGCCTTGAGCGAGAAGTACACGTCCTTGGAGCCATTGGGCATGTCGACCACGTAGCCGGCGCCGTGCTCGATCAGCTTCTCCACAAGGCTGATGACCTCGGGCATGTGATCGCTGACCTTGGGCTGGTGGTCCGGCTCCAGGCAGTTGATGGCGCCGATGTCGTCCTGGTAGATCCCGGTCATGCGCGCAGACAGCGACAGCGGCTCTTCGCCGGTCTCGGACGCGCGCTTGAGGATCTTGTCGTCGATGTCCGTGATGTTGCGCACGAACGTGACCTTCAGGCCGCTGGCGCGCAGGTGGCGCACGAGCAGGTCGAAGGCCACAGCGCTGCGAGCGTGCCCGGCGTGGGGGACGTCGTAGACGGTTGGGCCGCACACGTAGATTCCGACTTCGCCTGGACGCACGGGCGCCAGCGGCTCGAGCCGCTGGTTCATGGTGTTGTACACGCGGAGCTGGGGAGATGATGCTGATTCGGTCATGACTGCGGAGGGTATAGCACAGGCTGAGAACTAGGAACTGGGGACTAGCAACGGGAATGAGAATGCGAATGGGGGAGGCGTTGCAGGACGGACAGGGGCAACAGGGCGAGCAGAGGCACGCCGAGGCAACCGGAGAGGCAGACCCACGCAGCGGCAACCGGGCTGGCATACC
Organism: Deltaproteobacteria bacterium; assembly: GCA_016218915.1. GTDB lineage: Bacteria > Myxococcota_A > Polyangia > Polyangiales > Polyangiaceae > JACRCQ01. Next base: position 194,838 of record JACRCQ010000072.1, read on the forward strand.
CTCGAAGCGGCAACCGGGCAAGCAGACGCACACGGCGGCAATCGGAGAGGCACGCCTGCTCACCCCAAGCGATCTCGTCTCCTCTCCCCATTCCCAATTCCCATTCGCATTCCTGTTCCTAGTTCCTAGTAAAGTATCTCCCGCGAAAGCTTCCTTCCTCCTCCAAATCCCTTCTCCTTGGTGGTCCACAGATCCGCTCTCGCCGATTCCAGCGCCCGCTGCACCGCCACCCGACGCGCCGCGACTTCCTTCAGATCCGTGACCGTCCCCTTGCGCATGCCGGTCACGGCCATCCTTGCCAGCGCTGCCGCATCTCTTCCCAACGACTCGTACCAGCCCGGTGCATCGCCGTGGGACCGCACCCACGCTTCTATCGACGCATCGCGGGATGCTCCTTGGACCATCCCGACCTTGGCCTGCACGATCGTTCCCGCGTAGCCTTTGGGCAGCTCCACGCCGAGCGCTTCCGGGCCAATCAGCACGGTCGGCGCGAACTTCGCCAGCGCCAGCTCCAGGAAGACGTCGTGTGCGCAGTGCGCGTGGCCGGCCAGCGCGATCGCTCCCACGCCGGCTGTTCGCCACCGGGCCAGCGGGAAGCGCAGATCGCCGGCGCGCGCCGCGCGCGCGTCGCACGACGCCACCAGGTCGGCACCCGGGCCAGAGGCAGGCGCCGGACCGCCCACGCGCGCTGCCTTCCTTCCTCCTTGCCCCGCGGCAGCCATCAGCCCGCGCATCACGGCCTCGTCGTCCTCGCCTGCCACGAACGTGAACCGCGCGTCCGGCACCGGCTGCGAGGGCGTCGCCAGCACGATCACCGCGATCGATTCGCTCTCCGCATAGCGCGAGGCGAGCAGCGCTCCTTCCGGATCGAAGCCCGCAATGATCAACGCTGCCCCTTCGTGCGCCAGCTCGTCGAACGGAGCACGCGACGGTGCGGTGATGTCGTGGTGATCGCGCGTGATCAGGGCCGGGGAGTCGGTCGGTGCGATGCCGCTGCCTCCGTCGGCTTCCACGGTGCTGCGGTCCGGGCCGAACATCTCCAGGGCTCCGGCCACGGCCTGGGCGGCGCGTTCCCGAAGGCCGTCTTCGCGCGCAGGCAGCACCATGCCCACGGTCGCATCCACGATGCGCGGCGCAGCTCCCCCTGAAGAAGCCAGGTGCGCGAGAGCCTCTCCTGCGTCGCCGAGCGCTTCCATCATGCCGGGGTTGTCGATCACCGACCGTGCGAGCCGCGGATCCGCGCGCTTGATCGCGATCTGGGTGAGCGTTCCAGCGACGGCCAGCCGGATGTCATTGCCATAGCCGGCGTGACCCTTGGCCTTCTTCATGGTGCGCAGCGCCACCTCGAGGGTATCGGGTGGGAAGGTCGCCAGCAGCATGTCCACGCGCTCCCGGACCGCGCTCATCTCGTGCTGCTCAGCGCTTCGCAGCCAGTCGTCCATGTACGCGAGCGCCTCGAACCAGCGGTGCGCCTTGACCGTCGCATCCACGATCTGCTCGTGCAGCATCGATTGCGCGAACGGATCGATCATCTTGCCGACCAGTGGCGTGAGCAGATCCAGCGCAGGCTCCGGCTTGCCCTTCCTGCAGAGCGCAGCTCCGGTCACCAGGTTGGCGAGATCCTGCGTGGTGCCTGCGGGGCCGGACCGAACGCGATCTGCCAGCGCCTCGGCGGTCTCCAGATCGCCGCGCTCCAGGGCGATCCACGCCAGGAACACATTGGCGAGGCGGGTCAGCGGGTCGCTCGGAAAGCGTGCGCGGAACTCCTGCAGCTCGGGCTCGAACACGAGCCGCTCACTTCCGTTGGCCAGCAGCCACCGGTGCCGGATCGACTGGAACGCCTGCTGTGCATCCGCGGATTGCGCGAGCGTTGCCGAGGGCGCCTCAGCGCCGCTCCTGCTGCCAGCGCACGCTCCGATCGACGCGATCCCGATCGCGCCAGCACCGATCGCGCACCACGCAGCGCGTCGGGACCATCGTGAAAGCATTCGCTCGGCAGGCATCCTGACTCTGTTGTACTCCGGTTGCGCGGCGCGCGCCTCCCCGAGGGCAATCCGCACCCCACGGGTGGCGGGTGGCAGCCAGAGTATCGTTTTTCGGGCGGTCCATGCTAGAGATGTCCCCCAGCGAGGTGTAACCGGTGACACAGTCTGCCTCCGCAGCATCGATCTCCAATCCGCTCTTCGAAAAATCGAAGCGTCCTTTCCTGTGGCGCAAGCTGTTCTCGCTGTGCGGCGTGATGCCCATTGCCGGCTACACGGCGTTCCACCTGTGGGAGAACGCCAAGGCCTTGCAGGGACGCCAGCAGTTCATCGACATGGTCGGCGACATCGGCAAGATGCCCTACCTGACCGCCCTCGAGATCTGCGTGATCATCGTCCCGATCTGCATCCACGCGACGATCGGCACCAAGATCCTGCTCGACGCACGCTACAACGTGGGCGCCTACTCCTACTCCGGCAACTGGAGCTTCACGCTCCAGCGCCTCACGGCCCTGCTGGTCGCTGCCTTCCTCATCTACCACCTGTGGGAGCTGAGGGTGCAGAAGCTGATCGTCGGCATGGATGGCGGCGGCTTCTACGACACGCTGTGCCGCAACATGTCCAGCACCGTCTCCGGCGTGCCGATCATCGCCCTGGTCTACATTCTCGGGATCGGAGCCGTGGCCTTCCACCTCGCCAACGGCCTGTGGGGGTTCTTGTTCTCGTGGGGCATCACGGTATCCCGACGCTCCCAGCGGTTGTCGGCCTCCCTCGCGGGCCTGATCGGGCTGCTGGTCTTTTTGCTCGGCGCCAACACCGCCGTCTACTTCGCCACCGGCTCCAAGATCTTCGTCCCGTCCGAGTGGTTCACCCCGACCAAGCCGCACCTCGAAGGCTGCCCTGCGTCGGTGCTCAATGCTCCGCCCGCCGGCGACCCCATGCCTTCCCTGTCCGCACCCAAGCCCGCAACCAGCTCTGCCCCTGCGACCCGCTGATCGGAGTGCCCTGCCATGGCTGCAAAGAAAACAGTCCGAAGTGAAGGTGGAGCCATCCGTCGCGTCGCCGTCGTGGGTGGCGGTCTCGCCGGTCTCACCACCACCATCAAGCTGTGCGAAGCCGGCGTGCCGGTCGACATCTTCTCCCTGGTCCCGGTGCGTCGTAGCCACTCGGTCTGCGCCCAGGGCGGCATCAACGCCTCGGTCAACACCAAGGGCGAAGGCGACAGCCCCCGCGTGCACCTGGAGGAGACCGTCTACGGCGGCGACTTCCTTGCCAACCAGCCCCCGGTCAAAGGCATGGCCGACGCTGCCCCGGGCATCGTGTACATGCTCGACCGCATGGGCGTGCCGTTCAATCGCACGCCCGAAGGGCTGCTCGACTTCCGCCTGTTCGGCGGCACCCTCTTCCATCGCACCGCCTTTGCAGGTGCCACGACCGGACAGCAGCTGCTCTACGCGCTCGACGAGCAGGTGCGCAGGTTCGAGACCATCGACGTGGTCGACGAGGTCGGGATGACCATCGCCGGCGAGAGGATGGTCCGCAAGTTCGAGATGTGGGACTTCCTGTCGATGGTGCTCGACGACGCCGGGCGCTGCGTGGGGATGGTGGCGCAGGATCTGAAGTCCATGCAGATCAAGGCGTTCCCCTATGACGCCGTATGCCTGGCGACCGGCGGCCCGGGCGTGATCTTCGGACGCTCCACCAACAGCGTGATCTGCACAGGCGCGGCGGCAGCGCGCGCGTGGCGGCAGGGCGCGATCTATGCCAACGGCGAGTGCATCCAGGTCCACCCCACAGCGATTCCCGGAGCCGACAAGCTGCGTCTGATCTCCGAAAGCGCACGCGGCGAGGGGGGGCGCATCTGGGTTCCCAAGGACCAGAAGGACCGCAGAGCTCCCAAGCAGATCCCGGAGAAGGACCGGGACTACTTCCTGGAGCGTCAGTATCCCGGCTATGGAAATCTGGTGCCCCGCGACATCGCGTCGCGCGCCATCTTCCAGATCTGCTTCCACGAGAAGCGCGGGATCTACAACGACAAGACCACGAAGAACGAGAACGAGGTCTACCTCGATCTCACGCACAAGAGCGAAGCCTTCCTGCGCGAGAAGCTCGCAGGCATCCTGGAGATCTACGAGAAGTTCGCGGGCGTGGACCCTTACCACAACCCGATGAAGGTCTTCCCATCGGTCCACTACTCGATGGGAGGCCTGTGGGTCGACTTCGAGAAGGATGCTTCCGGCTCGCTCAAGGCCGGCTCTCCTCGAAACCACGCGACCAACATCCCCGGCTTGTATGCCGCGGGCGAGGTCGACTACCAGTACCACGGCGCCAACCGCCTCGGCGCCAACTCCCTGCTGTCGTGCATCTACGCCGGCATGGTCAGCGGCCCTGCCATCGCTTCCTACCGCCAGTCGCTCGCTCGCAGCGCCTACGACCTTCCCACGTCGGTCTTCGACGACGCCGAAGTGCGCGAGACGGAAGACTACCAGCGCATCCTCGAGCAGAACCAGGGTAAGGACGGCGAGAACGTCTACCAGCTCCACCAGGAGCTCGCCGAGGTCATGCTGCGCGACTGCACCATCGAGCGCGACAACGCCAAGCTCGACAAGGTGATCGAGAAGATCGGCGAGGTCGAGGAGCGGCTCAAGAAGGTCAAGGTCGACGATCCCCAGGAGCGCGCCAACCAGAACGCGCAGTTCGTGCGCAACTTCGAGAGCATGGTGGGCCTTGCGCGGGTGATCGCGCAGGGAGCTCGCAACCGCGACGAGTCGCGCGGGGCCCACTACAAGCCCGGCTTCCCCAAGCGCAACGATGCCGAGTGGATGCGCACCACGCTCGCCCGGTTCAAAGGGGAGGGACAAGCCCCGGAGTTCATTCGCAGCTTCGACTACGAGTGCGCCGGCCAGAGCGTGCATGTGACTGACGAGGTCGACGTGAGCCTGGTGCCTCCGCGCGAGCGCAAGTACGAGACCGCAGGCGCAGCCAGCGCCACGGCCGCGAAGAAGGAGCAGACCCATGGCTGAGCGGATGGTCCACCTCAAGGTCCGCAGGCAGGATGGCCCCACCCGTCCCGACACCGGCCGATGGGAAGAGTTCAAAGTCCCCCTGCTGCCCCAGATGAACGTGATCAGCGCCCTGCAGCAGGTCCAGCTCAACCCGGTCACCGTCGAAGGCAAGCGCGTGCCCCCCGTGGTCTGGGACTGCTCCTGCCTCGAAGAGATCTGCGGCGCCTGCACCATGCTCGTCAACGGCAGGGTGCGCCAGGCTTGCAGCGCCCTGGTCGAGCAGATCGCTCCCAATGGCGAGGTCATCACCCTCGAGCGCATGACCAAGTTCCCGCTCGTGCGCGATCTGATCGTGGATCGCGAGCGCATCTTCGACGACCTCAAGAAGGTGCGTGCGTGGGTGGAGATGGACGGCACCCACGCGCTGGGTCCAGGTCCCAGGGAGAGCCCTGAGCAGCAGCAGGAGCGATACGCCCTGTCGCGCTGCATGGCCTGCGGCTGCTGCCTGGAGGCGTGTCCGCAGTACAACGATTCGACCAGCTTCGTGGGCGCAGCCGTGATCAACCAGGTGCGCTACTTCAACATGCACCCGACCGGCGCAATGCAGGCGAACGGGCGCCTCGACACGATCATGGGCGCAGGCGGCATCACCGATTGCGGCAAGGCGCAGAACTGCGTGCAAGTCTGCCCCAAGGAGATCCCGCTGCTCGACTCCCTGTCGAGCATGGCCCGAGCCACCACCAAGCGCCTGCTTCTCGGCTGGCTGCTCAAGTAGCGAGCCGGCTCACAAGCGCGCAATGGCCTTGAGCGCCAGGTCCTTCTCCATCGTCATGTGCGCGTTGTCGTCGGCGTTGCCCGTGCCGAGCCCTACCATCAGGTTGATGACCATCCCCTTGGCCTTGATCAGCGTGGTCACGCCTGCGCCCAGCTTCAGACCGCTTCCACCGTAGTAGGCATCATCGCCGACGCCGGCGACGGCCGTGGGGCTGGTGAGCCCGCTCTTCATGGACCCGTAGAGCTGCTCCGCGGTCAAGCTGCCGGTCATGCTCGCCTGCTCGTTGATGGAGATCTGCACGAACTTCATGTCCGAGCTCGCTGCGTCCTGGTAGTAGCAGATCTTCTGGCCCGTGGCGTTGACCGCGTCCGTGTCGTGACGCGTGACCTTGAGCGTGATCCCCAGCGCAGCTTCAGCTTCGGCCTGTGAGACCAGGGTGCATGGATCGTACTTCTTGAAGCCGCTGCCGTTGGCTTGCCCGGGATCCGAGCTGTCGTCAGAGCATGCGAGCAGGGCCATGGGGACCAGAGCGACGAGCAGTGCGCGCGACGCGACCGATGAGGTAAGCATGGCCCGATACTACTGATCGCACTGCGTTCGTCCACTGCACGGATGAAAACCCTCGGGGGGCTCACCATTGAACTCGACCCGCCCGGGTGTTACGAACGAGGATCTGACCTCGCCCGGGAGAGACGACATGCGACTGATCACCCTGATGGGAGCCATGCTCGCAATGGCTGCCGCCGCGTCCTGCGGAAGCGACGCCGATCCGACCGAGCCCGAGCTCGACGGCGAGCAGGACACCGCGATTCCTCCGGACAAGGCGGATAGCCCGTACTCCGAGTGCCAGCTCGCCCAGGTCGCAGCGCACGCCAACGACCCGGACACCACCTACGAGGTGCTGATCGCCGCCGGAATCACGAAGAAGGCCGCCAAGGGGATCGTGGCGCATCGGGCGGGTGCCGACGAGGCGTTGGGCACCGCAGACGACAACCCCTTCGAAGATGCAGCGGAGCTGGACGCCGTGCCCTATGTCGGCAAGGCCACGTTCCAGAAGCTGGTGTCGATGATCAAGTCGAGGTGCGAGGCCGTCATCTCCGCGGAGCCGACGTTCTCGCCCACCACCTATCCCCAATCCCACCTTTCGAAGATTGCCGCGCTCATCGACGGGGCGCAGCGCTCGGTGGACATTGCGATCTACAGCTACAGCGACAATGGGATCGCCGAAGCTCTCAAGCGGGCTGTGGGCAGGGGCGTGACGGTGCGCCTCGTGTTCGAGTCCGCGCGCGACGACAAGAGCAAGCCGGAGGGGACGACCTCTGCCAAGCTGGAAGGGATTGGCGTGGACGTCCGGTACGTCAACAAGATCATGCACCACAAGTTCGCGATCATCGATGGACCGCGGACCTCGGTGGACGAGGCGTTCTCGGCGGTGCTGGTGACGGGAAGCGCCAACTGGTCCAGCTCGGCGGCAACTCGCTACGACGAGAACACGGTGATTGTCCGCAATGCAGGGGAGCTCGTGCTCAGGTTCCAGCGTGAGTTCAACGGGCTGTGGGACAACTCACGCGATTTCACCTGGAACCAGCAGCTGCAGTTCTTCACTTCCAAGCCGATCGGGCTGCCGCTGATCGCCGACGACCCTGCGGTCGACGCGGTCTTCACGTCTGCGAACTTCGCGGTCACGCAATCCTCGGCCGGTCCGGGCTTCTCGGTGGTAGCGGGCCGCAACGAGGTCTCCGACAAGCTCGTCGAGCTCATCCAAGGCGCCCAGAAGTCGATCCATCTCGCCTCCGGTCACTTGCGATCGCGTCCGGTCGCTGAGGCCCTGATGGCGAAGAGGAAGGACCATCCCGAGGTGGACATCCGGGTGTACCTCGACAACCAGGAGTACATCGGGTCGAGCATTGCTGAATCCCAGCAGGCGAGCGTGCAAAAGTGTCTGACCGCGGCGGGCGAAGATGCCAAGAAGCAGCAAGCGTGCTGGGACGTAGGGGTGCTCTTCAGCTACCCGGTGCAGGCAGCCGGAGTGCCACTTCGTTTCAAGCTCTACTGCTACCGATGGGACTTCTCGTACGCCCTGCAGATGCACCACAAGTACATGGTATTCGACGGCTCCACGGTTGCGTCGGGCAGCTACAACCTGTCCGACAACGCCGAGCACGAGACGATGGAGAACATGGTGGTGTACAGCGGACAGCACCTGCCTGACCTTGCGAAGGCGTTTGAGAGCAACTTCGAGGGCATGTGGTCCACAGGCGAGTCCGACGGGCGCTACCAGAAGATGATGGACCTGATCGAGCACACGCAGGACCCCATTCCTCTCGCATTCGAGCCCATGGCTCTGGACTGGAGCCAGGTGACAGCGCTCAAAGCGGCAATTCGCAAGGCATGCCCTGCAGTCGATAGTCCAGAGTACCGCCAGAAGCCCGCACAGCACACGTTCTGCCCCCGGTGAGTCCCATGGGCGCTTGTGCGGGCCGCTCCCTGTTGTGTGTCGTGGTTCCGTGCTTCGCGCTTGCCTCCACTTGCCATCCGCAGCCGGAGCCGACCACGACGCCCCCTTCGAACCCCGCAGATCACCGTAGGAACTCCGATGCATCCGCGGGGGGTGTTCCTGTTTCACCCTCTGCATCGAGCCCCACTGCTGCATCGGGCGCGACTGCACCTGCGATGTCGTCCCCTTCGACTGCAGCGAGCGCTGCTGCCGCCTCGCGCGGGGATCCTGACCCTGGTCCAGGCAAGATCGGCTGTGGAGCGCAATCCTGCAAGGCGGGCCAGGAAGTGTGCCGCATGGATGTCGACAATTCAGACGGCCGGCCTCGCAATCATTGTGTTCCCAATGCGGACCTGGAGCCCAAGCCCGGGGAGAATTGCGACACCTCCTTTGACTTCAAGGCATGCGATGGCGCCAGCGACTGCCCCGGTGGCAAGACCTGCTGCTACGAGGTGTCAGCCTTGATCGGCGCCTGCTTCACAGACCCCGACGGCCGGCAGGAGACCTACCGATGCCAGCCGGTCTACCAAGGCAGCATCACCTGCCGCACAGCTGAAGTCTGCAGCCGCAGCGAGCCGAGCTGCGTGCGCAAGGGGGCCTCCTGCGTCATGAATGCAACGACCGGCATGGGGGTCTGCAAGGTGCCCCCGAGAGGGGCGCCGAAATGCGGCGCTGCACCCTGTCCGCAAGGCTCCGTGTGCCTGGAAAGGCGAGGCAAGCCACGCGAATGTGTGCCTGAAGCAGCGAGCTACCCCGAGGACGCGTGGGTCGTGCATTGCGACCGCGGCAGCGAATGTGCTCCTGACGAAACGTGCTTTCGCTACGCCGGGCAGAACCGCTGTGACCTATCGGCCATGAGCTGGGTAGGCGATGACCTCAGCATCTGCGTGGACGACAGCGACTGCGTGGGATTCTGTGCTCGCACGGGCCTGGTAGGGACCTGCTATTCCGACGGCGAGCGCAAGTCCTGCGAATGCCGTCCCAGGTGCAGCCGCGACGCGGAATGCAGAAGCAAGCGATCCTATTGCGTGCCGATCTCCTTCGCCCGCAGAGGCGGCAATCCGATTCCCGAGATGATTGCGTTCTGCGACACCAAGGCCAAGGTCTGCGACTGCCGTGAGCCTGGGCCCTGATCCTCGCGGCTCCCTGTGGAACGGGGACGCGCGTCTATTGATGCCGCAGCTGGATCGGCACGACCACGGTCGTTCCCACGCCCCCTTCGGGAGGGTCGAACTGCGCTCTTCGCCCGACGCCTACGATGCAGTTGGAGACGGCTGCGCTGATGCTACCGCTCGCCGACGCGAATGCGTTCGATACCTCTCCATTGGGTCCAACCTGGATGGTCAGGCGGACCGAGCCTTCCATGTCCGGATTGACCTCCAGGCCCTGCCTCATGTAGCACTGCCGGAATCCCGGACGCAGCCTTCCGACAGCAACTTCCAGGTTCCCGATCTTCGGGCCAGCCGGTTGGGGGGTGGCGACCACAGTGCCGGCAGGGGGCGGCTTCACAACGACGGCCGAGCCTGTGGTAGCTGGTGCTGCGGTTCCAGGAGGGGGGACGAGCGAGCCGAAGCCATCCTGGCCACCGCCAGGCGTGACTCGTTCTCCGCCCGAACCCAGGTTCAATCCGAGCCCGTTCGAGCTCTTTACGCCCGAGGCCTTTCCCGCCAATTGCTCGAGTGGTCCCATAGGGTTTTCGCCCGGTTTCAGAACGCCTTGGGTAGCGGGACCTGCGCCGCCCAGCGTGGCGACCACGCCAACATCCAAGTCATCCAGTTGCTTCCACAGCTTGGCGTTTGTTTCGTGCTTTGCCGCGCCCGGATCCGACGGGCGACCAGGACCTGGCTGCGCCCCATGGTTGGGCGCGTTGCTGGCGATCCTTCCACCTGGCTTCTCGGGCTGCGGCGCCGTTGGGGAAGCTTCTGACGGCACGTCATGCACGCGCGTATCCGGCGGAGGCGTCAGGTTCGGCAGCGACATGACCGAATCCACGACACCCGTGATCGTCGCTACATCGTCGATCTGCTGATCCGCCCAGTCCGAGTAGACCATTCCCAGCAGCCCGAAGTGCAGCACGAACGAGAACGACGCAATGACGGTGAAGCGCCAGTCGATCTGGGAAGACATCCCGGCCCGCACGCTCGTGGGAAGCTGCGGCTTGGGCGCCGGCAGCGGCTGATCCACGAACTGGAACAGGACCGCCGTCCTTCCCATGACGATCTTCCCTCGGGAGCTGTCGGAAAGGGCCACCCGGTACGACCCATCCATCCGTCGATTCGCCTGGATCTTGAGCGATTCCAGCTCGCGCGCGCCATCCGGCAGCACGACCGTACCTGTCATCCCTTCCAGGAAGTTGAGATGGTAGCCCTTGGAATCGTGCTCGAAGAGCCGGTACGTGCTCGGGAGAACCGGCGATGCCACGACGAAAGTGCAGCTCTCCTGAGCGCCCACGGTGACGTCGCCATGCTGCTTGATCAGCCGCTCGTCGACGATCCTGCCCTGGTCCGCGACCCCGATGCGGAGCACTTTGGGAGTAGAAATGACGGGCAGAACGCGCATCGCTGCGGTCATGCGACCCGGGTGGCGGGCCGCGCTCTCATGCAGGTCGGTCATGGTACCGTCTCCGTCCGGGCGATCGCCGGCTGGAAGTTTCTGGTGTCAGCGGCATGGACAACCGGGTTCCGAAGAAGTTCCAGATCAACTTCGAATCGTCACGCGCCACTCCGATCCCGCGCTGCCCGGGAGCGTGGCCATGACATCCGACGCCTGGATGGGAGATACTGACGCCCGGATGGACACAGACTTCCTCACAGCTTCCGGCCAGGCGAGCGCGACTGCGAGCAGCCTCCTCGCGTTCGTTCTTGGCGGCCTCGTGCTCGGAGTCCTCCTGACCCTCGCAATCACCCTGGTTTTCTGGCATCGCCAGCGCGCAGCGATCGCCAGGGAGTCGATACACCCTTCGGCGCGCCTGGCCCCGGGCAACGCCGTGGTCCAAGGCAAGGTCGAGGTGCAGGAGGGAGCCGACTACGCAGTTCGCATCCAGATCGCCCAGCAGGGGAGCGAGTACAAGACCAAGCAGGGAATGAGGCACCGCTGGGTCGAGGACGGTCGCGAGGTCGACGTGCTTCCCTTCTACGTCCTGACCCGCGCGGGCGAGCGGGTGCGAGTCGAGCCGCGCAAGGACGTGTTCCTGGTCGACATGCTCGATCAGGTGAAGGCGGTCGGCAACGACCGGCGCGTGGTGAGCGCGGTGCTGTCGCCTGGCGAGACCGTGGCAGCGCATGGGATTCTGTCCCGCGGGCTCGATCCGCATGGCGAGCCCATGAGCTATCGGTCGACCTCGGGCATGGGCTGGGTGCTGCATCCACCGCGGGCCGAGCCGATGCTGCTGTCCGCAGAGCCCCTGGAGGATCGCTACCTTCGACGCGCGGCATTCCATCGCTCCTGGGCCCTCGGCTTCGCCGCTGCCCTGGTCGTCGTCAATACGTTGGTGCTAGGGAACTACCACCTGGCGTCGGTGTTCGCCGACGTGGTCCAGGCCACGGTGGAGGGCACGAGAACGTGGAAGACGCGCAGCAAGAACACGACGACGACCCACTTTGCGGTGACGGCGCGCTACCAGGATTCCGACGGTGTCGCACGCACGCTCGAAGACGAGGTCAGCGCAGTGGCCTTCGTCCAGCTCAAGGCGCCGATCGATCCGGACAAACCTGTGCTCGTCCCCTTCCGCGTCGTGTCGTTCTGGCCTTCCCTTCATCAGATCGGCACCCGGCCTACCTTGTCGTCGACCGCGATCATCCTGGCTCTGCTGCTCGACACCTCCCTGATAGTCGGCTACCTGATCACCGCACGGACCTCGCTCCCCTGGTACGAGAAGCGACGCGTGGTGCACTCCGGGGCAGGGAGCTTGTCCGTGGATACGCTCCAGTGCTGACGCGACTTCCTTGATCGCTCCTTGCTACACACGCAGCGTGATTCGCCAAGACCGTCTCTTCGCTCACTGACACGAGCTCTGGTCTCGTATGTGCAGCACCACGCCGGCCGGCATCTCGGGCCTCGAGGAAAGCGAGAACTTCCCTGGATTCAGCAACGCCTTGGTGGAGTACTCGACATCGACGTAGGTGACGGCATTGGATGGGAGGGTGATCGGAACCTGCTTCGCGAAGACGCCTCCACCGGCCGAATCGAGCGCCACCCCTTGCCAGGTGTACCCGTCATCGATGCTGAACCAGAATCCGACGAGCCCGACCTTCAGCGTGCTACCACCTGGATCGACCACGGCTGTCACCGAGAGGGAGCTGCCCTGCGAATCGATCTGGAGCTTCGGGGCAGCGGGCAGGTAGGCGTAGTCGGCGTCTGTGCCGAACCAGTGGTGGAACCACGCCCTCTGACCACCATTCATGCGTAGCGAGGCCCGATCCGCGATCGCGGACTCGGCCTCGACCCCCGCCTTCTGGTAGCAGCCGTGATCGTAGTTGCCAATCAGCGAGGTCCGCTTGTTGTCATGCGGGACCGCGTCCAGCGTGGCAACGTGCGCCGTGAGCGGGAAGAACTCGTCCGCTGTTCCATTGACCATCAGGATGCTCGCCGACGCGTGCGCGACCGTGGCTGCCGGATCGATCAGCTCCTGCTGCGTCTTGGTCCATTCGGGGCTGGTGAGCGTGAGCCCTGCAGACTGGACAAGGCCGTGCCACCAGGCCCCGGGAGACAATGCCGCCACGCTGAAGGCGTGTGAGCTGCTGATCGGAACTGCGGCCTTGACCCGGCTGTCCACGCCAGCAGCGATCAACGTCGCAATCCCTCCCCCGGAGTACCCTGTCATGCCGAGCCTTGCGGGATCGACGTCCGCGCGGCCCTCCAGGCAGGTGAGCCCGCGCATCGCAGCGACCGCGTGCGCCCAGAACCAGCTTCCACGCGTGTCCGTGGCCGTATCAAAGAGGCGATACCACCCTCCTTCCATGGGAGGGATCCCTTCTGACGTGTTGCTGGCATCACTGCCACTGCCAGGACCGGAATACGCGATCACGAACGCTCCTGTCTTGGCAGCGACGCCCGCTGCCTGGGACAGGTCTCCATAGCCTCCCAGACCGTGCGCCAGCACGATGCCCGGTCGAGCCGTGCCTGAGCCCTGCGGACGCGCTGCAAAGCCTCGGATCACGATCGGCTTCAGGACGCCTCCGACCGATTCCCAGGATACGTAGCTCACGCTCCATCCCTGGAGCAGAACCCCGTCCGCAAAGGCGAGCGTCGCGTTGGTGAAGCTGCACTGCGCTGTCGAAGCATCGCGGATCATCGCCATGTCGAACAACGGATGCGGCTGCGCCGCGGCGTCGTCGCTCGGCCCCGCGCCATCCCCTGCGTCGAACGAAGCCTCCTGTCCCCCATCCGGGCTCGGCGGCTCTGCTTCCTGCTGCACGTCCGTCCCATACCCGTCTTGCGGTGCGTCTTGCGGCGAGCTGCTGTCGATCGTTGCATCCGAACCTGGATTGCAAGCCTCGGTGGCGCCCTCGTTCGCTTCTGCGTCCGAGGCGGGATCCTGCCAGATCGAGCCTGCGTCCGTCGAAGAGCAGGCGGTGGCACACATGGCCATCGCGAGCAGCAGGGGAAGCAGGTGCAGGCGGGTGGGCGGGAGGCTGCAGAGGCGACGCGCGGCATTCATGGTGGTTGTCACCTACAGGCAGGTCCAGGTGATGGTGACCTGGCCCGGCGCACCATCGCCGGCAGTGTAGTAGCCAGGGTTCTTGCCGGTCCCTGCAGGGCCGGAGCTGGTAGCACCCTTGGAGCCGCGTCCGCCCTCGCCGACCACGATCGGCACCTGGCTGCCCGCCTTCAGCTCCCCGGCAGAATAGGTGATAGACGCGAATGCGCCTGCCCCTGCGCCAACACCGTAGAAGCCCCACCCCTGATAGGTCCACCACGACAGCTGGCACGTGATGTCTCCCATGCCGCCGCCGCCCGGTGCATAGCCGTTTTCTCCGTCGCCGGAAGGGCTGCCGTACATCATGGAGCCGCATGCATCCAGCTGCGTGGCAGTGCTTCCGCCCTTGCCGCCGTTGGGAGAATCCCCACCCGGAATGCCTTTGCCCGCTCCCCCTGGTGTGTTGATCGTGCCGCCCGACGCAACGCCGCCCGCAGCGCCCGAAGCCCCGTCCTTCCCTCCGCCTGCGACGACGGTCGAGTTGAAGCTCGAGCTTCCACCCGGGGTGGGGCTGTCGACTTGCGAATAGGCCGCCCCGCCGCCTCCGCCGCCCCAGAGCTCCACGGTGAGCTTGTCAAAGCCCGGCACCGTGAAGTCGTAGCTGCCAGCCGCCGAAAAGGTCTGGGAGCCCGGCGTGCACTGCGGACACGGGTCTCCACACTGGATCTGACCTCCGCAGCCATCCGACGCGGTCCCGCACGTCGCCTTGGCCTGCGCGCACGTCAGCGGCGCACCGCTGCCCTCGCACGCGCTCCACACTCCCTTGCTGAACTCGCCCTGCGTCGACGACTTGCAGGTCTGCGTCCCTTTCTTGCACTGACCGATGCCTGCCTGTGCCGATGGGCCCGAATAGCAGGCACGGGTCGCGTCCTTCTGCGTGCACGGACACCCTTCGGTATCGAGCGAGTTGTCGCAGGACTTCTGCGACGGATCATCTGCCTTGCCGTCGCCCAGCGCCAGGCCGCCATCCTTGCTGCTACCCGCCTTGTTTCCTGCGTCGGCAGCCGGGTGGGGGCTGGACTGGTTGGAGGCTTCAGCGTCAGCGCCGGTGCTGCACGCCGTGAGACCCGGCAACGCCAAGCCTGCTGCTACCATGAGACAACGGACCCAGTGCTGAGCTTTGGATGGGAACATGGCAGAATCTCCGGTCAACGAGCCCCACGGAACCGCGAATCCACGCGGGGGAAGTTGCAACGCTCGTGCCGTTGTTCACCTGCGCGCGATCCCTTTCATCGTGCTGTCCCAGCGACGTGGAGACCGTGCACCTCTCCGGGGCGCGAGCTGCCGGCTCCGATCGGAGCCAGTCACGCCTGCGCAGAGAGCTGACGGCTCACCTTGGCAGGTCAGTCGCACTCGTAGGCAGCGGCGTCGGTGTCGGAAGGGCAGGGATCGGCACCTGCGGGGTTGTCGAGGGCAAGGGCGATCTTGGCCGGCGCAGCGGTGAAGGTGAACGCCAGCGAGATGGCGTCGCATGGGGCCGTGGGCGCGCCACCGGAGGCGAGAATGTCCCGCTTCTGGCAAACGCTATCCTTGATGTTCTTGTAGATGCCGTTGGTCGCGCACAGCGGTTGGCCTCCCACTGTCGTGTACCGCAGATTGGCGAGCAGGTCCGTGGTCTTCCATACGCCCACCAGCAGGCCTTCCTGCACGGACCACTTCGATCCATCCTGCACGAGCCCGGCAACCAGGAATGCGTCGTTGATGATGATGGACATCCCGGTGGACAACGTGAGTGAAGCGCCTCCTTTGAGGGACGCCACGAGACGGCCTCCGGTGACATAGGCCAGCGTGTCCGTGATGAGCGGACTCTCCAGGTCAGGCTTCCCCGTTCCGTCGTGATTCAGACACGACCCGTTGATCCCCCAAGCGTCGGTGCCGTCCCATACCGGTGGTTTCATGAAATTGAGGGGTACGAGCCACGCAACCGACACCTGATCGTCGTCCGCAAGCCCGTTGTATCCACGAACCCGAACCAGAATCGACCACTCGCCGTCGGCGATGTCATTGTCGAAGGTGGCGCTGCTCAACCCGAGCATCGAGCTGGCTGCGATCAGCGCAGCGGCGCGGTTGTCCCGTCCTCCGGGGCCGTCGCACTGATCCTGGGGCGTCGAATTGGCGGGAGGCTGGCAGCTGTTGCCCTCTCCCAGGCACGTGCAGGTCTTGTCGAGGTCGTAGCCTATCGTATTGAATTGGGTGGTCTCGTGGAAGTCGATGGTACGCACCGCGAGCACCAGCTCGATGCTCCCTGCCGCGTCCTTGACCGCAGGGGGTTCCGGCGGCAGCGCCCTGGAGCAGGTCCCGGTCGTCGAATCAGCCTCGATTCCGCTGTCCGCAGGGGACACGCCGCCCACCAGCGCCGAATCATAGTACGTGCACCCGCACAGCGGACCCACGGCACAGGCGACGCACCAGACTCTGCTCATGCACTTGTAGGAAAGCACGAATCCTGCCGGTTGGGGAGCACCGCTTCAACCTGTCGGATTGCGGTGTCTGCTCCGGATCTCCTGGAAGTAGCGTCTTCCAATCCCGGCCGCAGCCGCCGCTTTGCCCACGTGCCCGCCATGACGCTCCAAGATCCATGACACGTAGCGTCGCTCGAACTCGTCGAGGACCTTCTGTCGACCGACCGCGAACGACGTCCCTTGCGACAGCACGGCTTCGAAGAAGTCCCGGACCTGGTTCGGACGCGGCGCAACGCTTGGTGAAGCGGATCGAGGGGGTGGCTCCGCAGCCGAGATCGTGTCGCCGAGCGCGAGGCTTCGCGCCAGCACGTGGCGAAGCTCCCGGACATTGCCCGGCCACGAAGAGGTCTCCAGCTGGGCTATGAACTCAGGGGTCAGCTTGTCCGGCGCACCGCCCATCTCGCTCCAGAACAGCGTGGCGAGCAGGCCCACATCGCCTTGCCTTGCCCGTAGGGGCGGCAGCTCGATGCGTGCACCACCCAGGCGGAACAGCAGATCGTCCCGGAATCGCCCTGCCGCAACCTCCGCGTCCAGGTCGCGACGCGTCGCAGAGATGATCCTCACGTCGACGTCGATCCACTTCGCTCCGCCGATTCGTCGGATCGATGCCTTGTCGACCGCGCGAAGCAGCTTCGCCTGAAGGGACAGCTCCAGATCGCCGATCTCGTCGATGAACAGGGTGCCGCCGTGCGCCTCCTCGAACAGACCACGCCTTGCGGCGACGGCTCCGGTGAACGCGCCCCGCTCATGACCGAACAGGGAGGCCTCGATCAGGCTCGAGGGCACAGCCGTGCAGTCGAAGACCACGAACGGGCCCTGGGCGCGAGCGCCTGCCTCGTGGATCGCCTCAGCCAGCACTTCCTTGCCGGTGCCCGTCTCGCCTTCCACGACCACGGGCAGATCCGAATCCGCAAGCTTCTGGAAGAGCGGATACAGCCGACGCATCTCCGGGCTGGCACCATGCAGCTTGCCGAAGCACAGCTCCTTGGGAAGCTGCACCTCGAAGGCCGCGACCTGCTGCACCTTGAGCACGGTCGAGCCGATCTGCAGCGTCTCGCCGCCTTGCAGCAGGGCGTCGAGCACTGTGACCCCGTTGACCTGGCTGCCATTGGTCGATCCAAGGTCCGTATAGCGCAGCCCCTGGGGCTCGGCCTGCAGCGTTGCATGCCTTCTGGAGACCCGCGGGTCGTTGAGCCGCAAGTCGCATAGAGGTCCATGCCCCAGATAGAGCCTCGATCGCTCCATGTGGCCGTCCACCGCAAACGTCGCGCCAACATCAGGCCCATGCACCACGGTCAGCTGATACGACGCACCTTTGCGAACTTCAGCAACACGGCTCTGGACCCGGGTCGTGAGCGTACCGTCAACGTCCTGTCCTTGCATCAGCCCTGGCTTCCCATGCAGCGGCATTGCGGTCAACGCCTTTGCGCGGAGCTGGTGGCTCTCATGGGAGTCACAGCCTCCGATCGGCACTTCCAGCTCCGATGCCAGGGAACAGCGGGCGCGCATCGGATCGCCCGGCTCCCTGCACGGATGACGTCCGCCGCTGACCGTCCAGTTGGAACAACCATGCGCCGAGCGTATGCTCGTAAGAGTGAGCACGCAGCCCAAGGATGCCGGTCCGACGATCGTGGGGCGCTACCGCATCCACGCTGCGATCGCGCATGGCGGCATGGCAACCGTCCACCTCGGCAGGCTCCTGGGGCCAGCGGGTTTCGCACGCACCGTGGCCATCAAGCGGCTTCATGCTCAGTACGCAAGGGACCCGGAGTTCGGCGCCATGTTCCTGGACGAGGCTCGGCTGGCGTCGCGCATCCGGCACCCGCATGTCGTTTCGATCGTGGATGTCATCGCTGACCAAGGCGAGCTGCTGCTGGTGATGGACTACATCGAAGGCGAGCCTCTCTCACACCTGCTCGCAGCCGAGCACGCCCGCGGCACAAGGATGGATCCGAGGATCGCCGCCAAGATCGCTGCCGAGGTGCTCAGCGGGCTGCATGCCGCGCACGAGCTCAGGGGCGACGACGGAGCGCTTCTGCAGGTGGTTCATCGCGACGTCTCTCCGCAGAACATCCTTGTGGGCGTGGATGGCGTGGCGCATCTGATCGACTTCGGAGTGGCCAAGGCGGCAGGAAGATTGCAGACCACGCGGCAAGGGGAACTCAAGGGGAAGCTCGCCTACATGGCTCCAGAGCAGATCCGGTCCGGGGAGGTCGATCGACGCACCGACGTCTATGCGACCTCGGCAGTGCTCTGGGAGATGCTGGTTGGACGGCGTCTATTCGCAGGCGCAGAGGCCAATCTCATGTTCGCGGTGCTCACCGTGCCGATCCAATCCCCGCGCGCCGCCGTGCCCGAGCTGCCCGAGGCGCTCGATGCGGTGGTGATGAAGGGCCTCAAGCGCAATCCCGATGAACGCTTCGCATCAGCGCAGCTGATGGCCGACGCCCTCGAATCGAGCTCGCCCTTCGCAACCTCGCGGGAGGTGTCGCGTTGGATCCAAGAGCTGGGCTTTCTCGACACTGCGCGCCGCGCTCGCATGGTCGAGGTGCTGGAAAGCGGGACCATCGAGTGCGCGCCGCTGGCCGAAGCCTTCTCCACGCACTCGGACCCGGCGCTGCCTGCTCCGCCTGCGCCGTCCGTCCACTCCCCACTGTCCGATCCTGGGCAAGCGGACAGCGGCGTCGTCGTCCCGGCGCCAGCCCGCGCACGGTTCCCATGGCTCGTCGGCGTGATCGCCTTCAGCGCCGTCCTTCTCGCCGCAGGAGGAGTCGTCCTCGGCTTGCGCGGCACGGCCACTTCGCATCGAACCGACCGCATGGGCGCCGTGGAAGGGTCGACCGCCCTTCGCCCCGCGCCCTCCGCTGTCGGAGCCCCGTCCGAGCTCTCGACGCCCTCCGCGTCCGCGGTGCGGGCCGCACCATCCTCCGAGGCGCCCGAGGTGGCATCAGGTGCACCGGCTCCTTCCCCCAATCCGGCGCGCCTGGCCCCATCGCATTCTGGAAAGGTGCGTCATACTCGGGACTAGACCCGCGCGTTGCTTGCTCCAGCGCCCTCGGGTAACGTCGCGCAATGATGCTTCGCTGCCTGGGACCGAGCATCGCATTCGCGCTGCCCGCGTTGCTGTGGAGCGGGCCGGCGCTCGCCCAGGACACGGTCGTTGCCGAAGCTCTCTTCAACCAGGGCCTGGCACAGCTGGATTCGGGCGACTTTGCGAGCGCCTGCCCCAAGCTCCAGGAGAGCTACAGGCTCGATCCCAAGCCCGGCGCCTTGTTCGCGCTCGCGGACTGCAACGCACGGTGGGGAAAGGTCGCCTCTGCGGTTGCGCACTACCAGGACTACCTCGGGATGGTCATGCGCTTGTCCGCACCCCAGCAGGCGCGCCATCGAGACCGCGTGGCCAAGGCGCGTGCTGAAATCGCTGCGATCAAGCCGTCCGTGCCTGAGCTGGAGCTCGTGCTCCCGAATGCAGCGCCGCCAGGCACCGTCGTCAAACGAGACGGTGTGGAGCTCGGTCCCGCAGCGCTTGGCACCTCGCTTCCCGTGGATCCCGGGCGACACGAGATCACCACGCAGGCGCCTGGCGGGAAGGTCGTGTCCACCTGGGTCGAGATCGCGCTTCGCGACAAGAAGACCCTTGTGCTCGTGGTTGCACCGCCTCCTGCCCCTCCCGCAGCACCCGCCCGGTCTGCGTCACCCCCTGCGTATTCCCAACCTGGTTCCTCGGGCGCGTGGACCACGGCCGCATGGATTGCCGGTGGCGTCGGCGCCCTGGGGGTGCTCGCAGGCTCGGTGACCGGGCTGTTGGTGTTCGGCAAGAAGGACACGATCGACGCGAACTGCACGGGACTGGCGTGCAATGCCCGTGGGAAGTCGGCCGCGGACAGCGCCCAGGATCTCGCGTTGGTCAGCACGGTGGGGATGAGCATCGGAGCCCTCGGCGCTGGAACCGCGCTGTGCCTCGTGCTGCTGCGTCCGCGCGCTTCCCGCCCTGCGGAGGCCCTGGGTTGGCAGCCGCAGGCGGTCTGGGGGAGCCATGGCGCGTGGATCGGCGCAAGCCGCAGCTGGTAGAGCCGCCCGAGCCCGCTGAGAACCTTTCGGATTGGGCCCGAGTCTTGCTGAGAGCATGGCAACGGCTCGTCCGGCAAGGCACGAGCCGCGGCTGCAGGATGACCCGGAATCGGGACACGACCAGGGATCTGCCATGATTGCCAGAACGCGTGCTGTGGGTTCCTTGCTTCTGTGCGCGCAGCTCCTCGCAGGCTGCGGCTCGGATCCATTGGCTGAGCCAGGCCGATTCCAGCCATCGGATGCTGCATCGGACGCAGCGCCCACGGGCGATGGCGCACCGGATTCGACAACCCCGGCAGATGCGGGCCATGCCGACACCGGGAGCGCGGCGGATGGCGCAGATGCCGGGGCGCCGGACTCCGCTCAGGCCGACAGCGGCCCGCACCCGGAAGCAGGGCAGGACGCGGCCACGGAGCTACCTGCCATGACGATGCCTGCGTTCGTCGTGGGGTTCAACGAGGCCTGGTTCGGCATGCATTTCGGCACCGGTCTGACGACCGACTTCGACCTCGCCTACGCAACTCAGGTCTTGGATGGAATCGTCGAGGGCAAGGGGAAGGTCGTGCGGCTGTTCCTGTTCGAGCTTCTGCAGGGGATCACCCTCGGGTCCGCGTCGCCACAGACCCAAGGCGTGTCACCGGCGATGCTCGATAATCTGAGCAAGGTGATCGATGCAGCGAGAGCGCGCGGGCTATGGGTGTATCTGACGGCCCTGGAGGGGAATTCGATGTCCAAGGTGCCGACGACCAAGACCTACTACGAGAATCTCCTGAACAACAAGCTGGGGGAGGGAGACGCTTTCCAGCAGAACGTGTATGGGCCCCTGCTTGCCATGCTCGACGGGCACCAGGAGAACATCTTCGGTCTGGATCTGGTGAACGAGATCGATGCGCCCAAGAAGGACGGGCTCTGGGGGAGCTCCCTCGACTCTTCCGGGGTTCGCGCGTACATCCAACGAACGCGCGACTTCATCAAGGCCAAGAGCCCGTGGCTTCGTGTCACAGCGACCATGGGGATGGGCGGCACAGCACAATACGACATTGCGAGTGGGATGCTGTCCGGGCTGGGGCTCGACTTCTACGACCTGCACATCTACTCGGACTCCGGAAGCTTCGGCGGAGCGACGGCATTGTGCAACAAGGCGGCGGCGGACGGAGTCCCGATCTACCTCGGTGAATTCGGGCAGAAGACCCAGACGAACGACGACACACTCCAGTACAACGCGACGTCGTCCTTTCTCTGGAACGCGAAGAGCCTCTGCTTCAAGGGGGCATTCGCATGGAGATTCGATGCCGCGGAGGCGTACTGGGCCTATGCGCTCGCCGACGGCGGGGCGCGGCCTGCCATGCAGGTGATGCAGGCCTACGGCGCGCAGTGATGAATCGACGCGAGCGGCTTCAGGCTCCGGTTTCGCCGTTTCGTTGACGCCTACAGGCTTCAGGCTACAGGCTGCAGGCTATCGGGTTGGCACGCGATCCTCGAAAACTGAAGGTCTATGGGATGGCCGACGCTCTCGTGCTCGAGGTGTACCGCCGAACGCGAGGGTTTCCTGTCGAGGAGCGGTACGGTCAGAGCTGTTGGCGCTGCCCACCAGTGCTGGCGATCAGCCCGAGTGCACGATAAGGTGCATCGGTGGCTACAAGGATTCCCCATCTGCAGCCGATCTACCTCGGGCTATGCTTCGCAGCGCTCGCACACGGCTGCGGCGCGCGCACGCCGCTCAACATCGACGACGGACAGGCGGAGGCCAGGGGCGATTCGGGCGCCGACTCCGGCGGCGATGCCGACGCGACCAGCCCAGGCTGTGGGCACGGCGGGACTGGGAAGGTCCTGGCATCGCTGACCCTGGATCCACCGTCAGCCACAAGCGAGCCAGAGGGTGCGGTCCATCTCGCGTGGACAGGCTCCCAACTTCTGGCTGCATGGACCCGGTGGACCAACGGAAACTACAAGCACGTCCTTGCAGCGGTGCAGGTCAACCCGAGCACGCTCGCGGTGTCGTCGTCGTCCACGGTCGACCCCGGGAGCACGACCAATCCCTTCAATTCCAGTATCGCCTGGGACGGCGCCCGGCTGGGTCGATTCTGGGCGCAAGACGATGGAAGCATCGTGATGCAGCGGTTCGGCTCGGACGCAGCATCTGTGGACGCGGTGCATACGGTGGTTCCGCCGACCGGCGCGCAGACGATCCCTACCGGAGTCATCGTGTTCGGGGGCAGCTACATCTTCTCCTGGGCGGTGCAGCAGACGGACGGGTGGATCACGTACGGCGCGCGCATGGGATTGGACGGCACGATGGCCGCGCCGCCGACCTTGTTCTACGCCGGGTCTGGCTACGATCTCGGCGCAGTGCTGGCCTCCAACGGGAGCGAGGTCTTTGCTGCATGGTCGACCCACCCGAAGACCGACCCCATGTCTCCCATAACCACGACGTTGGCTGCAATCGACCCTGCAACCGCAGCCGTGGACGCGACCGAAGACATCGACACAGGCGTGGATCACAACCTGACCGACTTCGCCGTGGAGACGGATCGATTCGACGTGTGCATCTGGAATACGGATGCAGAGAACGTGACCGTGCTCGCGAGGCCGTTCGGTGCCGCGACCTTCAAGCCGCGAGCCGTGATTCCGGTTACCTCTTCTCCCTTGATCGCCGCGGACCGCTGCGGGCTCGTCGCGCTCCTGCCCACTGGCAAATGGAAGCCGGACAACGGGCTAGCGACGACGCTGTCGTTGCAGCGGATCGGCGAGCAGGGTGTCATCGGCGATGCTGTCAAGCTTCCGGTGACCGGTCAGGCGATCGAGTCCTGGTCGCTGGCCGCGATCGACGGAGGCTTCGCGGTTGCGTGGATCGAGTACCAGGATGCTGCCTCGCCATCGCGTGTGTTGCGGCTCGCGTACGTGACAGTTCCGTGACCGGGCGAAGCGGCATGGACCTTCTCGTGCGCGACAAGCTTGCCCGGTCTGCGATCCCAGGACTGTCCGTGGCTGTGGTCGGGGGCAATGGCAGGGTCGTGGAGCGCGCTTTTGGCTGGGCCGACCTTGAGCAGCACATTCCCATGACGCCTGCGACCCTCCAGTGCTGCGCCTCCGTTTCCAAGGTGATCACCACGGTGGCCGTGCTCAGGGCCTGGGAGATGGGTGCTGCTTGTCTCGACACTCCGATCGACGTGTACCTGGACCGGGTGATCCGCCATCCGATGCATCCCGAAGCTCCGATCACCCTTCGCATGCTCCTGTCGCACGCGGCCGGTCTGGCCGACAACATGTCCGTGCTTCGCTCGCTCTACGTCGATGGGGATTCGAGCCTGGCGCTCGGAGAGTTCATGGACGGCTACTTGCGCCCAGGTGGAGCCTGGTACGATCCGGACGCCAACTTTGCGTCTGCTGCACCGGGGCAGGTCTTCCGCTACTGCAGCGTCGGACTTGCCCTGGCGGCCCATGTCGTCGAGAAGGCGTGCGCCACGCCGTTCGACGCGTTGTGCCGCAAGGAGATTTTCGAGCCCCTGTCCATGACCTCCACGGCCTGGCATCTGCGCGACCTCGATCCGGACAGGCTCGCTACCCCGTACCGCGCACGTAGGTCAGGCTCTGTGCACCCGATTGCCCAGTACGGATATCCAGACTACCCGGACGGCCAGCTCCGGTCCACGGCCGGAGATCTCGCCCGGTTCGTGGCGATGTGCATGGAAGGCGGCGCGTTCGACGGAGTGCGCATCCTGAGACGCGAGACCATCGAATGCATGCTGCAGCCTCCGTTCCCTTTGCTGTGCGCGGATCAGGGGCTCGGCTGGCAGCGCTGGAGCCGATCCGGTGCGACTGTGTGGGGACACGATGGAATCGACTGGGGCGCGAGCGCACGGGCATGTTTCGAGCCGCAAGCGCGCGTGGCTTTCGTGGCTCTTGCCAATGCAGCGTGGCCTGTCGACGACACGGGTCGCCCAGGTTCGCTTGACGAGCTGCAAGCCATGATCCAGGCAGAGTTCCTTGGATTCGAACGACCTGACGCGGATGCAGAGTCTCAGGCTCGCCAGGGAGGCGGACCCTTGTAGACAGGCTGGGTGTGCCAGTCCTCCGGGACATCGACGTCCACCACGTCCATGACGAGGGGCGCGTCTTTGGCGTCTTGTCCGCCATCAGCGTCGGGCTTGACGTCCGCGGACGCATCCTCGGTGCTCAGGACCCCGCCTCCTTCGTCCACCTTGCCTCCGCACGAGGCCACGGCGACGGCAGCAGCCAGGCCTGCGGCGCGGATCACGATCGAGCGGGGACCTCTGCCAGACGGCAGCGCTCCGGCGTTCGCGGCGCCGCAGAACGGGCAGCGAAGCTCTGTGCTCCAAAGGTGGCGGGCGCATGTCGCGCAAGCGATGAGCTGTGCCATGGCCGCTTTCCCTTCGCCTCACTCCACGGGGCTGGTGTAGCTGTCCAGGTCTCCCCCCCCGATCTCGTAGAGCCAGTGCACCCCGCTGCTGCCAGCGGGATATCCGCAGTTGCCAGCCCAGAAGTGGTGCAACGCGCCAAACCCCATCCCTTCCACGTCCGCGCCGGTTCCGTCATTGTACTTGAACAGATTCTCCTGGACCCACCCGCCGCTGTCGTCGCGACGGTATTGCCCGAGGAAGTCCGACTGCATGTCAGACACGTACACGTATTGAACCTTCGTCTTGGGTGCGACCACCACCTCGAGCCCGTCGAAGTGGTCCCCTGCCAGGCTCGGGAATGCGAACTCTGCCACCCAGGTCTGCTTCGCCCTGCAGAACGAGTAGACGCGCCGGGCATAGGCGTCACCTGCGTACCAGAGCTTGTCCTGGTCGCCGTAGCCCAGGATCTGCAGCGGATCCACGGCCCATGGCACGGTGGGCACTGCGATCATGTTCGTTGCCTGGGTCGCAAAGAGATACTCCGTGATGCTGCCGTTCGGCGTTGGGCCGTTGGACATGATCCGGTCCGGCAACGCGAAGATCTCGGTGTCCCACGGAATGCCAATCGGCGCCTTGTCGGTCGCGGCCGTGTAGGTCTTCAGGTACGTCAGAGTGCGCTTTTCCATGGGCCCTTGCGCCAGCACATTGTCAGGGTGCTGGGCCGGCTCGAGCTTCCCGTCCCCGTCCGTGTCCTCCAGCGTGACCTTGTAGACGTCCAGGTTCTGCCCGTCCCGGTTCACGTAGATGTTGTCCCCCTCCGAATCCAGGCCACAGCCTCCCTTGAACTCGCTGTTGTCCGTGGTGAACACGGCGTACTGGAAGTAGGTCCCGGTCGGCGTCGTGGTGCCCGTGGGCGTGAGCGTCTCGCACGTCCCGGTCTTCGCGTTGCACGCCTCGCCCTTGGTGGGATCGCAGATCAAGGGTGTCGACAGCGGGATCCACGTGGCCGGCGGGCCGGGATCGCACCGCATGACCTCGTTGCACGCGCAGCCGAACGCGCCTGCCTTGCACACCACCAGGCACGCGAACGACTTCGGATCGCAGTAGAAACCCGAGGGGCAGCTTGACGTGTCCGTGGTGCTGCAGACCTCGCACTTGCCGGTCTCGGTGTCGCAGTACTTGCCGTTCGCATTGCCGACGCAGTCCTTGTCGCTCTTGCACAAGGTGAACAGGGGAGCGTCGGGTCCGTCTGGACCCGCCTCCACGGCAGCTTCCGCCTCAACCTGGGCATCCTTGGACGGGGTGACCTGGTGCGGCGGACCCGCGGTGCCCTCCTCGCCCTTTCCGCACGCGAGCGGGGCAGCGGCCACACAACCTGCCAAGCTGGCAAAAAGCAGGCCGATCCGCATCGACGAGCGCGAGGATCCGGTGAAGCGTGCGAGGCGATGATCCATGGCAAATCCCTCCGGGGTTGGCCGGCAGGTTGACGCGAGCGGTGCAGCTGGGATCAAGAGTATGCTTCGGGCTCAGGCATGACAAGATGCACGCTCCGCGCCAGCCCGCAGGGCTGACCATCCGCTCGTGGTGTGCGATACTAGCCGCCTCACTGCCATGGGATACCGAGACGCCGAAACAGCGCTCCGAGCTCGCGTGCAGCAGCTCGAGCAAGAAATCTCGCAGATGCCGGCGCTGCAAGAGCGCGCACGCCAGCTCGCCGAGGACAACCTCCGCCTCCGATCCGAGGTGATGAACCTGCGCGCAGAGCTCGCTGCCATGCGCCCACCTCCTGCAGATCCTCCCCTTGCTGACGCGGCCCACACGGTCCCCGGGCGGCTCCTGTTCGCCGTGTCGCACCCGTCCAGGCCCGCCAAGGTCCTCGGGTTCGATCAGGACATCATCAAGATCGGTCGCAACGCCAACTGCCATCTGGTCCTGGATGACGAGAGCGTGAGCCGGATGCACGCGGTCGTTGAATCCCGCGACCAGGCCAAGTGGATCATCGACCTGGGCAGCAGCACGGGAACGCTCGTGAACGGCAAGAAGATCAACAAGGCGAAGCTCAGCGCAGGCGACAAGATACGCATCGGCGCCTTTGAGCTGGTGGTGGGAATCCGAGAATAGGTTGATCCAGCGGCTTCGTCCGTGCCGCTGCCAGCGCTGCCGTCCGCGCCAGAGGGAGCTTCTGCCTGGCTACATCCCAGTCGCCCGATGGCAGATGCGATAACCCCGAGAAGCCCGCTCAGGCTTCGAATCGCGCAACGTACGGGCAAGCCCCGCACATGGGTGCCCTAGCGACGCCTCGACTTTCGGGGCACGAGCGCCGCAGCGAGGGAAGATTTCGCATAGTCTCGCGGTATCATTCGATGCTACAAACGGGAATCCTTGAGATCGTTGAACTCATGGCGCGTCCTTTCGCCGCGCGGTCCCGTGGATGCTCATCAACGGAGGCAAAGACTGATGTCTCGATGGTTCTTGATCCCTGTCCTCGCCATTCCCGCAGTGCTCGCTCTCTCCTGCTCGAGTAGCAGCGATTCGGTCAACCCGGCTCCAACCGACGCAGGCGTCGATAGCGCGGTTGATGTGGGCGCCGATGGCCCGGTCGTCGCCGACGCGTGCGCCGACGTCGAAGCGATGCGCGCCACCTGCGGAATCCTTCCTGACCGGTTCGACGCGACCACCACGCTCGCCAAAGGTTGCTACAAGGCTGCCAAGACCCCGGTCATCGCCAGCGGGGTCACCCTCACGCTCGCACCGGGCGTGGTCATTCTGTTCGCCGCAGAAACGGCCCTGAACGTCAATGGTGACTCGGCACTGGTCGCAGTCGGTACGGCGAGCGAACCCATCTGCCTGACCGGCGACCAGTCCACGCGAGGTGCCTGGAAAGGTGTCCTGCTCGGAAGCACGAGCATCGGCGAGAACAAGTTCGATTATGTGACCGTCCAGTACGCCGGAAGCACGGCGCACGATTCCACAGCTGCCGCCTTGAAGGTCGTGTCTGACAGCACCCCGGCGCAGCTGAGCCTCAAGCACAGCACCCTTCGCGAAAGCCAGGGCTATGGCTTGTACTTCGTGGGGAGCGTCGAGACCTCGGAATTCGCGAACAACACGTTCACGAAGAACAGCCTGGGACCCGCCAGCGTCGACTCACAAGTAGCCGGATTGCTCGACACGACCTCGACCTACACCGGAAACGACGTCGACGAGGTGTCGGTCCGAAGCCAGAATCTCAACAAGAACGGGACCTGGAAGGCCATCGGTGTTCCCTTCCACCTGACCGCCTACTTGAACATCAACACGCTTTGGACCATCGACGCGCCGAACACGGTGATCATGGCGGCAGACACCTCGCTCACCGTCAACGGCGACCAAGCGGGTATCAAAGCCGTGGGGACCGCAGACCACCCCATCCTGTTCACGGGCGAAAAGAAAGAGCGCGGCTTCTGGACCGGCATCGCCTTTGCGGGCAACAATGCGGACAACCGGCTAGAGTTCGTCACGGTCGAGTACGCGGGCAGCACAGCGCATGACGCGAACGGCGCCGCTGTCAGGGCCATTGGCGACAGCCACGGCGTGACGCTGAGCCTGTCGAACACCACACTCCACGAGAGCCAGGGTTTTGGCCTCTTCCTGACAGGAAGCGCCCAGGCGCCCGTGTTCGCCAACAACACCTTCACCAAGAACACCCTCGGGCCTGTCAGCGTCGGCGCGTCAGCCGCGCACCTGCTCGATGTCACCTCCAAGTACGTCGGTAACGACGTTGACCGCGTGCGGGTCCGGGACCATACCGTCGCCCAGGCCGTTACCTGGCAGGACATCGGGGTTCCCTACGACTGCGAAGGCTACCTGGAGACCAATCTGGTCTGGACGCTCGCTCCTGGCGTGACCCTGATCCTCCCCAAGGATGCGCGTATCTACGTTGGCGGCGATCAAGCGGCTCTTCACGCGGTAGGCACTGCCGCGAAGCCCATCACGATCACCGGAGCGCAGAAGACCCAGGGATTCTGGAAGACGATCTTCTTCGATCACAGCGTCAATGCGGCCAACCAGTTCGAGTACGCGACCGTGGAGTACGGCGGCTCCGTCGGTGGCAGCGGAGAAAAGGGCATGATCACGGCGACCGCGGACAGCCACGGGGTGTCGGTGAGCGTCAAGAGCAGCACCATCCAGCACAGCGCGCAGTACGGCATCTATCTCGGGGGCTCGGCCCAGTACAACGGCGACATCGAATCGGTCAACACGTTCGCTGACAACGCCTCCGGCAACGTCTTCAAAGAGTAGCCCGCCAGCTCCCTCGCAAACGAGCCCACGACCTCGGCAGCCTCGACCGCTGCGCTGTCCGGTCCCGTTGACGACTTTCCGACAGCGCGCCACGTGACTTGCCCGGGGCTGCGATTGGTCTACACTGCCCGCATGATCCGACAGGTTCGATGCGCTTGGGTATCCCTCGTAGTCCTCGCAGCGTGCGGGGGCTCCGTGGTGGTAGGGGAGCCGCAGGACGGCGGAGCGGCGGGATCCGCGTCTGGTGCAGGAGGAGCCAGCGCAAAGGGCGGTGCAGGAGGAACCAGCGCAAAGGGCGGTGCCGGAGGCACGAGCGGAACGGGTGGCGCCGGGGGCGTGAGCGGCACAGCGGGCTCCGCAGGCAACGGCTTGTTCGGCGTCTGCCACGACTACGTTGCGATGGTCAACCATGCGAGCTCGGACCCGTGCACCAATTGCCTGGCGAGCATGAGCACAGGCCAGTGCAAGTCCTCGTTCGACCAGCTGCAAACGTCCTCAGGCGCCTGCGGCGGCGCAAACGACTGTGCAATGAACAATTGCAGCTGCAAGAACGGTCCGCCGTGCGATCCCGACCTTCTGTGCGGCTGCGTCGACAAGTGCATGCTCGGGTTCCCCGACTCCTGCGCGGCGACGTGGAAGAATGCGCTGAGCTGCGCCGTCGGACAGTGCAGCTCAGCGTGCCAGTAGTGCACACTCAAGCCTCACTCTCTGATGCCGAATCGCCTCCGCATCAGCCAGCTGGCTCCGACCGATCCGATCAAGAGCGCAAACCCCACGCCGACGGACAGATTGCCCCATTGAAGCAGCGTCCTCGGCGCTGTGACCAGATGCGTCTGCACCGCCATGTGAAAGTAGACTCCAAGCAGCGGCACCAGCGCCGTGCGGACCTTCACCTTGAAGAACATCACTGCCAGCCCGAGCGTGAGCAGCACGTCCAGCGCGATCACGTGTCCAGGCCACGGTCCCCCTGACCATCCGCGTGTCCAGAGCGAAACATAGACGCACACCAGCGCGCCTGTGAGCAGCCGTGCAAGAGCTTGCCTGCTCGCAGGGGCGAACGACACCGGGAGCCATTCGGACTTGCGCGCCTCGCCTCCGTGCGTTCGATAGGGCGCGTTCTGCGAAGAGGGGCTGGCCTCAAGCCTGCAGGGCTTCCGCAAAGCGTGCAAGGTGAGAGTCACAGCAGCCATCAGGCTGGTCATCGCAAGGTGCCCGGGCATGAGCAAACCCACGAGCAGCAACGTTGCGAGAACCGCACCCCACAGCGTCAGCTCGCGACGAATCCATCGGGTTGCGAGCAGGAGCGCTACGGGCCATACCGCTGCCGTCTCCAGATTGTATTCGGATGTCCAGAACAAGGCGTGGGCAAAAGCAAGGACCGCCATCATGGCCCAGGATGCGCGAAGGACACGGCGCATCATCGCTTGCTGGGTGGAATCGAGGCTCACCCGGCTGGTGACCGTCCGCGAGGTCCAGAGCCCTGCCGCAAAGAGCGCGAACACCCAGGACGCGACCAGCACCGTGCGCACGTGCGGAGTGACGTGATGGAAGAAGTGCGGAACGATGGTCAGGCCGAGCGCACCGACCACAGGCACGGCGATCGCCGATCGCGACAGCCGCAGGCGAAGCGCCCAGGCCAGGGCGAAGAGCTTGCCGACGAACAGAGCCAGCCACGCGGAGGAAGCGGCGATGCCAAAGGGCGACAGGTAGACAGACGTCTCGGTGTGAAGGGTGAGATCGCACTGGTACAGGATGGCCAGCAGCGAAAGCAGGACCGCGGGCCGTCGCAGGCCGATGCGCATGAGCAGCGCTGCGCCGCCGATGAGCGCCAGCGAATAGACCTCAGCGATGGCAGCAACTCCGATCGACCCGTAGACAGCTCCCTCACGCGCAAAACCCCGGGATACGAGTGTCACGCCGGCCAGGACCAGGGCTGCGCTCAGCAGATACAACGGATTGTATTCGATCAGCCACCGATGCAGCAGCCGTCGCCAGAATACCGCTTGGTGCGAGGGATCCTCTGCCGCTGCCTGCGGCGCGGGAGCCTGGTCCATGATCGTTCCTTTCCGTGAGATGTCGGTTGCGTGCTGCGTGTGTGCAAACCAGGTGCCACCGCGGATTGTTCCGAGATCCCGCTAGGCAAGATGAGTGCGAGGCCTCGAAGCATGACAGACTGGCAGCCAGCCGCGTCGATCGACGACGAAGCGGCAAGCTGTGCGTGGCACGCGCCAGTAGCTGTTGACGCCGCGACAGGCGTGCTGCATTCGTTGCGCATGCGTTCTTCCTCTGGCCTTGCCCTGTTGCTCATCGCAGCCTGCTCCGGCGCTCCCAGCGTGGCCACCCCGCCCGCAGCGCCGTCCACTTCGGCCAGCGCGCCGATCGCCGCACCTGCCACCGAGCTCGCGCCGACGCCCTTCACTGCTGAGCAGATCCGGGACGCGACCAAGCCGGGGCGCACCTACCGCTGGAAGGTAGAGGCTGCCGGCAAGCCGGTCGTGATCAAGCAGGTCACGCTCGCCCAGGTCGAGCCGGCTCGCGTGCTGATCACCACCATGCTCGAGGATGAGAAAGGGAAGGTTCTCGAGTCGAACCCTGGCGCATGGTCCACCTGGGATGCTCTACGCAAGCACGCAGAATTCCCGAAGAGCGCCGTGACGACCCGCAAGGAGTCCGTCACCGTTCCAGCAGGAACCTTCCCTTGCATCGTGTACGTGGTGAAGGAAGAGGGCGGAGAGATCACGACCTACTGGTTTGCCGAGTCCCTTCCAGGCGCACCCGTACAGTTCAAGACGGAGAAGGACGGCAAGGAAGTCCTGATCAGCCGTCTCCTGGAGCACCGCAGCGGGATTTGAAGCTCACTGAATCGTGTAGGACCGCTGGATCACCACGCTCTCGCCCACGAACGGCGGAATCGTCGCTGCCAGGAACTGCCGGGCGATGCAGGCCCCGACAGGCGTCTCGTAGTAGCGCGAGCCCGTCACCCATGCGGCAATCACCTGACCATCAGGCGCGAGCACCAGCTTCATGGAGACCATCGCCCCTGCGTCCCGGGAAGGCAGACACGCCTGCGCGCGACCCCACGCGAGTCCGAGCGCCAGATCGACTCCTGTCATGTCCGGCGACCCGGTGCCGGGCTCCGTCTTCCCGGACTCGCTCGGACTCTCGGCGACCGGGGACGCGGCCATCGTGTTGGGTGCCGCTGCCGAGGCGCGACGGACCGGCGAGGCGGCCCGGTAGATGCCCGCAGCCGCGAGGCAGATCGCTGCAAGCAGAACGGCGTAGCCTACGCCTTGCACGACGTGGCGGCGCGCGCGCCGAGGCTCTTCCGGCGCTGCAGAGGTCATCGCGACCGGGGCGACAGATGTACCTGCCCCGTGCTGCTGGGCATGGGGTGGCGGTGCAGGTTCGCCCCATGGTCTCCTCGGTACGTCTGCGTCGATCGCGGGATCGATCCCGTCGTCGTCGAATCGCGGGAGAGGCGCGCTGCGCCAGGGCGAGTGCACCTCCGAGGCGTCCAGCTCCGCCTGGAGCTCCAACGTGAGAGTCTGCCTGCGGCGGGCTCTCTGTGGTAGCGAATCGAGGAATACGATCTCGTCGCTCAGGGGTTGCCCCGCCCTCCTTGGCAAGCTCGCCTCATGATTGCGCGACATGGCTGCCCTTCTCCTGTGTCAAAGGATCTCGTTGTCCACGCCAAGCCGTCCATTCAACGAACGATTGCCAAGCTCGGGCTCTCGAAGGACCCGCCCTACCCACCCATCCCCAGAGCCATCCATCGAGCAGGCGTGCGCGGTTGGCAAGCGCCTTCGAGGAGGCAATCGCTATTCGTCAGTATCACCCAGGTCGCGTTTGAGCCGCTCCCCCGGCGGCCGGTGGATGCTATCCTCCGTTCATGAAGCGCATCGTCGCCCCCTGGAGGTCGCTGTGACCCACGTCATCGTTTGGGAATTCCGCGTGCGCGAGGGATTCGAGCGTGCATTCGAGGAGGCGTACGGACCACGCGGAGGCTGGGCAGCCTTGTTCGCCAGGAGCCCGCAGTGCCTGGGAACCGCGCTGCTGAAGGACGAATCGAGTCCAGGGCGCTATTTGACGTTGGATCGCTGGACGACGGCAGAGGCTTTCGCGGAGTTCAAGGCCACGCACGGTGCAGCGTACGACGATCTCGACGCGCACTGCGCTGCCTGGACCGATACCGAGGTCCGGATCGGGGCGTGGAAGGAGCTCTAGCACGGTTCGTTGGGGGATCCGCCGCGACGCCTTCTCCGGGTGCGCAATGCGCTGGGCCCGTGGGTCCCGGTAGCGGCACGCCACGGCGTGCCTGCGTTGGGCACGGCATGCCGTTCCCTTCGGATACGCAGTACGGGCCCTCACTGAATCCCGATCCGGATCTCCCGCTGCGTCGCCTCATCCGCGCTTCGCGCAAAGCTCTGGAACGCAGGGTACTTCGCCACCGAGATGCGCCCTGCCGGAAGGTCGAACACCCGATCCAGCACGAGGTCCTTGCCCTCCACCCGGTCTCGCACGGTCACGACCCGGTCGTCG
Organism: Deltaproteobacteria bacterium; assembly: GCA_016218915.1. GTDB lineage: Bacteria > Myxococcota_A > Polyangia > Polyangiales > Polyangiaceae > JACRCQ01. The sequence continues at coordinate 228,506 of JACRCQ010000072.1, forward strand.
TCGCGCACCTCCGCAGGCGACGGCTGCGTGAGCAGCGTCCCGCGCGGGGGAAGCTTGATGCGGATCCGGACTTCCATGTGCGAAGCATCCGGTATGATCATGGGCGTCTTGCGCTCCGCCAGCGAGGCCATCCTCGCGACGCGCACGCGGAACGGCGGGGCCAGCGCCAAACCACCGGCTTGCCGCCTTGCGAAGTCGGCCATCACGGCCTTCATGTGAATCGTCAGCGGCTTGTCCAGATCGTCCTGATCCTGAACCTCCATGCTGAGCAGGCTGGCTCCGGGCAGGTCCGATGCCAGGAGCTTGGACTCCACGGCATCGTGCAATTGCGCCTTGGGCAGGGTCTCCAGGCTCCTTCTCACCGCTATGCCGTACTTGCCCACGAACCGCTCCAGCAGGTCGATCTCCGCCGCCCCGTCGTCGCGCATCGTGGCCGTGCCTTCGTACACGATCCCGTCGAACGATCCGACCGTGCTGGTCACCACCTTCGGCGTGCCCTCGATCAGCCTGAATCCGGGCTGGCCGCGCAGCTCCGCAGGCAGGTAGCCAAAGGGAGCGAACTTGTCGAGCACGGTCAGGAACAGCTCGCCTTTCTCGGTCTGCACCCGAATCACGAAGTCGTTGAACGACTCGGACTCGGTCATCGGCCCGATCGGCGGCTCGGTCAGGCGATCCTTGACCGCCACGATCTCTGCAGGAATGCCAAGGATGCGCGCGATGTACAGGAAGCCGAGGACAGGCTCGCCGCTCTTTCCCACCACGATCCTGCGTCCGTCGCGCTCGTTGCCCTTCTCCACGTTCGACAGCACCCAGTGGTAGATGCGCTTGGCGCGCTCTTCCACCGCCCCCGGCGGCGCACCTTGCACGATGCGCTCGGCGATGCGCTTGAGCCTCGGATCGCGCACGCTCCGGTCCGCGAGCGCATCCACCATGTTGCGAAGCTCCCGTTCGAGCGTCAGGCCCCAACCCACGCGCACGCTGGGAAGCAGCTCCTGGATCGGCACCGTTCCAGGCTCGATCACGGCGGCCGGGCTCTTGTCCACGGTCCACCGGCGCGTGATCAGCATGCCGTCCTCGGTCACCACAGGCTCCGGGACGTTGCCGTGCGGCTCGATGGTCAGCGGGCGATCCTTGGGGGAGATGACGATGAACTCGCTGCGCCAGTAGCCGATATCCTGCTCTCGGAAGAACCAGTGCGGCCCGCGGTACGTCATGCCTCCCATGCCATCGCCCGGCTTGGAGATGATGCTCTCGGTCTCGATGTAGTCCCCCACCTCCAGGTGCGGCATCGTGACCGTCGGCTTGCCTGCGACGAACTCCGGCTCGAGGATGCGGCCGTCCTTCTTGATCACCCGAAGCCGCAGCACGAGCCCTTCGGGCACGTTCTGCTCGGCCATCTTGCGGATCGACTCCTCGGTCTGCACGCGCACGATCTCGTGCTCGAGCATGCGCGAGGAGCCGTCCGGGTGCAGCCACAGAACCGAGTAGTCGAGCACGCGCACGGCGTTGCCTTCCATCTCGCCGCCCGCCTTGACGAACTCGCCGATCATCTTGCGCGCATCGAGCCTGTACGGCTCCAGCTCGGTGCGCCCTTCCAGAAGCTCGATGGCATTTGCGAGGTCTGCCGATGGGGCGCCGTTCTGGATCGCATCCGCCAGCGCCTTGCGCAGCGCAGATTGATCGCCACGCGCCAGCTTCGCATCGGCCAGGGCCAGACGGCTCGTGGCATCGCGCGGGTTCTTTGCCAGCGCCTTCTCGAGCTGGGCGAACGACTCGCGCTGCTGGCCCGCGCGGCTCAGGAGCGTCTCGAGCTGGGCCGCCAGATCCTTGCGATCCGGCCGACGCGCCGCGAGCCGCTTGAGCTCTGCGATCGCCGCCTTGAAGTCCTTGCGACGCAGCGCGCGGTCGAGCTGGATGTCGGAATCCGGATCGAGCGCCTGGAGCCGGGCGACCACCTGATCCGCCTCGCTCACCTTGCCCTGCCCTTCGAGCACGTCGACCAGCGCGCGAAGGATCCGCGCACGTCGAGGGAACCTCTTGGAGGTCTCTTGCACGAGCATCGACTGCTCAGCCTGCCATCCGAGCTGGTCGTAGGCGTCGCTCAGCCCGGCTGCGATGTCAGGTACCTCCGGGAAGTGGTCGTAGAGCGCTCGCAGCTCCTTGGCGACCGCGGGAAGACCCTTCTTGTCCGCGCCGTCGGTCGCAAGCCAGGTGCGCGCCTGCCAGATCTCGGGGTCCCTTGCAGCCACCTTGCTGTACAGCTCGCGCGCCAGATCGCGACCGTCCGATGACGGGAAGATCGGATCGTACTGGACCAGCATCCCCTGCAGGGTCAGAGCCAGAGGGCCTGCGTCCTGCACGCTGCTCGCCAGCGGCTCCAGAAGCACGCTCGCAAGATCGAACTGCCCTTCGACCTGGGACAGGAAGCTGGCCAGGAAGGTTGTGAGGTGATCGGCTGGACGGACCACGTCGCCGGCGCGCACGAATCGATCGATTACGTTCGGATCACCGACCACCACAGGAGGACGGGTGATGTAGGAAGGGCCTGGATCGTCGCTCGATACCTGCGGCATCGGGGTGCCATCCGGACGCAGCAGGCGCACCGAGGCCTTGGGGCTCTCGAGCCGTGCCACGATGCGGTGTCGTCCCTTTTCCAGCCGGAGGTGGACGCCGAACTTGGGCCAGGTCCCCCACTTGCGCGGCGACCTCTCCAGAACCGTCACGTCGTCGACCAGCAAGCGGCGCGCACCCTGCACCGCGAGCAACACCTCGGTCGGATGCTCCAGATTGATGAATGTCTCGCCGTAGTACACGCCTGCGGGCCAGGCTTCCGACGAGTACACGTCGCACTGCTGGCGGTCGACCTTGTGCACGTGCGGCAGGACTTTGGGACGTCGCGGGTCCGGCTCGAAGTACAGGGGCCAGGCGCCAGGACGTTCCGGCTGGAAGGAGCGCTCCGCATCCGATTCCATTCCGTGGCCAAAGGGCCCTGCGATGCGGATCTTGGACTGGCATCCGTGCAAGGCAGCCGCTTGCTCGAGCACGCCCTTGCTCGCTGCCGCGTAGGATTCGGCGCTCCACCACTCGACCAGATCCGCACGCGCGCGCCATCCGATGTTTCCAGGGGATGCGATGACGGATTCCACCAACGGACGCGCCGCATCCCAGACTCCGGTCGTGGAGTCCCGCAGCGCCAGCAGGCGCTCGGCCGCGTACCATGCTGCGATCGATGCGACAGGATCGTTGGATTCCCGCGAAGAGCGCACCACGTCGACCCACTCCGTCGCTGCGCGGGTCGGGTGCCCATGCGCGTCATCATCGAGCGCACGCGCCAGCGACGCATGGAGTCCCTTGCCGCCCAGGGCATCCAGACGTTTTCGGGCTTCGATCGCGCGCTTTGCATCTGCCTTGGGAGAGATGAGCTCAGCCAGGAGCCAGTCGCCGACGATTTCCGGGTCACTCGAGGTCGGGCCCGCGGATCGGGCCTGCTCCGCAGCCGAACGCGGAGGCGCGGCAGGCGTTCCGGCGCATGCTTGCGCGAGAAAGGCCAGCGAGAGCGCTGTCGCCCATCCGAGCCCGTGAATCGTTGCCTTTGCCTTCATTGGCCCTGTGCGTAGCGCATCCGGGCCGCGGACGCATTACTCCGGGCAGGCTATGGGCTCGTCGACCCACGCGCCGCCAGCTTTGCATGCACGCCCGGCCGATGTCTTGGTGCCGCAGACGCCGTAGACGCAGAGCTGCCCCGCGGGCGAGCAGCTCTGTCCCAGCTCAGGCGCGACCGTCGGGCATCCAGCCGGTGGCTGCAGGCATGACCAACGCCCATACGACGTACAAGGACCGCCGCCCGTGCAGGGGTCACAAACACACATCGCACCAGCGCCAAACTGCTCCATGTTGCAGATCGTTCCCTCCAGCCCTGCGCAGGCGGTTCCGGAGACGCCCATGTCGCTCGGACATCCCATCACGCCCGCGCCCGGCAGCGGCGGGCAGTTCGGCACCGGAGGCATCTGCCAGGCCCCTCCGGAGCAAGTGGCCTTCTGCCGGCATTCGATCCGGATGTCGTTGCCCCACTCGCACTGCAGCCCTTGCTGCGAGCACGACGATCCGGTGGGCGGCTGCGCAGGACACACCCCCGGCGTCTGGATCTGCGCGGCGTGACAATGCTTGTCCGCGCCGCAGTACGCCATCCAGTCGTCCGGATATACCGGCACGCACGGCGGGCAGGCAGCGGGTGACGTCGGATCGCAGGCCTGGTCCTGGTAGGTCGAGTACTGGCTCTTGTTGATCGCGATCAGCATCTGCGGCGCAGGACCGCCACACTGCTCGCAGCACTCCGGGTAGCGAAGCATGCAGTCGCCCTCGCTGTTGCATGCGGACACGTCGTTGGTCTGCACATCGATCATCTCGCAGTGCTGCGCCACGCAGAACGCCGCGAGATTGGGATCGGTCTGCGTCATGCAATCCGGGCAGCCCGGGGTGGGATCGCTGCATTGCGCTGCGCGGAAGGTGGCCTGCTGTACCGGATCCCGATTCACAGCGGTGTTGTCCGTGATCTTCTCCAGGCCACATGCCGGACAGCATCCGTTGTAGAGCTTGACGCACCATCCAGGGCCAAAGCACCAATCCCAGCCGTGCTCGGTGCCCCCTGTGCCCGCAGACCCTCCAGTCGCGCCTCCCACGCCGGCCGTCCCGCCGGAGCCGCCAACACCTCCAGAACCCGCGGTGCCTCCGCTCCCGCCGACCGAGCCGTCCCCGCCTCCGCTCCCCCCAGAGCCTGGTCCGGGTGTGACTTCCGTTGATCCCGAGCAACCGCCCAGCACGATCGCAACGATGAAGCACGCTGCGCGACCCACGACACCTTGCGTGATTTTCATGGCTCCCTCGGCACCCCTGATGTTCGTCGCGGCACGCCGTACGCATGCCTCCGTCAGGCATGCCACCGGCATGCCCCATGAGCAAACCCGGTCCCGTTGAGCACCCCGATGTTGGTGGCGGCATGCCACCGGCATGCCTCAGAGAACCCCGCTGTTGGTGGCGGCATGCCCCCGGCCCATGCCCCCACCCCACCGGCACGCCCGGCTCAGCCGTCCTTCTTCTTGTCCTTGTCCTTGTCCTTGTCCAGGTCGTCCTTCTCTTCGTCGACCTTCTTCTTGTCATCGTCAAACGAAGCGTCGACCGAGTCTGCCTTGGCCTCCTGCTTGCGTCCCTTGGCCTTCGGCTTCTTCTCCTCTTCGTCCTCGTCGCCCTCGTCCTGGTCCTCGTCGTCGTCGTCGCGCGCCTTGCTGGCCTTGGGCTCATCCTTGCCTTCAGCCTTGGCTGCAGCCTTGGCCTCGCGCTCCTTCTCGATCGCGTAGAAGCCTTCGAGCTCGATCGTCATCGCTTCTTCCGGATGCGCCTCGGCCACCTTCCAGAAAAGCGCAAAGCCGATCGACACGCCGGCTGCTGTGAGCACGCCGACCCACTGCGACGTGGAGAGCTGAACGATCTCGGAGTTGACGTAGCTCGCGGGGCGAAGCGCCAGGTACCCGGCAATCGCAGGAATGAACGAGATGATCTGGGTGAGCCGTCGCATGGTCACGTTCTCGACCGACTTGGCGAAGGCGAAGGTGTAGCCGAGCGCGAACACTGCGAGGGCGCCAGGAATCAGCACGTCCGCGGTCAGGTGCGGACCGTACAAGCCGCGCTCCGCGTCGTCGCGGAACATCTCGATCAGGAATCGCAGGAACCCGTAGCCGAAGGCGAACAGCATGAACACCTGGCCGCGGAACTTCTGGTGCTTGCGCTGGTAGAGCAGCAGGCCGAGAAGTGCCAGACCCACGAGCGACTCGTAGAGCTGCGTCGGATGAACCGCATACGAAGTGGTCGAGTCGATCGACAGACCAAATTTCTGCACGTGGTGCACGAACGCGGGCGACCCTTCGCCATGCTCGAGCGTGCCTTGTGGCCAGTGCGGGAAGGTGCCGAGCTTCTGCAGCCACCCAGGGGCCGTGACATCCAAACGCCGGCCAAAATCGCAGCCGAACAGGTAGCAGCCTATGCGCGTGATCAACAACCCGGATGCCAGCGAGGGCACTGCCACGTCCGCCCAGGGCATCAGCTTGATCTTGTAGCGCTTCAGATAGAGCCAGGACCCCAGGTAGCCTCCGAGGAACCCGCCGTAGGCCACCAGCCCGCCTCTTCGAAACGCGAAGAAGTCGCCCGCGCTGTCGAACTCGTTCAGGTTGGTGAGCACGTACAGCAGGCGCGAACCGATGATCGCTGCGATCGCCGTCACCACGTAGCAGTTCGCCATCGTCTCTTTTGGCAGCCCGTCCCTGTCCGCCAGGTACAGCGTCAGGTACCAGCCCACCACGAGCGATAGGCCCAGCATCACGCCATAGCTGTAGATGGGGATGCTGTGGACTTCGCCAAAGTACGGAAGCTTCCAGCCCGGTAGCGGGATGCGAAAAAGGATCGGATGCATGGCGCACTCTTTACAATCGAACGCCGGCTCTTGCCAGCACGACCTTGGCGCTCCCGAGGGGCCCCCCTCCCACAGCCACAATTACGCCCATTTCGGCCACGACCCCCCATCGACCGCCTCCGAAGCACGCCCCTATCGCTCCCGGGTCCAGAAAGGCTCATTGACGCCCCCTCTTGGTGTCTGAGATCCTGGCAGCATGGTGGGACGTACCCTTCTCTCCGCTGTACTCTCGTGCGCTCTGGTGATCACTCCGGTGTCAATCGGCTGGGCAGCTCCCAGCCAGCAGGACATCGTGGCTGCGCAGCAGGCCCTCAAGGAGGGCATCGCCGCGGAGAAGAAGAGCGACTGGAAGGCAGCGCGCGACGCTTTCCAGCGGGCGGTCGACAAGAACGACACCGCGGACGGTCGGCTGCACCTGGCTCGAGCCGAGTCCCATCTCGGCCACCTCACCGAAGCCAACGACAGCTACAAGCTCGTTCTCGAAAACAAAGCCGCCCCGGCCCCCACCAAGGCTGCTGCCAAGAAGGAGCAGCAATCCGTCGCAGAGCGTATCCCCAAGATCACCGTCAAGGTTCCTCCTGGATTCGCTGGCTCGGTCCGCATCGACAAGCTCGAACTCGCTTCGTCGGAATGGGGCCAGGCGATCGAGGTCAATCCAGGCACGCGTACCGTGATAGCGGAAGCCGAGGGATTCGAGAACTTCACCAAGAGCCTCGTGCTCACCGACCGGGCCAACGAAACCGTCGAAATCAAGATGGTGGCCTCCAAGAAGGCCGCTGACCCGAACGCAGTCAAGGTGGACACCAACGACGGCTCCACCCGCAAGACCCTCGGATATGTCAGCCTCGGAGTCGGAGGCGCCGGTCTGATTCTCGGAACCGCATTTGGTCTCGCGTCACGCTCCACCCGCAACGAGCTCAAGGCAGCGTGCACCGCCAACGTCTGCTCGGACAGCCAGCGCGACACCTACGATCGCGGCAAGATGCAGGCTGACGTCGCGACCGTGGGCTTCATCGTCGCTGGCGTGGGCGTGGGCGTGGGCGTGGTTCTGCTGCTCACCGCGCCGAGCAAGAAGGAGACCGACAAGGACAAGGAGCCGGAGAAAGCTTCGCTCACGCCCTATGTGGGTCCGATGAGCCTTGGCATGTACGGGAGGTTCTGATGGCCCGCCCCGGATCCGCGACAGGCAAGTTCGGCTGGCTACTGGTCGGCGTGGCTGTCGCAGCGTGGGGATGCTCATCGATGCTCGGCTACGACGAGGTGGACTTCGGTGAGGTCCAGCCTGACCCGGATGGGGGCGCTGGCGGCATCGGCCCGACCGGGGGAGGCGCGGGCAACGGCGGCGCGCAGGCGGGCAACGCGGGCAACGGCGGCAAGACGGGCGCCGGAGGCGGCGCAGGTCAAGGGGGCGCAGCAGGTGGCAGCGCAGGAGCGGGCGGCGGAGCCGCTGGTACGGGCGGCGGCGCTGCAGGCACAGGCGGCGGGCCCGCAGGCGCTGGAGGTACCCCTCCTGGCCCGTGCACCGGCGTGGTGTGCGGCTCGAACCAGCATTGCGAACCTGCCACCAAGTCGTGCGTGTGCAACCCCGGCTTCGTTTCCAATGGCGCGGATTGCACTCCTGCACCGGCTGGCGATCCGAGCCAGCACACCCAGCAGGACGTCTGCGATCATTGGGCGCAGGGCCACAACATCACCGACCCTTCGCCGTGGACCCCAGGTCCGAACGAATGCGATCCGGGCACGCTATCCCAGGCTGGCATCACCGACACGCTCACGCGCATGGCCATGTTCCGCTGGATGGTGGGGCTCGGGCCTGTGTCCGACGATCCCGCGCTCAACCAGATGGACATGTACTGCGCTGCGGTCTCGTCGTGGAACCCGCCGGGCGGGGGCTACAACCCGCATCAGCCCGATCCCAGTCGCAAGTGCTACACGCCCGAAGGTGCAAACGGCGCAGGTCAATCCAACATCGCGTGGGGCTCCGGACATCCGGCGCAGGCCATTGACCAGTTCGTCCAGGACAACGGCAACGAGACCACGATGGGTCACCGGCGATGGATCTTCAACCCACCGCTCGGACCTGTGGGAATCGGGTACTACGCAGGGGGCGGACCCTACGGAAACGCCGAGTGCCTGGCTGTATTCGGACAGAGCGGCGGCGGCACCACGCCGACCTGGATCTCCTTTCCTCCCCCAGGATTCTCTCCGGTCGAGATCGTGAGCTGGATGTGGACCTTCCACCACAGCTCGGGCGTCTCCAACGCGACCATCAAGGTCACGCGTCAGTCCGACAGCGCAGACCTCGCCATGACGACGATGCCGTTGATCCAGGGGTTCGGCAACTACCCGACCATCGGGTTCAACCCGAGCGGCTGGTCACCCAAGGCAGGCGACGTCTACGTGGTCGAGGTGGGCGGAGTCGGCTCTGGAACGATCACGTACGAGGTCAAGCCGGTCAATTGCCCCTGACCTTGGCTCGTCCGCAGACCAACCCCAGAGGACACAAAGCGCACAGAGTTCTGGGTTGCCGCATGGTCCACGGGGCTCACCCCTCCCAACTCTGTGGTCTCGGTGATCTCTGTGGTTCAAATCCAACCCGTTGCGTTCAGCGCACGAAGGCTTCGAGGCGTTCGACGTGCAATCGCTCTGCCTCGATCAGACGATCGATCGCGTCAAGGTTGACGTGATCGCCGAGAACCTGGCGCATGGCCTCGAAGCTCTCCAGGGTATCGCGCTCGAACTCCAGAGCGATCCGGAGCATCTGCGGCACGGACCGGATCTCGTCGAGGTTGGCGAGCGGAGCTTCAGGTCCCACGAAGAAGCGGTGCAAGGCGAGCGCTTTGAAGCGTGAGGAGTCCGGAGGCTCGGAGTTGCCGACCGTCGATGCAGCCGCGAACAGTCGCGCGAACATGTCCTCGTGCAGCCGCTCGTCTTCTGCGAGCGATACCAGCAGCTCGCGAAGCGGCGCGTGCCCCTCGAACCTCGTCGCCATGCGCGCGTAGAACAGTGCGCCCGCTCGCTCGACCTCCAGGGCGAACGCCATGCAGTCCTTCGGCGACATCGGTTGCTGCATCCTGCTGTTCCTCGTCACATGCGTCTTCGCGTGCTCGATCGCCATCCCTGAGCCGACTCATTTCTGTCTGCCAGAGCCCTCGAATTTGCCGAGCGCGGTCTGGGAGCGGAGGTCACTGGCGCCGCCCACGAATGGCGACGCGACTACCAAGGCAGCTCGAATCGGCGCCCTGGAAACTGAATGGCCGCCTCAGCAAGACGACGGGCTCCGGGGTGAAGCGGGGTGAAGAAGATTGTCCCCTCGGGCGGCGATGCCAACCATACCCATGCTTTGACAACGATCGTGGGACACTCCTTCTCCAACAGCTCCGAAGCCCACGCCTTCTTGGCGATCATCACGCTCACCTCCGCGGCGTCAGCGTGGTGCACTTCGATCGCAACGGCGTCGGCATGGTTCGGGTCGCGGCCACGAAGGGTGAACACGTAGTCCCAGCGGGTCGCGTAGGGTTCGTGAGGCTGACGGCAGCGATCGAGCGCTACGCCGCAGCGACGTTCGCTCCTCCAAACACCGTGTCCCTATGATCGGCCTCGACCGTGTCGAGTCCAGCGCGGGCGCACCGGGCGACAACACTGCGGTCGAAGTGATGGCAGAGCGCCTTCGCTGAAGGGAGCCGTGGCTCGCGTTTGGCCCTTCGTGCCATGGCCTCACTCCGTCGTGCGAGACGCCGAAATGATCCCTTTCCTACGAGCCCTAGATTCAGCGAGGTCAAGAGCTGCTCGCTGAAGCGGCGCGCCACAAAGGGAGTCTCGATCTGGTACGCCGCGAACGATCTCGGCCATCCGTCGGCGATGGCCAGAGTGCGATGTGCCGGTATGTAGAAGACCGCATCTTCGCCCTTGTACCCGCGTGCGTTCGCGACGTCAGCCAAGCCGATCGGTGTCGAGTCGTAGACGACCGCCGTCTCATCGTTCCAGGCCTTCTCGAGCCCCGCTCCGAAGTACAAAGCGGCGAACTCCTCGTTCGTGGTCCAGTTGATCCCGTGTTGCTTCAGCGTGCGAACGATTCGATTGCGGTCGACTGCAAGCTTGAGCATCTCCAGAACGAGGCTCTTGCCGGTCGCCTGTGGACCGACGAGGACAACAAGGTCCCGAAGCGGAACGACGACGCGGTCGAGTTGGGCGAAGTGCGCTACGGATAGCTCCATCACGGACCCCGCCGGGGAGCCGCGCTTCTTCCTGTCGCGTGACACAGACCGTGAACCTACGTCGCGTCGGGCTGCGGCAGGGGAATCCATCTGGCCTGCGACTTCGGAGAGGCCGTTGGCACGGTGCCGTTGGCGGGCGTCATCACGCGGCGTCATCGTGAAAGGAGCCTACGCTCCAGCGCATGCGCGTGTACAGCATCCAGCAGGACTCGGTGCTCCGCGGGCGGGATGACAGGGAGTCCGGCGCGGCGCGCATGCGGACAAAAGCATGCGCGACGATTCCCTTGCTGAGAATCGTCGCGCTGGGAAGCCACCCGGCCCTCGAAAGGTCGTGAGCTCCGGACTGTTCCAGGGTCTCAGTACTCGGGATGGCCGTGGCCGCCCGCTGCAGGCTTCTCCTCCTTGGGCTTCTCAGCCACAAGGCACTCGGTGGTGAGCATCAGCCCGGCCACGGACGAGGCGTTCTCGAGAGCGGTGCGCACGACCTTGACCGGATCGATGACGCCCTGGGCGAGCAGGTCGCCGTAGGTGTTGGTCTGCGCGTTGTAGCCGAAGGAGCCTTTGCCCTCCTTGACCTTCTGCACGATGATCGAGCCTTCTTCGCCCGCGTTCTCCACGATCTGGCGAAGGGGCTCCTCGATCGCGCGACGGATGATCGACACGCCGACCTTCTGCTCGTCCGAGACCTTGATCTCGTCGAGCACGGCCTGGGAGCGAAGGTAGGCCACGCCGCCGCCGGCCACGATGCCCTCTTCGACCGCCGCACGCGTGGCGTGCAGGGCGTCTTCGACGCGCGCCTTCTTCTCCTTCATCTCGGTCTCGGTCGCAGCGCCGACCTTGATGACCGCCACGCCGCCGACCAGCTTCGCAAGACGCTCCTGGAGCTTCTCGCGATCGTAGTCGCTCGTGGTGTTCTCGATCTGGGCGCGGATCTCGGCGATGCGTCCCTTGATCTTGTCCTTGGAGCCGGCGCCGCCCACGATCGTGGTGTTGTCCTTGTCGATGTTGACCCGCTTGGCCTTGCCGAGATCGCTGATGGTCACGTTCTCGAGCTTGAGGCCGAGCTCCTCGCTGATGACCTGGCCGCCGGTCAGGATCGAGATGTCCTTGAGCATTTCCTTGCGGCGATCACCAAAGCCCGGGGCCTTGACCGCAGCGCACGCGAGCGTGCCACGCAGCTTGTTGACCACCAGCGTCGCAAGCGCTTCGCCTTCCACGTCTTCGGCGATGATGAGCAGCGGCTTCTGCTGCTTGGCGATCGCCTCGAGCACGGGCAGCAGATCCTTCATGCTGCTGACCTTCTTCTCCGAGATCAGCAGGTACGCGTCCTCGAGGGTCGCTTCCATGCGCTCCGGATCGGTCACCATGTACGGGCTGAGGTAGCCGCGATCGAACTGCATGCCTTCGACCACGTCGAGCGTCGTGTCCGCGCTCTTGTTCTCCTCGACCGTGATCACGCCTTCCTTGCCGACCTTCTCCATGGCGTCCGCCAGGAGCTTGCCGATCGTGGTGTCGCCGTTGGCGCTGATCGTTCCGACCTGGGCGATCTCCTTGGGATCCTTGGTCAGCTTGGCGGACTTCTTGAGGTGCTCGACGATGACTTCCACGGCCTTGTCGATGCCGCGCTTGATCTCCATCGGGTTGTGGCCGGCCGCGACGAGCTTGCTGCCCTCGCGGTAGATGGCCTGGGCCAGCACGGTCGCCGTCGTGGTGCCGTCACCTGCGACGTCCGAGGTCTTGGAAGCGACCTCGCGGACCATCTGCGCGCCCATGTTCTCGAACTTGTTCTCGAGCTCGATCTCCTTCGCAACCGTCACGCCGTCCTTGGTGACGGTCGGGGCGCCGAAGCTCTTCTCGATGACCACGTTGCGCCCCTTGGGGCCCAGGGTCACCTTCACGGCGTCGGCCAGCGCGTTGACGCCGGCCAGAATCAGGTTGCGAGCGGCTTCGGTGTAGACAATCTCTTTGGCTGCCATCGGAAATACTCCGTGTTTCTCTCAATAAAGTCCTGACCAGGCCCTTTGCGGCCCGATCAACCCGGTAGAACGCATTCGTTCAGCGCTCGATCACGCAGAGGATGTCGTCCTCGCGCATGATCAATCGCTCTTCGCCGTCCAGCTTCACCTCGGTGCCGGAATACTTTCCGAACAGCACCCGGTCGCCTACCTTCAGCTCCAGCTTGCGAACGGCGCCGTCATCCAGGACCTTGCCGCCACCAACAGCGATGACCTCTCCTTCGACCGGCTTCTCCTTGGCCGTGTCGGGGATGATGATCCCGCCCTTGGTCTTCTCTTCTTCCTGGACGCGCTTGACGATGACGCGGTCATGCAGCGGTCGAATGCTCATACTTCCCTCCGTGCGGGTTGGTTTTGCTTGGGTCCCTGACCGGTAGGGCCGGTCTCGAGCCGTTAGCACTCACCTAGCCGGAGTGCTAACCGCGGCCGGGAAGGTAGCTCCGCCGCGCGCACTGTCAAGGGGCCCAACTCGGGTTTGGAAACACCTGAAAATGCGCGCAGGCTTCCTGGAGCCGCGACCGTCAGGGAGCAGGTTGCGTCACGCGATACCCCCCGGCTCGCTCACGCTCGCGGCTCCACCCCTCGGATCCAGCCCTCACGGAATCGCCGGAATCGAGATCCCCAACTCCCCAAGCTCAGCCCGCAAGGTCGAGCACTCTGCCGGCAGCATCTCCGCCGAATACGCGCGGGTCACTGCTCCCATCACACGCCGTGCAGCCGCCTCGCAGTCCCCCTTGCTCTTTCCCACCTTGCACGACCCACACCGATCCCGGAACTTGCTCGTCTCCACGTCGTTCGCCAGCTCGATCCGCGACCTTGCAGCTTCGCAGCACGCTGCCAGCAGCACGTTCGCCTTCTCGTCCTTGATCGGCTCCGTGTTGCACCCACCCAAAAGCACCGCAGCGAGCGCGACCCAGACGAGCGCCGCTCGCGACAGCGCCGGGGATGTTGAACCAGGCATGCCCAGCACCCTATTCCGCGGCGCTGTCAGGCGCGCCGTCCGCCGAAGTTGACCCATCCGCCCCGCCGTCCCGGCAATCCGGCGCGGTCACCAGCACGAAGTAGTCCGAGCACGAGTCGTTCTTGATCCGGATCTTGCGCGTGTCGACCGACTGGATCAGGCACATGTTGCCAGCCGCGGGAGCGATCGATCCGGTCGAGGTGCCGTTCTCGCTGAAGGATTCGAAGCACGAGACGTCCGCAGGCACGCACCCGAAGTCGTGGATCAAGTCGTAGCGCTTGCCCCCCGGAAACGAGAGCAAGAGGCCTGACCAGGGGCTCGACATGTAGTAGCCCGACACGACCGCTCCTCCCTTGAACTCCTCAGGAGGGTTGGAGTCGTCGCCCGTGCTGCACGACGGCCCGAACTGGCTGCATGCGTAGATCCCGACGGCGAGAGCTGCGAGAGCGACCGCTCGGGCGATCCAGCGGACCGAATCAGGGATTGAGCCAGCGGCAAGCATCTTTGGCATGGTAGGTCAGGATGAAGTCAGCGCCGGCGCGACGAATGCAAGTGAGCGCTTCGAGAGTGGCCCGGCGCTCGTCGATCATGTTCGCAGCGGCAGCGGCCTTGATCATCGCATATTCGCCGCTCACGTTGTATGCCCCGATCGGCAGGGTGGTCTGCTGACGAAGCCGAGCGATGATGTCGAGGTAGGGCAGGGCAGGCTTGACCATCAGCATGTCCGCGCCCTCTTCCTCGTCGAGCGCAGCCTCCCGCAGCGCTTCGCGAGCATTGGCCGGGTCCATCTGGTATCCGGCACGGTCGCCGAATTGTGGGGCGCAGTCGGCCGCCTCACGGAACGGTCCGTAGAATCCGGATGCGTACTTCACCGAGTACGACAGGATCGCGATCTCGTCGAACCCTTCCGCATCCAGCGCCTTGCGAAGGGCCCCCACCCTTCCATCCATCATGTCGCTCGGCGCCACCACGTCCACGCCTGCGCGCGCATAGCACAGCGCGTCCTGCGCGAGGATCTCGAGGGTCGCATCGTTGTGCACGTCGATCGTGCCATCCGCGCGCTTGCGAAGCACACCGCAGTGGCCGTGGTCCGTGTACTCGCAGTTGCACACGTCGGCCATCACCAGCAGCTCTGGAGCCGCGCTCTTCATTTCGGCAATCGCCCTGGGTACCGGGCCGTCAGGGTCGAAGCCCGCCTTGCCTTCCGGGTCCTTCTTGGCAGGCAGTCCGAACAGGATCACGCCTCCGATCCCGAGCTCGCGGCACGACTTGGCCTCGGCTGCAGCTGAGCCGATGGGAAGTCGCATCACGCCCGGCATGGTCCCGATAGGCTCGGCCTGCTTGGCTGTGGCGCTGAAGAACAGCGGCAGGATCATGTCACCCGGCGCGAGCGTGGTTTCGCGCACCAGCGCACGCATCGAGAGGTTTCGTCGCAGACGCCTGGGTCGTTGAATCGGGAACGCCATGGGCGAAGCCTAGTACCCAGCAGGCACGTTTGCACAGGGGGATTGCCGCCGCGACCGTCGTAGAGCCGCGACCGCGGCTCCAAAAATCGCGGCTACTTGAATCCCTTGACGATCTGCTCGAGCGCTTTCTTCTGGGGCTCTTCGAGCAGGCCCACGGCTACGCCGCACACCCCTTCTGGCCGGAAGATGCGACGCGCGACATCGCGCACCTGCTCGGCCGTCACCGACAGGATCTCCTGGCGACGCGCGTCGACCGAGTCTGCGATTCCTGCCAGAGCCGACAGCCCGTGGAAGTCGGCCAGCGCATCGGCATCGTCGATCACCTGGCGCGACTCGAAGCCGTGGCGCATCCTGGTCTTGTCGAGCTCTTCGTCGGTCGGGCCGTCGCGCGCGATCTCGCTGACGATCTCGCACAGCTCGCGCATCACCACCGGCGCCCGCTCGTGCTGGACCACCGCACCCAGATCCAGCACGCCGTCGTCTTCGTACGTCTCGTAGTCCGCCGACACGTCGTAGCAGAGCCCCTTCTCGTCGCAGATCCGCGCATACAACCGGGTCGACATGCCGTCATCCAGCACGCGCAGCAGCACTTCCGCCGCAGGCTCCTGCGGGTCGTGCTCGCCCGGGGCGCGGAACGCCAGCCGCAGGTCGGTCTGGCTCATCTGGTTCTCGACGTACTTGTAGCGAGGGTGCTTCTGGGTGCGGGGAGGCGGCGTGGCTGCGACCACCTGGCCAGTCGGCAGCGAGCCGAAAAGGCGGGAGGCGATCTTGACGCCATCATCGGGATCGATCGCACCAGCCAGGCACAGCACCGAGTTGGCAGCCGTGTAGTGCAGGGCGTGGTGCCTGCGAAGATCGTCCACGCCCATTCTCTGCAGCGTGTGAATCGATCCGGTGATCGGAAATCCGAGCGGATGATCGCCGAACATCAGGGCGCGCGACAGGTTGTCAGGATCGATCTGGTGCCCGTTGTCGTCGAGCGTCTCCAGGATCTCCTCGCGGATGATCGCCCTCTCCAGGTCGATGGCCGTGAACCGCGGGCTGGTCATCACTTCGGCGAAGATGCCCAGCGCTGCCTCGAGGTTCTCCGGAGGCAGAGACAGACTCATGAGCCCGAAGTCCGAGTGCGTAGCGGCGTACAGCGTGCCGCCGAGCCGCTCGATCGCCAGCGCCTGCTCGTGAGCCGAGGCGAACGAGGCCGTGCCGCGATAGAGCATGTGCTCGAGGAAGTGCGAGCAGCCGTTGAGCTCCCGGGTCTCGAAGCGGGAGCCCACGCGCACATGCAAGGAGACGGCCGCCGTATGCAGCGCGGCGTGCGGGACGCACACCACCCTCAACCCGTTGTCCAGGACCGTTCGAATCGGCTTCGGTGCGTCGAGGCTCAGTCGTCACCGCCCTCTTCGTCACCGCTGCCCTTGCCATCCTTGGCCGGACCTGCGGCGAACGACTCGTTCATCTTGGTCTCGGCCTTGGCAGCCTGCTTGAGCTTGGCGATGTAGTCGGCGAGCATCTCCTGGCCCTTGGCGTGAACCATGCGCTGAACGAAGTCCTCGCGATCCTTCTCGAAAGCCTCGCGGGTTGCGGCCTTCTTCTCCTTGAGCTGGATGACCGCGTAGCCGTCCTCCATCCTCACGAGGTCTCCGCCCACCTGGCCGGGCTTGTCGAGCTTGAAGGCCATCGCAGCGACATTGGCGTCGCGTGCGGCATCCGGGATGGGGCGGCCGTCCGGGGTGAACGATGCGGTCGACTCGACCTTGGGGCGCATCGGGTCAGGCTTGTCTTCGACCTTGTCCGGCTCCTTGCCAGCTGCGCGGGCAGCGTCCTCGCGCTTCTTGTCGTCGGCCTTCTTCTTGTCGTCAGCCTTCTTCATGAACTTTGCGTACTTGTCGTCGAGGAGCTTGATGGCCTCCTCGGTCGCGTCCGCGAGGCTCTTGCCTTCCTGCGCGCTTCGCAGCACGGATTTGGCTGCATCGCTCATGATCTGATCAGCGACCATCCCCTTCATCACGTCCGCTGCCACGATCCGCTTCCCATCCGCCTCGGCCTTGGTCGGGTCGTCGCTCACGATGGCGATCAGCTGGATGATGTGCACGCCGTACTGCGAGTCGACCTTGTCGGACAGGTCGCCGACCTTGGCGAGGGCAAAGGTCGCATCCTCGAAGGTCTTGATCATCTTGCCGTTCTTCGCGAAGCAGGGCACTTCGCCGCCGCGCGGCGCTGAGTTGTCATCCTCGCTCATGTCCGCGGCCACGGACGCGAAGTCCTCGCCAGCGCGCAGCCGTCCGAGCGCCTTGTCTGCCAGGTTCTGCGCCTCGACCGGCTCATGGCCGTCAGGCTGCATGTCGCTCTTGTAGCGGATGAGGATGTGACGAGCCTTGCGGCAGCCAGGCACGAACTCGGACTTGCGTGCTGTGAAGCTTTTGTCGATGTCCTCGGCATGCTCCTTGGACCAGTCCTCGATGGCCTTGGGCGAGGTGTCGATGTAGCGGGCCGTCACCCATCCGCGGCGGAAGCGCACGTAGTCGATCGAAGCCGTGGACCTCTCGCGCACGTACGAGGCAAACGCCTCGTCATCGCTCACGCGGGCGCGGGAGCGGATCAGGTCGCGCATGCGCTCGGCGATCAGCTCCTCGCGCTGCATCTCCTTGAACTCTTTCTCGGAGCGGTTCGTGGTCTGCTTGATCGTGCGCTGGTAGACTTTGTAATCGAACTGCTTGGAGGTCGTATTCTCGAAGTTGAGCAGCCGCAGCCCAGGCTCGAACATGTTCAGGCTCATGGCGAGCATCTGGCCGGACTGGATGGGGAGCGAGACGCGCAAGCGCCCCTTGACCAGCTGCTTGTTGATCTCGTCCTCCGAGATCTGGATCTTGAGCCGGGCAGCATCCTGCACCAGGAGCGTGCGCTCCAGCAGCCCTTCCATCACCTGCCGGCGCAGGCCCAACCTCTTGATGTGCTGCTCGTCGAATCGGCCGGGCATGGCGAGCGCCAGTGAGGCCCAGAACTCCTTCGGATCCACGCACCGATCGCGCACCGTCACCACACACTGCTGCGAAAGAGAGCCTGTTCGCTGCGATGCGTTGGGGCGGAACTGGATGATGAAGACGAGCATGATCGCTACGACGATGGCGCCGTAGACGACCGACATGAGCCCTTTCTGGCCTGCAGTTGACATGTGGGGAGCCTGACCTGTTCGCAGGGGTTGCGAGGGGCTGCGGCATACCATGCAGCCCGGTGAGGGTCCATTCGACGTGGCTTGAAAGCAATGGACCTGGGTGGATCGTTTCGGATGCCCCGCCCTTCTACGGGAAAAGGACCGGGAATGCGAGGTGTTCGTGCCCTGAAAATCCGGTCAGCGGGGAGCGACCTTCTCCAGGCTCAGGGCAAATCGAAGCACGTCCTCGGCTTCCTCCAGGGAACCAAGCTCCCGCTCGAACACCACCTGGTACCAGACGTCCAGCACCGTGTCCGGTTCGATGGGGTCCTGCTGCGGAATCACCACCGTGCTGACTTCTCGAAAGCCGTGCGCCGACGCCCTGACAGCCAGCCGCCGCGCGCGCTCGAACAGCGCCGCGGGCGTTTCATGCGACCACGGAAAGTCGCTGCGCTGGGCTCGGGTCATGAACCTCACACGCATGGGCTCGCCTGTCAGCAGCGCCACGCTTCCGTCCATGATCAGATTGTCCCTGACCAGCTCTGCGAGCTGCACTTCCTCAGGGTTCGTGCGGTAGACCAGGAAGCCCCTGCTAACGAGGTGCTTCTTCAGGTCTTGGATTTTAAGTGCAGGCATGCGGGCTTGAACGGGGTGATAGCTGCACTCTTTCAAAAGACCGCTGGGGAGTCAATGCATCGCGCGCCGATCTGGCGTGGTTGCACGCTTGACCCCCGCGAGCTAAGGCTTGGCACCGTCAGGCGTGGGGTGATGGCACCGCGAATACTCGCCTTCGGTCAAGACACCAAGTAGTATGTGATAGCATTGAATCGACGCAGCCTCACTCCGAGTCTCGGTATCCCCGTGCAGGGAATCCCTGCCACGCGACGTGGCGGCGGCGGGGCTCGCCGTGAGATCTCTTCTCGAATCAGCCTCGTGTCCGGCGGAACCGAGTACAACGGCTGGGCGCTGAACATCAGCCGCGGCGGCATCCGCGTCGTCATCGAGGAGCGTGTCGAGCTCGGACAGGAGTTCGAGATCCGCGAGCTGGACCCTGATATCGCGGACGGCGGTCCCTTCCATGGGCGCGTGGTCTGGGTCCAGGACGAGCCTGACGGGTCGGTCGTCGGCATGGAGTTCGTCGGGCCCGAGTTGCCCAAATTCGGGGAAAAGGCGGCCCTGAGCACGTCCCATCCGCCTTCGAGCGGAGCTCCTGCGCCTTCGAGCACGGCTCCAGCGCCCGCACAGTCCGCCTCGGTAGTCGGTGCTGCCGGCAAGTCGCCCAGCTCCACGACCCTGGAAGTGGCCGTGCCCTCGCAGGTGACCATCACCACAGCTCCCGAGGCTGAGCAGCCGTCCGGCGAAAAGAAGTCCTGAGTCAAGGCCACAGGCTGCAGGGGCCGTCTCAAGACTCTCTTGATGAACTGTTAAGTCACCTCCCCCGCCTCGCTTCGCGAGGCACCCCCTCCGCACGCCCGCCGATCCGTCGGAGCAAACCCGCGGAGTTCGAGAGGTCGGGCGGCGGAGGGGGTAGGAAAATCTAAGCGGATCGCGCTCTGGCCCCCTCCGGCTGCCGCCTTGGATGATCCTCGGGATGCGGCAGATCCGGAGGGGGCGGGGCGCGAAGCGCCCGGGGGAGGTGATCAATTCCAGGAGTGAGCCGTGCGTGACGGCAATATTGAGACAGCCTCTGCACCCGCCCCAATCAGAACTGCGAAACCTTTGACCCAGCTCCGGGCATCCAACGACCGCACCACCGATCCCCAACTCACCCACGGAGATGTGACGATGAGCGTACTCGTTCAGAAGCCTGCCCCTGCGTTCAAAGCCACGGCGATCATGCCGGACAACAGCATCAACGACAACTTCACCCTCGAGTCTTTCCGCGGCAAGTACGCGGTCCTGTTCTTCTATCCGCTCGACTTCACCTTCGTATGCCCCTCCGAGATCCTTGCCTTCGATCATCGCGTCGAGGAGTTCAAGAAGCGCAACTGCGAGGTCATCGGCGTGTCCATCGACTCGCACTTCACTCATCTCGCCTGGAAGAACACGGCCGTGGACAACGGTGGCATCGGCAAGGTCCGGTTCCCCCTGGTGGCAGACCTCACCAAGAAGATCGCCCGGGACTACGACGTGCTGGTGGATGACGCAGTGGCGCTGCGCGGCACGTTCCTCATCGACAAGCAGGGCATCGTGCGACATCAGGTGGTCAACGACTTGCCCCTGGGCCGGAACATCGACGACGCGCTGCGCACACTCGACGCGCTCCAGTATCTCGAGGAGCATGGCGAGGTGTGCCCTGCGAACTGGAAGAAGGGCGATGCTGCCATGAAGCCGACCACCGACGGCGTCGCGAGGTATCTCAAGGAGCACGCCAAGAATCTGTAGGCGTGCTGGCCGCCACTTCTGAATCCTTCCTGCCTGACCCCGCTCCAACCGATCACCATGCAAGAACAGACCACGACGATCGAGTGCGAGAGCTGCAACAAGTCCAACCGGGTGCCGCTGGCGCGCTTGAAGGACAAGCCCAAGTGCGGCGAGTGCGGAGCGCTCCTGCCGCTGGGCGGAGGGCCCATCACGATCACCGACGACAACTTCGACACCGTGGTGTCCACGTCGCCGGTGCCGGTGGTGGTCGACTTCTGGGCACCCTGGTGCGGGCCGTGCCGGATGATCGGACCGGTCCTGGAGCAGATTGCAGGCGAAAAGCCCTTTGATGTGCTGGTCGCCAAGCTCAACGTCGACGAGAACCCGAGGACTGCGGCCCGTTTCCAGGTCCGGAGCATCCCCATGCTGGTCGCCTTCCACGACGGCGAAGCTCTCGATTCCCAGGTGGGGGCCCTGCCGCCTGCCTCCATGCGCACCTGGGTGGACCGGGTGATCAACCGCGCACGCGCTGCCTGATCCATTGCCCCCCATGTTGGTGATCCCGCGCGTTGATGGTAGAGTCCATCGAGGACTTGTTCGCTCACGCGCGGAGGCTTGCCATGGCGAAGACGGCATCGAGACTTATCTGGGGCAGCGCATCAGCGGCTTTGATGTTGATCGGTGCCTACGCATGCGGCACGAGCAACGACACTCCCCCGTTTACCCCAGGACATGGCGCGAGCGCCGGCTCGGGCGGAAAGCTCGACGGGTCGGCAGCGGGCAATACCGGCGGCACGAGCAACGGCGGCGGTGGCTCGGGCGGGTTCTTCATCGATGCACCGCTCGGCGATCAGGAGCTGAACTCGGACTCAGCGTGCGCGGCTGACGAGGTCAAAGCCGAGGTGCTGCCGCTCGACCTGTACCTGATGGTCGATCGGTCTGCATCCATGGATAACGCCGGCAAGTGGACCAACCAGTCCGCTGCGCTCAAGAGCTTCTTCGCGGCCCCCGAGAGCGCTGGGCTCTGGCTCGCGCTTCGATTCTTCCCGCTCAACGATGTCTGGGCTCCCCAGGATCCGCAGTGTAGCGGCAACGCCTACACCACGCCGCTGGTGGATTGGGGCGAGCTTCCGGGACACGAAGGCGCGCTCAGCGGCGCGATCGACGGAACCGGTCCCAACGGATCGTTCACCCCTACGCAGGAAGCGCTCAACGGCGTGCTCAAGGGAGCTTTGCAGCGCCAGCAGGCAGAGCCGCTGCACGTGGTGGCTGCGGTCATCGTGAGCGACGGCGAGCCTTGCTGCGACGACTGTCCGCTCGAGAACGCCGGCCAGCTCGCCGCAATCGCAGGGCAGTACGCGAACGGAACGCCCCCGATCAAGACCTTCGCGATCTACGTAGACGTCAAGGCGACCGACGTGATGAACCAGATCGCGCAGCAAGGTGGAACGACCGCGCCCTTTGACGCCACGTCCGGGCAGGCTGCGTTCATCGCCGCGCTCAACGCGATCCGCGGCAGCGCGCTCGGCTGCGAGTACAAGGTTCCCGAAGGCGACGGCGGCAAGGTCAACCCCAAGCTGGTGCAGGTGAAGTACACGCCCGGCACGGGAGGCGACGGCACCGAGCTCAAGCAGGTCGACGACAAGAGCAAGTGCGGCTCTGAGGGTGGCTGGTACTACGACAACAACACTTCCCCGACCAAGATCACACTCTGTGATTCGACGTGCGCAACGGTTCGCAACGACGACAAGGCCAAGATCTCGATCCTGCTCGGGTGCGGCTCGACGCAGTACTGACCCCAGTACCTTCGCCTTCCTCGACGGCTGACAACCGCGTGCAGCCGCTCCACATTGCCCCCGATGGTCTCGTCGCTCCCACCGCCTCCGAGCTCGCCTGAGTTTCCGCCTGCGATCATGCTCGCAGGCGAGCAGGCGCGCGTGCTGCGAACCACCGACGGACTCGCGCTCGAAGGGCTCGCCCGGCTGCCTTCCACCGCTTCGCGCGCCGTGGTGCTATGCCATCCGCATCCGCTCTACGGCGGCTCCATGCACAATGCGATCATCGTGGTGATCACGCGTGCGCTGCGGGAGGCAGGAGGCGACGAGGTCGGCACGCTGCGCTTCAACTACCGCGGTGTGCAGGGCTCGGAAGGGCGCTACGACGACGGGCAAGGGGAAGAGCGCGACGTGCTTTCCGCGATCGACGCTGTGCAGCGGGACTTGCCTGAAGCGCGCGTGAGCGTGCTCGGCTATTCCTTCGGCTCCTGGGTCGGATTGCGCGCCGCCATCACGCACGAAGCGGTCGATCGGGTGGGGCTCGTGGCACCTGCGGCGCGGATCTTCAAGTACCCTGAGCTGGCATCGCATCGCGCTCTTCCGATCGAGATTGTGGTCGGTGATCATGATCAGTTCGTGCAGGTCGGTGATGCACGCGCGCTCGCAGAGCGTCTCGGAGCGCGCATCACGGTGATCCATGGGGCAGACCACTACTTCGTGAAACAGCGCAGGGTCGTGGCTGACGCGATCGTGCCCTTCCTGCTGGGTGCGCGATGATCCGCCCCCAGGCGCGCATCGTGGGGATCGACGACGGGCCGTTCGAGCATCGGCCCCGTGCTCCTGTCCTGGTGGCAGGCGTGCTGATGCGCGGCGGCGGACGTGTGGACGGAGTTGTCACCACGCGCGTGTTACGGGACGGATTCGGGGCAACGCGCGCTGTGGCGCGCATGCTGTCCACCGGGCGTCTTGCGGGGCAGGCGCAGGCGGTGCTGATCGACGGCGTGGCTGTGGGCGGGTTCAACGTGATCGACTTGCCTCGACTCGCCGAAGAGCTGGAGGTCCCGGTCATCGCGGTGATGCGCCGGGCGCCAGACCTCGAGGCGGTTCGCAGGGCCATCCAAAGGACCACGCAGCCCGAGCGGCGCTGGCGGATGATCCAGGCAGCCGGAGCGATCGAGCGAGCGGGCAAGATGTGCTTCCAGGTTGCGGGCGCGAGCACGTCCGACGCGAGGCAGATCCTCGAAGTTGCGACCGCTGGCTCCGAATATCCGGAAGCGCTTCGGCTGGCACACATGATCGCGGGCGCGATCGTCACGGGTACCAGCCGTGGCCGTCCGTGATGCAACGCGCTCCAGCGCTGCCCGGGCGCTTCCCAACCGGCGCCCGGCCTTGTAGGGTCAGCGTCCCTCATCACCGGAACGCATGCTCCTCTGGATTCTGAGCCTGGTTGCCCTTGGTCTGGCGCCGTTGCTGAACAGGCTCGCGCGCACGGCCCGGGGTGCGCTCGACGTGATCGACGGGTTCGTGCTGGTGACGATCAGCGGCATCGTGCTGCTGCACATCATCCCGCACAGCGTGGAGTCCCAGGGGTGGATCGCGGTCCTGGTGGCACTTGCTGGACTGCTCGGGCCCGGGATGACCGAGCGGGTGATGGGCAAGCTCGCAAAGCCCGCGCACGCGTTGGCTGTGCTGCTCGCTGTGGTCGCTGTGGCGCTGCACACGTTCATGGACGGTGCGGCGCTCGGTGGAAGTGTGATCACGCAGGGGCAGCACCAGTCGGAGACGTTTGCGCTCGCTGTGATCCTGCACCGGCTGCCCGAAGGGCTGATGATCTGGTGGCTCGTGAGCCCGGCGTTTGGGCCATGGGTGGCTGCGGGCCTGCTCGCCCTGGTGGGTGCGTCGACCACGGCTGGATTCTTCGGCGGCCAGGCGGTGCTGATGGGCGCTGCCACGCGTTGGATCGCGCTGTTCCAGGCGCTCGTCGCCGGCTCGCTGCTGCACGTGGTCACACACCGACCCCACCCCGCTGGGCACGACCATGGCTCGGAGAAACGGGGGCCGTGGTCTGGGATCGGGGCGTTGATCGGCCTGCTGGTGCTGATGGGGATCTTCGGATCGCACGGCCACGAAGAGGAGCTCGCGCCCTTTGGTCATGCTCTGCTGGTGCTTGCCCTCAAGAGCGCTCCGGTGCTCGTGATCGCGTACCTGCTGTCCGGCGTGGTGCACGCCTTTCTTCCGCAGCAGACTACGGCCTGGCTCGGCAAGGGGTCGCGGCTTTCGCAAGCCTTGCGAGGCGTGCTGCTCGGCTTGCCTCTTCCGATCTGCTCGTGCGGAGCGATTC
This sequence comes from Deltaproteobacteria bacterium, assembly GCA_016218915.1. GTDB lineage: Bacteria > Myxococcota_A > Polyangia > Polyangiales > Polyangiaceae > JACRCQ01. The sequence continues at coordinate 253,259 of JACRCQ010000072.1, forward strand.
CGCTGTACCGCTCGCTGATGACGCGCGGCGTGCCCGCGGCAGCGGCCATGGCCTTTCTGGTGGCTGCCCCTGAGATCGGGATCGATGCCGTGCTGCTCTCGCTGCCCCTGCTCGGCGTGTCGGTCACGGTCGCGCGGTTCGTCTGCGCACTGCTCGTGGCCCTGCTCGCAGCGTTGATCGTCTCGCGCATGGTTCCATCCGCGCCGCTGCAGGCCCCGGCCGAAGTCCAGGACAGGAAGCGAGCCTCGTGGCGCACCAGGCTGACTGGCGGATTGCGCTTTGGCCTGCGCGACATGGTCGACGAGACCGGACCCTGGATCGTGCTCGGCCTGTTCGTGGCCGCCGTCGCAGAGCCGTTGCTCGATGCGGCCTGGATGTCGCGGCTGCCGCGCGGGCTCGATGTGCCGGTGCTCGCGCTGGTGGGAATGCCGGTCTACGTGTGCGCATCCGGGGCAACGCCATTGATGGCCATCCTCTTGGCAAAGGGCGTGTCACCAGGGGCTGCGATCGCGTTTCTGCTCACCGGGCCGGCGACCAACATGACCACCTTTGGCGTGATGGGGCGCGCTCATGGCAAGCGCGTCGCGATCGCCTTTGCAGCAGCGGTGGGCGCCCTGTCGATCGCACTCGGCTATGCGGTCAACGCGCTGATCAGCCACGCCCCAGCCGGCGTAGCGCCGCTCGCAGAGCAACCTTCCGGCGCGGTCTCCTACGCGTTCCTGGTCGTGTTCGTGGGAATGCTCGCGGTCTCTCTGCTGCGTCAGGGACCGAGAGGATTCGTGGGGCAGCTCGCCTCGTTGTGGCCGCATCGTCACGAGCACGACGACACGTGCAACGATTGCTGCGAGCACGAGCATGGGGAGCACGACCCTTGCGCGTGCAGGCAGAGAGAAGAAGAGCACGGGCACGAGCACGAGCACGAGGGCAAGCACGAGCACGAGCACGGGCACGAGCACGGGCACGAGCATGAAGCGGGGTAGCTGAGGTTAGTCGCGCGCCACCCGCCGCTCGATCCACCGGATGACCTCGGCTTCGGGCGCGGTGCCGGTCAGCCTTCCCAGCTCCTGGATCCCGGTCGGGCTGGTCACGTTGACCTCGGTCAGCCGTTCGCCAATCATGTCGAGCCCCACGAAGAACAGGCCCATCTCGCGCAGCCTCGGGCCGATCGCCTCCACCAGCCTCTGCTCGCGATCGGTCAGGGTGGTGGCAATCACCGTGCCGCCGACGTGGATGTTCGCTCGCAGATCGTCGGCTCGAGGCACGCGCAGGATCGCGCCGAGCAGCTTTCCGTCGAGCAGCAGCACGCGCTTGTCGCCTTCGCGCACGGCCGGCAGGTACTCCTGCACCATCGCCAGCTCCCTGCCTTCGTCCGTGAGCATGTCGATGATCGACGGCGTGTTCAGGTCGTCGGCTGCGATGCGCAGCACACCTCGCCCGCCCGCGCCATCGAGCGGCTTGATGATCCCGAGGCCGCCCACCGAGTCCACGAACGCGCGAATTCGAGTGCGATCCGACGACACGATCGTGCGCGGGGTCCATTCCGGAAACAGAAGCGCGCACAGCTTCTCGTTGGCATCGCGCAAGCCCCGCGGATCGTTGACGATCAACGTGCGTCCGCGCTCGCACTCGAGCATCTGCGTGCAGTGAAGGTACGCCGCATCAAAGGGCGGATCCTTGCGAACGAGCACAGCATCGACCTGGCCGAGGGCAACCTCGAAGCGATCGCCGTGGACCGCGTAGGGCGGCTCCGCACAGACCGCGGTCGTGGTCACCCGCGCGTGGACCCGTCCCTGCTCGACCCAAAGGTCGCGCACCAGACAGTGCAGGTTCTGATGTCCTGCAGCCTGGGCCGCGCGCATCAAGGCGAACGTCGTGTCCTTGTCGGGCAGCATCGTCTCGATCGGGTCCATCACGAACAGCAGGCGCATGGTCATTCCTCGAAGCGTGGGGAAGTGATCGCGATCCTTGAGCAGCCCGGGCGAGGTGGCCAGTGGCTCCAACCTCGCCGTCGCTCAGTTCGGTTTCTCGAAGAAGCAGGCGTGGTAGCCGACCATGCCAGTGTACATGCTCGTGCCGCGCAGCTCCTGCCAGTCGAAGCCGAGCATCAGGCCGCTGCTCTCGCCACTCAGAGACCTGCGCCCGAACGCGAGCCATCCGCCGTTGAGCCACTCGTCGCCAAAGGGAACGTGCTTCGAGCCATCGTTGCGCGACTCGCGGCCGAACACCCACTGGGGACGGCTGTACACGTTCATGCGCATGTAGCGCCCGAGGTCCGTGGTGATCGAAAGCTCGATCGGAAGCTCCCCCGCACCCGGAACCGCACCGCCCTTGATGCCGTCTGCGCCGATGCCTCCCCGGAGCGCGATGACCGTGCGGTTGCCGAGAAACAGGCTGGGTCCCCACAACAGCCGCGTTCCGTAGAGGAATCCGGAACCGAACCCGGCGCCGAGCTCAAAGTCCAGCCCGAGCGTCCAGCCGATCACGCTCCCCCTCATGCTCTCGCCGCCCCGGATGTGGCCGCCCACGTACGACGTCGCCGCAGCATCGAGCTTGTCCCGATTCCCAGGCGCCCCGATCCCGAGAAAGATCCTGCCGTCCATGGCACTTCGGCTGCGCTCGTACTCCCGCGGCGGATCGATCAGGTGCGGATAGCCGAGCTTGTCCAGCCAGCGGATGGGGAGACGGAACTCGATGTTCTCGGTGCGTGCCCGGAGCGGATGCTCCACGCGTATCGACAAGGTGGCGACCTTGGCTTCGCTTTGCAGACGTCGCGCCTCGTTCTGCAGCCCGGAGACCTCTGCCAGGAGCCGCTCGCGATCGTGCTGCAGCTCGAGCCTTCCAGACACCGTGCCTGGTCGCTCCTCTGCGGTCCTGATGTCATCGAGCGTACGGCGGATCGCCGCGAGCCTCGACACGAGATCCACGTAGCGTTCGGTCACATCCTGTACACCGAGGTTGGGGCTGTCCGCCCGGCCGAGCACGGCGATTCGACGAAATGCATTGTCGAGGCTGCCCACAGGGACCTTCATCGTGCAGGCATCAGGTGAGCAGGAGACGATCGAGCCGCCCAGCTCGCGGGCAATGCCGATCATCTGTTGCGCGACATCTTCTCCTTCGCGCACGGTCAGCGCGATGGCGACCGTGTGGATTCGGAGGCCAGAGGGGGGAACCTCGGCAGGTGCCGCGATCAGGATCGGCGGCGATCGCGGAGGAGGTGGCGTGAGTGGCTCCGCAGGTTGGACCGGCGCGGCCTCATCTTCTTCGCCCTCGCCAGGAGCAGGCACTGCCGGCCCCGGCTTTCCGGTACCGGGTTTTGCAGGCGCAGGCTTGGCGGGCACAGCCTTCCCAGGCGCAGGCTTTCCAGGAGCAGGTTTCGCAGGTGCGGCCGGCGTGGGATTCGCAGTCGCTGGCTTTGCAGGCGCAGGCTTCGCAGGTGCGGCAGGAGCAGGCTTTGCAGGTGCGGCCGGCGTGGGATTCGCAGTCGCTGGCTTTGCAGGCGCAGGCTTCGCAGGTGCGGCAGGAGCAGGCTTTGCAGGTGCGGTCGGCGCAGGCTTCGCAGGTGTGGGAGTCGCGCTGCCGGCGGGTTGCTGCGCCGCAGCGGACAGCGACGTCAAGACCACCAGCCCTGAGGCCAAGAGCGCTCTTGCGATCATCGCGCGTCGGTTGGTCAGAGCCACGGACATCCGGTTCTCCAGTCAGGGCGCGCAGCGCCTTTCCCGGGGCCTACCTTACGCCTGTTGGCCGTCCTGGCTCAACCCGGCAGGGCAGGGGGATCGCCATAGGGCGGTTTGAGCGCAGGGCGAAGGCGCTTGTCGTCTGCCCCTTCGAGGTGGTTGATCAGCCAGGTCGCTCCCACCGCGCCTGCGGGCAGCAGCAGCAGGTGCACGCACGGCAGCAGGCACAGGGCTCCCAGTGAGATGGCGAAGCCGAGTGCAGCGCCGAAGTTGTCCTTCATCCAGTCTGCGCGAAGCCCCAGCCGCCAGCCGCGCACGCTGAACGGGTAGTCGAGCAGGTCCCAGGTGATCGCGAGACCGGTGATGATGATCTTGAGCGGGATGGTCACGATCCAGGAGAAGGGCACGAAAAGATCCACGATGAACAGCAGCGTCAGGACTGGGATCACCGGAACGATCGTCCAGAACGCTGCGGCCGCGGAACGCGCCACTTCCTTCCAGAACGGAACCTTGGGGTGATCCGGTGCGCCGACGTCGCGCTCCATGGCGCGCACGAGCCGCTCGAGCGCAGGACCGGACAGCGGCTGTGCAAGACCCAACGCGATCAGCAACGACAGCAGGAACGCCGTGCCGACCGCGAGCACCTTGAGCACGATCACGCCTGCGACCGCGTACCAGGCGGTACCAGTGCCGACGATCCATTCGATCAACCTGGGCAGGAAGACAAACGACAAGGTGCTGAGGCCGAAGAACACCACGAGGGCAGCGGCCACCGGGATCATCGCAAAGACCCAGAGCTGGGGATTCCGCAGGATGAACGAAAGGCCGTGAAACGGTCCTTTCAGGCCAGCTCGGAACTTGGAGAGCCTGGGCGGGCGCGGGGCTGCAGGAGCAGCTGCGGTCGCGGCTGGCGCGGGAGCATACGGCTGGGTGGGGTCAGCCATGGATGGTGAATATCAAAACCCCATGAGCTTGGCGATGTAGTAGCGCAGCGTTTCGGTCGTGCCTCCACCGATTCGGATGAGACGCTGATCGCGCCACGCGCGGGAGATGCGGTATTCGTCCATGTATCCCGCACCGCCGTGCAGCTGCAGGCACTGATCCATGACCTCGCTGCTCAGCTCCCCCACGAATACCTTGGCCATGGAGATCAGCTTGACCAGCTCGAACGAAAGGGGGCCTTTCCTGACGTAGCGCTGGTCGTTGTACAGGTCGACGCAGCGATCGGTCAGGGCTTTGCCCGCTTCGACCTTGGTGTACAGGTCCACCAGCTTGTGCTGCCAGTACTCGCGCTTGATCAGCGGCTTGCCGAATGCGACGCGATCCCGAGCCCAGTCGACCGCGTCCTTCAAAGCCAGCTCGCAACCGGCCAGGGTGCTCACGCACGCGATGAGCCGCTCGGTCTGGAAGTTCTGCATCAGGTAGATGAAGGCCTGATTCTCCTGGCCGAGCAGGTACCGCGACGGGATGCGTACGTCCTCCAGGAACAGCTCGGCCGTGTCCGAGCTGAAGTTCCCCAGCTTGTGGAGCTTGCGCGACACGTGGAAGCCCGGGCTGCTCGTGGGCACCAGGAAGAACGAGCAGCCGTGAGCGCCGCCATCCGGATTGGTCTTGGCGAGCAGGGTCACGAAGCTCGCGCGCGTACCGTTGGTGATGTAGGTCTTCGAGCCGTTGATGACGAAGTCCGAGCCGTCGCGACGAGCCACGGTCCGGATCGCAGCGACGTCACTGCCAGCGCCGGGCTCGGTGACGCCCAGGGCTGCGATCCGGTCGCCTGTCAAGGCAGGCACGAGGAACTCATCGATCTGCTCGCGTGTTCCGATGTCGGCGATGACCGGGGTGGCCATGTCGCTCTGGACCAGCAGGCCCATGGTGGTGCCAGCCATCTGGCAGCGGGGTAATTCCTGGGCTTTGACGACGCTGAACCAGTAATCCCCGCCGGATCCGCCTTTGTCCTCGGGGTAGTGGGCGCCCAGGATGCCCAGCTCGCCCGCGCGCTTGAACACCGAGTCCGGGAACAGCTCGTCGTTTTCCCACTCCTCGGCGTGCGGCAACAGCTCCTTGTCTGCGAAGTCCCGCACCGTCTTGCGAAAATGCTCGTGGTCTTCAGTGAAAGGCTGGAACACAGGCACCCCCTGGGCAAAGTCCGAAACGCGTCGGATCCGGTTGTCAATATTCGAGCCACCTTGACGAGCGGCAATCGTACGGCAGGATGGCAGCGATCTGGATTCTTTCGTTCAAGGCGTTCGGGGCCACCCCCACGGCTCGGATGCCGGGTGCACGATCCAGGTTGCACCCGCGTCGAATTCGGAAAACCCTCGACGATCCAACGCCCCCATCGGGTCGTTCGTGTGTCAGGTTTCGGCAAGAACATGCGCATCATCATCCTGTCGCGGAGTCCTTCGCTCTACAGCACCAGCCGTCTGACGTTGGCTGCGCGCGCACGCGGTCACGAAGTCGCCGTCATCGATCCGCTCGAGGTCCAGATCGTCGTTCGAAGCGGGCGCCCAGCGCTGTTTCTCACAGGCTCGGACATGCCCCGCGTCGATCTCGTGATCCCGCGCATCGGAGCGTCCATCAGCAACTACGGCCTGACCGTGGTGCGTCAGTTCGAGCTGATGGGCGTGCCAGTGCTCAACGGCGCTGTCGCGATCAGCCGCAGCCGCGACAAGCTTCGCGCCCTGCAGCTGCTGTCCCGCAAGAGCATCAGCGTGCCCACCACCGTCTGCGCGCGCTCGCCCTCTGCTGTGCCCGAGTCGCTTCAGCTCGTCGGTGGCTGCCCTGCCATCGTCAAGCTGCAGCAAGGCAGCCAGGGCATCGGCACGATGATCGCCGAGACGCCGCAGGCGGTTGCGTCGCTGCTCGAGACCCTGTGGGCCATGGGGCAGGACATCATCCTGCAGGAGTACATCCGCGAGTCCAAGGGGCGCGACGTGCGCGCGATCGTCGTAGGAGGACGAGTCGTGGCTGCGATGCGTCGCACGGCCAAGGCTGGCGAGTTCCGCTCGAACCTGCATCGCGGCGGCTTCGGCGTGGGCATCCCGCTCAAGCCTTCCTACCGCGTGTGCGCCATCGCTGCCGCCAAGGCGATGTCCCTCGAGATCGCTGGCGTCGACATGGTCGAGACGCGCTCCGGACCCAAGGTCCTCGAGATCAACAGCTCGCCCGGCCTCGAAGGGATCGAGCGCGCGAGCGGCGTCGACGTCGCACGCAGGATCATCGAGTGCGCAGAGAAGTTCCTCGCCCGTCGCAAGTGGAAGCGCCAGCGCGATCCGGCCGTGGATCAGGAGCGCAGGACCGCGCGCCTGCGCGGAGCGCTGTGACCTGTCCCGGCCTTCGGGTAGCGCAAAACGGCGACGCCGTCGTCATCACCTTCGATCGCCCTGAAGCCAAGAACGCCCTTTCGCGCGCGTTGGTCCGCACGCTGCAAGAGTCGATCGATCGTGCGAGCGCAGAGCCCTCGGTGCGCGCCGTGATCCTCACCGCGGTAGACGACGTGTTCGTGGCAGGCGGCGATCTGCGCGAGTTCGCCGAGCTGATGCAGTCGCCGACCGGCGTGCAAGAGGTGATCGCCATGGGCACGTCGCTGCTGTCGATCGAGCGATGCGACGTGCCTGTGATCGCTGCGGTGCAGGGTGCTGCCTACGGCGGTGGGTGCGAGCTGATCCTCGCGTGCGATCTCGCGCTGATGGAGACCGATGCGACACTGTCGTTCCGCCAGGCGGCCGTGGGCCTGTCGAGCGCCTGGGGCGGCGCGATCCGCCTCATCGAGCGCGTGGGTCCCATGCGCGCCTCGCAGCTGATGCTCCTCGGCGAAGCGATCAGCGCCCGTCAGGCCGCAGAGTGGAACCTGGTCAACCTCGAGGTGCCGTCCGGAGCCTGTCTCGATCGCGCCCTGGAATGGACGCGAATGATCGCGCGTCAACCCCGCGCTGCCGTTGCCGGGTGCAAGCGCGCGCTGCGCGAAACGAGAGAAGCCCGCCGCGCCGACGCGTTCGCGAAGGAGGCGCAGGTATTCTCCTCGCTGTGGAACGGGCCGGATCACCGGGCTGCCATGGCGTCGTTCCTGAACCGCTCGCGTTGATCGCAGCCAGCCGGGAACTTTCTTGGACAGGGGGTTGTCCGCAAGAGGCAAGGAGAAAGCCCATGCGAACAGCCACCCAGCGCAACGAGGCCAGCCAGCCCGAAAAGAAGAGCTTGCTGGCGCCGATCATCCTGACGGTTTCAGCCGTGCTGCACGTGGCCTTGCTCGGGTACGCGGCGCTCCTGCCTGCGCCACCCAAGCCGGTCGATCCGAACGCACGCGTGCAGGTGATGCAGTGGACGCACGACGAAGCAGCGCAGACCTGGAGCAACGAGGGAACGCGTTGGGCCCTGGTCAGCCGCGACAAGATTCAGCCCGCCGGCGAGTGATCCCCAAGAAAGGCTGCAGGCTTCGAGCTGCGGGCTACTAGTACCCTGTGCCCGAAGTGCGTAGGGGGATCCGTTGCAGCGCCCACCGGGGGCCGAATGCGTTCGGGGCAGCGGATCCCGGTAGCGGCACACTACTTCTCCCGCACGATGCGTAGGCGCAGGTTGGATCCAGTGAGCCCCTGGATGCTGAACTTCAGGGCGCCCGAGGCTGAGCCCGCGAAGCGCAGGTACTCGACGCCACCCGCCCGGATGGAGCCACTCGCATCCGCGACCTCGTTGATGGTGGGCCCGGTCAACGGCGTGTTGGGATTCATCGGATTCTGACCGTAGGGGTCCACGCCGTGGCGCTCGTCCTTGCCGGTCGACGACTTGGTGTCCGGGTCCCACGCCACAGGCAGGTAGTTGTACTTCGGCTCCGTGTTGAGGGGCTGGCCGCCCGGGCCTGGACGATTCGTGAGCAGGATGGCAGTGTACCAGTCGAACAAGAGATCGAGGATGGGGCGTCCGCTGACCTTCTCGATGTTCTCCTGGCCGAGCTCGATCGAGTCGGTGAGCGAGTTCATCCACTGGACCCCGCCTTTGTCCGTGATGACGTTGCCCTTGGCGAACTCGTTGGCGCCGGCCTGATCGTAGAGGTAGCGATACAGCAGATAGCCTGCGCCCCGCAGGGTGCCGTCGCGGGTCTTGTCGTAGCTGTCGATCGACGAGTCGAGCAGGTCCGGTCCGCTGACCTCGTTCATGGCGTCGAGCGCTGACATCCACACGAAGAACGTGCCATTGCCGTAGCCCGACAGATCCTCGGCCATGCCGGCGAGCGCTTCTCCCACGTAGGGATTCTCGCTGGCTGACACCTGCGAGTTGAGCATGTGCTTGCGATGGAAGTAGATCGCGTGCTGGCTCTCGTGGGCGAGCGTCTCCAGGATCGACGACACGCTGGACATCATGGGGCTGCCGATCAGATCCGGCGGGTTGGCGTAGATGAGCTCCATGTTGTTCTTGGCTGCGCAGCCCACGATGTTCGCGAGATCGCAGGGTGAGAAGTAGGCGACCACGCCTTGCTCCATGACGGGCGTGTACAGGACGTGGATGAGCCCGTCCTGATCGACGTCCGACTCCTGCCCGAAGAACTTGTGGTGCCGTGGGAGAACCGTGCCCTCGAATCCGGCCACGATGTCGTTGAGCTTGGCAGGATCCACCGTGGCCTGCGCTGGATCCGTGGTGGTCTTGTCGAGCCAGATCGCCAGAGACGTGCCGACCTTGATGCACTCGCCGTCGATGTCCAGCACCTTGGTCCAATCCGCGCTCATCACCTTGAATGCGTGGTGATCGCCGACCTTCGGCGGCACGCCCGGCGTGGGTGAAGGCGGGGGCGGTGGAGGCGGGGTGACGGACGACGCGTACAGCCAGGGAGCGTGTGCGCGGTGCAGGAAGGCGCTCTGCCTCGACGTTGACGGCTTCGCCGGAGAACGCTTGCGCGACTGGGCTGTCGCGGGCTTGACCTCGTAGGTGTAGTCCATGTTGGGAGCCCACGACGCGCTGTACAGGATGGCGATGTACGACTCATCGGCCGAAGAGGAAGGGATGCTCGCCTGCAGGGTGCCGTCCGAGCCGGGCGCGATCTCGAGCACCTCGCCGACCTTCATGCCCGCCGGAGCATCGGGTGCCGCTTCCGGAGTGACGTCGCTCCCCGCTTCGGGCAGCACAGCATCGGTGCCCGCGTCGTCGCCACCCACCGGAGCTGGTGTCGGCTCGCTCGAGCTGCTGCCGCAGCCTCCGACCAGCAGGGCGATCGTGCACGTGGCGACAAGGGCAAGCCGTCGATGGATCATGGGAACCTCTCGCGTGTGTCGTACAAGGAGCGAGCATTATGGCCCGGACCGGCGGCGGATTCCACCGCGCGCGGGACAGGCAGGGATGACGCGTGGCCTGCGCTGAGGTAAGGCTCAGGCATGCGCATTGCGATCAGCGGTGGGGCAGGATTCATCGGCTCGCATCTGGCGGAGCAGCTGCTCGCGCAGGGGCACGACGTGCTGTGCCTCGACAGCTTCGATCGGTTCTATCCAGCGCCGATCAAAATCGCGAACTTGAAGGATGTGCTGTCGCACCCGCGGCTGACGCTGTGCGCGATGGATCTGTGCGAGAGCGAGGCGCTCGACGAGGCGATCGGCGAGTTCAAGCCCGAAGCCTTGGTCCACCTCGCAGCCAACGCAGGCGTCCGTCCTTCGATCGAGCGTCCCCTGCTCTACGTGCGGGCGAACATCGAAGCGACCCAGAAGGTGCTCACAAGCTGCACGCGCCACGGGGTAGCAAGAGTGGTCCTGGCCGGATCCTCCAGCGTGTACGGCAAGGATCAGCCGTCGCCCTTCGTAGAGGAGCATGCGTCGGGCGAGCCCCAGAGCCCCTACGCGGCCACCAAGAGAGCCATGGAGTTGCTCGGTGCAGCGCATGCGTCGGTGCACGGTGCGACAGTGACCGTGTGCAGGTTCTTCACCGTCTACGGTCCGCGGCAGCGTCCGGACCTCGCGATCAGCCGGTTTGTCAGGGCCATGATGGCAGACAAGCCGATCCGGGTGTTCGGCGACGGAACCTTTGCGCGGGACTTCACCTACGTGGACGACACGGTGGCTGGAATCCAGGCAGCGCTGCGAGCCCCGTCGGGCTACCGGATCTACAACATCGGGGCCGGTCACCCCACGTCGGTCAACGACCTCGTGGAGACGATCGAGCGCGTGATGGGCAAGAAGGCGATCATCGAGCGTGCGCCGGTGCAGGTGGGGGATGTACCGCTGACGTTTGCATCCGCGGAGCGTGCGTACCGGGAGCTGGGCTGGCGAGCGCAGGTGGGACTGGAAGAAGGGATACGCAGGTTCGTTGCGTGGGCGCGATCCGCACCGGAAGTCTACTTCCGAGCAGGCGAGCCGTGGGGGCTGCCACCGCCCGGAGCGCAGTAACCCGAATCCATGGCTTCCATCGGCTTGTCGGAGCTGATCATCCTGGCAGTCATCGCCCTGCTGGTGCTGGCCGTTCCCGTGGCAGTCGTCATCACGGTCGTGATGCTGATGCACAAGAAGCGCGACTGACGGATTCGGAGGCAGGGGTCGGTCAGGGCTGGGTCAGCTCGAGCAGCTCCACCACATTGCCGCTGGGGTCCGCGGCAGCAATGAAGCGGCCGAGGGGGAAGGGCTCGGGGGAGCCAATCACGAGCGTGGCGCCGGCCTTGCGCAGACGCTGCGCAGCCTGCTCTGCATTGGAGACCGGGATTCCGAGCACCACCCCTGCGGGGTAGCCGGGCTCGGCTCGCTTGCCCCCGCTGAGCACTACGAGCGATACCCCGGGATGGGACAGCTTGAAGCCATAGTCTCCCATGGTCTCTTCGACGACAAAGCCCAGCGTCTCCACGTAGAAGCGCTTTGCAGCCCCGAGGTCATGGACGTACACGGAAATCGAAGCGATCTGGTTCATCTTGGTTCTCCTGGTCGGAAGTTCGACCCGGAACCTACTTCGGTGTAGTCACCCGGGATTGTACGAATGCGACATCAGGATCGGTCCGGCAGGAACAGGTCGCCGAAGGGGTGGGCGTCGCCCAGGAAAGCGCGCGGGCTCATACCGGTATAGCGCTTGAAGTCCCGGATCAGGTGGGATTGATCGTGGTATCCGCACGACGCGGCCACATGCGCCCAGGCAGGCATGCGAGCGTCGAGGCTGGCGAGCACCCGACGGAATCGCAGCACGCTCATCAAGGCGCGCGGCGGAATGCCGACCTGGAGCAGGAACCGCCGCTCCAGCTGGCGGACCGTGATACCCCCCTTGGCCGCGAGCTCCGAGACGTTGCACCGTCCGTCCGAGGACTCCATCGTATCGGCCACTCGCCAGACGAGCGTGTCGAGCTGCCGATGCGAGCTGATCATCCCGAGCAGCAGCTCGTCGGCAAGCTTCGGGCGCATCCGAGGGAGCGCTGAGCCCAGCCGCAGCAGCCCGGTACGAAGACGCTGGTCTGCGACGTCCATGACATCGAACGCGCGGTCGACCAGCTCGAACGCAGGCACTCGAAGCAGCGTGCGCAGGCCCACGGGAGTGAGCCGAATCCCGAAGAGGTCGACGTTGCCCGCAGGGCGGACCTTGACCGGTTGCCGCACCTCTCCCACGAGCAGGATGCGTGGCTGCGTGTGCGATGCATCGCCTTCGACCTGGACCATGGGGGCGCCGACATTGACGATGATCTCGGCACACCCGTCCGGAACTACGGTGTCTGCAGGGGCTTCGTTGCTCCCAACGTCGGATGCCGCCCAGTAGCAACGAACGAAGCGTCGCAGCTCGGGTGAAGGCGGCAGGGCCTGGTAGTCCATCCCTGCAGAGCTTCAAATGCAGCCGGCGCCACGTCAAGTCCGCCCTTCCTCCGGCTGGAGTCACGCGGCAGACAGGCCTCGCGGCCGACTTGGCCCGCAGCGATCAGCTTGGCCGCCGCCGCCGCCGCAGCGCGATCGTCAGCGCGATCCCTCCGGCAGCCGGGCCCCACAGCCGACCCGTAGGCTCGCCAACCGACGCGCAGCCGCCACAGCCGCGGCCGGTGAGACGTGGCACCACGAGCGAGGGGTCGGGCCGACGGTCGTTCGTCGTCCAAGCCTGCTCGATCTGCGTGCCGTCCTTTCGGGTGTAGATCGCCTTGACGTAGGTGACAGACAGCTTGCCTTCCCCGCACTGGTCGATTCGGAGCACGTCGCGAATGGCAACGACGTCGAGGTCCTCGGGCACGACACGCTGTGCGAGAATCATTGCTGTTGCCTTCATCACGCCTGGCGCCTGCTCGAACTTGGCGAGCGGATCCATGCGAGTCTGCCAGGATGGTCGTGCGGCATCGTAGTCGGCCTTCTTCATTCCGAAGATGCGACCCCAGGGGGTGCAGCCGAGCTCGCCCTCCAGAACGGGCGCCACGCTGTCAGCATCAGGTCGGACCGGATAGCAGGATGGCACGACGATCAGGCAGTCCGGGAAGGCGCTCTGGTTCTCCAGGGAGAGCTTGTAGGTCACCGCACGCAAGCCTGGAGAGGGAGCGAGATCAGCCTGGCTCGTCGCGGATGTGGTCAGCACAAGGGCGCACGAGATCACGGAGATCACGAGCTGAAGCATGCGGGGCATAGCCGCAAGGTAGCTTGTCGTTGTTCACGACTCAATCTCAGCTGTCGGCACCCTGGCGGGAACGATCGCGCCGAGGCCGCTGGGGCCGAACGCAATCCACCAACGCTCGGAGGGAAGGAACGTGAAGAGCGCAGAGCCTCCGAAAACGAGCGCGGATTGTGTGCTGCTGCCACCACCCCCCCGGAACTCCTTCAATCACAACCCCAGGATCCAGGAATCGACCGCTGACATCCCTGCGTCGTCGACCAGCTCGCTGCCGACCGGTGGCATCTGGAAAAGCGTGCCCCGCTGGCTCATGCGCACATGAACGTCGCTGAGCGCCGGCTGTCCCGGGGAGATGCGCAGCGCCACGCCCGTCGGGGTGAACCCGGTAGGCGCCTGATTCACAGTCGTGGTGTAGGTCGAGCTGCCCGTGACGCTGCTCAGCTCGCCAACTTTGAGCCAGAGCTGCATCTTGACCGTGGCCCAGAGGAACGACGTCTCGTTGTGGCAATGACCGCAATTCGCGTGGAGATACCCCAGAGCTGCTTGATCCGTGGCACTCCCAGGAAGCGTGAAGTCGCCCGCTGGCGGGTGGGTCAGCCGGCCCTCCGCGATCAGCGAGGATAGCGTCGCTTCCCCGGCTGCGACGTGGGAGAGCTGCACCGCCGAGAAGCCGAGCGCCCGATCCTTCATCTTGTTGTGGCAGTTCTTGCACGCGGCCTGATCAGGGATGTCATGGGGTGTTCCCGATGCATTCGTCACCCCATCGGCAACCGCGGTGGCTTCGTTCTGCTCGTCATTCCATTGATAGGCGACCATGGACCACGTGCCGTCTTCGTCCTTCTGGATCAGCCGTGTTTCCACGCGCTTCGAGTCGCGCACGAACTCCTTCCAGAGCTTGGTGCCGACCGGATAGACCCAGTAGTCCATGTCGCTGGTGTCGATCTTGGAGCCAGGGGGAAGGTACACCCAGCGCTTCTTGGTGGCGCCGTCGGTCCACAGAGCGTGGGCTGGATGAAACGGTTGAACACCCGGCGCAAGAGTCCCCAGCGAGATCTCCGCATAGAGCCCGGTGGCACTCAGCTTGTCGGGCACACCAGAATCACCCGAGCCACCGTCCGATCCGCTCGCACCTGCGCTGCCCCCCGCTGCACTGTCACTGCCCCCGCCGCTGCCGCCCGCTGAGCTGTCGCTGCCGCCCGCTGAGCTGTCGCTGCCCCCCGCTGCGCTGTCGCCGCTGTCGCTGCCTCCGGCCCCGCTATCGCCGCTGTCGGCGCCCCCGGCTGCGCTGTCGCCGCCGCCGATCGCTTCCGGGGATGGCGCAGAGGACGAGCAGCCCATCAATACGGACATTGTTGCCACCGCCCATGCCGCAGCCGTCAGCGCGCGCAGAATCATGGCCAGCCCATGGTGCTGTCGGACGGCCAAGGCAAGGTGGGAAGCGGTCGGATGTGGATGGGAGTCGCGAAGGGAGGGGAGAAAGGGCGCTGCTACAGACCGGACACGTCGATGCGTGCCTGGCCTTGCTGGTTGCCCACGCCGTCGACGTAGAAGAAGCTCAGCCCCTTGGGGATGTCCACGGTCATCGATTCGCGGCCGGCCATCATGCAGGCCACGTCATTGGCGCACATGAGATCCGGGGCCGCGCAGGAGCCGACCTTGATCGCCAGCACCGAGTTGAAGGCGGTGTTCCCGTTGCAGGAGCTGAAGGTCACCTTCCTGGGGCCGCACGCCGCGATGTAGCGCACGACGTCCGGTCCGTCCATCGGCATCGGACAGCTCGGGTTCATCTCGTCGCCCGCTGCGGTCGTGTTGATCCAGTTCGCTCCATTCGCCATCGCGGATGGCACTGGGGCACCACACGCCGCAGTGGGTGCGAACTGCGCGGTCAGCGTGAAAGGTCCGCGCTGGTCCGCTGCGGCACCGTCGACTGCGACGTAGTACGTTCCCGCAGCCAGCACGCCTGCGTATTGCGATCGAACCGATGCGCACGCGTCGTTGTTGCAAGCAGTCGTTGCACCCGAGCAGTTGCCGGCCCGGATCTGCAGGAGCGTGTTCCAGCTGCCACCATCCTGCGTGTCGAGATACACCACGCTCTGCTCCTTGAGCGTGAAGGTGTACCAGACATCTCCACCACCGTTGGCCGGTGCCGGGATGCAATTGGCGGGCAGGTTGTCGTCGCCCGCGAAGCTCGTATCTCCGGTGAACGTGCCGCCGGCCGAGATGTCGATCGCGGCCGCGCAGGTGTCGTTGCCTGGAGCTGGAGCTGTGAAGACGTTGAGTGCGAACGACCCGCGGCTACCCGCGCCTGCTCCGTCTACCACGAGCCAGTACGTGCCCGCATCGAACGTGTTGGCGATCCGGGCTTGCGGCGGGCTGCCACCCGCGGTGTTGTCGTCGCACGCGACCTCCGTCAGAGACGACCCGTCGCATGCGTTGGCCCGGTGCAAGTGCAGCACTGCGTCGAAGTTGCTGCCCACCGTGTCGATCAAGACGTAGCTTCGCGCCGCCAATGTCAGCTTGTAGACCACGTCCGCCGAGGCAGCGGATCCGCCGCAGCTCGCTGTGTAGTTGTTCGTGGCGGGGCAAGTCGAGCCGGTGAACGTCCCGCCCCCGCTGATCTCCGGAATCTGGATCGGCGACGTGCAGGAATCGTTCGTGGGCGCAACCCCGAAGTTGCACGCGCCCCAGGTGCACCCTGGCCCCACGCACGTCTGCGTTCCGGAGCACACTCCGATCTGGCAGGGCTGCGTGGCACCGAGCACGCACTGGAATCCGTTGTCGGGCGCGCCGTTGCAGTCGTCATCCTTGCCATTGCACGTCTCGGCCGGAGGCGTGCACGATGAGCCGGTCGGAATCGCGCAGCCGCTCGTGCAGGTTCCGGTTCCCGTCGACGCACACGTCGTCGTGCAGGCGACCGGGGCGCCAGCGCAGCAGGGGAACCCGTTGTCGCAGCCGCTCACACAGTCGTCGTCCTTGCCATTGCAGATCTCAGCCGGCGGGACGCATGCATTGCCGGTCGGAATCCCGCACAGTGCCGTGCACGCACCCAGGCCCGTGGAGCCGCAGGTCGTGGTGCAGGCAACCTGGCTCCCCAGGCAGCAGGAGAAGCCGTTGTCGCAGCCGCTGACGCAGTCGTCGTCCTTGCCGTTGCACGTCTCGGCAGGCGGCGTGCAAGCGTTGCCCGTGGGCAAGGAGCACTGCTGCGTGCAGATTCCGGTGCCGGTCGAGCTGCAGGAGGTCAGGCACGAGACCGTGGTGCCCGGCACGCAGGCCTGGTCCTCGTCGATCGATCCGTCGCAGTCGTCGTCGACGCCGTTGCAGGCCTCCCCCGGCGGTGTGCAGCTCGCAGGATTCGGGACTGTGCAGTTCGCAGTGCAGACACCGGTACCGGTCGAGTTGCACGTCGTCGTGCACGGCACCGTCGCCCCTTGCGCACAGGCGAACCCGTCGTCGATCGCTCCGTCGCAGTCGTCGTCCTTCCCGTTGCAGGATTCTGTCGGCGGGCTGCAGGCGCTTCCCGAAGGCAGCTCGCATGTGTTCGTGCACGGTCCGGATCCTGTCGTGCCACAGGAGGTCGTGCAGCTGACCGACTGCCCCTGCACGCAGGCGAACCCGTTGTCCGCAGCCCCGTTGCAGTCGTCGTCGAGCCCGTTGCACACCTCGGCCGGCGGAGTGCACTGGCCGGCCGCCGGCACCGTGCAGTTGGCGCTGCACGACCCGGAGCCGGTCGAGTTGCACGTCGTGGTGCACGTCGTAGTGGCCCCTGCTGCGCAGGCAAATCCGTCGTCCGGCGTGCCGTCGCAGTCGTCGTCCGTGCCGTTGCACACCTCCACGGGGGGATTGCAGGCCGAGCCGGTCGGGACCGCGCATTGCGAGGTGCATGCGCCGGTTCCCTGGGTGGCGCACGTCGTGGTGCAAGGCACGGTGGCACCGGCGACGCACGCGAATCCATTGTCCGCGGTGCCGTCGCAGTCGTTGTCCACGCCGTCGCAGGTCTCGACAGGGGGCGTGCAAGGGCCCCACTGGCACGACCCGAGGCACGCTTGCGTGCCTGTGGAGTTGCACGTCGTGGTGCAGCTCTTGGGTGCATCCATGTCGCAATCTTCGTGGCCCGCCCACACGAACGAGTCGCCGCACGAGGCCACCACGCACGTGTTCAAGCAATCGTCGGTGTTGGACGTGTTCCCGTCGTCGCAGGCCTCCCCCGTCTGCATCGTGCCGTCGCCACAGGTCGGCAGCGAGCAGTTGTTCTTGCACGCGTCGTTGTCGATCGTGTTTCCGTCATCGCACGCTTCGCCCGTGTCCTGGACGCCATCGCCGCAGTGGGCAGGCTCGCAATTCGTGCGGCACGCATTGGCGAGCGTGTCGCTGTTGTTCGCCCCGTCGTCGCACTGCTCGTGGCCGGTCCAGATCTTCCCGTCACCGCACGCGGCCTGCTTGCAGTCGTTCAGGCAGTCATCCGTATCGACCGTGTTGCCGTCGTCGCACTCCTCGTGCCCGGTCCACACCTTGGTGTCACCGCAGAATGCGCTCTTGCACGTGCTCAAGCATGCGTCGGTGTCGATGTCGTTGCCGTCATCGCACTCTTCCCCGGCGTCGACCGTGGAATTGCCGCACAGGGGCGAGGCATCGGTGTCCGCGTCGCCTCCGCTTCCTGCAGCGGCATCGCCTCCGGCCGTGCCTCCGCCGCCACCTGTGCCCGCGGCCCCGCCTTTTCCTGCTCCGCCCGTGCCTGAGCCGCCGCCCTTGCCCGCGTCCTGGCCGCCGCTGCCACCATCCTTGCCTGCGGTGCCGCTGTCCTTGCCGCCGGATCCCCCGAGGCCTCCCTGCCCATCGATCTTCGCGTCACCCCCGTCAGGCTGATCGACAGGAGGAGACAATGACACGTCGTCGGAGCCGCTGCACGCAGCGATCGAAACGCATCCCATGGCCGCCGTCAGCGCGACTGGCCAAATCCGAAGCACACCCCAACGTCTCTTGATCATTGCCCCACTCCCTTCCATCAAGAACCCATCGCGGGTCGGACCGGCTTCTCACGATCCCCGATTGCACGATGGTAGACCCAGACCCGAGGCAAGGGAATAGCGACCCGCGCGCCTCTTGCGATCCCGCGGCCCACCGGACAAGATCGCCCGATGCCTCATCGCGATGCAGCAGCCCGGAGGTGGGCCGTGGATTCCTCTCGCAACAGGCGATCGCGCGCAGGGCTGCTGGGCCTCATGGCCAGTCTCGTCGTTGCATGCACAGGGGGGAGCGCTGCGCCCGTGGACGCTCCTTTTTTGGATGGTAGTCCGGATTCTGCGGAGGCTGGCTCCGCGCAAGCCGAGGCTTCGACAGATGCAATCGGGGATTCCTCGCAGGATCTGGAAGCGCAGGCGGACACCTCGCCCGAGGCCCCGATCGACGTCGTCTCCGAGGACGCAGCGGCGCCAGCCCCTGCGCTGCTGTCCATCAATCTGCATTGTCTGAAGCTCGAGGGCACGGGGTTCTCGACCCATGAGGAGCGCTTTGCGGCGATCGCAGCCGCCGTGAATGCCGAGAACGTGGTTGCGATCGCAGTGCAGGAGGCGTGCTCGACGTCGAACCAGGTCGCCATGGAGATGCTGCGGGACGCGTTGCAGGCAGCAACCGGGGTCAGCTGGAAGCATGCTTTTGCCCTGTCCCATGTTGCGTGGCAGGGGACGCCAGACGAGGCGCAGGAAGGGGTTGGGATCCTCGCACGTGAGTCGCTCACCGACGTCCAGGAGCTGGAGTTCTGGCACCAGGGAGCCCTTCGCAGGGTCGCCCTCGGAGCAACCCTTGCGCCCAGCCTCGGAGGCCTGAGGCTCTGGTCCGTGCACTTCGAAGTCGGGGACCCCGGGGCCAGCCAATGGCAGGCGCGCGAGACGGCGGCCTGGACCCTGGCGCAGGCCGATCCATCGTTCGGCGTGCTCGTTGCCGGGGACTTCAACGCCCAGGAAGGGTCGCCCACGCACGCTGCGCTGCTCGGCTTCGGCTTTCGCGATCTGACCGATGCGCTCGACAGCACGCGCATCGATCACATCCTGGCCCATCGCGGGGCGCCGCTGTCGCTGATCGAAGCGCACTCGATCTTTGACGGCAATCCATGGCCTGTGGTCTCGGATCATCACGGGGTGATGGTGAGATTCGCATCCGGTGCGGGCGAGCCGGTGGTGGTCACGCGGCTTGCGACGTCGGTGTCCGGTCCCTCGGGCAGCCACCTTTCCATCCGGGGCAGCGCGCTGCCGCTGACATGGGCCCAAGGTTGGCCTGCTGCGTCCGTGGGCGGCGTGTCCAAGCTCGTGATGACCGAGCTGCCGAAGGGAGCGCCGTTCGAGTACAAGTGGCTGTTGGACGAAACGACGTGGCAGAGCGGCACGAACCTCACCGCAGCCGGCGGAGACACCACGAGCGACCTTCCTACGTTCTGAGGAGAGCCCGGGGCTTCACGACGCTGCGGGAGCAGCCGAATGGGCTTGCGGCAGACGCAGCTTCACCCGCGTGCCACGACCCGGCTCGCTCTCCACGTCAATGCTGCCACCGTGCGACGTCACGATCCCGTGGACGACCGAGAGCCCCAGACCGGTCCCCTGTCCCACGTCCTTGGTCGTGTAGAACGGGACGAAGAGGTTCTTGAGCGTCTCCTCGTTCATCCCCACACCTTCGTCGTCGATGGTCAACTCCACCACGCCCGATCCGTTTCGCGTGATGACCCGCACCGTACCGCCGGCATGGCTGGCCTGGATCGCGTTGACCGTGAGGTTGATCACGACCTGCCGCACGTGCGCAGGGTCGGCGATGATCTCGGCGAGGTCGGGAGGAAGCTGACGCTCGATCTGCACGCCCTGCTCGTCGGCGCGCACTTGCACCAGGTCCAGCCCCTCGATCACGATCGGGTTGAGGCGTACCCGGGACTTGTGCGGCACCGTCTGGCGCGCAAAGAGCATGAGCTTGCGAATCACCTCGCGCGCATGCAGGGCGGCGCGCTCGATGCGCGCGAGGTCCGAGCGTGTCTGCTCCTGCAGGTCCGGCTCCTTGAGCGCGAGCTGGGAGAAGCCGAGAATCGCGCCCAGCGGCTCGTTGAGCTCGTGTGCCGTTCCTGCGGCGAGCTTTCCGATGGTCGCCAGGCGATCGGCGTGCACCAGCTGCTGTTGCAGAATCGTCTTCTCGCCCCTCGCACGCGTATATGCCGAGGCGATCTGGCCCAGCTCGTCGCGGCTCGGCGCCGTGAACTCCTCCGAGGAAAGCGCGTCCACCGAGGAGCGGACCGACATCCACAAGCCGATGAGCAGATAGCCAAGGAGCGCGGCCGCCGCGATCGCTGCCAGCGAGCCGTGCCTGCGCTGCGTGCGGTACCGGTCCTGGCGCGCCGCAACCAGCTTGTCGAGCTCCGGGCCGACCCGCGCTGAAAGCGCGTCGATCCGATCCAAGGCCGTGAGCGTGAGATCGATCAGCGGCTCGCGGTCGCGGGCGGACCCTGCGGGCGCGCTGAGCACTGACCGGACGTAGTCGGCTTGCATGCCGACCGCGCCCACGACGTCCTGCATGGGCCGGTCGAGGTCGCGGATCGTTTCGCTCTTGCCGAAGCTCGCGGTCTCGTCGAAGGCGGTTCGCAGGCTGATGCTCGCCAGGTCGCTGCTGGTGGCGAGCGACTGACGGTACCCCGAGGCGAGCGCGGCCGTGCGCTCGATAGGCGACTCGCCGCCCGGCAGCAGAGCCGCAGCGCAGACGTCCGTGACCGTTGCAGCCAGGTGCGGCAGCTTGATCACGAACGCGTCCATCAACCAGTAGCTATCCAGATCTGGATCCAGGATCAGATTCGAGCGGTTCCCAGCCGTGTGCGAGATCAGGAACACGAGCTGCTCGATCATCACGACGTGCTCCCGGTCCTGCAGCGGGCCGTCCTCGGTCCTCTCGTTGCGTAGCCGCGCCCATCGCTGCCGCACCTCGTCGAGGGCCTGCGTGGTGCGAAGCCAGGAGCCGAAGCGGCCGTCTGCCTGGGTCAGCACGATCATGGCGCGATCCACCTCGGAGGCGGCACGCTCGGCTTGCACTCGTCTCGACGGAACCCCTGCCGCAACGGCGTCGGACAGGATTCGGTGACGCGCCATCCACAACAGGAGGTCGCGGGCAGGCTGGATGTAGGCGATTCCATCGCGCTCGCGGCCGTTGAACTCGATGGCGCGCGTGGCGTTCGAGAACTGCAGCCACGCCAGCAGAGCGAGCGGGATGGAGACGAGCAGGCCGATCAAGACGAATTTGCGGCCGAAGCTCAGGCGGTTCATCACCGCGATGCAGGGCAGGAACAGCCACTGGACCAGGGTCCTGGCGCGCTGCGCGCGGTCCGTCTTCATCGCAGTCTCGGCCTGGCAGGCGACCGAAGCGGTTGTTGGCGATCGGTGCCGCGGTCAGCGGGTCGCAATCGGGTCAGCCACATGGGGTAGGCGGGCTCCTGGCCTGGGAATCTCTGGCCCATGGGGAGCGGAGGATCGCACCAGGCAGACGTGCGAATTCTACAGCGCCAAAGGCGCGCTGGCAGGGGATTATTGGCCAAGCGACTGGGAACATATTACCCAACGAATCACTCCCCCTTCCGTGAAGTGCGTCCGATGCTGGCCTTTTTGCGCTGATTTTGTGCTCAAACGTCGCTTGACCCCGCAGAAGAGTCGGTGGTATTTCGCCCCACCTGCATGGGGAATTTACTCCCATGCTGACGATGACGATCTGAGGCGTTTCTCCACTGACTGCGGCAAGGAGCGGACCCATGGACAAAATCAACTCGGGCGATACCGCGTTCGTCCTCATCGCTGGCGCCCTTGTGGCGTTCATGACCCCAGGCCTGGCGTTCTTCTATGGCGGCCTGGTCCGTCGCAAGAACGTGCTCGCCATCATGATGCAGAGCTTCATCGCCATGGGCGTGGTCACCGCGGTCTGGGTCCTGGGCGGATTCAGCCTGGCGTTCGGGCCGACCGTGGGTGGCGTCATCGGCAACATGGACTTCGCGCTGCTCAAGCACGTGGGGATCGCGCCGAATCCGGACTATGGGCCCACGATTCCCTTTCTGACCTTTTTCGGATACCAGGAGATGTTCGCGATCATCACCCCGGCGCTCATCACCGGGGCCTTTGCCGACCGCGTGAACTTCAAGGCCTACCTGTTCTTCCTGGTGGCCTGGAGCCTGCTGATCTACTGCCCCTTCGCCCACTGGGTCTGGGGCGCCAACGGATTCATGCACAAGTGGGGGCTGGTGGACTTCGCCGGCGGCATCGTGGTCCACGTGTCCGCGGGCGTCGCAGCGCTCGCGTCCGTGTTCTTCGTGGGCAAGCGCCAGATCAAGAAGGGCGAGAACGTCGCTCCCCACAACATCACCTTCGTGGCGCTCGGCACGGGGCTGCTGTGGTTCGGATGGTTCGGATTCAATGCAGGCAGCGCCCTGGCCGCCAATGGCATTGCGGCCACCGCGTTCGTCAACACCGACATTGCCGGCTCCACCGCCATGATCACCTGGCTCTTCGTGGCCTGGCACAAGGAGAAGAAGCCCTCCATGGTCGGCGCTCTCACGGGCGCGGTAGCCGGCCTCGCGACCATCACCCCGTGCGCTGGCTACGTCGAGCCCTGGGCTGCTGCGCTCATCGGCGTGCTCACCTCCCTCATCTGCTATGGGGCAGTCCAGTTCCGCATGAAGAAGGACTGGGACGACGCGCTCGACGTGTGGGGCGTGCACGGCGTGGGCGGCATCTTCGGAACGATCTGCGTGGGAATCTTCGCTTCCAAGACTGCCAACCCCGACGGCGTCAACGGCCTGCTGCGGGGCGATACCCATCAATTCCTCGTCCAGGTCGGCGGCGTGGCGATCTGCACCATCTACGCATTCGTGGTGACCATGGTCATCCTCAAGGTGATCAGCATGTTCATGCCCGTGCGTGTCCCGCCCGAGGCAGAGGAAAAGGGGCTTGACGCAGCGGTTCACGGCGAGTCCGCTTACGAGCTCGGTGGTTGAATCCCGGAGGCCCGAAGATGACCGATTGTCGCCGCTCTTGTCTCGTCCTTTCTCTTTGCCTGGGCTGCGCCAGCGCAGCGTGGGTGAACACCGCTCGCGCGCAGGTTCCCCCGCCCGCTGGCCCTGCTCCGTCCGCGCCCCCTGCGGAAGGCCAGCCTCCGCTCCCGCCGCTGGCTCCTCCTCCGCCTCCTCCAGCTTCGCTGGAACCGCCGCTCGCGCCACCAACACCGCTGGCCCAGCCCCAACCGGTTCCACCGCCCGTGCCGCTGTCCGCTCCTCAGGCAGCTGCGCCCGCGCCCAGCGCACCGCCACCTGCCGCGGCGGCTCCAGCGCCCGCTTCGGACAAGCCCTGGTACGACCTGTTCAAGCTCGAGGGATTTGCGGACGGCTACTTCAGCTTCAACTACAACAGGCCAAGGCCGCAAGCCGGCAGCAACACGTTCCGCGCCTACGACAACAACAACGGGTTTGCGCTCGCCTGGGTCGGCGTCGACGTGGCGCACGAGATCGGTCCGGTGGGCGGCACGCTCAGCCTTCGGTTCGGGCCGGCCGCACGCGTCTTTGCAGGCCCGGATGCGGACCACGGACTGGAGAACGTTCGCCAGGCCTTCGGAACGTGGAAGCCGATCAAGCAGCTGACCCTGGACTTCGGCAAGTTCGACACGATCGTGGGCGCCGAGGTGGCCGACAGCCACAAGAATCCGAATTACACCCGTGGAGCGCTCTACTGGCTCGGCCAACCTCTGTTCCACACTGGATTGCGCGCGACCTGGCAGCCGACCGACCTCTTGACGTTCAAGATCATGGTGGCCAATGGATGGAACCGGACCGTGGACAACAACCTGGGAAAGACCCTCGGAGCGCAGATCGGACTGACCCCTTCGAGCAAGTTCGGGGCGGCGGTGACCTGGCTGGGCGGTCCTGAGCAGGACGAGACGATCTCGTGCGGGGACGGATTCGCCTACGACGCGGCGACGCACGGGTGCGTGGCGAATGCCGCGGCCACGACAGGCACGTACCGGAACAATGGCGCAAACCAGAGGTGGCGTCACCTGATCGACCTGGTGCTCACCGCCAGCCCCACCGACGCCCTGGCGCTATCGCTCAATGGAGACTATGCAATAGAGAAGATCCTCGACGCGACCGGCGCGCAGAAGAACGCGCGCTGGATGGGAGCCGCCCTCGCGGGCCGCTTCGCGTTCAGCGACACCTGGGCCGCGGCGCTGCGTGGGGAGCTCTTTCGCGACAACGACGGCCTGATGACTGGCGCGGTCGATGCGCAGGGCAGCCCTGCGGACCTGAAGCTGTACACCGGGACCCTCACCCTGGAAGCAAAACCTTCGGAGTGGATGATCGTCCGGTTGGACAACCGCGTCGACGTCGCGAGCCAGGAGGTTTTTCGCAAAGAGGTCAACGGCGGAGCCAGCAAGACGCAGTTCACATCGCTGCTCGGAGTCGTGATCACGGCCGGACACACGTGGGAGCGCGGAAAGTAGGAGGCTGACAAGGACTGGATGCGAGGCCATACGAGTGACAGCGCCCTTGTCGGACCGCCCTCGGTGCCTCGCACGCCTGGTGCGTGGGTAGCGCTGTCCGCTCCGGTGGCGATCGCATGGGCGATCTGGCCGCCGCCCCTTCGCGCAGCTCTCGCCCTGATCGTCGCTCTCGTTTGCCTGCTGCTCGCGCAGCATGCTTCGGTCGCGCTCCCGGAGCGTGAGACGCCGGATGCGCGTTGGTGGATCGCCCTCGAGCTGGTGGTGGCCGGGGTGTGCGGGTCGTTTCTGGTGATCCAGTGCCACAAGGTCGACCTGCTGGTGATCGGAGCGGTCGGAACCGCGCTGTGGGGAGTGCGGCGCTGGCAGATGGCCGGCAATAGGCTTGCCGACGGATGGATGCTGGCGCTGTCTGGGCCCGCGGCATGCGTAGTCTCGGATCGTGGGAGCGCCGCATGCCTGACCTTGTTCTTCGGGGCAGCGGCCGTCCTGTCGTTGTCAGCGTTCTGGCGACAGCGAGCCCCGGGTTGGGGCAAGAAGGGCGCGCCCCGCGTACGCTGACCATTCACGATTGTGTGGGCGTTTTTGGCCATCCAGGCGTGGTTGCAGAAGGAATCTGCGGCCTTGGAACGCGCCTGCTTCACGCCGCGCGGATGGGGCAAATTTACGCGTATGGCAGGGGCGATACCCCCGCTTGCCGCGTATCCACGCGCCCAGTAATCGAAAGTCGCTCGGGTGGATCGAGCGCGCTCTTCACCCGGCGCAGCCAAGTTCTGGCGGAAAGGATTGATGCTCTCGTGGCAAGAAGCGTCGCGGTCTTCGTGTCCAGCTTGATCGTCCTGATGGCAGCTTCCTCCAATGCCTGGGGAGGACCTCCCCTGGAAGAAGGGGTGCGTCAGGTCGAGCAGTACAACTTCTCCATCCACATCCTGGCCATGCTCCTGGTCGGCTTCGGCTTCCTGATGACTTTCGTCAAGAAGCACGGCTACGGCGCGACGACCGGCACCTTCCTGGTGGTCGGCGTCGGCATCCCTGCCTATCTGCTGCTGCGGCAGATGGGCGTGCTGTCTCACGAGCCGATCGCGCCTGACAGCATCAAGGCGCTGCTGTTCGCCGAGTTTGCCTGCGCTTCCGCGCTGATCGCCATGGGTGCGGTCCTGGGACGCATCCGGGTCTACCAGTACGCGATCCTCGCGGCCCTGCTCGTGCCGGCGTACATGGTCAACGAGTGGATGGTGCTCGACGGCGGGTTGGGCATGACCAAGGGATTCGTGGATTCTGCCGGCTCCATCGTGATCCACGCTTTCGGTGCCTATTTCGGCATTGGTCTCGCCATCGCGTTGACCCGCAAGCCCGAGCGGGACAAGGCGGTCGAGTCTGACGAGAACTCGGATCGGTTCTCGATGATCGGCTCCATGGTGCTGTGGGTGTTCTGGCCCAGCTTCTGCTCGGCGATTGTGCCTCCTGACCAGATGCCGAAGACAGCGATCAACACCGTCCTGGCGCTGTGCGGAGCGACCCTGGCGACCTACCTCCTGAGCTTCCTGCTTCGCAAGGGCAAGGTCGCGTTCGCGGACATCGCCAATGCCTCGCTCGCGGGCGGCGTGGCTGTGGGCGCCACCTGCAACCTGGTGAGCGCGGCCGGCGCCTTCCAGATCGGCATCCTGGCCGGAGCGCTTTGCGTGTTCGGCTACGCGGTCGTACAGCCCCGGCTGCAGAAGGCCATGAAGATCGTGGACACGTGCGGCGTGCACAACCTGCACGGCATGCCCGGTCTGCTCGGCGGCGTCATCGCGGCATTCGTGGTCCCTGGGATTGCCAAGGCACAGCTCATCGGCATCGCCTTCACCGTCGTGTTCGCGTTCATGGCAGGCACGATAGGGGGCTTCCTGATCAAGCTCACCGGAGCGAAGAAGGAAGCCTACGAGGACCGCGACGAGTTCCTCGGCGAAGCCACGACCTGAAGCGAGCGCTCCTGCGGCGCTTCCCCCAATTCCCGCAAACCATCCCCCCTGCCCGAGGCTACCTCACCTTGACGCGCCCCAGCGGCCGTGGGGACAATCCATCCGGACCTCAAAAGAAGGCCGCGGATGCTCTGCTTTTTCGCATCGGATCTGCATGCAAGGGAAGATCGCTACCGCAAGCTGTGGGACGCGGTGCGCGCGGAGCGTCCGGAGGTCGTGCTTCTCGGGGGCGACCTGCTGCCCAGCGCCATGCATGCGCTGACCTCAGGATGCCTCGCCCAGGAGGAGTTCCTTGCGACCTGGCTATCGGGCGAGCTCAGCCTTCTGCGGTCCGAGCTGGGCAGCGCGTTTCCCAGGGTCCTGGTGATTCCCGGCAACGACGACGGGCGGTTCGAGGAGGCAGCCTTCCTCGAAGCGGAGCGCAAAGGGGTGCTCGAGTACATTGCGGTCCGCAAGGTGATGCTCGGAGGCACGCCGTTGTACGGCTACCCGTACGTGCCGCCCACGCCCTTCCGCCTCAAGGACTGGGAGCGCTACGACGTATCCAGGTTCGTGGATCCTGGATGCGTGCCCCCGGAAGATGGCCTGCACAGCCAGCCTTTCGTCGACCAGCCCCCGTTCCCCACGATCCAGGAAGATCTCGCGCAGCTGGTGGGCACCGACGACCTGAGCAGAGCCGTATTCCTCTTCCATTGTCCACCTTACCAGTCGAAGCTCGACCGGGCAGCGCTGGATGGGAAGATGTTCGACCACTGCCCGCTCGACGTGCACGTGGGAAGCATTGCGATCCGAAGGCTCATCGAGACCTACCAGCCGCTGCTCACACTGCATGGGCACGTGCACGAGTCCGCACGTCTGACAGGAAGCTGGCGCGAGACGATCGGCAGGACGATCTGCCTGAGCGCCGCGCACGATGGCCCGGAGCTGGCGCTGGTCAGCTTCGAGCTGGGGGATCCGGGCAACGCGAGTCGACGGCTTTTGTGAAGGAAGCGCAGCCCGAGGTTCAGGCCGCGCAATGCTACGCGGGAGACCGGCCAGAGGGGCGGTTGGCGAGCTTGAGCATCCTGGCTGCGTCGGTGACCGCACCGATCTTGACCGCGTAGGACGTCTTGGTGGCGATGTCCTCGTCAGTCACCAGGTGCACGTCGAGCAGCTCCGGTGAGCGGTATCCGGTTCGAAGGTAGTTCACCTCGCCCAGGCACAAGCTCCAGCCCTCGAGCCACGCCATCAGCTTGTCTCGCTGCTCGTCGTTGCCGCGGAAGTGCACGAGCAAGTCGATGTCGCTGCCCGGTCCGGCCGTGGCGTTCTTGGTGCTTCCGAACACGTACATGGCATGCACGCCGAACTTCTCGGGGTCGGTATTCAGGGCGATCTGCTCGGCCATGCGCAGGCGCCAGCGCCAGTGGTCGCGCTCCTCCTGCTCCTCTTCCTGCTCCGGGGCTTCCACGAGCATCTCGCCTCGCGCGGACGGCTTGCACAGGAATGCGACCGCCTCGTCGAGATCCCCGTTCATCAGCACCCGCAGCACCAGCCCGTCGGTCTCCTTGGGCACGTCGATCACGCGCACCACGTGCGACAGGGAGGCGAATTCGGCGAGCACCTCCTGCAGGACGTTGGTGGATCGGGTCAGGAACAGGTCGTTGAACAGGACCTTCGGATCGTCGGGATACAAGGGCAGGTAGCGGATCGAGGCTTCGACCAGGTCCTGGAAGAAGTGGGTGCCGAACGACAGGTCAGGCACGAACGAGCCCTTCTGGCGTGCAACCTCGACCAGCATGGCAGTGTTGTTGATGTCGGAGTAGGTGACGTTGACGCCGAGCTTGATGTCGCCGCGGCTGCCCCAGCGACCCGGGCCGACGAGGATGAACTGGCGCTTGGGCAGGAGCTTGTTGAGCCTGCTGACGGCCCTTCCCACGGCGAGCAGCTCTGCGCGGTCGCCGAGCTGGTTGTACTGCTCCGGGTCCACGTACACGATGTGCGTGATGTCGGGGACCCTCCCATTGGAGACGTGCCGATTGGCCGAGAAGACGATCTTGTCGTCCGGGATGTCCTTGGGGATGGGGCTTGGGGCGGTATTGCCCGAGAAGCTCTGCGGGCGGCACTGCAGCAGGTACAGATCGGTGCCGTCGGATGCGAACTCGATGTCGACCGGCGTCTCCATCTTGTCCTGCAGCACCCGGAGCACGGCGCTGATCTGGCGGATGAACGGCGTACGGCTGATCAGCCCCTCGAACGTCATGACCAGCCCGTCGAAGTCGAACAGCGCGCCAAAGGGCTCCTGCATGTAGCCGTCGCGACAGACCGACACGAGCCGCTCGAGGTGTGGATAGCTGGCACCCCATTCCTGGATGACCTCCTGCAGATCGCGCGTCTCGAAGCTGCGCGTCTTGAGGTTCATCAAGTCGATCTTCTTGGGCGAGTAGCGCATGATCTCGTCGGGAGAGATGTTCACCCGCAAGCCGGGCTGGCCGGGCGCCACCAGCACCGGGTAGTCGTCGCTGAGTCGGTCCACGGCCCGGGTGCCGAGCCCGGGCACCAATCGCACCAGCCCGTCCTCGCGCTTGATCCGAGCCGACCAGCGGAACTCGTTGTTGCTGAAGGCAACGCCCGCGAAGGCTGGGAAGTGGTAGGGGCCGATCCGGGTTCCCACCACTTCCTGGATCATCACGCCCATCTGCTCGTTGAAGTCGAGCAGGCCACGCTCGGCGCGGTACTCGATGGGATCCGGCCCGAAGGTCGACGCATACACCTCTGCGATGGCATCCAGCAGCGCGTCGAGCCGCTCCAGCTTGCTGCCCTGGTTTGCCAGGAACAGGCTCTTGTACTTGCCCGGGAACGACATCCCGAACCGGTCCTCGAGAAGGCTCGAGCTGCGCACGATGAGCGGACGCTCGTCGAAGTCGTCGAGCGCCATCGACAATCCCTGCACGATCTCCGGAGGGAAGGGGGAGTTCTTGAAGACCTGGATGATGTGCGGGTACTCCTGACGCACCCGGTCGATCTCCTTGTACTTCTGCTCGAGCACCTCTTCGAGGTTGTTGTGGCGGATGAAGCTCAGGACGCCGTCGGAGGTGAGGTACCAGGTCTTGGGGATCCGGATGTTGCCGATGTCGGGCATCGATTCGCGCTCGGCTTCGAGCACGCTGCGGGCGAGCATCAGGCCGGCGCTCTTGCCTCCGAGCTTGCCGCGCCCGCCGCGCGGGCAGACCATCCGGTCCAGCAGCTCGAAGAAGTCGTCGACCTCGAGGTAGCGCTTGGCGATGTTGATGAACTCGAGCTGATCGGTGAACAGGCGTCGGATCAGCGACACGCGCACGCCGTTCATCGTGACCTTCGAAAGCTCGATTCCCTCCGGAATGAGGCGCTTGTAGCGCCGCATGGCGTCGGCAATCCCCGACATCGACGATTCCTGGTCGCTGAGAGTCTGGGCCAGGAACGCCGCCTTGTCCTCGTGCACCCACTTCTGGATCCTCGACAGGATCTCGTCGTCGCTCAGGTAGCTCGCCGCGATCTCGAAGACCTCGTCGCCCGTGAAGACCGTGGGATCCACTGGGAGCTTCTCGCGGGGGCGATTCGTCTGCCCCGGAAGCGCGTTGTCGTCGCCCCGCTTCAGATCCTCCCACTCGCGCTGCAGCAGAGCCTGCGCTTCCTTGGAGCCGATCCAGCACAGGTGGTTCATCATCTTGCGGCAGATGCTCGCGTACAGGTTCTGGTCGGTCTTGCGCAGCAGGTTGAGCGCTGCGCGCCATTCCCTCCGATCCAGCCCCGCACGCGCACCTTGCCAGTCGTCGAACGTCCGACGCATCTCCTGGTGCAGGATGAAGTGGCCGAGGCGCTCCGCGATGGTGCGGATGAGCTTCGCCTCTT
This sequence comes from Deltaproteobacteria bacterium, assembly GCA_016218915.1. Lineage (GTDB taxonomy): Bacteria > Myxococcota_A > Polyangia > Polyangiales > Polyangiaceae > JACRCQ01. The sequence continues at coordinate 283,791 of JACRCQ010000072.1, forward strand.
CCTTCAGGAAGGGAAGACCGTCCGTCTGCGGGATCTCCTGCACGTAGTAGACGCACACCGAGCCGACCTTCTCGTCGTGGACGACGATGTCCGCGTGCTGCACCCACGGGGTCGGCGTGAAGCCCGCCGGGGCGTACGACTCGTTGCCGTAGCTCACGGTCGCGCGGCACAGCTCCGGGTACTGCCAGCCAGGGGGAATCGCCTGGATGACTCCCTGGAAGACGTGGTCCAGGGGCACGTCCGCGTCCTTGAGCAGCTCCTCGATCCGATACAGGCAGTTGAGCTCCTTGGCCCGCTCCTTGAGGGAGAACAGCAGCTTGTCCACGTTCTCCTGGGTCGTGCCAGGCTGCGAGCTCCGACGAGGAGAGTCGAGCGGGCCGATGCCGGGTTGGGATTGGCGCCGGGTGAGGTCACCCAGCGTGGCTCCCGGAGAGCCGCGTTTGCCTTTGTCCGAGTCCGTCATCGAAGCACGACTCCCCGGCTCTTGCGGCCGTCGACCTTGACGCGCATGGGTCGCGGCAATCGCACGTGCCGCACGTGCTCGCTCTCTGACACCACTTGCTGCTGCGCGAGCCAGTCCCACCGGATGCCGGTGTCCGACGTGTGCGATACCGAGAAATACAGCACGCGGAAGCTCGACAGGTTGTGGAAGAAGTGGGAGCCCTGGCTGAAGTCCGGGGTCATGGAGGGAAGGGTCGCCTCCACGATGACGCGCGCACCCGCGATCTGGCCCCAGTTGACCTGGATGCCGAGCCACGGATCCGAGCTTCCCCATCGACCGAATCCGATCAGCAGATAGGGGCGCTTTTCGTCGGTCAGCTTCTGGTTCATCGCCGCGACTTCCTCCGCCACGATCGCGGAGATCTTTGCCTCGAAGCTCTCCGGTTTGACGTACACGATGTCGACCAGGTCCTCGACCGTCCCGTTGCCCATCACGTGCTCCGCTGCGAGCAGCGCATCCGTCGATGACATCTCCTCGTCGGTCAGGTCGACCTCTTCGGTCGACACCACCATGGGGCGCACCTGCAGGAATCCGAGACGGGCGGGAACGCCTTTGTCCGGGTCGAGGGTGACGGCGAACTCGATCTCCACCTTGGCTCCCAGCGTCTTCTCGCAGGTCTCGAGCATCCACAGCAGAGCGTCGTTGAGCGGCACGACGTCGTCGCCGAGGATCGGCGCGAAGTTGATCAGCCGGGGTCCCTTCTCGTAGGTTCCTGCCACGATGCGATCCGCGCTGGGGTCGTAGGTGGATGCCACCCAGGCAAGCACGTTGTCTTCCTCGGCCTGGGTCAGGTCCCCCTGGACCATGTACTCGGTTTCCTTGATCGGATCATGGGCCGGGGGCTTGCCCATGTTCACGGCCCAGAAGGTGGTCTGGCTGGTCTTGAGCAGGTCACCGATGTTGTTGTAGGGGGGCGGATTCCTCGGCCAGGCAGGCGAGTAGGTGTAGCTCTGCCCGCCATCGACGATGGTCTTGCCCAGGCCGACGGCGAGGTCGACGACGCCCTCCTCGGGTTTGGCGTGCGAGGCCGGATAGAAGTTGTAGGAGCGGGCTACGCCGGAGATGTGGGGATAGAACCGCTCGCCATGGCGCACTCCCACGACCTCCTGGATGATCACTGCCATCTTCTCGGCCTTGGGATCGTCGGTGACCGTGCGCAAGTAGGCTCGTGCATCCTTGAAGAAGGTCGACGCGTAGACGTACTTGACGGCCTCGACCAGCTTGCGGAAGCGCGAGTCGGCATCGGGCTGGTTGTTGGGGATCATCTTGGTGGCGTAGACGCCCGCGAACGGGCGGAACATGGCGTCTTCGAGCATGCTGGAGGAGCGGATCGCGAGCGGCGTGTGGACCCTGCTGATCAGAGCGCGCAGGTCGCCGACCAGGGCCGGAGGAAGCTGGGCGCGCTGGAACGCGTGCGCGATTCGCTCGTCGGATTGCCCCGAGTACGCGATCTCCTCGAGCCCCTCGTTGACCTCGAAGAACATGTCGAATGCATCGGTACCGAGCACGGCCAGGGTGGGAATGCTGACCTCCAGGGCGCCGTGCTTGCGGTCGCTCTGCGTGATTACGTCGTGCACGAGGGCGAGCCCGAGCGCCTTGCCTCCGATCGACCCGGAGCCGATGCAGGAGAAACGCTCGCGTCCTTCGAAGAACTTGCGATCGAACTGAGGGAAGGCTTTCTGGTTCATGGCAGATCCCATCATTCAGGACCGTTGACGAGAGGCCCGGGTCCAGGGCGGCTCGAGGTGAGTCGCGCCCTATACCCAGCTTCGGTTCTTGCAGGCGAGCGCCACGCGGCTGATGGCGATCACGTAGGCCGCATCGCGCATCGACAGCTTGCGCTTCTGGGCCATGTCGCTCACGCCCATGTAGGCCGAGGTCATCTTGACGTCGAGCTTGCTCAGGACCTCGTCCTTCTCCCAGTAGTAGTTCTGGTTGCTCTGAACCTGCTCGAAGTAGCTGCAGGTCACGCCGCCGGCGTTGGCAAGGAAGTCCGGGACCAGGAAGATACCCCGCTCGTTGATCGCCTTGTCGGCGTCCGGCGTGGTGGGACCGTTGGCGCCTTCCACGATCACCTTGACCGACTTGGCGATCTTCCCGACGTTGTCCGTGGTGATCTGGTTCTCGATGGCCGCTGGAATCAGGATGTCCACCTCCTGCTCCAGCCAGGCTTCCCCTGGGAGGATCTCATAGCCGAGGTCGCGGGCTTTGCCCTTGTCGATGCCCCCGAAACGGTCCGCGATCGAGCGCAGCTCCTTGAGCTGCACGCCGGTCTTCTTGAAGAAGGAATGGGCCATCTGGTCGTTCTGATCCCAGCACGACACGCAGGTGACCTTGCCGCCGATCTGGGTGAGCAGGTCGATGACGTACTGGGAGACGCTGCCGAATCCCTGCACGCTGGCGACCGCGTCGTTCGGTCGCATTCCCAGCTCGCGAAGGCACTCGCGCAGCACGTAGACCACGCCGTAGCCCGTGGACTCCATGCGTCCGAGCGAGCCTCCCATGCCCACCGGCTTGCCCGTGATCATCCCCGGAAAACGTCCACCCCGGATCGTCTCGTACTCGTCCAGCATCCAAAGCATGTGCTGCGAGTTCGTCATCACGTCGGGCGCCGGCACGTCGACCTCAGGGCCGATGTCCCGCCACATCCGTCGAATCCAACCCCTACACAGCCTTTCCTGCTCTCCCTGGGTGAGGTTGTGCGGATCGCAGACCGCTCCGCCCTTGCTTCCTCCCAGGGGGATGTCGACCACTGCGGTCTTCCAGGTCATCCACATTGCAAGAGCGCGCACCGTGTCCACGGTCTCCTGCGGATGGAAGCGGATTCCACCTTTCGCAGGCCCCCGGGCGTCGTTGTGCTGCACGTGGAACCCACGGAATACCCGCACGTGGCCGTCTTCCATGCGCACCGGGATGCTGAACTGGTACTCCCGCAGAGGCCAGCGAAGCAGCTCGCCCGTGGCCTGATCGAGATCGAGGATCGCCGCTACCTTGTCGAACTGCGCTTGCGCCATCGCAAACGGGTTGAAGGGTTCTTTCGCCATCACGACTCATCCTTGCCCGCCCGTTTCAGCAGCGTCCTCTACGGATCATGCGCTGTCAAGGAAGGGCGCGCATCCGAGATGCTTGATTATGCGAGGGAAAAACGCCCACGACGCTGGGGTGAACTGCTCCGAGAAAGTCCGTCGAGCTTACCTGCCCACGATCGATGCGATAGCATGGCAGCGCGATGGCCGACACGAGGGACAAGCAGTCGCGCGTGGAACCTTATCAGCGCTACCACGAGCTTTCGCTCGCGCTCGGCTGCAGGGCCGTCGGCAAGAAGCTCGCCTTTCAGCTTCAAGGCAGAAGCTTCACTCTCGAGTGGATTCCTCCAGGAAAGAGCACGCCACTCCAGGTCCGGGTCAGCACGCCGGGCGGGCCAACGTCGCATCCGCCCATCCCAATCGGTTCTCCCCAGCCTGATGCGGCGTTCTCTCCGCTCAGGGGCAATGCGCGGCCGAGGGTGACCTGCGAGGCCGCTCTCGTGCTGCGTCTCGAGAAGGCAATCGATCGCTTTGGAAAGCGCATTCTGCTCAACCGTGAGCTGAGGACGGGAGATGACGCGTTCGACGATGCGGTCTACATCGAGACGGACGCGCCGGACGCATGCGTGCGGACGCTTCTTGCAGAGCCGGCTGTGCGTCAGTTCGCGCTGCGCATTCTGCAGGAAGGCTGGCAGGGAATCGAGCTCAGCACGGAAGGGGAAGTGATAGTGACGATGCCGGTCAAGGCGGCGAACTCGCTGTTGCCGGAGCGGTTCACCCCGACGCTTCAGACCCTGGCGGCTTTTGCAGAGCACTTGCCGGCGCTGCAAGCGGGGCGCGGGGCGCGTTTCGGTCTTGCCGACCTGGTCTCGATCGGTGCAATCGTCGGCTCCGTGCTCTCCTGGCCAGCGCTCTTCGTTGCGTCGCGCCTCTGGCCCACGGTGGATAGTGGCCTGGTCCTTGCCAGTCTCTCTGGTGGATTGATCGCGTGGCTCGTGTCGTTGCCCGTGCTCATCGTGATTCAACGGGGCCGCTCGACTTCGCTGCGGGACTTCTGCATCTGCGTGGTGTTCCTGGCGCTGGGCCTGCCCGTGGGAAGCATTGCGCTGCTATTGACCGTCAACGGCCTTCCGGACGCGGCGACACCGGAGGTCCGCAAGGTAGAGATCCTTCGAAAGTACACCTCGGGCAGCCGGAGCAGGACCTACTACACGACCGTGCGGTCGTGGCGAAAGGGCGAGTCGACCCTGGACATCGACGTGGGGTCCAGCTTGTACCACGACGCCAGGGAGGGTGGCGTGCTGGTGGTCAGGACCAAGCCGGGGTTGCTGGGTCATGAATGGGTGGTATCGCTCGAGGCGAGGTCGGGCGCGTAGCCTGCACGGCGCAGCCAGGACGCGCTCGAGATTCCGGGGTGGTCAGTTGTCGACGCAGCAGAGCACGCCGCCCTGCTGATCGGCCTTGGTCTTGGTTACGTTGAGGGCTTCCTTTTCGGTGTCGGAGCCGCAGGACCACGCGTTGCCGAGCGACGGGTACTTGCCCAGATGGTTGCACCAATCGCCGCATCCGCCGTCGTTCCGCAGCCCCTTGCACAGGTCGTGGGAAGACATGATGAGCGGGGCGCACAATGCCTGCGCCGTCGGGTCGCCGCTGAAGTTGCACCCAAGGTCTCCGCAGCCGAACAGATCGTTGGTGGCGGTCGTCCCGGTGCTGCACTGGAAGGCACCTGTCGACGACATCTGCGTGGTGAAGAACACCGGGCTCGTGGCCCCGTTCATCACTCCGAGGCAACCGTCCTTGTTGCGAGCGAGCACGTCGTCGCGCCCGTAGCAGACCCGCCATCCAGGTGCGCACAGGTCCGTGACCGTGCAGCCGGTGCCAGCCTGGTTGACGCCGGTGTTGCCGGCCTGACGGTTGCACATGGCAGGCATGTTGAAGATGCCCGGCTGATCCCAGGCTCCGTTGCACGCGGCGATGAGGGGGAATTGGGACTTGTCCGCAAATCCCTCCCGCGTGCCGTCCGCACAACCCCATTCGCTGATCGGCCCTCCACCGCTGCCGGCAGTGCCCGCCGTGCCAGCGCCGCCTGAAGCTCCGCCAGCGCCGGCGGTGCCCGCTGCGCCTGCGGCCACGCTCCCCGCCTGGCCTGCCGCACCAGCCGTGGATCCTGCCGCACCTCCGGTCTCGCTTCCTGCCTGGCCGGATGCACCTGCTGCCGTGCCCGCACCGCCCGCCTGCCCGGAAGCCCCGGCTGCAGCGCCGCCGCTGCCTGCCTTGCCCGCGCTGCCCGATGCTCCCCCTGCTCCTGCGTTGCCAGCGCTCGCGTCGGTGCCGCCGTCCGCGCCGCCATTGGCTGGCAGAGTCTGCGTCGAGTCCGTTGCGGCTGCGCAGCAGATCATCGTCACGCCCAAAACCAGGACGAAGCCAGGTCCAATCAAGCGCTTCATGCCGACCCTCCTTGCGACAAGACTCCTGCGTGGATGCAGGTTGCTGTTGTCGAAGCTACCACGTGGCGTGCGAGGGAAACGTCGACCACGGGCGGTCGGGACAGGATTAAGAGCCGGATTAAGGGCGTCGCTTCAGCCCTTGGCACCCCCCAGGAAGCTCTGCGCGCCCGCAGCGTAGAACATGCGGATTCCATGAAGCTCCTCGCGACCATCGCGGTCAACGCACGCCAGCGCGACGCGATCCGAGCCCTGTGCAATCTAGGTCTGAAGTACGCGTGCAGCGCGGCGAAGCATCTGGGCAGCCAGTAGGGCGTCACGGCGCACGCAGAGCGCCGACCGTGGTAGGACGCGTCATGGTGGAGATCACGACGACGTTCTTCGCGCGCGACCGCGCAGCCTGGCGAAGGTGGCTGCGAGCGAACCACGGCTCGAAGCCGGAGATCTGGCTCATCTTCTTCAAGAAGCACGTCGACAAGCCCTGTGTGAGCTACGACGAGGCTGTGGAGGAAGCGCTGTGCTTCGGTTGGATCGACGGGACCTCGCACAGGGTCGACGACGAGAAGTACGCGCAGCGCTTCTCGCCGCGCAAGCTGAGAAGTGCATGGTCTCCGTCGAATCGCCAGCGTGTGCAGTCGATGATCGAGCAGGGGCTGATGACGGATGCGGGCCTTGCCGCGATCGAGGCAGCGAAGAAGAGCGGAGCCTGGGACAAGGCGGACTGGCGTGCGCAGGCCGACCAGCTGAAGATGCCTGAGGACCTTCATGCCGCGCTCTCGCGAAACAAGAAGGCACGGGAGAACTTCGAGGCCTTTGCTCCTTCCTATCGCAAGCTGTACCTAGCCTGGCTTCTCGCCGCGAAGCGCGAAGAGACTCGCAGCAAACGAGTGCGCATCATCGTGCAGAGAGCTGCGGACAACAAGAAGCCGGGGATTGACATGTAGCGCTGTTCACGAGCTCAAGGCAGGAGAACCTGCGCGGGCGTCGTCGACTCCTGCGTCGTGCCATTGCCCAATTGACCCCACAGATTCTTCCCCCAGCACCACAGCGTACCATCGAGCTTGACCGCGCACGTCGCTTCTTCGCCCGCCGAGACAAACGCCCAGCCCGGGCCCAGGGGCTGCGGAGACGATTGGCTGTTGTGCCCGCCGATCCCGAGCTCTCCCTTGGCGTTGTCGCCCCAGCACGAAAGGCTACCTGTCTGGCTGAGTGCGCACGTGTGTGTGGACCCTGCTGCGGCCATCAGCCAATCGGTCTGGGTCCCCACCTGGTAGATCGTGCCTGGTGTCGCTTGCGCCACGCCCAGCTGCCCCATGTCGTTCCATCCCCAGCAGTAGAGCGTGCGCGAGCCGCCGGTGTGCACCGCGCAGGTGTGGGCTCCCCCGCCTGCGATCTGGTCCCAGGGGGCCAGATTCGTGTGGACCTCGATCAGCTGGTTGCTCTGCGAGGGCGAAGCGACGCCGAGCTGCCCTGAGGTGTTGAATCCGGCACAGAGCGGTACGCTCGAGACGCCGGCAGTGACGCAGACGTGGTCCGAGCCTGCTGAAAATGAGCTCGCATTGACTCCCAGCTTACGAGGGAGGTAGCTCGCGTCATTGGTCCCGTCCGCCAGCTGCCCGGCTGTGTTGTCTCCCCAGCAGTATACGCTGTTGTCCTTCTGCCCGCAGGTATGCGCGGTCCCCAGGGAGATGTAGGTCCAGGGCATGAACGACAGGTCGGTCTTGTCTGGAACCTCCCACGGCGCTCCGTGGGACGTGCCTGCCGGATCGCCAAGCTGCGAGTACGTATTCTGGCCCCAGCAGAAGAGCTTGCCGCTTTGCGAGATTGCGCACGTGTGAAACGCGCCGGCGCTGGCAAACATCCAGTCGCTCGACGTGCCGATCCGCACGGGCACATGCTGCTCGTTGTACGTGCCGTCTCCGACTTCGCCGTATACGTTCGCTCCCCAGCAATAGAGCTCCCCAGCCTGCGTGACGGCGCACGCGTGACCGCCGCCGACCGCGACCGTGGACCACAGGGGCTGCGGCTTGGTGGAAGGGGCGCAGACGTTGGGCGTGCCTCCGCCGCCGCAGGTCTCTGTCCCCTTGCAGGTTCCGCACTGAAGCTTGCCTCCGCACCCGTCGTCGATCTCGCCGCAGCTCTTGCCTTCCTTCACGCACGAGGTCGGCGTGCACCCCGGAATTCCGCATACGTTCGGCGTGCCGCTGCCTCCGCAGGTCTGGGCCCCGGAGCATGTTCCGCAGCCGAGGGTGCCGCCGCACTTGTCGCTGATCTGCCCGCAATTCTTCCCTTCGGCCACACAGGTCGTGGGCGTGCATGCGGGTGTGCCGCACACGTTGGGCTGACCGGTTCCCCCGCAGGTCTCAGGCGAAGTGCAATCGCCGCAGTCGATGATCGTGCTGCAGCCGTCCGAGATCTTCCCGCAGGCGGCGCCGGCCTGGGCGCAGGTCCGGGGCGTGCAGGTTCCGTTGCCGCACACGTTGGCCTTGCCTCCTGCACCGCAGCTCTGGCCGGCAGGACAGGAGCCGCACGACAGGGTGCCTCCGCAGCCGTTGTCCGCCTCTCCGCAATTCTTTCCGGCTTGCTCGCAGGTTGTCGGGACGCATGCGGGCGCGGCGCACACGAAGGGAAGCCCTCCTCCGCCGCAAGTTGCGGGCGCCGTGCACTCGCCGCACAGGAGCGGCATGCCGCAGCCATCATCGATCACCCCGCACTGGGCTCCGATCTGCTCGCAGCTCAACGAAGTACAGGTGGGCCCGAGGTTCGGGCTGTCCGAGGAGCTGCAGCCAGACAGGACTGCGATCAGCGAGGCGCCCGCCACGGTGGCGACAAGGGCGCGGCAGACGAAACGGCTGGAGCATACATAGCTGTTCATGGGATTCTCCTGGGAAGCCAAGGCGCCTATCAGCGCGTCATCGAGACGAGTCAGCTGCGGTAGCAGGCAGTCAGGGAAGCTGGGTGGGAACGTTCACGCTGCCGCCGCCGAGCCCGAGCTGCCCTTCGGAGTTGTCACCCCAGCACAGGAGCGACCCGTCGTTCTTGATGCCACACGAGTGGCTGTAGCCGAGGGAGACGACCTTCCAGCCAGAACCCACCTCCACCGGCTCATCCTTCTGCTGTTGATTGCCGATGCCCAGCTGGCCTGCGTCGTTGGCTCCCCAGCAGAAGAGCTTGTCCGGATCCTGCATGGCGCACATGTGCGAATCGCCTGCGATCACCTTGACCCAGCTGATGCCGTAGGTGGAGAACGAGATGACCTCCGGCCACTGCCCAGAAGCGTTCGGGCTGCCCAGCTGCGCCTTGTCGTTGGAGCCCCAGCAGTACAGCTGGCTCAGGTACCCGGCGCAGGTGTGACGTCCGCCCGCTGCAACGTACTGCCAGGTAGGGAACGAGTTCGGAGACTGGGCCGCCAGGAAGCTCGGGCTCTGCGAGGGGCTGAGCTGGCCGAGCTGGAAGTAGTCATTGGCCCCTGCACAGAACACCGTATCGTTGACAGCGCTGGAGGTGATCACGCACGAGTGGTACATGCCCACGGACAGAATGCCGGATAGAATCACCTGCGTGGGCTGGTTGCGGGAGTCATAGTCTCCGAGCGCGAGCTGCCCGCGGGAGTTGTCGCCGAAGCAGTAGACGTACCAACCCTTGCGCCCGCAGGTGTGCTTGGCGCCGGCTTGCACCTCTTCCCAGGCGAGCGACGGCTCCTCCACGGACGGCTCGGTGAGGGTAGGGGTGTTGTGGCTGTTGTAGCTCAGATCGCCGAGCTGGCCCTCGTTGTTGCTGCCCCAGCAGTACAGCTTGCCTTGCGTCGTGATCGCGCAGGTATGCAGGCCCCCTGCAGCCACCGCGCTCCACGTCTCGTTCGAGCTGACCTTCACCGGCAGCGGGCTGGAAGCGTTGGTGCCATTGCCGAGCTGCCCTGAATCATTGTTGCCCCAGCACCACAGGGAGCCGTCAGCCCGTACGCCGCACGAGTGGAACGAGCCCGCGGAGATCGCCTTCCAGGTCGCAGGAGCACCTGCGCCGCAGACCAGGGGAACGCCGCCTCCGCCGCACGTCATCGGAGCTGTGCACGTGCCGCACGGCACCTTGGCCCCGCAGCCGTCATCGAGCTCTCCGCAGTTCTTGCCTTCAGATGCGCAGGTCTTGGGAACGCACGTGCTTCCGCCGCCGCACACGTTCGCCGTGCCGCCCCCTCCGCAGGTCTGGGGCGCCGAGCACGCGCCGCAGTCCAGCGTCTTGCCGCAGCCGTCATCGGTGGTTCCGCAATTCGCGCCGACCTGGCCGCAGGTCTTGGGCACGCAAGCGCCTGCGCCGCAGACGTTCGACTTCCCACCGCCGCCGCAGGTCTCTCCTGCCTTGCAGTCACCGCATTGCAGCGTCTTGCTGCACCCGTCCGATACCACGCCACAGGAGGCGCCCAGATCCGCGCAGGTGACCGGGGTGCACGTTCCGGCGCCGCACTGGTTCGGCACGCCCTTGCCTCCGCACGTTTCCCCCTGGCCGCAGGACCCGCATTGCAGGGGCTGGCCGCAGCCGTTGTCGACCTCGCCACAGTTCTTCCCCAGCGCCTGGCAAGTCGTGGGAAGGCACTCTCGAGGCACGCATGCGTTCTTGGTCACGGCGTTGCCGCACTGCTGATCCGCTGCGCAGGTCCCGCAGGAAAGGGGCATGCCGCATCCGTTGTCAGGGATCTCGCCGCATGTTGCGAAGAAGTCGAGACAGCTCTTGGACTCGCAGACAGGGGGCTGGGATGCACCGCTGTCGCTCGAGCTTCCGCACGCGACAGCGGAAAGGCCGAGGACGGCGAGGATCATGGGACCGAAGCAGAGGCCTTGCAGAGACAGAAGAGAGGCGAACGTAGTCATGACGAGGGTTCCTTTTTCCCAGAAGGAGGCAGGGAACCCGGGCTCGTCGCAGACTATTTCAGGGGGCGAGCAAGATCGGGCGGGGTGCGCCGGTGGACATACGTTGACGACGGTCTATCATAGGGCTTTCCAGTCCGTTGACGCTTCCCGGGCATGTCGCTGGGGGTGCAAAGGGGGGCTGTTGGATCCGCAGAGCACCGTAACCCTCGTGACCTGTGAAATAAGGTCGCTTCCCATGAGCGCTGCGGAAGCGTTCGTGCTCTCGCGTCTCGAGGGGCGCGCCACGATCGATGATCTCGCGGAGCTGACGGGCCGGTCGGTGGACGAGACTACCGCGATCCTGGTGCATCTCTCCGAGTTGGGCGCGGTGAAGATCGAGGAGCCCTCCGGACGCTACTTCTCCGCTGCCCCGGCTCGGATCTCGACCCGCGCTTCTGCGAAGCGCAATGCCGCCCAGCCGCAGCCGCCCCGCGTCATCGTCACAACCGAGCGGACCGTGCGCGGCTCGCCCCCTCCATCGCGGCGCGATCCCGATCTCGAGAGTTCCTGCGACCTGGAGCCCGCGTTCGTCCGCAAGGTCCTCGAGCTCGACTCGCGGCTCGGGGGACTCTCGGATCACGAGCTGCTCGGGATCGGAATCGACGCGGGCGTTCGTGAGATCAAGCGTGCGTATGCATCGATGGCCGCTACGTACGATCCGGATCGATACTTCGGCCGAAGCATCGGCAAGCTCATTGGCCCGCTCGAGCGGGTCTTTGCGAGGATCATATCGGCACAGGATGCGCTGCTGGACAAGGCGAGGCGCGATCCGGCTGGCAGCCGTCCAGCAGTGCCCGCGAGCCCTGCACGACTTGACGCGACGGAATCCGCACCGAAGTCCGCCAAAGGGCCTGAGCGCCAGACCCGGCGCCCGGGGTCGAAACGTCCAAGTGCGCCGGCCGACGCCAAGGCGCCGCGCAGAAGCAGCAAGGCCCCTGCGAAGGCATCGAGCGCGCCAGCGCCGGCAGAGTCCAGGGAAGATCGCAGGGAAGCGAACGCCAGCCAGAGACCCGTGCGCCGAACGAGCAGACAGGCGCAGAGAGCGAGCACCGCCGCTCAGGTAGCCAGCGGAGCGCAAACGGCTTCCAAGCCCAAGGCGTCGCCGTCGCGTCGCCCCAGCAAGCGGATCCCTGAGGTCGTCGAGCCGGTGGTGAGCGAAGCGCCGCAGCCTCCCGCCGATTCGATCGCGCCGTCCTGGCAGCAGCCGGTCGAGCCGGTGCAGCGTGGCCGCGTTGCAATGGTGGCCGGAATGTCGCCCGAGGTCTATGCACGCGTATCGGAGCAAGCGTTCTTGCGGGACCGCGCGGACAAGGCGCGGAGCGAAGGGCGTGCACGCGCGAAGCCGTTTGTTGAAGCAGCACGCGAGGCGCAGGCGCAGGGCGATCTGGTGTCGGCCGCACAGCACTACCGCCTCGCGCTCCAGATCTGCGAGGATCCGGAGGTTCGTCGAGCGCTGCTGGGCATCGATCAGCAGGCGCGGGACATCGCGTACCAGTCAGCCCTGCGACAAGCCGTCGAGGCCGAGAGAGCGGCTCGTTGGGGCATCGCTGCATCCAAGTACGCTGCGGCGCATGCTGCGCAGCCCGAGCCGCGCCTGGCAGAGAGAATCGCCAACGCGCTGCTCAAGCAGGGGGTCGAGCTGCGGCGGGCGGTGGGCCTGGCAGAGGAGGCGGTGATCGCTGAGCCGGGGCAGGTCGAGTTCAGGTGCACGCTCGCAGAGGCGTGTCTGGCCGCAGGCCTGCATGCCCGCGCTGCAGGCGAGATCTCACGAGCGCTCGCCCTGTCCCCGGATGACCGGAGAGCCAAGGAGATCGAAGCTCGAGTCGATGCGGCCAAGGGCAATTCCAAGTAGAAGAATCGCCAGACGTGGGTCGAGCCCTTTGCTGCTCGGCAACATCCGCTGCCGCGGGGATGACTAGTACTGCGTGCCCGAAGTGCATTGGGGGATCACGGGCGATGTGCGAAGCCCACAGATCCTGCGTTCTTTCGCAACCGTAGCGCCACGGCATCCGCCGTGGCTGCGTTTGGCACGGCATGCCGTGCCAAACGTAGGCA
>JACRCQ010000070.1 GCA_016218915.1 Deltaproteobacteria bacterium
ACTGCGTCCTTCATCGCTTCGCCCGTTGCGACACAAGGGACCGCTGCCCGACATCCTCTGGCAGGAGAACAAGCTGCTCGTTCGTCGTTCCCACTCGCTTGGAAACGAGGTCATGAACACGACCAAGCAGCGCGTGCGCTATCGGATCCACCTGCCTGCCGATGCCGTCGACCTGTTGCGCTGGCACGTCGAGACGCAACTCAGCACGCCCGAGCAGCAGGACTCCGACCTTCTGTTCCCCGCGGTCAATGGCGGCTTCAGGGCAGCGTCTGTTCTGGACAAGCCGTTCGCCGCCGTGGCCGAAGCGATCGGTCTGACCCAGAGATTCACGCCGCGCGGGCTGCGGCGTACGTTCAACGATCTCGCGAGGGCGGCCGCGGTCGAGTCGATCGTGACCCGAAGCGTTTCGGGCCACCTGACCCAGCAGATGCAGGAGCACTACTCGACGGTGAACGCCGACGAGCAGCGCCAGAGCATCGGCAAGGTGATCGAGTTGATGGGGGCGAGGGATCGCGGAGCAAGTGGTGCTCAAGGCGGTGCTCAGCCCCCCTCGAGTGGTGCTCAAACGAAAAAGACCGGCTAGCGGGGTCCGCCAACCGGCCATGTTTCTTTGCTTTCTTCGTGGGCGCGGCGGGACTTGAACCCGCGACTTCCACCGTGTGAAGATTCACCTCGCAGCCGTTCTGCGATTCCAGATCGCAGTCCGCATACCCGGTGTTGCACGAGGACAGCTTGCACGTCCCGGTGGTGCAGCTCGCGACCCCGTTCTGCATCGAGCAGCTGGTCCCGCACGCGCCGCAGTTCTGCAGATTCGTCAGGTGCACCTCGCACCCGTTGGCGTCCTGCAGGTCGCAGTCGCCGTAGTTCGCTTTGCAGGTGAATGTGCACGCCCCGTTCGAGCAGGAGCTTGTGGCATTGGCGGCCGAGCACTTCACCCCGCAGTCACCGCAGTTGTCGACGTCCGTGTTGATGTTCACGCACGCATCGGTGCAGAACTTGTTGCCCGCCGCGCACCCATCCGGTCCGGTCTCGCCGTCCGTCGCGGTCTCCGGTGGGTTGCCATCGCTCGAGTCGACGCTGACATCGGGCGGCGTGTCGTCAGCGGCGTCCTTGGTGCTACCGCCCGATCCAGCGGTGCCTCCCGTGCCAGACGTTCCTGCGGAGCCGCCCTGGGACGTACTCCCGGCGCTGCCTCCTGTGCCGGCAACGCCACCGGAGCCAGCACTCCCGCCCGTCACATCGGTGCCCGCCGCATCCAGCGGCTGGTCAACCGCCGTAAAGTCGGAGCCGCCGCATCCTACCCACCCGGCCAACCCCACTGCTCCGACGAACAAGCCGAGCACGATCCACGACGACCCCAAGGAAGTGGTGCGAAGCATGAGTCACCTCTCTGTTCGAAGGTAACGGGGATGCAAACATCCCGTCAAGCGGGCCAAGGGTGATCAATCCCGCGAATCGGTGGGATCGGGCCCTTCTCGGGCCTGACCCGTAGACTCGCTCTTCGCGCTCCGTCCGCCCTTGCTCGCTCTCCAGACAAAGTACACAGGAACACCGAGCGCCACGATCAGCACGCCCGGCCAGGTGTACAGAGGCTTGTACACGAGAAGGACGAGCATCATGACCACGGCGGCGGCAAGGTAGAGGATCGGAACAACCGGGTATCCCCACGCTTTGTACGGTCGTTCCATGTCCGGCGCGCGACGACGCAGAACGAAGATTCCCACCACGGTCAGGACGTAGAACAGCATCGCAGCGAAGATGACGTAGTCGAGCAGATCGCCGTACGTGCCCGACAGCGCCAGGATCGCGGACCACACCCCCTGCAGGACCAGCCCTTTGACTGGCACCCCGCTCTTCTTGCCCAGATGCCCTGCCGCGCTGAAGAACAACCCGTCCTTCGCCATCGCCCAGTACAGGCGCGGCCCGGACAGGATCATCCCGTTCAGGCACCCGAACGTGGATACCATCACCACCACCGAGATCGCGATCGCTCCCCAAGGTACGAGCGTACCCACAGCCGCCGCCGCGACCCTCTGCTCCGGCGCACTGGCAATCGCCTGGAATGGAAGCAGATTCGCGTAGCCGACATTGACCAGGAAGTAGAGGAACACCACGCCCCCGGCGCCGAAGATCAGCGACAAGGGGATGTTGCGACGCGGGTTGCGCACTTCGCCCGCAACGAACGTCACGTTGTTCCACGCGTCCGAAGCAAACATCGACCCCACCATCGTCGTCCAGAACGCCGCGAACATCGGCAGCGTTCCGAACGCCTCGCCCACGCGCCTCGTGAAGAAACCGGGCTCGTGGAATGCCGACGCTGCCTGGCCGCACGTGAGACCCACGACGATCAGCGCGGCGAGCGAGATCACCTTGGCTGTGGTGAAGACGTTCTGCACCCACTTGCCTGCGTTCAGGTTGATGCAGTTGTTCGCAGTCAGAAGCGCGATGACCAGGATCCCGACCGCCTGCGCTGTGTTGAGCCCGATCGGGATCGTCTTGGAGCCGGCGGTGATGTCGCCGAGCTTGAACAACCATGTCGAGGTCGAGATGCCGGGCACGAGCACGCCCAGGTACTTGGCGAACACCACGCCCACTGCCGCGATCGACCCCGACTGGATCACCATGAACAAGGTCCAGCCGTACAGGAAGCCCCATAGGGGCGAGTAGGCTTCCCGCAGGTACACATACTGTCCGCCTGCTTGCGGATACATGGCTGCAAGCTCGCCGTACGACAGCGACACCATCACGGTCATCACGCCGGTCACTGCCCAGACCATGAGCATCCAGCCTGGCGATCCCACGCCCTGGGCAATGTCCTGGGCCACCACGAAGATGCCTGAGCCGATCATGGCTCCAGCCACGATGTTGGTGGCATCCATGAGACCCAAGCCGCGGACGAACGACCCCTCAGCTGTCTGGCCCCCGGCCCGCTTGGTGGCTTCGCTCATCTCCGCGCAAGCTACCGCCGCCCGGCACTGCGCCACAAGGGAATCCAGGGTGCCGGGGCGCCCGTAACCCCAGCGTAACGCCCGCGAGCGTAACGCCCGGAGCAGCGTTACGCCGGGCCCCTGAGAATCTCGCCAAAAAAGTGGGAACAAGACCCAAGGAACGCTGTCTGTATGGGCGAGCACGACGACATCCCGACGACGCACAGACCAAGCGCGAGGGTCGGGAAAGCGACGCGCAAACCAGAACGGGCGCCACAAAGCGCGCCCACCAACCCCGCGATGTGCGGGTGACCCTGAGGAAGGTGCAAGATGACTACGCAGCTCGACCACGCCAATCCGTTCTCCAGCACGACGTTCGACGCCTTCGGCTCGGATCCCTTCGCGCCGGCGAGTGACGTGGACAACGCGCGCTACGTCATGACCCGCAACGGCCCGGACGTGAACGCAGAAGAGTACGAGCGAGCCGATGCCACCAGCATCGAAGTGATGATCCTCTGGGGCGAAACCGTGCTTGCCCTCGAGCACCTCACTCCGTCGCGCAGCTACTACGTCGGCTCCACCGAGACCAAGGGCGCCCTGTGCGACTACCCGGTTCCTGAAGAGACGCTCGGCATGCAGCGCGCTCCGATCGTGCTCGCGGGCGCTGACGGCTCGGCGCGCGCGGTGCTCCTGCCAGGTGCCAAGGGCTCGGTCTTCGTCCCCGGCAAGGGCAAGATGACTGTTGCCAATGCGATCGCTGCTGGCCTCACCCAGCCGTGCGTCGAAGTCCCCGGCGCCCGCGAGCTCCCGCTCACCCCCGGCTGCACTTCCCGCATCGAAGTCGGCCAGCTCGCGTTCCAGGTGGGCGCGGTCAAGGCCGGACGCAAGCAGACCGCTGGCCTGCTGGCGGACCGCGATTGGTCCAGCTCGCTGTACACGGGCCTTTCGATGGCCGTGCATGCCTGCCTGCTCGCTGCGGTCGCGATGTTCATGCCCCCGCTCGGTATCACCGACAGCGAGGCTGCTACCAAGGATCAGCTCTTCCTGATGAAGCAGTACCTCTCGGCTTCGGCCGAGCGCGAAGCGCAGGCGCGCGAGACCAACGAGACCACCACGGACACCAAGGCCGACGATCGCGAAGGCGGCACCGGAACGCGCGCCAACGGCGAAGAAGGCAAGATGGGCAACCCGAACTCCAGGGCCACCAACCACACCTACGGCGTGCAGGGGCGCAAGGACAATCCGGACCCGCACCTGGCTCGCGAGGCGTTCCTTCGTGAAGCACAGAACTTCGGCATGATCGGCCTGATCAACACCGCCACAGGCGGCGACCCCAATGCGCCTACGGCCCCGTGGGGCAGGGACAATTCCGAAGGCACCGACTCGATCAGCGCCCGCGGCAACATGTGGGGCGAGGACATCGGCGAAGCGTCTGGCGGCAACGGCCTCGGCCTGAGCGGAATCGGCGAGGGCGGCGGTGGACGCGGCGAAGGCATCGGGCTGGGCAACATCGGCAACCTGGGACGCGGCGCAGGGCTCGGCGACGGCCAGGGGATCGGCAACGGACATGGACGGCTCTCGCGCGGACACACGGCCAAGGCTCCTCCCGGCGTTCGCTTCGGCGTGACCGAGTCGAGCGGACGGCTTCCTCCTGAAGTCATCCAGCGAGTCGTGCGCCAGAACTACGGGCGCTTCCGGGTCTGCTACGAGAACGGCCTGCGCACCAACCCGAACCTGCAGGGACGCGTCTCGACCCGGTTCATCATCTCGCGCGAAGGCGCGGTCACCAGCGCCAGCAACGGCGGCTCGGACATCCCGGATCCCGGTGTGGTCTCCTGCGTGATCCGCTCCTTCTACGGCATGAGCTTCCCAGAGCCCAAGGATGGCATCGTCACCGTGACCTACCCGATCATGTTCACCCCGGGTGGCTGAGCACCGAGCCCGCTGACGCGCCAGGCGTCAACCCGACCCGCAGCCCATCACACCCCACCACCATCTTCCCTCGATATCCTTCAAAAGCTCTGTCGATCACGCCCGGCTCGAGCACCTCCGGATACAAGTGCGTGAGCACGAGCAGCCCGGGCCGGGCATCGTCCGCAACGGCGCGGACACCTTCGGGGGTCATGTGCAGATCGAGCTTCTTCGATTCTGGGAGCGAGCATTCGCACACGAAGCATTGGGCGTCCTTCGCGAGCACGCCAAGGCCGTCGCAAGGCCCGGAGTCGCCGCTGTACGCAACAGACCATCGCTGCCCATGGATTTCCCCTTCCGCACGGTAGCCGACCGCGCGATGTCCGCCGTGCTCCACGCTGCGGGCCGTGAGCGCGAACCATTCCGCGTCGATGGTGACCCCTGGCTCAGCCTCGATCCACACGAGGTCAGCGTTGTTGTCCACGAGCTTGGAGGACACTTCCCTGGCAGCACGGCGAACCATGTCCGGAAAGCCTGCTGGGCCGATGATCGTCTGGGCCGCGCGTCGCTGGGACGCGGGTGTGTAGGCGCGCAGAAAAAGGAGGCTGAGAAGGTCAGCCCAATGATCGAGGTGCGAGTGGGAGTAGATCAGGTGCGTGAGCTGCTGCGGCGAGACATGGGCGCGGGCAAGCCTTTCCTTGGCGCCGGAGCCGGAATCGAAAAGGGCGGCCACCCCATCGCCCACGAGCAGATGGGCAGCAGCGCCGCGATCAGCTTGCGGCAGGAAGGTCCCGGAACCGAGTACGATCCATTCCATGGGGGGTATCGTAGCTGATTGGTGGGTGCGCGCGACAGGTGCGCTACCCGACCAGTGGCGTCGGCGCAATGTTCGCGCAACCACGCTCGGAGAGGCGCGTGACGTGCCCGCCCCTGCCTTCATCAAGCCCGCCGATGACAAGTGCTTTCCAGCTCGCGTGTACCCATCAGGTGCCCACGTTGACGCACACCCTTCGATCCCGGGCGCAACACACGTCCTGATTTCCGAGCCCGTCCAGTGGGAGCTTGAAGCGCGTTGCTTCGTGCTGGATCGCAAGGTGATGACCTTGTCTCCGTACGCACGCTTCGGACAGCTTGCGATGGCCAGCGACGGTTCATGGCCGATCTCGGAGGTCGAAGCGGCGGCAGCGGACGAGTTCGTTTCCGGACTTCTGTCCGACGTCCGGGTTGCAGTGCCGCCCGGTGTGGTGATCGACATCGGGTTGATCGTCGGCAGGGGATGGGCCGTGGTCGAGGCGAACCCTGCGTTTGGCGCAGGCATCTACGGGTGCGACGCAACCGAAGTCTTGCCGGTGATTGCACGCGCGTGCGTCCCGCGCGAGGCACTCCAGCCCCACGACGAGCGGTGGGTCCTGGACAGATAGACCTACGGGACGCTTTAAACGCCGAAACCCCGCCGTTTCGGGCGGGGTTCCGGAGAGTTGTGCGAAGGAGGGGACTTGAACCCCTACGGTTTTACCCGCTAGCACCTCAAGCGGGTCTTCACGAAGCGACTGGGCCCATTCTTCGGCATTTTCGATGATCACCCCCCCTTGATGACCTTCGAACGGCTCTCGTAAGTGCGCGATTGGGCTGGCGGTGGGCTGCGGAACGTCGAGCTTTCTTTCGAACTCGGGGATGGCGTTCGTCAGGTCCGGGAACGGGTCGTACCCGAGGTCAGCGAGTGTTTGCGCAGCACGCGTGTACCTGTCGATCATCTCCTTCGTCAGGTGGCCGGTGCGCTCTGAAATCCATGCATCGCTCTTCGCTGCACGACGCGCCCACGTCACGAACGTCGCTCGCAGGTCGTGAAACCGTAGCGCCGCCACGTCTGGCGCGTCGGAGAAGAGGACGGCGCGGGTCACTCCAGCCTCGCGAAGATCGTCCCGCAGGTACTGCGCCTGCTCGTGCCGGGCATCGGGGCCAAGGTCGCGAACGACCGGCTTGCCGGGAGCTGGTTTGCCGCAGTGCTCGTGCCACGCCTGGAGCACTCCATATAAGGATGGGTCCATGGCGAAGATGTTGCCCGGCGAACCTTTGCATCTGCTGCGGGTGATCGTCCGGTGGTCGAAGTCGACGTCGCGCCACTCGAGTCGGTGCAGCGTGCTCTTGCGGAGCCCGGCGTAGGCGGCGAGCGCGTAGAGCACGCGTCGACCGAGAGGCACACGCTTGCATGCGAGCAGGGCAAGCATCTCGTCCGGGTACAAGAAGAGGTACTGCTTCGCCGAGTCGGCTGATGGACGAAGGTACCTGGTGACGGGGTTGTCGCCCTCCTTGCGCATCCGACAGGGGAAGATGGCGAGATCGAACAAGCGATGCAGCCTGCTGTAGGTGTGCAAGCGCGTCTGCCCGGAGCCCTTGTGGCGCGACATCACCTGCAGGCAGTCCTCCTCGGTCACAGCGGCGACGGGGAGATCACCGAACGCAGGGTTGCGAGAGCCGCGCGTCTTGATCTTGAACGCGTGCTTCTCGAGTGTGCACGCGATGATCTTCGCGCTCGTCAGTTCCCTGAGCCCGTTGACCTTGCCGAAGCGCTCGAGCAGCGCGCCCGATGTCCACGCAGTCGCGAGGTCGCGCACGCGCGAGAGCGATCCCCCAAGGGAGCGATCCACGAGGTCGCCCTTCGCGTCGAAGACCAGCTCCCCACGGCGAAGCTTGCCCAACGTTTCCGCACGCTTCCTTGCAAGCGCGGCCTCGGTCAGGTTCGCGCCGAGGAAAATGCGCGGACGTTGGCCCTCATGTCGCACGCGAAGGTAGGCCTTGCCGTCGCGATGCTCGACGTAGCCGGCGACGTCCTTGTCCGTCGTTTCGCGCCCGGCTCGCGGCAAGCGGTCGCGCATCACCTGACGGACCTCCCCTTGTCGGTCAGCTCGTAACCCTTGCTCGCTGTTTTCCGCACGTATCCGTGGCGTCGAAGCGCGTTGAGCCGACGCGTCATGCCCCGCAGCGGGGCGTTGTATCCACGCGTGTTCATCTCAGCCGCGATTTGCTCAAAGGTCAGCGAGCCGTTTCCGATCTCCCGGATCAGATCGGAGCACCATCGCAACTCGTTCTCGTCGGAGAGTGTGAACGGGTCCGGGTCGGTGTTGGTCTTGTGGGCGGTGAGCGGTCGGAGCTGCAGCCGGTCGTACTCCGCCTTGATGATCATCCGAACTGCCGTTGCCGCCGGGGCTGAGAAGTGCGCGGCCAGCGCATCAAGCCGAACGCGGTCTTCCTCGGCGAGCCGAAGATTGAACGTCTTGTCCTTCGCCATCCGGTCGATTCGTAGCATGGGGAGTCCTCGTTTGTGTATGCATCACAATACGTATGTCTTTTGTAACTACAATCGACCACACCTTGTGTCAAGGCCTCTTCTTCTCGAGAGGGGAGGTCTGCTCCCGCCTGTGCCGGTTTGCACCTCGGACCCCCTCTCGGCAGGACGGTTGCGCCCACGAGTACGCGATGACCCCAACTGCATCGCTTCCGAGAACACGAGCAGCAATGCTGCTTGTGGGGGTCACTTGCCCGCACTCGACGCCGAACGGATCCCTTGAAGAGCAGTGTTCTCTGAGGTGGTCCGCGTGGCGCAGCAACTCCGGCAGCGCATTTGCCGCTGGCGCACTCTGGTCATCGGTTCACATCCGCGGTGCCTGCAACGGACTTCATACTCTCTCTTCAATCTAGCATCCGAGTCGGATACCCTCAGCTGCGGTGCGAGCGGCGCGAGCGCTGTCGACCTGAGAGAGAGAGGGTGGAAGATGGTTCGCAAATCGCTGATCACAAAGATCTTCGAGGCGTTCTCGATTCAAAGGTGGAACGATCAAATCCGTCCCGTTCCGCTCGTGGAGATGGACAAGCACGGGCATAAGATGTTCATCACCTACTGTCTGGCGCGATACGAAGAAGATGCGGGTACGAGGGTACACTGGCCCAATCTGATCCGGGGTGGTGTGTACGAGCTGCTTAGGCGCGTGGTGCTAACCGACATCAAGTCGCCGATTTACCGGCGGATTCGATCCCAACATCGCGACCAATTCATCGAACTTTCGCGGTGGGTTTGTGATCAACTCGATCCCCTCACCGACAACGAAACCCGGGCCGAGATGCGCGCTCACCTGGTGGACGACCGCGTGATCGACGAAACATCTCGCAGGATTCTTGAGGCAGCCCACGCATACGCGAGCTTCTGGGAGTTCCAAATTCTGAAACAGGTGCACCCGAACGGCCAACACGTCGCCCGCATTGAGCGTGAGATGTACAACGACATCGAGCCCCACCTTGCGCTGACAGGGATGCGGAAGATGATGTCCCGATGCGACGTAGCCCAGTTTATTGACCTAGTTGGACAGCTTCGCTTCCAGGTCCGGTGGGGCCAGACCTTGCGTGTTCCTTCAACATCCGTTCTCGGACACAGCATGATGGTCGCGACGTTGATGTTCTTCTTCTCGCGGGACTTGCCAGACTGCTGCGAACGCAGAATGCGCAACAACTTCTTCGGCGGCCTCTTTCACGATCTGCCCGAGTGCTTGACCAGGGACATCATCTCGCCGGTCAAGGGAGCCGCCAAGGATCTTCCGAACGTGATTCAGGAGATCGAGCGTGAGTTGGTTCAGAAAGAGATTCTTCCGCTGGTCGAAACGCTGTGGCGTCCGGAGCTGATGTACTTCATGGAGGACGAGTTCACGAGCAAGATTCGGACAGACGGCGCCCCGAAGCCATCGACATCAGACGAAATCAACGCGTCGTACAACTCCGATGAGTTCGATCCCGTGGATGGCCAGCTGATCAAGGCTGCTGACCATCTCGCAGCCTACGTCGAAGCATACACTTCCAGCGCCATGGGGTTCCGCACCCCGCATGTTATCAACGGAATGCAAGGTCTCCGCGAAGCCTGGGTCGGCAAGACCCTGGGCGGCATCGACATAGGGGCGATCTACGCGGACTTCGGGAACTGACGCGCCCTGTGCGATGCTCGCTGGATATCGCACCCTGGGCAATGATGGCGGGACCGACTACCCGCCGAGAAGGCGGCGGACCCTGCAAGGAGCCAAAATGAACATCGGACAGAAACGTGATGCAGCGGGGGCCTTCCTCACCCACTTGTCCAAGGCCACTGAAGCCGTTGGCGAGGACTACTTCAAGCTCCCCACCACTTGCTCAGCGCCGGTCTACAAGGAGAGGGTCTACTGCTACGAACTTTACCATCAACTGCGAAAACGGATTGGTGACGACTTCGGCTTCGTCCTGGGGGGCGAGGTCGACAAGAGAAGCCACGACGACCTGAGGGAACTGAAACTCGACCTGACCGCGCCCGACTTGCTGGTCCACAGGCCGGGCGATTGGTCGGGAAACCTCGTCATCGTGGAAATCAAGTCATGCGACCGCACCATCAATACGGATGCGGTAAGGAGGGACCTCTCCAAGCTGTACAGGTTCGTCAAGCACGCAAAGTACGTCTTGGGCGTCTACTTGCTGTATGGCCAGGAAGCCGATGGGATCAGAAGGGTCCGACGCACAGCTCATAATTGGTGCAAGAAGGAAGGGATCACATTCCCGATCAAGGACGTGGATCTCTACTGGCACTCACGTGCGCTCGCACCGGTGGAGGCTGTGCCGTGGCAGGGATGATCCCCGCGGCACTTGGAGACTTTGACGTTTTCGCGGTCCGTACGCGTAATCTCGACGCTCCGACTTGCACTCGTGGACTGCCACCGCCGGCCAAAGGCTCTCGCGCGAGTCCCGCGCACACCGATCAGCGGCGGAACTCCCCATAGGTAGGGGCGTCGCTTCGCCGCACCTCGTCGATGGCGGAAGGTCACTTGACCAAGCGCACATCTGATTCGTCCTTGAAAGATGGCGGCACGGGCAGGCCGAGTGCGCTTGCGACCGGCCGCAGCGACCCGCAGCTCTCGACTTGGAGCAGGCCAAGTTCCACGAGTCGACAAGCATCGCGTACGGTGTCGGCGAGGTCGAGGCCCGCGCTGCCCGCGCAGTCAGCAACCAAGTCGGGCTCAACACCGTTCCGGAGCAGAAGCTCGGCGGCCCGGAGGACCATCTCTGGAGTGGTTCCGATTGACGCGAGCATGCCCGGCAGGCGGTGCTTGAGATCTGCTGGAAACACCGCGTGCACGTGGGCGAAGCACACCACCACCAGTTGCTCCGCCATGTTGCTGACGTCCAGAACCGCGGTCAGCCAGAGTTGGCGCGAGCGCTCGAAGATCCAATCGAACATCTGATGGCAGCGAGCGGCCCGCGCATCGTCAGCGCCCGAGCGCATGCCCAGCTCGCACGCACACAAACCAACCCGAAGAAGGAGGATGCTCTCCACGTCGCCGCGAGTGTCATCGTATCGAAAAGCGAAACGCGAGCGACGGCGGATCGGCTCGAGCTTGAGGTAGGTCCTCTGAATCGTGTCGAAAGGATCATCTAGGCGAGCGACAAGCTTGCCGAGCGCCTTGTCGCACTCGCTGAACGGGAGACGTTGGAGGACCGCGGAAAGCGACGGATCGCGCTTGACGAACAGCTCCTCCGCCCACATCCACAGCTTCGCCATCATCGCCGATCCGCCACGGGCGGTGCCTTCATCCTCAGCGGAGAGGAGCACGGCCGCGAACAGGTACGGCATCCCGTCGCCACTCAATTCCCGGGCTGCGTCTCCTATCCAGTTCGGGATACCTCTCCGAGGTCTGCCGACCACCGGGCGCTCCAGCTCGCGCTCGTGCCGTCCGTGTGCCTGGTCCTCGGCTCGCTTCCAAGCCGCTTCAATGTCGCTGATCGCTACGTCGGCGCGAGTTGCCCGCATTGTCCCGATCAGCGCATCGAATGCGGCGCGCGTGGATGACCACCGCAGGTCCTCGTCTTGCGCGTCTGGGAAACCACGGGAGACGCTTCCATCCCTGAGCAACCTGCCTGCGACGAAGCCAAGGTAGGCGGTCGCCAGTTGAGTGCCATCCGGACGTCCGAGCAGCGCATGGAACAGGCTGTCTAGGGAGGCAGGGAGCAGATTGCCGCGCCAATTCCGCACAGCCTCGACTGCCTCAACGCGTGCCCGGTCTTCCGGAGCAACGATTATCTCTGCGATCAGATGGCGGTCAAACCTGTCAATCCGTTTGACGATCTGACCCAGCGCCGCAACGGCTACGACGTGCCGCTCCGGTACCCACGCACCCGCGGCGTCGAGGACGGGCGGTGCTTTCGCCAACAGCTCCTCCAGGCTTCGAAGCGACGGTTGTGCTTCGTCGCCATGCCACAGGATGTCGTCCACCAAGCCGGGGTGGGGCGACCGTTCCAGCCTGCGGACGGTCGAATGGGCGTCCAGTCTTCGCGCGAGTCCAATGGCGCGGTGGTGGGCATACGTTTGGAAGCGGATGTAGTGCCACGGGACGAGAACCTCATCTGACCACGCCCGAAAGGGATCCTTCTCTTCGGCCCACCGAGCTATCAGCGCCCCGAGCGCGCGCTTGTCCTCGTCACTATCGAAATCGACCATGAGGGCGTCGACCATCTTGTCGAACGCCAGGAGAAGCGCTGTCATCCATCTGCTTAGAAGTCCCGCGTCCTCGATGACAGCCGATATGAACCCGTCGTCGAAAACCTGCCACGCCCAGGCCGCGACGCCGCTGGCCGGGCACGGGACTGCGCCGCTGCACGAACACGCTACTTCTCGTGCAACGGCTCTCACGCGGGCCTCATCGTCGGGGGTGATCGCATGACCTACGCCGATAAGAATGCCCTGAGATTCTCGTTCAGGATCCATCGGTGGACTCCTTGAGAGGACCGCGGCGCGCGCCGCGCCGGTTCGCGAGCCACTCGTCGAACGGAGTTGCTCGGTCCCAGGCCGCTTCAAGTTGCTCTTCGACACCCAGCCCCGGTGTCAACTCAATGAGCATGGTTCCGCGCGATCCGAATTCATTCAGCGACGACCCGATGAGGTAGACACGCCCGTCGATCACCAGAAAGCGGTCGTGGATTTCTGGCTTCTCTCCTGCCATCACCCTGATCATATATGGGTTTGCGACCCCTTGTCGCGATACGTCGTCGAGCACCCGCTGCAGAGCGTCGCCCTCCTCCACAGGCTGACCCTGCAGCTTGCGCCGTTCCTTCAGAGCTTCTGTAGCGGTCAGTATTCTGATCGGCACACGCGCTCCTCCAACCGCGAGCATGTAGTCCACGATCTCGGTCGACGCGAAGTACGGATCGACTACGAGCACCTCGTCACGCGCAGGGTTGACGAGATCACGTATAGCGGCACGGGCTTCGACTCGGTCGCCGCTGAACCAACGCTCAATCCTTCGGGAAGCCTCGCGAGACGTTTGCCGTTGAAGTACTGCCCATAGACAGGACTGTGCGCTCCGATAGCCGGCGCTGGTCTCCCCGACGTGCATGTAGGTCGCGTTGTCCGCGACGCGCACCTCGTAACAGTCCGCAGGATCGGTCGACGTGACGACGCGAGTGCTGGACACTTCCATCCTGGTTCGGAACCCGCCTACGATCCCGAGGTCTCCGGTTGCCAAAAGCACTCCGCGTTGCTTATCGGTCACCATCAGTCTGTGATGACCTATCCGGCCCATGAACTGGAGTTCGGCAATCGGCGATGTCAACGGAACCGTTCGATCTTCGCACAATCCCCACCTACGACGATCCTCCGCACGAAGCGTCAGGCCCTCAAGGCTTCTACCTGCCCGTGGGGAAAGGCGAACCGAAATCTGATCTCCGGTTGATTCGCTCTCCGGATGGCGCGCTCTGCGCCGGCTATCGACAGAGCGGAACACCGGGTTCGGAGCGATCATATGCAGCGACCCCCATAACTCCGGGGCGACTGACCAATCGAAATGCAAGGCGGCATCCAAGAAAGCTCCAGCCGCCTCCCGCTCCTCGGATCGGCCCCAAATCGTGTCAGGCTTGACGGCGATCCGCCGAATCATGTGGTGTGCCCGGGGGTGATCGATCCATTGCGGCATGAACGGAGCGGACTGCGCGCTGTCGTCAAGACAGACCATCGCGGGCCACACCGGGTCCTGATCAAACGGCCCGACCTGAAGCGACTTCGCTGTCGCGTCCGACGCTCCAGGCAAACCATCACCGGGGGGGTCTCGTGGCAGCAACATGACGCCCGCCTGACATGCCTCGTACCACGCAACGGCGTCCCGGGCGGGGACGACGGCGTGACGGATGCAAACCCTGCACTCGCTGTCGCCACCGAGCCGGTGACCACCCTTCGAATCGTATTCGTCGAAAGGTGGCGGGACTTCGGTGGGAAGAAGCTCCACGAAGCCGAAGAGCAGGGTTCTTATCCCTCCGCGTCGGAAGTTCCACGCGAGGTGCAAGACCGCCAGCTCGTAGTCACCAGGGATGAGCACAGGCAAGCGCGCACCGCGGGTCTCGGCAGTCTGACCGTCCATTGGTACCAGAGTACGCCGCACTTGCGAACATCGGAAGCGTCGTCGCGAGGGAATCGAGCGCCATGGAATGCGGCGCGAGCAAGCGGTGCTTCAAGCCTCGGGGACATTGGCAGGAAGGCACTGGAGAGCCACCCGGTGGGCACGACCAGCGTCGCACACAAGAACGTGCACGGCCCCCTCAGGTGCGGGACGCCTGAAGAATGCGCCCAGGCCATGCGACGCTTCATCAGCGATCATCGCGAGGTCCACTCTCGGCAGCGCAGCGATGAGCGGGATCCGGCTGCCCGGCTGCTGCCGCAAGAACTCCTTGCCGATGCGGTCCGAACCATCGGTAACCCACAGAGCGATATCCTCGAACGCATGGCCTTGGTCGATCAACTCCCCAAGGTGTTCGGCGATCTCCTCCTTGTTCTTGCGGATCTGCCGCACGAACGCGGGTTCACCACTGTGCGTTTCTTCATCGAGAGTCCGAGGCATTGTCTGCTCCCTCCTCACGCCGAACGAGCTTCGGATGCCAAGTACGGCACCAGTTCGGGAATGGCACACGAGACATCGGGAAACGGTGTGTAACCGAGGTCCGCGAAGGTGCGTGCAGCCCGCGTGTAGCGGTCAAATGTCTTCTTGTTCGACGAGACGGTCCGCGTGATCGGTGCGGTCGGGCTCCATGCCTTTCCGCAGCTCGCGCTTGCTCTGCGATTCACGACGCTCCAAGCACTCTCCGTCGGCACCGTCGGCAATGCATCAGCGCGACTGCACGCGATCATTCCTGGGCCACCGGGCCGAGGGAAGAAACTGATCGGCATCGCTGCAAGCGTCCAAAACCCGGTATGCGAAGAGGTCTCCCCAGCCAAAGCAACTCCTGCCGGCCTTGTGGGGGCGACCAGCATGAGTCCGACCGGGTGGAAGTCCACGCCCGGTGCGCTCGCCCTTGCGTCTGGCGGAGTCGCCGTCCTGCAAGACGCTCATGGCTGGAGCCGGTCGGTCACCCTTCGATTGGCGCCGATCCTCCAGGAATTGATGGAGGACGGTGTTCTACGCGACTCCGTAGCGGGGGGATGTAGGCGACGAGCCAATACCGCGCTTGTCCTCGACCTGAACCGGCACCAGCAGGTCCTCTCGTCCTCTGCCAGGGGGCCCGAAGCCCCGATTCTCACGGTGAGGCCGCTGCTCTCGCGTGCGGACTTCCTTGTCGACCTGCCGGAGGATGCCGAGCACACGTGGGCTGTCGGACGAGCGATGTGCCAGTCCGTCGGTGCCTTTCGCGCCTGCAGTACGACCAATCCTGCGGTCCGAGAGCTGCGCCTGCTCGTGGCAGCGCTGCGAGATCAGCACCCTACAATCGATCTAGGCAGCGTGCAACGCGAGGTCACTTCCGCCTACGATGCCATCCACTCGGCGAACCGTGACCTGATTCGGCAACTGCCGGAAGCAGGAGACCTACCGACCCGATTGTCAATCTCCTTCGCGAAGCTGATCTCCGCCTCCGCCCGTGGACACGGTCGTGACTGGGCAGAGGTCGGCGATGTCGATGAAGCGGTAGAGTTCGTGAACGCGAAGCTGGCTTTCTTGAGGATGCGCGGCGTAGGTCCCGTCGAATCACCCGCGCACCACCCGAGCGCCGCTCAGTGGGTGGATTCTCGCCAGGGCGAGACAGTGCGCCCCGCAGATCTGGCCATGGAAGACGAGGCGGTGACTGGCGTGGCTGTCTCCGAGCGCACCATCCGGCGTCATGTGCAAGACGCAGGCGGGAGAGCCGTCGGAAAAGGCGTTTACCTTCTGCCAAGGCAAAGCGGGGCCGAAGGTCAACCCGGAGGCGATGGCAATTGCGACGCGAAGCACTGATGCGGGACATCGTGCTCCCTGATCGCGTGTCCGGTTGTCCGGTTGTCCGGCTGTCCGGCCGTGAGGACGGTCGTGCGCTCGAACGGCCGCCATGGGGCGTAGCCATCGCTTCGCTCCAGTACAGATGGTCCAGGCCGACCGACTTCCTCCGGCAAGTCAACGGGGCTTGTTCACGGCGGCCGTCGCGCATCTCGGCCGGGGGACCAGTTGCCGGTTGCAAGGAGCACCGCGCCCGTGTCGACAGACAAACGGTCGCGCCCCTTGCGCGGCCGGTGCTCGGACGTTACCTAAGCGTCATGCGATGCACACTCCCTTTGACATCATGGGCCGAGTCTCAATTCCGCATTGCGAATCGAGCCGAGGAAAACCCGTTGACGCCCGTCCAGACGTCGCCATCCTCACGCTTGGCACGCTTACTTGCCGAGGCAGCGCGGCTGCGCCCCATGGCGGTCATCCCGTATGGGCTGCTGGCGCAGCTGGTGTTCGGACTGGCGCGACGCGCCGGCCCGAAGTCGGAATCCGTCCGCGCGTTGCGGCGGTTGCTTCCCTACGCAGAACAGCGGATGGACAGGGAATGCCGTCGCGTGCTCGTCAGGGCACCAGGGGGTGTGAGAGCGACGGTTACCGAGGACGAAAGGATGACTTGCCTCTTGGGGCGTTCCGAGACGCTGGCGAAACGATCCACCGCTGCGTACATCACGGTGTCGCAAACGATTGATTCGCGAAAGCTCTCACCGCAGCGTCGGCGCGAGTACTTCGCGGGCCTTGCGGAGGTGGACATGCAGTGGGTCGTCGATCCGGTGCAACGAGCTTGGCTAAGCGCTGTTCAGCAGCATGGGCAGGGGCCAAGTAGCTGAACCGAGAAGGCGTCCACGGGCGGGCCGTGCACGCCCAACCCGCGTGTGCGTCCCCACTTCGCCTATACAAACCGCTTCGCGAGCCCCGCTATGACCTTCTCCGCGTTGTCTAGCGTCTCGTCATCCGGCCCCTTGCCCGTACGCCAGTGGTCGACGAGCGCGAGCACCAGTAGCGCTTTCTCTCCGTGCGTCAGGTCGCCCCATCCGTTTTCTTGGTAGACCTCGCGGATGAACTGAACGTTGGTCGTTGCCTTGGCCTTGGTCGCCTTGAACTTACCCTTGTGCTGCTGCAAGGCCGCGGTGAATTCCCCTCGGCTCACGACATCTTCGACCTCGATCCCAGGTGGGCCGAGCAAGTCAGGATCGGAGATCAAAGCGACGCCCTGATCGTGCTGTAGCAGTTCTCGTTTGAGCTTCGTCGCCTTGTCGAGTCCGGCCTTGTCCGCGTCGAGCAACACCACGAGTCGACGTTGTGTCTCCTCGGGGCGCGCGAAGAGTGATACCAACGGCAAGACCCGGGACGTTCCACCTGCGAAAAGGATCACCAACTCCTCCGGCAATGACGACCGCTTCCTCTTAGCCAATTCGGCGCTGAGCGTCTTGAGTATCCAGTAGTCCGTTATCCCTTCCACGATCAAGGTCTTCTTGCCGATGAACAGCGTCTGAGCCACCCCGTAACCGAGCGCCGCTTGAAGCGGGAGGCATGTCTCGTGGTCTCCCTCCGGCTCGGTTGTCGGCGACACCTTGGTGTGCATGTAGCCCGCCTTCTCGTCCTTCCTCAGGTAAACGGTGCGCACATTGTCGAGGTGGTCGGGATCGACCATGAAGGGCGAGTGCGATGTGTAGATGAGCTGATTCCTTTCCGAAACTCGTTGAAAGAAGCTCAGAAGGCGTTGCTGCGCCGTCACGTGCAGATGCAGTCCAGGCTCATCGAGTAGCAGAATCGCACCCTGGTGTGCTTTCCCCGACTCTACGAGGAAAGTAAGATAGAACGAAAAGAACCATTGGAACCCCCGGCTGCGCTCTTGAAAGTCAACCTTCCACGGGTTCTTGTCGTCGGAAACCTGAAGGACGAGATCGTCGCCGTCGGCGCTCATGTGCAGCTTGTGCTCTCGCTGTTGCGGCCACCACTCTTTCCAGTCTCCAGTTAGCGAAAACGAGGCCGATTCCAGCAGTGTTCGACGTTCCTCCTTGCGACGTTCGACCAGTCCTTGGGCTTCATTCTGCTGCTTCACTATACCAAGGTCGAGCAGTTCCTTCGGCTGCACATGGGCCCACTCGAACAGGGCCGTCTGCGTGCGGATCTCAGGATCTGGAGTGCTCGACCGCTTGAGGAAGTCGGGTAGGTAGATCCGGGTCTTGAGGATTCCGTACTCGTCGAAGTAGATGAATGCTGGAATCCTCGCGATGAGGAAGGTGTTCACGTCAGCAAGACGCTCAGCCCCCGAGCGTGCGGTTGTTGCAGCATTCAGGCTTGCGACAGCGTCCGCGTCCAACAACTTGAGCTGGAGCGCTTGCGCCTTTGCAGCGGCGGCAAGGGCCGCCGCCGCTTGACGAACCCGGCCGTAGTCGGCGCTCGTCACTGCGGCGAGTAGGGCCTGCGCTTGCTGCCGCAAAGGCGCCACGACGTCCACTCCCTGCGCATTCGCTTCCGCTGGCAGCTCTGCCAGCAACTCAGAGAGGTCCTTCGCTTTCGAGAGATCGTCGTTCTCGACCTGTACGGCGGGTTGTAGCGTGGTCTTGCCCTGGTACGTGGTGGTCAACGAGATGTGGGACGGTGGTTCCGATCCGAATTCCGTTCTGAATGCGTCCACGTCATCGTCGCCAAGCTGAAACTCCAGCACGGTCGCGACCGGGTCGCTGCCCCTCGCCCGCACATAGTCGTGCTTCGGGTAATCGTAGAGCATGTCGAACTTGCGGTTCGCGACGTTGCGGCTCTTCCAGATCGCTTGGAGCACGGCCGACTTTCCGGCCTCGTTCTGCCCAAGCAGACAGGTCACGTCGGGCCGAACCTCGACTCGGCCGGAATCCACCACTGTCTTGTAGTTCTGAATCCGGAACGCAACGAGCCTCATGAGTGACCACCTTCCCATCGGATCGTGAACGTCAGCCTCTGCATCGCGACCCATGATCCTCGGTGAGGACGGAAAAATCAATGGCCGCCGACTTGATGAGCCGCGCAGTGGCCGGTGTCAGTTCGGGAAACCTACTCTTCGAGGAACGCCGACAGCACGAGTCTCGTACCATTCTCCGAAGATCCCCAAGCAACCGCGTCAACACGGAACCTTCCCTTCAACGAACCGATCTCCACTTCTTCCGTTCGGCTCGCGCTCGCGTTGCCGTCGCTAGAAGACGCAACCTCAGCGATCAGCGAGGACCTTCTCGCGTGACAACGACCAACCGGAATGAACGCTCCGCCGCAAAGATGCCATGAAGGTGTGAGTCTTGAGGCGAGTGCCGCGTCTCGGGCTGCAGCAGGGTTGATGCGCCACAGGATCAATCCTGCGACCGATCCGAAAGACTTCACGTCGGGATCACCGACGCGCGCTGCCGCCGCATGGAGGGTCACATCGGCCCGCCGAGCGGCGTTCATGCATTCGAGCACCACGTTCGATGCGTAGGACGTGTCCGCGTACGCGTGCCGCATCAGCAGGACCCTGCCGGCGTATTCGGCGATGGCCTCTTCGGCTGGGGTACTTTCAAGGCGCGCGGTGAACCTATCGATCCCGCTCGCACGACGGTGCAGCAGGTAGTGGCCGATCTCATGGCCCACGGCGATCCGGGCTCGCACGAAGTCAATCCCTGCCGGCAGCCGTATGAGCGGCTGCGCGGGATCCAGCGATAGAGACCCCGTGTGACCGCTGAACTTCTCCGAAGACAGGCCGCGACTCGCCCTTTTCGCCGTTCGTTTGGGAGCGCCCTCGAGACGAATATCGCAGACGCGACACAACTCGCTAGCGCTCACTCGCAGGCGCTCGTGTCCAGATTGAAGGCCGCATGCTGCTAGCACACGATCTGCCGCAACCTCCATCGCCGCGATTGCTGTCGCGGCTCCGGCCTCTGAACGGAACCTTTTCAGGGGAAGCGGCAACTCCGTTCCGGTGCTCTCAAGCTTGTGGAGCATCGCAAGCTGGGGATCGGCGGGCGTGTTCACACTTTCTCGCTGTCGGAAGGCTTCACGCCGGGAATTGTGAGCTGCTTGTCGTTGGGGACTTGCTCTTGCGCTCCGGTCATCGATTGCCTCGTGATGTCCCGAATGACTCGGGTTGTTCGTTCACGAGCGCTTTCACCTTCTCCATGACGCATCCGTATCGTCGCCCCGATGTCGATCTGGTGGATGATGTCCGGCAACAGATTCCATGCGAACGAATCGTTCAGGTCACCTGCAAGCAGGCCGTACGGATTCCCGACATCGCCGTCTGCGAGCCGTTCGCTGAGCAGCTTGTCATTCGGAAATCCGATGCAGCGCCTCAGGACTTCGGCTACGAGAGTGCGCTTCGCTTCGTGGATCGGATCTAGATATGCGTGGAACTGCCATATCGATTTGTACATGCGCTCCACGGCCTGGATCTCGTCACTGTACGGTTCGAGTGACTCCGGGCTGACGGAGTTCACGTCGCGCAGATGGGCAACCTTCGTCAGATCAGCGCCAACGACGAGCGCCTGGGCTACTTTCATCGACATTTTGCGCTTCGGGCAGTGGATGACCACGGCCCCGAACGGAATGTGGCAGGTCCTCTCCACTTCTCGCTCGAGCGCGAAGCGCCGCGCAGGATCGACGTAGGTGTTGGCGATTGTCTCGTCGTTCGCCCCGCCGCTATGCATCACGCCAGGTCGAAGTCGGAACACCAGCTTGTGGAAGCGCCGACTTTGAAGATGCCACAGAAGCAAGCGTGCTCCGGTGACCCTTCCCTTCGCGATCTCAACGGCGTCCGATGCAGAACGTGCTTCTGCAAGGATGTGCGAAAGGCAATCTTGGACCAATTCCTCCCGGCGGGTGGCGGCGCGGCCGATGGCCCCAGCCCGCGCAGACGGTGCGGGGTGCGACGTCGTCAACTCCTCAGCCAGACGTTCGCCAAGATCGACGAGCATCCTGATGAACTCCTGGTCTCCGAGCACTTGTAGCCACACAGGCAGACTCGCCATCCCTAGCAATTGAACCGCCGTCCCCAACATCGCACCCGCAGCGCACTTGGTCGGGTGAAACAGGACGCGCTCGTTGATCAGGTATCTCGCCTTGAGAATGCCGCTCATTTCCGACAGCACATCATGGCGCATCTTGTCGGTGAAGAACTGCAGCGCGAGTCGAACGCATGGCTGGCGCGTGGGAGAAAGCCCATCCTTCACCGAGACCGCACAAACGTACCTGATGAGTCGGTCATCGAACTGCACGCGCAGAGCAGCGTTGCCCGGATCTCGGCGAGCGTAGTCGAGCAGGTCAGCGCAGATCGTGTTTCCCACGATGTCAACGAAGAATGCATCTCGATGAAGGACGACGTCGCACGGCGGAAGCTCGCCATCGAGCGTTCGAACGACTGCAGAAACGAGGAGGGGCGGCACGTCGGGCGAATGGTCCTGACCGCTGGAGTGGAGGAACTCGATTTGAATCAAGAGAGAGAACGCACATTCCAGCTCCCGCAAGAGCTTGGCGAGCGGGTGGCGCTTGTCCCCCAACGTGGCGGCCACCTCTTCTGCCCATCTGGTGACTTCCTTGGGGATCTCGAGGTGCGCCAGAGCGTCGAACATGTCCGGATCCGGCGCATGAATGCCCAGCTCGGTAGTCCACAAGTAGAGGAGTTGGGCAACGAGCGCGTCGAAGAAGCGAATCTGCCGAGCAGGGTCGTCGTGCTTCTCTTGGAAGACGCAGACTTCGTCCTCAAGTGTGTGGCCGAATGCGGCATGCGTGAGATCGTGGAGCAGCCCCATGAGCCTCACGACCGGGATCATGCGTCGAACTCGCTCCGCCAACTCAGCGCCCGAGATGGACGAGATCGTCCACCCAGCCCCGTTCGTTTGGTTCAATGCATACGCGAACGACTTGGTCTCATTTCGACCGAGCCAGACGGCGAGTCGCGTTGCCATCCGCTCGGCGACTTCCGCGACTCCGATCACATGGTTGATGCGCGAATGCACGGCATCTGGGAACACGCGATCCGCGAAACCAAGCTGCTTCAGGTTGTAGAGGCGCTGCAACACCGGCGTGTGCAGGATCTCCAGTTCCCATTGCGTGAATTCTTGGTCGCCATAAAGCGTGGTCCGTACGTTTTTCTTAGCACCGGTGCCGTTCAGGAAATCTAGGGGCATGGCATTCTCCGCGGGCATGATGCTTCCGACGCGCTGGTCGCACCAACCGCACGTCCGAATGATGGCCGCGCGAGAACGCTTGCGCAACAGCGTACGTCTTGGCTCCAAGGTGAGCCCGTCGAGCGCTAGCGAGGGGTGGCGCGCGACAACAGGGCGGAGATCGTTGCTGCGGCGATGTTTGCCCCCTCCAGGTCTCCTGCCCCCGCCAGCACCTGCAGGTGCCGGGCAAGGTCGGCCACCAGGGCCAGCCGGGGGTGGGACGGGCCCCCGTGGCCCAAACCGTGGCCCAAACCCGCTTGCCCCCCAACGAGCGTCGCGGCCCCCCCGTCGGGGGAAAGCATCGCGATCTCGTTACTTTGTGCGAAGGAGGGGACTTGAACCCCTACGGTTTTACCCGCTAGCACCTCAAGCTAGTGCGTCTGCCAGTTCCGCCACCTTCGCGTGCGAACCAACGTGCGGCAAGATATGCGCCTGCCCCCCAAAGTCAAGCCGGAATCCTCTCCCGTGGCCGCCTTAAACCGCGTCCTCTCCAAGGATCGCTGCCACGATCTCCCCCATCTCGAACGGCTTGCGGATCCACGCGCACGCCGCTTCCATCGCTTCCTTGGGCGGCGACCCCGCAGACCCTGAAATCAGCACCACGCGCACGGACGGGCTCGATGCCCGCATCGACGCCAACGCCCCCGCCGAATCCCCAGCCAATGGCGATAGATCGATCAGTGCAGCGTCGAACAATCCAGACGCGATCACCACCCGCAGCGCTGCAGCGTCGGTCGCGGTCACAACTTCCGCTCCCCTCGCTTCAAGCCCGGTTTGCAGCAGACACAGCACCGCATCGTCATCGTCGAACACCAGCACCCGGCGCCCTGACAAGGATGCCCGTTTGCGCGACACCGGACATGAGTGGGTCCGGCTACCCGCCACCGGCCAGGTAACCTCGAACCGCGCACCCTGCTCGGATTCCAGCATCCGCAACGAACCGCCCTGGCTCTCTGCCAGTGCACGAGAATGCGGCAACCCGATGCCGCTGCCTCCCGGACGCGACGAAGGCACGCCGTCAAAGATCCGACCGCGCAACGACGGCTCGATCCCTGGACCTTGATCGGTCACGACGATGTGAACGTTGGAGCCGTCCGAGCTGGCCTCGAGCAACACCGTCGTTTCGGGCGGCGAGAACGCTACCGCGTTGAGCACGATGTTGGTCAGCACCTGGAGCGCTTCTGGCCACCCGACGAGAGTCTCCGTCCCGTGCGCGCTCATCCGCACTTCGACCGAAACGCCGCGACGTCCAGCCTGGGGCTCAGCGCCTGCGATCGCATCGCGCAAGAGCGCAGCGAGATCGTTGGGCCCGTCCGAGTCGAGCGCACGCGTTGCGCCGATCGCGCGAAGTGCGATGCCCCTGCCGTGACGAGCCCACGCCTGCGCAGCATTCAGACCAGAAGACGCGCCTCCTGCCGCATCGCGCGAAGCCAGGTCGAGCAGACCCAACACCACGGTCAGCGCGTTCGCGACGTCATGCAGTGCCCCCCGCAAGTCCTGCTGTGCGTTGATGCCGGCTGGTCCGGAACCGCTGCCCGGAGCCGGCGCTGCGTTACGTTCCTCGGGCACGAACGAAGCTTAAGCCATTCCAGGCTCGTGCGGTACTTAACACGTACGGGGGATGCCTGGGTCGCGAGCAATCTTCACGAGTCCAAGGCGTGACCCGCTCGATCGCCCTTCACTTCTGCAGCTGAGAAGGCAGGAGCAGCCGGTAGTGGCCCCCCTCGTTGCTTCGCGTTTCCGCGATCAGAACCGCGCCCTGCACTGCCTCACCTTTGCGCGCGCTCGTGCCGTTTGCCGCCAGCGGCGCGTAGGCCCGGATCCGCGCCTGCTGCACCGCACCCCATGCATCGCGCAACGTCCCCTCCACCACCAGCGGGTAGCTCGTGGTCATGGCGCCCAGATCCAACGGCTGAGGTCCGTCTGCCTTCACTTCCACTGCGGTCCGGATCAGCCATGGAAACCCGTTCGCTTCATCGGTCTGGGCCGAAAGCAAGAACGTGCCAGGGTCCACACCCACGGCGAAGGCGCCGTCAGCCGCGGTGAGCCCGCTCGCGCTTCGCGGAAGCACGTTTGCCATGCCGAGGGATGTCTCCAGGACGCTCGCAGGCTTGCCCCAGGGAGCCAGGCCGACCTGGATGCCAGCGATCCCTGCTCCCTGGAGAGGATCGCGGGCCGAACCCGTAACGCTGATCGCAGGCTCGAGCAGGATCGTGCGGCCCGCCTGGACGGTCGAAGAAGCAGCCACGGTCCAGACCTCCTGGCGGATCGCGCTGGTGGCGTCAGGTGGCACCACAACGAGCTTGTAGGTACCAGGCACCAGCTTTGCCTCGATCATGCCGTCCGCATCCGATTGCACCGTGGTCTCGTAGACCGCGGTGAGACCATCGGGCGCATCAGCCAGCTCCGTGCTTCGCAAGGTAACCGAAGCGTTCTTGATCGGCGCATGCGAGCCTGCGGATTCGACACGGGCCCGTACGGTCGTCGACGACCACTTGAGCTGCGTGATGTCGAGGCCGATGGAGTGGTCGTTGTCAAAGTCGATCACCGACATGTCCCACAGGATCGAGGGGGCAACGACATCCTTTGGGGGCGAGATGCGCAGGAGCGGGACCTTTGTGACGTCTGCCGGCTGGGCGTAGAACAGGAACCCAAGTGGCACCGATGGCCCTTCCTTGAGCGTCCTGGGAGTGGAAAGCGTCTTGCCGCCCACCGGCTCGAGCACCTCGATCGACCATCCCAGAATACTCTCCGATGTTGAGACGTTGATTGAGCCCTTCAGCTCGATGATGGATATGGTGGTGGGCCACGCATACGCAGCACCCTCGGTGAAATCCTGCTTGGGCAGGAAGACCGGAGGCATCGGACAATCGCCGAGCGCGGTCACGTACAAGTCGTAGAAAGCAGGGGGAAGCGACAGGTGATAGCGCCAACCGCCTGCTTCTCTGGCTGCGTCAGCTTCGACCGAAAACGTGGGCAGCCCGTACCCACTATCGGAGCGAGTCGCCGTCACGTGCACCGGCAGCGAGGAGTCCGCATCGTTGACGCAGCCGTCGAACAAGTTCTGGTAGGCGTCCAGCGAGAGCGAATCGAGCACGATCTTCCCGGTCACGTCTGCATACGGTGGCAGCGTGAGGTCCCGCGGGTTGGTCCCTTCAGACAGATCGGCGATTTGAAGGAACGAATCGCCTGCTCCGAAGTGCGCAGAAGTCGGGGGCACGACCTCGAACACCACCGTTTCCAGCGTGCTGGTCGACGAAACGCAGATCGTTGCTCCGGCGCAGGCCCCATTGGGCGCGCAGTCCGCGTCGATCTTGCAGCTGTTCGCGACGACAGGCTGCTTTTCCGCTGTGTCGAAGGAAGGCACCGAGCATGCAGCGATGCCTGCCAGCGCGCTCGCCAGCATCCATCTCGTTGCGCTCCTGGGCCTTCGTGACATGTTCTGCCTACTGCGCGCCTGCTTCGAGCATGTTCCCACCGTCCGGCACACTCACCTTGGGAGGACAGCTCTCGGCAGGAGTGGACCCGGCCGGGTCCCGGATGAGGATCCACCAGACCACAAAACCCGTATCCTTGGAGTCCACGGGCTTAAAAGTCTTGCTGTCGAAAAGATGCGTAACCACCAGCGCCAGCTGATGGCACCCCAAGCCGAGGAGGTGCATCTGGTCGGCGGTCACGGTAGCCGTGATGGTCCGCACGTCCTCGAACGTGCTCGGCTCGAGCGTGTCGCCGCCACCAAACCAAGGCGATTTCGAGATCTGATAGTCCCCGAACGCCCTCGCATAGAGCGGTCGCCCATTATCTTCGGACTGCACCTGCGCGCTGAGCGTTATCGATTTGAACGCGGCCGGTGGTGGGGCGGAGCTCTCGCTGTCCGGCTTGACGAAGATCATCTTCGTCAAGGGCACCCCGGTTTCGCCTTCAACCGTCGCAAGAGCTGTGTTCGGGTCCAGATACGGCGC
Source organism: Deltaproteobacteria bacterium (assembly GCA_016218915.1). Lineage (GTDB taxonomy): Bacteria > Myxococcota_A > Polyangia > Polyangiales > Polyangiaceae > JACRCQ01. Next base: position 26,259 of record JACRCQ010000070.1, read on the forward strand.
CGACGGCACCGGCTGGGGAAACTCGGTGGTGGAGGTGACAAGGCAAGTGGGCACGCCAAACAGCATCGACACCACAAGGCATAGCGAGAGTCGTGCCACACCGGGCAAATCCCGGATCGTCCAGGAATCAGGGACTCCTGACCGCGACAACGGAGTCATGGTTCGGTCATCCGGCATGACACCTGTAGCTTAGCGGGTCTCAGGGCTTCGCTCCACCGCGACATCCACGCCATGCGTCGACCCACCCGCACAGCTACGCCCCCTCCTGCCTTGACCCGCTGGCCCAGGCCCCGCGGCGCTCCACTCCCTCCGTCCGCCACCGCGCTTCCGCATACTCCGCGCTCGTCGCCAGACGAAGCAGATCCGTCGCAGATGCCGATGCCTTGCAGATCTGCACCAGGTATCCAGGCGACTTCAGATCCACGGACTCCGCCACACCCGGATCCCCAAGCGTGTCCCGAATCGCCGTCCCCACGTCGCCCACCACGAACAAACCCCCGCGACGAGCCGATTGCAGCGCCCGCGCCCAGATGTCCTCGTAGGTGAACCCCCCGGGCTGCGAGAAGATCTCGGTCATGCGCCGCTGCACCCGCACCGGCAGCGCATGCCACAAGTGCCCGGCCAGCTGCACGGTCCCGCTCTCGGTTCCCCGGCTCGCTTCTGGCGGCCCGAACGCTGCCACCATCGCCTGCAGCAGCGTACGGATCTTCTTCTCGTGCATGCAGAAGAGCATCACGTTCGCTGGCAAGGTCGCCGCAAGGATGAACGCCAGCTTGAACCGCAGCTCCGTCGAATCCTCGATCGCTCCGGTGATCACCACGGACGGCGGCGAGGTCAATGCAACCGCTGCCTGCAAAGGCCCCCTCGATCGATGGCAGTGCACCGATACCTTGCCGAGCCCCAGGACCCGTACCGCGGTCGAATACGCCTTGCCCACAGGCGAGGGGCTCCCGAATGCCACGTGATCCATGCTCTCGAGATCGTACGGGATCGCTTCGCGGCTCAGCACGTGCGGTGCATGGGTCCACAGGTGCCCGAACGCCTCGGAGACCGACGTGTGCACGCCTCGCAGCAGCATCGCGAGCACGCGGTCCGGCGCTTCGTGCTGAAGCATCGCCGGAGGGGACGGCGGCACGCGCCCGCTCACGGACGCGATCACGTGCTCCACCGCATCGGCGTGTGCGCGGTTCCTGTCGGCCTGCGCAGCGTCCCGCAAGGCAAGGAGCAAGCGCAGCTCTGTGGGAGCAATCACCACCTGACGCCGTCGCACCGCCGCCAGGTCGTGCGTGCGCGTTGGGTCCCGCTCCAGAATCGCTGCCAGCTCGTCTCCTGCTTCCACCGATCCTTGCGCGAGCTCGGCGAACAGATCCTGCTCGGTCTTGCTCGAGGTGACCGGAACGTACGCCATCGAAGGCGGCGGGGCATCCGAGTCCACGCGAGCAGATCCGAGCGCAGGAGTCGGATGCGTCTGGAACTCCGCAGGCAGTGGGGGCGCCGAGGGCACCTTCTGCGCAGGCTCCGCGCTTGCGGCCGGGACCGGTGAAGGAGGGGCAGGGGGTGGAGCGGTCGGCACGCTCGGCTGCTCCATCGGCGCTGGGCGCAGGGTCACCACAGGCGACGGCTGGATCGGCGCAGCGGGCGGTCGGACCGCTTCCGCAGCGGCGCGCTCGATGTCCGCGCGAAGCCGAACGACCATCTCGGTCGCATCGGGCTGCGCTTCGATGATCGCCAGGAAAGCCCGCGCACGCTCCAGATCCCGGGCACGCAACGCCGCACGCCCGGCAGCAAACGCCACCTGCGCCGTGGTGCGCACCAGCTGCAGATCCTTGGCCCCGATCGCAACGTCGAACAGCGGCAGCGCATGCTCCACAGAGCCCGCTGCGGCAAGTCGCTCTGCCATTCCAAGGGCGATCAGGGGCTTGAGACCGACCTCGCCGTGACGCCGCGCGAGCACCTCCAGCGCCGCATCGCCGCCGTGCAGCACGCCCGCGACCTCTGCGGACAGGAACGCGTGCATGGGGACATCCTCTGTCCCTATTCGATCAGCTACGGAGTCCAACCGCGCGCCCATGGCGCGGACCTGGGTCAGGTTCCCCAACCCTTCTACCTTGTATTGAAGCAGAATGGCGTAGAGCTGGACCGAGCTGTCCTCGGGCACCATCTGCGCAGCCCGCATCGCTCGTTCCACTGCCTCTTGCCCATTCCCGTATAGCATCGAGGCATCCGCTGCCTGGATGAGCCACCGGGCCCGCCGCGATGCGTCCTCCACCGAATGCGCCGTCAGCGCCTCCAGCGCCTGGCCGAGCGCCTTCATGTCCCCGCTGCGACGCTCGATCGCCACGAGGATCTCCAGCGCAGGCGCAGTCCTGACTTCCCCGAGTGCTGCGATCGCTTCTCGAGCCTGTGCGTCGAGCCCTTCGGCGAGGAAGAAGTTGGCCGCCTTGCACGCCATCGCGACGGCCGTGGCGCGATCGTCGGTGACTCGCGCCAGCCGTGACCAGCACCTCGCAGATGCAGGGGCTCCTGACTTGTGCTCGATCAGCTCGGCGAGAAGCCGCAGCAGACCTTCTTCGTCGCCACGCTTCGCCAACGCCTCTTCGAGCTCTGCGATGGCCTGCTCCGTGCGCCCCAGATGCTCCTCGAGCACGATCGCCCTGCGAGCTACCGCCGCACGATAGTCTTCGTCGTCCTTCGCTGCTGCAACCCTCGCCGTCAGAAGCGTCGCCAGCCGCTCGTGATCGTCGCGCTCCACCGCGTCTCGCTCGAGGAATGCCCACGCGTCGCCGTGCCATGGATCCTGGTCGAAGACCTGCATCCAACGCGCACGCGCACCGTCATTGTCTCCTCGCGCCTCGCACAGCGTCGCTGCCTCGGCCAGCAGCGTCTCGCGCAAATGCGGGTCCGCGGATCGCTCTGCGATGCGATCGAGCACCAGGCGCAGCTGCGTGTTGCGGCCTGACAGGCCGTACAGCTCGCGCAATCGCACGTCGTATTCGGGCGCCAGCGAGGCGTCCTGCTTCGCAGCCAGCTCGAGCAATTCGATGGCCGCCTGGATCTCCCCCCTCGATTGCAGCGCCCAAGCACGTCGAAGAGGGTCATCGTTCTGCGGCTCGGGAGCAGGAGGCGGCGGCGCAGGCGCTTGGGCTGGAACAGGCGGCGGTGGTGCCGGCTCGGCCGACGGCGCAGGCGGCGAAGGCTCTGCCGCAGGCTCGGCCAGCTCCTCGGTGATCTCGAGCTGATCCTCGGCGCCCAACGTGATTTCCGCGTCTGGCTCCTCGCTTCTGGCTGCGAGCTGCGCGCTCTCCTCGGCTGCGATCTGGTCCGCAGCGGTCAGCAGCGCTTCAGCCAGGAACGAAGGCTCAGGCGAGGGACCGATCGGCTGGATCGCAGGCGGTGCCAGAGGCAGCGGAGCACTCGGCACAGGAGGAGGAGGCGGCGGCGGACTTCCGGCCGCGGCTTGCGCCACAGGCGCAACCACGGTTTCAGGCTCAGGCGGTGCCACCGGTTCGGGCTCGGGCGGAGCTACGGCTTCCGGCTCGGGCGGAGCTGCGGCTTCCGGCTCCTGCGGAGCTGCGGCTTCCGACTCGGGCGGAGCTACGACTTCCGGCTCTTGCGGAGCTGCGGCTTCCGGCTCGGGCGGAGCGAGCGCTTCCGCTTCAGCCGGGGCGCCAGCCTCTGGTTCCGGAGGAGGACGATCGCTCTCACCAAAGTCGGCGAACGGATCCGCTTGTTGATCTTCGGCTGCAGCCTGCTGTGCGACCTCCACGAGCGCATCGCCCCGGACGCCATCGTCGAGCGCGTAGGCCAGCGTGGATGCGAACGTCAGCAGCGCTGGCCCCACGGGTCCGGACCGTGTCTCAGCCCTCTTGATGACCTCGTCCAGGAAGCGCGTGGCCGGCTCGCGATCCGTGCACAGCGACCCTGCCACGTCCACGAGCGCCTCGTACTCGTCGACATCCCCGGAGCAGGCGATGGCTGCCAGCAGCCAGCCCATGGCGAGCGTTGCCGACGACAGCGCATCGATGGCCATTCTCGCCATCAGGATCGCGACGCGCGCGCCGCGCGGTCCCTCGAGCTTGGACTCGACCGCTTTGAGCGCGCGCAGCAATCGCATCTCAAGGATGTCGCGCTCTTCAGGGCTGGCGCTCAGGGTCGCGACCATGACTTCGCCGAGCAGCCGCGCCACGTCCGCGTCCGGGCTCGCGTTCAACGCGCTGAGCGCCATCTCCAGGGCAGTGCGCTGATGAGCAGGGCTGCGCGCTGCGAGCGCCGCTCCCTCCCGGAGCCACAGCGCACGCCCCTCCGGATCCGTGGCTGCATCGGCCGCACGGCGAAGCGTCTGCAGGACCTCCGAGGGATCGGTGTTCTCCGCGAGGCGCAGCATCAGTCGCAGCACGGCGCCATTGATCGGATCAGCGTCAAAGGCGGCAATTGCGTGTGCAATGGCAAGATCGGCGCGGCCTCGGCGATCGAGCTCTCGAGCCGCACGATGGTGAGCGGCGCGACGTCCAACGCAGCCTCGGGCGCTCTGCGCGGCCAAGCTGTATGCGCTGTCGATGGCCTCGACCTTGCGACAAGCGTCCGAGGCGCGCTCGATGATCGCGAGCGCGTCGGTCCGGCTCGGATCCAGCTCCAGGGCCTTGGTGCCGATCTCGAGTGCAGAAGCAGGATGGTGGTTGCGCAGCGCGATCGCCGACGCCACCACCAGCAACCTCGCTGCCGCCGCGGGCTCGTCGAGCCCGAGCGCGTGGTCGCTCAGCACGACGTGGGCCTCGTCCTCGCCCGCGAACGACTCGAGATCGCACGCCAGCTTCTCGGGTCCCCCTGCCTCGTCGAGCTCGGCTGCGCGAACCCATGCCGCCACGGCCGAGCCGCGATCTCCCGCCAGGTCCCACAGCGCAGCTCCGAGCAGACGCCACGCCTTGGCTGCATCGGCGGATCGGGCGTCATCCTGCGGGTCGACCAGCAATGCCCGCGCGTGGGATCTCGCGAGCACCCCGTCGGCCGACGTCGGCGCCAGCGAGCCTTCCAGCGCGGCCAGCAATGCCTCGCGCGGCTCGCCGATCACCGCACCTCGCACGATCGCCAATGCCTCGCCATCCGCGTCGGCTACCTCGTGGTAGTGACGCGCCAGCTGCAGCAGCAGCGCCGGATGTTCCGACGCGCTCGCGCCGCCTGCCAGCCAGCGCTCGATCACAGCGATGGCGAGCCGCGGGTTGCGCGACGCCGCGGCGATATCCTGGATCAGGGTTCGGATGGGCTCGTAGCGCGGACCGACAGCGGAGAGCACCTTGTAGGCGGCGTCCGACGCTACGGCGGGGTCAAAGGCTGCCAGCGCACGCAGCCCCTTGTCGAGAATCGGCGCCAGCATCGTGATCGAGAAGCATGACCCGATGGCTTCGACCACCACCTCCGCGAGCTGCTCGGCCTTGCCCGAGGTTGCCCCGCGCACGACCAGCAGATCCAGCAGACGATGATCCCACGGGCACAGCTCGAAGAGCCTGCGCGTCCAGCTGAAGGCCAGCCTCCGATCTCCTGCCCGCTCGAACGCGAGCGCCGTGGCCTCGAGCATGCGCGCCCCAGGCATCAGCACCGAGCACGCCTTCTCCAGCACACGGACTTCCACGTTCACGCCCGTCAGCGCGAGCCGCGCCTGCTGCGCGAGCACGCGAGGCTCCGCCGCATCGCTGCGCGCAGCCAGCTCTCCGAGGCGCTGCGCATCCTCGGACTGGCCCAGCGCGAACCACAGATCCGCGGCGATCGACTGAAGCGCTGCACGCATCCGCGCGGTGAGCGTGGGAGCGATCAGCTCGATAGCTTCGGCTTTCGCCGCCGGATCGCCGGCTCGGCCGGCGAGAACCCAGGTCATCACCGCCGCAGGTCGATGCCCCGGAATCTCCTGGATGAGCGAGCGCGCTTCCGCCAACGCCAGCACGATGTCGCCGCGGCGCACCGCAAGCGTCGCAAGCAGCGTCCGCATCCGCGCCAGATCCACCCGCGCCGCGCCTCGCTCCAGACGTGCGCGAAGCCGCTCCTCCAGCAGGTCCTCGCGTCCCGCGCGCAAGGCAGCTCGCTCCAGCTCGATCCACCACCGCCGCTCTTCGTCGGATTGCGACACGAGCTGGCAGAGCACCTGCAAGTACTCTTCGATCGATTGCGGGCGCCCCCGGAGTATCGCCGCGATCCTGCGAAGCGCCTCTGTTCCCGCTTCCCCCGAGTCGCCCGCGAGCGACTCGCGTGCCGACTGCAGAGCCCCGTCCTGCAATCGAACCCGAGGGAGCAATCGCTCGATCGCCTGGTCGATCGCCTCCCGATCCCCGCCGGCTTCTGCGCGCTGTCGCAGAGCCCAGAGGCCGAGCGAGGGGTCTGCCAGACGCTCTTCGGCGATCGCCTCGAGCTCACGCAGGCACTCGAGGCGGATCTCCTGCGTTGGCGCGGTCGGTACCGCCCGGATCAACGCCTCGACCAGGGGCATCGGATCGCGCATCGTGGTCGCGTGCGTTCGCAACGCCTGCAGAGCGTCCTGATTCTGCGGATCACAAGCGAAGGCCTCGATCCACGCCTCCAACGCCCGGTCCGGGCTCGCAAGCCGCCCCATGAACAGACGAGCTTGCTGCAGAAGCACCTGCGCGCGCTGGGCACCCTCGCAACCGGCCGCCTTGAAGTCCAGCCTCAGGGCCACCGCGTCGTGCAACCCGATCCGGTCCAGCACGTCGTCGACCACGGATGCGACCGGTCCCTCGGTCACCCCCTCGAAGTCGCCGTCCACAAGCGCTTGCAGCGCCACCCCTGCATCACCCAGGTCCAGCGCCCGCTGCATGCGCTCCGCATGAAGCTCCCGGGCCGGCTCCGGCTCGATCGCCTCGGCGTGCAGACGCAGGATCTCGTCGGCTGCCGGCGCGCGATTCGTCTGGTCGAGCACCCTGACCAGCGCCCTGGCCGCACGCCCGTCGCCTGGAGCGATCTCGAACGCCCTGCGACGCGCTTCGAACGCCTTTTCCTTGGCATTGAGCGCGTCGTGCCGATCCGCAGCTTCGAGCATCAGCTCGACCGCATCCTTGCGCTGCATCGCAGCCGCCAGCACCGCAGCCAGCTCCAAGGGCTCGGCAAATCCGACCCAGACGTTCGAGGCATCGAGCAATGCCTCGAGCGCTGCCTGGTAGTCGCCTGCGCGGATCAGCAGCCGCCCGATCCTCGCAAGAAGCCGTGCCGCATCCCGCGCCGTCGATGCTGTCTCGACCAGCGCCCGCAACGTGCTTGCCGCTGTCACAGGCTCGCCCAGGCTCTCGAGCCAGAGCGACAGCTCGGCACGCAGATCCGCGTCCTCCGCGAGCTGCAACGCCCGCCTCGCAGCGTGGACCGCCGATGCCAGATGATAGCCGCGCGATGCAAATACGCGCGCCAGCTGCATCAACGCTTCGCGCTCCACCGGCTCGTCGCCCAGGCTCCGGGCTGCTTCGGCCTTGGCATGAAGGCTCGCCATCTCGGCTGCACCTTCGCCAAACTGCGATGGGCGTTCCGCCTCAGCCCCCTTGCCGAGCGCAGAGCCTGACCCGATCGCGACCGGGATGATCCGATCGAGCCAGTCGAGCACGGCGGCTCCGTCCTGGTTCGCGGTCTCCTCGTCGTCGAAATCCGGGTCAGGTTCGTCGCCCGGCTGTCCGGGATGGGTCGGCCCGTTCATCTTCGCAGCACGCCTCTTCTCACCCTTGACACGCAGACCCTCGCCCTCGCTCAGGTCATGGTTGGGTTCTTTGCCCCCGCAGACCGGGATGGTTCCGAATCCTGGGAGCCGGTCGGCGGTTAGCGTACCAGGAATGCGAACGGAACGGCCACCAACGCGTGCTCTCCGTCGATCAGCGGCGAGAAAGCCCTGGCAAACCCCATCAGCTCCGGCGCGGCCGCCCGAACCAGCGTTCGAAAGACAGGGTCCGAACCCGCCCTGGCCCGTGCCTCCTCTTCAGCATCTTCCTCGTCGATTTCCAGAAGTTGCTGCAGCCCTCCCGATTCCCCCACGATCCGAACCGGCGACTCAGGGTCCAGCCCGGCTGCACTTCGCGCGTAGTCGATCGCCTTTCGCAGCCCACCCAGCTCGTCGACCATCCCAAGCTTCACCCCGTCAGCCCCTGAGAAGATCCGCCCTTCTGCGAATCCCTGGACCTTGTCCGCGCTCAAGCCGCGCCCTTCGGCGACCCGACGCACGAACAAGTCGTAGACGCTGGTCATGGTGACCAGCATCCGCTCGCGTGTGGCCTTGTCCCAGGGCTCGAACGGCGATGTGTAGGCCGCCCGCTCCCTGGCCCCTGGCGCATCGCTCGCCGCGAACGTCTCGGCGTGCACCCCCACATGCTCGAGCCCGCGACCAAAAGCGAACTTGCCCCCTACCACCCCGATCGACCCCACGATGCTCGATGGTTCGGCAAAAACGCGGGTCCCTGTGCAGGCAAGGTAGTAGCCCCCGCTCGCCGCCATGTCGCCCACTGACACGACGACCGGCCGCGTCTTGCGCAAATCCATGAGCCGACGCCAGATCAGGTCGCTCGCCAGCGCTGACCCGCCTGGCGAGTCGATCCGCAGCACCACCGCACGCGTGGACTTGTCCTTGTGCAGACGCTCCAGAATCCTGGCCATCTGGGCCTCGGAGATTCCGGAATCATCGCCGAACACAGACTTCGACGATCGCATCGCGATGCCGCCGATCGCGCGAACCACGGTCACGTGCGGCACGTCGAATCCGCCGCCGGCACCGCTGAGCACGCGCACCAAGCCGACCAGTGCACCGCTCCCTGCCCCCTTGGCGCCTGGCCCGAATCGCGCCACGACCTGATCGACGCCAGCTCGTGATCGAGCCTCTCCCTGCGCGTCTTCCAGGTACCCGACAGCGTCGACCAGGCCCCGTGACTTCGCTTCCTCGGGCGAATACGGCCCCTGCTCGATCAGGGCCGGATCAGCCCCCTTCGGCATGCGCTTCGCCATCCCCTGCAGCCACGAGCCGCGGATCGATCGCAGCACGCTCATCAACGACTCGCGCGCTTCGTCGCTGGGCCCCTCGCGCGTGAACGGCTCGGATGCGCCCTTGAATCGCCCCACCTGGAGCATGTCCACATCGATCTTGAGCTCGCCTAGCAGACGCTTGGCGTACAGCAGCTGTGCAGCGATTCCGACCGTGTCCAGCCCACCTGCCGGGCTGACCCACAACCGATCGCACCCGGCCGCAGCCACCCAGTACGAGGTGTTGTTGTACTCGTCTGCGTGGCAGACCACCGACTTGCCCGAAGCGCGCACCTCGACCAGAGCTTCTGCGAGCTCCTGCGCGCGGGAGAATCCGACGCTCGTGGAGCCGAAGCGGACCAGGACGCCCTTGACGCGTTGCTCCCCTGGTTTGGAGATCTCTCGCAGCTTCTGAAGCAGATCCGCGAACGACCTCTCGTGGGGTACGCCGAACAAACCGGACTGGTAGATCTCCGGAACTCCGGAGGAGAGATTCAGCTCGGCAACGTGGGGACGGTGCGGGTCCGGCTCCTCGGGTTCGACGATGGCCGATCCCGACGGCGCAGGCGACGATCCAGGCGCCGCATGCGGGCGGCCATGACAGCCAAGGCCCCAGGCGAACGCCCCGGCTGCAGCGATCCCGAACGCCGCACCGGCGAGCAGGCCAGGGCGGGACCCCTTCGAACGCGTGCTCATTGGGGAGGTTTCCACCCAGGCAGGTCCGATGTGTCCACGCCAGGAGGCGGTCCCGTCGTCGTTCCTGTGGAGGTGGCTGTGGGCTTGGGCGGCGCAGAAGCGGTGGAGGTCGGGGTCGCTGTGGGCGCTGCACCGCCTTGCGCAGCCGCTGCGATCCTTTGCCGCGCGCGATCCGCGTAGGGACCCTGCCCGCTCGTCTTGTCCAGCACCTGACGATACAGGGCTACGGCGCCCTGCTTGTCGCCGGCTTCCCACTTCGCGTCGGCCATTCCCACGAGCGCCGGGATGTAACTCGGATTCTGCTTCTGGACCTGCTCGTAGTAGCTGAGCGATCCGTTCTGATCGCCCCGCGCCTTGGCGATGTCGCCGAGCCCGGAGAGCGCTTCGGTGTCGCCGGGATTCTTGGCGAGCACGGAACGATAGAGCTGCTCGGCCTTGTCCAGATCGCCGGACGCCCGTGCCGCATGCGCGCGCTGAAGGAGATCCTGGTAGTTGCCAGGCAGGGTCTCGCCTTCGGGCAGCGCACCACCGCCCTGCGCGAGCGGCAGCGAGCTGGTGTCGATGCCACCCTCGGACATCGCCAGGGCCCCGCCGTCCTTGCGGGCCGGCGTACGCGCTACGAACGCGCGTGCTTCGACCAGGAGTGGATACGGACGCTGCGCTTTGAACAGCGCGTCAATCTCGACCTGTGCAGCTTCGACCTGCCCCGCCGAGGCGAGCGCGTACACGAGCGCACCTCGCGCCCGTCCGAGGCTCTGCTCGCCTGCAACGGCTTGTCGAAGCCGATCGATCACGTTCGCCCAGTTCGGATTCTGCTCGCTCATGTCCAGCGCCGCGAGCACATAGACTCCTTCGGGATCAGCGCCTTGCGACGGCAGCTGCGCCACGAGCTTGCGTGCAGATGCGAGATCCCCTGCGATCCGGTAGGCGTCCACCCGTGCGCGAAGCACCGCAGGATCACTCGGCGCCACGTCCATGGCGCTCTGCGAAAGCTGGAGCGCACGCTTGGAGCTCTCCTCTGCTTCTTTGCGAGCCAGCACGATGGCATCGGTCTGATCCTGCGCGAGCAGCTTGAGCTTCAGCCAGGGCAGGTCCGCCTTCGCGTTCGCCCACCTTGCGAGCTGCACGCGCACCCGCACATCGCGATCCGCCAGCGCGCTCGCTTTGTCGAAGCTCTCCTTGGCGCCTTCGAGGTCGCCGTCGAGAAGCAATCGCTCGCCTTGACGAAGGAACTCCGCAGCCCGCGGATCGATTGATGCGACCGCAGCCGGTCCGCCTGCTGCAGGACGCAGGTATTTTCGGCCCACAGCAGCCCCGACCACGATCAGCGCACCGATCACGACGAAGGCAAAGAGCCACCGTACGGCTGCAGAGCCCTTGCGCGCGGGCACGACGTAGCGAGGATCGGTCCTGGCGTCCTCAGGCGAGGCGTACACGGCCCGGATGTCGCTGGGCGTCGGGGTGTACGACAGATCGTGCTTTTCGCGGATGAGTACGTCGGCCGGCGCCTCCAGCTTGTCGGCAGGAAGGCTGCCGGCCGAATTGAGGGTCGGCTCGACCGGTGGAAGCTTCCGTGCAGGGGGCGAAACGGCCGCGACCGGAGAGGCTGACCCCAGTGGAACGGTCGAGCCCGCCACTTGAGGCGGAGGCGGCGTCAGGTTCGGTCGCCTCGTCGTCTCGGGTTCAAATGGAGGCTCGTCGCCCAGAATCGCTGTGCCTGACCCGGACATACGCGTCACCGGCGCAGGGGCCGGTGTTGGCGGTGTCACCGGCGGAAGCCCAGGCTTGGTCTGCGGGTTCGACGCCTTGGCAGTGGGCGGCTCTCCTGGCTGCGGCGCGGCCGCCGGAAAGACCGGCATGGTCGTCTGGAACGGAAGAGCGCGGGATTCGACCGGAGCTGTGCCCAATCCCTTGGGCGTGTGCTTGCGTTCGCGCGGCGGGCCCTCTGGACGGGGCGGCAGCGGCGTGGGAATGCGGTTGACCGTGGAGGGGAAAAACGGCTCCAACTCAGCGATCGACGACAGCATTCTCGGTGCGAGGCCATCGCGAACCAGCACGTCGTCGCGATCGATCTGCGCCCGCGAGATCGCTCGTTGCAGCTCTCGCAGCGAAGTGAACACGAACTCCTGGCCCTTGCGGGTTCGAACCTCCCAGCGTTCGGGCGGCGCCGCCGCTGCCTTGGGCCGGAAGATCCTGAACTGGTGGCCACAATTCGTGCACTTGACGGTCGTCCCCCGTTCGGACACGAGGGCGTCGTCAAAATCGTATTCAGTCTTGCAGCGATCGCAAAGGACTTCCATGAGCTAAGCCCCCGGCGGGTAGGCAGCCGGGGCGTTCACACGGTAGCATGCCAACGCACCGTCATCCCAGCTTTCAGGCTACAGTCCGGCGTGAACGCGATTTCACGCGTCCGGGACCCAGGCTCGCCGAAGGGCATCTTTCTCTGGCTCTTGTCCGGGGCACGGCGGTTGCTAACCTACCTGAACAGGCACTGAAGCCGAGGAGCAGACGCGCATGAAAGCTTATGCAGGTTACGGTCTCATCGGCCTGACGGGGTTGGTGCTCGCTGGCTGCCCCATCTACTCCAACGACCACTGCTACAACGACTACGATTGTCCAAGCAACGCCTACTGCTCGATGGACAACGTGTGCATTCCCTACCCTGCGCAGACCGGGGGTTCTGGGGGAACCATCGGCGGCTCGCCGTGCTCGCATCCGGATCAGTGCGGCGCCAACTCCGTGTGCGGCGTCGACGGCTACTGCCACACCGGTGACTGCTCCTTCTCCGGCTGCGTCGCTGGTTACAAGTGCGTCATCAACGACAACGACCTGTTCGTCTGCGTGCCCAACGGCACGCCAACGGACGGCGGCGCGGGCAAGGGTGGAAGCGCAGGCAGCGCCGGGACCGCGGGCTCGGGCGGCACCCAGCCAGACGGAAGCGCAGGGACCGGCGGCGAGAACCCGGATGCAAGCGACAGCGGCGGCTCCGCCGGCTCGCAACCCGATGCCCCGGATACGAGCAAGACGATCTACTGCGGCAACCCCAAGGATTGCCCTTCGGGCCAGATCTGCACACCGGCCGGCACTTGTCAGTCCGGCACGTGCACCACGCTCGGGTGCGTGCAGGGCTACGTGTGCGCTGACGGCGGCGCCGAGTGCGTTCCGTCGAACCCCTCTGCGTGCATCCTCGACGGCGATTGCCTGTTCATGGGTGCTGGCTACAAGTGCGTGAACGGCACCTGCACGAGCCAGGACCAGCTGTGTACGGACAAGACCCAGTGCCCTGGCGGCGCGACCGGCAAGTCCAAGTGCGTGGACGGCAAGTGCATCGAAGCGTGCGACCCGGAAGCTGGCTCATCGTGCGCCCCCGGCTACGTTTGCGACCCGGCCCTCGGGATCTGCAAGGCTCCGCCGAACGGGTGCCAGATCACGGATGACTGCGACAATGCCGCGCTGGTCTGCGTGGCCGGCGCGTGCGTTCCTCACTGCCTTCCGGGCGGCGACGGAGGCATCTGCCTCGGCGGCCTGGTGTGCGTGGCAAACGGCTGCGTACCCGACACCCAGCCGAAGTTCGACTGCACCGTCGATGGACAGCAGGACGTATGCGCCGCCACCAGCGTGTGCCTGCACCATCACTGCTACATCTCGTGCGAAGGCGCCAACTCGACGATCTGCGACAACAACCCGCCTGACCTCAACCTGTGCAAGACCGTCACCACCGCATCGGGCGAGCACAAGATCTGCGGGTCCAACGCCAACCTGGGCTCCGAGTGCGATCCCACCCTCGGCCCCGCTTGCACGGGCGGCAAGTTCTGCATCGACGGATTCTGCAAGTAGTCCGGGCGAGAAACGGCGTGAGCGCGGGCCTTCGGGGCTCGCGCTCGGGTTTGTGGGTGGGCTACTTGACGATGACCAGCAGGCCGTAGTCGGTGATCGGCGTGCCTGAAGAGTAGTTGTGTACGCGCAGGATGTAGTTGCCGGCCTGGGCGTTGGCGACCGTGTACGGGTCGATGTGGGAGCACGGGTCGTTGTCCGGGTCCGTGTCGTTGCATTCGCCCGAGATGGAGCCTGAGCCGCATCCGCCGCTCTCTGTCGGAGCGCTGCCGATGGGCGCCTTGTAGAGCTCCAGCACGGTGTCGGCGGAGCTGTCGCACTGACCGGGCGTACCGACAAAGGTCCACGCCTCGATCTGCGAGCCGCCTGTCAGCGCGACCTGGAAGTAGTCGCCGTCGAGGACCGGAAGTGCCGCTGGCTTGACGATGAACGAGCCGCACGCGGACGGAATGATCTGCGGGTTGTTGTATGGGTTGGGCTCCACCTCGGCGATGGCTCCGCACGTTCCTTCCCAGTGGCAGGTCGAATCGCAGCCGTCGTTGTTGCTCGTGTTGGCGTCGTCGCACTGCTCGGCCCCGTCGATGATCCCGTTGCCGCACACTGCCGGCGCAACCTTGACCTTGAGCTCGAAGTTGCCTTGATCGCCACTGTAGCCGTCCACGAACACCCAGTAGTCGGTGTTGGGCGGCGCGTTGAAGGTGACGATCTCTCCGCCGTCGCCCACCTCGTCTTCGCAGCCAAGCTCATCCGAGCTCGTGCAGCTCGTCTGGCGGACATACAGCACCGAGTCGAAGTTGGTGACCGATGACGTCAGCTCGACCGTGACCTTGCCTCCCACCCCTGAATTGAACTGGTAGACGGCTTCGGAGGAGGTATCCGACGAGCCGCAGCTCCCCTGGTATTGGGGACCGAGCGAGGTCGTCGTGCCAGAGGCCGTCGCCTCGTAGATCATCCCCTGTTGCGTGAGCGTCAGCACCTGGCCGGGGCAGATGTCGTTCGGCCCGAGCGACTCCCACTTGCACAAGCTGCTGCATCCATCGGTGTTCGCCGTGTTGCCGTCGTCGCACTCCTCCGGAGGCTCCAGCAGGCCGTTGCCGCACGCGGGAGGCGAGACCTTCACGTTCAGCTTGAAGGTGCCCGACGCGTTGCCGTAGCCGTCCACGAACACGTAGTACGTCGTGTTCGCCGCTGCGGCGAAGGTGATCTTGTCGTTGCCCACCCCTGAGTCGTCGCAGTCCAGCTCCGCGCTCGGAGCAGTGCTCGTGCAGTCCGTGCGCGCGTAGAGGACTGCGTCGAAGTTGGTGAAAGAGGCACCCCCAAGGTCGATCTGGGCGGTGCCGGCGATGTCCGACTGGAACGAGTAGACCACTTCCTTGCCGCTGTTGTAGGAGCCGCAGGTTCCGCTGTAGTCGGCGTTGGCGGTCGTCGTGGTGCCGGTCATCGATCCGATGCGAGGATCGGTACCGGTGCCGGTCAACGTGAGTGCCACTCCCGGACAGATGTCGTTCGGACCTGGAGGCTCGACCTTGCAGTCGTGCGCACACCCGTCGCCGTCCGCGTTGTTGCCGTCGTCGCACTCCTCAGGCGGTTGCACGAGGGTGTCCCCGCATGACGGTGGCATCACCTTGACGTTGAGGGTGTAGCTGCCTGAGCTGCTCGAGTACGCACCGTCGACAATCAAGTAGTAGGTCGAGTTGGCATAGACCTGCATCGAGACTTTGACAGGGCTGGGCGGCGCGGAGTTGCACTGCAGCTCGGTGGTCAGATCGCCGCACAGCATCTGGACGAACAGGACCGGATCGTACGAGGAATTCGCAGCTTCCACGGTCATCATGCCGTCGATGTCGGGCTTGACCCAGTAGACCATGTCAGGAGCGGTGTTGTTCGAGTTGCAGCTCGCCTCGAGGTCCGCGCACATCCCCACCGTGGTTCCGCTCACGGTTCCCACGCGCGGGTCGGTTCCGGTGCCTGTGAGGGGGATCTGGACGCCAGGGCACTGATCGCCCGCGGTGCTGCACGCTCCGCCGCCGCCGGTGCCGGCCGTTCCCGCAGCGCCGCCCGTTCCTGCCGTGCCAGCAGCTCCGCCGGAGCCGCCTTTGCCAGCACTTCCTGCGGCCCCGCCGGTTCCTGCGCTTCCGCCAGCCCCGGCCTTGCCCGCACCACCATCGCCCGCTGCCCCGCCTGCGCCTCCGACACCAGCACTTCCGCCGCTTCCACCCTTGGCGGCATCCGGGGGCGCAGCGTCGCCGCACTGGGTGCATTCGCCGTAGGTAACGCAGTCCGCATTGCAGAGCGCCACACCTTCGCCACCGTTCTGGCAGGTGCAGATCGACTTGGTGCCAGGCGAGCAAGCACACGGTTGGTCGGGTCCTGCTTCCTTGGGCGGCTCGAATGCGGTGGGTGGATCCGAGTCGGCTTGCGCACATCCGAACAACCCGAGCATGGCGACGGCGACCAGGGCGTGTCGGATGGACGAGAATCTCGAAGCTCGCATGGGGACCTCCAGAGCGCGCTACTACGCAGCGCGGCGAGGAAAGAACGGTTCCCTATTAGCGCTCAACCTTGGGTCGGTGTAAAGGGATGCCCAGCTTTTCCGGTCGGGTTGCACCCGACCTCTGGCCCCCTGGCGAAACAGGCAGACGCGGCGGGCTTAAAACCCGCTGTCCCGCAAGGGGCGTACCGGTTCGAACCCGGTGGGGGCCACCCTCAACGCCTCACTTCGTCGAGACGTCGATGCACTTGCATCCCTGCCCGGGCCCGATGCTGTGCCCGTTGACCCCTTCGCCTTTGCAGCACTCCTGACACTCCTCGGCTGTCGGGCTCGAGGCACACTTGGCACTTGCTGATGCGTTCTCCTGGATCTGGCAGCATGCGCCGAGCGCGATGGCCGCAAACACTCCCAGACTCGCCACGCCCACCATCGATCGAATCATCCCCATCACCCCTCCATCTACTTCACCGCCCCGAGTGCGTCAACGCGCGGTCCCCTCCATCCACCATCCGCCCGCGCCCCATCCATGCCGGCAGCAGCATCAGCGCGCTCGCCCCCATCGCTATCAGCAGGCAGGCCTTCCACAAGCTCTCCATGCCCATGCGCGCGATCAAAACACCGCCCACGAGCGGACCGATCACGTACCCGCCCCCTGCCAGCAGATTCACGGCGGCGTTGAACCGTCCGCGATGCGAGCTCGGGGCATTGTCCGCGATGAACACGCGCGAGTTGGTGGCCACCAGGACTTCGCCCACAGACCAGATCACGGTCGAGAGCACCAGCAGCGGCATCGTGCGCAGAAGGAAGATCGATCCAAACCCCGCCATGTAGGCGATCCCCCCGAGCACCAGCCGCCGCGTGGTCGCCATTCGCCCCGTCAGGCGAACCAGCGGCGCGGTGAGCACAATCACGGCGACCGCATTGACGCTCATCAACGCCCCGTAGCGCGCAGGCCCGTCCCCCGCAAAGAGCGCATTGACCTGCAGGGGCAAGCCGAACACGCATTGCACGTATACGAGCGTGTACGCCGACAACGCCACGGCAAACACCAACATCCAGGGTCGCCTCCACAGCGCTGCAATCACCCCACCTGCCTCCGGCTGCTCCGCATCAGCCTCTGGCACGTCGCTGCTCGCGCCCGCTGCCGGCAACGTCTCTGGAATCCACAGCATCACCAGCACGGCCGCAGCGATCGACGTCAGCCCATCGCCGACAAAAAGCCATGCAGGGTGGGTGCGGTACATCAGGCCCGCCAGGATGGGTCCAACAGCGAAACCCAGGTTTCGGCCGAGATACACGAGCGAGAACGCGGCCTGCCGCTGCCCGGGCGGAGTCACGTCCGCCACCATCGCCGAGACCGCCGGCTCCGTCGCGCTGCTTGCGAGGATCGAGCCGATCACGATCCAGGGCACGAGCGGCGATCGGCCGAGCATTGCGCAAGACATCAACGTGAGCGCGGCGAGCACCCGTGCCCCCACGTACACGCGCTTGCGTCCGAAGTGGTCGGCCAGCTTGCCCCCCAGCATCGAGCCCGGCCCATAGGCGACATTGGCCGCAGCGAGGTACATGCCTGCCTCGGCGCTGCCCATGCCCATCCGATCGGTCAGAAGGATCGTCAGGAAGGGGAGCACGAAGTAGCCGGTGCTGTTGACCAGATCAGCGGCAAAGAGAAGCCAGACGCACTTCGGCAGGCCGCGAAGCGAGTGGATTCCGATCAAGGCGCCCACTCGCCTTGCGTGAATGCTCCGAGGTGCAACCGGCTCCAATCCATGGTCGATCGCCACCCATCTGACAGGCAACCCCGCGATCCGTCAACGCCGCGCGCGACTCCGGGAACAAATGGCCCGGACCCTGCGTTGACGGCCCGGACCCCGACGCTAGCAACTCCCAGGTGTGCATGAACCTACGTGAAGCAACCCAGTGGCTCGATGAACGCGGCGGACGATGGTGCGTGCGTGCGACCGCCGCCGCATGCGTGGTGGTTGCCACCCTCGGCGCCCTCCGGGTAGAAGTCCCGGCTGGACGACTCAGCGCAAACGCCGTGGACAGCGCGTTGCTCGACGCGGTCCTGGAGCTGAGCAGCCTGCAGGGTGCCGCGGCATAGCCCCGGTCGCGGTTGCGATCGATCGCCACTGGCGCGAAGCTGCTCGCCGTGATCGCTCCGTCGCCCCCCACTCGCGTGCTCGTGGCCGGCTCGCTCACCATCGATCGGATCGAGGTCGGCGGTACGAGCCGCAGCAGGCTCGGAGGCGTGGTCACCTACGCCTCTCTGACCTTTGCGCGCCATGATCTCGTCGTCGATGCCGTGTTCCAGGTGCCAGACGGGGATCGCTGGGCCGTGCGGAGGCTGGCAGAGCACCGGGTTCACGTGTCCCCCGGCTCGAGTCCCACGGCCACGCGCTTCGTGCATCGAATCGTCGGTGACGATCGAGAGCAGTGGATGCCCTCCGCAGCCTGCCCGATTCCGGCTGAGCGCGTGGATGCGTCAATGGTCCATGCTGGTCACCTGCACCTGGGCCCGCTGCATCCCGAGGATCTCGATCCGCGGATCTTCGAGCTGCCCGCGTTGAACCACGCGACCGTGAGCATCGACATCCAAGGCTACGTAAGGGGTCTGCAGGGCTCGAGGGTGGTCGAGGCGGTCGACGATCGTCTGCGGCAGGCGCTGCGCTCCGCTTCCTGCGTGAAGGCGTCCGAGCAGGAGCTCGCGCTGGTGTGCGCTGCGTGGGGGCTCGACGAGGCGGAGCTGGTCGACGCATTCGAGCTCGAGGCGATCATCGTGACCTCGGGCAGCCGAGGGGGCCATGTGCGATCGCGCAGCGGCGAGGTGACGAGGTTCGAGCCGTCGATGGCGAGCAAGATCGTCGACACGACCGGAGCCGGCGACGTGTTCTTCGCTGCGTGGCTGGCGCGGCGTGTGCACCAGGGTGCGACGGTCGAGCAGGCGTGCGTGCATGCAGCATGGGTTGCTGCCAGACATGTGGAAGGGCTGTGGCTGCCGGCTGGCGTTCTGGACGCGGACGAGGCAGTTGGCGGTGAAGGGAATCGGGGTCGATAGGCCAAGGGGGTGCCGGGCAGGGGGGCAGGGTGTTAGGCTCGGGCATCGCCGGATGAAGCAGGACAAGCCAAAGACAATTCTGGGTGGCCGCTACCAGCTGCTGCACGTCACAGGCAAGGGCGGGATGGCGGTCGTGTGGCGAGCGGTGGCCCGCGACCCGGACGGCGATCACCTCGTTGCGATCAAGCGGATGCTCTACGACATCACGCGCGACGCGAGCACGGTGGCTCTGTTCATCGAGGAAGCGCGGGTAGGCTCGCAGCTTTCGCACCCGAACATCGTGCAGGTGCTCGACTTCGGCACGGATGATCACGGCTCGTACTACCTCGTGCTCGAGTGGGTCGAAGGGCTCGACATGCTGGAGTACATGCGGTCCTTCCATCAGGCCGGGGTGCATGTGCCCTGGCAGGCTGCCGCAGCGATCGGCTTGCAGGCTCTGCGAGGACTGGCGGCGGCGCATGAGCGACTCGATCTCAACGGCAAGCTCAAGCCGGTGATCCACCGCGACCTTTCACCGAGCAACATCCTGGTCGGGATCGATGGCGTGGTGAAGCTGGCAGACTTCGGCCTGGCGCGAGCGATGGATCGCATGACGATGACGATGCCCAACATCATCAAGGGCAAGCTGGCGTACACGGCGCCAGAGGTTGCGCAGGGGCTCAAGGCCACGCCGCGCAGCGATCTCTTCAGCCTGGGAGTCACGCTCTGGGAATGCCTGGCAGCTCGGCGAATGTTCCCTGGCGAGTCGAACGTGGACGTGTTCCGCGCGATGCAGGCCTGGAAGATCCCGGACTTGCAGAAGCTGCGCCCGGACGTGCCGCCGGAGCTCGTGACCGCAATCGGTCATTGCATCGCACGCGAGCCTTCCAAGCGCTATTCAGCCGCGCGCGAGGTGGCCGCTGCACTCGCCGCTGTCATGCGCTCGGTGCGCCCGCCGGTCGACGCCCGGCGTCTCGGCGCTAGCGTCGTGTCCGCTCGTGAGCGCCTCGAGACGCTCGATCAGGACATCGCCGTCATGATCGAGGACAGCTCCAAGGAAGCGATCGAAGTCGCAGTGGACATTCCGGTGGTCTTTGCCTCGAGCCCCTCGGTCACTCGCGTGGGCTCGCGCAAGGACATGGACGCAACCTCCCCCGGGTTCGGAATCGACGAGGAGATGCCCACGATTCCGAAGTTCCGCAGGGCCTCGTCGCCCAAGACGGCTGTCCCGAAGTCGCGCAGCACCAAGGCGCCACGCTCGCGCTGATCCCCATGCTGGCTTCGCAGGCGGTTGACTGAAGGGCCGCGGCCGCCGGTTCCTGCGGCAGCGGCGCTCTGCTATGAGCGGTTGGCGGGTGCTCACCGCACTCGAGCGCCAGGAGGGCCCACGATGAAACTCCGTTCGACCGTGTCCGGCTTTGCGTGGTTCGCGATCGCAGCCGTTGCCACCACCTCCGCTGCGTGCAGCGGCTCGCCCACGCCGACACCCTTTCGTCCAGCGCCGCCTCCCCTGTGGGCTGCTTCCAGCGGCTCTGCCGCTCCCGCCGCTTCGAGCGCAGCGGCGGTCCAACCCGCATCGGGTCTGCCGGACGGCAACATGGATCGCAGCAGGATCCCGGACGAGTACAAGTGGAAGCTGGACGTGCTGTTCTCGAGCGACGAGTCGTTCGATCAGGGGCTGAAGGACGCAGCAGCGAGCCGCGACAAACTCCTGTCGTACAAGGGCAAGCTCGCAAAGGCCAAGGAGCTCAGGGAGTGCCTCGACCTGTACTTCAAGACGCGCCTGCTCACCAACAAGCTCACGCTGTATGCCAACCAGCGGCTCGACAGCGATCAGAAGTCCTCCAAGCTCCAGGGGCTCAACGATCGCGCGCTGGATGCGATGAACGAGCTGATGGGCAAGGCTTCGTTCATTCGCCAGGAGGTGCTCGCGCTCGACGAAGCGGCGATCAAGAGGGCCTACGCTGCGGAAACCTCGCTGGCCGCGTACAAGCCCTACATCGACGAGCTCCGACGGCGGCGCTCGCGCGTGCTCGGCGCCGAGGCCGAGAAGATCCTGACGCTCGCGGGAGACAACCTCTGGGCCGAGATCGACCTCAACGAGCTGCCTTCCGACTTCGAGAAGGCGTTCCACGCCACGCTCGCAGATCTTCCGATGCCCAAGATCCACGACGAGCAGGGCACCGAAGTGCAGCTGACCTTCTCCAACTACAACAAGTACCGCTCTTCGAGCGATCGGCGCGTCCGCCATGATGCCGTGGAATCCTTCTTCGCCGCGCTCCGTCAGTTCCAGGACGTCTTCGCGGCAGAGATGTCCGGCCAGGTTCGGTTCAACCTTCTGCTGGCACGCTCCCGCGGCTATGCGACCGCGCGACAGGCCTATCTCGACAAGGACAACATCGATCCGGCCGTCTACGACAACCTGCTCAAGGCCGTCGGCGACAACCTCGAGCCGCTGCATCGCTACGTCCGCCTCCGCAAGCGGGTCATGAACCTTCCCGATCTGCACCTGTACGACCTGTACACGCCCATGGTCAGGACCGTGCCGATGCGATTCACCTACGAGGATGCGCGTCGCATCCTTCCCGATGCGCTGGGCCCCATGGGCGACGACTACCTCAAGGTGCTCAAGAACGGGCTCGACACGCGCAACGGCTGGGTCGACCTGTATCCCCACAAGAACAAGAAGAGCGGCGCGTTCTGTTCGAGCGTCTTCGGCATCCATCCGTTCGTGAAGATGAACTACTACGAAGGGCTCGACGACCTGTCGACGCTGGCGCACGAGTTCGGCCACGCGCTGCACAGCAACCTGTCGATGACCAGCCAGCCCTACGTCACCTCGAACTACGCAGCGTTCATCGCGGAGATCGCATCGACCTTCAACGAGAAGATGCTGTCGGACTACCTGCTGGAGCGGGCGCGCAGCGACGACGAAAAGCTGTACCTGCTCAACCAGATGGTGGACCGCATCCGTACGACGATCTACCGGCAGACCCTGTTCGCGCAGTTCGAGCACGAGATCCACGCGTCGATGGAGAAAGGCACGCCGCTGACCGCGGAGCTCCTCAACGGGACCTACGCCAAGCTGGTCTCCAAGTATTACGGCTCCGACCTGACCCTGGGCCCGAACGACGAGGTCGAGTGGGCCTACATTCCGCACTTCTACTACAAGTTCTACGTCTTCTCCTACGCCACCGGGCTGTCGTCCGGAATCGCCTTGGCGCAGAAGGTCAAGAGTGGTGGAGTCCCGGCGCGCGAAGCCTACCTGGGCATGCTTCGCGGCGGCTCCTCCAAGCCGCCCCTGGAGCTGCTCAAGGGCGCGGGCGTGGACCTCACGCGCCCCGACGCGATCGTCGACGCGACCAAGCTCATGGATGCGATGCTGTCGGAGATGGAGAAGATCGTGGCGAAGTCGGGTGGGTGAGCCGCTGGACAGCGGAGCTCGTGTCCGCTGTCCGCGTCCGCGGTCGGCTCAGGGCTGCACGTTGCCCACGAGCTTGAACGTCGAGCTGTTCGCGTAGCCGCGAACCATGACGTGGATGGGCGCGGTGGTCGTGAGGTTCACCTTGCAGCTCTCCTTGGAGCCGGTCTTGTAGGGGCGGCAGTCGTAGAGCTTGGCGGTCGGAGCCGTGCCCACGCGAACGTACAGGTCGGCGTCTCCGGTTCCCGTCATCGAGAACAGGTAGTTGCCAGCCGCGAGCTTCGGCGTCTCGTAGCGGATCTCCTGCGCCTTGGTGACCGTGCCCGACTCGCTGATGCCCGACCACGCGCTCGGTTGATCTCCCGCGTCAGCAACGCCAGCGTCGCCGCTCGTGGTGCCGTAGCCAGGGTAGTACACGTTGTCGTTGTCGCCCGTGACAAGCACGATCTGGTGCATGTCGATGTTCTTCATGATCTGCTCGTACGTCTTGGGCTCCTGGTACGACATCAGGCCGTTGAACACCGCCATCGTGGCCTCGGAGTCCGACGCAAAGAACGCAGGCATCGCGTTGGTCACGATGTCCATGTACTTGGTGCCCGTAGGATCGTCCGGGTTGAGCGGAGCACGGGTCTGCGCAAGGTATCCGTCGACGTAGGCGTAGGTGTCGCAGCCGTTCATGAACAGGATCAGGTACTGGCCGGAAACCCACTTGCCCTTCTTGGCGAGCGCGCGGACGTTCTGGCCGAGGCCGGCATGGCCGTTGTAGACGATGAAGTCAGCCTTGGTGGACAGCGGCTCGTAGCGGTTGACGAACTCGGTCGTGTTGGCAGCAGTCGCGACGTTGTCCACCAGGATGGCGTTGACCTGCACGGTCTTGCCGTCCGCAAGCTTCGCCTTCCACTCGATGTCCTTGACCCCGGGTCCGGGCTGCGTCGGGATCGTGGCCGGCGTGCTCGTGGGGCTGAAGCTGGCGAGCGCGGAGCTCATGGCGCGCGAGAACTCGTTGAATGCCTGGATCCCTGCGTCGTACGTGGACGTCGCTCCGTCCTCGTACTTGCCGAACACGGCCACGACGTTCAGGGCGTTGTCCTCCCAGACCTTGTGGTACTCGGGATACTTGCCCGTGGAGTTGATCGCGCTGACCGTGACCTTGGCCGTCATCTTGACGACGTCGGCTTCGTCGAGCTTGCAGCCGTACTCGTCGGGCCGGTAGTAGTACCACATGCTGCCCGAGTCGATTTCGTGGGCTCCCGACTCCGCGCAGCTGCCCTTGTACTTCGTGGTGAAGGCTTCGGTTCCGCCCGAGCTCACGTCCTTCGGCAGGATGAATTCAAAGGTCTTGGGGAGATTGGTCTTGCTGCCCCACGCCACGGGCATCTTCGCGTGGTAGGTGATCTTGGTCTTGCCCTCAGGCGTCTGCACCTTCTGCAGGTTGGTCAGCTCGAGGCGATCCAGACGCCCCACAGCCTTCTCGCCGTTGAGCTGGCCGATCGTGTACAGCATCTGGTCGTTGACGACCGACTTGGGATCCCACGAGTAGTCGGTGATCAGCTCGCCGTCGTATTCGAAGTCCAGAATCGTCGCCAGTACGCTCGAGTCGTCCTTGCCCTCTTCCGGCTTGACGTAATCGTCGGCAGTGATGTCGTCACCCGAAACTTCGGGCGAGGAATCCTGCGGCGTGTCGCTGCAGGCAAACAGGACCACGGGAACGATTGCGGTAAGGATCGACAGAGCGAGCTTGCGCATGATGACCTCGTGAGCCGAAAGGGTCTGACTTGCCCGGGAGGGAGCCCGGACGCAGCGGCAGGGTATACGCTTGTTGCCGCTGATTCTCCCAAGCTACCTGAGGTGGGATACTGTCGTCAAGTGAAGGTTGGTGGGGTTGAACAGATTACCTGAGCCCCAGGCCAGGGGCCCAGTTTGTAGCGTCTTTTCCCGACTCACGAAGCGTCGGCACAGCAGCGGTACCCGGTCTGCAATTCGTGAAAGAATTCGTCGTGGTCCACGGTTGTGGGACGGCACCGGTTCCGCAACGGCCCCCACCAGCCACCCTTGAGCCCGGACATCATCTTGCGTCCACCATTGGCCTGCGACCAGTGCGGCTTGTCCAGCACCACCCACTCGTCGATGTTGCCAACCATGTTCTGGACCCCGAACGTCGAGACGCACTGCGGGTTGGACAGAACGGGCTGGCGCTTGTCAGCCAGGTCACCGGTCTTGGTAGCCAGCCCTTCGGAGATCTCGAAGTGGCACACGCTCGGGTCGCGGACGAATCCGTACGGATACGGGTTCATCTTCTCGCCTTCGCAGGCAAAAACCCACTCTTGCTCCTTGCACAGGCGCTTGCCAGATGCCTTGCACGCGGCTGCAGCCTGCGTCCACGACACATCCGCCACCGGCATGCCGGTATCATCCGCGGCTTCGTACTTGTCGATGCAGTATCGCATCGTTTCGCGGTGCGTCGTCTTGCAGGTCGACGGCTCGGCGAAGCGCTGGCACCTGGCAAACTGCGTCTGTGCCGGATCGTCCTTCCATTCCGCGCAAGGCTGCTCCACGGACGGGCAGTAGCTTCCTTCGACGAGGATCATGCCGGCTGGGCACGCGGACGCGGCGGGGGAGACATCCGCAGCCCGGGCGCCTGGGATCTGGTCTTCCCGCGCGGTGGGAATGCCGCCTTGGGTTTCTGCGTTGTCGACGGCAACGGGAGCGACGCCCACATTCGCCGGTTCAGGTTCGATGCTCGGCTCCTGGTGGGAGACCTCACAAGCACCGACGACGGCAACCGCAATACCGATGTAGGAGAACCTTCTGCTGAATCGAATCGCACGCTCGACTGCCGCGTACATGGCTGGCACCTCGTTAAGCCATCGGGATTGCTTGTTCCATGCCAGGATCGCTGCTCGGCATTTGTCGCTGGGATCAAGGGTCTTTCAGGGATTTCTAGATCAGCACCCTGACATTCAAATCATTGTGTCACCCACCGACACACGCAAGATGCGTAACCCTCAATCTTGATACGCTGTTGCGAAGTTACGGCGCGCCGCGACCCGGCTCGTGGGCCCGCGCGATGCCTGCCCTCGCAAGCGCAGACGTGGCGCGAGCGAGCAGCCAAAGTCCCGGGGCTCTTGTGGTGCTGGCCGGTGCGCGCCTGGTTTCGCGGTGCGCATAGGGACGTTCACGCGCGGGTTGCGGCGCGGCGGCGCCTTGACTACATCCGCGCGATGGCCGCGTCGTCTTCTTCCAACAAGAGCAAGCAGGTTCTCCCCGAAACACGCCCCATCACCTTGCGAGAAGGGGTGATCCGGCGCACCGACCGGCACATCAACGCCAATGGGCGCATCTCTTTCAAGTGCATTCCGTCGCTGGTCGACCACTACGTGAGCGTGCTCGAAACCCAGTTCAAGATCCTGGGTCGCCCCTATGCGCCCACGGAAGTGGCCCAGCTTCGCGCCAATGTGCTCCTCAAGCTCGAAGAGGGGTGGAAAGCTTCGCCCTATTCCCGCGTGGTCGTCGAATACAAGACCGATCCTCCGCCCAACGATGGTCTGAGCTACGTCGTGACGGCCCGCATCTACACCCTGCCCGAGCTCTACAAGGAGTGGGTCGACACCCGGACGCCGCCGCTGTTCGGTGCCCATCCGGACTGCAAGGTGATGCACACGGCCGCGTCGCTGGGTGCACCGCAAGACGTCCCCATTCTCGACATTGGCGCTGGAACCGGTCGAAACACGATCCCGCTCGCGCGCGCTGGACACCCGGCCTCTGCGGTCGAGCTCTCCCCCGCCCTGGTTCAGATTCTCAAGAAAACCGCTGAGGACGAGAAGCTAGAGGTCAAGGTCATCGAAGGCGACATCCTGGATGACAACCTCGCGATCCCGGAAAACGCCTATAAGCTCGTCATCCTGTGCGAGGTGGTGTCGCACTTCCGCGAGGTGTCCGAGATCCGCTGCCTGCTCAGGCGGCTGGCGCCCGCCATCCAGCCAGGCGGAATCCTGCTGTTCAGCTGCTTCTTCTCCCACGACTCCTACACGCCCGACAAGCTGTCGCGCGAAGCATCGCGCGCCTTCTGGGCGTCGTTGTTCACCCGCAAGGAGCTCGCAGAAGCGATCGAAGGATTTCCATTCGAGCGAATCGGCGATGAGTCAGTGCACGACTACGAGAAGGAGCACCTGCCTGCGAGCGCTTGGCCTCCGACCGGCTGGTTCGCCGGGTGGGCCTCCGGCTACGACGTCTACAAGCTCACCTCCGGCAGGACTCCGATCGAGCTTCGCTGGGTGACGCTCCGGCGGGTGTAGTGGCCGGATCCGGTCAGCGGGACGGGGACTGGGCTTCCGGCTTCCACCCGGCCGTGGACGGGAAGATGAGCACGTAGGAGCCCGGATACGGATTGAACAGCGTCGTCTTGGGGTGAAACGCCTGGCGGTCGAAGTGCGGATACCAGACCCGCTCGCGCCAGACCGGACCGTCGTGGATGTACTCGGGAACGACAAGATCGAGCTCCACGTACCGCCCCGCAGCCAGGGTCTCCAGCTCCTTGCCGAAGCTGCAGGGCTCGCCGCACGCGTGATCCGGTCTCAGATCGTTGTGCATGGCGCCCGAGTAGGTGACGATCGTCTTTTCCGCACCGATCGCCTGGTTTCGTTGAAAGTAGAGCTTCGCGTTCGACGAGAACATGCGCGCGGTCAAGACGAGCATCTCGCGGACGGATTCGTCGCCTGCCTTCAAGATGCGCTGGTAGTCCTCACAGGTGACCGTGAGCGGATGGGGCCTGATTCCACGCGCCTTGGCCTGATCTCCCAGGCGCAGGAACTCGTTCGGCGTGCTCTCCGCGTGGCTTTGCGTGACCGGACGCTGCTCGCGAACGACTTCCTTCTCCTGCTGCGGGCATTGCCCTGTTCCGACCCAGTATTCGATCACGATGTCAGATGCGGTCTCCGCCAGCATTGGAACGAGGGTGTCTGTGAACCGCGCTACCGGTGACTTGAGCCCCTTGTGGCTCTTGAGGGCGTGGAACTCGCCGACGGCCAGGATTCGAGGCGCGCTCTTGAGCACTTCGGAGAACGCGGCTTCCGGGGTGTCGAACAGGCGACAGTACGGCGCTTGACACGACTCTGCGGTCGCGACCCGTGGCGGGGAGGAGGGGGCTGCCGGAGGCGTTGCGGCAGGAGCCGGAACCGCTGGGGAGGCGGCACATCCGACTGCCTGGACCCCGAGGATCAGAGCGAGCAGAGCACGACCTGTCTGCATGCTCCGGTTGGTAGCACGTCCGGGCCCGTGGAACGGCACGCATCCTGCTCAGTCCCCCCCTGATGGCTACCCGACCTGCTCTTCATGAACGCTTCCTGGACTGGCTCGCTTCGCTACAAGTGCGCCGTCCGTGGCTTGTTGGCCTGCTGATCCTGGCGGTGACGGTGCCCGCAGCGTACGGAGCCAGGGGTCTTGGACTGAAGACCGACTTTGCCGAGCTCCTACCTGAGAACAAAAGTAGTGTGGTAGAGATGCGACGGGTGAGCCAGAAGCTCACATCCGCTTCCACTCTCACCATCGTCGCCCAGGGCAATGACACCGCTGCCCTCAAGCGCTTCGTGGACGAGGCAGCGCCACGAATCCGGGCACTGGGGCCAGAATGGGTGGGCTCGGTCGAGGACGGCGTGCGCGACACGCAGCAGTTCCTCGAGACGAACAAGTACCTGTACGCGCCCTACGACGACGTGAAGAAGCTGCATGACGAGGTGCTGAGCCGCTACGACTACGAGGTCAGCAAGGCGTCGGGCATGGGGGACCTGGGGCTGGATGACGAAGCGCCTCCGGCTCTCACAGGCGAGAGCATCAAGAAGCGGGTCGACGAGGCTCGGGGCAAGGCTGCGGACGGCAACAAGTTCCCTGGCGGATATTACCTGGGCGAAGACGGGCATATGATCGTCCTGATGGTTCGCACGCCTGTCGAAGGGGGAAGCGTCCAGCGAGCGGCTGAGCTTCGCCGCCGCATCGACGGGATCGTGGCCGAGGTCAATCCCAAGAGCCTCGATGCAAGCATGGAGGTCCGCTACACGGGCGACTTCATCACCAGCGTGGAGGAGTACAACGGCGTCAAGGACGACCTTGCGCACGTAGGAGTGTGGGGCGTGGGCATGGTTCTGGCGGTCGTGCTGCTCTTCTTCCTTCGGGTGAGGGTGCTCATCGCGATGGCGCTCACGATCGGAATCGGCCTGGCGTGGACGTTCGGCATGACGCGGCTGACCGTGGGGTACCTGAACTCGTCGACCGGGTTCCTGGTGAGCATCATTGCGGGGAACGGCATCAACTTCGGGATCATCTACATGGCGCGCTACCTCGAAGCCCGCCGTGCGCAGGGGCTCGAGGTTGCGGAGGCGATTCGGATCGCGCACAAGGACACGTGGCTGGCGACGTTGGCGGCTGCGGGCGCTGCAGGGGTGGCGTACGGATCGCTGGCCGTGACCGACTTCCGCGGCTTCAAGCACTTCGGCGTGATCGGCGGCATGGGGATGTTCCTGTGCTGGCTCGGGACGTACCTGGCGCTGCCTTCGATCCTGGTGGTGAGCGAGCGGATCAGCCCGATGTTCAAGGATCGGAACGGCTGGCAGACGCGGGCGCGGGGCGTGTACGGCTACCTGTTCGCATGGCTGGCCGACAAGTTCCCACGTCCGGTGGTCATGATCGGCGCGGCGGCGGGCGTGGTGGCGACCGTGATGGCGGTGCAGTACGTGCGCGCTGACCCCATGGAGTACAACCTGCAGAACCTGCGCAACGAGAACCGCGGAGAGAGCACGGCGCGCGCGCTTTCGACGCGCGTGGACAAGATCGTCGGGCGCATGGGGCAGGACGGCATGGCCGTGATGGTGGACAGGCTCGACCAGGTGCACGCCTACAAGGCCGAGATGGATCAGCGTCTGGCAGCGGCACCCGAGGACCAGAAGCCGTTCGACAAGGTGGTCACTGCGTTCCAGCTGCTTCCGGATCGGCAGGGCGAGAAGCTGGCGCTCATCAGCGAGATGATGGACAGGGTGCAGCGTGCGCGGGCCAAGGGATTCATCTCGGACAAGGACTGGCAGGAGCTCGAGCCCCAGCTGCCCAACAACCTGCACCTGCTTTCGATTGCGGATCTGCCCGAGCGGATGGCGCGTCCGTTCACAGAGGCTGACGGCACCCGCGGACGGATCATCTACATCGTGCCCAAGACCGGGCGGAGCATCTGGGATGCGCGGTACCTGGAGCTGTGGGCAGCGTCGTTCCGTGAGGTGAAGCTTCCCTCTGGAGAGGTGATCAAGGGCTCGGGGCGTGCGGTGATCTTCGCGGACATGATGCAAGCGGTTCGCGACGATGCGCCCAAGGCGATCCTGATCTCGCTGCTCGGCACGGTGGCGGTGGTGTTCCTGGCGTTCCGCTTCCGTCGGGCTAGCTGGGCCGTGCTCGGCACGCTGGTGCTCGGCGTCGGCGGGCTGGCGGCGTTCCTGCTGCTCAAGGACATCAAGCTCAACTTCCTGAACTTCGTGGCAGTCCCGATCACGTTCGGCGTGGGGGCGGACTATGCCGTCAACATGATGAAGCGGTTCCAGATCGAGCCAGAGGCGAAGATCAAGTCGGTCGTGATCGAGACCGGCGGCGCGGTGATCCTGTGCTCGCTGACCACGATGCTCGGCTACGTTGCGCTGATGTTCTCTACGAACCAGGCGATCGTGAGCTTCGGGATGACCGCCGGAATGGGCGAGGTGACCACGCTGGTGGCTGCGGTGCTCGTGCTTCCCGCTGCGTTGGCGTGGCGTGCTCGGTCGCGACGTCGTGATGCGACCGCGAGCGACCGCCCCCCTGCCATGGCCGTCGAATCGCCGTCGGTGAGCTGAGGCAGGCCGACGCTTCCCAGGGGATCACCCCACGATCCCGCTACGAACTTCAGGCACGCAGGACTAGGATGGGGCCATGTTTTCGGCATGGCTCCATGCGGCGCGCGGGCAGTTCGCGTACCGGCTGGACCGTTTCCTGCGCATGCACGGGCTGGTGCAGGCGCTGATCCTCCTGGGCACCACAGCGAGCCTGGTGCTGCTCTTTGCCGGCGTGCTGGTGATCGCCGGAGGGACGCCCGAGACGCACACGCTGTCGGATCACCTGTGGTGGACGCTGGGTCGGTTTTCGGACGGCGGGACGATGTACCCGGATCAGGGGGCTCGGGTCCGCACGATCGCGGTGATCGTGACGTGGACGGCCATCTTCGTGGTGCAGTTCATGACAGGCGCAGTCACGGCCAAGCTGACTGACCGGCTGGGTCAGCTTCGAGCGGGTCGGAGCCCGGTCGTGGAGCGCGGTCATATCCTGGTGCTCGGGTTCGACACACGCGTTCCGCTGCTGGCTCGCGAGCTGGCTCGTTCGCGTCAGCGCTGGACCCTGGTCGTGCTCGCGGAGGCGAGCGTGACCGCCATGGATCTTGCGCTTCGATCCGTGTCCCGAATCGCTCGTAGCCGGTTGCGCATCGAGACGCGCTCCGGAGACCCGCGCGACGAGCTGACGTTGCTGCGGGTGGCGGCGGATCGGGCTCGCTCCGTGGTGATCCTCGCGCCTGAAGAGCTCGACGACGAAGCTGCGGGGCGATTCGGGTTTCAGGCGTTGCTCGCCCTGCGCAGGATTGCACCGGCGGACTTCCCGGGACAGGTGATCGTCGAGACACGTCACGCGGGAGACGAAGAGCTGTACGCAGCGGCGGCCGACTCTTCGGCGCCGAACACGCCCGCACTGCCGTTGATCCAGATGGCGGGGGACGACGTGATCGCCCGCGTGCTGGCGCTGTCGGTTCGACAGCCCGGGGTGTACTTCGTGCTGCGTGAGCTGATGACGTTCCGTGGCTCGGAGCTGTACTTCGAGCCGGTGCCCAAACGCCTCGCCGGCAAGAAGTTCGGGACCATCCACGCATCGGTGATCGACGCCATCGCCGTGGGGTTCAAGCCGCGCGGCAAGCCGCCGGTCGTCAATCCACCGGATGACCGGATCATCGGGGAAGACGACGAGCTGATCGTGCTCGAGCAGGGGCAGGGCGCGATGAGGGTGGCACGCCACCAGAAGCTGCCCGAGCCTGTGGAAGCGACGCAGAGCCCGCAGGGCGAGGACGCCCCGATCAGCCTCGTGGTCCTGGGCGACAACCGGGCGCTGCCCGAGTTCGTGACCGAGCTCGCGAACGCATTGCCTGACAAGAGCAGGATCAAGGTGTTCGCGCCGCGCGCCCCTGTCATCTTGCAGCCCACGATCGATCGCATCACCCGGGTGCAGGTCGCATGCGAGGACGCCGACCCGACGGCGCTCGCACGCGGCCCGACTCGGGAGATCATCGAGGCAGACGAGACCGTGATCCTGGGAGCCGCGACCCCGGGCGATGCGGATGCCGATGCCCAGGCGCTCGAAACGCTCGTCTGCCTCCGGCACGAGGAGCGCAAGCGGGGCGCCAAGGCCCGAAGGCTGATTACCGAGCTGCGCAACCTGTCGAGCGCGATGCACGTTGGCGGGTCCTCGGACGACTTCCTCGTTTCGACCGAGATCCTCGGCCTGCTGATGGGACAGGTCATGGTGACGCCCGAGCTGTACCCGGTCCTCCACGACGACCTTCTTAACCCGGGAGGAAACGACGTGTTCCTGCATCCCCGGGAGCTGTACGCAGGCGAAGCGAAGTCGACCTTCGCGCAGGTGATGAGCGCTGCGCGACGTCGGCGGGAGGTGGCGATCGGTATGTACCTGCCGTCGCGCAGGGCTGGCCCGCTGGACCTGCGGGCCCTGCATGAAGGGCTGGCGGAGAACGACGAAAGCTCGCCGGTGTGGCTGGTGCCGCATCGCCACGCTCATGTTCCAGCCGATGCGCTCATTGTCGTCCTGGGAATCGGATCATGTTGAACAAGCTCATTGTCGCTGCGTGGGTTGCGTGGGCAGCCGGACTGTCGTGTTCTCCGGGCCCGCTGGGAACCTGTCCCGCAGGGTCACCCGTGACCCGATGCGTTCCGCGCGTGGATGCCTGGAAAGCCCTGGGAAGTGATGCTTCGGCGGACGCGGAGGATGGAGCATCGACAGACGCGGAAGACGGGGCTTCGGCAGACGCGGACAGCGATGCCGCAGTGGACCAGGATGGCGGGCAGGGGCCGCCCGGCTGTCCGAGCACAGAGGCGCTCGGCCCGGAAGGGATCACCCGGCTCGGCCTGTCCGGCTACAGGTTCGACGGAGAGGCGACCTACGATCCTTCCACGGATCGATGCTGCTACACGACAGTGGGATCGGGCTGCTGAGCTACCAGACGAGGCCGATGTCGAGCCAGGGGCCGTGGCGGAAGGACATGAGGCCGACGCGGGCGGACATGTCGTCGCCCTTGCTGGCATCCTCGCTCTTGCGATCCCCGGGCTTGCCGCCTGAGCCGATGTAGCTCCAGTCAGCGGTGTAGGCCGGACGCACGTAGAAGCCGAGGCCGTGGGCAGACTTCCACCGGTGGAAGAAGAGCCATCCGAGCTGTCCGATCAATCGGAAGTTGAGGGCAGAGCCGCCGGTCTTCTCCACGCCGTTCTGCGTTACGAAAGTGTTGAACGAGTAGGCCGTGTAGCCCATGGAGAAGGCGCCGTCGAAGTAGAAGTCGTTGTAGTGGTTCTCGTACTTGGCCGCATAGTCGAGCTTGGAGAAGCCGATGATGCCGTTGTAGTTCTTGAACGTCACGTCGCGGAACGCGCTGCCCTGGTATTCGTAGGTGGTGGAGTTCTGGGCCGAGTAGAAGGCGTGGACCGTAGCTGGGACGGTGAACTGGGAGTAGTCGAAGCCGTACTTGATGCGCCACTTGTTGAGCAGCAGGACTTGCACGTTGATGTAGTTGGTCTTGAGCTCGATTTCGGAGGCTTCGGCTCCGTAGCCCGGGGAGTTCAACACATCCGTCTGCGTCGCCTTCCCGCGGTACCTGCCCCAGATCATCGCCAGCTTCAGGTCGTGCCCCAGCATCAAGTCGTCAATCTTGATCTGGCCGTTGAGCACGCCGCTGTTGCCACCGACCGACTTCGACGCATCGTCGATGATCGACTGGGCATAGCTGGCTCCGAGGTTGAACGACCCGTAGCGGGCCTCGATGTTGCCCGAGGTGAGCAGAGCGGCTCCCACGTTGTAGGAGGTCCGACTCAGCGGGGTGGCGAGGGCGGGGGTGTCCGAAGCTCCGGGCACCGAATCTCGCAGCATCCACCACGTGTACCAGACGCCGGCGCCGGTCTGCAGGTAGTAGTCCTTGTACTCCTCTTCCCATCCGGTGCCGCCTGCGACCTCGTGCTTCTTGAGATCCTCGAGCGAGGCGAACTTGGACCACGAGCGCTTCTTCTCCTCCACGTGCTCGAGATAGGTCAGCCACGTGGTGCCATCGCCGGCAACACCGAGATTGGGATGCCAGCCGGTGTTGAACTTCTCCTCGCGCTCGATGGTGTATGCGGGCTTGTCGATCGCGCCCCCCTTGAGCATGGCGACGCGCAGGCCTTTGTTGAAGGAGTTGCGCATGTAGTAGAACACGCAGACAGCGAGATCATCCTTGGCGACGGCCTCCATCTGCCAGCCGCTCTCCTTGGTGTCGAGCTGGACCATCTCCCACGTTGCGCCATCCTTGCTCTTCGCCACGTTCGCAGTGTTGGTGCCGGCATCATGGTAGAAGATGTAGAACCAGCCGTCCGAGGTCACCACCGGACGGATGTCGTGCAACGAGCGCTTCGCGACCTCGACCGGCTCGGTGATGAGCGTCTTGACCGCGATGCTGGAGCCGTCGCGGTACACGAGCCACATCTGGCCCTTGAAGTCCACGAACTGCACGGGCGGATCCTTGCGGTCGCCGCCGCCGATCGATGCGAGTTCGGCCAGCAGGCTCGCGGAGCCGATCTTGAGCTGCTCCTTGCCCTCTGCGGACACGAGCCAGGTCTTGGTGACCACAGCCTGACCCGACTGCTCGGCTTCGCTGTAGATGTAGGTCAGCTTGCCGTCGGTCGACAGGTGGATGCCCAGCCCGCCGATGTCGTAGCCGTTTCCACTGCCGTGGCCGATCGTCTTCTTGTCCGTGCCATCGACCAGGACCAGCTTCTTGTACGTGGTCGAGCTCTGCCCCTGCCCCTCGGTCTTGCTCGCAAAGTACAGGCAGGCGACCTTCTCGCTCGGAGCCGCTGCGCAGAACACGCGGCCGATCTGGTACTTGTCGTCGGACTCCGAGAACTCGAGCACCTTCTTTCCTGACGACAGCACCCGCACGGTGTGGTCGTCCATCAAGGCGTAGATCTCGTCTCCAGGCACGGAGTAGAACCGGATCGGCTTGCCTTCCACGGGCGCGGCCACAGGAGGCGGGCCACCCGAGATCGCACCGGCTTCCTTTGCAGCGGGCTCATCGGCATGAGCAAGGGACGGGACCACAAGAGCAGCGAGAGCGATCATCCCAGCGGCATATCGCATCAAGTTCATGGCGCCCCTCATCGCCATAGCTGCACGTGGGAGTCAATAGCGACGCACCGACCCCACCCGGCTCAGGGTGCCTGCCACGACCCGCGGGATGCGGCTTCGCGCAGAAGCACGTGGAGAGTTTTTCCCCACGCCTTGCGCGACACGTCGTCGACCACCAGCCTGCCGCGACTCGATGAGAAGTAGAAGGTGGTCTCCCCTTCCTTGCCTTTCACGCGCGCGGCGACGCCACCCGCAGTGGAGTCGAACACCTCGCCGACAGGACCCTCGGTGGAGGATTCGATGGAAGACAGGAAGGGGCGAAGCTGCTGGAGCACAGGAGGGTCGGCTCGGCGGAAGGTGTCGGCGCATAGCGCATCCGAGGACGCAGCGCAGATCGATGCGGGGTCGCCCGCGGCGAGCCCTCGGCGGAAGTCGCGAACGGCGAGCACAGCTTCGGCCTGGCGTCGCATGGAGATGTACTGAAGCGGCGCGACCTCCTTGAGGACGTCGTCGACATACCAATCCGGGGCCTGGTAGAGCGCATGGAGCCGGTACTGCTGGCGGGAGTTCTGCACGCGGATCTTGATCATCGAATGGTTGTCCTGGAACTGCGTGTCGATGACGTCGGCCTGGATGCCGTGCGCGAGCAGCGCAGAAATCTCTTCGAACTCCTCGGGCTGCACGCGGTCCCAGACCGCGTGGCGGAACGACTGGGTCGACAGCGCTGCGATGGTCTTCTGATCCCGCTGCGTGAAGGCGTGCGCGATGTCGTTGGCAGCGATGGGATGGCCCAATCCGGGCTGGCAGGCGAGCAGGAAAACCAGCGGCCAGGTCTTCATGGTGCCATCGAGCCATGGGCCGCGAGGATGCGTCAAGGGCCCCATGCATGCCAGCCGCCGAAACGGGCAGGAGTTGGACGCCTCGATCTGGCAGACGCTTGAAGCCTGACGCCCGAGGTTCAGGTATGAGTAGGACTCCACCATGCTCATCCTGCCCCTTCGGCATTCGGATCTGGTTGCGCGCCGCTGGCCCATCGTCACCAGCGCGATCATCGTGCTCAACCTGATCGTGTTCTTTGCGAGCATGGCGGCGCTTCGCTCGCAGAACCAGCAGTGGGAGCAGGAGCGCGTCAAGGTCATCGAGTATCTGCAGGAGCACCCCTACCTGTCGGTGCCCGGGGGCGAGAGCGCCTACGCGCTGCCCAAGACGCGGGCAGGCAAGGCGCCGCGGCTCTCGCCGCCAGATGCGGACGGCCTTCAGAGCGAGCAGCTCGAGCTGGAGCAGCGCGTGCTGCGTGCCGAGACGGTTCGGGAGCACTCGGTGTTCAACCAGTTCGGGTATCGCCCGAGGTACTGGAACGTAATGACGCTGTTCACGTCGCAGTTCCTCCACGGCGGCTTCCTGCACATCCTCATGAACATGTGGTTCCTGTGGCTGGTGGGCTGCAACGTGGAGGACCGCTGGGGAAGGCTGTTCTATCCGCTGTTCTACCTGCTGGCAGGCGCAGTCGCGGCCCTTGCGCACCACCTGTCCGTCCCGACGAGCGCCATGCCCCTGATCGGGGCCTCGGGAGCGGTCGCGGGCGCGATGGGGGCGTTCCTCGTGCGTCACGCCACCGCGCGCATCGAGTTCTGGGGGTGGTTCTTCTTCAAGACGTTCCGCTTCGGTGCACCTGCATGGGTCATGCTGCCGTTGTGGGTGGTCGGGGAGGCGGCGCAGGGTCTGCTCTTCCACGGGGAGGGCGCTGGCGTGGCCCATTGGGCGCACGTGGGCGGCTTCGTGTTCGGCGTCGGCGCAGCCCTGGCAGTCTTGGCATCCGGGCTCGAGGCGCGCGTCAACGAGACAGTCGAGCCGGAGCGAAAGCAGGACCCCGGGCTGGTGGAAGCGTCGCGCATGATCGACACCGGGCTTGCGAGCCAGGCGCTCGCGCAGCTCGAGAGGATGGGAGCCCGCGATCCGACCAATCTCGACGTGCAGCTCGAGATGCTTCGCGCGAGCAAGCGGACAGGCGATCGCGCCTGCGAGATGCGAGCCTACAATCGCCTTGTTGCCCTGTACCTCAAGCAAGGCGACGAGGCGACGGCCCTGGAGCTGTTCAACGAGCTGGGGATGATGGGCGCACGCGACGCGCTCGGGACCGTGCTCCGGATGCGGCTGGTGAAAGCCATGGAGCGGATGGGAAGAGTCGACGAGGCGATCAAGGAGTATGCGGCAATCCACAAGGATGCACCTGTAGACGAGCAGGGGATCGTGGCATTGGTTGCGCACGCCAACCACCTGCTGAAGCGCGGCGAATTCGAGGAAGCCGCGCGGCTCTTCACGCTCGCGGAGAGCTCGACCGTGCCACACCTGGAGTACGAAGCCGCCATCCACCGGGGTCTGGCGATGGCCAGGAGGCGATCGCTGCCGCCGCCATCCATGGCCCCGCCGAGAAGATAGGTAGGCACCTGCGGCGCGGCAGACTAAACTCGGCGCCGATGCGTCGTTCCGCCTTGCTGGTGCTCGCTGTCTTGCTCCCCTCCGCGGGCTGCCGCTCCCACCCCGCGGGTCAGGATGCACCTGCCCCGTCCGCCATGTCCGCACCCCCGCAGCTGTCCGCTCTGCCCCCAGGATCCCCCTGCGAAGAGGCCCGGCGGCTCCGGCAGAGCGCAGCCGGCATGCTCGAGCAAGGGCGCCTGGACCGCGCGGTGCGCACGATCGAGCGTGCGGATCAGCGTTGCGCAAGCGAGCGATCGCAAAGCTGGGGCGCGCTTGCCAAGGCGCTCGCCGAGCTGGGCGAGGTGGATCGCGCGCGCAAGATCGCCGCGGAAATCGAGTCGAGCCAGGCCTTGGCTGCGGATCGCGAGAGCGCCCGTGAGGCGAAGCGCCTGGCTGACGAGCAAGCCGCGCCGATGACCGACACCGAAGAAGCGCGCAAGCCGATGCGCGATCGCATGGCAACCGCGGACCAGGCGTGGCGAGCTGGTCAATTCGAAGCTGCGCGTACGGCGTACCTCGAGGCTTGGAAGCTCTGGCATCCCAATCCCCAGGCGCTCGCGCAGGCGGCCCGATGCTCGGTGGAGCTCAAGCAGCGCCCGCAGGCGCAGCGTCTATTCGACCGCGCGCTGTTCGAGGCCCGCAAGACCTGGGGCCCGCTCAAGCTCGAAGAGCAGAACGCGATTCTCGGCACGACCCGGATCGCGTGGTCGCGTGACGGCGAAACGATCGCCATGGCGCACGGCGACGCGGTATCGGTGCTCGACGGCCGTACGCTGGTGCAGCGGGGCCCGGTGCTGCGAGGGCACACGCAGAAGATCAATGCGATTGCGCTGAGCGGTGATGGCAAGCTGATTGCGACGGCAGCCTCGGATGGGAGCGTCAGGCTCTGGGACGCTGTGGAGCTCAAGCCTGTCCGCAAGCTGGTCGCCAACGCGAACATCGTCCATGCGGTCGCCTTCAGCCCGGATGGCAAGGTCCTGGCCACGGACTCCAATCATCTCGTGCGCCTGTGGGACGTGTACACATCGCGCGTGAAGGATACGATCAAAGGGCACAAGGAGGCGGTGAACGCCATCGCGTTCACGCCTGATGGCTCGAAGATCGCCTCTGGCACCTACGACAACAGCATCGGGCTGTGGGATGCGCGTAGCGCAGGCTACCTGCGCAAGTTCTATCGGGAAGGACTGCCCGGCAGCTCCCTCGCCTTCAGCCCGGACAGCAAGCTGCTCGCGGCGAACACTGCCAGGCTCATCCTGCTGTGGGACGTGGAGACAGGCAAGGTCGAGCGCGAGATGGGCAGCAAGGAGTGGGCTGACTACCTCGCATTCCACCCGGCCGGCAAGCTGCTGGCGTCGGCGAGTACGGGTGCGTCGTCAGATCGGCTGATCCGCCTGTGGGACGTGAGCAACGGGCAGGTGGTGCGCGAGCTCAAGGGCCATACGGGCGATCCGACCGCGATTGCATTCAGCCCTGATGGGAAGCTTGTGGCGTCAGGCTCCGACGATCGGACCGTGATGTTCTGGGACACGGAGTCAGGGCGTCTGGTTCATACGGTCAAGCGCCAGGTGCAGCGGGTGAGCTCGATCGCCTTCAGCGCGGACGGGCATTCGCTCGCTGCTGTCGCGGGCGACGATCGCGTCCTGGTGTTCAATCTCGAGGAAGGGAAGCTCGGGCAGTCGATCGCGGTGAAGGCCACGAGCGCCGTGTTCCGCGCCGACGGGAGCGTGGTGGCGTCCGATGGCCGCGACCGGGCCATCCGCGTGCTCGACGTGGCGGGTCGCAAGGTCTCGAAGGAGATCCCTTTTGCAGGGGCGGCGGGCCCAGGCGTGGTGGCATGGACGCCTGACCGCAAGCGTGCCGCGGTCGCATCGGCGGACAACACGATCTCGCTGATCGACATGGAATCCGGGCAGGTGACGGCGAAGCTCAAGGATACGGATCGCGCGCATGCCCTCGCCTTCAGCCCGGACGGCAAGCTGCTCGCGGTCGGGGCGGGATACCAGGACAAGGCCGTTCGCGTGTGGGACGTGGACGCAGGGAAGATCTCCAGGAAGCTGCCAGGACACAAGGATCGCTCCACGGCGATCGCATTCAGCCCGGATGGGAGATTCCTCGTCTCCGGGTCGGAGGATCGATCGCTTCAGCTGTGGGATGCGAAGCACTGGCCCCCTGCCCGTTCGCTGCAGACCCCGTCAGGCCCGGTGGTTTCCATTGCCTTCAGCCCGGACGGCAGCCTGCTGGCTGCTGGCTCGGAAGACTCCACGGTTCGGGTGTGGGATCCGGTGGCGGGAAAGGTCGTCCGAGAGCTCGCAGGCCACGATGCGACCGTGCGCTCGGTGGCCTTCAGTGCGGATGGCGCCCTGCTCGCCACGGCTGGAGAGCATGGTGCGATCCGGGTGTGGGCAGCGTCGGACGGGGCTCATCTGGCGACATTGCGCGTTGTGGGCGGCGACGCCTGGTACGTGGTCTCGCGAGGGCAGGGTGATGATTCGGGCCACGCGCAGATGGGAGGCGCGGCCGAGCAGGATGCGGAGCAGTACCTGACATGCAGGTTCGGAACGGTGGGGACGCCGTTCGACGTGTGCCGCGATCACGTGATGGCAGAACGATTCCTGGGAGCGGCGTTGCGGAAGCAGGCAGCTGCGGGAGATTGAGGCCGACTAGGAGGTTTCGATGCGAAGGATCCCTGCATCGCTGTTCGCGGGTCTTGCCGCTGTGCATCTGCTTCAGGACAACTGAATCGCGCCCTGGGTGTCAGGGCGCCCAGATCCCCATGGCTCGTCGAATCTCCCGCAGCTCTTCCCGTGGCAGGCGCGCAGAGACCTTGTGGCCGCACTTCATTCCCCTGACGCGGACCTCGGCCCGAGCCGGTCCCACCACGAGCCGATCAGCCAGGAACAGCTGCGTTTCCCCGCATTCCTTGCACTGCGCTCCCAAGGCGATCGGCGCAAGGCAGGCTTCCACCGCGGAGCCATCGAGCAGGTAGCACCATGGCCTGGCCAGCGGCGTGTCGACCCACTGTCGGGTAGCATGCGGGCTGGAAGCGCCGAACTGCTGAACGGCGTAGCAGAGCGAATCGTCGCCAGCGACCGACATGCCGGAATCCACGCTGATCATGCGTGCGTTGCGAAGCGGCTTGCACAGGGCAACCAGCGTGCGCAGCAGATCCACCAGCTCGGCTTCCCGGTTGACGGCCAGCTCCTCGTCGAGCCCTTTGGGATCGCTGACCGCGGCGAGCAGCTGCTCGACATCGACCGCGAGCCCGCCTGCATCCGTCAATCCTTGCGCCACGCGGGCAACCATGCTGTCCGGGCAACGGGCTGCGACCTCCGCAAGGCTGAACGCGAGACGGGCCCAATCAAAGGGAGACAGGAGTCGATTGAGATACCCGCGCGCAGCCAGGATCGTGCCGGCCTGCAGGCGTGGCCGACGTGCAGGGCCCGCGTCGATGCGTCCAAGCTGCGCCGCTGCGAGCAACTGCAGCGTTGCCGTCAATCCTCGCGCCACAGCTTGTACGCGCTGGGCGGCTGTGGTCGCGGACTTCCATTGCGATGCGCATTCGGCAACCGGGAATGGGAGGTCCTCGAGCCCCGAGGCCAGGGCCTGAGAAGGGAGGGCTGAAGTCCGAACGGGAGTCGAACGAAGGGTGGCGACAGGCGGGTCGGACACGCGCGGTTTTTGAGGCGCGGACGAAGCCGGCGGCTCCTTGACTTCGGCAATCTGGGGTTGGACTGATTCCAGGGCTGTCGCAGGCTCGACCTTGGGCGGTGCAGCGGTCTCGATCTCCTGCGGTGCAGCGGTCTCGATCTCCTGCGGTGCAGCGGTCTCGATCTCCTGCGGTGCAGCGGTCTCGATCTCCTGCGGTGCAGCAGTCTCGATCTCCTGCGGTGAAGCGGTCTCGATCTCCTGCGGTGCAGCGGTCTCGATCTCCTGCGGTGCAGCGGTCTCGACCTCCGGGGGAGTTGCAGTCTCGACGTCCGGGGGCGCGCCGGTCTCAACCTCTGGAGGGGTAGCGGTCTGGACCTCTGGGGGTGTTGCCGTATCCACGACTTCAGCCGAGGAAGTGGCTTCATCGCGCCCCTTGCGGCCCTTCTTGCGCGACTTGCTGTCCGGTCCTTCGGTGGAGACGGGTGCTTCTTTGCGCTTGCCACCGCGACGCGACGGCTTCTTGTCGCCGCCCGACGTCGCATCAGTCGAATCAGTGGGCCCAGGCGCCTCGGCGGATCCCTTGGATTTCTTGTCCCCGTGCTTCGACGCCACGATTACCTCCGAGAAAGACTGATGAGGGTGACAAAGCTAACACGGGGGCCGTCGAGAGGTACAGAAACGGGCCAATCGGGGTATCGAGGTGGATTCAGGGGACGTTCTTGCAGCACCGAAACCCGAGGTGGTAGTTGCGATGGCTCTCCGGATCCATCAGCCGCGAGCCGTGCCAGTCAAAGGCACGCCAGCGACAATCGTCTTCGTGCGCCTCGTAGGACTGGAAGATGAACCAGCTGCCTTTCATCTCCGTCGAGCCGTACTGGCCTGTGCTCGCCAGCTCCTCCGGCTTGAGCGGGAGATTCATGTGCTCGGCCGCGTTTCCGTGCTGATCATAGACCCCGAACGAGCTGACGCATGCGGGGAAGGCCCCTGCTGGATAGGTGTTGGACCCACAATCCGAGTAGGAGCCGCTGCACTTGCGGTTCTTGAAGCTTCCTGTGGCGCACTTGGAATGGTCCTTTTGCAGGCCGTAGGCCCAGCGGATCTCTCGTGGCTTGTTGTGCTTGTAGGACGTCTCGATTCGCTCTGGCCCCCAGAAGTACTCCTGCTCCGGGGGCTTGAGCGCTCCCGCGCACGCGCCTTCCCATTCATGCGCGTCGCAGATTCGCTTACCCACGGCCAGACAAAGCTCCGCTGCCTGGTTGGCACGCACGAACACGACCGGGTACTCGCACGCAAGCCCAGGAAACTCGAACTGATCGATGCAGACCCGCGCGTCGCGCTCGGTCTGCCCTGCGCCGGGGTCGAACAACGGAACCATGTTCTTGGCGCCGCAAATCGGGTTGTTGGTTTCCTGCAGCCCGGCTTCCTTGCGAATCTTGCGGCATTGCGCCCGCGTCATGGGATGGCGGGTCGTCTTCGGGTTGCCCTGGCTCATCACCTTCGTCGATTGGAAGATGCTCCGAATCCGCTCCACCGCCTCGTCGGCCAATCCCATGCGCTTCCTCATGGTCTCGAACAAGGCTTCGCGCTGCGCTTCCAGCGTGTCGGGCTCCACATCAGCTTCCGGCTCTGGCGGCGGCTCAGCAGGGAGAGAGGAAGCCACGACCGCAGCCGCTCGCCTCCACGCCTCGCTCTGGGACGAAGCCGCAGGGCTGAGCTGGCGTGCTCGTAGTCGCAGGAGCTGCCACCCCCCAAACGATGCAGCCAGGACCACGACGAGCGCGAGGATCAGAAGAAGGGGTGACCGTCGCCGCGGCTGCGTTGGCTGGGTTGGAGTTTCTGGGGAGGCCATGAGGCAGGGAGTCGATAGGAGCCGCGCACGCCGGGGTCAAGTTCCCGGTGATGCAAGGCGCTTTTCCGTGGCGTGCTTGCGGTTGGGGGGCTGCGAAGCTAAGGAATCGAGCCTCGCGAAAGGGATTCGGTACCCATGCCCCGATGGCTCGCAGCCTTGTTCTTCTTAAGCACCGCGCTGGTCGTCTGGGGGGGCCTGAACCTCTATGTGTACTTCCGCGTCGCAAACGGTTTCGACCTGGGAAGCAAGGCCCGGCTCGCGCTCAAGATCGGCTTTGTCGTGCTTGCGCTCGCCTACCTGGCGGGACGCCTCCTCGAGAGCTTCGTCGGTGACAAGATCGCGGCGCCGCTTCTCTGGTCAGGTGCGGTCTGGATGGGCGTGTTCTCGATCACCCTGTCGATGCTGGTGATCTTCGACGTATGGGTGACCCTGCCGGTCTGGGTTCTCAAACGCTCCGCCGTGCTCACGCCGGCCCATGGCACCGCAATTGCCCGGTGGGGCCTGGCCGCCGTACTGGCTCTGTCTGCAGGGCTCTCGGCCTGGGGAGCTCGAACCGCGCTCGCCGGTCCCAAGCTGACGGATCTCAAGCTCCCCGTGGCAGGTCTTCCTGCGTCGCTCGAAGGGTTCACGATCATCGCGGCCTCGGACATCCACATCGGTGACGTGGTCACGCACGGATACCTGGACAGGATGGTGCATCAGATCGACGACCTGCACCCTGATCTGGTGGTGCTGGTGGGGGATCTATCCGATGAGCGCAATGGGGGGGACGGGACGGCGTTCCGCAGGATGGCAGGGATCCGGGCGCGGCATGGCGTGATCGGAGTGACGGGCAATCATGAGTACTACTCGGGCGCGGAAAAGCAGGTCGGCGCCATTGAGGCTGCGGGCATTCCCGTGCTCAGGCAGAGTCACCGCGTGGTGGCAGACGCCCTGGTCGTGGCTGGCATCGACGATCCAGCCTTCCTCGGGGGAAGGGCGCAAGCTGCGGCATCCATGGATGAGGCTTTGAAAGGGCGCCCCCAGGGACTTCCGGTCGTGCTTCTGGCCCACCAGCCGATTGCGGTCCATCACGCAGCAGAGCTGGGCGTGAGCCTGATGCTCTGCGGGCACACGCACGGCGGGCAGCTCCCGCCGTTCCAGCTGCTCAGCGGGCTGGCGTATCCATTCCTCAAAGGGCTCTACGAAGTCGGGGCGATGCGCGTGTACGTGAGCAACGGCGCGGGATTCTGGGGACCGCCGATACGCGTGTTCGCCGACCCGGAGATCGTGCGGGTCACGCTCACCGCGGCCGCACCCCCTCGCTGATCCGGTGCTGCGTCTCAGAACGCTGCGCGGAGCAGCTCGCCAGCCACGAATATCGCGGCCGTGCCGACAGCTGCCATGATCACCGCAGCGGACCG
This sequence comes from Deltaproteobacteria bacterium, assembly GCA_016218915.1. GTDB lineage: Bacteria > Myxococcota_A > Polyangia > Polyangiales > Polyangiaceae > JACRCQ01. Next base: position 70,539 of record JACRCQ010000070.1, read on the forward strand.
GTCATTGACCCGCCACGTCTCCCACCCTCGTCGGAAGGCGAAGAGCCCCAGGCCGCAGGGAATCAAGGGCATCATCCACGTGGCCCAGGGCCCCACAGGGAGAACGGACAGCAGGCCCAGCACGCGGGCGGCCAGCGATACGCCCACCAGCACGAGGCCCAACGAGGAGAGCACCAGGGCCCAGAGCTTGGGCTTCGATCGCAACGCATGGACGCTCAACCACACGCCGGAGGCCAGCGCCACCAACGCCACCAAGCTGGTCAGCAGCGGCTGCGAGCCGTCGAACAGCGCTCGCGCCCAGACCACCACCGGCCAGCCGCCCGTTCGGTGCAGCAGAAGCATCATCGCCCCGCCCACGACCGCGGCGCAAGCGAGCATGGCCATTACGCCCCAGAACATAGGGACGTCGATGTCGTCGCCGGACGCCCTGCCTGCTGCTGACTCTGCCCCCTGCGGCATGGGAGGAGGGCGGAACGTGGCGATGGCGAGCCCGGAGGCTACAGCCGTGGAGCTGCCGCGCTCGCTGTCCGTGAACTCGAGCATGTGATGATCGATCGGGCTCCCTCGGGAAGCGGCCGGGCGAACGTGCGATGGCTTGACCCGCGAATCGGAGACGTGGGTGGAGGCCATGGCTCGATCGAGCGTGGCACCGATGACCGCGCCGCGCGGCGCAGTCGGCACGGGGATCGAGTGGCGCAAGGTCGGCTCGATGGCATCGCCCTCGCGAATGTGCTGCAGGTCGCGACAGAGCTCGGAAGCGGTGGGATACCTGTCCGCCGCGGATCGTCGCAAGCAACGGGTGACCACCCGCGCCAGGTCACGAGGGATGCTGGGAACGAGGTCCTCGAGCCTTGGGGGTTCCGCCCAGGAGATCTGTACGAACACAGCCACGTGCGAATCGCCGATGAAAGGCAGGTTGCCGGACAGGACTTCGTACAGGATGACCCCCAGGGCCCACACGTCAGCTCGCGCGTCGAGCTCCTTGGCGCCCTCGATCTGCTCAGGCGACATGTAGGCCGGGGACCCCATGGTCATGCCGGTCGCGGTTGCGCGGATCTCGCCGGGTCCCAGCTTGATGCGGGAGAGTCCGAAGTCGAGAAGCTTGGGTACCAGCTTTCCTTCGGCGCGCGACAGGAACACGTTCTCCGGCTTGAGGTCCCTGTGGATCACGCCGCGAGAATGGGCGTAGCCCACTGCTTCGGCCACGGGGATCAGCAGGTCGAGGGCAGGGGCAGGCTCCAGGTGCCCGCCCTTGTTCTGGACATATCTCGCGAGATCCTCGCCTTCGAGGAACTCCTCGACGATGAAAGGAACGCCGGACTCGTCCTGTCCGATATCGAGGACGTCGACCACATTCGGATGGCGGACGAGGTTCGCGGCTCGCGCTTCCCGCAGGAATCGCCCAACGACTTCCTCGTCGGAAGCGTGCTCGGGGCGCAGGAGCTTGATGGCCACGGTGCGTCCGATGAGCGTGTTCTGCGCGCGGTAGATCATGCCCACCGCGCCCTTGCCGAGCAGCTTTTCTAGCCGGTACTTGCCGGCGAGGACTTCGCCCTCACGCGACTGCTTGGCCATCGCGCCAGCATACCCTTGTGCCGCCCATCACATCAACTCGACCCGGTTGGTTGCTCGCAAGAGACGCACGATCCTGATCAACGTCCGCATCGGGCGCGAGGATCGCGCCGGTGGGGCTGGGCGGCTGATCCGCCAGCACCCGTCCCAGAGCCACCATGGCCCAAGCCTCCGACACCTGTCAAGAAAGGCCGAAATACGCTGTAGATATCCGTTTGTGTATAGTCCGGACGAGCGCCTGGCCCATGGGTCACGAGCGAGGGCGGTCGGGGTTCGCAGACGCGGCCCTTGGGGACGCAAACCTCTCCCCGGGCTGTACCTATCCCTTTCAGTATGGTCCCTGTCCGCACGTCCACCAGCTCCTGGACCCTGGCTCGTCGTCTCCCCTGACCGCCCATGGGGAATTCGCCCCGGGCTGGCCAGTCCGCCCTTATCGGTTTTAGCTTGGATCGGAACATACGTTCGCGTATAGTCCCACCTTGCAGCGATCGAGAGGCGGTCCCCCCCCACGCCCCGGTCGCTGCCTTTTTTTGCCCGCTCGCGCTCGCGCAGCGCCCCCGCGACCGGCGCTGCTGTCCGTCTCCGGTCAGAGCAGCTTGCCGGCCACCTGCTCGATGGCGTCGACCAGCACGCCCCGCCGCACCAGGCTGCGCACCGTTTCGATGTCCTGATACAGCGCGCGATCCCCTTGGAGCGCAGCGACCTCGGCGTGAAGCGACCCGCAGCAGGCGTCCACCGCCCGCGACGGCCGCAGGGGGCGCCGCTGGTCGATCCCGAAAAGCGCGGCCAGGATCTCGATCGACAGGCAGGTCCAGACGTTCTCGACTACGCGGGCGAGCTTGCGGGCGGACACGCTTCCCATGCTCACGTGGTCCTCCTTGCCCGCGCTCGAAGGGATGGAATCCACGCTGGCCGGATGGCACAGGACCTTGTTCTCGCTGACCAGAGAAGCGCTGGTGACCTGGGCGATCATCACGCCGCTCTCCAGCCCGCTGGACGCCGCGAGAAATGGCGTCAGCCCGCTGGACAAGCTCGGGTTCACCAGCTGCTCCACGCGTCGCTCGCTGATGTTGGCCAGCTCTGCGATCGCGATGGCAGCCAGATCCAGCGCCAGCGCCAGGGGCTGGCCGTGGAAGTTGCCCCCGGATATCAGCTCCGGCGCGGCTCCGTCGAGGAAGATGAGCGGGTTGTCCGTCACGCTGTTGGCCTCGCGCTCGACGACCTCGCTCGCCCACTGGATGGCATCCCGCGAGGCGCCGTGCACCTGCGGCATGCAGCGCAAGGAGTATGGATCCTGCACTTTTCCGCAGCTTTCGTGGCTGCGCATGATCTCGCTGTCTGCGAGCAGCGCGCGCAGGTTGCGGGCGCACGACGCCTGGCCCGGGTGGGGGCGAACGCGCATCAGGCGGTGATCGAACGGACGCGCTGAGCCTTTGAGAGCCTCGAGGCTCATGGCGCCAGCGACGTCGGCGTGGGTGATGAGACGCTGTGCCTCACGCATCATCAGCGCGCCGGTTCCGGCCATCATCTGCGTGCCATTGATCAGCGCGAGCCCCTCCTTGGCCTGCAAGACCACGGGCTCGAGTCCGGCGGCAGCAAGCGCTTCGCCCCCGGGTCGAACCCGGCCTTCGTATTCGGCTTCGCCTTCCCCTTGCAGCACGGCAGCCAGGTGCGCGAGCGGCGCGAGATCGCCCGAGGCACCCACGGAGCCTTGCGACGGAATCCGCGGGTGGACTCCGCGGTTGAGCATGCCTGCGAGCAGATCCACGAGCGCGTCGCGCACGCCCGAGTATCCGGCTGCGAGCACCTGCGCCCGCAGCATCATCATCGCACGAACCTCGTCCGTGCCCAGAGCGGCCCCCACGCCGCAGCAATGGCTCCGGACCAGATTGCGCTGCAGCGTACGGATGTCTTCCGCATCGATCCGTGTCTCGCTCATCGCGCCGAAGCCCGTGTTGATGCCGTACACGCGCGGCGCGTCGTTGCCTCCTGCCACGAATGCATCCACCGCCTCGCGCGATCTTCGCATGCGCTCTCTGGCGTCCGGATGCAGCTCCACAGGTCGCGCCTGGCGGGCTACCTGCTCGATGTCCAACAAGGTGATCGGTTGTCCGAGGACGACCGCGGTCTGGCTTCGTCGCGTGGGCTCGTACGTCACAGCCCGTGTTTCTAAGGGACAATCGCACTGAAGTCCACGGGGCGCACCGCCATTTCCGTGCTTGCTTGCCGCGGACTCCCCCACGTATCCTCCAGCCCGGTCGCATCCGGAGGCACGCGCCATGCTCTCGCATTTCAGCAAAACTGCCGCTCTTGCCGTCGTGCTTCTCGTGCCGTCCCCAGCCTGGGCGCAAACGTCCACACCTGTTGCACCCGCGGCACCCCCGCCCTCTCGCGCGCCCGCGCCGGCCAACGCCGCCTTCTCGGATCAGCTGGTGCTCGACACCGGACGCACGCCGTTCTCACGGCCCACCAGCGATATGCACGCGGAGGTCCATGGCGAGTATCAGGTCCGGTACTACCGGAAGTCCGATCTGCCGCTCACGCCACCGCCGGGCGCTCCTGATGCTGCCTCCCTGGGCCAGAAGAACGCGGTCCTGCACTGGATGCGCATCACGCCCAGGTTCTACTTCACCCCCAAGATCTACCTGGCCGGCCAGATCGACTACCCGCAGGGATTCATCGCGGGCGAGGAAACCAGGTTCGTGGGTGCCGCCTCCGAGCCGCTCAACGAGCGCGGCGCCTTCCGCGTGGATCCGCGTTGGCTCTATCTCGACGCGGCGACGGACTACGGCCACTGGCGGGTCGGGCAGCAGGGGTCGCACTGGGGCATGGGAATTCTCGCCAACGACGGCAACCACCCGTCATTGTTCGGCGACTACCGAAAGGGAGCGATCGTCGAGCGGGTCCTGCTCGCAGCCAACCCAGGCGGCAAAGCGAGCCTGCTGACCACCGCCGTCGCAGCGGATCTGGTGTTCCGCGACAACCAGGCTGAGCTCACCAACCGCGACCTGGCGTTCCAGGGTGTGGTCATGGTGGTCTACGGAACGGACCGGAACCAGCTCGGGCTGTACGGCGTAGCCCGGGAGCAATCCCGTGGCGCCGGCTCCACGGTTCCGTCTCAGCCCTACACGGATCGGCTGAGCGTGAGAATCGCCGACCTTCACGGACGGTTCACTGCGCGTGTGCCAGGCGCCCCTGGCTACGTGTTCGGGCAGGCAGAGGCTGTCGTAGCCGCGGGCACCACGCGCTACGCGCAGAATCCAGGGGCCGGTCCGCCTTCCCAGCCGTCCAGCGTGCGAGCATGGGGCGGAGCGTTCACCCTCGGCACTGTGCACGAAGCCATGCGCGAAGGCGTGCGATGGGGTGACCTGGTGCTTTCCGCGGAGTGGGGCTACGCATCCGGTGACAACGATCCGCTCGACGGCGTGCAGCGTCGACTCACGTTCGACCCCAACCACAAGGTCGGGCTGGTGATGTTCGATCACGCGTTGAGCTGGATGAGCGCGCGCTCTGCGGTGAACAGCGACTTCGCGCTCCGGGGGGCTTATGCGCCGGGCCTACAGTTCCTTCCTTCCAACGGAGGCGTGTCGGGCGCGGCCTACTTCTACCCGACCTTCGTGGTGCGCCCGCGCCACTGGCTCGATCTCAAGGGTGCGATGCTCGTGGCGCAGACCACTGCGGACTTGCTGGATCCGTACCGCACCGCAACGACGGGCAGGCGCTCCAACTATCTGGGCGGTGACCCTGCCAGAAGAGATCTGGGTGTGGAATTCGATCTTGGAGCCGAGGCGCGCGTTGCACTCGACTACGGGTTGACGCTGCAGCTTGGCGCACAGGGTGGTGTGCTCTTTCCGGGCCGGGCGTTTGACGACAACACGGGCAACGGGCTCAAGACCCAGGTGGTTGCCGTTGGCAGGGTTGGGCTCCAGTACTGAGCGACAGCGGAGCCGGGCGCCTGGCGGTGCCCGGGAAAGGCCCAGAGCATGATGTCGATTCGAGCCTCGTGGATCCTGACCTTGGCAGGGCTTTGCCTGGTCGGCGCGCATTGCGCATCCAACCCCGGTGCTGGTGCTTCCGCGCCTGCCACCACGGTCAGCGTGACCCCGCCGCCACCTGCCACGACGCCAGCCGCGGCCCCGAGCGTTGCGACCACGCCGCCACGAACGCCGCCCGTGGAATCGTCGCCACCGCCTCCTGTCCTGCTGGCGCCCCCGGGTTCTTCCTCGGGTGTGTGCAAGGCGTTTGCGCCCATCAAGAGCACGGACCCGTGCCAGGCGGACGCGGACTGCGCGCCGGGCTCGCCGTGCCACGCGACCTCGTGCGTGGCGGCCGGCAAAGCGCCAGCGCGCACGCCAGGCATGATGTGCACGATGAACCTGGTCTGCCAGTCGACAGACGTTGGGCGCTGCGCGTGTGTGGACAAGGCGTGCGCGCTCATCCCGCGCTGATCTTCGGGGTGCTCAACCGGCCAGTCTTGCACCCGTCTCCCTCCTCGTCCTAGCTTCTGGGACCATGCAGAACCGATTTGCGCTTGGTCTCGTGGCCGTGTTGGCCGCCGCAGGGTGCTCGAAGAGCAATCCGAAGCCTGAGCCCACCCCCACGACAGGGTCGGCGACAGCTCCGATCGTGACCGCGTCGGCGTCGGCTCCCTCTGCCGTCGCGTCCGAGGCGCCGGCCGCATCGGTGCCGGTCGGGCCACCGCCGATCTGCAACGTGCAGTCCAAGAAGGTCTGGAGCACCGGAGCGAACAAGCTGGCCGGCCTGACCGAGGACGAGCTTGGCGATGGACGCGTGCTGATTGGGCTTGCGATTGGCAACCAGCCACACGTGCTGATCATGAGCCCTGGGGGCAAGGGCACGCTGGTCAAGGTACCTGTCAAGGCAGGCTCGGTGCTCGCCACGCCGCTCAAGCCAGGGGAAGGGACGCGCAGCATCCTGCGGGTGACGCCGGTGCATCTCGAAGGGGACACGGCGCACGCGTTCGTGGACTTCCGCGACGAGTTCAAGGACAAGCGCCGTCGGGTGGCCTGCGGTCCTGCGGACAGCGAAGAATGGTGGGTGGCCTTCGACGAGATCCCGTACCTGAGCCGCAAGGACAAGGACACCCCGGAGGGCAAGGCCGCAGCGTTCAAGAAAGACGCTTCCGGCACCGCCGAGTACCACGAGATCCGCGACTGCCGGACCTTCGCCGACGTCGATCGCAACGAGACCTACATCCTGGGCTCGGAGCTGCAGGGTGTGCTGCAGGCTGACGACAAGATCACCTGGAAGTCGATCATGTTCATCGATCTGGGGGCCAAGAGCCACGAGAAGCACATCTACTCCACCGAGCTCAAGGGCGATCCACCCAAGATGTCGGACTACGAGGTGCCGGTGTCGCGTCGCCTCGACGACGGGTCATTCCTGCTTGCGACGCGCAACGGTGCGCGTCTGATGGTGGGTCTTCTCAACCCGGACAAGACGCTGCGCGGGGACTTCACATCGTACCCGGGCTTCCCGACGCTGCCGGATCTCGCGTCCGACGGTGAGGATGTCATCCTCAGCACGTCGCTTGCGAAAGGCAAGGGCGAGTACGGGCTGCGGGCGCTGCGCATCCATCAGCGCAGCCCGACGCTTCCACGCGGGTACTCGACGATCGTGACCGACGCCACGGAGACCGACTCTGAGACCGATCCTGACTTCACCCGGGACAGCAAGGGCAGGCGGTGGATCGCACACATCGAGGGAGAGCGCGGAAAGGGACGCCTGTCGCTGGCACCGATCGATGCATCGTTCCACCTGCTGGGGCGCCCCTACCAGGTCTCGTCGGAGGACGAGAAGATCGCATCGGCCCGTCTGGTGGCGATGGGGGACGGCGGGATCATGATCATCTACATCCGGGACAACGGCGAGCTGGTCAGCACCGAAGTGCACTGCTCGATAGCGTCCTGACGCACTGTTCTCATTCCCTGCCCAGCGCCTGAATCGGATCCATGCGCGCCGCGCGGCGAGCTGGGAAGAATCCGAACACGACGCCGATGATCATGCTGGTGGCGAGCGCGACGATCAACGGTCCTGGCTGCACGGTCATGGGCCACTCGAGCACGCGCCGCAGGATTGCGATGGCGATGACGCCCAGCACGGTGCCGCCCAAGCCCCCGATCATCGCCAGGATCACAGCTTCGACCAGGAACTGGACGAGGATGTCGCCTTCCTTGGCACCGATGGCCATGCGGATGCCGATCTCCCGGGTTCGCTCCGCCACGCTCACCAGCATGATGTTCATGATGCCGATGCCACCGACTCCGAGCGATACCAGCCCCACGCTCAGGAGCAGCGTGCTGAGCGCCGCATAGATCGAGTCCTGGGTCTCGCGCAGGTCGGATTGCGTGCGGATCACGAAGTCCGGATCGCTGTTGTCCTGGATGTGGTGACGTTGCCGCAGGATCGCATCGACCTGCACCTCCGCCCGGCTGACGGTCTCCTCGGAGGTGGCGCTGACCAGGAGCTGGTCCACGGAGCCGACGAGGTTGTTGGCCGAGATGTTCTTGCGGAAGCTGGCGAGCGGGATGACGACGAGATCGTCCTGATCCTGGCCCATGAAGGGAGACTGCCCTTTTTTTTCGAGCACGCCGATCACGCGGAACGGATACCTTCCGATGCGGATGGTTCGTCCGATCGGATCGAGCGAGCCGAACAGCTCGGTCGCGACAGAGGCGCCGATCACCGCGACCTTCTCGGAGAAGTCGCGTGGGGTGTCGGGCCAGAGCTCGCCGCGCACGACGTTCCACGCGCGCACCTGGAAGTAGTCGGAGGTCGAGCCAAAGACCTGGGTCGACCAGTTGCGGGTCTCGTAGACGAGCTGGGAGCCGGCGCGCAGCACGGGTGCGACCTTGGCGATGCTGGTCGACTCGCGCACCAGCGCCCGCCCGTCGTCCTCGGTCAGCGAGCTGCCCTGTGACTTGCGCGCGCCCGATGCCTGGTTCGGCTGGAAGAACACCACCAGCACGTTCGATCCCAGGCTCGATACCTTCTGGTTGATGTCCTCGCGCGCCCCGCTGCCGAGCGCCGACACGAGCACCACGGCCGCTACGCCGATCAGGATGCCGAGGATCGTCAGAAGGGCGCGCAGCTTGTTGCGTCGCACCGCGCGCGCGGCGAGCTGGAATGCAGAGACGATGGACTGCAGCATGTCAGCTCGCCTCACTCATGATGCAGCGCCTCGATCGGATCGAGCCGGGCGGCCCGACGCGCGGGAAAGAAGCCGAAGACGACGCCGATGGTCGCGGAGGTGGCGAGCGCGGCTATCAGAGCCTGCGGCGGAAGGATCATGTTCCAGCCGAGGCTCACGACCATCGCCTGGATCGCTGCCAGCCCCACCACGGTTCCGCTGAGACCTCCGAGGCTGCAGAGCACCAGCGCCTCGATGAGGAACTGGATCATGATGTCCCCCTCGCGCGCGCCGATCGCCATCCTGATACCGATCTCGCGCGTTCGCTCCGTGACGCTCACCAGCATGATGTTCATCACGCCGATGCCGCCCACCACGAGCGAGACCACGGCGATGCCCACCAGAAGCAGCTGGAGCGTGCCGAAGATCTGCTCCTGCAGCTGCATGAACTCCGCCTGCGTGTGGATCACGAAGTCCGGATCGTCTTCGTCGGTGATGTTGTGGCGCTGCAGCAGGATCGCCCGGATCTGCGCCTCGGCTCGCGCCGTGGTGTCCACATCGGTCGCCGATGCCATCAGCAGCCACACCCGGCCGGCGGGCAGATGCAGCACGCGGGCGCGAAAAGAGCCCACCGGCATCAGCAGGCGATCGTCCGGATCCTCGCCGCCGAGCGATTGCCCCTTGCGCTCCAGGGTGCCCACCACGCGGAACGGGTACTTGCCGATCCTCACGATCTGTCCCACCGGATCGACGCTGCCGAACAGGTTCGCGGCCGTGGTCGCGCCCATCACGCACACCTTGGTCTTGAGGCGCTCGTCGGTCTCGGTCCACATCTCGCCGCGCTCGAGCTCGTAGCTGCGCACCTTCAGGTAGTCGCGCGTGGTTCCGATCACGGCCGTGCTCGTGTTGCGGTCGCCAAAGACCACCTGCGCGGGCGCGGAGACCATCGGGACCACAGCGGCCACGCTCGTGGCCTCGCGCAGGATCGCCTGGCCGTCGGCTTCGGTCATTCGCCCGCCCACGCCCGCCTTGCCGCGAGCTCCGGAGCGCTGGGCCGGACGCGAGATGATCAGGATGGTGTTCGAGCCGAGGCTCTGGATCGACTTGACGACCTTGTCCTGCACACCGGTCCCCAGGGCGGTCACGATCACCACGGCTGCGACGCCGATCAAGATGCCCAGGATCGTGAGCAGCGCGCGGAGCTTGGAGCGCATCACGGACCGGAACGCGATCCGAAGCGCCGACAGCGCGGTGGCAAGCACTACTCGCCTCCCGGCCTGGCGCTCGTCGGCTCCGGCTCCGACTGCGCGCGCGCAGCAGCCTCCCCGGCGTCCCGAGGGCTGCTCTGCCTGACATCGCTCCTCACGTGCCCGTCGCGCATCGTGATCACGCGCGAAGCGCAAAGCGCCACGTCCGATTCGTGCGTCACCAGCACGATCGTCAGCGAGCGCTCCCGATTCAGACGCTGCAGCAGCGCCAGGATCTCGTCGCTCGTGCGCGTGTCGAGATTGCCCGTCGGCTCGTCGGCCAGCAGCAGCGGAGGATCGGTCACCAGCGCACGGGCGATGGCCACGCGCTGCTGCTGCCCTCCGGACAGCTGGTTCGGGGTGTGATCCACGCGGTCGGCGAGGCCTACCTGCGCGAGCACGGCGCGTGCGTGGGCACGCCTGTGCTTGGCCCGCTGTCCGCGGTAGACCAGGGGCAGCTCGACGTTCTCCAGGGCCGTGGTGCGGGGCAGCAGGTTGAATCCCTGGAACACGAAGCCGATCAGACGATTTCTGAGCACGGCTCGAGCGTTGTTCGAGCGGCTTCCGACGTCGTAGCCGGCGAGCCGGTAGGTTCCGCGCGAAGGGCGGTCGAGGCAGCCGATGATGTTCATGAGCGTGCTCTTGCCTGAGCCGCTCGGGCCGACGATCGCCACGAACTCCCCTTCGTTCACCGTGATGTGGGCGTCGATCAGCGCGCGGACCACCACCGGGCCGGACGCGTAGTCCTTCTCGACGCCGACCATCTCGATGATCGGTTCCATGGCGCTAGAACATGTTCCGACGGGCCTGCTTCTTGAGAGTCTGGTCCGTCTCGTCCACGACCACCTGCACCCCTTCGGCAAGCGACTGGTTCTTGATCTCGGTGTTCACCCCGTCCGTGATGCCAACCTCGATCTCCCGTATGTCGAGCCTCTCCTTTCCAGGAGTTGCGTCGCCGAGCACGTAGACACGCGACTTGCCGTGGGGCAGCGCGGGCAAGGGCACCACCGGCTCCGGTTTTCCGTCAGAGCCGACCGGTGGCGAAGGCTTGAATCGGAGCGAGGAATTCGGGATCCGGACCACGCCTTTGGCTTCGTGGGTGCGGACGGTCACGGTGGCGGTCATGCCAGGACGCAGCTTTTTTTCCGGGTTCTCTACGTCGACGACGGCGGAGTACGTGACCACGCCCTGCACCGTGTTGGGGCTGTAGCGGATCTGGCGCACGCGCCCCTTGAAGATCTCGCCAGGAAAGGCGTCGACCGTGGCCTCGGCCACCATCCCCTCGGCGAGCTTGCCCACATCGGCTTCGTCGATGTCGGCCATGATCCGCATCTCCCGGAGGTCCTGCGCGATGACGAAGAGAGTCGGGGCCTGGAAGGAGGCAGCAACGGTCTGGCCAGGGTCGATGTTCCTGCTGATCACGATGCCGTCGATGGGCGCGAAGATCTGGGTGTACTTGAGGTTGGTGCGCGAAGAGCGGAGCTGGGCGGAGATCTGCTGGATCGTGGCTCTGGAGGCCGCCACATCCGCGAGAATCGCGTCGTACTGCCCCTGCGCCGCATCCACATCCGCCTGGCTCGCCAGGTTCTCTGCAAAAAGCTTCTTGGCTCGCTCAAGGTTGATCTTTGCGGTGCGCGAGTTCGCATCCGCCCGGGCCAGGTTCGCCTTGGCCCCGTCGATTTGCGCAGAGTTCTGGGCCACCTGGGCGCCGTACAGGGTCGGATCGATCTCGGCCAGCAAGTCCCCCTTCTTGACCTCGGTGTTGTAGTCGGCCAGCACGCGCACGAGCCTGCCTGACACCTGGGCGCCGACCTGGACCTGGGTCAGCGGCTGTACCGTGCCGGTAGACTGGACTGTCTCGATGACATCGCCTCGACTCGCCGGCTGCATCAGGTAGCGAGGCTTGGGCGGAGCCTGGGTCTTGAGACGCCAGACCGCGATGGCTGTGATGGCAGCGGCGACCAGCACGAGGATGAGGGCCAACCGAAGCCAGCGTCCTCGCCCCTCGACTCGACTCAGGTCGCGCTCCAGCTCACGCCGCCTGGGCGCAGACGCGGTTTGTGCGCTCGTCATTCCGCGACGGTTTGTCCTTTCGGGGCGCGGCGGTCAAGGAGCATCGTTCCGCGAGAACCTGGGACGATCCACGCGGAAGCCGCAGCGGCGCGGGGAAAATGCCTGGAATCCATGCATCCCTGCGGCCGGGCACGTCCTGGGCGAGGCGTACGGCCCCGGTTGGGTTCGATCCGTCCCCAAGGCCCCCATGTCCAGGTTCCCAAGATCCGCGTGGCTGAATTGTCCAACTCCCCGTGTTCGATTATCGTCGCAGGTGCGACCGTCCGGGTAGCGCGAGAAAGCTTTCTTCGCGGCCTCCGGAGTTGCCCGTTCGGCCGGGACCTGCATGTCAAAATCAAGCGACCAGGAACTCATCGAGCAGTCCCTATCGGGCGATGCGGAAGCGTTCAGCGTGTTGGTGCGCCGCTACCAGAAGCGAATCTACCGCCTCGCCGTTCACATGCTTCACGACGATACCGAAGCGGAGGATGTGACGCAGGAGACGTTCGTTCGGGCCTACCAGGGCCTGAACCGCTTTCAGGGAAACAGTCAGCCTTACACTTGGCTTTACAGGATCGCAGTGAACCTGTCGCTCAACATCATCCGCGCGCGCAAACCTCGGCAGCACACGACCGAAGCGTCGGATCCGCGCATCGAGAACTGGGTGGCAGCGCGCGCGACGATTGTCGGCTCCGACCCGAGCGCCGCTTCCGAGCAGCGTCAACTCGCAGCCGCCTTGTGCGAGGCGATCGATGATCTCAGCGATTCTCTGCGCACGACCCTCATCCTGGTTTGCATCGAAGGCATTCGTCATGATGAGGCAGCTCAAATCCTCGGCTGTCCCGAAGGAACCGTCGCCTGGCGTGTACATGAGGCACGCCGCAAGCTCAGGGAGCACCTTGCACTACACGGCTTCGCCGTGCCGGGGGAGGAGCCATGAGCGCCGCTGACGACAAGTTCGACAAGAAGCTCGACGGCTGGCTCACCCCGTGGCCAGTCAACGAGCGTCCGCAGGTTGCTTGGGACGACATGGCAGAGCGGATCGGCGCGCGCATCGCCCGGGTGCGACGCGAGTCCGCGCTTGACGAGTGGTTCGAGCCGCCTGGCCCGTCTCAGCCTGACGAGGGCAGCCTCGCTCCCGCACGCGCATCAGGAGGACCTAGTATGTCAGAAGAAGCCGACAAGCCGCGCTCGGATGAGCCCGCGAAGGCAGGGCAGGAAGAAGTCGACAAGCCCAAGTCGGAAGAAGCCGACAAGCCCCGGAAGTCACTCAAGGAAATCGCAAAACGCGTTTCCATACCTCCTCCTCCGATGGCGCCGGATGCAGGACGCACTTCGAGCCCGTCCTTGCCACAGCCCGCCACAGGCACCCCGCTGCCCGTCACCTCGCGCCCCGTCGAGGCGAAGGAGAGCGACTCGGGCGTGGTGAATCTGCAAGCCGTTCGCGAGCAGGCGGCCTCGATCCCGGACATGGGCGTTGCGCCAGCGAGCACAGGATTGTTCGACGAAGACGACGAAAAGAAGCCTGCGGTGCAAGCCGCTGTGGCAAGGCCCGCTCCGAAGAAGTCGTCGATGGTCCCGCTGTTCGTCGGAGGCGTCGTGGCGCTGACCGCCATCGCTGCGGTGGCAGTGATCGGCATGCGCGGTGGACAGAAAGACATGGCTGCGCAGAACGCGCCCGCGGCAGCGTCGGCCGCGCCTGTGCAAGCGCCGGCTTCGACATCGAGCGCTGCACCGGTTGAGGTCGCGTCCGCAGAAGCCCCTGCAGCGAGCGGAAGTGCGAGCCCGGCGTCCGGGCCGCTGGCCCGCAACGACGACAACCGGCCTGCTGCCCCGGGAGAGGCGCGCACGGGCGACAAGGGCGTGGCAGCCAAGGCCGAGGACCCCAAGGAAAAGTCCCCGGCTGCTGCGCCGCCGTCCGATCCGGGCAACCTGCAGGGCGCCATGGACAAGGCCGTGGGAGGCTCCACTCCAGCCAAGACCGCGGAGCCCACGGCCAAGACCGCGCCCGCCAGCGGCGACATTCCGGAAGCGCCGTCCCAAGGCGCGATCCAGGGCGCATTGGGTGCGGTCATGGGTGCTGCGCGCGCCTGCGTGGCAGGGATGGATGAGCCGTCGCGCGCTCAGATCACCTTCGGCTCCGACGGCCACGTCCAGAGCGTCACCGTGAGCGGCGCAGCTTCGGGCAAGCCCGCAGCCGGGTGCATCGTCGCCGCGCTCAAGCGCGCGAAGGTAACCCCCTTCCAGCGCTCCTCGTTCTCCGTCGGCGTCACGATCCGACCCTAGCCAGCGAGCCTATTGCACGAGGGCTGCAGGCTCCAGGCTGCAGGCTCCAGGTCAGACCGGATATCGACATCCCGGCTGGACATCCCGGCTCGACATCCCGGCTGGACATCCCTGCGGCGTGAGAACCTTCCTCTGGCTGAAGCCTGAAGCCTGAAGCCTGAAGCCTCACAGCAGCGCGAATTCCGGCTTCAGATCCCGGCTCATCACTGCGTGTACGAATTCGGACATGGGGCGTCCAGCCTCGTTCTCATGCAGGTACTCGTAGATGCTCTCGATGATCGCCGCTTCCACGCCGAGCTGACGAGCGAGGTGGTGAGCCGACCGGGCGGTCAGGTACCCCTCCACGACCTGCTTCTGGCTTGAGAGGATCTCCTGCACCTTCTCGCCCTTGCCGATTCGCACGCCGAAGGTCCGGTTGCGGCTCAGCTCGCCCGTGCACGTCAGGATCAGATCTCCCAAGCCGGACAATCCCGATATGGTTAGCGGGTTCGCGCCCTTGCGGACTGCGATTCGCGCCATCTCGGACAGCCCACGGGTCATCAGCCCTGCGCGCGTGTTGTGACCGAACCCCATGCCATCCATGGCGCCGACCGCGATCGCCACCACGTTCTTGAGCGCGCCGCCGATCTCCACTCCAACCACGTCCGTCGTCGTGTACCCCCGGAAGAACGTGCTCGACACCGCGCGCTGCACCCGCGCCGCGGTGCGGTGATCCCACGACGCTATCGTGAGCGCGGTCGGCTCTCCGCGCGCCACTTCGATCGCGAACGAGGGCCCTGAGAGCACTGCGAAGTGCTTGTGGAAGTTGGATTCCAGGACCTCGGAGTAGATCTCCGACATCGTCATCAGCGTCTCGTTCTCGATCCCCTTGGAAGCGCTCACCAGCAGCGTGCCGCGCGACAGATCGCTGCGGAAGTCGGTGGCGAGCCGGCGCACGTGGTGGCTCGGGACTGCGACGACCACCATGCTCTTGCCCTTGACGCAGCGCTGCAGGTCCGTGGTGGTGTCGATGGATCGATGCACGCTGTGCCCGGGGAGGTACGTGCGGTTCACGCCCGTCTCGCGCATCTCCACAGCGACCTCGGGCTCGTAGCACCACAGCTGCACGTCGTGCCCAAGCCTGGCCAGCTGATCCGCCAGAGCCGTGCCCCACGCGCCGGCACCGACCACCCCTACATCCAGCTTCTCGGCATTCATTGTCGCCTCCGCGGTACGGACGCTCGCCTTTGTGCGTGCACGTCGTGCGTGCCAGCAGCCCATCGGTCCGGTGACCTCTGCCCGCAAGCCGGCGCCGCATCCAGCTTTTTCTCACGCTCGCCGCAGGATGTGCCCCCGCCGAAGAGTTGGCCGGGAGGTCGCCCCAACGCTATTCGATCGCCCATGAATCGCCGCAGCCCCATCGCGGCAAGCCTGCTCTTGTTGCTCTCCGCAGCGGCTGTCTTGCTCGGCGCCCGTGTGCACTCTGGTGCGCCTCGTGCTCCCGCCCTGGGATCCCCTGCGATCCTTGCTCGCACCACACCAGACCCCGTACCTGCGCCTGACCTGCCTGCGCCGGGAGTGCCCGCCGCTCCCACAGGCTCTGCAGCCCCTGAGCAGGACCTCGAACCAGCGCCCGTCGCGGGTGCGTCGCCCCTGCCCGCCAACACCGCGTGCCCGCAGGAAATGGCCCAGGTCGAAGGGAGCCACTGCTTCTACTGGGAGCAGGTCTGCGCTCGATGGGACGATCCGGATGGGCAGCCTGCCAAGCGTGTGTGCGGGGAATTCCAGCAGCCTTCTGTGTGCAAGTCGGCTCGACATCCAATGCGATTCTGCATGGATCGCGACGAATACATCGCGCCGGGAGAGACGGTTCCGGCCAAGGCCGTATCGTGGACCCAGGCAGACATGGTCTGCGCGAGCCAGGGAAAGCGCCTCTGCACGAGCCTCGAGTGGGAATTCGCGTGTGAAGGAGAAGAGGGGCTCCCCTACCCCTACGGCTACACGCGCTCTTCGGCGTTGTGCAACCAGGACCGGTTGCTTCGGGACGGCAAGTACAAGGCGAGCGCTGATCTTCGCGAGCCTCCGCACGCGACGTGCGCGAGCCCGTTCGGCGTGCGCGACATGGTGGGCAACGTGGACGAGTGGGTACGCATGCCCGGAGCCAAGGCGCCACGGCGGTCCGAGCTTCGGGGTGGATGGTGGATGACGGGGCGCAACCGCTGCAGGGCCAACACCTCGCACCACGACGAGAAGTACGCTGGGCCGCAGACAGGGTTCCGATGCTGCAAGGATCTGGCGACGCCGACCGCAAAAGCGGTGGAATCAGCGCCCAGAACGGCTAGGATCGATCCGCCCGCGGAGTGACCCGCACCCTTCCGATCGGCAGGCTCCCTGTGAAACCCTCGGGGGTTGCCAGAGAGTCTTGACAGAAGGGACGTTGCGAATCATAGTGCGCCGCCCTGCTGGCCCCTTTCTGCCAGCGTCGCACGGAGTCGCCATGGTCTCACCCACTACGCAGACGGAAACGATTCGGCGCCGCAAGCGCACCACAAGCGGCAAGCAGAACAAGAAGCTGAGCGCCAAGATCGGCACGCCCAAGTTCCCGGTGCATCCGGAAGGCTACGATCCCAACGCGGCTGATGCGAAGCCTGCGCCCAAGGCTCCGGACACGAAGAAAGCATAGCGAGAGTCCATCATGGCCAATCATCCCTCTGCCGAACGACGCAATCGTCAGCGCATCCGCAAGACCCTCCGCAACAAGTCGGTCAAGCGTGCGGTACGCACCCAGCTCACCAAGGCTCGCGAGCTCGTCGACACCAAGAAGAACACCGAAGCCAAGGTGGCTGCAAAGGTCGTCGAGGCGACGGTCGACAAGGCCGCTAGCAAGGGGATCATCCACCGCAAGGCGGCTGCTCGTCTCAAGGCCCGCCTCTATCGCCGCATTGCGGCGGCCTCGAAAGCCGGCTGACCCTTTCGGCTCGCTCCCCCCGCCCTTCCCAACACCATCGATCTGCCTGCTCCGCCGACCGCTGCGGCTTCCTCTGCGTTTCCCACGGATGCAGGCCCGTTCCGTCGCTATGATGCACGGACATGCTCACAGGGCCACAGGGAACGCGATGAGCCGGACTCGCTCCATCATCCGTTGGACGATCGCACTGGTCGCGTCCCTGACGTCGGTTCAGGCGCTGGAGGCACCTTTGTTCGCCCAGTCCACCTCCCTGGTGGCCGACCTGACGTCCCAGGCTCACCGTCGGGCCGAGCAGGGCGACATTCTTGGTGCACGCAGTCGACTGGCCGAAGCTTTCAAGCTCGATCCCACGTACGGACCTGCGTGGATCGAGCTTGGCCGGATCCACGAACGCGCAGGCGACACAGCCGAGGCGTTACGCGTCTACCAGGCCGGCATCGATCGGGTGCCTTCATTCGTGGAAGGCTACCGCGCTCGTACACGACTTCTCGAACGTCTCGGACGCATCGACGAGGCATCGCTCGACCTGCGCGCAGCTCTGTCCCTGGCACCAGCTGACCTGAGTGTGCGAACGGAAGGCTTGGAGTTCTACATTCGGAGGCGGGCGTGGTCAGCGGCGTTGCAGCAAAGCCGGGCGGTCCAGGTGTTGCTCGAGGCCAGAAGCGATGCGGGTGCGGCAGGGCAGGCGCGGGTCCGCACCCTTGCGTTGGAGATGCTGGCAGCGGAGTCGGATCCTGTGTGGGATGGGACGCGTCGATGGGGGTGGGAGCGCAGGGCGATCGCAGCGATTGGCCGACGGTTGGGAGCGCTCTGAGGGACCTACACTTGTTCAAACGGCTTCGGGCACACGCCGCGGCACCTGCACGCTCCGCATTCGCGCCCACGCCAGATTGAGTCGAAACGCCCCTGCACTTCGTCGAGCAGCACGTCGTCGTCCGTGATCACGCCAAGCTCGAAGTTGCGACGATTCCCACCCTTGGCACCAAGACCTGCCCCGGTGAAGTTGGCGCTGCCCAGGTACAGGAGAGCACCGTCCACGGCGACAAGCTTGAGATGCACCCGCGGGCACTGGCGCATCTGCATCTTGCGTCGGAGCGAGGTGCGCCGCTGCAGCTCGGCGCGAAACGCGCGCGAGGGATCGGTTGCATGAAGAACTCTTAAGTCTACTCCGCGGTCAGCCAATCCCTGCAGGGTCTCCAGCAGCGAGATGTACCGCCCGCGAGCGCGGGCCGTACTGCCGATGGGCGCTTCCACCATGAGCTCCTTGACGTTGGCGGTCGCGATCCAGACCGAGACCTTCGCCCTAGGGATCACCTGCTGGACCAGGACCGTGTAGTGGTCAGCATCAGCAATCAGCCGGAGAGAAACGGATCGGCTGAGTCCAGGTCCGAAGATGGGAGGTTGGCTCACGTTGGAGCTAGGCGTGGCTCAGGCGGTCTTGCGCGCCTTGCGCTTGGGGCGAGCGACAGGAGCCGCAGGCGCTTGCTCTTTTGCAGGGGCCTCGTTGGTGAGAGCTGATCGGAGCAGCTTGCTGTCACCAGCAGGAACCACGGCTACGTCGAGCTTTTCGCCCCACCGAAGGGGGTCTTCGCCGAGCAGCACGATGGTCAGCGACGTGAACGCGCGCGTGAGGGACGAAACGGCGGGAACCACCATATCCGGCCAGGACTGGGCAGCGTTGGTGTCGATGACCACTGCGGAAGTTGGCTCGCCGCCGATGTGGAGAAGCGCATGGTACAGGTCGTCCACAGCATGAACGGATGCGGTTTGCCCTGCGGCGCGGGTTACCTGTCCAATCGCATCCTTGCCCCCCACCACCACGATGCTTTGAGCGATTTCAGCGTAGAAACGCCGGGGAATCGCGTATCCCCAGTCGCGAAGGAATCTGGCTACGTCGACCGCCTGAAATCGCAGATGGCGCCCCGGCGTTCGAAAATGCGGGATGCAACCGCGCTCCACCCAGTTGTGAATGGTCTTCAGGTCGACCTCGCACAGCTCCGCAACGTCCGAGGCGGTGAGCAACTTCATGTCTCGTTCGATTGCCATAGGCCGTCCTTTCCCGATCCGGGCACCGATCTGCCGGGCAGATCGCGCTCTGGCGTGCTGACCCCGCCCGAAATGCCCTGAGCGGACCACGCGAACGTACCACATCGAATCTAGGGAAAGGAACCCGAAATCTAGAGCGTGTTGGGCGCTCCAGGCGTACCGCCATCCGCTGAGTTCAGGAAGGATCCGGGAATCGTGTCCAAGGCATCTGGGGAAATTCGTGCAATCGAAGTGGATTGCTTGGGCGATGGAATCGACGGAACAGTAGACACTGTTTTGCCGTCCTTGGTTCGCAATCTCAGCGGTTCCCCGTTGTTGGACAATCCGCCCGTCCCGAGCTTCGGGACCCGCACAATCACCGCTTCAGGTGAGGGAGGGCGGTCCACCCAGCTGGCGGGATCGTAGGCTTCATTCGTAACCAGAGCGTACTGGCCGGGACCAAGCAGGCATTCGGGCAACCGGGTCTCTCCCCCGGAATCCTCGAGAATCCACCCCTCCAATTGCACCCCGCTCTGCCCATCGTTGAACAACTCGACCCATTCCTGCTCCGGCTCTGGTCCGGCAGGATTGGCCATCAGCTCATTGATGACCACATGCGGCTGAACCGCCGCGGTTCGTATCGTCTCGTGCCATTGTCCGGAAACGCCCGCCGCATCCATCGCGTGCAGAAGCAGGTTGTGCTCGGAATCTACCGCCAACGGCCTCAACACAACGGGATGCAGCGCATCTACCCGGTCGGTCCATGCGAGATTCTCAACCCGGAGGCCAATCCACCACTCGGAATCTCTTGACGAGAGCACCACCCGATCGTCCTGAATCAGGGCACAGATCGGTCCAAAGACGCTCTCGGCTGGAAGGCATGTGCTGCCGGCGTTGCCCCCACCTTTCAATCGCATCTCCAAGGGCGTGGGGTCGAGCCGACCCAATCCACCTTCTTCCAGCTCTACGGTAGGAGGCGGGACGAGTGCCGACGCCGGCTCCCCGCTGTCGGTGATCCACCTGACGCAACCTTGGCCCATGTCAGCGATAGCCCCGAAGTCGAACTGACCTAGGACACGCCCGGGCCACAGCGT
Organism: Deltaproteobacteria bacterium; assembly: GCA_016218915.1. Taxonomy (GTDB): domain Bacteria; phylum Myxococcota_A; class Polyangia; order Polyangiales; family Polyangiaceae; genus JACRCQ01. The sequence continues at coordinate 90,912 of JACRCQ010000070.1, forward strand.
TGCTGCTCTGGGTCCGAACTTGGTCACCCCATGCGCTGGCTGCTCCAGACACCAGACGCCAACTCTTGCCGTTGCAGAGGTCTCAGTCGGCGGCCAGACCCTCTTCAAGAACGGGAGATCGTCGGAAGGCGCGACCTGGAACGCGTGGGACCACCCCCACGAGGGGACGGTCAGGGTGTAGGTCGCACCGGCACGCAGCCGGCTGAGGTGCGCGACCTCGGTTTCCGCCTCGTTCGGCCAGCGAAGGATGGGCACCTGACGAGCCTGCAGCGCTTTGGTGCCAGCCCCGGTTGCCAGGTCCTTCAACTCTCTGGTGCTCAGCGCCCCCTCATAGAGCGAAAGCTCCTCGGGAATTGAACGGCCTGCTTCGAGGAGGACTCGAACCACCGAAGCCACGTAGCCGTCTGATGGGAGCGGAACGAACCTGACCTTGATCTCCACGGCATCAGGTCGATCGCTGGAGGGCTTGCCGGATCCGAGGTCAGCGCAGCCTGAGCTCAGGGCAGCCACCATGCCGAGTGCTGCACGCGCTTTGAGGAAGGTTTTCATGCCGCCCCATCGGACAGCCGGAGGGGGCGGTTGCGTACAATCGACAGGTTGAGCGCGATTCTGGGTGCATCGGGGAGTCGATAGGGGCGCCGCTTCGCGTGAAGTTCGCTACGATGCGGCGGCTTCGTCGAGGTCCAATGTCATCGGTGATTTCATGGTGGGTTCTTGCGCTGATTGTGGGCGGCTCAGCCCCGCTTTGGGTACGGGCGCTCGCGGAGCGCTGGGATCGAAAGGCTCGTGAAAGAACGGAGCGGCTGCTTGCGGAGATGACGAAGGAAGGGCCTCCGCATGACTCTGCGTCGGGATGAGGCTACATTGAGAGTACGTCCCCTTGCATCGGCACTGCGCGCGATGCATTCCAAAGCGTGCAACGGGCCGGCGCGCCTCAATCCTGGACGCCCCGACCCATTGCGGAGGCATTGATGGCTCGTCTTTTCGGCTTCATTGGAAATCGTTCCGATATCAGCCCCCACGTGCTGATGGTGGAACGGCAGGCATTGGTGTCGCGTGTGCGAGCCAAAAGCCTGGGATGGGGATTCGGGTTCTACCAGGGAGGCGAGGTGCTGCTGCGCCGTCGCCCGCTGGATGAGCACGAGGTTGTGGACGTGGCGACGCTGACGCGGGACGTGAGGACGGACATGCTGATCGGGCATGTCCGCAACCCGACGATCGGCGAGCATGGAACGCGCAACACGCACCCGTTTCGCTACAGGCAGTGGCTCTTTGCGCACGCAGGGACGCTGGCGCGGTTCGACAACCTGCGCGAACGGCTGGTGACTTCGATCCCCGACTTCCTGATGCGCAACGTGCGTGGGGACACGGACAGCGAGCTGGTGTTCCACCTGTTCCTGTCGTTCCTCCACGATGCTGGGAAGCTGACGGACACCACGCCGGCAGCGGAGGTGATCGGGGCGCTGCGCACCACCCTCGCGCTGGTCGATCGGCTCTCGAGCGAGGAAGGTGCAGAGGATGCCGGGCCCACCGGGATCCTGGTCAGCAACGGCGAGTACATCGTCGGGCTCACCCGGGGAACCGGGATGGCCTACCGAGTCATCCATGGCCAGGAGGACATCGAGGCGTTGCTGCCCGAGGATGCCCTGCGCCGAAGCCGTCTGCCTGACCTCGCCCGGGTACGGTTCACGATCGTGGCAGCGGAATTCGATGAGCAGCCCACGGCGCGGTGGAAGGCTCTTCCAGACTGTTCTACGGTCGTGCTCGGCCGCTACGATGAACCGTCGATCGAATCATTCTGACAAGACGCACGGATCGCGTCTGAGCCTGGGCGGGGCAAGGTGCCCGAGCAGGTTGCGAGTCCGGCCCTTGATCCTGGGCGCATGGCTCGTGACTGGATTGCTGGCTGCCGTGGCCTGCAAGCTGGAGCGTCCTGCGAGCTTTGCCACGGCCTCGGCGCTTCCTTCAGGCCCGCGACGTCCGGACGGGGTTGCTGTGGATCTGCAGGGGTCGATGCCTCCAGCGTCCACCCGCGCGAGCACGTCGCTCGGGTTGGTTGCGCTCCGCGAGCCGGTCGACATGAGCGGCGCATTGATGCCGGTGCGAACGTTCTTCGAGTCGGTCGCGCGAGAAGACAAAGACAAGATGCGCACAGTGCTGACGCTCGATGCGCAGGCGCTGATCCCTTCAGGGCCGAGCAACTCGGGCTCGCGTGCAGAGGATGCGTGGGAGCGTCGATTCGCCAAGTTCGACTACAAAGCGACCGGGCCCGAGCCGGTGTACCGCGAGACCGCGGTGGAGATGTACAGCCATCGCGATCTGGAGGAAGCCGAAGGGGATCGCCCGGTGCGACCGCCGATCATGGAGCAGCAGGACGTGCTGATCCGTGTGCCGATCGAGCTCAAGCGTGTGGGAACGGATCGGCTCTTTGGCGACGAGATCGTGTTCCTGGTGCGCCGCGTGGAGGGCTCGTTCCGTATCCGGGCCCTGTACGAGGATTTCCAGGCGTATTGAGGGGCGGCTCAGAACCGGCGCGCGCTCGCGCAGCCGACGTTGACGGTCAGCTCGAACTCCTGCTCGGACCAGTACAGATCGATGGCGTCGCGCACGTAGCTCAGGGGCGCGACCAGGTCGCCGATGCCGATCGACTGCTCGATGTCAGGCACGATCATCAGGCGCGACACGGGATCCTCGAAGAAGTCCCGTCCTGATCGGAACGGCAGGGTCATGGCCCGGACCTCGACGTCCACCTCGTCGAAGCCGCCGTCTTCCATCATCTCGGTGAACGTCTCGAGCGTGGGACGGCTCGTGATGTTGGCTTCGATCGCCTTGGTGACGTCGCCGGCTTCTTGCTTGAGGGCGTACTCCCGAAGCAGGTCCGCGATCTCCTGGAACGAGCCGCGCAGGGGCATGGCGAGCAGGGCTTGTCCGCCGGCAGCGAGCACGCGGCGCATCTCGCGCACGAGCAGCTCGCGGCCCGGGATGTCGAGGCGCGGGTGGACGGCCATGACGTGGGAGAAGGAGTCGTCGGGCACCTGCAGGGGGAGATCGCCGGCGCGGTAATCAAAGGTGATCTCGCGGATCAGGGCGCTCTTGGTACGAGCGAGCTCCAAGGCCGGCTCCGACGGATCGAAGCCGACCACGGTAGCGCCGGGCAGGTAGGTGGCGAGGAGCTGGTCTGGGAATCCGGTGCGACAGCCGACGTGTGCGACCATCGCGCGCTCGCACGCGATCACCATCTCGAGGGCGAGCATCCCGAAGATCGAGAGGTAGCGCGGGACCACGAAGGTCTCGAAGATCGCTACATCCCGTGCTTCGAGTCCGGGGAGTGCCGACATTTCCTAGCCTGCAGCCTTGGCCAGCAACCTCTTGGCTTCCTCGAGGGCCTCGACCGCGTCGGATGCCATCTCCGCAATGGTGATTTGGGTTGATTCCCCGGTCGACTCATCCTCGAGGTCGACCGTGCGGGTGTCCTTCTTGAGCGGCGAGATGTTCTCGATCGCGGCTGGATCCGCGTTCTCCACCAGGGCTTCGATGGCCGAAGCCACGGCCTCTGGATCAGACAGGGCGAGGAAGGGAACGAGCGCGCGGCGGGCATCGCCTTCGCTCACGCTGAGCAGGACGAAGGGCAGCTCGCGAAGCGCGTGGTGGTTGGCGGGCAGGGTCTTGAGGGCGCGGGCGATCGCGGCGTGCAGGTCTGCTGCCCGGTCCATGCCGACGTCTTCCAGGGCGATCCCGGCACTTGCTCGTCCTTCGTCCGTGTCGTCTCCGAGCACGTCGATCAGCAGATCCAGCGCCTTGGGGTCCTTGATCCCCCGCAGGATGCGGGTCAGGCACGTCAAGCGCAGGCCGCGCTCGTCTTCGTCGGCCTGTTTGCGCGCGTCGGCTATGGCTTTTTCTGCGACCTCGCACGCCTTGGGCGCGCGTTCGACCTGGTCGGTCAGCTCGCGCAGGGTTCGCTCTGCTGCGTAGATGGAATCGAGGCTCGCCTGGATGGCTGCCGGATCAAGTTTTGACATGGGCCAACGGGTAGTATCGCGGCGTGGGCGACGCAACGGGTGGAATGCATCTGGCCATACATCGGTTAGTCTTGAGCCGATGCATCCCTTGATCCGTGCGGCTGTGGTGGTTGCGGCGCTCTCGGCGCTGTCTGCCACGTCGCGTCGCGACCCCAAGGGGCGTCTGCTCACGGTCAAGCGAACGTTGGCGCAGCAGCGCGATGATCTGTCGGCCGTGTGCCCTGCGGGGACGGTGCCGGACTTTGACCAGTGCGTGACGGTTCCGGACGACGTCGACGCCGAGTCGGGCGAGGAGCTGGTCGGCACCCAGAATGCGCACCGGGACCGAAGCGGTCGATGGACGCTCTACGAGCAGATCCCGCGCCTGCCGGATCGTCCAGCGGACTTCGAGGCGTATCGATACCCGATCCCTCCGCCGTCTTCGGGCAAGTACGCCATCGGTGGCTACGATCTGGATCGCCCGGACAGCGAGCAGCGCAGGGGCGCGAGGCTGACGTTCGTGGGGCACGGAGGGTTCGATCTGATGCAGGTGCGGGGCACGGAAGTGCGACTGTTGCCGCTCGAGCACCAGCAGGGCGACGCCGTGGTGGTGTTCGTGGGAAAGCTGTTCGGGACCTCGGTCGTGACCAAGCACACGCTTCGCGAGGGAGGGAGACTTCGCGACTACATCGTGCTGTACGGCCACCTGGATGCTTCGGCGCCGGGGCTGGCCGTGTCCGCTCCGGTGCGCGAAGGAGACCTGCTCGGCTTCGTGGGAGACACAGGGAGCGAAGGGCTCGTGCACTTGCACCTGGAGATCCGCCAGGTACGCGACGGCGTCGACCCGGCCGCGCTCGGAACGCAGAGCGTGGTGCGGCCCACGGTGTCGATCCCCTGTGATCCCAGAAATGTTCTCCCGCTCAGAGGAAACTAGGAACTGGGAACAAGAATGCGAATTCAGAATTGGGAAATGGAAGAGCCGCGAAGCGCGCTTTGACCCGAGACATGGATGCCGTGCCGCTAACGATGCTCACCCGCGGCATCCCCCGCTCCCGCTCCGGCTCCCGCTCCGGCTCCCGCTCCGGCTCCCGCTCCCACTCCCACTCCCGCTCCGGCTCCCATTCGCATTCGCATTCGCCTTCCTAGGTCCCAATTCCTAGTTTCTGGCGGCGGAGAGGATTCTTCGGACCGCGTCTGCTGCGCTGATTCCCGCGCGGTCGCAAGCTGCCATGAAGCCCGCGTCCGGTGACAGGCACGGGTTGACGTTGACCTCGAGCACCCAGGGGCGCCCGGACGCATCGACCCGGAAGTCGACCCGGCCGTAGCCGCGGAGCCCGAGAAGGTTCCAGCATTCGAGGGCAATGTGTGAGAGCTGGGACAGGAGCGGAGCATCCTCGGGCGGGAACTCGAAGGAGCGCGGCGTATTGCGGAACTCGAACGAGTCCTCGTCCCACTTGGCGCGGTAGCCCACGAAGCGCGGCTTTCCCTCGGGAAACTCGATGAACCGGATCTCGGCGGGCGGAAGCACCACAGGCGCGCCGTCGATCTCCAGCACCGACAGGTTGAACTCCCGCCCGTCCACGAACCCTTCCACGAACAGCTCGCCGCGAATCCTTGCGCGATGCGCTGGGATCACCTCGCTCAGCCGCACCCGATCCCGCGCGATCGAGTCGTCGTTGAGCCCGATCGAGGCATCTTCCCAGACGGGCTTGATGATGTAGGGCCCCTCGAACGGCACTTGGCCCTGCGAGGCCTGCTCGAGTGTGACCCAGGGGGGCGTGGCGATTCCCGCGTGCTCGAGCAGCTTCTTGGTCAGCACCTTGTTGGTCGTCACGTAGATCGCGTCGAGCGGCGAGCCGGTGTAGCGCATCCCCATGTGGTCGAGCAGGGACGGCGCGAGATGGATGAGGCCCCCGTCTCCGCACACGGTCTCGACCATGTTGAACACGATCTCCGGCGAATGCGCCTGGATCTCGCGCAGGGTGCGATCGAGATCGAGCCCGAGCGCGACGGTGTACGGCTCATGGCCGAGCTCGCGGAGCGCGGTGCAGATCATCTCCACTTCCACGAGCACGTCCTGCTCGTCGGGTGGCGCCTCGGGCGGCACGACCTCGTGGAGCACCACGATCTTCATCAGCGATCCTTCTTCGGGATGCGTGCGAATGCAGAGTCGAGGATCTCGGAAATCAAGGCGTCGTAGGGCATGCCGATGGCCGTGCACAGGATCGGAAGATCCGAGTGCAGCGGGTGCATCCCGGCGACCGGGTTGACCTCGATCACGGCAAGCTTGCCCTGTGCATCGGCGCGCAGATCGATGCGCGAGGCATCGCGGCAGCCGAGCCCTCGGTGCGCGCGCAGCGCCAGCTCTGCTGCCTGCTTCGCCATGGGGTCGTCCACCAGCACGTACTGCACGAGGTCTTCGCACTTCTCCTTGTTCACGTAGGAGTAGGCGTGCGCCTCGGCGTTGTCCTTGAGCACGACCTCGAGGGTGCCGAGCGATCGAGCCGCGTGCCCGGTGCCAAGGATCCCGACCGTGAATTCACGTCCCGGCAGGTAGGTCTCCACGAGCACTGGCTGCTCGAACCGCTCGAGAAGCTCGCGGCAGGTGCGGTCGAGGGCTTCGCGCGACGTGATCCTGGAAGTCGCGCTCACTCCCTTGCCAGTGCCTTCTGCCACGGGCTTGGCGAACAGAGGCAAGGGCAGATCGATCGCAGCGATGTCGTCAGCAGACTGCACGACCGCGAAGTCGGGCGTGGGGATCCCCTGGTCGCGCATCACGTGCTTGGCCATCCCCTTGTGCAGGGTGAGCGCGAGCACGAGGGCGTCGGAGAAGGTGTACGGGATGTTGTAGGCCTCGAGCAGGGCAGGCACCTGGGCCTCGCGTGCGAAGCCGTGCATGCCCTCTGTGAAGTTGAAGACCAGATCCCAGCGCTCGCCCGAAGCGAGCTTGCCGACCAGGCTTCGCAGGTGCCCGATGCGGGCCGTCTCGTGGCCGAGGCGACGAATCGACGCTTCGATGGCGTCGATGGTGTCAGGCCGATCGAACTCGGCGGTCTGCTCTTCGGTGAAGCCGAGTGCGAGGTATTCCTGGCGCAGGTCGTAGGCGATGCCGATTTTCATGGCTACGCCAACGCATGCACCTTCTTGCGCCGCGATGCCATGCGCGTGACCGCACATTCGACGATCCGGCCCACAAGATCGCGGTAGCTGATGCCTGAAGCCTCGGAGGCCATCACCAGATCACTGTAGCTCGGCGTGAGCCCTGGCAGGGCGTTGACCTCGATGACCCATGGAACGCCCTGCTGGTCGAGGCGCAGGTCCACGCGCGCCAGATCCCTGCAGCCGAGCGTGCGGGAAGCCTGCGCTGCCACCACGCGGCAAGCGCGCAGCAGCTTCTCGTCCAGACGCGCCGGGCACTGGTACTCCAGCCGCCCGTCCCAATTCTGCTTGAGATCGAAGCCGTAGATGTGTGGCTCGCTGTCGTGCAGGAACACCACCTCCATGGGCTCGAGCGGAACGAGCCTGCCCATGCGCGACAGCAGGCCGACCGTGATCTCGCGCCCTTCGATGTACCCCTCGACGATCAAGGGGATGTGACGGCCGTAGCGCCCGCGAAGCCGCGCCACGATCTCGCTGAGCTCTCGATCGCAGTGGGCCACCGAGTCGCTCCCGATGCCCTTGGAGCTGCACTCGGCGTTGGGCTTGACGATCGCGGGGAACGAGAAGCCTGGGGGAACCTTCATGGGCGAGCCGTTGACCAGGAAGAACGACGGCGTGGGTACGCCGGCTTCGCGGAGCAGCCTCTTGGTCACGGACTTGTCGAGGCACGCTGCGAGCGTGAGGGGGTCGGAGCCTGTGTACTCGACCCCGAGCATCTCGCAGACCGCAGGCACATGGGCCTCGCGCGATCGGCCATGGAACCCCTCGGCCACGTTGAACACGATGTCCACGCGGGCTTCTGCCAGGCGCGAGGGGAACGAAGTGTCGGCCTCGAGGCGCACCACGTTGTGGCCGAAGTCCTTGATGGCCGTCTCGATCGCATCGATCGTTCGAGGGGACTCGAAGTGCGCTTCGCGATCGTCGACCAGCGACTCGGTGTGCTTGACGTTGAACGCGAGGCCCACGGTGAGCGGGCGGTTGATGGAAACAGCGGCGGTGCGAGAGACGTTGGTGCGGCGCCGGGTCTCCTGGGCCTCTGGGCGCGGGCCGAGCAGGTCGAGCGCGCCGGAGAGCAGGGCAGAGACGCCGTCGTGGACGTTGCCGCCGCCGTCCTGACGAACCACGCCAGGGACCGGATCCGGATAGGCGACCATTTGGCCGGCGAAGTTGCGGAGCACGGTTCGTCCGGGACCGAACGACACGACGTAGTTGGGGCAGACCGGGATCTTGCCTCCGCCATGGGGCGCATCGACCACGTAGGTCGGAATCGCGAGCCCGCTCAGACGTCCGCGCAGCGCTTCCATGATCTCGATGCCGCGCGACAGGGGCGTGCGCAGGTGCTCCACGCCTTCGGTCAGATCGCACTGGAAGAGGTAGTAGGGGCGAACGCGCGCGCGCAGCAGCTTGCGGAACAGCTCGGCGAGGATCTCGGGACGGTCGTTGACGCCAGCGAGCAGCACGGTCTGGTTGCCGAGGGGGATGCCGCCGTCCGCGAGCCTGGCGCACGCCTCCATGGCCTCGGGCGTGAGCTCGCGCGGGTGATTGAAGTGCGTGTTGAGGAACAGGGGCTGGAAGCGCGCAAGGGTGCGCACCAGGGCCGGCGTGATGCGCTGCGGGAGCACCGCAGGCATGCGCGTACCCACGCGCAGGATCTCGATCGAGGGCACTGCGCGGAGCGCGGAGAGGATCTGGGCGAGCTGCGCGTCGCTCAGGGTGAGCGGGTCGCCGCCTGAGACGATCACGTCGCGCACCTCGGGGTGGGCACGCAGGTAGCCCACGACCGCTTCGAGGTTGCGAGGGGAGATCTTGCCGCCTTCGCGTCCCGCGAGGCGCTTGCGGGTGCAGAAGCGGCAGTACATCGCGCAGGTGGAAGTGGCGAGGACGAGCGCGCGATCGCCGTAGCGATGCACGAGGCGCTCGACCGGCATGTCGCTCTCTTCTTCCAGGGGATCGCGCGACAGCGACGGGCACGGCGACAGCTCGCGGAAGTCGGGCAAGGACATGCGAGCGATCGGATCGTCGGGATCGTCGGGGTTGATCAGCGACAGGTAGTAGGGCGGAACGCGCACTGGGTATCGCTCGGAGACTTCGTCGAAGCACTCGAGGCGTTCATCGTTCGGCTCGAGCACATCCTCGAGGGAGCGTCGCGACGTGTGAGCTTCTTGGAGCTGGAGCTGCCAGGCGGGGAGAGTTGGGAAGTTGAGGAGGGCAGAGGATTTTTCGTCACAACAAGAGGGAGGCTCCGCGTCTTCCGCAGGAGGTTCCAGCGGAGGCTCTGCGTCTTCAGACCCACTTGAGGCGGCGTTCGATCGGTCCATGATTTCCTCGGAACAGAATGCGCTGCTGAGCATCCGGGCGCTGTGCATCCTTTCAGCTGCCCGTGTACCGGGGCGATTATGAACGCACGATATGGGCCGTCAAGCCAGAAACCGCAGAGAATCTCGGTAGGTGCGACAGGGTGGTTGCAGGGCCGGGGCAAGGAGCACGGTTGGGCTGGACGGACGGACAGCGGTATTTGAGGGAAAAATGGCGGAGAACTAGGAGCGGAGAAGAAGGAACAGGAACGCGAATGGGAATGGAGACGGAGGGCGGGAGCGCGGAGCAGAAACGGGAGGCGGGAGCGCGGAGCAGGAGCGGGAACGCTGGACGTTCCGTGTTCTGCATCCGCATTCCTGTTCCCAGTTCCTAGTTGCCTCCCCCTCTCAAACCAGCTTGTATCCAAATCCGTACACAGTGAGGATGTGCTCGGGCTTGTCCGGCGATCGCTCGATCTTCTTGCGCAGCTTGACGATGAAGTTGTCCACCGTGCGGTTGGTGGGGCTCGCTTCCAGACCCCACACGCGGCTCAGGATGTCGTCGCGCGCCACGGGCTGCCCCTTGCGCTCGTTGAGCAGACGAAGCAACTCCACCTCGTAGTAGGACAGGCGGATCTCCTGGCCTTCGCGCTCGATCGTCTGCGCAGTGCAGTTCACGCGCGCGATGCCGATCTCGAAGCCCTCCGGTGCGCCGGGGGTGCGCGAGGCCCTGCGCACGATCGCGCGGATGCGCGCCGTGAGCTCGGCCACGCTGAACGGCTTGGTCACGTAGTCGTCGGCACCAGCATCCAGGCCTCGGATCTTGTCTGACTCCTGGCTGCGGGCGGTGAGCATGATGATCGGAAGGAACGGGTCGAATCTGCGCAGCTCCTCGCAGACCTGGTAGCCGTTGATGTCAGGCAGCATCAGGTCGAGCAGGACCACGTCCGGTCGATCCGACTTGGCCATGAGCACCCCTTCCTTGCCGGTGCCAGTGGCGGCCACGTCGTAGCCTTCGAACTCCAGGGCATCCTTGAGCCCCATCACGATGTGGGGTTCGTCTTCGATGATGAGGATCGATTTCTTGCTCACGGCTCACAAAGCGCGCGAGGCGCGCGCTTGCGGCACGCGCCCCGACTTGGTGGCAGTCCTGTCTGCGGCTAGAAGGTCGCGCCCTTGCACTGGAGGAAGGTGAGAGAACCGGCTGCGGGGTTGCCAGCGCCCACGAACCGGATCATGCGCTTCTGGCCCTCAGGGCAAGTCAGAACGAGCTGCCCATTCGCTCCCGGGTGCTGGTCCGGGGCCACGTAGCACCATCCGTCGACCTGGGCACCGTTCACGATGACCGGATCATCGGTGGACTCGATGCATGCGGTGAGCGGGGCGCCGGTTTGCGCCTGCGGGATCTCGCACACGCACTTCAGCGCGTTCTCGACGAAGTTGCTGTCCTCGGCAAGCGCTGAGACGGCATCCGGGTTGGCGGGCTGCCGGCCGGCCGTCTTGCAGTCCGGGCACGTGGTGGTGCCCTCGGGATACTTGGTCGCCTCGAGCACGATGCACTCCACAGCTCCGTCCGCCGCAGGATCAAGCTTCTGGCCCCAGCAGGTTCCTGCAAGAACCGCCTTGAGACGGTCGATGATCGTCTTGATCGCTGGGCGGTAGCCGAAGTCCTGGGCTGAAGGGTTGTCGGTGTTGGCCGGGCAGATGGAGGCAGCAATCGCCTGGCTCGCTTGGAGTCCGTGGAGCACGGCGAGGTAGCGGCGGCCAGGATAGCCCTTGGCGCGATACTGCGTCTTGCCGTAGGAGCCGGTGTCGGTCTGGCAGAGCGGGTTGTTCAGGCCATCAGCCTCTGCGCAGTCGCACGACGAGGTGTTGGCCGAGCAGTCCTTGGGCGTTTGAAGCTTGAAGATGCAGGCGTACTGAAGGTCATTGCGCCCCTTGATGTCCCACTCGTGTCCGTTGATCCGGTTCGCGGTCGGGTTCCCGGCATTCATGTCCGCCAAGGACTCGCCTGTGGCTGGGTTGGTCCCGGACCGAGGCTCGACCGACTCGATCATCAGAGGATCTTTGGGATCGCCGGCTGGGCTGAAGTCGATCCCCATGGGGTCGGCGCTCTTCGAATCCAGCACCCCTCCAAGGATTTGATCCCAGACAGTTACATTCCCTTCGATTCCTGGCGGGATGCTCTTCTTGGTCTTGTTGTTGGTGTTCGCGTTGTAGCTTTCGAACTGCGACTTCGTCCAAGAGAGCTCCTCGACCGGTCGATAGCCCTTCGTCAAATCGTTGGGGTCGTTGGCAATGTCCTGCCACGGCACGCCTGCGACGGTGGCAAGGAAGACGAGCCCGGGGTCACGGAGCACCACTTCGCACGTGGACATGTCGACCGTTCCGTCGCCGTTGTCCTTGTACTTGGCGCAGAAGAGCGGGTTGTAGTCCTTGTCCGGCGCAAAGCCCGGGTTGACCGGGAACGCGACATCCGTCGCAGAGAACTGCTTCTTGCTGAAGCCGTTGACGTAGCGGCGGATCGGATAGGTGAAGTCGATGCCGAAGCGCTGCTTCTGGTGGAAGCAGCGCAGGTTGAGGCTGTCCTCGATGTCGCTGTAGTACAGGCCCTTGGAGCATTCGGGGTCTGTGCTGAAGTCGCCCTGCGCGCAGGACATGCACTGCGGGGAGTTCGGCTCAGCCTGGCACTGCGAGGTCGCACGCGGCAGGTGCCACGGGTTCTGGCCGCTGTAGGCCTGGACCGCGATGTAGTTCTGCCAGCCGTCCACGATCGAGCAGTCGTTCTCGTCGGTGAGCATGACGACCGCGAGCAGCGAGTCAGGGCGGAGGAAGGCTGCTCGCTGGGTCAAGACCACAGTGTCGACGCCTTCAGGACCACGGCACTGACCACCGGGGTCGGGCTGGTTGGTGTCGCAGCTGAACGGGACCATCTTCTGGTACGGAGCCGGGTCCACGAGGAAGCGATAGGCAGCTTCGAGTCCGGCCTCGAAGCCGCAGCCGTCCTGGCCCGTTCCGCGCACGATGTTGGTGAACTTGTCCTTGAGGGTCTGGACGTTGCTGTCGCCTGGTGGGTTGTACTTGGCCTTGGGGTCCCAAGCGAGGAAGCCTTGGTTGTTCCAGGTCGACTCTTTCTTGTTCGGGTCAGCAGGGTCTGCCCGCTCGACGAGATGGGACATGTCCGCCATGCGCGGGTTGAACTGGGCCGTCGGTACATCGGAGCAGGAGTCTGCGCCGTGGCCGCCAATGGAGGAGGAGATGACGCCGATGTGGATGTCGTTGACCGGGTCGAACTCGCGCTTGAAGCCGGTAGCGCACTTACCCTGGGCATCTGCAGGGTTGCCGTCGGTGCACAGCGGGTTGACGAGGCGCTCGACGAGGTCAGGGACAGCGACAGCGAGGATGTCCTGCTTGTCAGCCATGGAGGCTGAGTTGTCGATCATGAACAGAAGGTCGATCTTGTCGATCTTCGAGGCGCGATACAGCTGGGTGGACAGCTTGGTCGTGCTGGGCTGCTGAGGAGCCACAGGCCGGTCGAGGCAACCTGGTGCGGCTGCAAGCAACGCCAGGGTGCTTGAGGCAAGGAGAGCGGAAGCTGTTCTATGGGCGAGACGTTTCATCGCAGAAGCTCCTTGGTACGGGACCGGATCGGTGGGCAACCTTACGTGTGGGGGACCGGCCATGTCAATGCGAAGGCAAGACCGATGCCGGGAGCAGGTAGGGAAATTGGGCTAGGAATGCGGGAGAGGGTGCCAACATCGTTGGCATGATGCCAACCTAGTACCCGCAGAGAACTAGGAACTTGAAACAGGAACTTCGAATGAAGAACACGGAATGTTTCCTGTTCGCGTTGCTTGCGATGACGGGGGCCGACGGCATGGCGGCCAGACCGTGGCGGCGAAGATCACCGAAGTCACCGTCCCCGCTTGCGGCTCGCTGGGCCGATCGACTCGATCGCGTCGGCCACGCGTCGCAACGCCGCGATGTCCGCACGCTGCAGCCGCGACAGCGCCTCGGCCGCGTCGTCTTCGTTTCGCTTTCCCGACCGCCCGCACAGCGCGTCGAGCGACACCCCGAGCGCACGCGCGATCCTCCAGGCTGCCTCGACAGACGGAACCATCTCGCCGCGCTCCAGTCGCGGAATGTAGTTGGCTCCCACCCCTGCGCTCAGTGCAAGTTCAGCTTGCGTGATCCCGCGCTCAATGCGTGCGCGGCGCATTCGTCTCCCTAGCTGCTGCGCAAAGTCCATCGGTCCACCTCGCTGTCAGAGGGCTGCAGGCTCCTGGCTGCAGGCTCCAGGGAAGACCGGTCGCTCCAAATCTCAGCGACTTGGATACCTTGATCTGGCTGAAGCCCGTAGCCCGAAGCTTGAAGCCTCACTTCCGCAACACCTCTAGACTATTCATTTTCGGTGGGCGTGGCGAGATCTGATTTGTCAGCCTCCTGCTCCACAGGGGCCACGGGCAAGTGCTTGCGTATCGCAGCGAGCTGACGCTTCGAGATGCCGGGAACGGATAGTAGGGCCTCGTCGGACGCATCGCGGATCGCGTCAAGCCCACCGAAGTGGGTGAGGAGCCTTCGACGGCTCGCCTCGCCGATGCCTGGGATGTCGTCGAGCGCTGAACGCAGGCTCCGCGAACGTCCGAGCTTCTCGCGCCCGCGGTTCGCAAACCGGTGCGCTTCGTCCCGCGCACGGGCCAGGATCACCAGCGCCGTGTGTGGCCGCACCGGGATGCCATTCTTCTGTCCCGGAAGGTATACGCGGTCGGTCAGCGTCTCTCCCGCCACCGTCTCCCGCTCCTTGGCGAGCGCCACGATCGACAGGTCGTGCAGCCCGAGATCGTGCGCAGCAGCCAGCGCCGCGTTGAGCTGTCCCCTGCCCCCGTCGATCACGAACAGGTCGGGCATTTGCCAGCCGGAGACGTCGCTGTACTCGCGGACTGGATTTCCCTCACCCGCCGCGGGATCCGTGGTCTGCCCTTCCCCGCTCCCGGTGGGAGAGAGCTCGGGGAGAGGGAGGATCTCTTCGGAGTTGATGGCGCGTTGATCGGCACGCTCCCCGGCCGACGCTTCTCGGATCGATGCTTCGACGGCAGCTTCTTTTCCCCTGCGGAATCGACGCGCCAGCACTTCGTAGATCGCCGCGTAGTCGTCGCCGTCAGACACGCCCCGCACATGATACGAGCGGTACCCTTGCTTGGCAGGCTCGCCATCGACCATGCGAACGAGCCCGCCCACGGTGTCGCCTCCGGCGAGGTGCGAGATGTCGCAGCATTCGATCACGTGCGGCGCTGACGGAAGCCTCAACCTGGCCTGGATGTCGGCGAGGCGATCCTCGATGTCGATGCTGGCCCTGCGCTTCTCCTCGAACGCATGCTTGGCATTGTCGTTGGCGAGCTGCAGAAGATGCACGCGCGCGCCTCTCTGCGGGGCGATCAGCTTGACCTTGCGGTTTCGACGCTCGCTCAGCCAGTCCGCCACACCCGTGGCCCCCTCGGGCAGCACCGGGACCAGGATCTCGTCGGGGATCGCATGGGCAGCCGGTCCATCCTCGCCGTAGTAGTGGCTGAGAAACGCGCCGATCACCTCTTCATCCGGCACCTCGACCTTGCGCATGGGGAAGCTCGCAGTGTCGACCACGCGCCCTGAGCGCACGAACGCAACGGCGATCTCGGCCATCTCTCCGTCGCGGTGCAGCCCGATGACGTCCTGATCCACGTCGCTGACCGCAGACACGCGCTGCCCCTCGCGCACGGCGCGCAACGCCAGGAGCTGATCGCGATACACCGCAGCCTGCTCGAAGTCGGTTCGCGAGGATGCATCCCGCATGCGCTTGTCGACATCGCGCAACACCTCGTCGTGGCGCCCGTCGAGGAACAGCACCACGGCCTGCACGTTGGCCATGTAGGCGTCGTGGTCGATGTCGAACACGCACGGCCCAGGGCAGCGTTTGATGTGATACTGCAGGCACGGGCGCTTGCGTCCGACCAGATCCTGGTCGGTGCACGTGCGAAGCTGGAAGTGCTTGTTGATGAAGCCGAGCGTACGCCGCGCGGCGGTGGCTGAATGGTGGGGGCCGAAGTACCGGGCGCCATCGGGCTGGGGGCGTCGCACCAGCTCGAGCCTGGGCCACAGGTGCGTGGTGTCCACGCGCAGTGACAGGTAGCTCTTGTCGTCGCGGAGCTTGACGTTGTACCGGGGCTTGAGCTGCTTGACGAGCGAGGCCTCGAGGATGGTGGCTTCCTTTTCAGAGGCGGTGACGATGGTCTCGAGGTCGTCGACGTTGCGTCGGAGCAGCGGAAGAAACGAGCGATTGTCGCTGCTGCTCTCCTGGAAGTAGGAGCGCACGCGCGAACGGAGGCTGGTGGCCTTGCCGACGTACAGCACGTGACCGGCCGCATCCTTGAAGATGTAGCAACCCGGCCGCTGGGGCAGGCTTTCGAGCTTGGACTGGAAGGCTTCGGAGACCACCGCGCCCGGAGCATAGCGCCGAGGGGAGAACTAGGAACTGGGAACAAGAATGCGAATTCAGAATTGGGAATGGGGAGCCTTGCGATGCTGGCCTTTGCGGCGGCGCGAGCAGGTCGGCGCGAGCAGGTCGGCGCGAACAACCAACTCTCGGGGGCGCTGCACGGAGAAGCCGAGCAGGTGCAACAGTCGGAGAATGTGCTGCTTCCACGGCGACAACCTTGTCAGAGTCTGAAGGGAGTCCGCCATGGCCGACAACCGCCCTCAGTCGTGCACGGCAAGCTCATCGCGTTGAATCTCGCCCGTGAGTTCGTCCGGCCGGCGCGAAAACCGTAGTCGGCGTTGAGGGATCGAGGGTGTTTGGGTGGCGAGCCTTAGCACCACCCGTGCCGCATCGCGCCCCGCCGCTTCGGGCTTGTTCAATGTCGCACTTCACCGACGCACCCCTCAGCTCGTGGTTGCTCGCGCTGCGGTGGCCGGTGAAGTGCTCACCATTCCCAATTCTGAATTCGCATTCCTGTTCCCAGTTCCTAGTTGTCCGGATCCGGCAGTGCTAAGACTCCCACCCGATGAAAATCCCCGGTGCAACCTGGAAGAGCGAGCTGGCGCGGGGCCTGGCCCTGGCCGCCATCTTCGCCGTCGCCGGCGTCCTCATCGGCTATCTGCTCATCCCCCCTTCGCCCAAAGGCATCGATCCCAAAGCTCCTGTGCCTGAGTTCACCCTGCTCGGCGAAAAGCTGCAGGATTCGCCCGACGCTGCGGATCGGGCCCTGCAACGGGTTCGTCGCTACGCTGCCTCTACCATCACGATCAAGACCCCGGACGGCAAGCGCCACGAGATCGCTCGCGCTGCCCTCGGCGCCGAGATCGAACGTGTCCGGCTCGCTCGCATCATCGCCGACGTACGCGACCCCGCCAGCCCGACCCGTCGATCGCTCGCAGAAGCGCGCCCCAAGACTCCCGTCGTTCTCCCGGTTCCCATCGTGCTCAACCCGGCACGCGGCATCCCCACCCTGATGCAGCTCAAGGACGTCGCCGATCAGCCCGCGGTCGACGCGCGCCTCGACCTGGAGAGCCGCAAGCTGCTGCCCGAGAAAGAAGGCGTCGAGATCGACGTCTACGCAACGCTCGCGCGCGTCGAGCGCGCCATGCGCGAAGGGCAAGCAGAGGTCGACGCGGTCGCGGATCGGATCGCTCCCAAGCTCAAGGCCGAACGACTCGGCAACGTCACCTTCGACGAGCCCCTCGGCGTGTTCGAGACCGCGTACGCGCGCGGCCCCAAACACCTGCTTCGCACGTACAACCTTCGCCTGGCAGCCTCCAAGCTCGACGGGCACATCATCATGCCGGGCGACGTGTTCGACTTCAACGAGGTGGTGGGTCCTCGCGACGAGGCGCACGGCTACAAGGACGCTCCGGTGATCGCAGAGGGCGAGCTGGTGGACGGCATCGGCGGAGGGACCTGCCAGATCGCGGGAACCCTGCACGGCGCGTCATTCTTTGCAGGGCTCAAGATCGTGTCGCGGCGCCCCCACACGCGCCCGAGCTCGTACATCAAGATGGGGCTCGACGCCGCGGTCGCCTATCCGACCACGACCCTGAAGATCCGTAACCCCTTCGACTACCCGGTGGTGCTGCACGAGACGGTGCGCGACGGCATGGTGCGCGCCGAGGTGCTCGGTCCCAAGCGAAAGCTGACCGTCACGTTCGTTCGCAAGGTGCTGGAGTTCACTCCGTTCGAGGAGGTCGAACGCCCTGACCCGAAGCTTTCCTCAGGCACGCGCGTCTTGTCGCAGCGCGGCATTCCAGGGTTCAAGATCCAGCGATATCGCATCGTGCGCGATGGCCCCTTTGCCGTGCGCGAGCGCTCGACCGACACCTACCCGGCCACGATGCAGATCATCCGCGTCGGAACCGGGGACAATCCGCCTGACAAAGCGGATCCGGAAGGGGATCAGCACCCGGAGTACGTCGCCGACGAGTACCTCACCATGACGCAAGGGCCCGGAATCCGGACCACGAGCGCGGCTGGTGACGATCAGAGCACTGGAACGCTGGAGCGTCGGGTGCCTGGACGAACCGGTGCGCGCGGCTGGATGGAGAAGGCAGGCATGCGCGTGTTCAAGAACGATCGGGACAAGGGCGACAAGGCCTGCGAAGACAACCCGGACAGCTGCGCGAAATCGTCGGATTCGGGCAATGCCAAGGGCGACAAGGGGGACAAAGGCGACAAGCCGAAGCCCAAACCCAAGGGCAAGAAGAAGGCGCCTTGAGCTGCTCCCCTGGCTAACCGGCCGCATCGGTTTCAGGTATGGTTCGCCCGATGGATCGAAGAACCAGGCCCACCGTGGCCCTGTGCGTGACCGGCAGCATTGCCGCATTCAAGGCGGTCGAGATCGCTCGTCACTTCATCCAGAAGGGCGTCCGCGTCCTGCCTGTGCTCACCCGTTCCGGAGCGCGCTTCGTCGGCCACGCGACCTTCACAGGCCTGTGCGGCGAGGTGGCGCGCGACGACATGTGGGACGCGTCGTTCCCGGGAGAGCTTCACATCCATCTGGCGACCGAAGCGGATGTGGTGGTGGTGGCTCCGGCGACTGCGGACGCGATCGCGCGATTCGCATCAGGCCGGGCAGACGACCTGATGGCAGCGCTGGTGCTTTGCGCGCGCGGTCCAGTGGTGATCGCGCCAGCGATGCATCCGCGGATGTACGCGCACCCAGCGACGCAGCGGAACGTGGGCGTTCTCAGGAGCGATGGGCGTGTGACGCTCGTCGGGCCGGTCGTGGGCGAGGTGGCCAACGGCGAGGTCGGGCTGGGAAGGATGGCGGAGCCGTCGGACATCGCTGCTGCAGCGCTCTCTCTGCTTCGACCGCAGGATCTTGCGGGGCTGCGCATTGTGGTCACCGCAGGGCCCACGGTCGAGGATCTGGATCCGGTGCGGTACCTGAGCAATCGATCGAGCGGGCGCATGGGGTTCGCGATCGCGCAGCAGGCTGCCGCGCGCGGGGCGAAGGTGGTGCTGGTGGCAGGGCCGGTCGAGCTCGCGACGCCGTCCGGCGTGGAGCGTGTGAACGTGCGGTCCGCGATGGAGATGCGCAACGCCTTGTGGCAGGCGATGGGACCGGAGCTGAAAGCGGCCGATGCGCTGGTGATGGCCGCGGCCGTGGCCGACTACCGGGCAGCAGAGCCTTCGGATGTGAAGCTCAAGCGAGTTGCAGGGCCGCAATCGATCCACTTCATTGCAAACCCGGATCTGCTTGCGGAGCTCGGAGCGGCGAGAAGCGGTCGCAGCCCGATGCTGGTGGGCTTTGCGTTGGAGACAGCGACGGGCGACGAGCTTGCGAGGCTTGCGCAAGCCAAGCTCCAGTCCAAGAAGGTGGACCTGGTGGTTGCGAATGGGGCATCGGATGCGATTGGTGGTGACGACACGCAAGCGATGCTCGTGAGCGCGTCGGGCATCGAGACGCTGGCGCCGATGACCAAGGTGGCGCTGGCGGATCGGCTCCTGGATCGGGTGGCTGCGTACGGGAAGGCGGGAAGCTGACGTGGCAGCGCTGGGCATCGCGTTCGTGCTTTCGATCGCGGGTGGGTACTTTGCGTTCGCGGCGTCGCGGGCGAGCTCGCCGTGGATCTGGCTCGCGCTCGGGCTGGCGCAGCTTCCGCTCGCGATCGTGTCGCTGGTACGCATGCACAAGGCGGGCTCGCTTCGCGATCTGCTTCAGCCTCGCTGGGGCGACATCTCGATGGGCGTGGGCTCGGCGCTGCTGCTGTACGCCGTGACGTTTGCGGGGCGCATGTGGATCACGCCTTCTGGGTCGACGCGCGAGGCGTGGCTGATGCGGGTGTACCTGGCGGTGGGCGATCCGGCGGTGATCCAGAACAACCTGACGTTGCTCGGGGCAGCGATCCTTGCAGTGGCGGCGTGCGACGAGCTTGCGTGGCGGGGGCTGGTGATGCCGATCCTCGACGAGAAGCTGGGGAGCCGTCGGAGCTGGATCGTGACCGGAGTGGTGTATGGGCTGTCGTTTCTGCCGAGCGCGTGGTGGCTTCGCGATGCGATCGGACCGAATCCGCTCGTGGTAGCAGCGGCGTTGCTCGGCGGGGTGGTGTGGAGCTTCCTGGTGGTGCGAAGCCAGCGTCTGGTGCCGTCGATCCTGTCGCACGGGTTGTACGTATGGTTCGTGGTGGCGCAGTTCAGGCTTTTTGCCGTCTGAGAGAACTAGGAACTGGGAACTGGAATGCGGATTCGGAATTCGGAATGATCGGATCCTGCGCGCGCCGATAGGATCAACGCGGGCGCCGATTGGGTCAACCCAGGGGCCCATCGGATCGACGCCGCCGACGATTGGATCAACGGCGACGATTGGATCAACGGCGACGATTGGATCAACGCGAGCGCCGATTGGGTCAACCCGGGGGCCCATCGGATCGACGCCGACGACGATCGGATCAAGGCCGGCGATTGGATCAACGCCGCCGTTTGAAACCGGCGGCTGATCGGGTCAAGCCCCAAGGGCTTGGGAAGGCTCCGGGAGCAGAACGTTGCTCACGGGAAAAGGCGCGGTTCTAGGTAGCGCCCCAGCATATCCCGCAAGCCCCGCGCCGCCGCACGAGCCACAAATCCCCTCACGATCTCCCTTCTCCCTGTGAGCTCTCTGCCCCTGCAAGGTAGCCCCCTAGGGTTTCCCGCAAGCCCCGCGCCGCCGCACGAGCTGCCCCTGCAAGGTAGCCCCCCAGGGTTTCCCGCAAGCAAAGCGCGCAAGAGCCCGATTTTCGCGCCTATTGAAGGCTCCGCCCCGGGTCATCAGACGCGTTGACCGTGCGGCGTCGTGCGGCTAGCTTGCACCTTCCCCAACCATCCAAAGCAGGCGGGAGCGCGATGAGCGGTCATTCAAAGTGGGCAACCATCAAGCACAAGAAGGGCGCGCTGGACGCGAAGCGCGGCAAGCTCTTCA
Source organism: Deltaproteobacteria bacterium (assembly GCA_016218915.1). Taxonomy (GTDB): domain Bacteria; phylum Myxococcota_A; class Polyangia; order Polyangiales; family Polyangiaceae; genus JACRCQ01. Next base: position 111,786 of record JACRCQ010000070.1, read on the forward strand.
CCAAGTTGATCCGCGAGATAACGGTCGCTGCGAAAATGGGCGGCGGAGACGTGGGAGGCAATCCCAGGCTTCGCAAGGCGGTCGCCGATGCCAAGGGGCAATCGATGCCGGCCGACACGATCAAGCGCGCGATCCAGAAGGGAACTGGAGAGCTTGAAGGGCTGACGTACGAAGAGGTGCTCTACGAGGGCACAGGCCCTGGCGGCACGCTGCTCGCGGTCGAGACGTTGACTGACAACCGCAACCGGACCGTGGCCGAGCTGCGCAAGATCTTCGAGAAGCACAATGGCAACCTCGGTGCTGCAGGGACGGCGGCGTGGGCATTTGATCGCAAGGGCGTGATCGTGCTCGCCAAGGAAGCCGCGACCGAGGATCAGCTCATGGACATCGCGGTGGGCGCTGGCGCGGACGACTACACCGACCTCGGCGAGGAGTGGCAGGTCACCACGCGCATGGACGCGCTCGACAGCGTGCTCAAGGAGCTTGAAGCAGGCAAGATCACGGCGAAGTCGAGCGGTATCGAGTACGTCGCCAAGAACCGGAAGATGCTCACAGGGCGCGATGCGGAAGTCGCCATCAACCTCATCGACGCGATCGAGGACCACGACGACGTGCAGAACGTCTATTCCGACTTCGACATCTCCGAAGAGGATTTGAAGCGTCTGGCAGACTGATCGCACGGTCGATCCGGGGAGGATCCAGCGGCTCGGCGGCGCTGCACGGAGGCGTGAGCGCTGCCGCATGCTGGTTTGGGGTGGTGGACAAGCAGTCGTAGTGGGCTACGCTTTAGGGTTTCACCGAACGCGATGATCTCGGCAGACACCATTGCCAAGGTACGTGACCACGCAGACATCGCCGCGGTGGTGGGGGAGACTGTCAAGCTGACCCGCCGCGGACGATCGATGGTCGGGCTTTGTCCATTCCACAAGGAGAAGACCCCGAGCTTTCACGTCAATCCGGAGCGCGGCTTCTTCTACTGCTTCGGGTGCCACGAGAAGGGAGACTCGATCGGCTTCGTGATGAAGACCGAAGGGCTGAGCTTCGTGGAAGCGGTGTGCAGCCTAGCGGATCGCCTCGGGATCGAGATCGTGGAGGATGACTCGCACCACCGGGGGCACGGCAGCCCGCAGCACGCGAACCAGGACCTGTACGACGTATCGAGCCTGGCGGCGGCCTTCTACGAGAAGCAGCTCCGGGAGCACCCGGCATCGCGCGTGGCTCGCGAGGAGCTGGCCCGTCGCGGCCTTCGCCCGTCGAGCCCGACCGACTCGATCGCAGACGCGCTGCAGGCGTTTCGGATCGGCTACGCGCCGCCGGCGTGGGACGCGCTTGCGGCGCATCTCAAGGAGCAGGGGGTATCGCCTCTTGCGGGGGAGCGTGCGGGGTTGCTGGTGCCGCGCAAGGGGCAGAGCGGGCATTACGACCGGTTCCGCAATCGTCTGATGTTCGCGGTGATCGACGTGCAAGGGCGGGTGGTGGCGTTCAGCGGGCGGGTGCTGGCTGATCCGGAGACCGGGCAGATCGACAAGGAGACGGGCAAGTACATCAACTCGCCGGAGTCGCCGATCTACCGGAAGGGCGACGTGATGTTCGGCCTGTTCCAGGCGCGTCAGGCGATCCGCCAGCAGGAGCAGGCGATCCTGGTCGAGGGCAACTTCGACACGGTGGCGCTGCATGCCCGGGGGATCCGCAACGTGGTGGCGCCGCTGGGAACCGCGTTCACGTCGGCGCAAGCGCGGCAGCTGAAGCGATTCACGCCGCGGGCGGTGATTCTGTTCGATGGGGACGCGGCTGGGAAGGAAGCGACGCGCAAGGCGCGAGAGCCGTGTCGGGAGGCTGGGTTGGACGCGCGGGTCGCGGTGTTGCCGGAGGGCAAGGATCCTGACGACTTCGTGCGGGAGAAAGGTGCAGAGGCGCTCGGGCAGGTGGTGGCAGGGGCGCGCGGGATGCTGGAATTCCTGATCGACGTGGAGCTGGACCGTGAATTTGCGGTGCTGGATTCGCACGATCGGGCAGCCCGGGTGCAGGCGGTGGCAGAGCTGATCAAGTCCGAGGACGACCCGGCGGTGCGGGCGTTGGCGGTTCAATATGCGGACTCGGCAGCGTCGCGCCTTGCGATCCAGATGAACATGGTCAACGAGACGACGTTTCGAGCCCTTTGGAACGTCGTGAAGCGGTCGGGGATGCGTCCCATGGAGCAAGGGGCGCGCCAGCCGCTGGACCCGGATCGGGTGCGCAGCGAGACGGCGCCCGACAAAATCCCGCTGGAGATGCTGGGGTGCGTGATCGATTGCCCAGAAATCCTGGAGGATCCGCAGGTTGAGTCCGCGGTGGCCCTGCTGGAAGGGGAAATCGCGTTGGCCATAGGATTGGCACGCAATCTGCGGGGTGCGAATGCAGCAATTGCTGAGAGTTTTGTTGCGCGCGTGCCCGCAACGATCCAAGACTTCGCGGCTCGACGTCTGTCCAAGCCTCGTCACGAAGAGGCTGGCGCCGCTCTGTTCGAGTTTCTTCAGAACGCTCAGAAGATGAAACGCCAAGGCCTGGTGCGCGACAAGCAGAACGTGATGCAGCAGCTGGATCGCGCAGGCAGCGAAGGCGACGCTTTGTTGGAGGATCAGCTCTTGCGAGAGGCGGAACAAAAAGCACGCGAGAAGCATGGCCTGTAGCTCTTGGATTTCGACGACCTCGGCGTCGCTGTGAGATGAGGCTTTCGAAGCCTCGGAAAGAGGAACCCTGTGCGAGCCCACAAACCCGAACGCAAGGCATCAGGCCAGCCCGGGGCCGGTAACACACACGGCAAAAGCAGAGACAAGGAGGTGCAGCAGCTCATCGACCTCGGCAAGTCGAAGGGGTTCCTGACCTACGACGAGCTCAACGATGCGCTCCCGCAGGACGTAGTTGCGCCCGATCAGATCGACGACGTCATCAGCGCGTTGGGCGACGAAGACATCCAGATCGTGGATGCGGCCACGCAGGTGAAGATCGCTCCCAAGCGCATAGCGGAGCAAGAGGCCGAGGAGTCCAAGAAGGTTCCGGTCCGCGAAGAGGATCAGGAAGAGGATCTGGACGGCTACTTCTCGCGCTCCAACGACCCGGTGCGTATGTACCTGCGGAAGATGGGCAGCGTTTCGCTGCTCACCCGCGAGGGCGAGGTCGAGATCGCCAAGCGCATCGAGGACGGCGAGCTGATGGTGCTCGGCGCGATCCTCAATTCGCCCATCGCCGTACGCGAGATCATCGATCTCGGCAACAAGCTCAAGGCGCACAAGATCCGGGTCAAGGACGTCATCCGCGACGCGGAAGACGACGACCAGAACTTCGACGAAGAAGAGGCGGATCGTCGCATCATCCGTCTGATCGACAAGGTCAAGCGTCTGGACAAGCACCACCACGACCTACTCGACGAGAAGAAGGCCAAGCCGGACTCCAAGAAGCTCAACGACGAGCTTCTGTCGACCCGTCAGGACCTGGTCAAGACCCTCGAGGAGATGCGTCTGAACAAGAAGACGATCGACAAGATCGTCACCAAGCTCAAGACGATCATCCAGAAGGTCGAGCGTACCGAGTCGGCTGTCACCGAGATCGAGAAGGACAGCGGGCTGTCCAAGGAAGAGATCAAGCGCGAGCTCAACCGCGCGCGAGGCGACTCGACCGCAGAGCGCAGGCTCGCGAAGCGTCTGCACCTCAAGAACCGACAGGCGCTGGTGGAGCTCGACGCGGCCCTGAAGAATGCGCGCGAAGGGCTCAAGAAGGTCGAGGAAGAGCTCCAGATCGACGTGCGCGAGGTCCGAAGCACCTACGCCGCGATCCGCCAGGGCGAGCAGATGGCCGAGCGTGCCAAGGCCGAGCTGGTCGAAGCCAACCTCAGGCTCGTGGTCTCGATCGCCAAGAAGTACACCAACCGCGGCTTGCAGTTCCTGGACCTGATCCAGGAAGGCAACATCGGCCTGATGAAGGCGGTCGACAAGTTCGAGTACAAGCGCGGCTACAAGTTCTCCACCTATGCAACGTGGTGGATTCGTCAGGCGATCACCCGTGCGATCGCGGACCAGGCACGCACCATCCGCATTCCGGTGCACATGATCGAGACGATCAACAAGCTGATCCGGACGTCGCGCTACCTGGTGCAGGAGTACGGACGGGAGCCGACGCCCGAAGAGATCGCCGAGAAGATGGAGCTGCCGCTCGACAAGGTGCGCAAGGTCCTGAAGATCGCCAAGGAGCCCATCAGCCTCGAGACCCCGATCGGCGAGGAGGAAGACTCGCATCTTGGTGACTTCATCGAGGACAAGAGCGTGGTGAGCCCGTCGGATGCGGTCATCAACATGAACCTGTGCGATCAGACGCGCCGGGTGCTCAAGTCGCTCACGCCGCGCGAGGAGAAGGTCCTGCGCATGCGCTTCGGCATCGGCGAGAAGAGCGATCACACGCTCGAGGAAGTGGGGCAGGACTTCGAGGTCACCCGCGAGCGCATCCGTCAGATCGAAGCCAAGGCGCTGCGCAAGCTTCGGCACCCTTCGCGATCCAAGCAGCTCAAGTCGTTCGTGGACACTTGACTTCGGGATCAACCACAGAGAGCACTGAGATTAGACCCGCCATCACGCCCCGGCGGTTGAACCCGCGATCACGCCCCGGCGATTGAACCCGCCATCACGCCCCGGCGGTTGAACCCGCCATCACGCCCCGGCGGTTGAACCCGCCATCACGCCCCGGCGGTTGAACCCGCGATCGCGCCCCGGCGGTTGAACCCGCCATCACGCCCCAGCGGTTGAACCCGCCATCACGCCCCGGCGGTTGAACCCGCGATCACGCCCCGGCGGTTGAACCCGCCGTCTGGACGGAGGTCGTTTGCGCTCGTTCCAAGGCCTGACGGCCTCGACGGTCACCGCATCTCATGAGGCCGGAGGCCTTGTCCCCCACCCCGAAACGGGTCTCTCAGCCGGCGGGTTCAACCGCCGGCGATCATCCATGGGGTCGACCCGGCATGCGTTGGTGGCCCCGATTACCGCGATCGCCCCAACGCGCGACGGTCACACGGACCATCGCACCGGCATGCGTTGGCGGCCCCGATTGCCGCGATCACCCCAACGTGCGACGGTCACACGGACCATCGCACCGGCGTGCGTTGGCGGCCCCGATTAACGCGATCGCCCCAACGCGCGATGGTCACACGGATCGACCCCATCGCACCGGCGTGCGTTGTTGGCCCCAATTAACGCGATCGCCCTAACGTGCGATGGTCACCCGGTGCTCAGGGCTCATCGTCGCCAAGCTTGCGGTAGATCGTGCGCGTGCTGATCCCGAGTAGCTGCGCGGCCACTGACTTGTCGCCTCGAGTGTGCTTCAGCGTCTCGCGGATCAGCCTCATCTCGACCTCGTCGAGCGAGGTGCCCACCGGGAAGGTCAGCACCTCGGGCTCGGGCGAAGAGGCATGCGCCACATGCTCAGGCAGATCGTCGATGCCCATCACGCTGCCGCGGCACAGGACCACGGCGCGCTCGATGACGTTCTCGAGCTCGCGGACGTTGCCTGGCCACGAGTAGTCGAGCAGCGACTGCAGGACCTCGCGCGGCGCTTCGAGGCGGGGGCGTCCGTTCTTGGAGCAGTACACGCCGAGGAAGTGATCCACGAGCAGCGGGATGTCCTCCTTGCGGGAACGCAGGGGAGGCGCCGTGACCGCGATCACGTTGAGCCTGTAGAACAGGTCCTCGCGAAACCTTCCGGCCGCCACCTCTGCGCGCAGATCGCGGTTGGTCGCTGCCACGATGCGCACGTCGGCGCGCTGCGTGTCGCCTCCGACCGGCTCGTACTCGCCTTCCTGCAGCACGCGCAGCAGCTTGACCTGGACCGACGGCGAAAGCTCCGCGATCTCGTCGAGGAAGAGCGTGCCGCCCGCGGCCTTGGCGAATCGTCCCTCTCGCTTGGCAACGGCACCGGTGAACGCGCCCCGCTCGTGGCCGAACAGCTCGGCTTCGAGGATCGTCTCTGGAATGGCAGCGCAGTTGACCCCCACGAACGGCCCCTGGCCGCGCGAGGAGCGCTCGTGGATGAACCTTGCGATCAGCTCCTTGCCGGTGCCGCTCTCGCCGAGGATGAGCACGGTCGCCATGGAAGGCGCTGCCTGGAGGGCAACGTCGAGCACGCGCCGAAGAGCGTGGCTGTTGCCCACGATCTCCCGCTGCCGCAGCAGCTTCAGCTCCTGGCGCAGGGTGCGGTTCTCGGTGAGCAGGGAGCGACGCTCCGCAGCTTTTCGCACGCTCTTGACCAGGGTCATGCGCTTGAGCGGCTTCTCGATGAAGTCGTAGGCGCCCTCGCGCATGGCCTGCACCGCGGTCTCCACGGTTCCGTAGGCGGTCATGACCACGACCTCGGTATCGGGCGAGATCTGCTTGATCGCCTTGAGCAGCTCGATGCCGCTGGTGCCGGGCATCATCAGGTCCGTGACCACCACGTGAATGCGATGGCGCCGCGCCAGCTCCAGGGCTGTCCGGGCACCGTCCGCGGTCAGCGCCCGCATCCCCTCTCGCACGATGATCTTCTCGATCGAGGCCAGATGGGCTGCTTCGTCGTCTACCACCAGCACGGTCGTGGCGTCGGGTTGGATCCGGTTGGGATCAGCGGGCTCGTCGGGAGGGGGCGACGAAACGGGTCCTGTCACTTGGTCATCCACGACCGGCATACTGGCAGAACGGACAGCCAGTTCCAATGTTCCCCGAAATCGTCCACGAAGCGATTGCGAAACGGCGGGGACGGCATAAGGGATCGCCCGCGTTCCGGGCCTTGACCCGGGAACGCCACATCGGCACAAGGGTCGTGGCCGCACACCGGCTGACCCACCCTGGAGCTTCCATGCCGCGTCTCTATTCCGACGATCGGAACATCGACCTGTACTATGCGCTCAAGCTGGTCCGGGGCTTTGAAGACAAGGTCTCGGTCCTGCACCGCCAGAACAAGATCCTGGGCGGCGTCTATTCCGGACGCGGCCAGGAAGCGATCGTGGTCGGCACGGTCTACGACCTGGGGCCAGAGGACTGGGTGTTCCCGATCCACCGGGATCTGGGCGTATGGCTGGTGCGCCACACGGACCCGAACAAGCTGATGGCGCAGCTGATGGCCCGCAAAGGCGGGCTGTCCAAGGGCAAGGACAACTGGACGCACGCAGGGGACGCGGACCGCAACGTCTTCGGCGCCACCTCGATGCTGGGCGGAACGCAGCCCGTGGCTTGCGGGGTTGCCTGGCGGTTCAAGCTGCGTGGGGAGCCGCACGTGACCGTGAGCTACTTCGGCGAAGGTGCCAGCTCGCGAGGCGACGTCCACGAGGCGATGAACTTCGCGGGGGTGCACAACCTGGCGTGCGTGTTCGTGTGCGAGAACAACCAGTACGCGTACTCGACGCCGGTCAACATGGAGATCGCGGGCGGCTCGGTGTCGGATCGAGCCTCGGGCTACGGATTTCCCGGGGTTAAGTGCAATGGCAACGATCTGCACGAGATGCTCGAGGTGACGCGCGAAGCGGTGGAACGAGCGAAGGCGGGGCGGGGGCCGACGCTGATCGAGGCGGTGACGTATCGGATCAAGGGGCATTCGGAGCACGATCGAGCGGACTACCGGACCAAGGACGAAGTGGCGCTGTGGGAGTCCAAGGATCCGGTGGTGACGTGGGAGCTGTTCCTCGAGAAGCTGGGAGTGGATCTGCCGAAGCTTCGTGCGGACGTGGAGAGCAAGGTGAAAGAGGTGTGCGACAAGGCCGCGGAGTTTGCGCTCGCATCGCCGTATCCAGAAGGGCCGGAGGCGATGGAGGATCTGTATGCGAGTCCGATCGGGGCACGGGGATAGAGAACCGCGTGACTGGATCGAGCACGAGCACGAGCACGAAGAAGAGTTGGCTGGGTTGGATCGAGGTTGGTGCCTGAATGGCGATTCGAAGCTACTTGCAAGCGATTACGGATGCGCTCCGCGAAGAGATGGAGCGCGACGGCAATGTGATCCTGATGGGCGAGGACGTGGGGGTCTACGGAGGCGCCTTCAAGGTCACCGAGGGGCTGCTCGAGAAGTTCGGGCCGCTCCGGGTGATCGACACGCCGATCTCCGAGAGCCTGATCGGGGGCGCTGCGGTCGGCGCTGCGGTCGCTGGACTGCGTCCGGTCGCCGAGATCCAGTTCATGGACTTCATCTCGTGCGCCTTTGATCAGATCGTGAACATGGCGGCCACCACCCGCTATCGTCACGGCGGCCAGTACAAGGTGCCGATGGTGGTCCGTGGCCCCTCAGGCGCAGGGATCCACGGCGGGCTGTTCCACTCGCAGAACAGCGAGGCGTGGTTTGCCAGGGTTCCGGGGCTGAAGGTGGTGTGTCCGGCCACGGTGCGTGATGCAAAGGGGCTGCTCAAGAGCGCGATCCGCGACGACGACCCGGTGGTCTACTTCGAGCACAAGCGGTTCTACCGTTCCGTGCGCGAGGAGCTGCCGGACGGCGATCTGCTGGTACCGATCGGACGAGCGAAGGTGGCGCGTGCTGGCAAGGATCTGACGCTGGTGACGTACGGCGGCACGTACTACCAGTCGCTCGAGGCGGCCGATCGGATTGCTCGCGAGGACAAGGCCGAGGTCGAGGTGATCGATCTGCGGACCGTGCTTCCGATCGACTACGAGACGGTGTTCGATAGCGTGCGACGGACCGGGCGGCTGCTCATTGCGCACGAGGATCGTGCGACGCTCGGGGTTGGGGCAGAAGTCGCAGCGCGTGTGAGCGAGCATTGCTTCGAGCATCTGGATGCGCCCGTGGTTCGTCTGGGCATGGCAGAAGCGCACAACGCATACGCGCCGACGCTCGAGGAGTGGCTGCTGCCGAGTACGGACAAGATCGTCGACAAGGCGCGTCAGGTACTCAAGTACTGAGAGGGAACTAGGAACTGCGAACTAGCAATGCGAATGCGAATGCGAATGCGAATTGTGCGGCCCTCACCGCATCCATTCGCATTCTCATTCGCATTCCTGTTCCCGGTTGCTAGTTCATCTCTGTTGTCCTTGGGGCCCCCTGCCGGTACCTTTCAGGTGTGAGCAGTACTGGCCCGAATCTGCAGTGGGATCCCGTGAAGCTGCGGGAGCTTCCGCGCAAAGGCGACAAGATTGCCGGGCGGTACCGCGTCGAGAGCCTCGTGGGCCTGGGCGGCATGGGCGCAGTGCTCTCCGCCATGCACGTCGACCTCAAGCAGCGCGTCGCGGTCAAGGTCATGCTCCCCCAAGGGGCGCGACACCGCATGGCGGTCGTGCGGTTCCTGCGCGAGGCGCGTGCAGCATCCGCGATCCAGAGCGAGCACGTGGTCCGCATCTTCGACGTCGGCAAGCTCAAGAGCGGGCTCCCCTACCTCGTGATGGAGTACCTGTCCGGCGCCTCCCTGTCGGATGTGATCGAAAAGACCGGACCTGTGCCGATCATCGACGGCGTGCACTACGTGCTGCAAGCTTGCGAGGCAGTGGCGCAGGCTCACGCGGTCGGCATCGTGCACCGGGACCTGAAGCCGTCGAACCTGTTTCTCACGCGCCGTTCCGACGGCTCTCCGCTGGTCAAGGTGCTCGACTTCGGGATCTCGAAGGCTGAGTGGATGATCGACCCTGGGATGAACCCGGCGTTGACCGCGACCGCGGATCTTGTGGGAACGCCGACGTACATGTCGCCTGAGCAGGTGCGAAGCGCCAAGAACGTGGACTGGCGCACGGACATCTGGTCCATGGGGGCTGTGCTCTACGAGCTGATCACGGGCAAGCCGCCGTTCTGGGCAGACACCTTGCCCGCGCTCGCAGCGATGATCGTGAGCGATCCGATCGTGCCGCCGAGCCAGCGGCTGGCAGGATTGCCGACCGCGCTCGACGCGATCCTGCTCCGATGCATGTCCAAGGATCCGGCGGAGCGCCCGCAGACGATTCCGCAGCTGGCTCGAGAGATCGAGCCGTTCGCGCCCCCGTCGGCCGCGTATCTGATCGAGCGTATCTCCCGGGTGGGCCCGCCGAACACGATCTCGGGTTCGCCGGGCGAGCCGCCGCCTGACATGGACTTCTCGACGGTGTCCTCACACAACACGGCGGGCGGCTGGGGCACGACCGCGCACGAGTCAGCATCGAGGCACCGGATGTTGCTCGCTACCGCGGCGGCTGTCTCACTCTCGCTCGCTGTCGTCGTGGTGGCATTGTTCCTGGTGCTCCGCGGGAAGCCTGCGAAGGAGACCGGACCGCCGGTGAATGCTGCTTCTGGAAGCGCAACCAGCGCTCCCAGCGCCTCGGACTCCGGGCCGATGGTTCAGCCGGAAACATCCGCATCGACGAGTGTGCTTGCGCCAGGGCCCTCGAGTTCTGCATCATCGGCTCCGTCTGCCCCAAAGCCGCCCAAGCCGAAACGCGGAGGCCCGCGCGTTGACCCGTTCGACGACCGATACTGATCGCAAGCACCAGCGTCCGCGACGCGGGCTCGTCTGGCTTGTGCTTCTCGCGTCGGTGGTCTGGGCAGCGGTGGCGCATGCTGAAGCAGGGCCGCAGGAGCGGGCCACGGCCGAGGCGTTGTTCCAGGACGGCAAGCGGCTGATGGGCATCGGCAAGACAGCAGAGGCATGCAGGAAGCTCGAGGAGAGCCAGAGGCTCGATCCGCGGGCGGGCACCTTGCTCGCGCTCGCAGTCTGCCACCAGAAGGAAGGCAGGATCGCGACTGCGTGGGTGGAGTTCCGGGAGGCGCTGGCGTTGGCGAAGAAAGCCGGGCGCCCGGATCGCGTGGCGCTCGCGCAAAAGGAGATCAGCGCGATCGAGCCCAAGCTGCCGCGCCTCGCGATCGTGGTCCCCAAGGAATCTGCCTTGCCAGGGCTGGTGCTCAAGCGTGACGGCGAAGAGTTTGGCCGGCCGTCGTGGGACACCGCTGTGCCGGTGGATCCGGGGGAGCACGACGTGGTGGCGAGCGCTCCGGATCGCAAGAGCTGGCAGGTGAAGGTCTCGATCCATGAGGGCGAGGAGAAGAAGGTCACGGTGCCGGTCCTCGAGCTCGAGGCCAAGCCGGTTGCCAGCGCGCCACCTCCCCCGCCGCCACCTGCAAAGAAGCCCAAGACGCTTGCGTGGGTTGCAGGAGGAATCGGCGTGGCCGCGTTGGGCGTCGGCACCTACTTCGGGCTGCGCGCGATGTCCAAGCGCAGCTCCAGCGACGACCACTGCCACGGTGCGCTGTGCGACCCGCAAGGCGTGGAGCTCAACAACCAGGCAAAATCAGCCGCAGTTGTCTCGAACGTGGCGTTCGGCGTAGGGCTCGTGGGCATTGGCGTCGCCACCTGGCTGCTGCTCACCGGCGATTCGGATCGACGCGCTGCGGGCTCTGCCCAGCGGATTCACGTCACGGCTGTGACCGGACCGCGCGAGGCTGCTATCCTGATCCACGCCCCATGGTGAAGTGGCTTCGACTCGGGCTCGGCGTGACTGCGTGCGCGACGGCGATCGTCTGTTGCCAGGCGGTTGCCGGGATTACCGATCGAGAGCTTGATCCAGCGTGGAACCAGTCCTCTGGCAGCGGCTACGCGCGTCGTCCGCCAGAGCGCTCCCAGGCCGACGCATCGCCGGATGGCGGCGTGCGACGTCTGTTCGCCGCGCACAACATCTACGTCGGCACGATCGATCCGGTCACGGGCAAGGACGACTCGACGGCCTGGCGGCGCATTGGCTACGACGTGGATGGCAAGTGCACGACCGCTGCGCAATCGCAGAGCGACAGCACGGGCGTGTGCAAGAAGCATCCGGCAGCGCAGGCCGAATCCCTCGAGGATGGCGACGAATGCCGAGACAATGCTGCGGGCAAGCTCCTGACCCAGGGAACGGTGGTGCTTTCCGGCGACTTCGAGCGCAGGTTGAACCAGAAGGTCCAGCTCTCGCAAGCCGCGGGCTTGGCGATCATGCTCGAGGATCTGTCCGACGAGCGCGACGACCCCTACGTGCCAGGGCGCATGTACGTGACCGTGCCCAGCCCTACGACGCCGCCGTTGTGGAACGGCTCGGACGTGATCGCGGTCGATCCGACGTCGGTCCACAACAACGACCTGGAGCAGCCGAAGTACTACTTCAAGGACGGGTACCTGCGGGACAACGTCTGGGTGAGCAACGACTTCAACGCCGGCAAGGGGCCTGTGCCGTTGATGATCTACGACCGTCTGGTGGAGGTCAGCCCGATCGGAATGACGTTCGCTGCAGAGCTGAACGACACGCACGACGCGATCCTGCGGTCCGTGCTGGCTGTGGCGATGGACATGGATCAGGTGAAGCTCAAGTTCGCGCCCGTCTTTCTGGACATGGTGTGCGACCCGGTGCAGGCAGCGCTGATCTTGAACAGCTTCGTGGTGCCCAACGCGGATCTCGCCGCAGGACCGCCCCCGTTCATCGACCCGAGCAAGCAGTGTGATGCGATGTCATGGGGCATCATGTTCGATTGGGTGCTGATCAAGAGCCTGAAGGTGTCGCCGTATGCGACGCCGACCGCGCCGGCGTGCGTGGACGCGGGACCGGACAGCGCAGACGGCGGGATGGACGCGAGCGACGGGGCGCCGGATGCCGGGGAAGCGGCGCCAGATGCGAGCGATGCGGGCTCGGACGCGAAGGACGCAGCGGTCGACGCAAAGGACGCGGGGAAGGGATAGCTCAGGGGTAGCCGCGCAAGCGAACGCATGGAGCTGCAAGCGCAAGCGAGCGAAGGCGCATGGAGCCGCGAGCGCAAGCGAGCCGGCGGTCAGAACTTTCCTGCAGCACCCAGCGTCAAGCCATCGCCCATGCTCACCACGGGCACCACGCCCCGCGCTTCCTTGGGCGCCTCAGCGGGCTGCGAGCCCCACTTGGTGAAGAACAGCCCGACCACTGCGGTCGTGACCGCGAGTCCGCCTGTCACGCCGATCAGGATGTTGGTCCTGCGCTGGCGCGACAATGCATCCTGGTACGTGGGACACGACTCGTCCTTGCCAGCGCAATCAGCGCGCACCTGATCCCGCCCCGGCGTGGAGATCATGTCTGCCGTGCTCCAGATCGTCACACCGCCCGCGAGCACGGTCGCACCAGCGGCGATGTAGAAGACCGCAGGGGGCAGGCCTGGCTTGGGAGGAGGAGGCGGCGGCTTCTTGGGCGGAGGCGGCTGATCCTCTTTCTTGGGAGGCAACGGGGGCGCATGGAACGCCAGCTCGCTGGCTCCTGCGGCCTTTGCGCTCACGGTGTTGGACTCGGTGCGATCTGCGGACCAGCCCGCGGACACGGTGTGCTCGCCTGGCTCGACGAACACGGTGGCGGTGGTGGACTCACCCCAGGGCGTGACGCGAGAGTCGACGATCAAGTTGCACGCGGGATCGCAGGTCACGTCGATCTTGTGGAGCTTGGAGCGCACCTGGCCGATCATCTGCTTGGCGAGCGCGACGGTCTCCTTGTTGTCGGAGTAGCGGTGCATGGCAGCGGCCGCGAGCGTGGCCATGCGCGCGTCCTCCTTCGCCATCTTGCGGGCGCGGATTGCGAGGCGAATCGCTTCCGGGCTCGGCACGTCGTGCTCGGCGTTCTCGAAGTGGTCCGCGGCGGTGGAGTAGTCCTTTGCGGTGAAGGCGCGTCGCCCTGCATCGAACTCTTCGGCAGCCGCTTTGACTCGGGCCGGGGTCTGGTCCGGCGGGTCTGCGGCCTGGGCTGGAGCGATGGAAGCGATGGCGAGTCCGAGGGCGAGCGCGAAGCAGCGCAGGGCACGGTTCGCAGGCGACACCACGCGGTGAGCCCTGAATGCCGTGTGAGTGTCGATCCCGTGACGCGCTCGCAAAGCTCCCTTTTTCCTCCGAACGACCGCTATGCGGATGGAGTGTCCTTCGCATGCCGCCCTGGCGTCAACTGAACGATCGACCGAGCGCGCTCAGCCGCAAATCGAAGGGGATTCCGAGGTTCAGAACTGCGCCAGGAACCTGGGATCGTTCTCGAACAGCAGCCGGATGTCGGGGATGCCGTAGCGGAGCATGGAGACCCGCTCGATGCCGAGGCCGAACGCGAAGCCGGTGTAGCGCTCCGGATCGATGCCGCAGTTCTCGAACACGGCAGGGTGGATCATCCCGCAGCCGAGCACTTCCATCCAGCCCGTGCCCTTGCAGGTTCTGCACCCCGCGTGCGTGCCGTCAGGGCGCCTGCAGAACACGCAGGCCACGTCCATCTCGGCCCCGGGCTCCACGAACGGGAAGTAGCTCGGGCGGAAGCGGACCTTGAGATCCGCGCCGTACAGACGCTGCGCAAACGCGGTGAGCACGCCCTTGAGATGGGCGAAAGTCACGTTCTCGTCCACCAGGAAACCCTCGATCTGGTGGAACATCGGCGAGTGCGTGACGTCGTCGTCGCGGCGATACACCACGCCTGCGCTCACGATCGCCATGGGCGGCTTGTGCGTGGACATCTCGCGGATCTGCATGTTGCTGGTGTGCGTTCGCAAAAGCACGCCGTCCGACACCCAGAAGCTGTCCTGCATGTCGGTCGCAGGGTGATCCGGCGGGAAGGCGAGCTTGGAGAAGTTGTTCTCCTCCAGCTCCACCTCAGGGCCTTGCGCGATCACGAAGCCGAGATCCTTGAAGATCGACAGCAGCTCGTCGCGCGTCTGGATGATCGGGTGCACGTGCCCGTGATGGACGGGGACGCGTCCGGGCAGCGACAGATCGAACGGGCGGGCGTGCAGCTCGGCTTCGCGCTGCGCGCGGGCCAGGGCAGCGAGCCGTTGCTCGAACGCCTGCTCGACCTCGGTCTTGAGGGCATTGACGCGTGCGCCGACCTGCTTTCGCATCTCGGGCGCCAGCGAGCCCATCTGCTTGAGCACCGCGGTCAGCTCGCCCTTCTTGCCCAGGATCTTGGCGTTGGCGTCGCGCAGCTGCTGCTCGGTGGACGCAGCTTCGAGCTGCTGGCGGTACGTGGTCCGGATCCCGTCCAGACCTTGATCGATGTCATGTAGAGCGTCGGCCATGGCGCACGCATCTTGGTACGACGCCCGCGAGGACGCCAGCGTGATGAGGGGGAGAGGTCAGGAGAGGATCAAGTGGAGGCGAGCTTGACGATCCCGGTGAACGCGGTGGGATCGGAGATCGCGAGGTCAGCGAGGATCTTGCGGTCGAGCGAGACGTTGGCCTTCTTGAGGCCGCTGATGAGACGGCTGTAGGAGGTGCCGTTGATGCGAGCGCCGGCGTTGATGCGGGTGATCCACAGGCGACGGAAGTCGCGGCGGCGGAGGCGCCGGCCGATGTAGGCGTAGATCCACGCCTTGTGGACGACTTCGTTGGCGAAGGCGAACAGCTTGTGGCGTGAGCCGTAAAAACCCTCGGCACGATCGAGGATACGATTGCGACGGCGACGAGCTTTGAAACCGCGTTTTGCTCTGGGCATGGTCGTTCTCCTTCAGGTCAGCCGTAGGGAAGAAGCAGCTTGATGCGCTTCTCGAAGGCCTTGTCGACCATGTCGTTGTTGCGAAGACGGCGAAGCCGCTTGCGGTTCTTGTTGCTGAGCCCATGGTTGCCGCCACACTTCGTCCGGCGGACACGTCCGGTGCCCGTCACGGTGAAGCGCTTTGAGGCAGCGCGGTTGGATTTCATCTTCGGCATGGGGATAGCCCTCCTGGGGAACGTTCGGTCCGGGACCGACGGGCTTCGCGCTTCCGATGGGCCACCTTGCGCCAGGAGAAACCGGGCAGGCAGTTGGAGCCCTTGGGAAAGCGGAGCGGGGTTTATGCTCGACCGTGGGCGCAAAGTCAAGCGTGGGAGCCGGCGGGCAGCGGGGGGTCGAATCCGGGCACCGGGCGCGGGGGATAGGGGCGTCCAAAGCGGGGAATCGGGGATCAAACGCGGGGAATCGGGGCACCCAACGCGAGGGTTCGGGGATCATACGCGGGGAATCGGGGCATCCAACGCGGGGAATCGGGGCATCCAACGCGGGGAATCGGGGCATCCAACGCGGGGAATCGGGGCATCCAACGCGGGGAATCGCGGCATCCAACGCGGGGAATCGGGCATACAACGCGGGGAATCGGGGCATCCAACGCGAGCGAGGGTTCGGGGCATCCAACGCGAGCGAGGGTTCGGGGCATCCAACGAGGGGAATCGGGGCATACAACGCGAGGAATCGGGTATCAAACGCGACGCGAGGGTTCGGGGCATCCAACGAGGGGAATCGGGGCATACAACGCGAGGAATCGGGTATCAAACGCGACGCGAGGGTTCGGGGCATACAGCGAGGGGAATCGGGGCATCCAACGCGGGGAATCGGGGCATACAACGCGGGGAATCGGGGCATACAACGCGGGGAATCGAGGATCAAACGCGGGGAATCGGGGATCATACGCGGGGAATCGCGGATCAAACGCGACGCGAGGGTTCGGGGATCATACGCGGGGAATCGGGGATCATACGCAGGGATCCCAACCCGGATCATGCGAACCGACGCGTTCGATACCCCTAGAAACCGCCGGCTAAAGTGCCGGCGGCTGATGCAAGTCAGTTGCGCGGTTAGCCAAGCCCCCTGCGGGGGCTGGTACCCGTTGGCGG
Source organism: Deltaproteobacteria bacterium (assembly GCA_016218915.1). Taxonomy (GTDB): domain Bacteria; phylum Myxococcota_A; class Polyangia; order Polyangiales; family Polyangiaceae; genus JACRCQ01. The sequence continues at coordinate 128,338 of JACRCQ010000070.1, forward strand.
ACGCAATGGACTCGCTGCCCCGAAGCACCGCTATCGCCCTCCTCTATCGCGCACCGCTATCGCGCACCTCTATCGCGCACCTCTATCGCCCTCCTCTATCGCGCACCGCTATCTCGCACCGCTATCTCGCACGTCTATCGCGCACCGCTATCGCCCTCCTCTATCGCGTGCAGAGCGTTGCTCACGGGAGAGGGTCAGACTCTTGGTAGCCCCGCGGGTAGCCCCCCAGGGTTTCCCGCAAGCCTCGCGACGCCGCACGAGCCACAAAACCCCTCTCGATCTCCCTTCTCCCTGTGAACTGTCTGCCCCTGCAAGGTAGCCCCCCAGGGTTTCCCGCAAGCCTCGCGACGCCCCACGAGCTGCCCCTGCAAGGTAGCCCCCTAGGGTACGTGCGCAGCGTTGCGATGGCGAAAAATCAATTCCTTCGGTTCGCCATGCACGGGGAGGTATATTGCGTTCGGATCCCGACGTGAGTTCCTCGCCCTCAGACGCACCTGCCGGCGCCTTTCTAGGCTCCGGGACCATCATCGCGGGAAAGTACCGCCTGGAGAGCTTCATCGCCAAGGGGGGCATGGGCGAGGTCTGGGTCGCCACCAACCTGGTGCTCGAGAGCAAGGTCGCCCTCAAGGTCCTGCGCCGCTCCCTGGCCGAAAGCCCGGAGGCCTCAGCCCGCCTCCTTCGCGAAGCCCGCGCCGCTGCCCGCATCAACCACAACAACATCGTCCAGGTCTTTGACTTCGGCTACATCGAGACCGGCGAGCCCTTCATCGTCATGGAGCTGCTCCGAGGCGAGAGCCTTGGCGACCGTCTCGAACGCGCCATCCGGATTCCCGCGGTCAGCGCGGTCGAAATCCTGGTTCCGGTCGCCCATGCCCTGGCCGCAGCCCACTCCAAAGGCATCGTGCACCGCGATCTCAAGCCCTGGAACATCTTCCTCGCGGTCGATGAGTCCAACCTCGAGATCCCCAAGGTGGTGGACTTCGGGATCGCCAAGGTTGCGGTCAAGCACGATGCGAGGGTCACGCAGCAAGGCCATGTGCTTGGAAGCCCGGAGTACCTGTCGCCTGAGCAGGCCTTGGGCGACGATGACATCGACGCTCGGGCCGATGTCTGGGCTCTTGCGGTCACCCTCTACGAGACGATCACAGGCACGCTGCCGTTCCAGGACGAGGTCTACAACCGTCTGCTGCGCAAGATCGTGGAGAGCGAGCCGACCACCACGGTCGGGCACGGGGCAGGCGACTATGCGCTCTGGAAGATCATCGACAAGGGGCTGAGAAAGAAGCGCGAGGATCGCTGGCAATCGGCTGCGGACATGGGAGCCGCGCTCGAAGCGTGGCTCGAGAACCTGGGCGTGTACACGACCGGGAGCCTGTTCCAGAAGGTCGTCGAAAACGCGAGCGGCGGTGAGCCGGCCGTGCCGACCCTCACCGCGCTCGACATTCCAACCCGCAACAGCCCGGCCGTGCCCGCCAAGCCCGCTGCGAGGCCCCGCACATGGGCGTGGATCGCTTCGGCCGCCGTGATCGTGCTGGGGCTGGCCGCGATCACGTGGGTTCTGGTCTCAGGTCGACCCAAAGAAACGGCTTCTGCGCTTTCTGCCAGTGCCTCCGCAGCTGCGGCTCCGTCAACGAGCGCCCCTGTCGTCGCGCCACCTGCTACAATGTCGGCAGCGCCGCCTCTTGAACCGACGGCGTCAGCAGCTCCCATCGCATCGGCTCCGCCCGCAAAAAGTGCGGCCGGGCCGGGGCGAACCGGACCGGCAACAACCAAGGGCGCTGCGGGCAAGACGCACTCTGTGCCTGCGATCCCGACGGAGCCGAACTTCTGAGGCCTGAATGAACTCCTTGTCGCTTCGAGCCGCCCTGCTCATGGGATGCCTCTCGGTCGGGTGCTCGGCCCTCGTCTCCAACGAGCTGGATGGCAAGCCGTCGTCCAGTCAGCCCGGAACGGACGCGTCCCAAACGCCGCAGGACGCAGCCAGCGAGGATGCTGCGACCGACCCGAAGGCCGAAGACCAGTCCCTGGTCGAGCACGAAGAGGACACATCGACCGAGAAGCCCGAGCAGGATGTGAACGGCGAGCCGGACGTCAGCGAGGAGCCCGACGTCGCCGATGCGCCGGAAACGCCCGAAGCTTCGCCGGAAGCGGACGCGCCGGAAGCGGATGCAGAGGCTTGTCCGGGCTGCGAGCCAGGGCTGTGCTGCGGCAACACCTGCTGCCCAGGGACGTCGTGCACGGCGCCGGATCAGTGTTCGCCGACCTGCGTGCTGCCGTATCTGAACTGCAACGGCAACATCGTGGACGGGTGCGAGGTCAATGCGGCGACCGATCCAGACAACTGCGGCGCGTGCGGCAATGCGTGCGTGTTCGGTGCCCAGTGCATTGGCGGCACGTGCGTGTGCCCGCCTGGCACGGCTGACTGCGACGGGGTGGCGAGCAACGGGTGCGAGACGGACATCAGCACGGATCCTCTGCATTGCGGGACGTGCCTGAAGACGTGCGCGGCGCACCAGGATTGTGCGGTGTCGGTCTGCAAGTGCGCGGCAGGATTTGCGGATTGCGACAACCAGCCTGGAAACGGCTGTGAAGTCGACACCACGGTGGACGGGCAGAACTGCGGCACGTGCGGTACGGTCTGCTCGCTCAACCAGGCGTGCACCCAGTCCGCGTGCAAGTGCGTGACTGGGTTCCTCGATTGCGACGCGCAACCCGGGTGCGAGGCGACTTCGACGAGCGTGAGCACGTGCGGCGCCTGCAACGTGCAATGTCAGCTCCCCACCCCGCTTTGCGGACCTTCTGGCTGCACCAACGTGTGCCCGGGCGGCGAGACGCTGTGCGGGACGTCGTGCATTGATACCACGAGCGATCCGCTGAACTGCGGCGGATGCAATGTGGCGGTGGGCCCGCACCAGCACTGCGCCGCGTCGCAGATCGTGTGCGACACCGGCTGGGGCGATTGCGACGGGCTCACGACGAACGGGTGCGAGGAGACGCTGACGACCGATACGCACTGCGGGGCATGCACCACGGTGTGCAAGCCGGGAGCGGTCTGCTCTGCGGGGACGTGCGAGTGTGCAGCCACGACACCGCTCGATTGCGGCCCGAGCTGTGCGGCCTGCTGCAATGACACGCAGTGTGCGGACTCGGACCCGTGCACCACGAACACGTGCAACGGGGGCGTGTGCGAGAGCGCGGCGTGCTCGCAGAAGTGCTGCGTGGGAGGCTGCTTCCAGTGCTGCGTCACTTCAGACTGCGGGGGAGGCGTGCAGACCTGCTCGGGTGGCGTGTGCATCGCGGGGTGCGACACAGGCATGACCGCGTGCAATGGCACCTGCGTGGACCTCACCAAGGACCCGCTGAACTGCGGTGGGTGTGGCAGGGCGTGTCTGAAGGGACGCACCTGCAGCAACTCCGAGTGCTCACCGGAATGGGTGCCCCTGCCCACGACCGGACAGCCTTCTGGGCGAGAATGGGCCTGCGGCGTGCGCGCTGACTCCAAGCTTTTCGTGTGGGGCGGTCATGTGCCGGCGACCGCTACCTACCTGAACACAGGCGGCATCTATGACCCGGTGACCGATGCCTGGACTGCGACGAACACGACTGGAGCGCCGGTAGCTCGCGCAAAGGCGACGTGCGTGTGGACCGGGTCGGTGGTGGTGGTGTGGGGCGGAGGCACGCCAGGCACTGCGGTGTTCACGACGGGCGGGCGGTTCGATCCAGCGACCAACAGCTGGAATCCAACGGCGATGGCCACGACTGCCGGCAGATTTGCTCCGATCGCGGTCTGGACCGGCTCGCGGGTGCTCGTGTGGGGCGGCTTGAGCGCAACCGGCGGGAACTTGAAGTCCGGTGGCTTGTACGATCCGGTCGGCAACACCTGGACTGCGATGGATACTGCGGGAGCCCCGGCTGCCGTGTCTGGGCTGGCCTATGCCTGGGCCGGAGCTGATGGGCTGATCGTGTTCGGTGGGGAAGACCAGAACGGCGCGGTCAACCAGGACGTGTTCCAGTACCAGCCTGCGAACAACAAGTGGGCAAAGCTGTTTACGTCCACGGCGACCAAGCGGAGCCATGCGTTCGGAGCATGGGTCAATTCCAAGCTGTTCATCTGGGGCGGACACGACGTCAACAATGCCCCGCTCAATGATGGCGGCTACCTGGACATCGTCGCCAAGAGCTATACACCGCTCCCAGTGGCAGCGCCTTCGGGTGGACGCGCGCTTGTGCCCTACGAATCTGGTTGGTTTGCCCGATCAGGGAGCTCGTTGTTCCTGATAGGGGGCGTGACCACGGGCACGACCGTGGTGCAAGGGGGATACGTGCTCGACACCACCAGCTCCGCGTGGACGTCGATTCCGGCCTGGAATCCGACTGGAGAGCACAGGCGCGGGGCAGGCGCGTGGAGCGGCAGCGAATTCATGCTCTGGGGCGGGCTGAACGGAGCCGTGGCTGAGATGGATGGAAGTCGGTGGCTGCCGTGAGAAGACTGATCGCCGGACTGCTCCTGGGTTGGATGGTGGCTGTGTCGGCCGGAGATGCGATGGCGCAGCCTGCGTCGGGGCAGCCCGCGGCAGGCGATGTTGCGGCTGCGCGCGACCTGTATCGCGAGGGCGCCAAGGCAGCCAAGGCTGGCAAGTGGGAAGAGGCCCGCGACAAGTTCCAGCGTTCCTACAGCCTGCGCCCCTCGGCGTTGACCCGCTACAGCCTTGCCATGGCGCAGAAGGAGACCGGACACCTGGTCGATGCGCTCGAGAGCTTCCGGGCCTTCTTGCGCGACCCGATGGATGCGTCGACAAACCAGTACCGCCCCCTTGCAGAAGCCGCGATCCCGGAGCTGGAAGGAAAGATCGCTTGGACCGTGGTGAAGGTCACCTCTCCACCGGCGAACCTCGAAGTGAAGCTCGACGGGATGGTGCTGGCGGCAGCAGCGATCGGGGTGCGACGTCCCGTGGATCCTGGACATCACAAGGTCGAGGCTCGAGCCGAGGGATTCCAGCCGTTCGTCAAGGAATTCGATGTTGCCTCTGCGGCAAGTGCGGAGATCGCGATCAACCTGGTAGCGATGCCGAAGACTGCGCCTGCGGCTTCGGGCTCTGCCCCGACGGAGCGCATGGCGGCTGCACCTGTGGCCACGGCGCCGCCCTCGGGCAACAAGGGACTTGGGACGGTGCTCGCAATCGGAGGAGGCACGCTGTTCGTGGGCGGGGTGGTGGTGGGGTTGCTCGGAGTGTCCAAGGCCAAGTCTGCCGAGACGAGCGACGGGTCCGATGCATCGAGCGCAAAGTCATTGGCGCTTGTGGGGGATATTGTCGGGGGGGTTGGATTGATCACGGCCGGGATTGGCACTTATCTCTTGCTGACCTCGAGAAGTGCGGAGGCGCAGCCGAGCACGAGCACGAGCACGAGCACGAGCACGAGCACGAGAAAGACGGTGGTCAGCCCCTGGATGGGGAGCCATTCTGGGGGCGTTTCGGTGGTCGGGGTGTTCTGAAGTCCCGCCGACCGGGTCAGCTACTCAGAATACGCGGGTTCCGACGTCGGCCACGAGCCCGAGAGCCCACCCCCGCCATCCTTCGTAGAACGCTTGTTTCGTTGACGTCTCGAAATAGGAGCCCGCGCCGAACGCCCAACGCGTCGACCCAAAGTCCATCTCATACATACCGCGCAGGCCAGGGGCAATCGCTAGCTGCTTGTCCGTGGTGCTGACCTGGGAGCTCGGGAATGCAGAAGAGAACATGAGCTCTGGGATGGCGACGAGACGGCAACGTATCTCAGTGCACCACGGCACGCCGTACACAGGCAGAACCCATCCCAGCCCCAGACGCCCTCCCAGCTTCTCCTCCGGCTTCCCCCCAAGAGAGGGTACATCATAGACAGTGATGAGCTCAGCGCGCAGCATCAACTCGATCGCGTCGACAGGCTTTGCAGACAGGAACGCCCCGACAGGGGTCGAGCCACGGACGCCGGAGAAGAAGCGGAACATTCCTCCTGCCGAGCCGCCGAGAAACGACTTCTGATGCCGACGATACTCTTCAATGCCAGGCACCTCCACCGTCCCATCCTCTCTGGGAACGAGGTACCCCTGCCGGAAGCGAGTCCACCGATCCTCGACCTCGACCGTGAGCCCTGTCTTCGGCTTGAGCCCGTTCGCGTAGGACCAGGGAGAAAGCGGCGGCATGGTATTGGGCACGGCAAACCTCACGCCGAACCCGTCGCGCAAGGTGATTGTGGGACACTGCGACCATCGCTCCGGGCCAAGGATACAAGGCGAGGTGAGCCTGACAGCGATCGGCGCATCCGTGAGGGTCGCCTCGACGCGCGACTTGAAGCTGTCGACGAAAATGCTCCAGACGGTCGATGGTGCATCGTCGCCATAGAGGGGGCGACGGATCACGCGTCCTGCCAGGGGAAAGTGCTGCACAGGTGTGTCGCGGGCGTGGCACCGGACGGTGAAGGTGGGTTGCGCCTCCGGGGCCGCCGTCCCATTCGCCTTCTTCTCCCGGACGTCGGCGTCCTCCACCTTCCGGACTTCTCGCTTGCATTCATAACCATCGAAGGCGAATTCCGGCAGGCCGAACTGCGGTCCGGCATTCCAGGCAGGCGGCGCCCAGATGAACCAGAAACGCTGGACGCCGGAGTCCCACTCGTCGCCCCGCCTCCGCCAGTACATGCAAAGGTCATCGCCCCAGCAAGTCGTCGCTTCGCCGAGCCCCTGGTGACCGTCCACAACGATTGCCCCATCCTTCTGGGTGCAAGCCGAGGCGCCCTGGGACGCAGTGCATCCCGGGGGAGCATCCCGCAACGTGCCGAGCCTGTGCGAAACGTGCTTGCGCACGAGCTTGAGGTCGGCCCGATAGACTCCATCCTCGATCGACACCGGGTGAGCTTCGTCGTCGTACTCCTCGGTCGCCTCGACGCTGATCGTCACGGGTAGAGGATCGAATGCGATTCCTTGCTTCTGCTCGAAGAGAAAGACCAGGGAGCGCCCTTGGTGGCCTGGCCCCAGGGCATCTGGCGTTCGGATGTCAATCCTCTCGAGATTGCCGCCTTGGAGGATCATCCGCAGCTCTGGCGCCGTTCCGCCGACGATCCTGAAGCAGGCCCTGGAATGCGCATCGGCAGCGCTCTTCTTCGGCTTCAATTCGCAGTCGTTCGTGTGGGACTGGCCACGGCAGAAGGTCTTGTGAAACGACGGCGCTTGCAGGCACACGCGGGCTGGAGCCTCCTGGCCGCTGGGAAACAGGACATCCAGGCGTGGCATGTCAGCTCGGGCAGGCGAAGCCACGAAGAGGCTCCCGAAGGCTGAGATCACCGCGACGAAGACCCTGGGACACGATCGATTCACGGTGGGCAGTCTCCCAGGTTTGGGTTGCACAGGCCCTGGCGCTTGCCGCAGGCCCTTCCGTTCCAAGAGCACTTGCCGGAGCAATCCTGCTTCTTGTCGATGCTCTTGCACGCGCGCACGCAAGCTCCGTTCCACTCGCAGGGCTCCTGGCAGGAGGACGCGCTCTGGAGCGAACAACCGCACTCAATGGTATCGCAGTAGCCAGCGCGGGAATTGGCAGCGTCGGAGGAGCAGGCCACGGTTCGCCTGTCCAACCCGACGGAGCATACGGGCGATCCGATGCTGGTTCCGGACGGCACGACCAGGAGCCCCATGCGGAGCAGAGGATCGACGCTCGGGGAGAACTCCAGGATCGTAGCAGGATTCTTGGGGCCTGCCGTGACTCGAACGACGCGGCGGAGCTCGGTCTTGATGTTCGACGGAAGCACGAAAGTCACCCCTTCGATCCGGCTCGAAGAAGGTACGGGCAAGACCAGCGATGAGTCGATACTCCCGATTCGAAGGTCAACCGGGGTGTTGCGAATGGCCACGGTGCAGGGTCCTTTGGCGGAAGCGCCAACCAGGAGCTGGACCATGCACGGCAGCCTCATCCAGAGATCGATGGGCGACTTCAGCTCCCTGTTGAGCGTCAAGCTCCCCGGCGCATCCGCAATCCGATGAAGAATCATCGCAGGCTCTTCGGTCAGTCTCAACACCTCGATCGAGCACTTGCCTGCGTTGGCACTCCCAGGCTCGGGGGTGGACCGCGCTTCGGACACGCCAGCGCAGAACGTTTCCGTGGAGACTCCCATGGGCGGCGGCGCCGCAAACTCAGGTCGCAGCTTGCAGGTTTCGTCCGATACTTCCACCACCGGAACGCTGTTCGGCGTACCTGCGCCCAGCGCGTAGCTGCAGCTGACCTCTCGCTTGTCGATGAGCGAGGCGCCGCTTCGCCCTGCGAGGTTGTTGCACATCGGTGCGATGTCAGCGCCATCCGTTGGGCGGAAGCACAGCAATGGGTTCTTCTTCAGCGCTTCGCGTGCGAGTCGCTCGAAGGAGGTCTTCCACATCACCATCCCGGATTCCGGCGAGAAGGTCACGCCTTCGATGCGCATGGGCTTGTCGAGGGTTTCGACCAGCACCAGCTGCCTGGAGAATCCCGCAGCCAGAGCCATGAGAGCCACGCCCGCAGGCAGCTCGTAGCGAGGCAGCCACAAAGCGTGCAGGAGCGGTACGGCGTTGGTGACCTCCTGCCTGCGCTCGGCCCAGAGCTTCAACGCAAGCGCTGCGGCGGCCGACAGGAACGACAAACCTCCAACGAACGTGGGATTGCGCACGGCCATCCAGCCGACGAGTGGAAACGCAGCAACCAAGGCGATGGCGAGAAACGCGACTACGCCGGAGATTGCCTTGGCCCAGGAGCGCGCGAGCAAGACGCGGGCTTCGAGCTGGGCTACCCCGCGACGTGCGACGATGTCCCAGTGCTTTCCCAACGCCGCGCCGCCGCCGTTGTACTCGTAGAAGCCCACGAATCCCTCTGCCTTGGGCTTGAGCTGCAGCCGGACGCGGTTGACGGACAGCTGCGGCGCACCTGAGCCGTCCAACGAGAGGATGAACTGGACGCGAAGCGGACTGGAGCTGATTACCTCAGCGACAACGCGCTGGTCGCCGACGGTCCGAACGGTCCACGATAGAATCGACTTCATGCTCCCGCGCCTCGATCGCGGCCATGAAACGCGACCTGTTCTTCGATGTCAAGATTGGGATCCCGCCACGAGCACTCTGGACCTGCGCAAATCGCCACGGCACTGCACACACGGGTGCTAGGCTCGTCCTCGGTGCTCCTGGACGTCCGCACGCTGATCTTCTGCGACCTCGCGATCACGCTGGTGCTCGCGTTGGCGCTCCTGCTCTATCGTTTCACGCAGAAGACCTACGCCGCGTTTGACCTGTGGACCCTGGGCACCTGGGCGCTCGCCCTTGGCTACCTGTCCATGATCCTGCGTGGGCATCCCTTGCCTGAGGGGCTGAGCATCCTGCTCGCGAACGTGGGGTTCGGGCTTGGCGGGCTGTTTCGATTGGACGGAGCCCTCCGCCACGTGCGGCGGCGTCCCCTCCCCCGGCCCGCCTATCTCACCGTCGTCGTGCCGGTCGGCGCCAATGCCTGGTTCCATTGGATCCACGAAGATCTGGTCGCGCGGACCGTGGTCCTCGAGAGCTTCTTGGTCGCCATCTGCTTGTGCATTGTTGCGACGCTGCTGTGGAGGCCTGCGCCGCGCCAGGCGATGTACCGGGCCTTTGCGCTGCTTCACATCGTGTTCGCGCTCGTGCTGATCGCGAACATCACGCTGTCGATCGTGCGGCCGGAATCGGGAATCTTCGATCCTGTGGCGCAGCGGGTGCTCTTGTACGGCTCGACGACCGTGCTGGAGACTGGAATCGGAATCAGCTTCTTCATGATGAACGCCAGGCGTCTGGAGCAGGAGCTGATGGATCGGGTGGTCGAGCTGCGGACAGCGATGTCCGAGGTCAAGCTCCTGAGCGGGCTGCTGCCCATTTGCGCGCACTGCAAGAACGTGCGCGACGACAAGGGCTACTGGCACCAGGTGGACGTGTACCTCAAAGCGCACTCCGAGGCAGAGCTGACCCATTCCGTCTGTCCTTCGTGCGCGCAGAAGCACTTCGGGATCGTGCTTGGACAGGACTCGATGCCGCCGGGGCGGGACGATGGGTAGACCTGGCAGCCGCTAGCTCCCGGAGATGAGGTCGAACGGTTGTTGACAGCCTGGATTGAACCGCGTAATCGATGGGTAGCACGTTCAAATTGAATCGTGCCACCCACCGGTACCGCCCCATGAACCTCTCCCGTCTCGCTGCCTTGCCGCTCAGCGCCTTCGCGCTCGCCTCGATTGTCGCTTGCGGCAGCAGCGATGGCGACGACCCGGGCGTCGCCACGGTCCAGCTCAAGAACGACTTCGGCAACCCTCAGATCACTGGCTTCCAGCCCCCCTGGACCATCTGCAAATCCGCGTACCAGGGTGGCCAGTTCGGAAAGATCGAGATCGGTCAGACCAGCGCTGCCGTGCAGGTGCCTGCTGGGGTCGACTACGTGCTCATGGTCGCTGCCTGGAACGACCCGACCTGCAGCCCGGAGAAGAGCCTGCCCATCTCGACCAAGAACGTTGAGGAGGTCGTGGGCGGGCAGACGCGCACGATCGCCATCGGCATGACGAACCACCAGGGGCCGTGCCCGCCCGAGGGTGTGCCCCCCATCCCATTGGAGCAGTACAACCGCATTCTGCAGCTGTGGCCGGAGTACGGATTCAAGGCCTACGCCGAGCGCGCGCAGAATTCGCAGTGCGCCGGGAGCGTCACCACGGACGGAGGAGCCGAGGGTGGCGCAGACTCCGGGGTCGAAGCCGGAGACGATGCTGGCGATCCATGAGCCGTCTGTCTTTCAGCTCGTTCGCGTGGGTCGCAGGCGCCTGGATTCTCCTGGCGTTGTCGGGTTGCGACAGCGCCTACCCCGAAGTCGTCGTCGTCAACGAAACCGACGAGCGCATCATGCTCCGGGAATTGAGCTTCAATGGCTGCCTCTGGACCGGCGTGCTGGCCTACGGTGAATCGACCTCTCCCCAGCGGTGTCCACCAGGCTCGGATCGAGTGCATTTCAAGAAGCTCGATGCAGCGAAGTACTGCCAGGAGCAGGCCGAGGCCGGAACGATCGACGGAAAAGGCCTTTGCGAAAGCGGAGCTCTGCTGCCGGGGACTCCGTCTGATTCCGGGCCGACGGAGAACGTGCCTCGCTGGTTCAGCTACCAGACAATCTCGGAGCACGCGGTCAGCTACGGGGACTTCCGGCGGATCGAGGTGACGCTGACCGACATGGAGCAGGACTTCGCCACTCCTGGCCCCTACGGGCATTAGCGGGCAATCATGCGCAACAACGCGCTGCTCCCCGTCATCGTCGTGGGCCTGGCGGTCGGCAGGTGGGGCCTTGCGCAAGAGCCGGTCCCTACTGCGCTGCCGTCGCCAGCGTCCAGCAGCTCGACCTCCCCGGCATCTTCTTCGCTCGCGCCGATCCAGGTGCGAGTGGACGGTGAACGCAAGCAGCGCGCGGATCGCACAGCGGACACGGTCCGGGTCTCCGGTGACAGGCTGCGCACAAGTCCGAAGGCGACCTTGCTAGAGGCGCTTGCCCAGGATGCGCCTGACATGTACGTGCCATCGCGGGGCGCGGGGATCCATGGGGTCGGCTCTGGGGCAACGGGCGGCATTCACCTTCGGGGTCTTGGCGGGAGCCCGAGCTCGCAGGTCGTGGTGATCGAGGACGGCACGCCGGATTATCAGGGGCTGTTCGGCCACCCGATTCCCGACGCCTATGCGCCGTTTCTACTCGACGAGGCGGTGATCGTGCGCGGCGGCGATTCAGTGCTCTACGGCACCAATGCCATGGGTGGGGCCATTCTGCTCCGGAGCCGGTGGCGACAGCAGGAAGGGTGGGAGCTGGAAAACGACTCCGCGGTGGGCAGCTACAACACGCTACGCCAGAGCGCGGCCGTGCTGGGAAAGGAAGGGCGATTCGGCTTGTCCGGCGGCGTGCTCGCACTTCGCACCGATGGCCATAGGGTCGGGGCGGGCGGAAGCAACCTTATCGGGCAATTTTCGGTTCGCACACGGCTCGGCGCAGGCTGGGAGGTGACGTTGCGTGAAAAGGCAATGCACCTGACAGGCGCGGATCCGGGTCCGGTCACGCACCCGAACGACAACCACTTCTTCGATGTCTGGCGCGAGCGCGCCTCGGTCCAGGCAAGCTGGCATTCGGACGCGGTGAGCCTACGCGCTCAGCCTTTCTTCAATGTCGGCAGGCACGAGCTCTACGATGGATTCCGGTCCGTCGACACCACCAGCGGAGCCATCCTCGAGAGCGAAATGCGCCTTCATCCCGCGGCCAGGCTCCTGGTGGGCTCTGCGGTCGACCGCGCCGATGCAAGCGCGGAGAACCGTGTCACCGGCGAGCGGATGCCGGTTCGCGCGCAGCAGACCGCCTCCTGGTACGACCAGCTCACGGTCGAGCCGGTGAAAGGGCTCCAGCTGATTGGCGGGACGCGCGAGGTGGTGAGCGCGAGCTACGGGTTCGTGTTCCTGTACAAGGGCGGCTTCCGCTGGTCCCTCGGGAATGGGTGGTACGTGCGCGGGCGAGCGTCGCGCAACTTCCGCCAGCCGACCCTGAGCGAGCTGTACCTCCCGTTCCCGACTGCCAATCCCAACCTCAAGCCCGAGCGGTCCCTGGGAACCGACGCGGGACTCGGCTACAGCAGCCGGCACCTCGAGCTGTCCGGGGCCTGGTATCGCAATGACGTCGACAACCTGATCAAGTACTTTGGCGTCTGGCCTGCGGCCGAGGTGGTCAACATCGATCACACGACCGTGGTCGGGCTGGAGGCGCAAGTCGTCGCCCGCGATCTCGGGCCGCTCACCGTTCGCGCCGGAGGAAGCTGGCAGGACGTGGGGCGCTACACCAAGCAGAATCCGTCCGCGAGGGGAGTCTTCGGCGTGGAGCTGCGTCATCCCATGGGAGGCTGGACGCTGCGCAGCGCTCTCGAAGGAGAATGGGTTCACGGGCTCTACATGAGCAACTACAGCCGAGATCGGATGGACGACGTGCTGGTGCTCAATCTGGCCGTGCGGGCCCGGCGTGAGCAGCCCGATCGCGATCTGGTGGTGGAGCCTTATGTCGCGCTACGCAATCTGCTCGATAGCCGCTACGCCTACGTGAAGGACTACACGATGCCGGGATTCAACGCGCTCGCCGGATTGAGGTTGGTGCTGTGATGGGCAGGATCGTAAGCTCGCGCGCGCAAGAGCGAATGGAGTTCCGAATGAGAACGCTGCGTGCGACGATCCGACGCCCACGGGGCATCCCGGAGGCGCCGTGAAGGGACGAATCTCCCCTCGCGATCTAGCGTACTGCGGCCTGTTCGGAGCGGCAGCGCTGCTGCTGCCCGTCCTGTTCCACCTCGTGCATCTCGGCCACGCGTTCATGCCGATGTACCTGCCCTTGGTGGCACTCGGCTTTTTTGTGCGGCCTGCGCCGGCAGCGGTGACCGGCGTTCTCACGCCCCTGCTGTCCGGGGCGCTCACGGGAATGCCGCCGTTTTACCCTCCGATCGCGCCGAGCATGGCCATCGAGCTCGGGCTCATGGTCGGCCTGATCGCACTGGTCAAGCAACGCTGGCCTCGGATCAACGATTGGATCGTGCTCCTTCCGGCTCTGCTGCTGGGGCGCGCGGTCTACGTCGGGCTGGTCTACGCCTTCTCGCTCTTCATCCACCTGCCCGCGCCCTTCATGGCCGGGCTTTCCTTGCTCAGCGGATGGCCTGGGCTGATTCTGATGGCGATTGTGGTGCCGATAGTGGCAAGGGTAGGTCGCTCTGTCGTCCGATCGCCGGCGGCGCAAGAAGGGAAGACACCATGAGCAGCGCAAAAGCTGGGTTCTTCGATGGTATCGCGGACAAGTGGGATGGGTGGGACGACCTCGAGGCGCTCGGCCGCAAGCTCGATGCGGGGCTCGCACAGATGGGCGTAGGGCCTGAGGAGACCATTGTCGATGTGGGCTGCGGCACGGGGAATCTCACCCAGGCTCTGCTCCGGCGGCTCGGACCGCGCGGACGGGTGGTTGCGGTGGACCTCTCGCCGCGGATGATCGAGGTGGCGAGGGGCAAGGTTGCGGATGAGCGGGTGACCTGGCACGTGGCCGATGCTCGACGCCTTCCGCTCGGCTCGGACTCGTTCGACCGGGTGGTGTGCTACTCGGTCTGGCCCCACTTCGATGACGTTGCAGAGACCGGTGCGGAGCTTGCGAGAGTCCTTCGGTCCAACGGGAGCTTGCACGTGTGGCACCTGATCGGGCGGGCGCGTGTGAATGAGATTCATGCGTCGGCTGGCCCAGCTGTCCACAACGACATTCTCGTGCCTGCGGCGGACACGGCCGAGGTCCTCGCGAGGCTCGGATTCGAGGTCACCCAGACCATCGACACCGACACGCACTACCTCGTATCTGCCACCAAGGCGTAGCTCCGATGCGGGCTTCGCTGCACGAGCTGTGGGGGTGCGGGCACGGCCCGGTTTCGCACCTCGCACCCCAGACGAGGATGGTCGCAGGGGCAACGGTCTTTGGCGCGTGCATGCTCGCCCCGGCGACATCGTGGCTGGGAGTCGCCCTGATCGGCTCGGCAGCGCTGTTGTGGCTGGTCGCATGCCGCACGCCGCTGCGGTTGGCTCGTGCAGCGCTGGTGCTCGGCTGCGTCCTGTTTCTGCCTTACTTTCTGCTGCTTCCGTTCTTGATCGGCGATCCGGGGGCTGAGACCTGGACGAGCGCAGCTAGGATTCCGATATCCGTGTTTGCGCGCGGCCTGGCCGGGATGCTGGTATCGATTGCCACGGTGACCACGCTGACGGCGAGTGAGCTTCGGGAAGGGTTGCTCCGGCTTCCGGTGCCATCGCTGGTTTCGGCGATCCTTCTTCAGATCGTGCACCAGTCCGCAGCACTCGGCTATGAGACGCGCAGGATCGCTGCGGCGATGTCGGTACGCGGCGCATCCGGCTCCGGGATGGCAGCCTGGCGCGTGCTGGCATCCCTGCCCCAGGTATGGCTGCCGCGTGTATTGCTGCGCGCAGAGCGTGTAGCGGCAGCGATGGAGGTTCGCGGGTACTGCGAGCAGGAGCTCCCCTCGTTTGGAGCGCGTACAGCGCGGAGAGGCGACGCCGCAACGATGCTCCTGGTTCTGGCTGCGCTCGCGCTTGCGGCTGCGATGCGCTACGAGCTTGTCCGATGACCGCTCCTGCGCTCGAGCTCGACCATGTCAGCGTGCGCTACGAAGCGCACGGCCCGGCCATCGTCGATGATCTCATGGTCTCGATCAGTCAGGGAGAGCGCGTTGCGCTGGTGGGCCTGAACGGGTCGGGAAAGACCACGCTGCTGATGGCGTCGGTCGGCCTGGTGGAGCACGAAGGCGCATTGCGGGTATGCGGGCACACGTTGACGCACCGGACGCTGCAGGCGGTACGCGAGAGTGTTGGGTTCCTGTTCAATGTGCCAGAGGATCAGCTGCTGTTTCCCAAAGTCCTCGACGATGCCGCGTTTGCGTTGTTGCGCAGGGGGATGTCGCCCCAGCGAGCAGCGACGCGGGCAAGGGAAGCGCTGGAAGCGTTGGGGGTGGGCGAGCTCGCACAGGCGCCGCTGCACCACCTATCGCATGGGCAGAAGCAACGGGTTGCGCTGGCCGGGGCGCTGGTGTCGAACCCGCCGCTGCTGCTGCTCGACGAGCCGTCTGCGGCCCTGGACCCGCCTGCCAAGCGTGCGTTGGCGCACCTGCTTTCCGGGCTGGATGCGGCGATGGTGGTAGCCACGCACGATCTCGAGTTTGCGGCAGCGGCATGCACCCGGTTCATCCTGCTGGAGCGAGGGCGCATGGCGATGGACGTACGAGATGTGGCAGCGGTGCGCGAACGGTTGTGAGCCGATGGTCGTGACCCGCGCCCTCGGCCGTCACTTCAAGACGATCTTCGCGTAGTGGTCAATGTGGTCCAGGAAGTAGGTCTGGAGCACGACCTGGACGATGTCGTTCGAGATGTGGACTCCGAGCGGGGCATTGAGACGGTGCGCGGAGTGGAAGCGCACCAGGGTGCGATCAGCATCGTAGCTCTGGAACTCGACAGAGCCGACGTCGGACTCGGTGCTGTCATTGTCCGAGAAGTAGACCCGCCAGTAGACCTTGGCGCGGTCAGCGCCATAGACGATGACCTCGGCCTTGGTCATGTCGTTGTTGCCGAGGCGCAGGTCAGCGCCACAGGGCAACGGGCTGAGGACCATGCGCTCGACCTGCCGGATGGCGCGCCCCTGGGCGTCTTGCTGATTCACCCGGACCTCTCCGCCGATGTAGTAGCCCAGGCGGGTTCCCCATTGCTCGGCTGGAAGACGGGCGACGAACGTGGCGTAGGGGAGGTCGATCACGCGCTCGCTGAGCTCCACGGCCATGGGGACCGACGAGCCTCCTGGGCTCGGCACGATGCTCTGCTCCCAGGTCCACGAGACACCGGAAGACAAGTCGGCGTCGGTGGCAGCCTTCTGCTCCTGCGCGACCTCAGAGGGCATCTGTTGCTGGTAGGTGTCCACGAGCTGAACGATGTCCCAGTCCGAGGCTGCTGGCGAACGGGTGATCTTGTAGTCAGCGCAGCAGAAGATCCAGCCGCAGACGTGCTCGTTCTGGCCGCAACCGCCATAGGCGAAGGTGTCGGCTTTGCCCATGTCGTCCAAGGCCGTGCAGCTCAGGGTCGAGACGTTGAAGGAATCGAACCGTTCGATCGTTTCGGCGGTGCAGGTGCCCTGCGCAGGCAAGTCCGGGTAGCACTTGGCCATCTGCGCGACGATCTCGGCGCAGCGATCCGTGGGGTTCGCGGAGTTGGTACCGCCTTCGCCGCCGCACCCGAGGCCCGCAGCAGCCACGACCGTAGCTGCGCCCACGAAGAACCGAAATGCGCGCGTCCAACCTGAAGCCAAGGCAACCATGGGAACCTCCAAGACAACGTCTGTCACAAGTCGTACCCGTGGATGCGAGAGGAGGTCAAGGGGCGGCGCCGAGTTATGGGGCGGACATTTCCTTTCCGCCCGCCCGGGCACCAGGCTTGACACCGCCACGCAGATCGTCGACGAATCGAGGACAGGATGGCTCGTTCTCCCGCACCGCACGCAACCCGGCAGAAGTCCCTTGGAGCGTTCTACACGAGCGAATCTCTGGCCGATGCTGTTGTTCGTTGGGGAGTGCGCAGGCCGCGACGGGCCGTGCTCGATCCATCCTGTGGCGACGGACGATTCCTCGCGCCGGCAGCAAGGGCCGGTATTGGTCGCGTGGTCGGGTGCGATGTTGATTCCGAAGCGCTCGTCCAATCGCGGCGGCGTCTTGCCTCGCAGGGTTCGGATGCCACCTTGCTTCAAGCCGACTTCTTCACGCTCAATCCTGCGGACCACCAAGCGTTTGACCTGGTGGTCGGCAATCCCCCGTTCATCCGGTACCAACGGTTCACGGGGGAGTCCAGACGGCGCGCATTGGAATCAGCTTTGCGCGTGGGGGTGCGTCTGACAGGACTCACGTCGTCTTGGGCGCCATTTCTGCTTCACGCGATGCAGTTCGTGGCGCCGGGCGGGGACCTTGCGATGGTGGTTCCGGCTGAGATCCTCCAGACACAGTATGGGCTGCCAACGTTGCGGGCGATGACCGAGCAGTTCGAGTCGGTTTCTCTTCTGGTGTCGGAGAGCAACTACTTCGATGAAGCGCTCGTCGAGACCGCGATCCTCCTTGCGCGATCGCGTGGAGGGCATTGCGAAGGTGTCCGGCTCGTGTCTGCCCGTGATCTTGAAGGAGTCCTGGGGCACATCGAAGGCAACGCAGGCTCGGCGGATCCGTCCGCGGGCGTCATGATCTCCGCGCTGCCACGGGCGCGCTTCGCCGAAGCTCTGCTGCTTCCCGCACAACGCGAGGCGTGGAGCTTGGCTTGCAGCGGTACCGGGGTGGTCGAACTGAGCGATCTCGGCACGCTCACCAACGGATACGTGTCGGGCGACAACGAGTTCTTTCACCGGACCCTGGCCGACGCTTCGCGTCGCGGCTTGCCACCCACCTGGCTTCGCCCGACCGTGAGAAGCAGCAAGTCGCTGCGTGGCCTCGCATTCAAGGCTTCCGATCTGACGGCGCTGGAGGCGAGTGATATCGCCCACCATCTGGTGGTGCCGCAAGATGACTTGTTCAGCCGCGGTGGGAAGGCGCTGAAAGCCTGGCTGCACGAGGGAGAAGCGCGAGGAACGCCGAGCCGGTACAAGTGCCGGGTTCGCGAGCCCTGGTGGCAGGTGCCGGGTCTCGTGGAGGCCGACGTACTCGTCGCCTACATGAATGGCGCAAGTCCCCGCGCTGCCTTCAATGAGGCGCGTGCCGTGTACACCAATTCGCTGCACGGGTTGCGCCTTCGCAAGGGCCTGCGCGGTGACGTCGTTGCGTTCGCCATGCATTCGAGTCTGACTCTGCTGAGTCTCGAAATCGAGGGCAGGAGCTACGGAGGAGGGATCCTGAAGCTCGAGCCGACCGAGATGCGCCACGCGAGGATCGTGCTACCCACCACGATGAGTGCTTCGGTCCGGAAAGCGATGGCAGAAGCCGACGAGCTTCTGCGAAGCGGCCACTACGAGCTAGCAGTGGGCGTCGCTGACCGAACGCTCCTGGCGGGCGAGATCGGACTCGCAGTGGAGCAGATTGAGCGTCTCTCGGAGGCAAGGCATCTTCTGCGCATGCGGCGCATGGGTCGTTCGAAGGGCAAGGCGCGGTAATGGGATTTCGCGAGGAGATCGTAACAGCGCTGCGGAGCGTGCCAGCTCCCGCCGATGAGAGTGGCGCAGCGAGGAAGAACTACACGGAGCGCGCGAGCAGGGTCATCACGGACGCCGTCGCCAGCCGTATTCGTTCCTCGGGGCTCACCGGGACGCGAGCGCCAGAACGGGGTCGGGACAAGCAGTTCATGGGAGGGTATGGCACCAAGGGCGTAGATGCCTACCTGTCCGACGAGAAGCACGGGCTGCTGCTCTCGTCAGGGACCAAGGGGCTGCTGTTCGATGTGCGCAAGAACCTCAAGAACCGCTACCGCGACATGGTCATGGAAGCGCTTGAGTTGCACAAACGATTCCCGTTTGCGGTCTGCGGTCATTTGTTCTTCCTCGGGCTCGGAAGCTCTTCCGAGCCATCACGTGCATTTGGCACCGTACTCGGCGAAGCCGTGACGCTGCTCTCTGGGATCACGGGCAGACGTCGACCTGAGGAAGCCGCGGAAATGTATGAAGTAATGGGCATTGTGCTCTTCGACCCGGCCGATCCAGACTCAGTGGTTACTGTGCCGAAGAACGTGCCAAGTGAGCTCCAAGGTGAGGACTACTGCGAGCGATTGGTCACGAGCTTCAAGCACAGGAATCCATTCTACTTCGGCCACGATGAGGGATAGCCGCCGATACCGCCGGTGCTTCCGGATCATGCTCGAAGACACGCGACAGCATCAGCGATCGCAGGCTCCTGCATGGGAAGGTGGATGGATCCGATCGGTTTGGGTCTGGGTGCTTGTCGCGCTGGGTTCAGCTGCGACGGCGTGCGGGCAGGATGCCCGGATCGCGGAGGGGGTCCAAGACGGCGCGGTACTGGACTCTGCTGGCGACGCGGCGCAGGGCGATGGACCGCGCGATTCTGCGGGCGACGCGGTGGATGGCGCTGCGGACGGGGCCATGGCAGAGGGGTCGATCGAAGCGGGTGGGGATGCGGACGCTGGGTCGCAGGTGAATTGCGACGACGGCATGATGATCAAGAAGTCCGCAGGGGCGGAGTGGACGCTCGGGGATCGGACGTTCGAGGTGGGGCGCACCTATCACTTCTGCGTGGATCTGCCTGCCCAGGTGGATGGCAAGCCGATGTTCGTCGAGCTGCAATCGGTGAATCTCGGCAATGCGTCGTGCGGCTCGCTGGCGGTGGTGCTGACAGCGCCGTCGGGGAAGTTCTGCGACAGCATCGGGGCGCAGCCCGGGTGCGGGGCCAGCTACGAGCAAGGGCGCTGGTCGCTCACGGCGACGCTCGAGTGGGGCTGCGATCGATATCGGTTGTATCTTGTGGAGATTTGAGGGGCGGGCGCTCTTGTGCCCAACCTGAGTGGAACCACCGAGGACACGGAGGCCACAGAGAGGGGAAGGCTTGTAGCCGGGCGTTTGCTGGTTGCCGCGGGCGCCGTGGAACCCTGCGGTCGAGGATGAGGCCCCGGACCGGGCGCACCTCATCGGCCAGCGCCATCCTGTCACCGTCTACCGAATCGTTGCAGCGGGCACGATCGAGGAAGTGAGCCTGGAGCTCAACGGGCGCAAGCGGGAGCTGAGAGTCTGCTGGAGGGGGGGCGATGCACCGGTACGGCTGACAGCGGAGGAGCTGCTGGAGCTGGTGAGATCAGGGGCTGGCGCAGGGCGGGGACAGCGGCTCGAATAGGTGGCAATTCCCTAACACGTAATTCCACAGCTTGCCT
Source organism: Deltaproteobacteria bacterium (assembly GCA_016218915.1). Classification (GTDB taxonomy): domain Bacteria; phylum Myxococcota_A; class Polyangia; order Polyangiales; family Polyangiaceae; genus JACRCQ01. Next base: position 148,766 of record JACRCQ010000070.1, read on the forward strand.
CTTGCACAAGGCTTTCCCAGCCGGTCTCATCGAGCTGTTGACTCCCGCAACGTCGTTGGCTATGTGCCGGAACCGCGGCGCGCTCTCTGAGGATTGGATGGGAGAGGACAATGACGGACGACCGGGCCGACATTATCAGGTGTATGCTTCGGCAGGGTGCAGGGGGAGGGTGGCCTGATCGGGCGATTGTCCCAGTGGTCGAGGTTGAAAGCGAGTTCCGGCTTGCAGTCGATACCTGCTCGTCGGTTGGCACCGGGTTCATCCTTCGGGCATGGCCGGCCTGTGTCATTACCGCAGCGCACAACGTGCGCCTGGCAGGAGTCCCTACGCCCGAGGCGGTCACCCTGGCTGCACTCGCAAGCGACGGCTCTCGCAGATTCCGCTTCCAGGCGATGGCGCTCGCCTATCCCACGCAGTGGCGAAACGCCGACCTGGCGGTGATTCGCCTTGCCTATGCGCTCGAAGCTGCGGACGCCTACGAAACCGCCGCAGTGCCCGCGACAGGCGACTTCTCGCTCGAGCTCCTGAGCTGCGCGATGGACGGACCGCTCGAAGCGACGAATCTCGAAGGACGATATGCAAGTCCCTGGATCCAATACACCAAGGGAGTGGGAGCGCCGAGCATGAGTGGGGGCCCGCTTCTTCGAGATGGCCGTGTCGTCGGGCTCCATGTGGGCCAGATTCATGCCGCGGGACGCGACATCGACGCAGGTTTCCCCTTCGACGGGGACCTTGCCACGCAGTGCATGCTCGCAACTGTGCCCAGGAAAGATGAAGGATGATGCTCATGAGTCGAAAGACGACCCTGGCAAGCTCGGCAAGAGCCGGGTTGACGTTGGCCGCTCTGGTCCTGCTCGTTTCGGTTGCGATGACTGCTGCGGCGCAGCCCCCCCGACCGCAGGTGGGAGCTGACCCCACGCAGCCGGCGCCCGGTCTTGGCTCCGCCTCCGTCAAGCCTGCTTCGTCAGCACCTTTGCCAGCAGCGAGCACGTCTGCCGCGGTCACCGATCGATCGGCCAACCGCGATGGAGTGGGTTCGCACAAGAACCGGGTCACGAACCTCGCTCACCTCGCGCAACGCGTGCGGAAGCTTTGTACTCCGCTGTCGGATGCGGAATTCAAGGAAGCCGACAAGAGGTTCAAGGAAGCCGAGAAGAGGGCCAAGGACCGGATCGATGCGGAGAACAAGAAGAAGGGAAAGGCCAATCCGGCTCCGCCGCCTCCACCGCTCGACGTCAAGCGGATCATCGGTCCGCCTGCAGGACTATGCGAGAAACTCTGCGTCGCAGGTAAGGACTCGTTTTGTGACTTCGATGACGAGGCAGCGGCGAATGCTGCAGTGATCGCTGATTGGCCCTCGGTTCGGGCGATCGCCATCTACGCGCGGGACATTCTCCGTCCCTCCGTATCCGAAGCCGCCGCAGCCATCGGGCTGATCGGCACCAAGGAGCGCGAGGACCTCGGGATCCCGAAGGTCAACGATGTCGTGGAGGCGTACAACGATGCGGACGGCATGGCTGAGATGCGCGAGTCCGCGCTGGGAGCCGTGGTGGCGGGATACTCGCTGACCGCCATTGAGCAACAGGCAGCGGTGCTGGGCAAGGCGCTCGCACAGGTGATCGTGGACCGCGCCAAGCGCGAGGGCGTTGGGTGGTTCATGGTCCGGCTCGGCAAGGATCTCTGCCGCTTCAACGAGAAGCCGTCCACGATTCCGACCCTTGAGATCCGCACCTTCTGGTTGCCCGCGACGTGTGCCCTTGCGAGCCAGGAGATCGATTGGCTGCAGTATGGCAGCGGCGAGACGCAGCTCGAGGCGCTGCGAGGTGCCATTGCCGCTGATGTGAAGGGCTGGGCCGCGGCTGCGGGAGGGCTCGCGCTGGGAGCAGCGTTCTTCTCCGACTTCTCCCCGAGCCAGGGGAGCGTGTTCGGCTGCAACCTCGCTGGCAACGCGAATGAGGATCAGTGCCGGAGCATTCTCGCGGTTCGCAAGGCGGGCCATGACTTCGTTGCGGACGTGTTGAGAGGCACCAATGGCTCGACAGCGCTGTCGAACCTCTCCAGCGCTGTGACGTCGGCGAACAGGATGGCCGACGGAAGGCTCATCAGCCTGCGGTTCCAGCTGGCGGCGTGCGCCGCGTCGCTGCCATCGATCGTGACGACGTACCGGAAGGCGGTCACAAACTCGATATCGGACCCCACGTTGGCTGGCGAAGCGCTGGCGATCGGTGGGCTGGCGAGGACAGCGGCTTGCACGCCGATCTTCGTAGGACAAGTGCCGAGCGGGGCGCCGAAAGGTCCTGAGATGGGCCCTCGACTCAAGGCCGTGCTGAGGCTGCGGGGCACCATGGGGCCTGCCATCGCAGCCTTCGCTGACGCGATCGATGCGACGCAAGCCGCATTCGACGCGTACGAGAAGGTGGCAAAGGAGAGTCTGGTTGCTCCGGAGGTGCCCAAAGTCCCGCTTCCGGATCTCTCGAAGATCGCGGATGGCAAGTCCGCGGCAGACGTGATCCGGGCAACGCAGGAGCTGGTGGCCTCGCAAGCGCGCCAGGCCCAGAACAGCCTCTATGTGCGTCATGCCAGGGCGGCGCTGGCGCTGGCGCACGCGGCGCTCAACGAGGCCGATGCTGCCCTCGGCGCGATCGAGAGCGCAACGGACCCGAAACTCGTCCTGGTCGAGATCCCAGGTATACCGGACATCCGAGAGCATTTGTCTCGTGCGCGCACCACTGTGAGAGACCTGGCAAGCGGACTGGAGCTGGCGGAAGGGCTGCTCGCGTCTGATTGGGGCGCGGCAGCGACTCGCTCCATGGCCGCTGCGCGGCGCGCCACGGCAAAGGCTTGCGCAGCGAATAGCCAGTGCGCGGATATCGTTGGCAGGCTCGGCCGCCACCTGGGAGTACTCGTTGCAGTGGCGAGCGATCGAGACCCAGACCACCTCGCGCGCACCATCGACGAGGCTGCCTCACCGCCGGGCGGCTGGAAGCGCAAGGGGGTCGACGGCTCGACGACTGTGTCGATCGCGTCGTTCCCTGGCGTTGCCTTTGGAGGGGAGAGCAGGCGCGGCCAGTACGGGGTGTTCAAGGAGAGGCTCGACAAGGCGTATTTCATGGCGCCGACCCTGGCAATGCCGGTGGGTGTCGACGTCGCATGGGGGCGCAGCGACAGCACCAGCTGGCTCCGCCCGGACGCCTTGTTTGTGTCGCTGATCGATCCTCTGGCATTTCTTCAGTACGACGCATCGAAGGACGGGCGCTTGCCCGGTCCCCGCCTGACAACGGTGCTGGCTCCGGGGTTGTGGCTCCGGTATCGACTGGGCGACTCGCCGTTCAGCTTCAGCCCGTTCGTGGTCTATCGGCCTGGATTCCGGGCCTGGGAGTCGTCGTGGAATGGCCCCGCTGCAGACGCGCTTCAGTATGGCGCAGCTTTCTCCATCGATGTCACTCTGTTCGAGCTGGGCAGGCGCGAGCCGGAGGCGAACTGATGAGAACGATTCTTCTTCTGCTCATCGCGTGCTCCGTGGTCGGCTGCTCGGACAAGCTCCCTGAAAGGCCGAAGCTCTGCCTGATTCGCGCAGACGCCATGGGGACTGCGGACCCGTCGACCGTGACGTGCGGGGACCGTGGGGCGATCAGCGTGAGCGAAGGCGAGGTGTTCTTCGTACGCCACGAGCTTCCCTCCGGGATCGAGCCTCCGGGGCCAGTGCACATCCGGGTGGAGACTGCGTGTGCGGGGGTTGCGGAGGAGTACGACATAGCCTACGGCGACGGCAACGCAGCGATAGCGCCGAGGGTGGCACCGCGCGGGGCGGGCTGTGCGATGACCGTTGCAGCGACGATTGCGAACAGCTCGCTTCGAGAGACAACGATCCCAGCAGCCGACGCGTGTGCGAAGCTGGTGTGCGAGAGCCCTGAAGCGGGCGCGGATTGAGCAAGGGCAAAGGCGCGAAGGGTCAACCTGTTACGACGTCGTAACGGGTTGGGTGGCAGCTGACTCCCCGAAGGGCGGCGAGGTGGCAGGCGTGAGCACCGCTCGATCCCGCGGCCCCCTCTCTGCGGGCGATTGTGCCGTCGCACCAGGTCGGGACCAGGTCGTGGCTTCCCTGCTCGAGGCGGGCTACTCGGGATGAGACGAGCCCAGTCCTCGGAACCGTGGAGGGGCAACATCGGGTGTGGCCCGTCTCGCTTGGTATGTGGGCCCTCGATGAAACCGATGACCCAGCCAGGCCTTTGGCGGGGGTCGTGACGATTCGGGTGGTCCGAGTCGTCGTTTCCATGGTTCCGCAACGATTCGGTCGACCCGGATCCCGATCGATTCCATTGGATTCACGCAGTCTCACGGGCGCGCCTTGTCAACGCGGCCGCCTCAAGGTGGCCGCTGGTGCAACGTGCGCGGCCGACTCGCTCCGGTTGCGACGAGGCAACCGGAATCCTCAAGGTACCGGAGCGAGGACAATCAAAGGGCGAACCGTGCTCTCCAGCCAGGGCCACGCGTAGTACACACCGTATCGCTGTGTGCCTGATTGCACCGCTCCAAGGAGGTAGTGCTCGGCAACTGCGCGGCACGAATCGCGTTCCGAGCAGGGCGTGCTCGGCGTGTCTCGCACCACGAAGGCACCGCTTTCAGGCCATGCGACCTGGTAGCCGACAGGAATCCGGAGCTTTGAAGCGTTGGGGTTGGGCTCCGCCTTCTCCGAGATGCCAATACCACTCTTGGTCAACTGCCAGGCCGCATATCCCAGAGCCTGGGCCGGGAGAGCCGAAGAAGCCACCGCTCCTGCACCGTCCGCGTCCCAGTCGTAGGCACTCGAAGCAACGATCTCGATGTGACCCGTGCTGGAATTCCGAGACACACGCCGGATGCTCGTATCGGTGAAGGCAACGGTCGCGGGGGCCTGCCGATCCGTGCGGAAGTACTCCAGGCTGTTGGTTGTCGGCGAGGATTGCACCCAGGCGAAGATGCCGGGCGCGACCTCATCGAGATACCGCACAAGTCCCATCGTTGCGCCTGCGGGAAGCGCGTACGTGACCGGTGGTCCATCGGACGCGACCTTGGGGGTTGCATCGATGACCCACTTCTGGAAGGAGGCCGGGGAGGTGCTGGTCATGGTTACCGGCCCTGCCTGGTCCGCGCGAACCCCAATGCTGCCCGACAGGCTCTGGATGTCGAGCTCCACCGCAGAGCCGGCCCCCTGCTTCCACCAGAGTGCCGTCGCCACATTCGGGTTCCAGCCGTAGACCATCGTGCCGTTGGCAAACGGCAGCAGACGCACCGACTGCAGCGCGAGCGGCGCGATGTTGGCCTGAGGCAGCTCGACCGGAATGACCTTGCTCGCGGCATCGACCCACCCGGCGCAGTGGAATACCGACGTAGTTGAGTCGTTGTCGAACTGCATCGTATGCGTTCCCACAATGTGGATGAGCTGGGTTCCATCGGGCTGACGCGCCTGGCTCACTTCAGCCTGGATGGCGTCGCCGAACGCGTGGAACTCGAAGTGCAGCTCCAGCGCGGGGCACAGGAATCGCGAGCCGGGGCGCAGCAGTGGCTCAAGCGCATAACGGCTCGCTCCTTCGGCGTCGTCAACCGGAGCCTCCAGCGGAGCGCAAGCCCCAAGCAGCGTGAGTGCCGCAATCCAAGACAAGCGGAGGTGCGTTCGCATCAGTCTTCCTCCCTCGAGCTGCGGCCGTCGACGGCGCGAACCAGTGGGATGAGGGGTTTTGTGACCTCCGTGGGCCCATAGACCAGCTGCACGCCGACCACGTGGGCCTTGGGGATTGGAATGAACGTGGTGCTGTCGGGTGTATTGTACGAGTACGAGCCGGACAGGCCGAACCAGGTGGGCGTGGCCCGCCCCTCGACATCGGGGCGCTTGCGCAGGAGGCTGGCCTTGAGAAATCCCTCGCCCGAAGGCTCGTAGGAGCCCGTGCGATTGACGGCCATGGCGCGCGCTCCGAACAGCAGACCGAACCTGCCGATCCGGAACTCTTCCACATATCCGAGCTCTGCGATCCGCAATCGGCCATCCTGATTGATCACCGCTCGCCACCGTACGCCTCCCTGCAAGACGTCGTCGGCCCCCAAAGCAAAGTCGGTGGTCTTGTGGGCTACCTGCTCTTGGGGCGATGGCGAGAGCTCCGTGAGGGGACGATCGTAGCGTGCAATGGTGGCAAAGGGCAACCCGAACCCGGCCGGAAGGTAGTGGCGGAGAGGCTGGAGATTGAATCGAAGATCCTGGATGCCGGAGCCTACGCGCTCCGTGCGATAGGTCCTGTTGCCCGTCCAGCTTTCCGTCATCAACCTCTGCTCCTGATCGCCGTAGGTGATGGCGAGGTAGGCACCCGTGTGACCGTCGTACAGGGTGAACAGCGCGGAGTTGGGGGGGTTGTGCCGGCGGCTCGGGTCCTGCACTTCCGGAGGCGACCCGGGGCGCGGCGAATTGCTGCGTTCGGCAGCGAAGTTGCCATAGCCGTCGAGGCTCAGCTGCTCGGCTCCCATCTCGTTGAGAAGAATGCCTGCGCTCGCTTGCACCCCCGCGACCGATCCGCCCAGGTAGTAGAGCATTTGCGCCACGCCCCCCGGCTTGAATCGATCGGCGTCACTTTGCTTGTCCTGTCCCGGTCGCCCAACAGCCGCGAGCTGGTCGATGTGCGCTCCCAGAAAGAACATGCCTTCCTCGGTGTCGCCCCAGCCGCCTCCGAGCAGCACCTGATTGCGCGCGAGATTGCCCCTCAGCCGCGTACCGTCGGCCATCACGAACTCTCCGGGGGCCCACCTGCTGGTCAGCGCGAAGTGCGAGTACATGGTTCCGAATCTCTCATTGGCCTGATGCAGCCGCAGCTGGCTGTCGGTCAAATCGATTCCCGCACGGGCCATGTCGTAGATTTCCTGCCCGCGAAACGTGGTCTGGGCCTGAACCTCGGGGGCCCGAACCAGCTGCAACGCGCCGAGGGCTGCTGCTGCCAGGGTGGCTCCGGCGGTGGGTGTCCTTCGAGGCTGTCGTGGTGCGGAGGAGAAACGGCGTACATCCGAGTGCTGCATAAGACGATGATGCTCCGAGGCGAGAAGGCAACGCTGCTGCTGAGTCGTCAGGGGGCTTCGCTGCCTGCGATGTGCTGTGGTTCGCGGCGGCAATGCTCTGCGTTGGCGCGGCGGCTGTCAATGAAGGTTGCGCGGGCAATCAGCGCACGGCCAATCGTACCGGACGCTCGAAAGCGCTTGGCCGCGCACGATGCGCTGGTTGAGCGGTTCAGCGTGCAGGGCAATTCGCGAATCACAGTTTGTGTGGCGCACGTCCCTCGCGCTCGCGTGGCGCCGCCGACCCGGCCTCACGGCTCCTCCTCCAGAAGCCCATACTTGCCCAACGTTTCAATCGCATGAAGCTCCGCGGCCTGCAGCGCGTCGAGCAGCTCTCGACTCCGCGCCTCAGGCTGGTAGTGCGCTACGACCGCCGAGGCCAAGCCGATTGTCCACCGACGCGCGGTGAACCATCGCTCCCTCTGCGATGACGGTGCCGCAATTGCGGCACACGAACTCCTTGCCTCGCTTGCGGTAGCGAAGCGCCTTGTATCCGCAGGTTCGACATCGTGGGGAGCTTGCCAAGCGTTCGGGTCCACGGCTACCACGGCAGGGATGCTGGAGCCAAGGGTTGACGCGCCCACGGCGCGCGAGCACCCTGCGTCGTCTGATGGACCAGAACCTCGATCGAATCCTCCTCTTTCTGCAGCGCGACGAGCTCAAACTCGCGATCGAATCGCTCGGGGTGACAGGCGCCGATAAGCGCAGCCCAGCGCAGATGCGCGCTGCCTTGACCCGTTGTCCCGCAGCGTCGGTCGATCGTCTCCTTTGCCTCGTGCAGCCCGAGCGGACTGTCCAGCTCCTCGCCTGCCTGCGATCAGCCCAGCAGGACTCCGTGCGCTCGTCGATCGAGACACCCAGCCAACCCCGCTCTCGCTCACCGATCGAGGCACGCCCACGGACCCGCGCGCTCTCGCCGATCGACACACCCCGGCTGACCCGCGCCCGCCGCAAGCCGGATTCCGCTGACCACCTTCGTGGTCCGTTCGTCGCCATCGACTTCGAGACCGCGGACACGGGCAGGGACAGCGCTTGCGCGATCGCTGCTGTTCGAGTCGAGGGCGACGAGGTCGTGGACCGGTGCATGCGACTGATCCGGCCGCCGCGGCAAGCCTTCCAGTTCACGTACATCCACGGGATCCGCTGGACCGACGTGGCTCGCGAGCCGACCTTTGGTCCGGTCTGGAACGACGTGAGGTCGATGCTCAAAGGGGCTGCATTCCTGGTTGCGCACAATGCGAGCTTTGACAAGAGCGTGCTGAACGCCTGCTGCTCGCGTGCAGGGCTCGAAGCGCCTTGCCTGCCGTTCGAGTGCACGGTTCGGTGGGCACGGCAGGTCTGGGGGCTTCGTCCGACCAATCTTCCGGCCGTGTGCCGGCACCTTGATCTGCCGCTTCGGCATCATGATGCAGCATCTGACGCCGAAGCATGCGCGCGGATCATGATTGCGGCGCGCAGAGAGCACGCGGGATAGTCGCACCATGCCCCCTGGACGACTCCGCCTCGCAGTCGCCGCGGCCCTTGTCGCTGCGGTGCTGGTGGTGTTCGCCCCGGTGGCCGGCCATCAGTTCGTGTTCTGGGACGACGACATCCACATCCACGAGAACCCAGGACTGCGGTCGGTCTCGCTCGCCTCCACCCTGCACTTCTGGACCACGCCCCACCAGAAGCTCTACATCCCGGTCACCTACACGGCGTGGTCTGCCATCGCCGCGTTCGTGCAGAAGTCGCATCCTGAAAGCCCTGCCCTGTACAGCCACCCAGGACCGTTCCACATCGCCAACCTGGCGCTTCACACGGTCAATGCACTGCTCGCTGCGTCGCTGCTGCTCGCCCTGTTGCGTGCGGCGTCGCCGGATCGACCCGAGGACAGCGCCTCGCACAGGACGCAGCTCATCGCCGCAGGTCTTGGCGGATGCCTGTTTGCGCTGCACCCCCTGCAGGTCGAACCGGTCGCCTGGGCCACGGGCCTCAAAGACGTCCTGTGCGCCACTGCGTCCCTGATCGCGCTCAGGACCTATGTCGCAGCCGCGAGCACCGCCTCCCGCAACCGCAGGCTGAGCTTCTACTCGCTATCCACCGTGGCTTTCGCTGCTGCGCTCCTGTCCAAGCCTGGCGCGGTCGTGCTGCCCCTGATTGCGGCCACCCTGGATCTTGCGCTCTTGCGACGTCCAGCCAAGAGCGTTGCGCTGGCTCTTGCCCCATGGCTGGTGCTCGCGCTGCCCGCTGCCTGGATGGCAAAGTCGCTGCAACCCGCGTCCGGAATCGGCGAAGTCCCTCCCCTGCCCGCTCGTCTGCTCGTGGCAGGCGACACGCTCGCCTTCTACCTGGGAAAGCTCGTGGCTCCGATTCATCTGGCGCCTGACTACGGACGCACGCCCAAAGCGGTGCTCGCAACGTCGTGGAGCTGGATTGCATGGGTGTTCCCAGCGGCAGCGATCGCATGGCTGGTGCGCTACGCCCGCAAGGGGCCCTGGATCGCCGCAGCAGCGATCTTCGGCGCAGGGATTCTGCCTGTCCTGGGCGTGGTCCCCTTTCAGCATCAGAAGATCTCGACCGTAGCAGATCGGTACTTGTACCTGTCGCTGATCGGGCCCGCACTTGCGCTCGCCTGGGCGCTCGCGCAGATGCAGGGGCAGCGATTCAAGCACGCCTGCTGGGCGACCGGAGCGTTGATGCTCGCGCTCGGCGTGCGGAGCGCGGTCCAGGTTCCGGTCTGGCACGACACGGTCGCGCTGTTCGAGCACACGCTGCAGGTCAATCCGTCGAGCGCGCCAGCGCACAACAATCTCGGATACTTCCTGTGGACCTCGGGACGCGGCAGCGAAGCGATTGCCCACTACGAAGCAGCGGTGCGTCTTGCGCCAGACTACGGCCTTGCGCACAACAACCTGGGCAACACGCACCTTCAGGCCGGGCGCTATGCAGAGGCGATTGCGCAGTACCAGCAGGCGCTGACGAGCACGAACCTGAACGACGTGGTCGATGCGCGCAACAACCTGGGGCTTGCGCTGGAGCGTCTCGACCGGTTCGACGAAGCGATTGCGAGCTACGACGAGGCGATTCGTGCGGCGCCCTACTATGGGAATGCGCATTTCAATCTTGGGGTCCTGCTGCACAAGCGAATGCGCACCGCCGAGGCCGTAGACGAGCTGCGGGTAGCTGTCGGCCTGATGCCCGACTCGGACAAGCCGACCATGGCGCTTTCCCTGGCGCTCAACGATCTCGGCTATCAGGCAGCTTCCCAGGGAAACAGCGCTGAGGCTGTCCGGATGTACCAGGAGGCGCTGTCGCTGTGGCCGTCGAATCTGCGGGCGCACGTGAACCTGGGCACGGCGCGTCTGAGCGCTGGCGATCTGGACGGCGCGATCCGGGACTGGGAGGCTGGGCTGCGGGTGCTGCCACGGTCGCCGGAGCTGCACTATGATCTTGCGATCGCCTTGCTCAGGAAGGGTCGGATGGAGGAAGGGAAGCGGCAGCTGCAGATCGCCCTGGAAATCGCGCCGGAGCACGAGCCGAGCCAGCGTCTGCTTCGGCAAGTCCAGTAGTACTCTAAGGGGCAACCTTTCAAGTCAGAGGATTTTACTGGGAGACGGGAGATCGGGAGGATTGTTTTGGGCTCGCGGATCGCGTGGGGCTTGCGGGATACCTGTGGGCTCATGGAGTCCGAGGAGCAGGAGTCCGAGAGGCGTGCTCGTTTCTTGGTCGCGTTGAGCCGGGATGCGGAGCCATTCTCTGTTCGCGTTCCTGTGTTCCTGTTCCTCGTTGCTAGTTCTCAGGGCCCGCAAAGGCTGTCCACGCAGAACCCGAACGCGATGCTAAACAGATTCGCCGACTGGAACTTGTAGTAGTCTCCTGGGTCGTCCTGCATCGGGGTCAGGCGATTGTACTCGAACATCACCACCATCACCCGCTCGTCGCCAGCGCTGATCCCCGCGCCCATCTGCAGCAGCCCGTCGCCGTATCCCTTGCGCCCCACGGCCTGGTCCCCTGCTTGCAGCCGCGCCCACGATGGCCTCGGTTGCCTGATCCAGTGATTGAAGAACATGGCCCCTGCGTACAACGAGACCCCGCGGGTCGCATCAAAGCTCACGAGCCCGCCTGCCATTCCCGCGATCACGCTCCCGTCGGTGATGGCTCCGCCCGCCACGCCGATTCTTGGGGAGAGCGCGAACTTGCTCGACAGGGGCAGCACATTCATCTTTGCGGTCAAACCCAGTCCTACGACGTAGGCTGATACGCTGACATCGACACGACGCGACACGCCCACGCGTGCGGCAAGGTCTGGAACAATCCCCGAGTCGACTGTCTTCGCTTCGCTCGCGCGCTCCAGGTTGCTCACGATCGACGTACCCGTGACCAGGGCGACGGATCCCCGCGGTTGCGTGCGCGCGGTCTGCATCATGGCGTAGCCGCCGCAGGCCTGAGACGCGAGGGCTACCATCGCTGCCAGCGGAAGCAGCCGCTGGCTCATCGGCTCTCCAGCGCTGCTACGATCGCCTCCGCTGTGCTGTATTGGTCGCAGATCGCCCGGAATTCGCTGCGTGTCGGAGGCGGAGCGCTGGCCCGCATCGTGACTTCCACCATCTTGCCCATGAGCAGATACGGCTTGTTGTCCACGAACGCGCGAAACACGCAGTTGTTCTTGGCGCTCAGCACTTTGGGCTCGTACCCCGGGTAGAAGCTCGCTTGCACCCTGAGCCATCCCCTCATTTCATCCCGAAGAATTGGCTGAAGAACGAATGCTCTCGCACGATGCGGTCGAACGCGGACATCAAGCGGGTCAGCCACTCCTCGCGCATCGTTGGGATGCAGCTGTACCAGTAGAGGCCCTG
>JACRCQ010000071.1 GCA_016218915.1 Deltaproteobacteria bacterium
CAGATCCGGAGGGGGTCGGCCGACAGGCCGGGGGGCGGTGAATATCCTACGCGCCGGCAGTCCAACCCGCCGCCCACGCCTCCCAGCGCCACATTCCCTCATCGAAGTCCCATACCGGTGCAAGCAGGTGTCTGCACCCAATTCTCATTGCGGCCGGCGACTGATGGCGATCGCTCGTCGGTGCAGAAGTTGTCTGCCCGTCAAGCGATCGTTGCCGGCCGCCGTTCTGTCGCTAGCTCGCACGCCCTCCCACCTCCCGCCGCCCGCGATGGTGCGGGCGCCTCATCGGGCGGCACCCAGTACCCACAGGTCGTGCCCCTTTGCGCTGTCCGGATAGACCGAGGGATCGCTGAGCACCGAAGACAGCCGGATCATCTCAGGATGAGGCGGGACATCGCTTTCCATCCCCCAACCCAGGAACGCGACGTAGCCCGTGGTAGTCCCGAGATACGGTTTGACGCTCAGCGCATAGGGATCGCTCGATACCAGCAGGTGCTGGTCGGTCGGATATCACGGTTCCGAATGCAAGCAGCCCGCCCTACATTCCCTTGAACGGGTTGGGGCCGACCCTCTCGATGGTCTGCATGAACTCCTGGATGATGGCAGGGATGCGGTCCACGTCCGAGATGCCTACCTGCTCGATCCGGATCCGGTCGCTCTCCAGCATCAGTCTCTGCAGGGTCTCGGAGATCTTGGACATGCGCGTGTTCGCAAGCTCGCTGCCGTGGATGAAGTGGCACTGGTAGTCGTCACCGTGCTTGCAGCCGAGCAACAGGATCCCGTCGTAGCCACGATTCAAGGCATCGTTGATCCACATCAGGTTGACCGAGCCGAGGCAGCGCAGCGACACGAATCGCACGAAGGCGCTGTACTGCTTTCGCAGCATGCCCACCATGTCCAGCGCCGGATACGCGTCGTTCTCGCAGACGAAGCACAGCACCCGCGGCTTCTCCTCGTAGTCCTCGGGGATTTCGAGGCACTTCAACATCTGTCCCACCATCTCCACGGAGTAGTCCTTGAAGGAGATGACGCGCTCCGGACACGCACCCATGCAGACGCCGCAGCGACGGCACCGGGTCGGGTTCGGCAAGGGGTTGCTCTTCTCGTCTTCGTCGTACGCCCCAAAGGGGCACTCCTCCGTACACCGCTTGCACTGCGTGCAGCGCTGGGCAAAGATCTCCGGATAGGAAGCGTCGCCGACGCGCGGGTGCACCCCTTGGCCGCGAGCCACCTGCTCCACGCACTGGATGGCCTTGAGCGCCGCGCCCGTTGCGTCGAGCTTGCATTGCTCCATGTCTCCCGGCCGTCGAACGCTCCCGGCCGCGTAGATACCGGTCCGCCGCGTTTCGTAGGGGAAACAGATGAAGTGCGAGTCCGGGAATCCGTACTTCAGATTCGGCAGCTCCGGGCCCTGACGGTAGCCGAGGTGCAATGCTGTTGCCGGAGGACGACCCGGGTCCGCCGGGGCGGTCTCCGAACCCTTGGGCGCGAGCTTGCGCAGCGCCTCAGCGTCGTCGAATTCGGTCCTCGTGCTGGGAACGAGCCCGGTTGCGAGTACCACCAGGTCCATGTCCTCCAGCAGGACATCCTGCCCGAGGAGCACGTCTTCGGCCCGCAGGGTCACTGCGCCGTCTGATCCCTCGGTGACCTCCTTGACCTTGCCGCGCAGAAGCGTGACCCCGCGCTCCTGGACCGTGCGGAAGAACTCCTCGGCCTGGCCTGGCGCGCGGATGTCCTGGTGGATGACGAACACCTCGGCTTCCGGGTTGGCGTCGAGCACATACAGGGCTTGCTTCAACGACGTACGGCAGCAGTGGGCCGAGCAGTAGGGCAGGTGCTCCTTGTCCCTGGAGCCCGCGCATTGCACGAACGCTACCTTGTTGACCGGTCCGCCGTCCGTCGGCCGTGCCAGGGCGCCCTTGTGCGCCATCTCTTCCATGGTGACGTTGGTGACCACGTTCGGCAGCGTTCCCAACCCGAGCGACGGCAGCTTCTTTTCGTCGTAGGGCAGCGCTCCTGTGGCCAGGATGATGGCGCCGAATCGATCGGACACCACGGACCCGTTCTGCTTGATGGTTGCGTCGAACAGGCCTGGCGCGCCGACGATTGATTCCACCTCAGCTCCGACCAGCACGCGTACGCCTTGTTTCGCCTGGACCTGTGCGGTTGTCTGCTCGAGGTCGATCGGCTCCAGCTCGCAGTAGGGTGTCTTGGTGGGCCAGCTGCGGTGGAGTCGACGGGCGAGGCCACCGAGGTCCTTTTCCTTCTCGACGAGGGCGACCTCGTAGCCGGCTTCGGAGGCCTCCAGGGCCGCGGTCATTCCGGTGATACCGCCGCCGACGACCAGGATCTTCTTGGAGAGGCCTTCGGGAAGGAAGGGGACCGGGCGCTCGACCTTCTGGGCCCGCACGCAGCTCATGAGGATCTGATCGCGCGCAAGCATCTGGGTGTCTTCGTCGTTCGGCGGATGGGTCCACACGACCTGCTCGCGCAGGTTGGCCCGCTCGAGAACCGGAAGGTTCAGGCTGCCGAACTCGCGTTCGCAGACGCGGGGAGAGCAGGCAGCCATCACCGCAGCGTTGACGCCTTCGTCGGCGATGTCCTTCTGGACGACGGCGAGACCTTCGCTGCTGCACAGCGCGGCGTGGGTCCGACACAGGGGGATCTTTGCCGACGCCTTGGTCGACTTGATCAGTTGATCGACATCGACGGACTTGCCGATATCGCAGCCAGTGCAGATGTATACTGCTGTTTTCTTCTCCACCGGACTACCTCCTGCTCACTGTCTGAATGGCCCGCAGCGCAGCAGCCGTACCATCCTGGACACACATCGACACATCCATCGGTCTGCGCACGCAACCGGCGATGGCCGCGCCCGCAGGGGCGGCTGCCACGAAGCCGTAGGCATCGTATTGAGCCTCGGCGGGGAGCTTCCTCGTGGCGGTGTTGGGAACCATGCCGGAGGACAGCACGACCAGATCGGCAGCGCTCCGGTAGGGCTCTGCCTTCTCCGTGTTCTCGCCGGTCAGCAGGAGCTGCCCGGTCTGCGGGTCCGCGGTGATGCTCGCTACCTTGGACTTCACCAGCTTGACGCGGGGATGGGCCGCTACTTTGGTGTAGAACTCCTCGAGCCGGTCCATGGCGCGGATATCGATGTAGAAGATGGTTGCCGTCGCCTGGGGGTACTGCTCGAGCACGTAGGTGGCTTGCTTGAGTGCAGCCAGGCAGCAGACGCCGGAGCAGTAGGGCAAGTAGTGGGTGTCCCGGGATCCTGCGCACTGCACGAAGGCCACGTGCTCGGGCGCTTTCCCGTCGGACGGCCGTACGATCTTTCCGCCCGTGGGCCCGTCGAGCGCAGCCAGCCTCTCCATCATCAGGTTCGTGATCACGTCCTTGTGCTGGCCGTAGTGATAGTAGGGGATGGGACTCGGATCGAAGGGCTCCCAGCCGGTGGCCCAGACGATCGCGCCGACAGACAGACTCACGGTCTTTTCGGTCATGGTCAGATCCACGGCGCCGTACTCGCAGGCCTTGGCGAGGGCCTCGCCCTCCTGCGTGCCGACCACCGACGGGTCGATGACGAACTGCTGGGGGAAGGCCGCCGGGAAGGGCAGGTAGGCCGACTTGACCTGGCTCATGCCGAGGTTGAACGTGTCGCTCACCTTCTGCGTCGCAGCCTCGGCGCATTTGCCGCAGCAGGTGCACTTTTCGGTGACGAACCGGGGACGAACCTTCACCGCGACCTCGTAGGCCCCGGGTTTCCCGGTGACCTGCTCGACCTCGGCCATGGTCAAGTAGCGAATTCTGGGGTTCTGGCGGATGCGCCGGAAGTTGATTTCCAGGCCACAGCCCGGGGGGCACAGCTTGGGGAAGTAGTGATGCAGCTGGGAGACTCTGCCGCCCAAGTATGCATTGCGCTCCACGATCACTACATCGAATCCCACTTCGGCTGCCTCGACGGCTGCGCTCAGCCCGCTCATTCCGCCACCGACGACGAGAATGGTCTGACTGTTCTTCGTCTGCTCGGTCACGTGGCACCTCCTGTTGATGCGTTGTCCCTTTGCGTCACGAGCTGCTTGGGAGACAACGAGTTGACCTGCGTCTGACGCAATCGCATCCAGCACGGGGAATGCTCGTCGGGCTGGACGATCGGATCGTGCATAGCAGGCGCGGTCCTAGCACAGCGGCTCGGAGCGAAGCTAGGGTCGCGGATCCGGAATGAGCGGTGATCGATCGCGGGGCGATGGGTTCGACGCCGGAGGGAGGCGCTCCGCAGGAGCCAGGGTCCGGCCGAGGCCTTTGGACGATATTCCAGGACGTGCAGCTCACCGCGACATTCGCGGGCCGGGCCTTTGACCCTTGACTCGAAAGCTCGATTTGCTGTAACAAATGCATTCATAGAGCCCGACCGAGTGTCTGGCGGGGCTCGACACATGACTGGAATCTGATTGCGTGCGCGGCTGGTCTCAGGCGTTCGACGCGGCTTTCTACCTCCAAGAGCACAGAAAGCAGACCGGTCCTGGGCTGACACACGTGTTGGCCAGATTCTGCGCCGATGAAGCTGGAAGTGCGCGCTCGATCGGAAACATGCGTGTACCAACCTCGCGGCGCCCGTACGCCCTCCGGCAGCGCGTCCTGCGCTGTGCGGCGAGCAAGGCTTTTTCAGGGAGAAGTGCAATGAGCGAAGAGACCGTAAGCCCTTGCCTGGAGGTGACGCGTACCGTGGCCGATTCGGGCGGCAAGGACATGCACAAGTGCATGCAGTGCGGATTGTGCGCCGGACTGTGTCCCTGGCGCTCCGTGGAGAGCCCGTTCAGCCTGCGCCAGGTCGTCCACCAGCTGCAGCTGGGCGTCGAGGGATTCGAGTCCGACGACATCCTCTTCGGATGCACCCAGTGCCGTATGTGCGAGAACAACTGCCCCCGAGGTGTCGCAACCAGCGCCGTCGTCCGCGCTGCCAGGGCTGTCCTCTACCAGAGCGGTGCCCTGCCCAGAACCGTCTCCGCCGCGCTCGGCAACGTCAGAGTCGAGGGCAACCCCATGTCGGGCAACCGCGATGCCCGATTGGATTGGACCAAGAAGCTCGACCAGCCGTTGGCCGTCGAAGGCGACACGGCCATGTTCTCCTGCTGCGTGTCTTCCTTTGACCCCAGAGGGCAGAAGAGCCATCGCGCCCTGACCGACGTCCTTCGCGCCGTCGAGCCCAAGATCAGCGGTTTCGGGCCCGAGCTGTCGTGCTGCGGCGGAACCCTGCGCGCGGTTGGCGCCGACGATCTGTTCTCCGAGCTGAGCGAGGCCAATCGCAAGGTCTTCGAGGCGCGTGGGCTCAAGACGCTCGTCGTGGATTCCCCGCACGTCTACGACTCCCTGCTGCACGACTACTTCGGAGAGGACCAGCCGCCGCCGTTCCAAATCAAGCACTACACGGAATTCCTAGCCGAACGGCTGGCTTCCGGCACCTTGCAGATGAAGACGCCCTTCCCCAAGAAGGTGACCTACCACGACCCGTGCTACCTCGGTAAGATCAACAACGTCTTCGAGCCCCCCAGGCAGCTGCTGCGCGCTGTCCCCGGATTGGAGCTGGTGGAAATGCCCCGCAACCGCTTTGAAAGCCTGTGCTGCGGCGGTGGCGGCGGGCGCATGTGGATGGAGACACCTGCAGACCGCCGATTCGGCGTCCTGCGCGTCAAAGAAGCGCTCGCCACAGGAGCCGAGGTCATCGCCACCAGCTGCCCGTATTGCGTCAGCATGTTCGAAGACGGGCGGATTGTCCTGGAGGCAGAAGAGAAGATCCAGGTCATGGATCTTTCGGAGATCGTCCGGGCTGCACTCTGACCCAGGCACCGTCACCTCAAGCCAGTCCTGCGCTCCCGAAGTGCCCTCAGGAATGCCGCTGCCCTGCGCCGTCAGGGCTCGTGCACGCCCATGCTGGGCGCGGTGGCGCTGCGCGGGGCGCACCAGAAGTCGACGGACACGAGCGGGGCCGGAGCGCCCGCCCCTGCACAGGGCGATCCCGCCAGGAGCTTGAAACCCTCGGGCGTCGAGGCAGACTGAGGAGAGCTCAGCCCCGGGTCCGCGGACAGGCTGCCGGCGCTGGTGTCTTCCGCAGGCTTGCCGTCCGGCCAGACATTGCTGATCAGCTGCCACGCGGCCGGGTCGCCGAGCTCCAGCGATGGCTGGGAATCGCCGGCCCATACGATGTTGTTCGCGATGACACCCGCGCTCGGGGCCGGAGCGCCTACGACGGAGTCGAACGAGAGGGCAGCGCTCTGGGTGTGCCGCAGGACGTTGTGCAGGATCGACACGCCCTGCCAGGTGTTGTGGGCTGCTGTGTTCGCCTCGTCGTGCCAGTAGCCGATGCCTCGACCGGTATCGGTGATCAGGTTGTTCGCGATCACCAGATTCTCGATCCGTTGCTGGGGGACGCCCGAGCCGTAGGACTCGGTCGCAAAGGTGATCCCCGTCGCCGGTTTGCCGTTGCTCTTCTTGTTGTACTTGGTTGTCGTCACCCAGATCTGGTTTCGCTCGATTCGCACGTTGCGGGAGTTGTCGACGTACAGGCTCACGCTGTAGCAATCGTGGATTCGATTCCCCTCGATCGTGACCCCGTCTGCGAACAACGCGATCACGCATTCTCCCCAGACGTCGTGGATGTGATTGTTGCGTATCACCACGTTCCTGCTGGCGGAGCCGTCATCGCGCGCGTAGGTCGACACCGCGGCGGGCCATCCACCCCCGCCGAACGCGTCGTTCTCGTTGGACAGCGACGCATTCCAGACCTCGTTGTTCTCGATCACGAGGTCCTGGCCGCCGCCGCCCAGGGCGCGATACGCGGTGTCGTGCACGCGCAGGTTGCGGAGCGTGATGCCGACCGACTCCCAGCAGTTCACCCCTCGACCCGATGAATTTGCGATCTCGAATCCATCGAGCACCACGTAGCTCGCCTGCTCGATCGCGATGACTGCGTCGCTCTTGGTGAGCGGCTGGCCGGTCGCATCCAGGATCACGCTCTCCCCGGCGTACGGCCGCACGTGGACAGGATGGTCCGCCGTGCCGGTTGCGCCGCACTTGTCGCCAGGGGTGTTCCAGGTGCCACCACGGACCTCGATCGCGTCGCCCGGCTGGGCAAGCGCGCAGGCCTTCTTGAGCGTGCGAAGCGGCTTGGCAACGCTTCCGTCGCCACTCGCGTCGTCGCCGTTCATCGCAATGACCAGGCTCTTTCCGGAGGCACCGGTCACAGGCGAGGGCTCGGTGGCGCATGAGGTGAACGAGCCCGCGCTGCCCCCCGCGCCCCCTTGGTTTGCGCCACCACTTCCACCGGTCGACGCATCACCGGCCGCTCCTCCGCCATCGGACAGGCTCCCCGCAGCGCCGCTTGCGTTGCCCGGCGGGGCGGAGGCATCTCCCCCTCCGCATGCAGCGGCTGTCAGCACCGCGGTCAAGGCAGCGCTCGCGAGCGTGGATTGGAGCGGAGTCATGGTTGTACAAGCATACGACAAGGCAATCCGCAGACCCATCCCTTGCTTCGAGCTCACGGGATTGGGCGCCGCTTGCATCTTGCCCACCCTTTCCGGACTGGTACACTGCCGCGGTGAAACTTCATTCGTTGCCCAGTGCCGTAGGCTCGGATGCCGCGCTCTGCGCGAAGATTGCCAGCAGCAGCGTGATTGCCTGGTACTCGGCGCTGTCGTGCGCTCCTGCGGCGGCCCCGCCTCCGGCGCAGCAGCACCCTGTTGCCATCGCACGGCCGGCCGCATCCCCGACACCCTCGCCAGTCGTGGCGAGCGCGTCTTCGTCTGCATCCGCGGTCCCTGCCGCTCCGCCGCCTCCGAAGACGGTCGTGCTCCGCTCGATTCCGGCGACGCTTGGAGAGAGGGACATATCCCTTGTATTTGAGCCGGAGGGGAAGTCGATTCCGTTGATCCATGCCCGTTCCAAGGAATTCTGCGGATTGGGACGGGAGATGAGCGAGGACGGGAATTTCGCGTACATCGGCTGCGGGGGGAGACGAGACGGGGTGGTGCGGATTGGCTCACTCCTCGGCGCCGGCACTTCTGTAGCAAATGCCAAGGGGATCGAGGCCGCGACAGGGCTGGATCTTCGCGACAGGAGGCTCGCTCTCGATCGCATCGAAGGTGAGCCGACGCCGCCATCGTGCGATGCGTCGGCGCCGCCAAAGGACCTGGTGGTGGACTTCTACGAGAAGCGAGCGACGTATGACGGAAAGCGAGTGTCGCAGCTGCGCGTGCGGATCAAGGACCTGGGAATCGACGATGAGCTCGTAGCCGACATCTCCGGGATGTATTGCCGCAACACGGTCGTCGCAAAGCGGTACGTAGACATGGTGTGCTCAACAGGGGGCGGCGGAACTCACCTTGCAGTACGGATTCGCAGCGGTGTGGTGTTCATCGAGGCAGGTGCCGGCAGCGTCGCGACCGGCGGAGCAAAGCAGTCGTGGGGGGGGCTGGAGCTTGGATGCGGGCTTCAGATTCGCTCGAAGCCGTTCAGCGTCGGCGCTGGACGCTGGACGCCCTACGGAGATGCGTGCAACGCGGGATGCACGCGAAGGGCAGGAGAGTGCTCGGAGCGGTGCAGCCTTCGAGAGTCGGACGATGACGGCGAGCTGACGAGCAAGGGACAAGCATGCGCTCAGCAGTGTCAGGATCGGGATCAACAATGCAGGACCGGATGCGAACGCCAACGTAAGTAGCGAGTGTGCGCGGCGTGTCGTACTAAAGTACAGCGATTCTTTGCCTGGCTACTGCGGGGAGCCGGTCAAGCAGGAGGTGCCGTGGGCTGTAGATCAAACGGCCGTAGTTGAGACCGTGGAGTCCGTAATGGGATGCACCCCTTGTGGGCTGCGAACACGGGTGGGACTGTCGTTCACCGGGTGCAGAGCATCGGCGCGTCGTTGGGATCGAACGCGGGCGCAGCTGGTCGGGTATGGCGCAGGTAGCCCGCTCCGGGTCAGCGGGCCACGGAGAGACTTCGGGCTCTCGATCGACATCGCCGCGTGCCTGGGCTTCACGTGCATCCGCCCTCGTCGGTCTGCAGCTCGACAGGCCGCAACCCGAGGAACATCTCATGGCCGGTGTTGCTGTAGGAGCCGTGCTCGAACGGAATCGCGAGCGGATCAAAGCCGGCGGCCGCGATCAGCTCCAGCCAGAAGGCTCGCGAAAACAGGCCCATCACGTGACGGTCGTGGATGACCTGTGTGGCGCCGGTCTCGTTGCGCAGCAGGTACGCCATGTCCGTAACGTAGGTTTCGTCGCTCGTTTCATGACGCCAGCGCCATTCCAGGTAGCGCAAGCCGCGACCCGCTGCGTCGCTGCCGCCTGTCTCGACGCCCGGCGCGAAGGTCTCGGAGACGAAGTCCGGCTGGAACATGGCGACCCCGCCCAGGGCGGTGTGCTCGAAAGCCGTGCGGATCGCGCTCTCGAGATCGGAGCGCGACGCCATGTAGCTCACCGCGTCGTGCACGAGGACGCAGTCGAAGACGCGCCCGAGTCGAATCGAGCGCATGTCGCCCAGGACGTGCTCGCACTCCGGGTTGATGCGGCTGCTGAGCGCAAGCATCGCGGGCGCGACATCCACGAGCGTGCAGGCCAGCGTCGCCTTGAGATGGGCAGCGTTGTGACCGCCGCCGCTGCCGAGATCCAGGAGAGTGAGTGGTTGCCTGCGGCAGTGTCTCCGGAACACCTGCTGGTAGACAGCGGCCTCCTCGGCATAGTCGGCAACCGGAGTCAGCAATGGATACCAGTCCGCCAGGTCGCGGTAGAGCCGGGGACCGTGGTCGGGCTCTCGGCTGTCGGCTTTCGTTGTCATGATCTCTCTTCGTTCGTCATCGACGGACGCTGCCCGGAGGCGTAGGTCGCTATACCCTACCGAAAGAGCTGCGCAATGCGCCCGGCTCGCCGACGCGCTCGATCCCGCGCCCTCGGCTCGAGCTCCGCGCGCGGCTCTCGTCGCACGCGGCCGATCTCGAACACGAATCGATCGAGCCTGCGCTCGTCGATCGGCGTGCCGTCGTCGTAGAAGTAGAGGATCGGAATCCCGCGCTGGTGCCTGAGCACGCTCTCTGCGATCAGGCCGTTGTCGCACCCCCAGCAGGCGGCGACCACCACTCCGTCGTAGCGCCCGGTCTCGAAGTGGTGCAGGACGCTGCCGACCATGAGCGGGGAGCCCCCGTTGACGCGCCTCGCAAGCACCGGGTCGGTGTGCTCGAGGACCGACTCGAGGTCAGGGAGCGGCAGCCAGGGGTGCAGCTTGCGCACGCGCGCGTAGAGCTCGTCGCGGAACCCGACCATCCCGAGCCGGTAGCCGAGGTTGCTGCGCGGGCTCGATCCCTGGCCAAATATCAGCGCCGGATGCACCTCGGCGAGGTACTCCAGGAAGTCGCAGGTCGGCTCGAACACGATTCGCACGCCGCGCCGCGCGAGCCGCGGGCAGAGCTCTCCGGAGGCGAACTCGTTGCCCTTCGTCATCGCGTCGCCGGAGAGGAACACGACAGGGAGCGACGGGCTCCCGGCACGACGATCGAGCGCCGCAAAGGCCTCTGCTGAGCGAGCGAGCGCAGCCGCGATCCGACGCACCTGTCCAGCGAGCTTCGTCGGGTCCAAGAGCCTGCGCCCGGCCGGCTCCTCGAGGATCGCGAGCACCGCGCGCGCGCCTTCGGCATACAGCGACTCTGCCTCGCCCGGCCGCGCCTCCACTGCGAGCTCGTAGAGGTAGAGCTGGCGCAGGAGATCCATGGCGACCAGGCCGAGCCAGACCCGCGCCGACATGACCGGTCCCCCCGCGATTCGCAGCGCGGTCACAGAGACGCGGTCTGCAAGGCCGAGCCGCTCGAGCGAGAGACGGTCCTTGAGCGGGAAGACGCTCGCGCGGCACATGCGGCCCGAGATCTGGACCAGCCGCACCGGGCGGTCGGGCGGAGAAACCTCGAGGGCGCGGCGGAACGCTCCCCAGAGGAGCTGATAGGAGAGACATTCCTTGCCCGAGCAGTCGTGGCGTCCGCAGGCGACGGTGTCGGCCGAGAGCGGAGGCGCGACAGCGGCGTCGTAGCCGTGCGCGCGATAGGTCGCAGCGAAGACCGCGCCGAGGTTGTCGACGCCGGAGAGGAAGAGGTAGCGCACGTTGCGATCGAGGTAGGGGCCGCGGCGCGGGCTCGGCTCGAGATGCTCCGCCGCCGGGAGCGAGGCCGGGGAGCGCTCGCTTCGCGCGCGGTGCTCGCGGACCGAGCGCAGGAAGGTCTGGATCCGGGTCACGAACCCCGCGGTCCCGCCATGGCCGTCATTCTCGAGGATCGCGTGCGGGTAGCCCTCGAGGATCGCCTGCACGATCTGCTCGACGAAAGACGCTGGCCCGCAGCCGAAAGAGGAAAGGTAGAGCGGGAAGACGTCGCCGCTCGCGCGCGCTGAAGCCGCGGCGCGCACCGCGAGGCGCGCGTCACCCCAGGGGATCTTCACGGCCGAGGGCGCGTCCGCGCGCAGCGGGAAGCAGTCGATTGGGACCGCGAGCGCGCCGCTCTGGCGGATCAGCTCCGGGATCCCGCCGTTGAGCGATCGATCGTGCAGCACGTGGAGCGGCCCTGCAACCACGACCGGCGGAACGTCGTGGGCACGGGCGTAGCCGAGCGCCTCTTCGCCAAGCGCGAGCAGCTGCTCCCGGTAGCGCGCCTGCGCCAGGTCTGCGCGCTCGACAGCGCGTGGGATCCGGGAGCGGTCGAGGCCGAGCGCGGCCGCGAGCTCGCCCGCAGCGCGCAGCTTCGAGCTCGCGCTCGCGAAGGACAGCTCCGGGTGCAGGACGCGCGTGCTCCGGCCGCGTGCGCGCAGCGCTTGCTCCACGGCCTCGGGAAGCGCCTGCTCGGTCACGCAGCTATCGCCCGCCGAGCCCTGGATCGGGTCGACTTCGGTCACGCGAGGGAAAAGGAGGTAGGGCTCGTCGACGTCGCAGACCGCCTGGCTGACCTTGGTCGGCCCGCAGGAGTCGAAGCTCACGGTCAGAAGCTCGCCCTGTGCAAGGGAGCTTCGCGTAGGGCGCAGGAGCTTGACGCCGAGGCCGAGCTCCGCAGCGAGCGTCGCCAGCCAAGGCACATGGCCGGCGATCGCGCCGACGCAAGGGATCGCAACCGTGCAACCGTTCGACGCCTCGCGCTCGAAGCCGTCCAGGAGTTCGGCGCGCGCGACGAAGGGATCAGGCGCGTCCTTGTCGAGCTTGGGCTGGTCGCGGGTCGAGACCTCGTACTTCGGACACGCGCCGCCGGTCAGGGTGGTCTCGCGCCGATCGCCGATCTGGACCACAGTCCTGTCGATTGCGCAGAGCGTGCGGCACTCGGGGTCCTTGCAGACGAGCTGCGAGCGCTCTGCGATCGCGGCCTCGAGGAGCTTTGCGATTGCGATCGAGGGCGAACGCGCGAGCGCGGCGGCACCAAGCTCGTCGCGCGCACACAGCGCGATTCCGAAGGCGCCCATGGCGCCCGGGTTGTCGGGGATCAGGACCCGGGCATGGCCCGAGACCGCAGCGAGCGTCCAGCCCAGCGAGCGGTTCTGCGCGGGCTTGCCCTGCAGGAAGAGCGTCCGCGCGAGCCGCCGCGGTCCCATCACGCGGTTGAGGTAGTTGTGGATGACCGAGTACTCGAGGCCGGCAAAGACGTCGGCGAGCGTGAAGCCCTCCTCCAGCGCGCGGGTCGCCGACTCGGCCACGTAGACGGTGCACATCTGCCCGAGGTCCGGCGGGCGCTCTGCCTCGCTCGCAAGCCGCGCGAGCTCGCCGAGGTCCTGGACCCCGTAGAGCGCAGCCTGCTCGGCGAGAAATGAGCCGGTTCCGGCGCTGCAGGCCTTGTTGAGATCGCTCTCCACAATCCGCCCGCCGCTCAATCGGATGTATTTGGCGTCCTGGCCGCCGATCTCCACGACCGACAGGTCGGCGCCCTGCTCAGGGTCACACCGGATCGCCGCGGTCGCGTGGGCGACGATCTCGTTGAGCACCACGATCCGCCCCGCGTGCTCGGGAAAGACCGCGCGGAGCACGCTCGCCACCGCCTGCCGCCCCGAGCCGGTGACGCCGATCGCTCGCAGGTCTGGCGCGATCCCGTCGAGGATCGAGCGCACGAGCCGCTGCGCTGCAACCACCGGATTGCCCTGCGTCGTGTCGTAGCGATCGAGCAGGAGCGCACCGCTCTCGAGGGAGACCAACGCCGCCTTGGCGCCGGTCGAGCCGAGATCGAGCCCGAGCACGCCCGGCACCTGCGCGGGCTCGCTCGAGGTCACGGGCGGGAGCACTGTGACGCGGTCGCGGAACTGCGCGAGCGGAGCGAGCACCTGGAAGGATCCGGCGCGGCGCGCGAGGAGCTGCGCTGGGGCGGCGGGGAGCGTCGCCCCTGTGCGCGCGGGCTCGGCTGCGAGCATCGCAGCGCCGATCGCCTCGAGAAAGAGCCCGTCGTCGAGCAGCCGCACCTCCTGGCCGAGGAGCGCGGCGAGCGCGCGCCGGAGCGATGCAAGGCGGGCGCAGCCGCCGCAGAGGTAGACCGGTCCGCGACCGCGCGCCTTCTGGAGCAGACCGAAGGCGTTCCGCGCGATCGACTCGACGTAGCCTCGGAACAGTGCATCGCGAGGCCTGCCCTCGTTCGCATAGTGGGTCATCTCCGACTTGGCGAAGACCGAGCAGCGCGCGGTGATCGGGATGCTCTGCTCGGCGGCGAGCGCGAGCGTGTCCACCTCCTCGAGGCCGAGCCCGAAGCGGCCGGCGATCTTGAGCAGGTTCTCGCCGGTGCCCGATGCGCACTTCTCGTTCTCCACGTAGCGCGCGGGCGCGCCCGGCTCCAGGCAGAGCACGCTCGTCGTGCGCGCACCGATGCGGATCAGGCACAGCTCCCCAGGCAGGCCGGCCTCGCGGCCGAGCGCGGTCGCCTGGCAGGCGTCCTCGGGCAGGAGGATCGCGGGTGGCACCAGCTCGCCCGCGTGGATCCCGGTCACGCCGAGCCGGGCGCAGGAGGCTATCGCTCGCTCACGGTACCAGGCCTCGAATCGATCGAGCGGCTTGCCCTCGTGGCCGAGCTCGAGACGCTCTTCGAGCTCGAAGCGATCGCCCTCGCGCCTGAGCACCGCGACCTTGATCGAGCTACGGCCCAGATCGCATCCCGCGTAGCGTGCGTTCATCGTCCCGCCTCCTCGCCCTCGCGCGCCGCCGCAATCAGGCGCTGCAGCAGTCGCTGGAGCTCAGCGAGCTCGGCCTTGGTGAACCCTGAGGTGACCCGGTCGAGGGTGGCGTCCACGACCTTCATGACCTCGCCCTTTGCCTTGCGTCCCCGCTCGCTGAGCTTGATCCGCTGCGCGCGTCGGTCCTCGGGATCGGCGTGACGCTGGACCAGCCCATCGCGCTCCATCCGATCGAGCAGGCCGGTCATGGTCGAGGGCTCGAGCCCGGCGCGGCGACCGAGCTCGGCGGTCTTGGCGTCGTCCTGCTGCCAAAGGCACAGCAGCACCCCGAGGTAGGCGGGTCGCACCGCCTCGAGCCCTGCGTCGACGAGCCGGCGGCGGAGCGCTCCGGTCGTGGTGAGCGACGCGCGCGTCACGAGGTAATAGAGACAGTCGTTCAGGCGATCGGGGATCATGCTCTTTTCCGCTTTGGACTTTGTACGTATACGTATAATCCGCATGCGCGTCAATCTCCGGCTGCTGCGGCGCGGAACCACGAGAGCCCAGGGCTGTGCGGGCGCGCGCCGGGTCGTCTGCGGCGTGACCTTGGCTTCGACGAGCCTTGCACCGGCTCCGCTGCACCCCATATCCTTGACGTGCTCTCATGGGGATTCATCGCGGGGTGATCACGATCGTGCTGGGGGCTGTGCTCTGGCTCCCGTCATTCGCCTGCCGCGGCAACGCCCCTTCCCCCCGTGGATCCGCGGTTTCCCCTTCGGCTTCGCCATCCGCTCCGGCGCTCCAGGATACGCCGGCAACCGCTGCCCGACGCAGCAGCCTCGTATCGAGCATTGCCTTTCATGTTCGTTTGAGCCCTCGAGTCGAGCAGGCTTTGCTGACCGTGCCCCGTCATGTTTTCGTCCCGCCCGAATATCAGGGGGAAGCGTACAGCGATGAGCCTCTGCCCATCGGCGAAGGCCAGACGATCTCGCAGCCGACCGTGGTCGCCATGATGACCCAGGCCCTGGATCTTCAGGGCAACGAGACTGTGCTGGAGGTCGGCACTGGCTCTGGATACCAGGCCGCCATACTCTCGCGGCTGTGCAAGCGCGTCGAGACCGTGGAGCTGCTCCCCTCGCTCGCCCATCGGGCGCAATCAGCACTACGCGCCATCGGCTATGACAATGTCACGGTCTACGTCGGCGATGGCTACGAGGGTTTGCCGCCGCTGGCACCCTTCGACGCGATCGTGATCACGGCTGCGCCGCCGGAGATACCGGAGAAGCTGGTGCGGCAGCTGCGCGATGGCGGACGGATGGTGGTGCCCGTGGGCCCGCGCGACGACGAGCAGCACCTGCTATTGCTGCATAAAGTCGGCACCGAGGTGCGCCGCACGGACCTTGGCGCCGTGCGGTTCGTTCCCATGGTACGGGGAAGACGCGTTCCCGATTGACTCGAGCGGTCAGGCAACCCTTTCCGACCGCTGCCCGGCGCGATGCCGTTGCGCAGTCGCCCCAGACCCGCTATCCATGAAAGTGTACCTATGACGCGTACGTGTGCTCTCGCCTTTGGGGTGACCCTTTGCTGTGCAGGCTGCGAGCTGAAGGCACAGAGCGCAGGTGCGACCTCGCTGCAGGACGCGCAGCTCGCTGATGTCGATGGCTCCACGGACACGCTCGAAGCCTTCGATTCCGCCGACGCATCCTCTGCCCAGGGCGATGGCGCTTCGGATCTGTGTGCGGCACCCAAGACAGCTTGTGCGGGCTCGTGCGTGGACACGAGCTCAGATCCCGATCATTGCGGAGGCTGCGATCGACGTTGTGTGGGGGACCCACCGAGCTGTTCGGAGGGGAGGTGCGACATCGAGAAGATCATGCACCTGGCCTGTGAAGGCACGGTCATGGCCACCTCGCAGCACCTGTACATTGCCTGCCAGGACCAGCTCGTGCGTGTGCCTCGCGATCAGCTTGGAGCGATCGAGTACCTCGACGATTCCGCGACCGATGTGCCGGAGGTGGGGCTCGCTGCTCTGACGGCCGGGTCGCTCACCTACGTCTATCGCGGAACGACTGCGTCGGGCGACCTGGAGCTGAAGCTGCGACGATGGAATGAGGTCAAGCAAGCGGCCGAGTCCGTCGTCACCGTCACCGTTCCAGCCCCGAACGGCGGGGATCTCGTGGTATCGGGCGCACGTGTGTTCGCGATCTCGTCATCCCCGGGTTGGGCGGCCCCGTCGGACATCTATCACGTAACGCAAAGCGGAGAGGTAGCAGGGCCATCGGCTGCGAATTGTGTGCTTGTGCGCTGGTTCTCGGAGGGAGACACGATGTACTGGGAGGAGTATGACGCGAACCTCCCTTCCGGATATCCCGTGACCATCGCGCGGTTCAATCCGACGTCGCTCGCCCGGGAGGTCATCGGGTACCTCGAAGACAGCCAAAGCGCTGTTGCGGTCAGCGACGCGTACGTGTACGTGAGCAGCGCCTTCGAATGCAAACGATATCCCAAAGCAGGGGGAGCGCTCGAAAGCGCCGGGACCAACTGCCCGATGCTCTTCAGCCCGCAATTCGACTTTGCGCCGTACTACTACTATGTACCGATCGTCGAGAAGCGGCCGAAGGGGCAGCTGCAACCTGTGGTCACGCGGAAGCTTTCAGACTGGTCGCAGGTGTGGGCAGCCTGGGCCGATGACGACGAGGTGGTCGCGAAGGTCTACTCGGCTGGACCCCTTCCCTACTACTATCGTATTCGAATGCCGACGCCCGCGCCCTGACCCTCAGGTACAATCGGGTGGTGGAGCAGGCGTGAAAGCAGACGCGATCACGTCGTGGATTCCGTCGTAATCGACGCTGTACATGACATCTCCGTACGCGTCGTGGTCCGTCTTCGCACACGCCAGGTTGCTCACGCCGAACTTGCGCTCTGTCCACGCGTTGCCGAGAGCCAACACGGGCGGATACCTCGAGCCGTCGACGGCTGTGGAAATGCAGCTTGGGATGTCGTGGAAGGGCGTGGCAGAGATCACGGCAAGGATCTGCTCGATCTGCGCCTGGGTTGCCGTTACCTTCTGCGCGTCTCGCCAGACCGTGCGGGTTACCACATCCACCACGAACAGCGTGCGGGAGAAGTCGCCGTTGAATCCATCGTGGCAATTGATGTCGAGCTGGATCATCGACACGTCTGGCACCGCATCGCCCAACGTCAGAGAAGGCCCGTCAGGAACGGTCTCAGGTCCATCGTGGTCTGTCCCCCCTTCCGGCCCGCCGTCGGCAACCGGGAGCGGATCTGGCTTGGTGTCTGCGGCGAGCCCGTCCGTTTGGGAGGCGTCCTGGCCAGCGGAGCCTGCGCTGCCGCCACGTTCATCCTGCAAACCGCCTGCGCCGGGCGGCAAGGCGCACGATGCGACCACAGCCCCGACGCACAGGATCGCCGCCACCTTCATGCGCTTCATGGTAGCAGCGGATCGAGGTGGGCACCAGGGAGACCTCGCTGACCGAGCGTCGGGGCCGGGAAGGTTGTTCAGAAGTTGACGTACGCCGTACGAAGCATGATCGAGCCGTGCGTGTCCTGGTAGTGCACGAAGGTGGTCTGCTCCGTCCAGTAGTCGGCGGTGGTGCACAGCGCGACAGGTGCGTAGGTCATGTCGATTTGCACACCGAGCTCGACTCCGCCTTGTCCCAGCATCAACGTCGGAATGAGAGAGCCCCCAGCAGCTGCAGTGCGTGACGTTTCCTCGCCGCAGACCGTCGTCTTTGTCGCGCCAACGTTGTATCCCGCGAAGGGGCCGAATCGCATAGCAAATTCGCTTCCGAATCGGTAGCCGAGCAACGTTCGTAGAACCACGAGCGTTCCGTCAAACTGCTGGGCATTCGCAACGGTCCGATCACGAAAGATGAGTATGCCATCCTTGTGCCCCCCGGATCGCTGGGTCGGATCGCCAAGGGGGTAGCTCGACGAGGTCTTCATGACTCCCGGCTCGAGCTGCAGCTCCCACGAAGTGCTCAAGGGCACATGGGCCGCAGCAAAGGCTTCGTACCACCAGGAGGAGATGCCCTGATACGCGCCAGGGCCCGTACCCAGACCGAGCCCGAAGCGCACCGATCGGGGCGCGGGGGCTGGCCCTTTCCAGACTGCGAGTGGCCCGCCTGGAGCGAAGGGCGACCCAGGAGGCGCTTGCGCGATCGCAACTGCCGAACAGGTCACCAGGACCATCAGCGTCAACAGCGATGGTGGAGCGCGCATCGGGTCAGACTATCGACGCTCCAGAGTCCCCGGTCAAGGTAAGAGGGCTGCTTCGCCCATCACGACGGTCTCAGCGCGAGCAGCGACTTGTGTGCATGGCCGACGCAGGGAAGTGGTAGAATCGGTCGGGTTGTGTCTTCGTCATCCGTTGTCGGAGGAGCAATGACAGACGTCCATGCCCCGATGAGTTCCGGCAACTCCCGTCCGGTCTGGGTGCTCGACTGTTCGCAGGTCGACACGCCTGCGCGGTTCTGGGAAGCATACCTCACCCAAATCCTTGTGGAGGGAGGTGAGTACTTCGGGAGAAATCTGGACGCCCTCAGGGATGCCCTGTCTGCCGGTGGGCCTGGATGGCCTGGCCGCGTGCGGATCGAGATTCACGCTGCGGAGCGATTGGCTGCGTACGACGGTGGCTCGTTCATCCGGGCTCTGGAAGCGATCGGGGAGGACCTTGCGGCACAAGACGCGGGTGCTTGGCTTGCCGTGGTCCGCCGGAGCCCGCGACCCAGCGGACGTCTGTATCAACACGAGCGGTTGCGCTCGAGGGAGCTCGCTGACACCACGGTTGAACGCGCAGCGCGGTGGCAGCCGCGACCCGATACATGCCAAATACTCTGGGTGAAGCCACGCAATCGGTACTGGCAGAGGTTCTTCCTCGACGCAGGTCTTGCCTTCTGGGAGGAGTGGTCCGATTCGGTCATTGAGAACGAGTTCGACGAGCTTCGGGATGAGATCATTTCCGTCGACGGCTTGCGGGATCAGCGAATCGTCGTAGTTCAGTTCGATGCCCGGGGTGGGGGAGCGGCTGAGATCCGCTTCGAGCTGGAATCAGGCGCATCCTTGCGCATCTTTCCGGTGGACGCGTCGGACTTGGACTCGGATTCGCACCTCGAGATCAGGGCGCCAGGGCACCAAAAAGCCAGACGAAAGGATGGGCCGGGCGGCAGTCTGGGCTGATCGCGCTACCCGATCGCCACGCGCTCTCGCTCCTCAACGCCCGTCATCGAAACGGCGAGCACGACAACCTCACCGCGCGCGACATCGAGAAGGGCCGAGCTTGCTCCATGATCCCAGCGCAGCGTGCCAGGGTTCACAATCCATGTCTCCTTCAGCCGTCGCACCAATCCTGGTGAACGTCGCCGATGAGGCCGAACATGCACTGCGCAATCATGTTGAATCGTTCGAGCCTGTCTGCGTTTCATTCCTTCGGACGCGTCGGGCTCGGAACCGACGACGGGAGAAATGGAATGACCGTTCCCACAAAGTTCCTTCCGCTGCGCTTTGCCACGTACACCCCCTCGTCGGCAGCCTTCATCAGGTCTTCCACGCACGTCATCGTCTTCGTGCGTGCGCCCACTCCCACGCTGATGCTCCCCTCCCACACGTCGTTTCCCGCGGGTACCCGCAGCGAGGCGACCGCTGCGCGTACCTGCTCGGCGAGCATCATCGCCCCGTGGATAGGCGTGCGCGGACAGATCACCAGGAACTCGTCGCCTCCCAGCCGGCACACCAGATCGTCGGTCCGTACGCTGTATCGCAGCTGCCGGGCGAGCACGCGCAACACCGCGTCGCCCGCGTCATGCCCCTGCGTGTCGTTGATGCGCTTGAAGTGATCAGCGTCGATCATCATGCATGCGATGGGGCCGCCCGTCTCCGTGGCCTGTCGCCATTCGGACTCGAACGTCCGGAGCGCGTGGCGACGGTTGGGCAGCCCTGTGAGCGCGTCTGTATTTGCGATGTCCTGCAGCCGCTGGTTGGCTTCGACGAGCGCCTGGGTTCTCTCTGCAACCTTGGTCTCGAGGGTCCTGTTCAGCTCGCTGAGCTCCCGATTGCGCTCCGTGACCTGCTGGAAGAGTCCCGTGAGCGCGTGCAGCAGCGGCCCGACCGCACCCTCCTTCTTCTCCTGCTCGTCGTCATGCGCCTGCGCAGGCGTCCGCCCTGCAGCAATCGCGCCCGATTCCCTCGCGAGAGACTGATCCACTCCAAGAATGTGATAGGCGAGCCAGTGAACCAGGAACTTGAGCAGCCGTTCGGCAGCTGCGATCTCCCCTGATGCCACGCCTCTGCGCATCTGAAGCACTTCCGACATGAAGTCCGCATGCATCTGCTGGTGCGGGCCCGCATGGCGGCCGTCGACGCCCGAGCGATCCATGAACTCGGCTTCCGCGGAGAAGTGTACGGCCGCGTAGTTCACCAGCTCGTCGAGCACTTGCTCGATGTCCCCGGCGGACGCCCCTTGCCGTGCGGTCAACGTTTCCCCGAAGTGGTTGATCACCTCCACCAGATGACGATGCTGCTCATCGATCACCGGGACACCGGTGATGAAGCACTCGTCCCAGCGAAACGATTCCATGGTTGGCTCCGATTCACCTCCGGGGCCTCCGGAAGGAACGGCAGGATACACCTTCCCACCCATAGGGGGCCAGCTGGCACTCGGGTCCGGGCCGGCTGAGGGGGCGACCGCATCGCGTGCTACAGTGCCCGGCACAATGACGTGCGAGTATCGTTTTCGGGTGGGCATGGTTGCCCTGTGCCTCGCCGTGATCGGCTGCTCCCGAGGCAAGGACGGGGGTGCTGGCTCCAAACCGATTGCCTGGTCGCCTGTCGTGCCAGGGCTCGCGCCGGAGCACACGACGCAGACGCCTTTCCTTGAGAAGGTCTATTGTGCACCGCGCACAGACGTGCGCACTGCGGATTGTCTCACGAGCCGCGTGTACGAAGACGGGGCGCTCTACTACCTCGCGCCCTCCAAGGACCGCTGGAATGCCGTGGGACGAGTGTCGTCCAAGGGCGTGCAGGAGCTTCAGGGCTTGTACGCTTCGCTTTGCGGCAAGCAGGATCCTGTGCTTGCCAACGACTCGGGCTCTGAGGTGCATCGCGTGCGCGTGCCCGGCTGCAGCCAGGAGTTCGTGGTCACCGGCGTTGCGTCCGGCGATCTGGCACCCATCAGCCAGTCCACCGTCATTCTCAACCGGTCGATGGTTCCGGGATCTGCGCCTCGCGTTCATCCCTGAGCTCGAGTCCGATGACGTGTTTGGCGATTGAGCGCGGCGGCGCCTACCTTGGACCGACCTGATCGCGTATGCTCGTTGTCGTGCCCCCTTCGCGCACAATCCGGCTCTCGCTCGCCTTGCTCGCAGCGGCTGCGCCTATGTCTTGCAGCGGGGGCAGCGAGGAGACGCCGCAGACCCTCGGGTCGCGGCCCGCGTGCACGACGCCTACGGATGACACGGTGTCGTGGGTGCAAGGGTGGTGCGCCGACGGAAATGAATGCGAGACCTCGCGCATCGTTCCTGGCCCAGGTGGCGACATCTTGCTGCTTGGCACCGAAGTCGACGAGTCGATGCCAGGGTACACCTGTCTGGTCTCACGCATCTCCGAGAACGGCGGGCGGCATTGGACTCGCAGACTCCCGCGGCAGTTCTTCTTCCACAACGGCGCAGCGGTGACCGAAGGCTGGATCCTCGTCGGCTCGGCAAGCCTCATCGGATACACCTTTCCGCCGAGCGAGATCGACGGGATCAACGTCGACATACGCGGCAGCGCTGACGGCATCGTCGCAAAGCTCGGGCTGAATGGGCACTTCGTCTGGGTGAGGCGGTTCGGCGACGACGCCATCGAGGTCCCGTGCACTTCGGAGTCCTGTAGCGAAGCTGTTCCCGTACACGAAGGCGCGCGTTCGGTAGCGGTCGATGCGGACGGTACCCTGGTCATCACCGGCTTGGTCCATGGTCTGGCAGATCTCCTCGGAGTCGCCGTTCAGACCGTTGGCAAGGCGGATGCGTTTGTCGCCCGCCTCTCCGCCGAGGGCGACCTGCTGTGGCATCGGCTGTACGGCGGGGCTGACGACGAATCGCTGAGCGATGTCGGGGAGGTAGCGATCGGGCCTGATCGCGGAATCGTTGCCGCTCTGCCAGGCGGCGCACTCCAGAAGCTGTCGCCTGCCGGAAAACCTCTTTGGTCAGCGTCCGTGGTCGCTGCGAGCCACGCGATTGCACCGAACGGTGATGTGGTGACGATCGGCCAGACCGCTGGGCCCGATTTTGATACGCAGTATGCGACGATCAGCCGCCTCGATCCGGACGGCCACCTGCGTTGGGCGAAGCGGTTCGCCGAGATCAAACCCCCATCGGCCCAAGTCACAGAGACGACAGCCTGGTCGTTGTCGCTCGACGCAGCAGGGAATGCGGTGGTGGGCGGCACATTCTGCTCGATGGCCAATCGACCCTGTGAAGTCGCTTTTGGCAGCACGATGCTTTCGGACGATGGCGCTGGCGACCCTTTTCTGCTCGACCTCGACGACCAAGGCGAGCTGCGGTGGGTGCGCAAGATCGGAGAGCCCTGGGTGACAATCCCTTTGGCACTGCTGGTCCGCGAAGATGCCATCTTCCTGGGCGGGACGTACTCCGGGGGGTTCTCTCTGGGTGGCTTCGAGCTTTCGGGCCAGGTCGGCATGCACGGCTTTGCAGCGCGACTCGGACGATGCGGCAAGCCAAACCCTTGAGCGTACGGAATGGCCGTTTCACAGGGCTCGCGTCCGGTTTGCTCGCCCGACGTCTTCATGGTAGCAACGCGCATGATTCGCGGTATCCACGGTCTGTTCTTCTCCTCCAATCCAGAGGCAACTCGCAGATTCTTCAAGAATGCTGTGAAGCTCCCGGGCGCCGACATCGGAGAGGGGTGGTGGATCTTCGACTTCGCCGAGGGGGACATGGGCGTGCATCCGGTCGACGATCCCCGCCAGGCGGGCGAGCACGATGTGTCGTTCTACTGCGATGACATTCACGGGACGGTCGCCGATCTGAAGTCGCGCGGCGTGCGGTTCACCAAGCCTGTCGAGGACCACGGCTATGGGCTAGTGACCTACTTCAAGGCGCCCGGGGGCATCACGGTGCAGCTCTACGAGCCACACTATCAGAAGGGCAAGGCCAGCGCGGGCAGGCGCTCGGCCAAGAAGGCGCAGGCATCCAAGGGCGGGCGCGCAGCCGCGAAACCAAAGAAGGCATCACGGCCTGCCGCAGCAAAGTCGAGGGCGAGCCGCTGAAGGTGAGGCGCCTCACCACGCGCCGGTCGCGGGCGGCCAGGCCATCGCCATCATCACCCCGAACCAGACGGCATACACCGACTCGAGCACGCCGACGCGCTTGAACGACGGCACCTTGGGCGACAGCGTTGCCACGCCCCACAGCGCACGCACGATCGCTGGAATGAACGCAGCGATCGCGAGCAAGGCTGCGCGAGGTGCCACGATGGCCGGAAGCACCAGGAGCCCTGCGGCCAGCACTGCGTGGTAGCCCACGACGATGCGTCCCACCTGCCAACGGGTTGCACCCGAGGCCTTGCGCGACCGGATCCAGGCGAGAAGCATCCGTACGAACAGCACGCCGCTGCTGAAGAACACCACGCAGGCTCCGAAGATGACCAGCGCGCCCCAGTCGAGCGTACCGCGCGAAACTACGTATGCCGCCGGACCTGTCAGTGCCAGCCCCGCCATGCCGAGCAGCTCGCCCGGTCCTGACCGATCGAGCCGACGTCCCCGCACCTGGCCGCGCATCCACAGATGCACCCCTGCGAGCACAGCTGCGACCAGCCCGATCGGAACCAGCGCCCACTGCTTGTAGCCGACCAGAAGGCCAAAGCTTGCCAGCGCGAACACGCCCAGCAGCACGCTGAGCCACTGCAGCGCTTCCGCGCGCCTGAGTGGCTGCAGCACCGAGGGTGCCGTGCTCTGCGCAAGCCAGGCGCTGGCAGCTGCCACGACCAGGAGAATGGCCGGTCCGGGACGCGGCGGAAGGGCAAGCCACGTCAGCATGATCGGCACCAGCATCACGACCCATGCCCCGTGCTCTGCCGGCATCCGGGGTGCACTGCTCTGTGTCGCTCCAGCCATCACCGCATACCTGGAGCTGCGCCCTGGGTTCGCAAGTGGGCACAGCGCAAGAAATGACGCATCGAGCCAAGCCGGTCTGCGCCTTGCTCGTGGGGCCGGCGCATTGACACACAATAGCCTGGGCAACACATACTTGGCCGACCCCTTGCCCAAGGTGCCCCATGTTCGTGCCCATCACGCGAGAAGACTTCGTCAACACCGGCCGCAGCTTCCACACGGATGCGATCATGCGCGAGGTCACGCGCCTGCTCCCTGTGGCAACCGACGACATCGCGCTGCTTTCGACCCGCGGCTACACGATGCGGATGCTCGAGGAGCTCAAGCAGCTTCGCTCACGCTTGCAGAGCGAGCGAGATGACCAGCGCGTTCGTCGCAACGAGGCGAAGCGCCCGTACCACAAGGAGACCGCGGTGGTGCGCCAGGCGCTGCTTGCGCTTCGTTCCGGCGCAGCCCTGGTCACCTGCGCGATCGCTACCCGGCGTGCTCCTGACGGTGAAACGCTGGAAGCAGCGCGCGAGGCGACGGCTGCGCTGATGGAGCATGTGGATTCGTTGCTCACGCCTTGCAGCGACCCGTCCCGGCTGCGCGTGCGGCTCGCTGCGCTTCGCTGGCTGCTCACGCTGCAGGAGCTGAGCGCAGGCGCGACGGACATCAAGGCGCGCGCAGAGTTCGTCGAGCAGCTCGACATCCTGTCGCGTCGGCTTCCTTCCGTGGCCGGGCTGCGGACACGTGCGTATGCGCCGTCGGAGTTCGACGACATGGACGAGGTCGATGGTCGCGCGTACTTCAACCTGCAGCTTCTGACCCGCGCAGGAAAGGTGATCTTCGAGGAGACAGGGCACGCCGATCACGCGTCGCTCTACGAGTTCCGCGCGGTCCACGAAGTCTGAACGCGCTGAAACGGCTCAAAACCACGGGCTCGGGCAGAGCTCGCCGGGTCGGGTTGCGCACGGCCGCGGTCAAGGGCTATGCAACCCGTTCATGCGACCTCATACCTTGTTGCTGTCGGTGGCCCTGCTGGCTTCGGCTTGCGGAGGACCGGCCGAGATTGTCACCATTCCCCCTGCTCCCATGACGCCTCCAGCCCAACATCATCGAGAACCCGTGCCAGCAGAACCCAAGTCCGAGCCCAGGATTCCCACAGCGCAGATCGACCCGGTAGCCGAAGGACAGACGGCCGAAGGGATCACGAAGCTGTGCGACGATCACATCGCTCGAGCGCGCGAGCTGCTCGGCACGATCAAGACCCTCAAGGCCCAGCCCGATGCGGCGCTCAGCTGGGACAGCGTGATGGGGCGGGTCGACGAGATCTCCCTCGAGCTAGGATTTGCCGGCGGATTCCCTGCGCTGATGGCGGTCGGGCATCCTGACGCCAAGGTGCGCGAGGCGGCCAAGACGTGCGAGCCCAAGGTCAACGCATTCACCACGGACATGTACCTGGACGTGGACTTTGCGGCCGTGGTCAAGCGCTACGGCGACCGGGGCGAGAAGCTGACCGGCACCAAGGCACGCCTGCTGCGCGAGACCCAGCGCGACCTGCGTCGCAACGGTCTGGAGCTGACCGAGGACAAGCAGAAGCAGCTTCGGGCGATCAACGACGAGCTGGCAAAGCTGGTGCAGAGCTTTGAGGCGAACATCTCGGAGTCGACCGG
The DNA here is from genome assembly GCA_016218915.1 of Deltaproteobacteria bacterium. GTDB lineage: Bacteria > Myxococcota_A > Polyangia > Polyangiales > Polyangiaceae > JACRCQ01. The sequence continues at coordinate 25,923 of JACRCQ010000071.1, forward strand.
CACGCTCAAGGTCAAGCCCGAGCAGCTCAAGGGGCTGCCCCAGTCGTATCTCGACCAGCACAAGCCGGGCGCGGACGGGATGGTCACGCTGACCACGAACTACCCGGACTACTTCCCGGTGATCACCTATGCCGAGGATCGCACGGTGGCGCGCGATCTCACCGAGAAGTTCGACAATCGCGCAGCGGACAAGAACCTCCAGGTGCTCGATCGGGTGCTGGAGCTTCGCAACATCAAGTCCAAGCTGCTCGGCTACGGGACCTGGGCCGACTACGCGATCGAGCCGCGCATGGCGAAGACAGCGGCCGCGGTCCGGCGTTTCCTCGAGACGCTCGCCAAGGACGTGAAGGCACCGGCCCAGAAGGAGCTCGCGGAATTCAAGGCCGAGTACGTGCAGCGGCTCGGCAAGAAGGCTGCGGACAAGATCCCCAACTACGATCGCCTGTATCTCGAGCAGAAGCTGCGCGAGAAGAAGTACGGCTTCGATGCCAAGGCCCTGAGCGAGTACTTCGAGGTCAGCGCTGTCACCAAGGGGCTGCTCGACATCACCTCCAAGCTCTACGGCGTGGAGTTCCACGATGTGACCGACGCACCGAAGTGGCATCCTGACGTGCGCGTGCTCGACGTGGACGATCACGGGCGAAAGCTCGGGAGGATCTACCTCGATCTGGCTCCGCGGGACGGAAAGTACAAGCACGCTGCGATGTTCGAGATTCGCAGGGGGATGCGATTGCCGGACGGCAGCTATCTGAAGCCTGCAGCGGCGCTGATGTGCAATTTCCCCAAGCCTGGGGACAGCCCTGCGCTGATGGCCCACAGCGACGTGTCGACGTTCTTCCACGAGTTCGGCCATGTGCTGCACCACGTGCTGACGCAGCAGCCGCTGGCTTCCTATGCGGGCACGAGCACGGCGCGCGACTTCGTGGAGGCGCCGTCGCAGATGTTCGAGGAGTGGTCGTACCGGCGCGAGACGCTCGATCTGTTTGCGAAGCACTACAAGACCGGGGAGAAGATCCCGGACAAGCTGTTCAAGGCGCTGCAGAAGTCACGGAGCTTTGGCCGGGCGCTCGGCACGGAGCGTCAGATCTCGCTGGCGACGCTCGACTTCGAGTACCACTCCAAGCCTTGGCCGTTCAGCACGGACGAGGTCTTCAACCAGGTGATGGCGAAGACGCAGTCGTTCACGTACCTGCCGGGCACGCACTTCCAGGCCACGTTCGGGCACTTGATGGAATACGACGCTGGCTACTACGGATACCAGTGGGCGCTGGCGATCGCGCGCGACGTCCTGACCCGGTTCGAGAAGGAAGGGTTCATGAACGACAAGGTGGCGAGCGCGTGGCGAAAGAGCGTGCTCGAGCAGGGCGCCGGGGAAGACGAGAGCAAGCTGGTCGAAGCGTTCCTGGGGCGTCCCACGGACCTGAAGGCGTACGTCGCGTATCTCAAGGGGCAGTAGGAGTCAGGCAACCAACACTCACCGCGCGTACCCCAGGATCGCCGTCACGATCATCGCGATCGCGAAGAACGCGATGCCGTACATCGCACACCCCGCATTCCTGCGGCTCGCTTCGGGTAGCTTCTTCTCCTCGTCAGCGTCGAATATCACCAGCTCGCCGTCTTCTGCCGAAAGCTCGAGTGTCGCTGCGCTCTCTCGATACGCAGCCCCCCGGCCGCGCACTGTGCCAAGCACGGAGATCGTGTCGCCCGGCCGAAGCGCTGACTCGTACTCGAAGTAGGTCGTGTCAGGTCCAGGCTTCCACTCCTGCGCTGCAAGGTAGGCAGCGATGCGATCCGCGTGGCCGGCTCCGCTCACGCACACCTCAGGCAGCCTGACCTTTGCCTCGAGCGGCTGCAGGTGAACGACCTTTCCAGAACCATCGTCGACCACGATCGTGGCAACGCTCTCGATCCACTCCTTGGCGACCTGGCCGATGTTGGACTGCAGGGTGGCGCGCGCCCAGACCGCGTCGTCGCCGGTGAAGGGCGCTGAGACGGTCGCGCCGCCTTTTCCCGTGACGCGCCCGCTGAGGTGGACCCTTCCATCAGCCGGCGTGTCGGCGATCCGCGTGAGCCGGACCTCGCCCAGGAGGGTCTGGAATTGCATCGCGTCGGCCTGCGTCTTGCGCGCGCGAAAGAGCGCGTAGACGCACATGCCGAGGAAGGTCGCCAGGATGAGCAGGATGAAGAGCGTGATCATGGGGACGAGCCACCCCAGCCTACACCGGCGCACCAAGGCTCGCACTTCGAGAGCGGGCAGGCCACTTCCCCAACCCCCCATCCTCGGCTACGTTTTGTCATCGCATTGCCGCCATGATGACGTTCAGCCCAGATCCCGCGGTCGCCAAGAAGCAGCTCCTGGCGATCATCTACTACCTGACGGCCTTTGGCCATTCGGATGGCGAGTTCGACGCCAAGGAGCGTCGGTTCGTCAGCGACTACGTGGGGAAGCTGGTCGCGGAGCGCACGCGCGCGGCCATGGCAGGGGCCGACGCGCTCTCGGTCAGCGTGGCCGTGGAGAAGTGGACCGCGCAGTTCCAGCGCGTGGCAGACAAGATCGATCGCGAGATCGCAGCGCTGTTCACGGAGTCGGTGGCAGAAGGCGAGAGCGCTGACCAGTACGTGCATGCCGCCCTCGCGCTGCGCTGCTTCGAGCTGCTCAAGAGCTTCGACGAAGCCGGTCGTGCGCAGCTCTTCGAGCTGGTCGACGAGGCGGTCCGCGTCGATGGCGCGATTCATCCGAACGAAGCGCTGCTGCGCGACGAGATCCAGCGTCTGCTCGCTGAGCCGGAAGCGGTCGAGCCCGAGCCCGTAGCCGTCGTCCCACCCTCGCTCGAAGTGGCTCCCAAGGTCGAGCTCGCGTGCAGGACCGACGATCACCCGTATCTGCAGCATCTCGAGCGGGCCTACCCCAAGGATGCGGGGCTGTTTGCGAGCGAATCCGAGGTGGACATCGCGCTCGTGCACCAGGTCATGACAACGCTGCAGGAGCAGAGGGCGCGGGGAGCGGGCAGGCTGGTCAAGGGCGGCACGCTGCGCGACTTCGCAGGGCAGGAGCCGTTCCTCGACGGCTACGTCCATGTGCTGCCTCCGGAGCGCGGCAAGCACTACGAGCTGATCGTCGTGGGCGACCTGCATGGGTGCTACTCGTGTTTGAAGGCGGTGCTGCAGCAGACCGACTTCATGGCCAAGGTGGAGGCGCACCACGCGGATCCGGACAACACGCCTGACACGAGGCTCATATTTCTGGGCGACTACATCGATCGGGGGCGTTGGGCCTTTGATGGCGTGCTGCGTGCCGCGATGCGGCTGTTCGTGGCTGCGCCGCACGCCGTGTACCTGCTTCGGGGCAACCACGAGTACTACATCGAGTACGAGGGGCGCATTCTGGCGCCGGTGCGCCCCGCGGAAGCGATGATGTCGCTCGAAGGCATTGCCACGCCCGCGTTCTTCCGCGAGTACCTGAAGCTGTTCGAGGCGCTGCCCACCATGCTGGCATTTGATCGGCTGCTGTTCGTGCACGGCGGCATCCCGCGCGACCAGACCACCTCGGAGCGGTGGGTGGACCTGAGCTCCCTCAACGACCCGGACATCCGTTTCCAGATGCTCTGGAGCGACCCGAGCGAGGCAGAGACCGTCCCTGCGGAGCTGCAGAAGGCGTCTTCCCGCTTCGCCTTTGGTGTGAAGCAGCTGCGGCACTTCCTCGCGCGCATCGGGTGCACGACGCTGGTGCGCGGGCACGATCGCATCGTGGAAGGGTTCCGCAGGGTCTACGACGCCAACGATGCCACGCTCTTGTCGTTGTTCTCCGCGGGGGGCGCCACGAATGCGGATCTTCCCGACACGTGCAACTACCGCGAAGTCACGCCGATGGCGCTGACGATCCGCCATTGCGATGGGGAGAGCGTGGTGACGCCGTTCGCGATCGACTGGCAGCGCTTCAACGATCCCAAGCGTAACGGTTTCCTGGCGTAGACCTGATTCGTGATCGGAGCGTTGGCGCCAGGGGTCGTCCATGTTGTCGCTCGCCGCCGCCTGCCCGCACTTGGGCCAGATTCACGCGCGTGCCCACCCCCCCGGCGGCGGCTCGCTCACCCCGTTTGGCGAGCGTGTAGGGCGCGGGGGTAGCGGGTAGCGGGTAGCGGTAGTGTGGCCAGCATGGCAGCGCTCGCTCGCTTGCCGCTCGCCCTTCGCCGCTCGCCTCTGCCCGCTGGCCCTACTCGCTGGCCGACGCCGGCTGCGCTTGCCGCTTGCTCGCTTGTTGCCCGCCTGCCGGCGCGCGGACTTCGCTTGGGTCGCGCACCTTGCGTGCCAGCTGCCTGCTTGCAGCCACTTCACCGCAACTTCGCTGTCACGCAAGCTGCGCGTGGGTGGGCGAAGCCCGCGCACCTTTCGAGGCGGGCACAAGGAGACAACATGGACCAGCAAGATCACCATCCCGACGCACTTCAGCAGCACTTCGACCACCACCGACTCGACGCATGGAGAGTCGCCTTTGAGGCCCTGGTCGAAGGCGATCGCATCAGCAAAGCGATCCCACGCGGATACGGCAAACTCAAGGACCAGCTCGCTCGTGCGCTGCAGGGCGCATTCACGCTCACCAGCGAAGCGGCAGCGCGCACAGGGGCTGATCGCGCCTGCCGGTTTCGCTGGGCGCGGGCCGAAGCCAATGAAGCGGCCGCTGTGCTCGAAGCGCTGGCGCAGCTTCGCGCGGCCGACCCACAAGCGGTAGCCGGCGTCATCGCCAAGCTATGGAGGCTCAGTGCGATGCTGACGCGACTGGCGATGCCCAAGGATTGACGCGGCAGCCCCGGGGCACCGGTCGCACAGGCCGGTGCCCCAGGGCAGCGAGCCCGAATCCCGATGTTCTCCGGTTGCCCTGCTTGGATGCGATCCCGATCCCGGCCGACACCAACGAGATGGCGACCTTCGGGCTGTGTCTGTCCGGTTGCTTCGGAAGGCCGGGGATGCGTACGATGCGAGGGATGGGGCCGAACCGCGCGAAGATTGCTCTGGCCATGCTCTGCGTTGTGGCGCCTGCCTGCTGCGTGGGCTGCTCTGGCGAGTGCTCCGCCGAGTGCTCTTCCTACGCGGGGTATCGCGCACGGTTTTCGGGGACGCCATCCGAAGTCGTTGTCGAAGCGTGCTGGAACGACATCTGTTCCTCAGGCACAGTCAAGCTCGCTCCCAACACCTTGAGCTCTGGGGATTGTGGATTTCAGAGCAATGTCGTGTCCTGCCGAGTCATGCTAGCCGGAGAGGGGAACGGCTTTCTGGTCACCGTCGACTTTCGCCCACGTCAGGTCGACGATACTGATAGATACCGGGTCAAGGTGGCGGAGTCAGGTTCAGGGCATGTCTTTGGCGACGACAAGGCCAGTGGACCGTATCGGCGAGAGCGCGTATGCGGTTCCCCTTGCTTCTCGCTGTTGTTCGGCAATGACGCACAGGGGTGACCGGTTTCCGATGGTCAACGCGTCAGCGCGTCGCGTGCCGCTTCGGCCACTGCCGAATAAGGGGATTGCGCGAGCTGGGTGAGCATCTTCTTGGTCGCCGGATGCTCGTCGTGACGACGCAGCCCGTTGAGCGCTGCCCAAGCCATCGGCTCGCTCGGGTCGCGAGCGAGGAGCTGGCTGTAGAGGCCTGCCACCTGATCGGGCTGCATCATGGCTGCCATGCTGCCCGTGGCCTCGTAGCGTACGTCTGGGGAAGGATCGTTCTGCGCAACATGCTGCGCCAGCGGCAGCAGCTGGGGAAGCTCCGAGAAGTTCGCGAACTGGAAGGCCATCGCGCGCCGCACGTCCTCGTCCTGATCCGCGAGAAGCTTCTGCACAATGCCCCAGATACGCTGCAGCTGCTCTTTCGGCAGGCTGTGAATCGACCCGGCGATCTCCTTTCTGACGGCTACGTTCGGGTTGGCGAGATGCTTCTCGTAGACCGCAAGGGTGAGCTCCGCCATTCCATGATAGTGCGCCAGCGACAGGGCTGAGATGCACGCCGCCTGGACTTCCGGATCCGGGTCGCGCTCGATTTGCCCTGCGACGCCGTACATGATCTGCTGATCATCGCGGTAGTCGGCGAACGCGCCAATCGCCGCGGCACGCACCTGCGGATCCGGGTCCTGGGCGAGGCCGATCAAGAGCTCGCGCTTGCCGTTGAACTTGGCAGATGCCTGGAAGCGTAGGCCATTGGCGAGCTCGCGTCGTACATGGCTGTCCTGGGACACTGCCAGCTGCTGCACCAGATGATAGGCCCCTTCTTCGGCAAACTTGCAGGCCGCAACGATGACCTGATCGAACGTGTCCTGGTCGAGACCTGGCGTGTTCGCCACTGCGTAGAGCGTCTCGAGATGGTGCGGCTTGACCCGGTTGTCCACCAGATTCGCCCACGCTTCCAGCGCTGCCAGACGAACCGCCTGGGTGCCCTGCCGCATGAGATTGGCGAGGTAGGGCTCGAGCTCCTGCAGCTGCGAGGCTTCCGAGTAGCAGGCGAGGAACACCTCGCGCAGCGCTTCGGTGAGCGTGGACTCGTCACGGCTGCGAAGCCCGGGGAAGCGCGAGAAGATCTCTTCGACCGGCAAGAGCCGATGCTCGTCGTTCGCAGCTTCGACGATCTGGAGCTCCGCACTTGCGCTCGGGTCCTTCACACCCGGAATGTCGGCGACCGCCATGACCGTGAAGGACACGTTGTGCGCCGAGGTCTGGGCATGGCCGGGCACGGTGAACCGGAACGTGTAGTTGCGCACGGCCCCTGGGGGAAGGTCCTCGCCGGCAGCGATGGTCTGGGTGAGCATGATCTCGGTCTTGATGTCGGGCAGGGCCTGGCCAGTCCGGCTCTGGACTGAAACGAACAGAAGCTTGACCGTGAGCTCGGTCAGCTTGAGCGGCTTCTTGCCGCCTTGCAGAGAGAGCTTCCCTCCAACGACTCCACCTGGCGAGCTTTGGGGCGTGTCGAGCGAGAGCGCGAGCTTCGTTCCACCACCGAGCATTGAATCGAGTAGACCCATGGCGATCACCTGTCGTCTGTGGCGCGCAGCGCCAGCGTTGGTTGACTGGTGGGATGCTACCCGCGGCCCGGATCGACCCTTCCATCAAACGAGGTCAAACCTCGCTCGACACAAATTGACAGGGAAATTCGAGGAGCTTGCGGTTGGAAGCGTCAAGAGCCGCACTGCCCGTCGACCTGATCTCCCCCGGGGCAGCCAGGCGGCAGCGCGTTGAAATCGCTGGTGCCGCACAGCCCCTGCATCTGGCTGAACAGGAACGGGCAGGAATGTCCTGCTCCGTTCGAGTAATACCCTCCCGGGCCATCGTGGTAGCAGCCAGGCGGGTTGGTGCATGCCCCGTTCACCTGGTCGCCGCCCGTGTTCTGCCTTGCGGGAAGCGAGTTGAAGTCGGTCGTACCGCAAATCATCTGCATCTGGCAGCCAAGCAAGGGGCATGACGCCCCCTGCCCGTTGGCGAAGTATCCAGCAGGGCCTACCCGGTAGCATCCCATGGGATTCGGCCCGCACGTGCAGGTGGGGTTGGGGCTCTGGTGGACGTCCGCCCCTGGATCGATGAAGTCAGGAAGCGCGGTGAACGCATCCTTGTAACCGCACAGGTCGAGCTGGAACATCGACGAGATGTCGCAGTACGACCCTTGTCCGTTCGAGTAGTGCCCGCCGCCGCTCACGCTGAAGAACCCCTGTACGCGATTGTCTCGCTCCGGTGCTCCAGAATAGAATTGCAGGGGAACTCGCCAGATCTCCCGGCGCAGCTTGGTCTGATCGCCAAGGAACGTTCGTACCCAGTACAGATACGGGCTCTGCCCGATGCGGTCGAAGTTCTCCGCGCCCGCCGAAGGATCCAGGAAGGAAGGATACGCGTCGCCGACCCGCATCGGCGTGGTGTTGGGGCCCCACGGGACCTGCACGCCCAGCACGATCGTCGGTGCCGACCACTGCGTCAGCTCGCTGTTGAGCGCCGCACGGACGAAGAAGCCTTGCCTGCCGTCGGCGCGCATGCCGAACGTCAGATACAGGACCCGGTTGAAGTACGTGCTGTACACGAGCGATCCCGGAGCCGAGGGATTGCCCTGCCCTTGCCCGGTCACATCCACGCACGACGCACCGCCGTTGAGAGGCCCCACGAAGGCTGACCCGTTCCACGCAGTCCACTGCGCCGGATTCGTCACGTCCGTCGTGCGCAGCATGCAGTTGCGAAGTACCGGATCCCAGTACCCGTCGCTCTTGGTCAATCCCCGCACCAGCGCCATCATGTAGTACATGCCGTCCGCCGGATTGAGCATGATGTTCGTCGGATCCGAGAATCCCCCTCCGCCCACCGGATCAGAGCCGTTCCACTGCGCAATGACGTTGTTCGGCGAAGCGGGACGGACGATCGCGCCATTTCCCGGCAGCGAAGCGTCCTGGGCGATTCCGAACGTGAGAGAAGGATGCCAGCAGTTCTCTCCCCAGGGCTCGGGCGTTGCCGTGCAGGTGCCATGGGACTGGCCGTGGTACTCGTGGTGATACAGCACGAAAAGCCGTCCATCCGGAAGCCGGTAGGGCGCCCAGGGCCAGCTCGCATCGTTGTTGTGGGCGGGATCGACGTCGAAGTCCGACTTGGAAATGTACCCGCTGCAATTCAGTGCCACGCTGTCGAGCGAGCCGCCGACAAACTGGTAGGTGAGCATATGGGGCGACATCAGGTGCGTTGCTCCCTGCATGTCGACCCACGCGCGCGGCGGACCGTCCGGGGTCCAGAAGTTGATGTCCGTGGTCCCCGCACCCTGCCCGAGCGCGGCGCAGGCACTTGGGCTCATGGGTGTGATGGTCGTGAAGGGGGCGCCGAGTCCTGTCATCTGCACGCCCCAGTCCTGCGGCGTGGGGTTCGCGGGCAGCCCGCCGCTTCCCCCGGTCGAGGTTCCGCCTGCGCCGCCGGTCGTGCTGCCGCCAGCGCCTCCTGGGGACGTTCCTGCATTGCCTCCGGGTCCGGTGCCGCCGGTGCCACCTGTGCCAGCTCCGCCTGCGGCGGAGCCTCCTGCGCCAGCCTTTCCGCCCGTGGCTGCTCCTGCTTTCCCTCCGGTTCCCGCGCTCGCGTCGCCAGCGTTTCCGGCAGCTCCCCCGGTCAGCTGAGGCTGCGTCGAGCTCGACGTGTCGCTGCCGCAAGCGCAGGCAAGCACGATGCCGATTGCAGCTGCGGAACCCAGGACCAGCTCAAGTCGCAATGCCATCTGGTTTCTCCCATGGAGCACAGGCGTGCTCATCCGGACACGCGGGATCCTGCAAGGGTATCACATCGGCCCGACCCATGAATCGGCCGAGTTCGGTCGCATCACGACCAGGAAGGGGGTAGAAACCGGTCGTCGAGCGTATGGAGAAGCGCATGCTCTTGCCACGACACCCCTGTCTCGCCCCCATCGCGTTGGTCGCCAGCTTCACATGCCTGTCCTCGGGCTGCGCTTCGTCGGGAAGCAACGAGGCTCTCATCCGCGAGAACGAGCGCCTTCGCGGTGAAGTGGCCAGGCTGAGCGCAGCCATCCAGCGAGCCCAGGCTGCGCCTGCTGCCTCGAGCTCTGCGGCGCAGCCTGCTCCGACCGGGTCCATCGAGTTCGCATCGCTCGGCCCGCCGCCGAACCTCGTCATGGGACAGGTGTCGGAGCGTCCGTGGTACCGGGTCGTGGTGGTCGGCACGAAAGTCTGCTCCACGCGCGAACGCGCGGGCGAGACCAAAAGTGTCCTCTTCGGCGTCGAGGTGGTGATCGACAATCTGGGCGGCAAGTCGATGCGGATCGAGCCAGAGCTGGAGGAAGCCTCTGGGCAGCGGCACCGGCCACCGTTCAGCTACCACGGCGAAGACAAGTGCGGGCCAGAGCTTCCGCTGCGCGACATCCCTGCCGCCTCACGCCAGCGCGGCTGGATCATGTACGATCTCACCTCCATCCCGATGCGTCCGCGACTGCGCGTGCCCATGAACGAGCCGCGCGGCTTTGCCGAGGAAGAGCTGATCGTCGACCTCGATCCTGCGCACGGGTCCAAGACCGCGGCGCAGCTCCCCGCTGCTCCTACGGCGCAGCCCGCCCAGGCCCAGACCGGCTCCACGAGGAAGACGCCCTACTACTCTGTGAGCGTCACGGACGTGCGCCGATGCACGCTGAAGTGGGTCTCGCGACGTCCCCCTCCGCCGACCGAAGCCAACACGCTCCTGGTCGGGGTCGAGATTCTCGTGGAGAGCACGGCGACCAAGACCTTCTCCGTACACGGCGATGCGACGCTGCGCGATTCTCGCGGCTACGACTACACGCCAGAGGACCGCTACGGCCTCGAGACTGCGGAATGCATGCCGCTGCTTCGTCAGAACGAGGTGCCGCCGCAGGGCAAGGTCCGGGGCTTCGTCCATCTGTTCCGCATCAAGGCAGACGCAAAGGGGTTGAAGCTCACGGTTCGCCTCGGGCGCGAAGAGGAAGTGACGCTCGACGCAGGCGACGCGCCCACGCGGTGATCGACATGCGAACGCTGACCCCTTTCGTCGTTGCGGCTTGTCTCGGTCTGGCAGGGTGCGGGCATTGCCATGACGAGGCGCTCGCCCAGGAGAACGCCCGTCTCCGGGCAGAGCTTGCGAAGTACACGGGGCCGCCCGAAGCACCCATCGCCCCTGCCCCGGTCTTCGCGCAGTTGCCCAACCCGATCGCGATCGGCCAGCTCGTGTCGCGCCCCTGGTACAGGATGGCCGTGCTTGGAACCAAGGTCTGCTCGAGGCACCGCGTGGGCGATGAGACCAAGCAGCTCATGCTCGGTGTCGACGTGGTGATCGACAATCTCTCGGACGCCAAGTTCGAGATCGAGGGAGTGATCGAGGACAACGACAAGCCCCTTGGGCAGGCGCGACGGTACGTGAGCCGCGAAGAAGGCTGCGAGCCGCTTGTGCGTGCGGTCGCCCCTGGCAAGCGAGAGCGCGGCTTCTTCGTGTTCGACCTGCCGCGAGAGCCCTCGAAGCCCAAGCTCATTGTCGAGATGCACGAGCCGCACGGCTTTGCCGACGACCGCGTGGTGGTGGACTTTGGCCGAACCGTGCCTGCGGCTCCTCTTCCGCCAGCACCCACAGATACCGAGCGCAGCGTCAAGGCGGGGGCTGTGCGCACGACGCCGTTCTATCGCGCGTCGGTTTTGTCGATGCGGCGATGTGCGGGGAGCCTGGATGAGGACGGCAACGAAGCGATCGGAGTGGAGCTGCTCGTTGAGAGCTTCACGGCGAAGGAGCTGGATGTGTCGGTCTACGACGCGAAGCTGCGGGATCGAGACGGGTTCACGTTCGAGCGATCGAGCGGTCTGACGCGCGATTCGCGGTGCAAGCCCGAGATGCCGAGTGGAGGGATCGCGCCGCGGGGCAAGGCTCGCGGCTTCTTCGCGAGCTTTGCGGTGAAGCCAGGGGCACGGGGTCTGGTGTTGGTCTTTCCGATCAAGGCCGAGCACGCGTACTCGCACGAGGAAGTGGTGCTCGCGCTGCCTGAGGCGCGGTGAGGCGCTCGCCCCGCACAGGTGCCCCGAGAGCATGCCGTCGTCACGCATGGCTTCTCTTCTGCGCCCTTTGCGTGATCGCCGCGCCGCGCTCGGCGCAGGCGGAACCCAACCCGTTTCTGGCAATCGCGCAAGGGCTTTCCGGGGAACGGCGCGATGTGACGTGGCCGGTGCTCGACATGGTCGGCGCCTACCAGTCTCGTGTTGCAGGGTCGCTCACACTCACGGGGGGCGTCGCCTGGGGGTGGCACAGCACAGGGCTTTTCGAGCCGTCGTCGCTGCACCGGGCCACGTTCTCATCCACGACTTCCACCGAATCGCTCGATCGGTACCGCGTCTCCGCCATGTTCGGGCACCTGTGGGAAGACCTGCTTTCGATCGCCATCGACGCTGGAGTCACTGCAAGGCTCTCAGAGCACACCGCGCTCGGTCCTGTCGTCACCGTTGCGCCTGGCATGGGCGCATTCAGGCTGCAGGGGTCGAGCTGGGTGTTCTTCTCGCCAGACACGCGCATAAGCTTCTCGATCGGAGCATGCCTCGACCTGGGGTCGATGCTTCGGTGACGAGAGAAGGTCGTCGCCCCAACGCTCATGGTCGGAGCTGGCGACATCGCACCTGGCCCCCGCTGGAGCCGTAGCACGCCAGCCGCTCCCGCCTGGAAAGCGCCAGTCCTACGCCTTCCATCCCGTCAATCAGCACCTTGTCGCCTCGGTCACTGAGCTGCACGACTCCGTCGGAGCCAGTGGCGATCACGGTGTGATCGTCGATCCAGAGGGAAGAAGTCACCCAGCTGCCGACCTTGAACACAGGAGCACGTGCTTTGGCCGCCACATCCCAGATCGCAGCCTCGAAGGTCTCGTCATGAACGAAGAGCCGCCTTCCGTCGGGTGAGAATGAGGTCGCGGTCACTCTTCCTCTCTGGGTTCGCTTGTCCAGAACGATACGCAGCGACGGCAGCTCGCGCACCTGTAGCAGCCCGCCCCCGCCCACTGCCAGCATCCGCCCGTCCGCCGAGACGGCCACCCCTTCCGCATCGTCGACCTTCAGATCGAAAGAGAAGCGCTGCGCCCAGGAGGACGGATCAAAACCCACAATCCGGGTTGCCTGGGACAGGACGTGCTGGATGTCCGCGACCACGACCCACGAGGGATGGAACGCAGCACCAGAGACTGTGAACCCTGTGAGTGTCGCGACTTGCTGGGAGGTCAACGATGGAATGTCATATTGCAGAATACGACCGTCGCACACCATGACGAAGCGTCGGTCATCGAGCATGCCGGCAGCGGACCCATGCGGGCCAGAGCAGGCGGGCTGCCTGCGAAGGACTTCTCCGTTCGCCGCTGCGAGCTCGATCATCTCATTGCCCTGGATGGCAAGAGGATTGCCGTTGGGTAGCAGGACCATGGCGTGGTTCCACCCTCCTGGCGCAGCGGTCCAGCCATTGGACGCCGCCGGTGGAGTCGGTGGAGGCGAGGACGTCGTCGGCGTGGGAGCCGAGCTTTCAGCTGGCGGGGCGATGCTTGCTACGATCACAGCAGGACTTGCGACGGCAGGAGCAGGCGGGCTGGCGCAGCGGATGCCGACGACCGCGAGCCACGGGACGAGAACCCAAGCCAGGCGCAGAGGAAGACGCATGGCAGGTGCGTAGCGTGGCTGGCTGCGGAAATCCTCGACCCCTTGCGGTTCTCTCAAAAAGCCACAGAGATCTGCTCCGTTCGAGCGACCATTCCGCGCTCGACTTGGACACGAGGAGGACCGCTGATGACCAGGCCGCTGGAGGGCAAGATCGCTGTGGTCGCAGGTGCGACGCGCGGCGCAGGTCGGGGCATCGCCGTGGCGCTCGGGGAAGCCGGAGCCACGGTGTACTGCACGGGACGTAGCGTTGCCGGCAGCCCGGGCATGAAGAATCGGCCGGAGACCATCCATGAGACCGCTGACCTCGTGACCGATCGAGGCGGTCGTGGCATCGCCGTCCGGGTCGACCACACGATCCCCTCCGAGGTCGCGGCGCTCTTCGAGCGCGTCGGACCGCTCGACATCCTCGTCAACGACATCTGGGGCGGCGACGACCTCGTGGAGTGGGGCAAGAAGCTGTGGGAGACGAACCTCGAGGATGGGCTCACCCTGATCGATCGTGCGATCAAGACCCATGTCATCACCAGCTATCATGCTCTTCCGCGCCTGCGCCCGCGCGGGCTGGTCGTGGAGATCACGGACGGTGACGCGTACTTCTATCGAGGGCACTTCTTCTACGACCTGGTGAAGACAACGGTCATCCGGATGGCGTTCGCCCTTTCGCAGGAGCTGCTCGAACGCGGGATCACCGCACTCGCGGTGACACCTGGCTTTCTGCGGTCCGAGTGGATGCTCGATCACTTCGGAGTGACCGAAGCCAACTGGCGCGACGCTGCGCAGAAGGAAGGCTCGTTCATCGCATCGGAGACGCCTCTGTTCGTGGGCCGGGGCATTGCGGCGCTCGCTGCTGATCCAAACGTCGCAGCCAAGAACGGACGCGTCGTGGCTTCGTGGGATCTTGGAGACGAGTACGGCGTGGTCGATGCGGATGGCACGCGGCCGCACTTCGTCCGCTGGCTTCGCGAGCACATGCCCGAAGTCGCCGCATCCTGGAAGAAGGCGGACGACGGGTTCTACGCGTACTGGGGGAAGATGCCGTACGCGATGCCGGGATAGGGCTCCGGCCTGGTGGTCTGCGCAGCGCCGGATCCGCTGCAATCGCTCGAAATGCCTGCCGGCTGGCAGTGATGCCGGTAGACTGCAGCCATGCGTCCCCCTCGCGTGCTGCTGCCGCTGTGCCTGTTGCTGGCCTGCTCGGCTTGCTGGGGCTCGAACACCTCGAGCGGCATGCCCAAGCCGCCCGCCTTCGAGCCAAAGAACCAGAGCAAGTGCAGCGTGACCCGGTCGCTGTCCGAGCCGCTGGTCGTAGAATGGCCAAGCGCGGCACGAGCCAAGCTCGAAGCGCTCGCCCACCGTTCGCTCGTGGTGGTCCGCTATCAGGGCTGCGAGATGGAAGTCCTTCCCGCCTGCGTGGCATCGGGCAGCTACACGTACCGCGCGCTCACGCGCAAGCAGGACCGGCTGACGATCACGACCGAGGACGAGCTCTATGCGCAGCTTCCACTGGGCGCTGTGAAGCTCGAGGGAGCCCTGCAGAAGAGTGGTGCGCTCGGCGTGGACATGACCATCGTCGGCAGATGGCAAGCCGAGGTCGCCCCTGGCAGCGCGCAGCTGCAGGGCGACTGCAAGAACGCAACGCACGTGGTCACAGCGCTCACGACGGGAGCGTTCAAGTTCTACGCGGGCGCATCTGCAGCCGCGCAAGGTGGCGTCGGAGTCCCGCTCGCTGCTGCCGGTGGCAAGAGTGCTGCGAAGAACGAGCTGCTCGCCCAGGATGGTGACGATGCTGCATGCGCGGCATCGACCTCGGGTGACGTGTCACCGCCGTTCGGCTGCGGGGCCATTCTGCGCCTCGACGTGAGCCCGGTCTCGACCACTCCGACAGTCACACCCGCCTGTCCGTCTTCCACCCGCTGGGATGGCTCGCGTTGCGTGGCAACCGCTGTGACCTGCCCGCCCGGAAGCACGTGGAACGGCAGCGAGTGTGCTGGGACCGCTTCGACCGTCGCACCGCAGCCAGCGCCCCCGGTGGAGCAAGGGTTCTATTGCTACCGCGTGGAGAAGAAGAGCGGCTCGCCTCGCATCACATCGACGTGCACAGGCACCAAGGTCATGTGCGAAGAAGGGCGGGCGCACGATGCGAGAGTGCCGGAGGCCAAGAGCGTGTCGCCTTGCGAGAAGCGTTCGACCGCAGCCTGCTTCTACCTGCGTCGCAGCATGCATTGCTACGAGGCGTTCGGCGAGTGCAGCGGGGTCGCAGAAGTGTGGCAGCCCAACGAGGGATGCGACACGTACAGGCAATTCGACATGCCCACAGTGCGGGGCGCGGGCGGGCCGTAGCAGCCCATCCCCCGATTGATCAGTTGCACCGATAGACCTGGTAGTAGTTGCTCCAGTAGCACCCGCCGCTGCAGCACTCGTGGCAATCGCTGCTGCACGAGGCACCGCCGGGACGGCAGCACTTGCCGCCCCAGCAGTTGTTGTAGCAGCAGTCGGAGTGGTTCTGGCAGGCTTCCCCGGTGTAGATCCCGCACTGGTTCGGCTTGCTGGTTCCGCAGCACTTGAACGGCGCGCAGCAGTCCAGGTCCTTGTTCTGGCTGCAGTCGCCCCCGCCGAACTTGCAGCACGGGGCGAGGTCCTGCCAGGCGCAGCTGGCGCTGCACTGCTGAGGCTTGGACGACCCTGAGGCGCAGCCTGCGGTTTCGCTCTTGGTGTTGCCCGGATGGCATCCCTCGCCACCGCAGGCGCCGTAGGGGCCCCACGTGCAGCTCGCGTCGCACGAACGTTCCTGCGAGCCGCAATCCCCGCACGATTGCTGGCCCTTTTCGGTTCCGCAGCCTGGACCGGTGCAGCTTCCGGTGGCTTCCCACTGGCATGACGGACTGCAGGTTGTCGCGCGGGCTCCACCTCCGCAGTCGCCGCACGGCTCCGTGCCTGTCTCGCCTGGCGTGCAGGCCCCTTCTCCGGTGCATTCGCCCTGAGGCTGGAACTTGCATGTGGCGTCGCACAGGACCGGACGCGTTCCGCACTTGCCGCAAAGCCCGGTCGCCGATTCGTTCGGCTTGCATTCCCCTTCGCCCGCGCAGGTGCTCCAGGTCGACCAGGTGCATCCTGCGAGGCAGGAGCGGGACTGGCTTCCGCAATTGCCACACGCCTGCTGCTCGGTGTCGCCTGGGGCGCACAAGCCCCCGCCGGTGCACGCGCCAAAGGGGCCCCACTGGCAGTTGGTCCCGCACGATCGTTCTTGCGACGCGCAGTTGCCGCACGACTGCTTGTGGGTTTCTCCCGGAACGCACGCTCCACAGGCACTTCCTGCGGTGCCGGCGCTGCCGCCGCTGCCAGCCACGCCGCCGGATCCGCCTTTGCCGCCGTCCGCAGGCGTGGCGCTGGCGTCCGGCAGCTCAGCGAGCTCTCCGTGCGTCTGCAGCGAGCATGCAACGAGTCCGTTCGCACCTGCAACGATCGCAGCGGTCATCCAGATGGCGAAGCTCGCGCGGTACCCTGAGCCCATGCTGCAAGGCTACCAGTGGATTGCCCGAGGTACAATTCGCGACGGGAGCGGTTCGTCCTCGGGCAAAAAGCGCCTTGCCTGGAAAACCAAGCGTTGGACACGTGCGGACGAAGGGTCTGCGCGACCTGGAGCTGTGGGGTCCTGGCGTTTCAGCCTGTGGCTAGCATGCAGTCTTCGTTCGACACGATCGATGCTGACTATGAAGGAGTCTGCCCTGCGAAGGACGCAGGCCAGGCGGCGCGGCAAGTGAGCATGGATCGAGCGCAGAGCCGCGTCCTGCGCCGAGCGCTGCGGGCCGCCGCCTTGACACGCCCCGGAGAATCGGATTGCATCAAACTGGGTGCAGCTGCCTGCTGGAGGTGCCATGCGACGCTGGACTGGGACGATTCTTGGCTTGATTCTCGTACTCGGCTCGGGCGTCTGGTCGTGCTCGAGCGACGATTCCTCGGCCTCGTCGGGCGCTGGCGGCAGCAACGGCCACCTCTTCGATTCCGGCGCATTCAGCTTTCCCTACGATCACGATGCGGGCCCCACCAACAGCGCGCCAGGGACCGAGATCGGCAGCGCGCTCATCTCGACGGGCAGCATCGGCAGCTGGGACACCCAACCCCATGCTTTTGCATCGACGCTCTACGTGCGGCCTCCGGGACAGGCGTACGGGACGGGTGACGGGTCGAGCTGGACCAACGCCCTGGCCGGGCTGCCCGCCGCTTTCCAGCGCGATACCAGGTATTATCTCGCCTCGGGCGAGTACTACGACGGCCCCTTCACCGATCGTTACTTCCACCACGAGTTCGAGGAGCCGCTGAACGGCGAGCAGTACATTGGCCTCTTCAAGGCCGTTGAGTCGGATCACGGACCAGGCGAAGGCTGGGACAGCTCGTTCGCGCAAGGTCCTGCGCGTCTCGGCCCGCTCGCAATCCTGTCGGGCTACCTCATCATCGACGGGCAGCAAGGGCTCGGAGGCAAGGGTGAGGACTTCGGTATCGAGATCTCGTCGCGTGATTGCGCCAACCGCCGGGACAGCCCGCTCAACTTCCCCTGGAACAGCACGGCCACCAACGTCTCGCTGCGCCACGTCAACATCCAGGATTGCGGCCACCGCACGGATCCCACCAACCCATCCGAAGACGCGATCTACACCTACACCGGGGGACTCACGCGCTTCGTGCTCAAGAGCAGCTTCGTGCACGACGCATTCCGGCGGCTGATCCTGATCCAGCTCGGCAAGGACATCCTGCTCGAGGGAAATACCCTGGCCCGCGCCGGGCTTCAGCACGAAGCCGGCACCCTGAGCTTCCGCAACTCCCAGGACATTGCCATCCGCCGCAACGTGCTGGTCGATTCCTACGGCACCTTCATCGCGCTCCAGGACATCTCCAATGTCCAGCTCCACGGCAACGTGCTGCGCCGAACCCTCCAGGATTGGGAGGTCTGGGCCGCTATCGTGTTGTCTGGCACGTTCCAGGGAGTCACGGTCTACAACAACACCTTCTACAACCTTGCGGGCCTCAACGTGGGCGTGCGCGCCGACGATGCACCGGCGTCCAGCCTGCTCGTGGCCAACAACCTCTGGGCAAGCTGTCGCGCGCCCCAGATCATGCTCAACGGTACGCATTCCTACAATGCGTTCTTTGACAACTACCGGGACGCCACGCTTCTCGACGACCAGATCGCAGAGGACACGAAGCAGGTGATCACTGCAGATCCGTTCGCGGCAGCAGCCAGCGGCGATCTGCGATTGTCAGGGCCGACCGAGCCGGGCACGACCCTGGCTGCGCCCTACGACATCGACCTGGCTGGTCAGACGCGCGCCGCAGACGGGGTGTGGGATCGAGGCGCCTACGAGTACTTGAAGTAGCTTCAGGGAGAGCGAGAACTCATGCATCGAACCACGCTGCGTCTGGCTGCCTGTGCTTGCCTGGGTTCACTTCTGCTGATCGCCGGTTGTGGAAGCGATTCCGATGCGAGCGGCGCTGGTGCGTCCAACTCGGGAGAGACAGCCTGCCGGTACACCGACGCGGGTTGCGCGCTGTCCTGCGGCGACAGCTGCGAGCCGGAATGCATGTACGTCAAAGGCGTCTGCGACATCACGTGCGGCAAGGACTGCTCGCCCGTCTGCCGGGACACGATCAACTTTGGTCCCTGCAACATGGTGTGCGGCGACAACTGCGACCCCTACTGCTGGATTGGCGAAGTGTGCAATCTGAAGTGCGGCACCAGCTGCACCGCGCGCTGCAGCTATGTGCAGAGCTGCAACTTCACCGTGGGGGACAACTCTACGGTAGCGTGCCTGCTCGACGAGTATTGCGTGGTGGGGTGCACGGGCTCCTGCCACGTGGGCTGCACGCAGACGCCGGTCTGCCAGGTCACCTGCCAGCAGGGAAACCCCGTGACTTGCACGGATGGCACCCTTGGGTGCGGCAGCGGCTGCAGCCTATCGCTGCGGTAGAAGACGGCACGATGGCCAGGGAAGTGCCGAGACGGGGAAGCACTCACGCGCGAGTGACGGAGTACGCGACGGCGCCCGCGATGGCACCGAGCAACAGGCAGGCGAGGAACCCCAGGAACGAGTACAGGAATCGCTTCTGGAGCACCTGGCCGCGGGGAGTGTAGTTCTCGGCCCGAAATGCCTCGATGCCGCGGAAAAGCATCGTCACGAAGCTGACACGCCCGCTGAGATGCTGGAGCGCGAATAACCAGTGCAGGGCAGCGCTCAACCAGCACAATCCGGCCAGCGCGGCAAAGGGAGCGTAGACCCAACCCATGGGCCAGAAGCTAGACGAATCGCCAAGAAAGAGCCATGCCATTCGTGCGATTCCCGCGGCCCTTGCAGGGTTGGTGGCTGCCATCAAGCGTCGGGATCCAGTCGATCCCGGACGGCCCCTGCTGTCGGGATCGATTCGATCCCGGACCCTCGGCTTGCCCTGGTTATTGCCTGCATTTCGTCACGCCAAGCGGTGGCACGGCAATTGATCACTTGAGGTGCATTCGCGTCCTGTCTTCGTGAGCCGTTGCAGACTCCCCTTACCTTCAAGGAGGACCGTGTGAAGATCTTCGCCCAGCTTGCGCTCGCTACTTGCTTGATCGTCTCTGCCACAACCGCCTTCGCCCAGGCAAACCCCGCGCAGCCTGCACCACCCACCAGCGCAGCGGCGTCCGCGCCCCCGGCCCTGGCCTCGCCTCCCACCCCGACCGCGCCGAGCGCTTCCCAAGCGCCCGCAGCGGTGCCGTTGCCTCCGACGCCGCAACCCGTGGCCGCTGCTCCCAAGGCGGCTCAGCCGGATCACGCAAAGCGCCTTCGCGAAGCCATGGTCTACTGCGACTCCGCCTACGTCCACACAGAGTGCTTTCTCGTACGCGACAATCGGACCGTGCTGGTCACGTCGCTCTGGCCGGACATGGGGCGCCCTTTCGACGTATCGACGCTCATGCCGCCGCACGTAGCGGCGCAGTCGACGAGCGTGGAGGTCCTGACGGACGACGACGAGCTCGGCGTGTACAGCTACGTAGTGCACCTCGATCGGGATTTGCCGGGCGTCCCGCTCGTGTTCGCGCGCAATCGTCCCGTGCTCGGAGAAGAAGTGGTCTCGGGGCGCTACGAAGGCTCCAGCAAGCCCGTGGAGGTGATCCATGCGCAGGTCGTCGCGCTCTCTGACGCGCACCTGGCCGTGTACGGGGTGCCATGGGACATGCCGCTGCTGAATCGATCCGGGGAGCTGGTCGGCATGAACCGGAGAGGGTTCGCGGGCCCGCCGGATCAAGTGCTGGCCAAGGCACAGCCGCGTGGCGCATCGGTCTGGCCGTTGATCGGATTCAGATTCGGCGGCGCGAGCGGCGGACCGTTCGGAGGCGGAGGCGCGCTGCTGAGCCTCGACCTCGGGATCACGCTCTGGGACAAGCTGAGCCTGGTCGGCAATGTCGGAGCGATCTTCTCTGGCAAGGAGAACGTATCGCTCCCAGCGCCCAAGGGGCTGGGACCCGGTACAACGGAGATCTACAAGAACACCCTTACCTTCGGGCTGGAGGCGCGAGGCAGGATCCGTCTTCCCGTGTCTGGAGCGGATCTGTACTTCGATCCTGTGATCGGCTTTCAGATGTTCAAAGCTGGCCCGACCGGAGGGAATGCCTTCTTCTCCGGAGATGCCGGGTGCAATCCGGCGGTGCAGGCTTGCGCGGTCACGGTCCGCGACGCCCAGCCCTACCTCGGGCAGTACTCGCGATGGGGCTACGGCCCGTCGATCGGTGCTGACCTGAGATTCAGCATCGCCTCCCTTGGATTCCGGTTCACCCCCAAGTCCCTTTCGCACGACCTTCCGAATACGTACATGGGGATGTTCGGCATCAGCTTCCCTTGACCCTCGTGGGCTCCACCGCAACCTTCGAAGCTCTATACCCCTCGTTCGTGCTCACGATGGTCGTGGGGTAGACGCTCAGCTACATCGCCTGCAGACGCACGGGTTTCGTCTCTGCCCTGACCTCGGGCTCGTAGTAGAGATAGGCGATGGACGACGGCACCATGACGCGTGCCGGGCGCAGCGCGCGCATGCGCAGGTCGAACTCCAAGGGCCTGGCCTCGGTGAGGCGCGACAGGTACAGCGTCACCTTGCCTCGTTCCACGGAATAGCGCTGAACGAGGGCGTCCTTGCTCTTGAGCAGCGCCTCCAGATCGTCGACCTCCACCTCGAATGCAGGAGGCGTCCCGATCTCGACCAGGGGTACCCGGGCGTCCTCCTTGCCCTTCCACGCGAGCTTGATCCGGCAAGACGTCGTTGCGCCCGGCGTGACCGATTCGGAGGAGAACCCCACGTCGAGCGCCAGCGCGGCTCCGGTCGGTCGCTGCCATGGAACGTAGTGCGCGCCAACGAGCTGGTAGGAGATGTCGCCCCCTCCGGTCGCGCGCAGCTCGACCGAGTGATTCCCTGTCGTTGCGAATCGGCGAAGGCTGATCAAGCGGTGGACGTCCCTCGCTCTCGGCTCCATCGTGAAGGTCTCCACAGGCTGGCCGTCCGCCAGCACGGTGATGTCCTGCGGATCCTTGGGCGCAGGCTTCGCCTCGTCGAGCAAGGCGCGCATGGCAGCGATCGTGGCTTGCGTGGTGGACCACGTTCCGTAGGAGCCCCGTCGCGCGACGAGCCAATCGAGCGCACCTGCGCGAAGCTCGGGCTGCATCCCGGCAACTGCCAGGGCGTGCGTCGCAAGACCAGTGACCTCCACCTCCATGGAGTTGCCGTAGGAGTACAGCACGCCGACATGCTTCGAGGTCCAATGCGCGCCATCCTCGCCTCGTAGGGCGAGAGGAACGATTCGATCCAGCAGCGCGCGCGCTTCGTTCGTCCGCCCCCCGGCAAGAAGCGCATTGGCCCGCAGCGTGAGCGAATACGGATCGTTGAGGTCAGGGCCGCTTGCATTCGCCACGGTGTCGAGCACGCTGGCGAGCCGGGAATCCTTCTGCGGCGCAGGCGACGATTCCGCGAGAGCCCATGCGACGTATGCGGTCGTGAGAATGTCGTCGTCTTCAGGCTTCCTGTCGTTGACAGCGTAGTAGTACGCCTTCGTCCAGCCCCCGGTCGGGGTGCGCTGCTTGAGGAGCCAGTCGCGCGTCCGTTCCATCAGGGCTTCGTCCACAAGCGCAACGCGCGCCATGTCTGCGAACTCCATCAGCCCATAGGCGGTGAGCGTGGTGGACGCAGGACTCGAGCCGTACAGCGAGAAGCCACCGCCCGATACTTCGAAGGATACGAGCCTCTGGTAGCCCGCTGCGATGTACCGGCGCGCCTTGCTCTCGAGCTCCGGGCTCGCATTCTTCGTCCGGGCAAGGAACTCCAGCGCGAGCACGCTCGGGTAGGTGGTGGACGATACCTGCTCGAAGCAGCCGTGCGGCATGCGGAACACGCCGTCGAGCCCCTCGCTGATCTGGCTCAGCGGACCGCCGTAGACCTTCACGTACAGATCATTGCCCCCATCTATGGCATTGGCCGGCAGCTCGAGCTTCGAGGTTGCTGACCCGATCAGGCGTCCGTTGATCGCTCGCATCACCGATAGCCCGTTGGGCGTCACGCTGATCGTGCGCTCGATCGCGTCTCCGCGAGAGGCTGACGTCGCCTGCAGCCGCACCTTGCGCTCGCCAGCCTTGTCCGCGCGCACCGCGAACCGGAAGCCTCGCGTCTCGTGCGGGGCGAGGTGGATCGCCGTCTTCGATGGCCCCACGGTCGAGATCCCGTCGCCCTGCAGCTCGAGCGTGACGTCCTGCGGACCCTGCATGTAGCTGTAGACCGTCACTGGCACGGCGAGCTCGTCGCCTTGCGTGAGAACCGGGGGCAGGGACGCCTCGACGAAGAAGTCCTGCATGACCACGAGCGGAATCGAGGTGTTACCGAGCTGTCCGCCTCGTCCCACAGCGCTCAGGCCGAACCGCCAGGTCGTGATCGAATCTGCGAACGGCACCTTGATCGTTGCCCGGCCTGCGTCGTCGGTGATCACCTCAGGTGCCCACAGCAGCGTCTCGGGGAAGTAGTCGCGGACCACGGGCCCGGCGGTCGCACCGCCCTCGCCTTTGGCCGCAGGTGCCGCAGCAGCGCGCCCGCCGCCAGGCGCCCGCGCGTTGGGATTTCCCATCGATCCTTCCTCGCCCTTGGCTCGTGTGCCCGTGCCCCCTTCCTTGTTGTCCGCCCGGTCTTCCGAGATCTGCTCGGTCTCCATCTGCTCCATCATGTATTCGGCCCAGTCCTGGTTTCGATGCTTGCAGTGCCCGATGAGCACTGGAACCAGGCAGACCAGCGTAACGGGTAGTCCTACGAAGCTTGCGCGGCTCGTCAGCAACCACACGCGGCCTCGACGCGTGACAGGACGCAGCAGCCCCTGGCGGATGACGGAAAGGAATCCGAACGTGACCTGTGCGCCCGCTGCAATGAACACCGGCAGAAGCAAGGCGCTCTTGCTGTAGCCGAGCACGAGCCCGAGCCGTTTCCCCTCATCGGCCAGCACCAGCAGCACTGCCAGATGCCCGAAGAAGCTCGCGAACGGCAGGAGCGTGAGCACGCGGCGCAGCGACGTGGCCTCGGTCCCATCGAGCGCCCGGCGAACGCGCAGCACGGCGCGAAGCAGCAGAACGGCGCAGAAGGGCGCGAGGATGAGCCAGGCGCCGAGCAACGTGCGCTCGTTGGATCGTCCTGAGCTTCCGAAGATCTGGCTCGCAGCCATGCTCATGCCGGCAAGGATCGGCGGCGCCAGGACTGCCAGCAGCCAGTCTGCGAGCAGCCCTCTGGTTTCTTGCTTGAGGCGTGCGGCGTCGGCTTGCCCTACGCTGCCGCCTTGTCCCGCTGCCGAGGCAACGAGCAGCAGCGGTCGTCGAAACCGCGATATTCCGTAGAGCCCGAATGCCACGAAGGCGCAGAGCGCCATGCCGACCACCAGGAGAATCGCCCAGGCCGCGAGCTTGTCTTGCCGCTCGGCAACCGCGGCGTCCGCTCGATTGTGCAAGTCGCTCCTGCTCGCGACGCTGAATTCGCCGACTTCGGCCATGGTGGTCAGGGCAGCAAGAATCGTCGCCCTCACTTCGGGCGGTGTAGCTGCGGAGTAGGCGTCGGCTGCCTCGTAGGGCGCCGGCAGAGCGCGCTCGGTCGACGCTGGCCGTCGATAGTCATACCGGCGGACGTACCTCGCAGCAGCCAGGTCTTTGTCGACCGTGAAGAAGATCTTCTCGAGATCAGGGCGCATGGCCGAAAGCGCAAACACCGCTTCGTCGGCCACGCCGACTGCCAGCTGCGCCTGGACGGGTGTGCCTCCGACACCAGTGACGGCCACAGCGACGGATCCGGTCTCGCGCGGGGCGAAGATCGGCTTGTCCGGCGTCACCCGAAGCGCCAGGTCGCGGTCCTGCGCGCCAGCCAGAATGATTCGCTTCCCCTTCTTGACCGTCCCCGTGGACAGCCCGCGTCCAGGTACGGGCAGCGACAGCGCATGCACCCAGACAAGACCCGAGGTTCCCGGCGGAATGGTCAGCTGGGCTTCGCAGCCCGCTGCGGCCTTGCCCACCACGCAGGAGCCGGTCACAAGCGCTTCGGAGCCCTTGGTCAGGCGCAGCGCCACGCGTTCGCCAGCATTCGCGCCCAGCACGGTCACGCGCGCGGTGTCCCCTGCCGCATAGTCCAAGCGGTCCGGCCGGATCACGAGCCTGTCGTCGATGGGTCGGAGCGCGAGCGTCCCTTCGCTCCCATCCTCTGCAAACGCAGAGATGTCCACGGAGAATCGCGGATCGCACGGGGGAAGGTTGAGCACGGCGATGCCACGCGCGTTGGTCTTGACGATCTCGCCATGGTTGGCGCGAACCGAGATGCCTTCCTTGGGGTCAGCGGTCGCGACGACGAACACCTGCTGGGCGACATTGGGAGCGAGCTCGCCGCTCTCAGGGAAGGCCTCGAGCTTCACCTCGCCCGCCCCGATCGGTCGGATTTCCTTGGACGCTTCGGCGTGCATCCCCCCCTCGACTTCGATCTTGGCGCGCAGGGTGAACGAGCCGGAGCGCTGGGGTGCCGGCTTTCGAGCGGTGTCGACCAGCTCGAAGCGCAGTGCCCCTTCCTTGTCGGGAGCTCCGGTTGCGCTGCGAATCACCTCCCCGGACCGCTCGAGCGTCACCTTGATCGACCCCTTGGTCACTGGCTCGCCGAAGACCCACTTGGCGCGGGCCGTGCCTCGAAGCGCACGATCAACCGCAAAGGGCGCGATCTCCTCGAGCGCGAGGGTGAGCTTGGGGAGCGAGTAGCGCTTCACCTCGACCTGTCGATCCCCCCGCGCCGTGATGGCAGATGTGCCCGGGCTCGCGGGCGTGATCGTGGTCGTGACCGCGATCGAATAGGTCCCGAGCTTCACCTGGTCGGCGAGCTCGAAGTCGGTGGCAACGATTCCGAACGCGGACGTCTTCTTCTCGAGGCGGAAGACCTTCACGTTGTCGGCGGTCCGGATCTCGATCACGCTCGGCTTGTCCGCGATCGGTTTGCCGTCCGCCATCGCGAGCGCGCGGATGTGGATGGTCTGGCCAGGCTGGTAGAGCGGCTTGTCCGTGGATACGAAGAGCCCAGGCTGGGCCGGCTTGCGCGGTTGAACCAGGAAGCCATCGGAGCTCTCCGCGACACCGGCATTGACGGTCGCCACCAGAGATCGCGCTGACACGAAGTCCGCAGGGAATTGGACTTCGACGGTGGCATCGCCCCCTTCGCCCGTGGTGGCGTGAGCAAGCTCGATCAGGCTCCCCTTGAAGAAGCCGACCCGCACCGTGGCGCCGGAGATCGGCGCGCCGAATCGGTCGCGCACGAGCACGCCGTATCGCGCCTTCTCCCCGCTGACCCCCTCTTGGGGGCCGGAGAGCGTGATGACCGGCACGAGCGAGTCGTAGCTCGCGACCCGGCGCACCATCGCGAAGAATGCGAAGAGCGAGACGATGACCAAGGCGAGCGCGACGAGCCAGAAGCGGGTCGTTCCGATCCACGCCCACTCCGGCTCTTGTCTCGGCGCCGTCCCGGCGGGCTTGGTCGTGGTGTTCGACTCGGATTCCTTGGACTTGGCTGGCTCTTTTTCCACGCATACAGGCTACGACGCTGTCGGGCCTGCCCGGAAGGGGCAATCAACGGGTGCATCCCGACGGATCGGGCTTGTCCGGGCGCGGCAGAGCCTGTATCCAGCATCGGTGTCGACCGCTGAGACGTTCCTGCAGGCCTTGGGCGAGCACCATGCCATCGTCGCGGCAGATCTCCCTATCGAGGCTCTTCTGAGCGATCTCACGCGGTCCTGCCGCGGGTCCTGGCCGGGTCTGCCGATCGACGAGGACCTCTTTGCCCGTCACCTGGCACGCCACATGTCCGTGGGTGCCATCGATGCCGAAGCCTTTGCCCGCATCCATGGGCCTGACCTGTATCTGGCGTGCGGATGCGCCCTGGGCGTTGGCGCTGCCATCGCCGAATTCCGCCGGTGCTACGGCCCCGTGATCGCGTCGTCGGCAGGGCGTCTCAACCGCGAGCCCTGGTTCGTCGAAGAGACGACGCAGCTGCTCCACCAGAAGCTTCTGGTGTCGAGCGACGGTGCGACGCCGCGCATCGCGGAGTATTCGGGGCGTGGCCCTCTCGAGGCCTGGGTTCGGGTGGCTGCCACGCGCATGGCAATTGATCTGCGTCGGAAGGAAGCCGGCTCGGATTCGCAAGACGAGAACCTTCTGGACGAGGTCTCGGCTGGGGTCGATCCGGAGCTCGACTACATCCGGCTGAGGCACGGCGACGACTTCCTCGCTGCGTTCCGTGAGGCGTTCTCCAGGCTGAGCTCGCGCGAGAGGAATGTGCTGCGGTTGCATGTGCTCGATGGGCTCGACATCGGACGCATCGGAGCGGTGTATCACGTGCACCGCGCCACGGTGGCGCGCTGGATCGCGCGCTCCAGGGACACGATCGTGTCCGAGTGCCACAAGATCCTGATCGAGCGTCTGGGCGCGACCGATTCCGAGGTCGACAGCCTGGTCCGCTTCGTACGCAGCCACGTGCAGGTCAACCTGGTGGAAGTGCTCACCACGGGCGTGGACAAGGTGGCGGAGAGCTCAAGATAGGCTCCAGGCTCCAGCGTGCGAAAGTTAGTGCTCGCGCAGAAACAATGGAGCCCCCAGATCGAGCACGAGCACGAGCACGAGCACGAGCACGAGCACGAGCACGGATCAGTATGGAGTCAGGAGTTCCTGCGCAAGGACCTAGTGGACGGGTCACCGCGCTACGCCGGAATCTGACTGCAGCCTATCGCCTGAAGCCTACCGTCTTAGGCCTGTAGCCTGTAGCCTGAAGCCTGTAGCCTGTAGCCTGAAGCCTGCAGCCGGAAGCCTGCAGCCCCCTACCGACGCGTGCCGAGCCAGCGCTTGACATCGGCAGCAGAATCGTTGCGCGTCACCATGGTGCCGCGCGCAAGCTCTTCGCTGGCGCCGGTCGCCAGCTCGATGGCGCGAGAACGATCGTTCCCGCTTTCCCACAAGGCCCTTGCGAGCGCAAACCTGGTTTCTGCCACCAGGTCGACTGCGATGCGATCGCCCTCGCGAAGCGGCAACGCACGGGTCAATGGCGCGATCGCATCTGCGCTCCGCCCCTGCGCCAGGAGAGTCAGCCCGATGCCGGTGAGCACGTGCGCCGCACCGCGGAATTCCGGGCCCATGGTCTTCTCGACAATGGCGAGCGAACGGGCATAGAGCTTGAGCGCCTCGCCCGGTTTGCGCTCCAGACGCCGCAGCTCGGCCAGGGAGTAGAGCGCCATGGCGACGTCGATGTGGTCCCCGCCGAGCGCCTTTTCGAATGCGTCGGCTGCGTCGACCAGCAGGGTTTCGGCCTCTGCCCTGCGACCGCTCCTCGCAAGAGCGAGCCCGAGGTTCATCCGCATGCGCGCGACATCGGGGTGATCGCTGCCCAGCGAGGCGATCAGGGTGGGAAGTGCGGCACGAAGCTTCTGCTCGGCTTCGCCGAAGGAGCCACGCTCCAGGAGCACCACCCCCTGGTTGCTGATCGTCTGCGCAACCGGAAGACTGTCGGGACCAAAGGCGTTCTTTCGGACCTCGAGGGCGCGATCATACGCGGCAATCGCCGAATCGAACTTTCCCTCTGCCCAGTCCACGCCCGCCAGGGCGTCGAGCGAATCGGCCATGTCCGGGTGATCGGCGCCGAGCATCTTCTCGCGGATCGCCTTGGCTCTTTCATGGAGCCGACGCGCCTCGTCGAGGTGCCCCTGCTCGAAGTGGCTCGATGCGAGGTTGTCGATGATCCTCGCCACCTCGAGGTCATCGGACTGGGCAGCTCCCTGGGCGAGCTGGAGCGCTACGTCATATTCGCGGCTCGCCTCCTGGTAGCGCGCCTGTCCGAGGTGGACGTTCGCGATCGACACCGAGAGCGCCAGACGCAGCGAGGCAGGAGCCCCGACGCGCTCCACAAAGGACTGCGCCTGGATCGCGGCCCGCAGCGCTTCATCGTAGCGGGCATTCGCATATCCGATCACGTGCACGAGCCCGACCCAGGCCAAGGCGGCCACGCGGTCGTGACGGCTCACCGTGGCTGCAGCGGCAGCCTGGAACAAGGTGGCTTCTGCATCCTTGCCGTGCCCGGATCGATCCTGCAGATCCCCGAGCTCGAAGAGCGTCTCGGCCTCGAGCGGGCGGTAGCCGAGGGCTCGCGCCTCTGCGACGACCGCGCTCATCCGCTGGAGCGCCTCGTCGATCTTGCCTGCCGTATCCAGCGCCCTTGCTTCGCTCAGGTGCTCTACGATCTCGGCGTGGCGCTTTCGCAGGGCCGCGTCGCGCAACGGCTCGAGCTGGCTGACCAACGCCGCCGTGTCCAGGCATTCGCGCACAGGCGGCAGCGCAGCCACCGCATGCGTGGCGTGGATCATCAGCGGCTCATCGCTCTCTGCCAGCAGCCGCCCGAGCGCGGAGAACTCCTGCTGCTTGCGGTCAAGGCACTCCTGACGAAGGTCCAGCAACACTTCGGAGCGCTCGCGGCGCACGCGGGTCTCCTCGCACGCCTGCTGCGCCTGCGTGGTCCAGTCCGCTGCATAGGCGCTCATCTCCCGGTCGACCGAGGCCCAGGTCTGCCGTGCCCACGGCTTGCCCGTCGCCTCGAATCGCTGGCGGACCTTGGCCCGGGTCGAGGCATCCCAGCCGCTCTCGATCCTCCTGGGGACGTCGGAGCAGGTCGCCCGCACGGAACCTCGCCCTCTGTGGTAGGAGCCGAAGAGCGCCACGGCCGTGATGATCACTGCTGCAACCACGAGCGCGCGGCGCATCCAGCGCCCCGGGCGCCCTTCGAGCTCGGCCAGTACGGCGTCCATCGACTCATATCGATTCTCGGCGAGCTCCTGGGTCCCTTTGCTGATGACGCGTTGAAGCCATCGAGGCGGCGTCGCGCCGGTCTTCGCGATCGCCTCCTGGAGCGTCACGCAGAATGAGTACTGATCTCCGCGCGCATCGACCTTCCTTCCCGCCTTCTGCTCGGGCGACATGTACCTGGGAGTGCCCACCACGGTCCCAACCTGGGTCACGGTCGATCGGATCGCTGCACTGTGCGCGGCAGCGATCTTCTCGCTCGGCGGCGGGAGCGACCCTTCCACCGCGCGCGCGAGGCCGAAGTCCGTGACCCGCACCACGTCGTCCCAGCCGACGAGCACGTTGTCGGGTTTGAAGTCGCGATGCACGAGCCCTGCGCGATGCGCAGCCGCAAGGCCGTGGCCTGCCGGCACCAGGATGGAAAGGACGTCGCGCACGCTCCGCTGCGATTCGGCCAACCACTGCTTGAAGGTTCGGCCGTGCACGAACTCCATGGCGACAAAGACCTGTCCGTCGACGTCTCCCACGTCGTGCACGGTGACCACGTTCGGATGGCGCAGCTTTGCCATGGCCTGGGCTTCGCGCACCATGCGCCGCCGCGCATCGTCGAGATCCCCTGCGAGCATCTCGGTCCTGAGCACCTTGATCGCGACCTTCCGATCGAGCTCCGGATCCCACGCAGCGTATACGACGCCCATGCCGCCAGCGCCGATCGCACGAAGCACCAGGTAGCGCCCGGCTGTCGCGCCCTGCGCGAGGCTCTCGGCAGAGCGCGAAGGGGGCGGCTCGCTCGCATCACGGCGGCGCTGACCCGAGCCGTCCACGCGGGTGGCGATAGAGCGATCCACATCGGTCGCAGACGGCTCGACAGGGCGCACGAGCGAGCTGTCGATCAGGTTCGCCACGACCTTCCTGCAGTCCGGGCAGCGATCGATGTGATCCTCGACCTTGGAGACGTCGTCTTCGGACAACCTGCCCGACACGAAGGCAACCACGGTCTCTTCGTTGAGGCACCCCATCGAGCCGGCGAATCGCACGCCCAGGCGGCAGGGTCAAGCAGCGAGCGTCACCGGCCACGGACCTGGGGTGTCGCAACGCCCACCCGCTTCGTCTGCATCGATCGCACCAAGCGCCGGATAGCGTCCGGCCTTCGCGCCCTGCGCGAGGGTCGAGTGCGATAGCCGCTCGAAATGCCTGGCAGCTGCCTAGCAGCAAAGTCACCCGTGCAGCGTCGAGGGTCGGTGTCTGGTAGATTGGAGAATATGCTGCGATCCCCATCCTCTCCGCCGGTCCGGTGGCTGCCTTTGAGCGTGCTGCTTTCTCTCACCATGGGGTGTTCCGGCGGCGCGGCTTCGTCCAGTCCGGGCAGCACGGATTCAGGCAGCACGGATTCAGGAGGCACAGATTCAGGCGGCACGGTCGGCGACGGTGCGACACCGGACGTGAGCGCCCAGACCGATTCGGCAATCGACGTCGACACGTCACCGGACGGCGATGCGGCGCCGGAAGGGGCCGTCGAGGGCGACGACCTTTTCAAGTGCACGTTCGATCCCATGCAGTGGTGGCGCGACGCCGGAGTGCGCGACATCACTTTCGTTGCATTCGCCGATCCTCACGGCATGGATCCGACCTCGGGCTGCCCGGTCAACGAAGCTGCAGGCGACAACCAGAACGTGCTGATCCGGGAGGCTATCAACAGCGTCGGCGCCCATGTCTGGCCTGCGGACGCTGGGTTCTACCGGGAGGGGCAGAGCTACGATCGCATTCGCGGGGTCCTCATTGCCGGGGATCTGACGCAAGCAGGAAGCGCCTCGATCCCCGCAGGCAAGCAGAAGTGCTTCGAGTACACCGCCTATCGCGCTGCGTTCGGGCGCTGCGGATCCGAGGGCAAGCTGCTGTTCCCGGTCTATGAGGCTGCGGGCAACCACGACTACCCGAGAATGACGCCGCCGGGCGACGCGAACGTTCATCCCGTGATCGACTTGTTGGATCTCATCACGGCCGATCATCGCCCCGGCAGCGCGTCGGACCTGTACGACGATCCCGAGTCAGGGACGGCCCACCACGCCTGGCGCTGGGACGACCTGTGGTTCGTGAACGTGAACCTCAAGGTCGGCTACAACCCTGAGTTCCTCGACGGCGGCGGGACGATGCGGATCGCGGATCCGCACCATTCCCTTGGCTTCCTCAAGGGCTTCCTGCTTTCACGCGCGAACAGCAAGACCCGTCAGCTCGTGATCTTGTCTCACTACCCGCTGGGCATGCTCGACAAGGCTGAGAAGGAGAGCTTCTGCCAGTTGATCTACAATGCACAGCACGCCGCAGGGGACTTCGAGGGAGGGCAGAAGCTCTCGGACTCCTGGCCGATCGTCGCATTTCTTCACGGGCACAACCACTCGGTGCCGGAGTACAAGGACTGGCCCTGCGACGCGCCCTACGCGTCCGTCGTGATTCCCCAATTCAGCGTGGGCACTCCGCTGTACGGCGGGTCCCAGAACCTTCCGGGCCAGATGCATTTCACCATCATGCGGATCGGATCGCAGTCGCTGGAAGTCGTAGGCGTGGGTGCGCCGGCAGACGGTGGCACCGGGCCGTGGGATTATGTCTACAAGGATAGGAAGCCGTATCCTGTGGCGCCCTAGGTGCCGGCAAGCGACAAGGTGAGCATCCGTAGCCACTCGTGCAGCCCACCCTCGCACTGCGTCCACCCCCGCTGCAGCGCGCGACGTTCTGCCCGAGATGCGTCAGGATCGATCACCGGGATCGATCACCAGTCCCCTGCTGGCCTCGCCGGACGAATCCGGCGCCCTGGAAGTGGCCGTCCGTACCGCAGGGGCACGCTCCTTCCACCAGCGCCGCGAATCGTCGACGGTCCAGACCGGGGTGTCGTCACAACCCCGCAACGCCTCCAGCAGCTCAGCGGCGCTGGCAGGTCTGTCGCTGCGTTTCTTCGCGAGGCAGCGGAGGATGACCGCCTCGAGGCGGGCGGGGATGGGCTGCTCGCAACGCTCAGAAGGAGGCTCAGGGGTCTTGTACATGTGGCCTGCGCAGACCTCCACCACGCTCGGTCCGTCGAACACCACGCAACCCGTGAGCAGGAAGTATCCCACTGCGCCCAGGGCGTAGAGATCCGCGCCCCCATCCAGGTCGTCGGGAGACGTGATCGATTCGGGCGAGAGATAATAGGGTGTCCCCTTGAGCGAGAACACGTCGCTCAAGGCAGTCGACGATGTGGTGGTATCCTTCACCAGCCCGAAATCCACGAGCTTGACCGTGTCCGTTCTGCGCGGCCGCTCGCACAGGATCATGTTCGCGGGCTTGATGTCGCGATGGATGAGCCCGGCCTCGTGAGCCTCGGCCAGGGCGTCGGCGGCCTGCGTGAGGATCATCCTCACGCGCCCCGGGTGAAGCGGGCCGTCGCCGCGCACCACTCGCTCCAGATCGATTCCGTCCAGGTACTCCATTGCATAGTAGAAGCGCCCGTCGGTGGACCGGCCAAAGTCGTAGACCGACACGATGTTGGGGTGGGACAGGCGCGCGGTGATCTGCACCTCACGGGCGAAGCGGGTGATCGCGGCCTCGCCGGCGTTGTCGGAGCGCAGCAGCTTGACGGCGGTGGGGCGACGAAGCAGCGCGTGCCTGGCACGATAGACCACGCCCATTCCCCCCTCTCCGAGCTTCTCCTCGAGGGAGTACTGGCCGAGGCGCATGGCAGCGCGCACGCGTTCGTGCAGGCCGTAGATGATGAACGAGACCATGCCCGTGGTGGCGAGAGTCATCACCGCCCAGAGCATGGCTGTGACGAGCACGCCCACAGGCGAGGGGAGATAGGCGGGTCGCTGCGGGAGGCTCTGCAGGTACCAGGTGGCGGCGAGGATCGGGATGGATGCGAGCACGCCGAGGGCCACGCTGCGACGCGCAGTGCTCGGGACGATCGCAGCGCGCAGCACGAGGAACTGGGTGAGGACGAGGAACGCGACCATTTCGGGGCGGCGTTCGGTGTGTCCGAGCGCGACCACGGCACCGAGCGCGAGGCCGACCACCACGCACGACAGGGCGTCGGCGGACAACAGCGTGACGAGGGACAAGTGCCGCTGACGCCGGAACAGCGACCATGCGGCGATCATGACCAGCGAGGAAAGGCCGTGGACCAAGGACCGTAGGGAGGTCACTCTGCCCGGTGCGAAGTCCGGATAGAAGGCGGCGTTGACCGCAGCGTTCGCGATCCAGACAAGGGCATACAGGGTGCCGGCGAACCCGAGCACCGCGGCGAGACGACGCTGCAAGAACTCCTGCGCCTCGCCGGGATCGGCTGGGACGGAGCCCAGACGAGCGAGGAAGGATCGCGAACGCGAGGCAGCGGCCGGCATGGGGTGGGCTCATGCCATGGGCAAGGGCTCCCGGCAACGGGACTGGAGCGCGGCGTACGACGCGCTTGACCGGTCGTGAGACTGCCTGCAGAGTTGAGCGCCATGGTTTCTCGCGCGACCTGGGCCCTGTTGCTCTGCGTGCTGCCTTGCGCGTGCTCCGCTGGCGC
Source organism: Deltaproteobacteria bacterium (assembly GCA_016218915.1). Lineage (GTDB taxonomy): Bacteria > Myxococcota_A > Polyangia > Polyangiales > Polyangiaceae > JACRCQ01. Next base: position 59,938 of record JACRCQ010000071.1, read on the forward strand.
GATTCGAAGGTTTCCGCTCCGCGACCCGCTCTGGGTCGATCCGGATCTGCAGGACGTCGCCGTGCCGTGCCGTCCGGATCCGCGCAAGGCGAATGCCACGGTCTGCGGGCCCGAGCCCTACGAATCGTCGTTCGCATGGGATGCGGCCGACAATCTGGTGTTCCGCCCTCTGTCCAGGTTCTTTGCGGTGGATCCGGCGGGAGAAGCCGTGAACGTCAACAGCCTCGACGAGACCCCGGACTCGAGCTGGTTCACGAACCGGTTGGGAAGACGGAGCATGACCGAGGCGGAGGTGGAGCAGGGGGCATGCGGAGATGATCCCGGGCTGGAGGTCGACGGGCCAGACGGTTCCTGGGAGATCGATCAGGGGAAGATGAACGGCGCCAACCCTGGGTTCCGGATTCAGTGGCACGGCGTGCGCTACATGCTGAAGTCCGATCCACGCGAGCAGCCGGAGCGAGCGACAGGCGCGACGGTGATCGCAGGGCGGCTGTACCACGCAGCGGGCTGGTGGGTACCCTGCGAGCGTATCGTGTACTTCCGCCGCTCGCTTCTCAGGCTCAAGGCTGGATTGACGGTGACGGACAACAGTGGGGTGACGCGGCCGTTCGATGATGGCGCGCTCGACAAGCTGCTGGAGAACGCGTCGCGACGAGGGCCGTTGATCCGGATGGTGGCGTCGAAGTGGCTGCCCGGGAGAGCCCTCGGGCCTTTCACCTATGCGGGCGTACGCGACGACGACCCGAGCGACGTGGTCTTGCACGAGGACCGTCGGGATCTGCGAGGGGCGCGGTTGATCGCGGCCTGGTTGAATCACTTTGATTCCCGCGAGCAGAACTCGATGACCACGTGGATGTCGCCGGAGCCGAAGCGCCAGGACATGCCGTTGGGGCATGCTTTGCACTGGTACATGGATCTGGGCGATTGCTTTGGCAGCGAATGGGACTGGGAGGAGCTGTCGCGTCGGCTGGGACATGCCTACTACCTGGATATTCCCTACCTGACCGAGGACTTCCTCACGCTGGGAATCCAGACGCGGCCCTGGGATCGTGCGGAGCGATCGCGCGATGGGGAGATCTTCGGGTTCTTCCATTCGCGGGACTTCGAGCCGCAGATGTGGCGCGGGGGCTACCCGAACCCGGCGTTCGCACGAATGAGCGAGCGTGACGGAGCGTGGGCGGCGCGAATCCTGGCGCGCATCACGCCAGCGCACGTGCAGGCTGCAGTCCGCGCCGGAAGCTACACGAACCCGCAGCACTCGAGCTTCCTCGTACGCCATCTGATCGCGCGTCAGCGTGCCCTCCTCGAGCGGTATCTTGCCAAGCTCTCTCCCATCACAGACTGGCACCTTCAAGGCGAGCTGCTGTGCGGGCTGGATCTGTCGCGCAAGCTCGCGCTCACGAATCCGTCGCGCTACCACTATGCCGTAGCGTTTCGTGCCGGCGAGGCATTGTCGCCTCTCGCCCCGCTCGCGGACGGCGTCCAGGCCGATGGGACGCTGTGCATACCCCTTCCGCATCGGAGCCTGGATGCGAGGCTGCCCGCCGATGCGCCTGCGCGCTACCTTCTGGTGGACGTGTTCAACGGGCACGCGCCCGGACCGTCGCGCGTGCACCTGTACGACCTGGGTGCGGCGGGCTTCAAGCTCGTGGGAGTCGAGCGTCCCGAGGCGTGACCTCTCGCTGGAAGCCGGTCAGAACCCTCGCGTCGCGCCGACCACGATGCGCGCTGAGCTCACGCGCGCGCCATCCTTGAACGTCTCGGTGCCGAACCCTCCCAGCACCTCGAACGCGTGGTCAGGGGAGCCTACGGTGCGCAAGCCCAGCGACCATGACAGACGGCACAAGGCGGGCTCGAACCCGCTCAGGTGCTCGCCGAACACGTTGCCCGCGGCCAGCTGCATTGCGCCGTCGAGCCACACCCAGATCGGCCATTGATACTGCAGCGTAGCCACGGCCGCGCTCCGATCGATCAGGCGTCCGGCGAGGAATCCACGCATTGGACCGCTGCCCCCGAGCGAAATCGCCTCGGTGAACGGGACCGTGGACCGCTGTCCCACGGGGTCGACGAACAACGTGGTAACGGCGAAGCTGAGCACGCGCCACCGATTCGTGAGATCGAGGAAGGCGCCGAGCGTCCCGCCGTAGCGCATCCAGTGATCCGCTCCGTGGCCGGGCACGCTCACGCCCTGCTCGCCTTCAAGCTCGAGGCGCATGCCGCTGCCCGGAGCAGGACGCTTCGTGCGGGTATCGACCGCTGCCTCCACACGCTGGTAGGCAATCGAGTAGCCGGTCTCGAATCCCTCGGGCAGCTCGTACCTTCCCAGGGCAGCGCCTTCGCCGATGGTCGGATCGTCGCAACACCCCTTGTCCGCAAAGTGCATGTCCCTGAAGCCGACCGAGGTGCTCAAGGAGCTGGCGCGCCAGCCGCGTATGGCGAAGGCCGCGCGAGCGTCGAGCTTGTCGGCCGAATAGCGCGTGCGCTCCGCCCCGCTGCGCGGTCCGAGCCCGTGGAACACGTAGTCCGGGCGCCTCACCCCTTCGAGCCGGAGCAGCAGGCTCGCGTCGTCGCCCAGAATCGGAATTCGATCCGCGACGCTCCCGGACAGCCAATCCGCGCCCCACGTCGAGGCGTGCACGCGAACCGCATTCCCCTTCGCCAACGCGTCATCCCAGAAGAAGTACAGCCCGACGCTGGGCTTGAATCCGAAGTCCAGCAGAGCTGTGGGGATGACGCCGACCTTCTGCTCGGCGCCGAAGGTGAAGAATCCGAGGATGGCGGCGGGCCAGTGGTCGCGCTCCGCGACGGTGACCAGGGCTCCGAGAGGACGACGCAGGACGTACTCCGAAACGCCGTAGAACGGAGACGCGAGCACGCGAGGGATCCAGATGGCCACGTCGCCGGCCGTGGTGGGTGGCGGCGGGCGTCCGTCATAATTCGGCACAGGCTTCTTCGCCGGGCGCTCGGCGCCCTGTGCTGCACCGCTGCAGGCGAGCAGAGCGGCTAGCAGCGGCAGGATGAAGCGGACCGAAAGGCAGCGCGATCGCATGCTCAAGCTCCTCGGAGCTCGCTACGGCGGCGGTGCTCGCGAACGAGCGCGACGAGCACGCAGAGCCACAGGACGATGAGCGCCACGTTGACCCAGGCAAACCTGGCGGAAGACAGCGCGAGCCTGCTTCCCAGCCACACCGTGATGGCGGCGAGCACGTCGCCTGTGCGCACGACGAACGTGTCGATGACGGCCTTCGCGGTGTACTTGGCTTCGCGCGAGGTGACCAGGAACAGGGCTTGGCGAGCTGTGTTCTGCACGGAGTAGTCGAGGCTATTCTCTGCGACCTTGGCGACGAACACCAGCGAGAGCACGGGGGCGATTCCCATGACGCCATAGCCGCCGAGGGCGACGAGGGGCAGGAAGAACAGCGCGACACGCACGCCGAGGTACTTGAAGATTCTCGAGACCACCACGAGCTGCAGCGCGACTCCCACGAAGTTTACCCAGCCGAAGTAGCTTGCCTTGAAGACGCCGATGAACTGCTCGGACGTCAGCCCGCCAGCAGCCGAAGCTGCAGCCGCCAGCAACGTGCGGTCGAGTACGTATTCGCCGATGGTGTTGACCCAGTTGAGCAGCAGCGTCAGGGCTGCGATGAGCAGCAGGTATCGGTCGCGGAGCAGGAGGGAGAACCCGCCGCGGCTGCTCAGGGGCTGATCGGGTTCACGCTTGTGGGCTGCGACGTGGCCGGCTTCGCGACGGTGGGTGACAGCGGTGAGACCGAGACAGACCAGCAAGACGCAGGCGGCCACGAGCATCATGCCGTAGGGACCGATCGGAACCACCAGCCACTTGGCGATTCTTGCACCCACCAGGGCGCCGACCGAGCTTCCCACGCCCACGATCGCAAAGAGCCGCTTGCCTTGCTCTGCTGTGTACACGTCGGCAGCAAATCCCCAGAACTGAGCCACGATGCTCATGTTGAAGACGCCGACCCACAGGTAGAATGGCACGCCGATCGCCACGCCGGCCCTGCCGACGACCGAGAACAGCAGCAGGTTGGATGCGAAGAACAGGGTCACGACGCTGATGAGGCGCATCCTGCCGAAGCGGCGCGCCAGGGAGCCGTACACCGCAGTCATGCCGATGAGCAGGATCGCCTGCCCGGCCGAGGCGTAGGTCTTCACCTCCGCGCCGCCCTGGGTGAGGATCAACGGCTCCCGTGCGCTCTTGAGCAGATAGTAGGAGCAGAGCAGCAGAAACACGTTGAGCGTGAGCAGCAGCACGGTGGTCGCCTCGCCCGGCCGCACCTCGGCGAGCAGGGACAGGACACGCGCCCCGATGCCGCGGGGGTCTGGGCCAGCCCCCACCGGCCTGTCGCCTGGCGTCGTCATTGCGCCACCTTGGCCTGCCCGAGCTGCAGCTCGATCGATAGCCTCGACCGGAGCAGCTCGTCGACTGCATCGCGAGGGCTGAGGCGGGCGCGGCGCGGCTCCACGCTGATGTCGAGGTGGACGAGAAGCGCATCACGCACATCACGCGGAAGCACGTTTTCGAGGTATTCGAGAGCCGTGCCCTGAAGGGCGCGATCCCCTGTGCGAAGCGCCTTCCAGGCCAGGCAGACCGGGTCGCGATCGTGTACGAGCGCCAGCAGGCGGAAGACGAACTCGAGCCGACGGTCGCCATGGTGACGGCACGAGACTTCGGAGTCGGACGGGATGTCGTCATCATCGAGCTTGAGCCAGGTCCCTGGGTCGTGCTGGCTGGCTTCCTTCAGCTCGCTGAGGATGCGCGAATGGATCGCCTCGGCATCGATCCGCAGGTCGTGGCGGCGCGAGGTGACATCAAAGAGCGCGCGGGCACAAGCCAGGCGTACCTCGAATCGTTCCTCTGCCAGCGCGAGCACCAACCCGTCGGCGCATCGCTGCGATGCGCACGCCTTGAGCACGCGCGGCAGCCGCCGTCGCACCGCCAGCGGTTGACTTGCATCCAGCAGCGCATCCAGCAGCTGGCCAGGCGAGCGGGGCGCCTGCTCTCGGAGGAACCGGACGGCGTCCGCTGCGACATCATCGTTGTCGAGCAGCGCAATCGCGGGCGCGATCAGCACGGATGCAAAAGGCCAATCCCTGGACAGGGCGCTCCGCACTCGCTCAGGACGGTTCGAGGTCAGCGCTGCCACCACGCCCGCCAGGTCGCTGGGGACGTCTTCGGATTCGGCAGGCGAGTCTTGGGAGGTCGCGGCGGCAGCGGCCAGCTCCGCCTTGTGAAACCGCTCGATCTCGCGCAGCAACGTGTGTCGATCGAGGGTCGCTGCCGTTGCCGTCAGGGTGTCGAACGTGCGCGCGTCGGACAGCTCCGGCGACGACAAGTCCACAGCGCCGCGTCGCAACCCGTCGGCCAGGGTACGCACATACCCGTTTCGGAGCTGCAAGGCCGCGTATGCACATAGGGCGGCCAGGGCCATGGTCAGGGCCATGATGGCGATCCAGGACTTCTCGACCGTCGCAGCGAGCGCGACCAGGACCAGGCCGCTTCCGATGGCGGTACCCACGCGATCGAATCCCACGTCGATCCATGCCTTGGTCAGGCGCTTGGCGTCAGGAGCCAGAGGTGTGTAAAGGAGCTCGTAGCTTGCGCGGTAGACCGAATTGCGCGCGACTGCCTCGACGCCGCGTGCCGCGGCGGCAGCGACTACACCGGGAAAGAGCAGCGCGACGCCAGCGCCAACGATGACGGGAAGAGGAAGCAACGCGGCACCCAGGGCAACGCCCCAGCGCGCGAGGATACGCGGACCGATGGTAAGCTGAACGGCGAGGGCGACGACTCCTGCGCCGGCATAGAACAGGGAGAAGAAGGTCATCAGCCCTGGACCCTTGCCGTAAAGGGCGCCTGCCTGCACGCCGAGGGCGTAGTCCAGCAGGGCCTGGATGGCCGCACCGAGCAGAACGACTGCGGCGACGTTTCGCAAATACGGCACGGTGCGAAGGATGCGGAAGGCCGAAGGTGTCGTGTCGGAGGCTCGCGGGTGCTGCCGGGTCCGGCCGTCATCGACACGCTGTCGGGGCGAACTCGGTGCGCCTGATGCAGTGCGCGCGACGCGCCAGACGCCAACCCCTGCCAGGGAAGCGAAGACCGCCAGGAGAAGCAGCACGGCAGGGACGCCGATGGCTGAGGCCAGCTGCCAGCCGACGAGGCCGCCGACAAGGCCGCCGAGCGAGCCTCCTACAGCAATGCGGCTGACCATGGCGCGGGCTGCGTGGGGATTGAAGCGTTCGTTGACCACGGACCAGAAACCCGAAGACAGGATCGCGCCGAGGGCGACGACTTGCAGATACACCAGGCAAGCGGTGGCCGCGGACCAGCGGCTGAGCATCAACCACTCAGCAACGAACAGAAAGGCATTCGCCTGAAATGCAAGGGGGATCACGCGGGCTGGGGAGAACCGAACCATCAGACGTCCGGTCACCATCACCGCCAGCAGGGCGATCACTGCAGAGGCAGTCATGACCCACGGCAGACCGCGTGCTCCGAAGGCGGCCAAGAAGAGCGCGTCGCGCGCTGCTTTGCCTGCGACCAGCTGCGCCATCATCGTGCCGGCGGCCAGCGTGGCCACGAACGCTGCACGAGAATCGGAATTCGCGACCGAACGGCTCATCGGGTGGCTTGCAGGGGCGCAGGCTTGCTGTTGTGGAACGCTGCGCATCTATCACGATAGGCGCGCCTCGTAAAGCAAGCGCCTGACGCAACGCCGCCAGGTGGCTTCGGCGGCACCGGTCTGGACGTGCTATCCTGCCCGCCTCGTCGTGAACAGCGCAAGATACTTCAGCAGTGTTGCTCTCGGATTCGCGTACCTGCTCACGAGCGCAACGACCAACGCGCAACACGCCGAGCTGCGCTACGACCCATGGATTGATGGCTCGATCACATTTGGCGTGGTTGCTGCCTGGGCGGGCTCACAAGCCGCCATGGGAAAGATAGCGCCGAAGACCTGTCGTTGGTGCGAATCCAACGACGTCGACGACACGGCTCGCGTCAGTCTGAAGTGGCACAACACGCGCGCCGCAGACGGGCTGAGCAATGTCGGAGGCTTCGCGCTCATGCCCTTGTTCGCGTTCAGCTCTGCCCTCGTCGGCTCGTCGGAACCGGGTCGACAATCGGAGCTGCCCGTTGACATCCTCCTGGTTGCAGAGGCGGCCGCGGTTTCCATGGGAGCAAATCAGGCGGTCAAGATCGCCGTGGGCAGGCAGCGCCCCTTCGTGCACGCATTCCCTCCGTCCGAGATGCGCGAGGCGAGCTCCGAGGACAACGTGTCGTTCTACTCCGGGCACACGACCCTCGCGTTCTCCCTGGCCGTGGCGAGCGGCACGATCGCATCCATGCGTGGATATCGACACTCGACCTGGGTCTGGGCCACCGGCGTCGTGATGGCGACATCCATCGGCTACCTGCGAATCGCCGCGGACAAGCACTACCTGTCGGATGTGCTGGTCGGTGCCTTGACGGGATCCGCAGCCGGCGCAGCAATACCGTACTTCTTCCACGGCCCGCGACCTGCGGTGGCAGTGACACCGGTACCAGGAGGATTTGCGTTGTCCGGAGCGTTCTGACCCGGCGAGCCGGATCCCGTGCGCAAAGAAAGTTTGCGACAAGGTCCGTCGAGCTGCGTCGTTGGGAAGGACGGGACGACCGTCCCCTTACGGGCCGCACGGCCCACACCCAAGAGGTGGAACCTCCAAGGAGCCCCCATGCAGTCCTTTCAAGCTACGGTTCTCGGTCTCGTGATCGTGCTTTGCGGCGCAGGATGCGGAAAGTCCGAGCCGCAGGAGCAACCCAAACCCCAGTCCACCACGGCCGCTGCCGCGACCACGCCGGCTGCGCAGCCCAAGAAGGCCGACAAGCCTGCGGTCAAGAAGTCCTTGCCCGCGGACAAGAAACCCCACCCCGTGCCTTCCGAATGGGCCATCCTCGTCGACATCGCCCGCGGCTACGGCTTCGCCGTCCCGGAAGGGACCAAGGATCACCACGAGTCCAAGGACGGCGTGGACATCTACATCGCCCAGGTTGCCAAGCCCCACGACATCCAGGTGATGGGCGCAGCGTACAAGGACAAGACTCTCACCAAGGACGATCTGCTCAAGGACGCGAAGCACGTGCTCGAGGTTTTGGGCAACACCGACGTCCACATGGGCAAGACCCGGGACATCACCGACGACTATGCAGTAGCCGATGCTACGTGCAAGCACAGCGGCGCGGCGTGGAAGGTCCGCGTGCTGGTCGCCACGGACGTCACCGACAACTACCTGCTTCTGGTCGGCTCGCCCGAGGCGGAGTTCAGTGCCAACGAGCAGACGATCGACACGATCTGGGGAAGCTTCGACATGCTGAGCGGCGGAGCGAGCGGCACCAGCCATTGAATCTCGAAGTCGCCGATCCTCCTGACGGGCACGCATCCTGCAGAAGTCTCTGTCATCTAGACTGCCCGGGACCCTATTTCGGAGGAGAGCGACCATGACGAGCACGAGAGCACTGAGCGCGTTTGCGTTGGCCGGGGCGATCGTTCTGACGGCTTGCTCCAGCGACTCCGCCAAGGACCCTGGCAGCCTGTATCAGCCGGGCACCGGCGGCTCTGCCGGCAAAGTCGTCGGCGGGGACAAGGGCGGCTCCGGCGGCACCAAGAGCAACGGCGGCTCCGGCGGCACCAAGAACACAGGTGGATCCACGAGCAACGCAGGATCGGGCGGTACCTCGAACACGGGCGGATATCCCAGCAACGGCGGCTCGGGAGGCACCACCAGCTACGGAGGATCCGGCGGCGGTGGAGATCCGTGCGAGGATTGCATCAACACCAATTGTGCGTCCCAGCTCGCTGCTTGCCAGGCGAACCCGGATTGCGGCGCAGTGGAAGACTGCTACGCGAACTGCACTGACGATGCCTGCTACCAGAGCTGCAATGACCAGCACCCCCAGGGCGCACCGATCGAGGACGCGCTCTACCAGTGCTACACCAGCGCGTGCTCGCAGCAATGCGGCGGGGGCGAGGCGGGCAGCGGACAGGGCGGCTCCGGGGGCGGAACCGGGGATCCTTGCATGGATTGCGCGGACGCGTCTTGCGCCGCCCAGCTCGATGCCTGCTACGCAAACCAGGACTGCGCCGCTTTGCAGGACTGCTACGCGCAATGCTCTGACAACGCGTGCTTCGAGAACTGCTACAATCAACATCCGCAGGGTGCACCGCTGGATGATGCACTCTACAATTGTGTTTGCCAGTCGTGCGGCCAGCAGTGCGGGTGTCGGTAGGCTGATCTTCTCCGCGATTCTGCCAACAGGCGTGCCATCGAGACGCAGCGGCAACGCGGGGCAACGTTGCGCAAGACGCGGCGATGCCGCGTCGAACGCAGACGCGCCGATGGCGCGCCGCTACCGATTGCCTACTGACTTGCCAGCTTTCGCTTCGGCAAATTCCATGGGATGCCTGAACAGCGCCCTGCCGACCCTGCCCCAGGCGTGTGGGTTCGAGGGGTGGAAGTCCTACCAACGGAGTCACCGTGGTGGCGCGCCACTGGCGCGCATCCGTTCGACGCGGCACTGCCGCGTCTCTGCGACGCCGATTTGGCACTTTGAAAGGGCTGGCCTGTAGCCTGTCCTGATCGAGTTCAGATGGTTCCGGGCGATGTGAGCGAGTCGATGCTCACCGCCAGCTTCACCGCGCCACATCGTCGGCTCATGGCACCGAGCGCCCCTCGTCTCATCGCCACTTCGATGCGGCGATCCTGGGTCGGGTAGTCGGTGAGCAGCAGCACGCGGGCGTTGGGGTCGATCTGCCGCATCTTGTCGAACGCCGTGAGCCCGTTCTGACCCACCATGTCGAGCCTGAGCAGCACCACGTCAATCACGTGGAACAGCGATCGGAACATGGCGAGCCCTTGATCCGTTCCCCAGGCCTGCACCACGTCGAACCCCAGGTCGCCGAGTGCCTTGGTCAACTTGAAGCTGCTCAGCGCATCATCGTCCACCAGCATCACGCGGGTTCGACGCGTGGGAACAGGGATCGCTTCCGCGGCACCGGAGAATGACTCCGTGGCAGGTTGCTGGATGGTATCCGAGCAGGATGCTTCGAATGTCATGAGAGACCTCGCCGCGGGTCCATACAACGGCCATGCCAACGCGTTGGTCCACGTGAAAGGCGGAGTAGAGAGGCTCGCTTCACGGCGCGGAGGGACTGGGCAGCACGGGCGACGCGGCACGAACCTGATCGTTGCGCAGTAGGATCCCGGGGATCCAGTGGGATCTCGCAGAACCGGAGAATCGATCCTGTCAGCTGGACGCGTATGGAGCTGCTGGCTCCCATGGTGTGAGCCCGCAGGCCGCCCGAGGCAGCGACAACCATGCTAGAAGGGCGTGATTTCACCCCGCGGAGCCGGGCTGCTCGTGGAGCACGAGCACCGTACCTATCACCTCGCCGTCGTTGCCGCATACCGGCTCGGCGTGCACCATCAGGTCGAGATTCCTGCCGTCGCAGGTCCTCAGTGCGCAGTGGTGCCGGGCCTGCTCTGACGCCTTGCCGGCTTCGAGCGTCGCTGCCAGCTGCTTGAGCCCGGAGACGCTCGCAGAGCCGGACATCGTGGCAAGCTCCTCCAGCGGCATTCCGCGCGCAATCGCGTCGCGCACACCGAACAGCCGTTCTGCGGCCGGGTTCAGCAGGACCACGCGACCCGCGCGATCCACGCTGAGCGTGGCATCATGCACGCCGCGCAAGGTGATCGCGAGACGCTGTCGCTCCTGCTCGAGCTGGACCTCGGCGCGCTTGCGCAGCAAGAGCGAGCCGAACAGACGTCCGAACAGCTCGAAGACCACAGGGTGGTCGAGGTCGTGGCCGGTTCCGTAGAGCGCCAGCGCGTTTCCGAGCACCTGCCCCCGGTGGGTCAGCCCGATCGCATACACGGCATTGACGCCCAGAATCCGGTCGAGCTGCTGGCAGAGCACCCGCGGTACCTGACGAAGCAAAACGTCGTACAGCCCGTCGAGCTTCACCACCTTGCCTGTCCAGGTCGCTCTCAGCGGCTCGTCGATCTTCCACAGTCGCCCCACCGGCTCGAAGCCGAGCTGGTCGCGCGCGATCGCCAGCAGGCGAGCCTCGGTGTAGATCGCCTCGGTACGCGCCATCCCGCTTTCGCTGTCGACCGAGCTCACGATCGCAGCGTCGGCGGAAAGCACTGCCGCAAGCCTGCGCGCAACCAGGGGGTAGTCGATGAACCCAAACGGAAACTCGCCGAACTCCGCGAACGCATCGGACAGCATGAGCAGCCGCTCTTCGGCTTGCGGAGAGGCCGGCTCGAGATCTGGCTGTGAAGTCCGTCCCATGCTGCTCAGCGTCTAGCGTAGCATTAGTTACCACATGCGGGCAGCGGGTCGGCCTGCGCCCGCGTTCGGGTCGGCGAGTGACCCTCGCGTCCTGGGCTACTTCGGCTCCACGCAGCAGCTTCCCAAGCCGCCTTCGAGCGTGCACCCCACCTGGGTCAGCATCAACGGCGGGTGGCAGTCGTTGGTCGACGTGCAGTATCCGGTGATGCATCCGGCCTTGGGCAGGCAGCAGTATCCGGGCTCGGAGCTTCCCACGGTGCAGCTCCAAATCGGCATCGCGTAGAACGCCGGATCACCGCATGAAGACATCACCGCTGGACGGCAGAACCCGTCACCACAGGTGGCAGCGCCCGACTCCTGCCCGTCGGGCTCCTCGGTCGCATCCTGCGCGCCGTCCGCCCCCGCATCCGGAGCTCCGCAGTGATCAAAGTCGATTCCCACGACTCCGTGGATGCACGTCGTTCCCGCAGGGCACTCCTGACTTGGCCCTGCCGTGTCGCACGTCCCGCCACTGCACGGCCCAGGACCGCAGGTGTAATGACAGTCGTGCGTGGCCACGGGAACATAGTGCGCGTCGTCCACGCACCGAATCGTCTCGCCTTGCCGGCAAGGGAAATCGGAGTAGCACATGGGCTGCGTATCCGAGCCAGCGTCCGGTGGCGGACTTCCCTCGGTCGTTGGATCGTCGGAAGCGTCCGCTGGCGTGCTCGTCGCGGCCGACGTACTCCCGCCGCAACCCAAGAGGCACACGATCGACACCCATGCAGCCTGGGTCAGGGATACTCGCAGCATGCGTTCATCGTAGCATGCGAGGCGCTGCGGCTGGAGTAGGATGACAACGTGCGAACCCCCGAGAATGCCTGGATCCTGTGTGCGAAGGTGCTCTGGATCTCCCTCGCGGTCGTGGCCGATGGCTGTCGGCCCGCGGCTCCCTCTGACACGCCGGAGCACGCCGCGCTGGTGGTAGATGCCGGCGTAGTGGGCGCTGCAGAAGACAGCGCGGCCGAAGTCTCGACCTTCGAAGAAGCGGGCACCGCCGCGCCGTCCGAGGATGCTGCGGCTCGGCGCGAGCCGTTCGTGCTCATGGCCGTGGAGGGCAGCCTGCTCGTGCCCCTGTACTGCGAAGACGAAACGGGCAGACCAATCCCCACCTTCCAGTGCAGGGATCGGATCGCGCCCGGCGCCGAGGTCGCGTTGTCCGATGGAACCCGATCAACCGTGCGCGCCAAGTTTGGCGCCCGGTGCGGCCGCGGGGAGGTCGATCCATTTCCCGCGCTGATTCTCGTTGCAGGTGCGCCACGCGCTTCCTGGGCGATCTACCCATCGTCCGCTGCGATTCGGGCGCACGTGCCCGGGCCTGCGACGCAACTGGGCACGGACGAGCGAGAGTATCTCCGCAGGTCCCTTGACAGGAATGTGAGCGCGTCCGTCCTCGCCCGCGCCGACTTCGACCGTGACGGGGTCGACGATTCCGCCGTAAGAGTCTCGGGTCCTGCGGCAAAGCAGGGCATCTATCTGCTCGCGGGCGCGGCCGGCAAGGATGCCGAGCTCATCGCCGCCGGTCCAGAAACGAAGCAGCAGCGCGTGGCAGCATGGGTCGAGCTCTCTGCGCCCGGGCAAAGCGGACTGCTGCTGGAGCGTCCTCGAAGCCGGCGCTTCTACGTACCCAGATCAGGCCACTACGAGATGGCGGGGGGCTGGAGCTGCGACTAGCCAGGGCTCGTTGCACAAGGGCTTCAGACTCCAGGCAGCAGGCTCCAGGCAAGACGGCGCCCGGTGTTGCTCGGCGACTGGATTGCCTCGATCTGGCTCAAGCCCCAAGCCTGAAGCCTGGTCTGCTAGGAGCTCGTGGGTTGTCCGACGGTTGCGCTTGGCGCTGCGGTTCCGGTACCTTGAAGGGGCGATCGGTCCCCGCCGCCGCTCCGGCGGGAGCATCGCATCGCGTGGGAAGGGGCGAGCGATGCGATCAAGAGGGATGCGGAGCAAGCTGGGTGTCGGCTCGCTCGCCTTGGCGATGGTCGGCGGAGCAACGCGGTGCAGTGGAGCGGATTCGCCGTCATCATTGGGTCCGGTTGCTCCGGATGCCGCGGCCGATCAAGCGGATGCACCGCCCGCGGACGGCCCGGCGCCGGACGCGTCGACCGCGTGCTCGCCGAAAACGTGCGCACAGCTGGGCGCTGCCTGTGGGTCCGCACCGGACGTGTGCGGCGGCAAGGTCGAGTGCGGAGTCTGCCAGACCGGGCAGCAGTGTGGCGGAGGCGGCCCGAACAAGTGCGGGACGAACGCCTGCGTGGCAAAGACCTGCGCGCAGCTGGGCGCGGCCTGCGGCTACCTATCCGATGGCTGTGGCGCAGCGATCGATTGCGGACATTGTCCTGCTCCCACGGTTTGCGGCGGAGCGGGCGAGGACTACCACTGCGGGTGCAAAGCGAGCAGCTGCGCGCAGCTCGGAGCCGAGTGCGGCTCGGTTCCCGATGGCTGCACGGGCATGGTGGAGTGTGGCGACTGTCCCGCAGGCAAGACCTGCGGCGGCGCAGGACAGAACAAGTGCGGAACCGGAGCGTGCACACCCAAGACCTGCGCCCAGCAGCAGGCAACGTGCGGCATCGTGTCAGACTCCTGCAGCCAGGCGGTCTATTGCGGCTCGTGCAACATGCCCTGGGTCTGCGGTGGGCAGGGCGTTGCGAACCAGTGCGCATGCATGCTCAAGACCTGCGGCCAGCTCGCAGCCACCTGCGGGAAGATCAGCGCAGGGTGCGGCACCGAGATCGATTGCGGGGGCTGCCCGCCTGGGATGCTGTGCGGAGGGGACGGCGTAGCCAATCAATGCGGCAGCGCGGCGGATGCCGATGTCGATGGAGATGCGGCAGATGGTCCGGTGACGCCCACCGCGGAGTGCACGGCGGGATTGCAGAGCTTCACCCAGGCTTGCCGAACCTGCGTCGTTGCCAACTGCGTGGAGGATTGCAACGCCTGCTCCGTCTATCCAGCGTGCATCGATGCTGCGAAGTGCACCACATCCTCGTGCGCAGGGCTGGCCCCTCTGCAGCTCGTCGCGTGCATCCAAGGCTGTCAGCCGCAGAACGACCCGGACGCGAAAAACGCCTTTGGGGACATCGGGGATTGCATGGGGCAGCATTGTCTGGGGGACTGCTACCAGTGAGAGCTCGCCGAGGGGAGTGGAGGATGCTCATGGAACGACCGGCTCTGGCATGGCTCCTGTCGGTCGCTGCAGCAGCCGGCTGCAGCAGTGAAACGGCGGGGAATGGCGCCGTGGTGGACGCAGCGCAGCCGGATGCCTCCTGGGATTCCTCGCAAGGGGGCGGCGGTGCCGGAGACGATGCGAGCGCAGGCGACGGGGGATGGGCCGGGGCTGCAGGACAAGCGGGCTCGTCAGCTGGCGGCAGCGGCGGCACCGAGGTCCCAGCCGACGCGTCGTCGTGGGTCCCGGGCTGCTCTGCGGGCGCTCCAAAACAAGGCGATGCCACGATCGATCTGTCGTTTGGAGGCGCAAGCCGCAACTACATCCTGCACGTCCCTGGCAGCTACTCGCACGGATCGCCGGCAGCGCTGGTGATCAATCTGCATGGCTACCTCATGAATGCCTCGCAGCAGCAAGCCTTCTGCGGGATGAATGAGAAGTCGAATGAGGCGGGGTTCGTGCTGGCCTATCCCAATGGCACGTCGACCTCCTGGAATGGTGGCGCCTGCTGCGGCTCTTCGGCGTCGTCCCACGCAGATGACGTGGGATTCATTCGCGCGGTCGTGGCTGACATCGAGAATCGAGCGTGCATCGATCCCAAGCGGGTGTACGTGACCGGCATGTCGAACGGTGGCTTTCTCGCACATCGGCTCGCCTGCGAAGCAGCAGACCTGTTTGCCGCCGCAGCTCCGGTAGCTGGCGTGCTGGGGATCCCGGAGAACGACTGCAAGCCGTCGCGCCCGATCCCGATCATCCACTTCCATGGAACCGCGGACCTGGTGGTTCCCTACGCAGGCAACCCGGCCATCAGCTATCCGAGCGTGAAGAGCACGTTCGAAGGGTGGGCGAAACGCGACGGGTGCACCGGCGCGCAGGCAGTGGAGACGTTCCACAACGGCGCGGCTTCCTGCGACACCTGGCAGGACTGCAACGCGGGTTCTCAGGTCACCCTGTGCACGATCACAGGGGAAGGACACTGCTGGCCTGGCAAGACGGCCTGCACATGGTCTTCCACGACCGACATCTCGGCCAACGACGCGATGT
Source organism: Deltaproteobacteria bacterium (assembly GCA_016218915.1). Taxonomy (GTDB): domain Bacteria; phylum Myxococcota_A; class Polyangia; order Polyangiales; family Polyangiaceae; genus JACRCQ01. The sequence goes on from JACRCQ010000071.1 coordinate 75,534, forward strand.
GGGAGTTCTTCCTGAAGCACACATTGCCGTAGGGCTCGGTGGGCTCACGGCGTGGTAGGAGCCTCGCACGACATGGCACCTTTGCGCGCCACCACGCCCCGGCCGATCGGGTCCTGGAATCGCACGTCGAGGTGCACGCGTGTCTTGCGCGCAGAGACCTGCTCGAGTCGCACCGTGCCCTGCAGCGCCAGCTCACCTTGTTTTCCCTTTGCAACGGGATGGCAGCCAAAGGAGATCTCATCGCGCGGATCTCCATCGAGCCGCCGGAAGATGCTGACGTGCGAGGCGACGACAGCCTGTTCCACCGGATAGATAGGCCCGGGGACCAGGTTGTCGGCAAGCTCGAGGAGCAGCTCCTCCCGGTAGAACTTGGGCGACAGCGTGGTGTGCGAGCCGCTGATGTAGTAAGTCGAGAGAATCGAGTGGCTTCCCTCGATGACCGGCAGAAGCCCGCATCCGCCGCTGAGGTCGAGCTTTCGCTTGTCGAGCTTCTGGCAGGTGTAGTCGCTTGCGGTGGGATTGGGATGGACGGGGTTCGCCCAGTCGCAGCAGCTGGCGGAGATCCACACGACTGCCATCAGGATGCCGCTTGATGCACGACGATGTGAGCGCACGCGCAGAGGGTAGCCTGACCCTTCCGATTGCCACAGTGAGAATGGGCTGCGGGCCGCAAAGGTCGAGCGACCTCCCGCAAGTCGCCTGCGCGCGTGTATCATGGCCGCATGCAACACCCGCGGCCTACCGGTTGGCTTCTCGCCGCACTCCTGCTCGCGTCGGCTCCTGCCGCCAGCAGCTGCTCCAGCGAATCCGGCGCCGCGCCCCCTGCAACGATCCCAGCGACCGACGCATCGGCCGGAGCGGACGCCGACGCCTTTGGCGGCTCAGACGCGAGCCCTGATCGCGACGGCTCGTTGGATGCGGCCGACGCTGCGGCAGAGCCGCCGGTGGGCCCTCCCGTCATCGATCCCCCAGGCGACCAGACGGTCCAGGAGGACTCGACCCTCAAGCTCAAGCTCGCCGTGCAGCCGCCATCGGATCCGGCTCTGCGCGTGTGGCTCACCGGTCTTCCTCCGGGTGCGCATTGGGATGAAGCTTCGCGCGAGCTCACGTTCACCCCGGACTTCATCCAGGGCGGCGATTCGTGGACCGTGCAGATCGTCGCGCGCAATGCGGCCGGCAGCTCCACCTCCTCGTTCCAGATCTCCGCCGTGGACAGCATCCACCCGCCGTGGCCCACGATCGACAGCACCGACACCGCCTCGGGCTACAAGAGCCTGTGGATGAAGCAGGAGACCGACGACTACCTGGACAGCCCCGGATATGCGGGCCGTTCCCTTTCGGCGCGTGTGATTGTTCCGGACGGCGCCGACGCCTCGAACCGCATGCCAGTGCGGGTCTATCTGCACGGCTTCGGGGGCGGGCCCTATGACGGCACGTCGTCCGGAGGTCAATACAGGATCTACCCCCACGATCCGATGAATTCCTACTGGTGGGGATACGCATCATCCCTCCCCTCGGGCAATCCGGATCACGGACCTGTTCCCAACTACACCCAGCGCCGCGTCCTGCACCTGGTGGAATGGCTGCTTCGAAATCACCCGGGCGCGGATCCCCGACGGGTCTACGTGACCGGAGGCTCCATGGGCGGAGCCGGCGCTGCCACGCTCGGGCTGCTCTATGCCCGGCACTTCGCGTTTGTGGACTTCACAATAGGGCAGACGATCCCGCGCAATCACCGTCCGGACCGGATCGCCCAGCTGCAGCAGCTGTGGGGATCTCCTGCCTTGGATCTCGACGATGGAACCGCGCTCGAAGACGGCGCGCACCAAGGCGTTTGGGACCGGCAGGATCTGACCCGTGTGCTGGGGAGCCTGCCCGAGGCGCGAGCGCAGCACCTGTTCAGCAAGCATGGCAAGGACGACCCGACCATCCACTTCGGCGCAGTGGTGCTGGCAAGCCCGATGACCAACCGGTCGTACTTCGACACGCTCCGCGAGGAGGGAATCGGTCACTATGCAGTATGGGACGAAGGAGGGCACGGCTCCGCAGACCCTGTGATGCCCGCGGACTGGTGGGATTCGGGTTGGAGCCGGGTGTTCGATCCTGATGCCTGGCTGCGCCGCGACACGCCCTTCCCCGCTTTCAGCCATGCGAGCCATGACTGGGATCCCGGGGACGGAACCGGCAACGGCAAGCAGCCCTGGAATGACAATTCCGGGTATGGCGGCGAGGTTGGAACGGCAGGTGACACAGGATGGTCTGGTGACATCGCTGGAGCGCGCAATCGGTTCCTGCGATGGGATTCCAATGCGATCGTGGATACGATCGACAAGCTGTCCATTCCCCTGTTCGTTGTCGACGGCACCGGGCAGGCTCCGCCGAAAGCCGGGTATCCAAGCGTCGGCGATCGGCTCGACCGGCCCTTGCCGATCGTGGTGGATGTGACGCTGCGCAGGGCGCAAGCGTTCGTGTGCAGACCAGGGGAGCCGGTTCACTGGTCTTTTGGCTCGCAGAGCGGCGTGGCTCAAGCGGGCGCAGATGGCTCTGTGACGGTTCCCGGTCTCTCCTTGGACACGCAGAAGCGGGCGCTGGAGCTCACCCGCTGAAAGGGCTCGACTCGTGCAACCACGACTCCCTTCTGAGCTCGTTCGCGCGGTCATCACCGCGAAGGGCAATCCGTTGCCGCAGGGGCGGGACTCGGCGCGACCCGAGGCCAACGTCCCGGCCGGTGTCTTCGTGCATGAGCAGGGGCCCGGCTCCGATGGGAGCTTCCGCACGGCCCCCAGCGCTGCCGATGTGGTGACGATCGAGGTTATGTGGAAGTCCCAGCCCTGGCGCTGGTGGATCGTGGCAGGTTTCGTGGTGTGCGGCCTCGCTGCGGCCGGCGTCCTCTCCGCCAAGCTGTTCGTCGGCGGCGCGCAGCCGATCCCTGCCAAGGCGTTTCCGGTCTTCGGGCTCGCGTTGCTGCTAACGCTCGGTGTCGGCTTGTTCGTCTACGAGCAGCTTGGACGACTCCTGAACAAGACGCGTCTGCGGCTCGACGGCCGCACGCTTCAGGTCAAGCATTCCCCGCTGCCCTGGGCCGGCAACAAGACCTTGCCGCGTGAGCGCATCCGCAAGTTGTTCTGCGTCGACGACCGCGGTGTCATCCGCGTGCTCGCCGACCTCGACGTCGGCGAAACGTGGATCCTGCGTTCTACTACGACGATCGGGTTGACTTGGGACCAGGCGCACTACGTGGTCGAGCGCCTCGGCGTCGGGAAAGCACCAGGGCAGCCGTAGCGATCGCTACGAGCCAACCGGTGAGCGATCGAGGCTGGCCCGCAGTCGAGCAACCACACCCTTCATCGTTCGATGAGCCCGGTGGCGTCCACACAGGCCTGCCTCCGTCGGAACCGACCGCACCCTCGGTCGCCGCATCCGATGGCTTCACCGCTCCGTCAGGCTGCGTGCCCGCATCCAAAGACGCAGCGCCGTCCTTGCCCGCGTCGACCCCCACGGCCGCATCTTCCCCTCCGGCATCGGGCTGCACCTGCCCTGCTGGCGAGAAGCGCACCGCGTCGGACACGAGCTTCAGCTTCGAGCTGAGCAGCTCGCCGGTGTTGTCCTCCAGCCGCACCCACTGATCTCCGCCAGCGGCGAACGCGTATTGGCCGATCGTTCGCCAGCCGCCGGCAGACTGATCGACCACGACCGTGTCCTGGGAGCCTGCGTGGCGCACGATGTACCTGGCCTTGGCGCTCGTTGCGAATCCAGGCTCTGCATAGGCTTCCACAACAAAGGTGGTCGCTTGCTCGGCATGGACGTCCCACCGCGACGCGTTGTCAGGGTTCGGGTCTTCCGTTGCATTGGTCCACCACAGGTGCCCGTCGTGACCCAACGCCTCCTCGTGCCAATAGGACGCCGTACCGAGCTTGTGGAAGCACGTGCCCTTGTCGTCGAGAATGCCGCCCGCTGGCGGCAGCACCTGGCAGGGAACCACGGGCCCAGAGGTGTTCTTGGAGACCAGGTCCAGCCCAGGCTTCAGATCCTCGTAGCCATCGATCATCTCAGGCACGGTCGCATGTCCCGCATAGGAGCCGCCGGTCCCGGATCCTCCGATCGACGAATCCTGGTGGATGGCAAAGTGCAGGTGCGGACCGAACCAGGGGCAGCTCAGCTGCTTGTTGTCCCCATCGCAGGAGTCGCCGAGCTCGCCGAGCTGCTGGCCGCTCTGCAGCTGATCACCCTCCTTCACGAGGATGGCGTTCAGATGGCAGTAGATTGCGTGGTAGACGTGCCCGTCGCCGAGATCGTGCGCCACGATCACGCGCTGACCGTAGTTCGCCCATCCTGACGTGGCCCACCCGGCCTTGACGACCGTACCTGCTGCGATGGCCAGCACGGGCTCTCCAAGTCCTTCGTTCGGGAACTCCGGAAGAACGAAGTCGAGCCCGTAGTAGTCGTTGGCCTTGCCGGTCTCAGCCAGGCCGTTGTGCAGGCTCGAGCCCGCGTTCGGGCCGTAGCCAGACAGCACGTGCACAGTCACCCCGTTCTGGAAGGGAAGGTGGATGACCGCGCCGGAAGGCAGGGCCACTCCCCCGGGCAGAGGCGTGGTCAAAGCGAGAGCGGGCGCCCCGATCGTGAGAGCGACGAGGGTGGACGCAACGGTGATGCAGGCGCGACGGACCGTGTGCATGATCCCTCATGGTAGGGCAATCCACAGGTCACGTCCACGCGTCGCTCGCATCGCAATCATGGACCGATTGCCAAGGAAGACATCTCTGTTCGTGGATCGTACGGGTTCAGGTAGGCTCACGATCCGCAACGGAAGCAAGGAGCATAGGCATGGCATTCGACGAGGGACTTGCGCAACGACTCCGCGAGGCGCTCGAGGACCACCCCGGTGTCATCGAGAAGAAGATGTTCGGCGGCGTCGCGTTCATGCTGGATGGCAAGATGTTCGTGGGCGTCGTGAAGGAAGACCTGATGGTGCGCGTCGGGCCGGATCAGCATGACGACGCGGTTGCGCGTCCCCACGCTCGTACGATGGACTTCACGGGCCGGCCCATGCGGGGCTACGTGTTCGTGGCGCCGGAGGGGTACAGGAGCGACGCTGTGCTGCGCGCGTGGGTGAAGAGAGGGTTGTCCTTCGTGGCGACCTTGTCCGCCAAGGCCGCTGGAGCCAAGAAGCCGCCAAAAAAGCGCAATGCGGCCCGATGACGGCGTCCGCTAGTCGCAGCCCGCTTCCTTTCTCTGTTCGCCGATGATGTCATGGCCGTGTTCGGTCTTCAGCAGCTCCCGCATGGTGCCGTTGAATCCGCGACTGCGCGCGACCAGCGCGTCCGAAACAACACACCCTGCCACGTGCCGGAGGTAGATGCTCCGCAGCCCGAGCACCAGCATCAGTCTGCTCAAGCAGTGCTCGGGGTATCCGTACACGCGGATCTCGTATCGTTTCTGGCCAAAGGCCACGCGGGCCTCCTGCTGCCCGATCCTCCACTCCTTCTTGTCGCGCTCGGACATCGACGCAGGAGGATCCAATGGCCACGCGATTGGCGCATGCGATGCTCCGTTCTGAGCAGGATGCACGCCGCCCTCCGATCCGCCGTCCATTGCCGAAGCGATAGGCGCAGGCAGCTGGCTGGACACGACCGCGAGTGGCCCGCTCGAAGAGCTTGATGCGGTTGCCGAAGGGCTGGAGCTTGACGCTGCTGGGGGCGCGGCAGGCGATTGCACAGCCGTGCCGCACGTCATCGCTGCGCAGCAGAGCCATGCGACGCAAAGCGTAGGCGCGGCCCCCATGGAACGAACGCTTATTCCCTTGATCATGTACAGGCTGCGACTCCTACTCAATCGTGTCCTCGCCTCGCTTGAGCGCATGCCACCCATCCAGGAACGGATCGAGCCTCCCTTTGAGCACGTCCTTGTAGCGCGCCACCGTCGCCCCTGTGCGCGGATCGCGTCCCCCCACTCCGGCCTGCCCGTAGCTGCGCACCGTGGCCGACGCCTCCCCGAGGCAGTCCAGCTCCCGATCCAGATCGCTCAGCAGAAGCTCCAGCGCGTCGCGATCGGTAGCAAAGAACTCCAATGCAGGCGCCCGCTCCTCGCGCTCGATTCTCCCGCTGCAGCTGATCGGCAAACCCAGGAGACCGATCCGGTGCTTGACCGGCGTCGTGCGACGCCTGGACGCGCTCTGCTTGTCGCCTCGCGTGATGACGTCGACTCGGACGCGCAAGTGCCGCTCCCCCTTGTGCAGCCTGTGAATCCCCTGCTCCATGGACAGGTAGAATCCGGCGCCAGGGCCTTCCACCTCAAGCGCTGCGCGCGAAAGCGTGTCGTCGGTCGTGCCATAGGCCACGAGGCTGCACGCCAGCCTGAGGCGACGTCCCCAGGCCTGGTACATCGCGACCAGCTCCTCGAGCCAGTCCGCAGCCGGCTCGAGCGGGTCGGCGTTGCGCAGAAGGATCCAGACCGCTGCCACACCTTCCTGTGCCAGACGCTCTTCCCATTGCGCCAAGGACTCGTCCGCCCGCTCCACGGCGCGCGCCAGCACGGGAAGATGGGCAGGACGCTGCCGCAGCTGCTCGATCTGCTCCGGCAGCTCCAGCAGCGGCTCCGCGAGCCGCGACCACGCTGCCAGGGTGAGGTCCAGCTCACGGTACTGATCGAGGATCTGCTGCGCGCTCGCCGGCTGATCCCAGAATCCCTGCTGGTTCATGACCGCCAGCAGGTCCGATGCCTGGGTGCGCGCCTCTTCCAGACGGGCGATCAGCGGCGCCGCGCGTCGCACCAGCTCGCCCGCGTGTGCGTCCAGCTGCTTGCGATCCAACGACGACACCTTCTCCGAGGCACCGAACCGGCGCCGCACGGTCTCGGTCTTGGGGACATGCGCGGCCGGCTCGATCGCTCGCGCATCCACCCGATTCGCTCGGACTCCCAGCGCAAGGGTCGACCCCTTCTCCACGGTCTCGCGCACCATCGCCTCGGCCAGCGAGGTCGTGACGTTGCGCTCGATCGTCCTTCGAAGGAACCGCGCGCCGAAGTGCGGGTCGTATCCATGCACTGCGAGCCAATCCAGGATCGCATCATCGACCTCCAGGGAGATCCCTCTGGCCTTGAGCCCGTTGCGATTGCGAAGCGCCTCGATCTCGCGCGACGCGATCGTGCGGATCTCCTGACGTCCGAGCGGATGGAAGTGCACCACCTGGTCGAAGCGATTGAGGAACTCGATGCGGAAGTGCTCGTAGAGCTTGCGATCGAGCTCCTGATCCATCTGCTCGAGATCCGGCTGCTGGGAGAACCCGATCGAGGTCCCGCGGTACACCTCGGCTCCAGCGTTCGACGTCGCGATGATGATCAGGGATCGGCACGAGATCGTCTCGCCTGCACCGTTGATGAAGCTGCCCTCGTCGATCAGCTGCAGGAACCGATCATGCACCTTCGGGTGCGCCTTCTCGAACTCGTCGAGCAGGAGCACCGCAAAGGGGTGCCCGGAGACGCGCGCGGTGAGCACGCCGCGTCGCTGGCGCGGCGCGTAGGCGTTCGGGTCGCCGAACAGCACCGCAGGGTCGTTCTCTGACGGATAGTCTGCCATGTTCAAACGGATCATCCTGTCGCGCGAGCCGAACAGGAAGTCCGCGAGCAGCTGGGCAATGTGCGTCTTTCCCACCCCGGTCGGGCCCACGAACAGGAAGGAGCCGAAGGGACGCCGCGCGTCGGACAATCCAGCCTTGATCATGCCGATCATCCGCACCACGGCGCGCACCGCTTCCGGCTGCCCGAGCACCTTCGATCCGAACAGCTTCTCCGTTGCGTCGATGTCGAACGGCGCGGCCGGATCGATCAGCATGCGCGGAACCCGGTAGGTCTGGTGGAAGCGATCGATCACGTCCGAAGCGGCGACGCTTCTTCCCTGCTCCACCATCGTGCCCACCGTGGCGATGAAGTCGATCGCCTTGCGAGGCAAGCGGCTGCGCGCCAGGAACCGGTACGTGAGCTGCAACGCCTCCTCCAGCGCCTCTGGAGCGTACTGCCGCCCGCGGCTCTTCTGGTGCTCGGCCCATTGCTCCAGAATCCGGCGCGCTGTGGGCAGATCCGGCTCCTCCATGCCGATCGGCACATACGACTGCTCCAGCTCCGGGCTCCCCTCCATCATGCTCTCGAGCTGGCGTGCATCCGCCTCGGCGAGGATCGGATTGCGCGACCGGATCGCGAGCAGCTGCAGCTGCGGCTCGAGATCGAACTCGTAGGCCAGGTGGATGTCGCGGAAGAACGGCACGACGTCGTCGCGGCTGAGCAGCGCGTTGACGAGGCTCTGCATCTCAGGACGCATGTGCTCGGGCTTGAGCAATGAGGACATGCGGTTTCGCAGCGAGAACTGGAGAATGCGCTTGCCTCGCAGCGGCTCGGGTCCGATGCCCTGGTGCATCCGGCGCGCGAGCTCGTAGACCACCGACGTCTTGCCCACGCCGCTTTCGCCAGCCAGGATCGGATGGCGCCCGGAATTCAGTACGTCGGTCATCGTCCGCAGCACGTCCTCGACCTCGAACGCGGGCGGCAGCCGGTCCACGTCGGCTTCCGCAGTCAGATCGCGCTCCAGCCAGCCCTGCAGCACCGTATCGGGATCGCTCTTCTTTCCCATGGTGCCTGCAGTCTAGTTCGCTCGGCGGGATCCTGGAACAGAACTGCCACCCCGAGCCTGCCACCGCCTGCACCCGAGCCGCTGCCGCGCGAACCGTGCTATGCCGCAGGCGAACCATGATCGTTCGTGCTGTCGACAAGCCGTCCATCCCGTCGCCCTGGACCATGACGGAGCTCGACAGCGCGAACCTGATTCTGGTCCTGCGTGGTGCGTGGCTGTTCGATCAGGAGCTCGACGAAGGGCGCCTGCGCGACGGGCTCGAGCGCGTGCTGACCTTCTACCCCCATCTCGCCGGGCGGATGGTGCGCGGACGCGCGATCGAGCTGTCCAACGCCGGGGTTCCGTTCAACGTGTCGTCCCAAAGGTCAATCTCGATTCAGGATGTCTGCGCGTCGCCCGAGCTCGCGCATCGCTTCGCCGACAAGCTCCATCCCCTGCTTGCGCAGCGGGGACACGGGCCGCTGCTCAAGATCAGGCTCACCCGCCTGCGCGACGGGACGCTGCTGAACGTGTGCTGCTCGCACGCGTGCCTGGATGGCAATGGCTTCTACACGTTCGTGCGCAACTGGGGCGCTGCCTGCCAGGGGCGCTCCTTTCCAGTGCCCGTGCTCGATCAAGCTGCAGTCCCCGGGGAGGATCCGAGCCCACGGGGGGCGCTCGTGCACAAGGCGCTGGCCGAGGGATGGTCCAAGCTCTCGCCGTGGACCGTGTTGCGCATGGTGATGCTCGCGTTGCTCGGACGTCTCGGTGGTCGGATCAAGGTGGCGCACTTGTCGTCGAGCACCCTTCGACGGCTGCGCAAGCAGGCTGCGCGCGAAGCTTCGACCCAGAGCGTGCGCACGTTCGATGCGCTGTCGGCCCACCTCGCACGCATGTGCTCTCGGCTGATCGATCTGCCCCAAGGCACGCCATGCAGCGTGGTCACCATCCTGGATTCGCGGCGCCGCGTTCAAACGCTTCCCGCCGACTTCGCAGGCAACGCTGCGTTCGCCGTGACCTCGGCACAGTTCGCAGCTGGCGCTTCCTTGGGTGAGCTCACCGCTCGCATCCAGCGCGGCCTCGATCCCTACCTGTCTTTCCCGTCTCCCAGGCTGGCCCAGGCCTTGCGCCTGGCACGTGCGCTGGTGCGCCACCGGGCCTGGTACATGCCCTACGACGCGGCCGCGATGCATGCTGCCAGCCCTTCGCTCACCTATGTGAACAACTTCTCGACCCTTGCCGTCTACGACGTCGACTTCGGGCAGCAAGGCGCGCCCGTCTTGCCGGTCCGCGTCGTTCCGCACGACCTTCCTGATCCTGTGCTGATCTGGCCTGCACCTCCGGACCAGGACGGCGTGGAGGTCTACTTCGCAGGCACCTATGCGCGTGCCCTTCGGCGCTTGCCTGCAGATCACCCCTGGTGGTCGGAGATGCGACGCTTCGAGTCAGAGCCGTAGTGTGGCACGATCGCCTGTGGCGCGATGCAGTGGTAGGATGAGGGCTCAGCTACACGGAGGGTTGTCGATGAACAGGCTCCTTGGACCTTGGTTCGTTGTTGCGCTCGTGCTGGGAGCTGCGGCTTGCGGGTCGGATGACGAGCTGGCCGGTCCGTATGGCCACGGGGGATCCGGGGGATCGGTCGATGGTAGTCCGGGGGACTCCGCTGCGACGGACAGCAAGCCCGATACGACGAGCAAGGGCGGTTCGGGCGGAGCGGTGGGCGACGGTTCTGCGGGGTTTGCAGGAGGGGTGGGCGGGTCTGCAGGAGGGGTGGCAGGAGCTGGGGGTGCGGCCGGAACGTCGTCAGGGGGGAGCGCAGGCGCGGACTCCGGGCCGAATCTGCACATCTGCGCACCTGTGGGCCCGCCGGAGTGCGACCCGCCCGCAGACACGACTCCCGTGGAATGCAACGACTTCGACCCCTGCTACCTCAAGGTAGTGCAAGCGGGGATCCAGGCGGCCCTCACGAACCACCCGGAGCTGTTCGACACCAACCCTCCGGATGCATCGCCAGGCTGCACCCTGGTTCTCGACGTGGCGGGCTACGTCGCTGCGGTGGGGGAGCATGTCATCGCGAGCGGATTGTGCTTCGACCCCGGGGCGCCCGCCTACGAGGAGGTCGGCGTAAAGCACGACAACGGGTTTGCGGAGACATTCGACATTCTGACCGCGGAGATGTGCGTGCGGAGCGGAAACGGGATCTACAGGGGCTGGTGTTCGCCTCCGTGGTTCTGATCCGGTTTGGGGGCCGCGACCGTAGGGGTTTCAGAATCGCGAGCCGTGATTTACACTTGCCGCATGTCCGCCGCCCGCCTGCTCCTGATCCTGGCCGCTGCGCTGGTTTCCACAGCGCACGTGCCTCTGGCCAGCGCAGACCCTGCGGCGATGAGCAAGCCCGACGCAAAGGCGGAAGCTTCCAAGCACTTCCGCGCCGGCGTTGCTGCGTACAAGGAGAATGACTTCCAGCTCGCAGCCAGGGAGTTCGAGCAGGCCTACTCGCTCGCACCTCATCCGACCGCCCTGTGGAATGCTGCCGATGCAAGAGAGAAAGCCGGGGAAGCCGTACGCGCAGCCACGATGTTCACCCGGTTCCTCGAGATCGCGCCGGCGGATGACAAGGATCGCGTCGAGACTCGCGCCAGAATCGCAGCCCTGACTGCGAAGCTGGGCAGGCTCGAGATCTCCGGCCCGGGCGCATCGGAGATCAAGGTCGACGACGAGGCGGTCGACAGCGCACTGGTGTTCGTGGATCCGGGGGACCACGTGGTCACGGCCACGCTGGACAACGAAAAGGTGACGCGCAAGGTGAACGTGGCCGCGGGCTCCAAGGCGCGCGTGCTGCTCACCGGTGGCCCTGCGCCGTCGGACGTGGTGGCCGACGCAGGCGCAGCCCCGGACGCCGGATCGCCCGAGGAGGGCAGCTCCGGAATCTCGCCGGGCTACTTCTTTGCGGCAGCGGGTGTCACTGGCGTCTTGGTGGCCGTCACGGCGTGGTCCGGAATCGACACGCAATCGCGCAGAAAGGACTTCGACGCGGCCCCGACGCATGAGGGATACGTGGATGGAGTTGCAGCGCAGAGACGGACGAACATCCTGCTGGGCGTCACGATCGGAGTAGGGCTGGCCTCCGCAGGGATCGGCGTGTTCGCAGTCAAGTGGGACAGCGGCACAGCGGCCACCGTGAGCGTTGCACCGAACGGCGCCAACCTGCGCGTGCAATTCTGATGGACGCCCCTCCGCGCTACGAGCTGCTCGTGACCATCGCCACAGGCGGCATGGCGACCGTCTACGTGGGTCGGCAGCATGGCGCAGCGGGCTTCGAGCGAATCGTCGCCATCAAGCGAATGCACCAGCACATCGCCGGCGATCCCAACTTGATCGCCATGTTCCGCGATGAAGCGCGCATCGCCTCGCTCATCCGCCATCCCAACGTCGTTGCTGTCCACGACATGCACGATGAGTCGGGCGAGCTTCTGATCATCATGGACTACGTGGACGGCGTGAACCTGCGGCAGCTGCGACACGCCTGCCACAGCGCGGGCTCCTTGATCCCGCGCAACGTCGCCCTGCGGATCGTGGTCGACACCCTGCGCGGGTTGCATGCTGCGCACACGCAACGGGACGTCGATGGCACTCCCCTGCAGATCGTGCACCGGGATGCGACGCCGCACAACATCCTGGTGGGAGCGGACGGCAGCTCGCGGCTCACGGACTTCGGCATTGCGCGCGCTGCGGAGCGCAGCGCCGGAACGATGACAGGGAGGGTCAAGGGCAAGTTCGCCTACATGTCGCCCGAGCAGTGCGCCAGCCGGCCTGCGGATCACCGGGTCGACATCTTCTCCATGGGAGTCGTGGCGTGGGAGCTGCTGACCGGAAGCCATCTGTTCCAGGCAGACAGCGACGCTGCGATGGTGGCGCAGATCGCCAGGGGCAACTACAGGCGTCCCAGCGAGGTCCGCCGCGGAATTCCCCTGGGCGTCGAGGAAGTGGTCATGCGCGCCATCGCCACCGATCCTCGGCATCGATTTCCGACCGCCGCTCAGTTCGCCGACGAGCTCCATCGTGAAGCCTTGCCTTACGGGGGAACTGCGACCCCGGAGGAGGTGTCCGCGGTGGTCATGGCCGCCTGCGGCGAAGCGGTCCTGGCTCGCCGCGGCCAGCTTCACGACGTGCTCGCGGGGCGTCGCCCCAAGGTCACCTGGTCCACCCCGCGATCCTCGCCGCCAACGAAAGGTTCGCGTTCCTACGACGTCGCTTCGGTGCCACGGTCGCGCAGCTCGCAGATCCCCCTGCCACCCGCAACGTCGACAGCGCCCGTTGCGGTCCATGCCACGCGCCAACCCATGCAACGCGCGGTCTGGGTGCTGGCTGCGGTGTTCGTCATCGTCGTCACCTTGATGATCGCCTTCGTGATCCACGATCGCTCCAGCTCCAGCGAGACAGCCGCCGCCTCGTCCAGCGCTCCGGCCGCTTCCGCGCGTGTCGCGCCTTCCTCCTCGGTCGCAGCACCTCAGCGGATTGCGATCTCCATCGAAGCAGAGGCGGAGATCACCGAAGTCCGGGCTCCGAGCGGCGGGGATGTCGACATCCAGGGCAAGACGGCCGTCGTCAACACCCTCAAGAGTGAGACGGCGATGACCATCCTGGTACGTCTGACCGACGGCACTTCGCACCAGGAGACGGTGGTGCCTCGCGCCAACGCGGTGATTCGTGTTCGCAGCACAGCGAGTCCGTCGAAGACCGCGCCCGTGGTGGCGGCAGTGCCGGGCACGACACCGGTCGCGCCCCCGACGACGGGGAAGACCTCTTCGCCTGTGCCGATTGCCACGCCCGCCGCAACGCCGCCTCCTGCGAAGACCGCCGAGCCCAAGGTCGGCCCTAGGCACGAGAAAGACCCTTATCAATAGGCGCATTCGCGCCATGGCGCCGGCGGCGATCAACCGGGTGTTCCGATCGGCGCGAAGACGGTATCATTGACAGCGAGATGCCTCCCATCGCCAGCCATGACGCGCGCGCGCTTGCCAGGTTGCTGATGCTGGTGACCGGCGCGTTCGCGAGCTGCTCGACATTCTCGGACGCGGTGGATCCAGGTACGGGAAGCTTGTTCGAGCACACCGGCGGCACAAGCGGAGCTGGCAATGGCGGAGCGGTCGCCAAGGGCGGAGGCGGAGGCTCTGGCGGCAACACCGGCGGCAACGGCGGAAGCACTGGCGGCTCCGGCGGTGCAACCGGCGGAACGGGGGGCAGCGGAGGCGCGAACAAGGGAGGGATGGCTGGAAGCTCAGGAGGGCAGGCAGGAAGCTCGACGGGCGGTGGCGGGGGCAGCGCAGGCGCCACAGGCACAGGCGGTGCTGCGGGGGCAGCTGGCGCCCCGCCAGGCTCTGCTGTCGACGCATGCATGAAAGCGGTCAATGCTCACCGCACCGCCGCGGGGCTGCCCGAGTACACGCGCTGGGCCACGGGCGAGGCCTGTGGTGACGAGCAAGCCGAGGCCGTTGCCAAAGGGCAGGCAAGCCCGGATCTCGGCAAGTGCGGCGCATGGGCAGGAACCATCTGCCCGGATTGGCCTGGCCCTCCTGCGACCATGGTCACCAAGTGCATCGACCAGATCTGGAACGGCGGCGGCCAGCCCCACGACTTCCTCGCCTCCACCACCTACACCCAGATCGCCTGCGGCTTCTACGAGAACCCCCAGTCCAAGGTCTGGGCGACGCAGATGTTCCGCTAGCACGCGGCTAGCCGCGCTGGCCACCATGGCTCCTGCTCACGTCATCTACCCGGACGCGCACATTCCTCCCGTCCCATCCATGGTTGCGTCGTATGGCATCAGCGGTGCCCTGCCAGCAACGCTCGCGCTCGCAGCAGTGTTCTGCTGGGCTCGCGATCGACTGCGTGCTGTGCGCGCACGCGCTGCCGAGGAGTCGAACGCACCTCTGAAGGATGGCCAGACCGTGATCCGAGGCACGGTCGAGCTCGCACGCGGAGCTTCCCATGCTGTGCGTGTCGAAGTCGAGCAGCTCGGGTTCGAGTCCTGCAGCAAGGGCAAATGGAGCCATCGGTGGGTCGAGTCGGATCGCCGTACGCTCACCCACCCGTTCTACGTGCGCGTGGCGAGCGGCCAGCGCATCCGCGTCGAGCCCTCGGCAGATGTGAACATCATCGACGATCTCGACGAGGTCGTTCGCGTGCGCGAGGACGTGCGGATCCGCGCCGCTTCGATCACGCCCGACGAGGAAGTCTTCGTCTTCGGCATGCTGGGAACAGGTCCGGATCCGGAGCAGGCCGACACCTATCGGAATGCAGGGCAAGGGCCTGTGCTCCGGTCGCCTGCGTCGAGCGGCATGCTCATCGCCACTGCGTCCCCTGCAGGAAGGTTCCGTGCGAGCGCCTTCGTGCATGGCCTCTGGGCCGTGGGCTTCGCGATTCTGCTGGCCGTGCTCCAGCTCGTGCACGTGATGCACACCGTGCGGGTGACCGCGGGCCAGCCCGCCACCGGAGCGGTGGTGAGCAAGCGCACCTTCACGACCAAGGGCAGCAAGGGGAAGGTCTACCATCACTTCGAGCTCAAGACCCGGGGACCGGACGGCGCCAGCTTCGACGAGGAGATCGAGGAGAGCGCCTGGCAACCCCTGAAAGCAGGCGATCCGATCGCGATGGTCCATGTCCCCGGCCGCAGGGGCTACGAGATCCTGGGTGACCGTCCCACGGTGCACGTGGCAGTTGCGATTGTCCCCCTGGTCCTGATCACCCTGCTCGCGGTCGCCTACTGGTTCAGCCGCCAGGCGATTCGTCCGTGGTATGAGAGAAACGTCGAGGACACGGGAGGCGGCAAGCTGCGGGATGCGATCGACGACAAGCCAGGACCCGAGCCCGCGATTCCGCTTCGACCGATGTGATGAACCCCGGGAATGGCGCTCAGCGCGGCGTGCCGGAGCACTGCGCCTTGACCGGCGCTGAGGTGTTGTTGTCCGGCCTGCATTCGTGCACGACGGTGGGGGACTCGACCGACGCATAGACAGGCGTCTTGCCGCTGGCGATGTCTGCCGGGGGATTGGGCAGCGCGAGCACGACTTGCTCCGCTTGCGCCGGGTACAGGGTCTGCGTCGTCACACCCGCCCCGAGCAGCGCGCCGCCCGGGGGATTGCCCGAGTGGAAGGAGACCTTCAGCCCTGCAGGCAGTGCCGCCTGCCCCATGTTCCGCACGGTCGCCACGACCGCGTGTGGACCTGGACACAGCAGCGACACGGTCACGACCGCGTCCGGAGCCGAAAACTCGCCGCCCGGCTGCTTGTTCAATCGGAAGTTGTTCAGCCCCGCCTGCTTGAAGTTGGCTGGCTCCCCCTTCGGTATCGTTCCGTCCTCTTCCACGTTGGTGATGTGGTAGGCGTGCTCGTTCCACACCCGTCGCGTCCTGACCCACGCCCCGGAAGCACTTGCGAAAATCCGCACGCCCGACTGCTGCGTCCCTTCGCACGTGATGTTCTGGTTGTGCGCGTTCGATACCACCACGATGTCCGCCTGCCCGTCGTTGTCCACGTCGGCAATCACCGGGTACTCATTGAGCGTGTGCGTCGTGTTGCACGTCTCGAACAGCACCTCGCCCGTGTCCCCCTCGTAGATTCGCAGGTAGTATTCGTCGGAGTAGATCACCTCGGACCGGCCGTCTCCGTTGAAGTCGAACAGCGAGCTGCCCGTACCCGACGACGAGCAGTCATGGGTCTGCTTGGCCCACAGGAACGTGCTCGCATCTGCGACCGAGGCGTTCATCAGCTTCGTGCCGTCGAATACCGAGTAGCCCACGCCTCCCGCCAGTGCCACATCGGGATAGCCGTCGGCGTTGAAGTCCCCGACGGTTGCAGGACCGCCGCCCCACTTGCTCCCTGAGGAGCCCGCTGGGCACAGGGCAGGATCGAGCACGCCGTTGATGTCGATCCCCGTGCGAATGAACTTGAAATGCCCTGCCTCCGCGGCGTCGTAGTGCCACACGGCAACCTGGTGCGTCAGGAAGTAGACCGCAATCACCTCCGGAACGCCGTCCTTGTCCAGATCTGCGATCGCAGGGCCTGACTTGAAGTAGGCGCTCCCCGTGTAGTTGACCCCTGTGACCCCGGTGTTGACGAACTGCGTCCCGTCAGAATGGTACGCCTGCGTCCCGGTCACGATGTCGAGCATGCCGTCGCCGTCCAGATCGCTGACCAGGAACGTGCCGTCCATGGCCGGGGTGAACGTGGCCTTCACAGCCCCGGTCTTGCCGTCGAGCACCCCGGCCTCGACGATGATCTCCACGCTTCCATCGCTGTCCAGGTCCGCGATCGCAGGCTCGAAGCAGGCCGACACCGCGGTCTTCCAGAGCGCCTTGCCGTCGCCCGACAAGGCCTGGACCGACCCGTCGTGGGTGCACGCCACGACCTCGTTGCCTGGATTGCCGTCGATGTTCCCGGCCGCCAGCTGCGCGCTCGGCTGGATCCCCGGGAAGGTCCACTTGTCCACGACCTTCCCTTGCAGGATCGAGATCGCGTGCAAGGGCCCCGGAGATGTGTACTGCCCCGCGGAATGCGTGGTGAACAGGATCTCCGGGATGTCGTTCGCCGTCACCTTCCCATCGCAATCGTCATCGTCGAGCTGGATCACGATCGGCGCCATCATCACGTCGGAATCCCACGGCGTGGTCGTCATCCCTCCCCACGAATACTTCAGCACAGGAGAGAAGTCCGGAGCTGCCGGGTGATACTCGCACTTCTGGAGACATTCGATCGTCCCCGCGTCGGAAGCGCCCGCATCCCCTTCCGCGCACACCGGCGGATTGGGCAGACACTTGCCCTGGGCGATCTTCGAGCCCCCGACGCAGGTTCCGCTGTCCGCTCCCGCTTCCGGTGTGTCAGCGTCCGGGGTGCCCCCATCCGGCTCCTCGCCAAGGGCGTACTCGCAGTACTCGCCCTCGGCGCAGTCCCCTGTCTGCGAGCAGATCTTCCCGGGAACCACGCACTTTCCGAAGGAGCATATCTCGTCGCCTGCGCAGCACGCCTGCCCGCACGCATGAGCCGCCTCGCAGCACGTGCCCCCGGCGCAGATCCCCCCATCCCCGCACGCCTCCCCGGTCTTGCATCCCGAGCCGTCTCCTGACGACTGATCGAGAAACAGCGAGTCCGTCTTTGCGCCATCCCCGGCGCCGTCGTTCGAAGGCCGATCCGCCGACGCATCGGTCGTGAACCCCCCGGGGTTGTTGGCCGCCGACTCGTCCGAGCCGCACGCAGCGAATGCGCCCCCTGCGACGAGCCCGAGAGCGAGCAGGAGCGTTGAACGGCTGGACACCTGGCGCATGGGACTTCTCCTTGATTCTTGCAGGGGAAGCTTTAGCCGCAATGATACGGCGCAGGTCCGAAGCATACGCCGCTGCAGCAGTCTTCGTTGGCATTGCACGGCGACTGGAAAGGCTTGCAGTTGCAGCTGCCCACGTGGCACTTGCCCGCGCAGCAGTATCCAGTGCAGCACTGTGTATCAATCGAGCACGTTCCGATCCCGTCGGCCTTGGTACAGCAGTATCCGTCGAGACCGCAGAAGCCTGAGCAGCACTCGGTGTTCTGCTGGCACACCGACGAAATCCCGGAGGCCAGGCAGCAGCCTCCGGACGTGCACGTTCCGTTGCAGCAGGTTCCAGAGCAGCAGGCAGACGTGTTTGCGCACGAGCCGCCTTCCTGCACGCACGCGGAACCCTCGCAATGTCCTTGCAGGTTGCAGGTCTGCCCTGGCTCGCAGTTGTTCGTCGTCCATGCATCCTGGCAGTCCGGATCGTAGGCTCCGCACTCGCAGTCGCACTGCGCGAAGAACCCGCCCCCTTCGTTGTAGTAGCTCGGGTCGCAGACCCAGCTCGAGGGCACACCTCCGCTGCCGCCAGTACCGCCATTCCCACCCCCGGTTCCGCCGTTGCCGCCTCCAGTCCCGCCGTTGCCACCTCCGGTTCCGCCGGTCCCGCCCCCGGTTCCGCCGCTGCCTGCGCTGGCGCCGCCGGTTCCTGAACCGCCAACGGACGTCCCACCGCTGCCGGCCACGTACCCACCCGTACCGCCCCCGCTACCGCCGGTAGAGCCGCCGGTTCCGGAGCTTCCCCCGCCCGCTCCCCCTTTGCCCGAGGCCGCGCCGCTCCCCCCCTGTCCTGCCTGACTCCCTCCCTGCCCGCCTCCGTCGCGCGGAACGCAAACCGAGTTGACACATTCCTCGTTCGAATCGCACGGGGGCGAGCACGATGCGTTTGCCTCTCCGTTGAACAGCGAATCGCCGTTCGACCCGCACCCCGCGATCAGGAAGGCCAAGACGAAACAGGTGGGAGCCTTGCTCATGAAGAACCTCGTCCGCAACAATAGCTGGTCCGCCCTCGCCAAGCCAGGAGCCCACCCTCCACGTCAGGTTCGCTCCATTGTCCCTGGCGCGTCCCCGGGCTTCCGAAGCCACTGGGACCGAAGCCCGCGCGGAGGCCGGCAAGCACGGATCAGCCCGACCTGTGCGCAGCAATCCCTCATCGTTGCTCTGCGCCCCGCCAGGCTTCATCGATCACGGCACGCCAGCATGCGGGGTCACGGTTGCCGACGCTGGCATGGACCCTGCTGCGCCGCCTGCCGCGTGCCCCCTGCCCAGGGCCGAGCTGACGGTACCTGACCGAAATTGTTGTGCTTGTCTCTGTCGAGTCCCGCGGCGCAGCACCCACTGTCTTGCGGGCTCCTGCAACCTTTGCGCAGCTGCCGCTCACTTTGTTCGGACGAAAGGTGAAACCATGAGACGGACTTATTTCATCATTGGCGCTTCTTTGCTGATTGTCAGCGCTGTCTTCCCGGCCTGCGGCAGCTCCGACAGCCCAGACAGCACGCCAGTTGGCACTGGCGGTTCGAGCGATGCCTCTGTCGACGGAACCGCTGGTAAAGGCGGCGCGTCTGGGGGTGGCGCCGGCTCCGCTGGCAAGCACTCCGGCGGTAGCGCGGGGGGCGTGACCAAGGGCGGCTCGGCCGGCACAGCGCAAGGGGGCGGCGGGAGCGCAGGCACCGCAGGGTCCGGCATGGGTGGCGCTGCCGGCGATGGCGGCTCTGCGACCGGCGGCAGCGCTGGCGATGGCGGCTCTGCGACCGGAGGCAGCGCTGGCGATGGCGGCTCTGCGACTGGCGGCAGCGCCGGCGATGGCGGCTCTGCGACTGGCGGCAGCGCTGGCGATGGCGGCTCTGCAACGGGCGGAAGCGGTGGTGCGGGCGGCTCCGCAACGGGCGGCGCAGCAGGCACCGGCGGCAGCGCGGGCTCGTCGCCCTCCCCCCAGATCATCGCCGACCACACCATCGTAGCGCGCTACGACGTCATCCCCCAGACCTACATCGATGCCGTGAAGAAGATGTGGATCAACATCCCTGGCGAATCCCACTCAGCGGCCTACCGCCAGGGGCTCGTGGCGCTCGGGCAGTCCGACGCCCGCTTCCCCGCAGTGGCAACCGAGAATGGCGCGCCCGAAGCCTATACGGACCAGCACCTGCGCGTCAGTCGCTCCGTGCGCAATCAATACAACAACTGGTCCTACGGTACAGGCGAGGCCGGCTGGTATACCTGGAATGCTCACCCCCTCTCCTCCCAACCTGCGGCGAAGGATCTGATCAAGAACCACATCACGTACTGCGAGAACAACAACCTGCACATCGCGGCGATCGGGTTTGGATGGTGCTGGGACACGACCTGGCACAATGTTCCGGGCGGCACCGTGGACCCCGTGCACGGCGTGCGCTGGGCAGGCGCTTCGGAAGGTGGGCCGGACGGCGACCTGAGGTGGGGGCTCGACGATGATGACATCCCGCTGACTGGCAATCGGGTCACGATGAACACCTATCTCTCCGCGACCCAGGCCTACATCGACTTCGCGGCACAGCAGGGATTCGGCACCAAAGTGGTATTCACCACCGGGCCTGTGGACGGGTACACCGGAGAAAGCGGGTACCAGCGTCATCTCAAGCACGAGCACATTCGCACCTATGTGAAGGGGGATTCGACGCGCATCCTCTTCGACTACGCCGATATCCTCTGCTGGGACGACAACGCGACCGCACCGAATACCACCACGTGGAGCGGACACACGTATCCCATCATCACGACGACCAATGCTGGGAGTGGAAACGTGGGACACATCGGCGACGCCGGCGCTCTGCGCCTCGGTAAAGCGATGTGGTGGATGCTCGCTCGCATCGCAGGGTGGGACGGCAACTGACCCTATCGCCTCGTCGGCACCCGCTGGAGAAACTTCGCAAACACGTTCTGGCTGCCTGAATACGGACCGTATCCGTACGCGTAGGGCCGTGGAATGTCATACGAGTTGAAGACGCACAGGACGGCCTTCTCGAACCCGAGCACGCGAAGGTCCACGTCCGCTCGCGCATCGACCGCCTTGGCAAGCGACGCAATCGGCGCGGCGAGCGATTCGCAAGGCGATGGGGAGTCAGGGACCTCCACCACAGGCTCTGCGTGGCAGCACCCCCAACGAACGATCCCGTAGACCGCCAGCTCGTACCAGCCCAGCTTCCCCCACTCGTCCATGCCGCTCGTCAGCAGCGCTCGGCTGCCACGTACGATCGCCGCGCGCAAGCGGGCCGTGCCGCGCCGGACCTCCTTCTCCTCACACACGAAGCCGAGATCCTGGGGCACGCGAAACGTGTCCGCCGGGAAGTACGAGGCCACGCACGCGGACACGTCCAGCGCCGGGACCGAGGAGGCCGAAGGCGCAGCCCGAACAGCGGTCTCGGAGCCGACCGGAAGCACCGCGCCTGCAGAGGACGGGATTGCCGGCGTCCATGATGCTTGGGTCGTCGACGCCAGGGTCGAAGGCACCGCGGCGCCGCTCGAGGGAACGGCATCCACGCCCGGCGCTGGCGAAGCGACCTTGTACAGGATCCCTCCTGCCAGAAGCGCCCCTGCGCCGACGAGCAAGGCGATGGGAAGGTGCGCGGGCTTGCGGGGACGTGCCGCAACGAACGCAGGGGTCAGGGAGTTGTCGCGCGGTGGCGAGGTGCCTGCGGCAGGGTCGCGCGCTGGCGCACCAGGCGCGGGGCTGTGATTCACAGACGCTGCCGGCGCGGACGCTTCGTTCGCGGACGGCTCCGGCGCAGAGCCTTGGTTCGCAGACGCTTCCAGCGCAGAGCCTTGGTTCGCGGACGGCTCCGGCGCAGAGCCTTGGTTCGCGGGCGCACCAGCCGTGGCGCTGTCATCTGGCGGCGGCTCAGGTCGTATGTTGCCAGGCGCCTTGGACACCTCGACCGGATCAGCGCTCGCCTCTGTCTGCTCCGTCGCGGGCTGCGGTTGCACGTCCGATGCGCCGGTCTGGCGCAGGATCGCCACTTCCACCGCTGGCTCAGGCGCCGCGTCGGGCGCCTTTGGATCGCGGAGGGAGTAGTAGCCCGTGAAGGCAGGTCGGGTCTCAGGCACGCCCTTGGCCCGCATCGTGCTCCGGGTCAACCAGAGCGTCAGGTCAGCCAGCAGCTCGTCCACATCCACCCGACGCTCCGCGAGCTTCTTCGCGAATCCCCGGGTCATGAGGTGGGCAAGGTCCGAGTCATCGACGCCGAGCGAGCCGAGGGGAGGAGGGGCGCATGCCAGAATGCTGTCCGCAAGCTCTTGACGCGTCGCACCTGAGAACGGCGGCGCCCCGGCAAGCGCTGAGTAGAGAATCGCGTGCACTGCCCAGGCGTCGTCGGCAGCATTCGGCCCCCCACCTGCCACTCTCTCCGGCGAGAAGCAGCTCCCCGATGGTGGCGCTACGAGCTGCGTCAGCAGCGGGAGCGGCCCGTGATCACTTCTCCACACGAGCAGCGCCCGAGCCGACAGGGCTCCATGAACCGCGCCGCGCTCGTGCAATCCTGCCAGCACGCCGCAGATCTTGGCCACGCATTGGACGGCTTCAAACACAGGCATCGGAGCTGCGCGAAGCAGCTCGGACAGCGTGCGTCCGGGAATCCATTCAGCGACCACGACCGCCGAGTCCGCAGTGGAGGCTGGGGCGCCAGGGATCTCCTCCGGAGACGGATCGTGGACGATGTCGACCAGGGCCGTGAGCCGTTCGTGGGTGAAGCCGAGCGCATTGCGCATCGTGGCCACGCGACTGAAAGGGAGCAGCGAGGCGACCACGTTGCGGTCCGTGTGCTCGTCGAGCGCCAGCCAGGTCACACCTTGCGCGGACTTCTCCGGGAGCGTCCGGTGGAAGCGGTAGCGGTCGGCGAGCAACCTCGGCTGCGGCATGACAGCCCGAGGCTAGCGCGTGCGCGGAAAAAGTGCGCGCGTGAATGAAGGGACCCTACTCAGTCGTACCGCTCCGAGTGAATGCGCTGTCGCGGTATGCCGAGATCGTTCTTGAGCACCCCGCGTACCTGCTGGATCATCTTGTTGAGCCCGCACACGTACACGTCGCAATCACCTCCGAGCATGCGCACCATCTCGGGCACGTGGGACTGCACGTATCCCCGGCGCCCGGGCCATTCGGGCCCGCCGCGCGACAGTGTGGGAATGTACCGAAAGCTGCCGCGACGCTGCTCGATCGCTACAAAATCCTCGCGGTAGAGCAGATCCTGCTCGGTGCGGTGCCCGAACAGCAGCAGGGTCTCAGGCAGCTGCTCGTACGCCAGCAGGATCGAACGAAACGGGCTCACGCCCGTGCCGGTCGCTACCATCAGGATCGGACGCTCCGGCTTGTGCAGCGTGAAAAGCCCCTCGGGTCCGAGCATCGCCAGCGGCTCCCCCGGCTCGATCGTGTGCAGAAAGTTGCTCCCCGGCCCCCCTTCCACGCGCGTCACCGCTACCAGGAATGTGCCGTCCTGCCGAGGCGGCGAAGCGATCGAGTAGGCTCGCGCCACCCTGTCTTCCGTGGATTGCGGGATGCGGAACGACACCCACTGCCCCGGCTCGAAGACGAACCCAGGCCCGGCGTCCACGGTCAGCTCGCGAACCTCGGGCGTCAGCATCCTCGCCGCAATCAGCTTCGCCTCTCGCATCAACTGCCTCTCCTCACGTCCACGCCTCAACGCGTCCGCTCGAGGCTAGCAACAAAATAGCCGTCCGTTCCGTGCACGTGCGGAACGAGACGCAGCGATGTTGCCTCCCCCGCAAGGGACACCAGCTCGGGCGCGTCAAAAGGCGCCGGCCGAAGCCAAGGGCATTGCGCGCGCGCCCGCTCCACCACCGCCTCTGCCTCCTCCTGAAGCACGCTGCACACCGAATAGACGACTCTTCCGCCGGGCCGGCAGCGCGACGCAGCGTGCGCCAGCACCGTCGCCTGAAGCTGCTGCAGCCCGGGGAGCGCACCCTTCAGATCGCGCGTGAGCAGATCCGGGCGGCGCCGAATCGTGCCAATGCCCGAGCAAGGTGCGTCGACCAGCACCCGGTCGTAGCCCTCCGGGACGTCGCCCGTTCCAGCAGACCAGTCCACGCCGTACGATGCGCCCAGCTGCCCCCCCATCGCCTCGACCTGCCCGCGCAACGTCCTCAGCTTCGCGTCGTACAGATCCGCTGCGTCGACCGTCCCATGGTGCGCCTGCTCTGCCAGCAGCGTGGTCTTGTTGCCTCGCCCTGCGCACGCGTCCAGAACTCGATCCGTCGGCCGCGCCCCGAGCGCGAGTCCCACGACCTGGGAGCCTTCCTCCTGCACGATCCAGTGGGTGCCGTGTCCTGAAAGCCGAGCGACTTGCCCTGCTCCCTGCAGACATACGCACAACGGGCTCGCGCGGCCTGCTTCGACCTGGGCCCCGTCCACCTCCTGCGCCAGGCGCCCCAACCAGGAGGAGCGATCCTCTCGCATCCGCAGCCGCAAGCACACCGCTGGGGGCCAGGGGCCGGCGGTCACGTAGTCGCGAGCCTGCTCGACCGAGCCCAGCGCTTGCCCGATCCGCGACAGCAGCCAAGGGTGGACCGACTCGACCACGGCCTGTTGCAAGGGCACGCGTCCCGTGGTCTCCACTTCGTGCGCAAGCTTGCGCAGCACCGCGTTGGCGAACCGCGCCATCCCCTCGCCCCGGCCTGCCCGCACACCGTCGACCGCTTCCGATACCGCGGCAAATGCAGGGATCTTCTCGAGCACCAGCAGCTGATAGGACGCCACGAGCAGGTGCGCGAGCGTGGCGTGATCCACGGACTTGAGCCCGCGCGGCGCATGGCGCCCGATCCGCTTCTCGAGCAGCACCCGCACCCGCAGCGTCCCGTAGGTCAGCTCCGTGGCGAGCCGCTTGTCCCGGGTTTGCAGCTGCGCCGCCCGGTCCAGCTCCGCGTCGAGAGCGGCCGCTGCAAACGCCTGGTCGTGCAGCACGCGCTCCACCACCTGGGCAGCCACCGTGCGCGCAGTGGCTGCCACCGCGTTGCGATTGGATCGTGTACCCATCAGCCGAACAGCTCTTTGATCTGCGACAGGATCACGTCCCAGCGCCTCTCGACGTCGTTCTTGAACGCAATGCCGATCAACACGAACAGGAACGTCATCCCCACGATGCTCGCCACCTCTCGCACGCGCAAGGGCAGCGGTCTGCGCAGCACCCCCTCGGACAGGAAGAACAGCAGGTGCCCTCCGTCGAGCACAGGGATTGGAAGCAGATTGAGCAGTCCGAGGTTGATGCTCACCAGGGCCATCACCCACAGGAAGTGACTGGTCCCCTTCTCGCCCTCCTGCCCAGCCACCTCGTAGATCGTGAGCGGCCCTGACAACGCCGACAGGCTCATCTTTCCCTGCACCAGGCGAACGAGCCCGATGCTGATGAACCGCATCACGTCTCGCGTTTCTTCGAGCGCATTGCGGAAGGCCCATCGCATCGGATGCGGATTGGGCACCAGCGGCTCCACCGCAAACGGCAGCCAGTTCATCGTGCGCAGCACGAACCGCGAGTGGGGTGCGCCGTACTCGTCGACCCAGTCCACTCTTCGCATCTGGATCGTGCCACTCATGCGCCGGTCTTCGTGCAGCCACGTCATCTCGTGGGGCTTGTCCGGCGCTGCCAGCAGCCGCTCCTGCATCGAGTGCCATGTGAGGACCTGGTGACCGTCGACCTCGATGATCTTGTCTCCGGCGCGAAGATGCGCCTGGTCCTCGGCCGACCCTTCGGGGACGACCGCCGCGTACAGATCCGAGCTCTCGAAGCCCGTGCGCGCCAGCAGATCCCCGGGGTTCGGGTCTGGCGTGAGCGCTGACACGCCATGCTCGAACACGGCCATGTCGCAAAGGCCGTCGAGCGCGCGCACCACCGGCTTCGGACGCAGGAAGGCCACGGGAACCGTCTCACCCCGGTTGTTCTCGAACACCCGCTCCAGATCGATCAGCCGTTTGACCGGCATGTCCGCCACCTGGATGATCATGTCGAAGGTGCGCAGGCCAGCGCGCCATGCAGGAGATGACGCTGAGGAGATCCCCACCGTGGCAGCAGGAGATCCTGGCAAGACGCCGACGCGCCCGATGCGCTCCCGGATGCCAAGCTCGTGCGTCTCCTCGACCTCTTCGGGCGTGACCGACACGGTCACATAGCCGAGATCGCGAAACACCCGCAGCTGCAGCTCCTTGCCCGGGCTGTGACGCACCGTGCGGTTGAACTCCGCATAGGTGCTGATCGGCGTGCCGTTGATCGCCATGATGCGATCGCCTGGCTGCAGCTTTCCGTCTGCCGGGTGGTCTGGAAGCACGATCCCCACGGTCGGCGGCAGGAACTCGCGATCCGCAAGGAAGGCAACGAAGTACAGGAGAACGGGGAACGCCAGGTTCATGACGGGTCCGGCGCTTACGATCAACGTCCGCTTCCAGATTGGCTGCGAGTCGAACGTGCGCTTGGCGTCCTCAGGCAGCACCGGCTCGTCCTTGCGCTCCTCGAGCATCTTGACGAACCCGCCAAGAGGAAACAGGCCGATGCAGTACTCGGTCTCCTTGCCGCGAAACCGGACCACCTTGGGCCCGAACCCAAGCGAAAACGTCAGCACCTTGACCCCAAAGGTCTTGGCGACCACGAAGTGGCCCAGCTCGTGGACGAACACGAGAGAGCTGACGAGGATGATGAAGTACAGCAGGTCCATCGGGGTCGGGTCCCCCCCGTTCTAGCGCGTCCCGGCCATCGGCTCCATAGAGCCGCGCGCTTGGAGCCGCGACCCGAGCGTGGAGCCTCGCGCCATCCTGTTTCCCGCGGCTCGCGTCCGTGCCATTGAATCGCGATGCCCAAGTTCGACGCGACCACCGCGAGATGTCTCGTGTTCACGTTCAAGGAGGGGCTGCTGTCGCCTGTCGCCCACGACCTCAAGCTCCGCGTCGAACGGTTCGAGATCGACATCGAGCCTGCCTCTCCTGGCGCGGCGCCTCGCCTGACCGCTCGGTTCGAGTCCCGTTCCCTGCGCGTGGTCTGCGCGATGAAGAACGGCCGCGATGCCCCTGACTCGCTCAGCGCAAAGGATTGCACGGACATCGAGAAGAACATCGTGGAAGCCGTGCTCGATGTTCGCAAGCACCCGCACATTCTGTTCGAATCGACGTCCATCGAGCCTGCAGGAGGCGGGTACCTGATTCGAGGCAGGCTCGGCATCCAGGGCCGCGAACGGGTGATCCGTCTCGACGCACGCAAGCAGGGAGATCGCCTTGTGGCCGAGGCACGCCTGCACCAGCCCGACTTCGGCATCAAGCCGTTCTCAGCCATGCTCGGAACGATCCGCATCAAGGCCGATGTCGACGTGCGCGTGGAGCTTCCCGCGAGCGCTGCAGCGCTCTGAGCTTCCTAGGGCTGCGCTTGCGCTGCCTCGAAGCTCGGCACCTGCCTGCGCCTGCGTAGCGCCGCGTAGTACACCTGCTCGTACTGACGTGCCGCAGGGGTCCAGGAGAAGTCCATCTGCATCCCGCGCTCCTGCATCTGGCGCACGTGATGGGGGCGGTCGTACCAGGTCGACACTGCCCAGCCGATCACGTCGTAGAGCGTGCTCGGGTTCAGATCGATGAACTTGAACCCCGTGCCCTCGCCCGTGCGCTCGTCGTAGTTGTCGATCGTGTCGTCGAGCCCACCTGTGGCGCGCACGATCGGCAGCGTTCCGTATCGAAGGCTGTACATCTGGTTGAGACCGCACGGCTCGTAGCGCGAAGGCATGAGCAGGAAGTCGCACCCCGCTTCGATCAAGTGCGCGCGCCGCTGGTCAAAGCCCCCGACCCAGCCACGGAACTTGTCGCTGTGCGTGCGCGTCGCTTCGTCGAAGAATCGCTCCGCGTCGCTGTCCCCGGCCCCGAGCAGCACGATCTGCACGTCGAGCTCCAGGATCCGCGAAAGCGTCCGGGCAAGAACGTCCATCCCCTTCTGGTGCGTCAGACGCGAGATCACGCCGATCATCGGCACATAGGGACGCTCTGGCAGGCCGGCGTTTCTCTGCAGGGCAGCCTTGCACTCCGCCTTGCCCGTCATCGAATCCACGCCGTAGTGCGCCGGCAGGAACGGATCGGTCCGCGGATCCCATTCCTCCGTGTCGATCCCGTTCAGGATCCCGAAGAGATCATCGGTCCGCGAACGCAGCACGCCCTCCAGCCCACAGCCGAACGCCGAGGTCTGCACCTCGCGCGAATACGAACGGCTGACCGTGGAAAGCAGCGTGCTGTGGCACAGGCCCCCCTTGAGCAGGTTCAGCGAGCCGAAGTGCTCGAGGGTGCGCGGGTGAAGGAACTCCAGACCGGTGGCGCCGATTTCTTCGATCGGGAAGATCCCCTGGTAGCCGATGTTGTGGATGGTCAGCAGCGACGCGCAGCGCGCAAGCGCTCCGTTGCGCTCGATGGTGTCGAGATAGACCGGTGCCAACGCGGTCTGCCAGTCGTTCGCGTGGATTACGTCCGGAGTCCACCCGAGCAGACGCGGCAGCTCGATCACGGCCCGGCTCAAGAAAGCGAACCGCACGAGGTTGTCGCCGAACGCGCCACCGTTCGGACCGTAGATGGCCGGACGATCAAAGAACGCGTCGTGCTCGATGAAGTAGACCTGCACGCCGTGACGCAGCCACCCGCGCCAGACACGTGCGGCGATGTGGGCGCTGCCGAGCGGGACCATCAACGTGCCTGGCAGCAGCTCCAGCCTCGACCTGTCCACGCCCTGGTAGAGCGGCAGCACCACGCGTGCGTCCACACCCAGCGAGCGCAGAGCAATCGGCAGCGCGCTCGAGACGTCCCCAAGGCCTCCGGTCATGGCAAACGGCGTGCATTCGGAGGTGACGAACAGGACGCGCAGGGGCTGATAGGGCAAGGATGGCATGTGCACTAGGGGCTCGAATCACCGTGCAGGACCCTCCCGGACAGCCAAGCCCACGGGGGGTCAACTTGCGTATATCTGGAAGTCGATGTCAGGGAAAAGATTATCGCGTCTTTCGACTTCAGCTAGATAGATCGGATCAAGACCGCTGGAATTTAATCCCTCGTAGATTCGGTTGAATCTCGTGATGTGATCATTGGTTCGGCGCGTTGCGTAGGGGACGGTTGTGCCGCTTTTCATGATGAAAGCCCAGTCGCTGGACTGCGCCAACATCAGCTCGCGCGCTGCCTGATTCAACGCCCTGCGTTGGAAAGCATCGGGCTGCCCGAACCGGCGTGCCAGCTCGGTCATTCGCTCTGCCATCATGTGCAGGTGACGGTAGATCCAGGCGTTGGAACCGTTGCACCAGTACTCCCCGTATCCTGCCGCGCCCCACGACGACGTGCAAGGTTGCGCGACCTGGTTGGTGGGATACTCGGCGAGATAGGCGCTCGGTGTCGTCGGCGCCACCATCGCCTGGTCGTACTGCATCTTGCGGAACAGCTGCTCCAGGAAGATCGGCCCCTCGTACCACCAGTGCCCGAACAGCTCCGCGTCGTACGGCGAAACCACGATCGGCTTGCGATCCATGTGCGCGCGCAGATGCTCGACCTGTCGCTCGCGGTTGAACATGAAGTGCCCCGCGTGCTCGTTGGCGCGCTGCCAGGCGACGTGCGGCTCGTAGGGACGCTTGTCCTGAAGCTTGCCGTGCGTGATCGCGAAGTACTTGATGCCCGTGTAGGTGCGGATGCCGTCCGGATGGATGTACGGCCCCACGTACTCCGCATCGAGATCGAACCCGATGTCCCGGTAGAAGTCGCGGTAGTTCGGATCCCCGGGGTACCCTTCCCGCGAGCTCCATACCTGCTTCGAGCTCTCCACGTCGCGTCCAAATGCCGCCACGCCCGTGGGACAATACAGTGGCGCGTGCACGCCGTACACCGGACGACGGTCCGCAAACAGGATCCCGTGCGTGTCGATGAAGAAGTACCGGATTCCTTCCTCGCGCAGCAGCTCGTCGACCCCAGGCACGTATCCGCACTCGCCGAGCCACATCCCGCGCGCTCGACGTCCAAAGCTCTTCTCGTAGAGGCTCGCTGCCACGTGCACCTGCGCGCGGATCGATGCCCAGTTCCTGTCGAGCAACGGAATGAACGGGTGCGTGGCAGTGGCTGTGATCACCTCCAGGCGCCCTGCATCCTGCAGCGCCCGGAACCCCCGCACCAGATCGCCATCGTACCGACGCCAGCAGTCCCGCCCTTCGTAGAAACGATCGCGGTACATCTGCGCCAGCCCGTGGAACCGCGCGTCCGATCGTGTGCGATCCACCTCGCGCTCCGCCAGCTCGATCAGCCGATCGATCTTCTTTGCGTACCGCTCCTTGAGCAGATCGTCGGTGAGCATCGAGATCAACGTCGGGCTCACCGATAGCGTGAGCCTGAAGTCGATGTCGTCGCGCGACAGCTTCTCGAACGCCAGCAGCAGCGGGATGTAGGTCTCCGTCACTGCCTCGAAGAACCACTCCTCCTCCATGTAGGAAGGAGCTTCAGGGTGACGCACGAAGGGCAGATGCGCGTGCAGGACGATGGCGAGGTATCCGTGTGCCATGGTCAGCGCCCTTCCTTTCCGGCCGCCGGATCGTCCGAGGGATCGACGGCAAGCTGCTCGCTGGCCCCAACGCGCTCAGAGGCTCCGCCAAGCATCCACTCGCTCGCACCTGCGAATTCCGACGCGCCACCGAGCATCCACTCGCTTGCGCCCGCGAATTCCGAGGCGCCACCGAGCATCCACTCGCTCGCACCTGCGTATTCCGAGGCGCCACCGAGCATCCACTCGCTCGCGCCCGCGAATTCCGACGCGCCACCGAGCATCCACTCGCTTGCGCCTGCGGAGGCCAGCTCGCTGCCTCCTGCGAACGCCCACTCGCTGGCGCCGAGGCTCAGCTGCTCGCTGCCGCCAAGAGCTCCGAGCTCGCTCGCACCTCCCAGAAAGACCTCGCTGCCAGCGCCGAACGCAAGCTCGCTGCCGCCGCCGAGCGCGGTCTCGCTTGCGCCACCCCAGGCCCACTCGCTCGCACCCTGGCCCATCCACTCCAGCACGCTCGCGCTCGCGCCCAGCCACATCACCTCGGAGCCGCCCATCAGCAGCAGCTCGCTGGCACCCAGCCACATCAGCTCCGATGCGCCCAGCGCCCACCACTCGCTGCCTCCCCGCTCGGACCACAGCACGCTCTCCGACGCGCCAGCCACGAAGTGCTGCCATGTCATCGTCGTGAGCATCCCGTGCAGCTGCGTCGTCTCCCAACGCTCGATGATCGGCGTGGTCGTTCGAATCCAGTGGATCATCCAGGTCCCCAGGATCTTGCGCTGGACTCCGGATGGGGTGGATTCGAAGGGACGGATCGTGACGTGCCAAGGGCCGTGCACCAGCACGTGCCTGCCTTCGTCACCGGCAAAGACCTGCGAGCCTCCGTAGTACCGGACCTCGACGCGCTCCTGGGGGGAGATGTGGACCGGGTACGGACCGGCCACCCACGAGTAGCTCTCGACCGGACCGACCCACGAGAAGCTCTCGGCTGGACCCACCCACGTCAGCGAGTGAAGCGGGCTGACCCAGTCGAAGGCTCTCTGGTCGCCCTGCCACTCGGATCGCCAGGCGGTGGACAACCACGGGATCGCGAACCTCGAATAGTGAGTTTCGTAGCGCTGTGCTGCGGACACCGTCCAGGTCGACACCCGTCCCTCTGCCCACGATGATCGCCACGAGACCGCGTAGGGCATTCGAACGACCGCGGTGGTCTGCAGCGTGTGAGGCTCGGTAGGTTCGGGGTGAGGTGCCACGGGCGGCCTCGACGGCACCTCGGGCGTGGGCCCAGCGAAGCGCGATTCGTAGGGTTTGGCCGTGGGATGAGGCGTGTCGACACCATCGGCTTGGACGGTCATCCACTCGACGGTCAGGTCTCGGGAGGGGCTCTTGCGCGGGCACTCGACGCGCCCGGATCGGGCCAGGACCTGGAAGAATCCCTCGCGGCTCTTGAGACCGATGTCGACGTGATGGACCGAGGTGGGCTTGCCGATGTGGACGAACCACTCGCGAGCGCTTCGGTCGACCGCGATGTCGAAGTAGTCGTTGGCGTTGGTGCCGTCGAAGCTCCGGCCCGTGGTGTCGTAGACCCGCACGCAGCACCAGGCGTCCGACCCTCCGTTGCCGAGCTTCTCGCGCGCCTGGACAATGGCATCGTCGGTGATTTCCCAATAGACGTAGAGCCAGTCCGGGTCGCGCGCCATGGCGCAGATCCGATTCAAGCCGTAGCCCCAGGGAATCTGATCACGCGGGAGCTGCGATGCGGCCAGCCCGAAGTCGAACTTCGCGTGGCCTACCGCCTCACCACCACGGTCGACGTCGACGTCACGGGCAGCAAGCGTTCCGTTGCGTGCCGTGCCGTTGTCATCGTCGACTTGCATGAGCTTGTCGCCGCCGTTGCTGGTCATTGTGATCTCCCGCGTCGCCAAGACTACGACGCGTTGCGAGGCAGGAGTAGGTGCCGGTGATCGACGCGCGCGTCGAGCGGCACGCATGTTCAGCGTGCGCAATACCACGAACGTCGCTTCGAGGGCGGGGAGTCTACGCGCGCAGCATCCGGCTGATGTGCGATCGCTCCCAGGCCAGAGCCCGCTCGTAGAACCGATACGTCGCCTCCCGCTCGCGGAACGCCGGCGGGTGCAGGTTGGCTCGTCCGCCGCCGCGGGGCGCAGGCACCACATGGTGGAGCATCTCGTGGAACACCACGAAGCTCACGAAGTACCGCGGGACCCAGGGACGGTCGAGCGCGGGGTGAATCGAGATCAGCCGCTCGACCGCGTTGTACCCGCCGAGCTTGATGGACTTGCGGGATTGGCCATGGCGCTTCGACGACCGCCCCCAGGTGATCACCGCGTCCACCGCCCCGTCAAAGTAGGTCTCGTTGAGCGACCGGAAGATGTCGAGCAGGTCGTGGCACTTGCCTCGCGTCAGCAGCTGCATCGCCGTCCGCCGCCTCGGCTTGATCCGAGTCAGGTTCGCGTCGATGTACTGGCCCACCAGGTTCGATGCCTGCCGGTTGCCGTTCACTAGATAGTGAACGAGCGCTTCCTGGACCGCAGGGGGGGAGCCCAGGAACATGTGATGGAGCCGGACGCGGAGGACGCCACCAGCGCGGGCGTGACGGATCATGCTGTGGCGATTGTCGGTGATGGAGAGCACCACGGGCTGGTTGGCCGCGGTGGCCAGGCGACGTTCAAGGGTCTGGCGCGCGCCTTCGTGGACGAAGATCTGGGGGGCACCCGGGGGGAACACGAACAGCGAGGGCTCGTGAGCGAGCTCAGGGACACGGACGGCAGCTGGGGCGATGCGGGGCAGAGTAGCCAGAGCACGTACGCGTCCCTTCGTGGACGACCGAGAGGACCTCGGTTGAAAGAAGGGGAAAACGAGTTGCCCAGCCATGTTCCTACCCTTTGGGGTACGGGATGGGGGGGGGTCTGTCAAGCAACCGACGACGATAGTTGTAAGCAAAGATCGTGCCGCTTTGTGCACACCTTCGCTGTCGAGAATTGTCTTTGGTAATCCAATGGTTGCGCCCATGGGGACCCAGACGGTTCACCCGCTCATCCAAGCCCCGGACACACGGATCCTGTCGCTCCTCGCAGCCAGCCCGACCACCGACGCTTTGCCCCCGCAGCCGCAGAAACCAGCCGAAATTACGAGGAAAGCTTGCGCGGCCGCCACTCCACCTGCTCGGACGGCATCACCCCGGGCTCGGACTTGCGCTGCGGCCCTGTCGCCGTGCGCTCGGACGGCCCACGCGTGTGTGGCGAGCTCGCGCGCGCGATCGCTTGCTTGCGCGCCTTGTCCCGCTTGCGCGCCACCACGTCCACCACCTCGGGCACATCGATCTCCACCTCGCCCTCGGCGATCAGCCGCGCCTGACACGCCAGCCGCATCCCCACGATCTTGGCGACCGACCCCAGGTGGTTGATCTCGGACGGCAGCAAGGGGCTGAGCAGCTCCGCTCCCCTCAAGACCGTGACCCGACAGAGTCCGCAAGCGGCGCGAGCGCCGCAGGACGTGCTGATCGGGTACCCCGCGCGCATCAGGCACTCCAGCAGGCTCGCTCCCTGCTCGCCCATGATAGCTGTCGGCGAACCGACGACTCGTATGGTTGTCATGAAGCCCCGCCGCCTTCGCGGCTCCAAAGAAGATGCTTTGGCTTAGCACACAGAATCCGGCCGGCAGACAAACTTCTCAGCCCCACCCCCTCGCCTCCCTGAATTGACAGTCCGCCTCCGGCTGCGTAGCGTCCGACCCCCGTCGCCCCTGCGGCTTCCGCAGTAGGCCGACCACCCTTCGAGCAGCAACGGAGAGACTGATGGACCTGAGGCAGGCGGTTGTGGATCGTGGCAAGCGTCTTGTGACCCGAACCCCTTTGCTCAAACTCGTGAGCGATGACCGGGTGATGCGGCTGGCCGAGGCCGTGATGGACGCTCGTGGGCGTTTTCGCGCCGCGGCCGGCAAGGCGGCGGAAGCCTGGCAGCTGATGGTCCGCGGCTATGGGCTGCCTGACATCGACCCTGCCATCACCGAAGAGATCGAGCCCACCACCAAGGCGCGATCGCGTGGCGGCAACGGCACCCCCGAGCCTGACACCGAGAGCGCTCCGACCAAGCGGGCGGTCAAGGGGACCAAGGCTGGCGAGGACGACATCGCCATGTCGATCGAGAGCCGTACCTCTCTGGCCAACCTCGGCGGCCGCGACGTGTTCCAGAAGTGCCGCGAGTTCAAGACCGTGGACGCGGCCCGCAAGCGTGGGCTGTACCCCTACTTCAGGCCGCTCGACCTCAACGATGGCCCAGAGGCCGTGCTCGAGGGGCGTCGCGTGCTCATGCTCGGCTCCAACAACTACCTCGGGCTCACCACCCACCCCAAGGTACGCGAGGCCGCCATCCAGGCCATCCGGGACTACGGCACCAGCATGACCGGCTCGCGGCTCGTCAACGGCTCGTCGCGTCTGCACGAGGTCTTCGAGGAGAAGCTGGCCACTTTCTTCAACAAAGAAGCAGCCCTTGTCTTCACCACCGGCTACCAGGTCAACCTGGCCGTCTGCGCGGCGTTGCTCTCCAACAAACGGACCACCGCGGTCATCGACCGCAACGACCACGCCTCCATCTATGATGGCGTGCGTCTCGGCCAGGCCGTGGGAGTCAAGATGGCCCGCTACCGGCACAACGACGCGGCCTCGCTCGACCGGGTCCTGTCCGAGCTCGATCCTGACGACGGTGCGTTCGTGATCACGGACGGCGTCTTCAGCGCCGAAGGGGAGATCGCCAGGCTTCCTGAGCTCCTGCCCGTCTGCAAGAAGCACAACACGCGTCTATTTGTGGACGACGCCCACGCACTGGGTGTGATTGGACCCGTGGGCAGGGGCTCGGCGGCCCACTTCGGCCTTCTCGACCAGGTCGACCTGATCGGAGGCACCTTCTCCAAGAGCCTGGCGTCGATCGGCGGGTGGCTGGTCGGCGAACGCAAGGTCCTCGAATACATCAAGCTTTTCGCGAGCTCCTTCATGTTCGCTGCCTCGGCTGCGCCCCCGAACGTGGCTGCTGCCATGGCTGCCCTCGAGGTGATGCAGGAGGAACCCTGGCGCATCACCAAGCTGCACGAGAACTTCACCTACATCCGCGAAGAGCTCAAGAAGATGGGCTGGGACGTGGGCAACAGCCAGACCGCGGTCATCCCGCTCTACGTCCGGCAGGACCTTCGGACGATCATGATGTGGAAGGAGCTGCTGGAGCAGCACGGGGTGTACACCAACCCCTTCATCACCCCAGGCGTTCCTCCCAAGGCCCAGTGCCTGCGCACCAGCTACATGGCGACCCACAGCCGCGAGCAGCTGGACCGCGCCCTCGAAGCGTTCCGGACGGTCGGCAAGAAGTTCGGGGTGATCGACGGCTGACAGGCGCGTACGCCGTTCGCATTGACGCCACAGCCGTTCGCGCGCTACGCGCTCCGAACCATGACCGTCGAGATCCGCGAAACCAAGCTGGGGGGGAACCTCAAACCCTTCCTGGAAGTCGTCGAGGATATCTACCGCGACGATCCCAACTACGTGCGACCGCTCGACATGGACCTCAAGGACAGGCTCAGCCCCAAGAGCCCGTTCTTCGAGCATGCGCAGGGCACCCTGTTCACTGCCTGGCGCGAAGGGCGCTGCGTGGGTCGCACCACGGCGCACATCGACCAGGAGCATCTGGCGCACTACCGCGACGACGTCGGGTTCTTCGGACTTTTCGACACGGTCAATGACGCGGACGTCGCCAAGGCCCTGCTCGACCGGGCTGGCGAATGGGCTGCTGCCCATGGCGCCAAGGCGCTCCGAGGCCCGATGTCCCTGTCCGTCAACGAGGAGATCGGTTGCCTGGTAGAAGGGTTCGACACCCCTCCCATGGTGATGATGCCGCATCATCGCAGCTACCAGGGCGGGCTGATCGAGGCTGCCGGGTTCTCGAAGATCAAGGACCTGTTCGCCTGGAAGTACACGATCGGGCAGCTGCCGCCGCGCGCGCGAAGAGGGCACGAGACGATCGCTGCCATGCCTGAGATCAAGATGCGCCAGATCGACAAGGGGAACCTTGCCCATGATGTGGCGATCATCATGGATATCTACAACGACGCGTGGAGCGACAACTGGGGCTATGTCGCGATGACGCGCGCGGAGCTCGACAAGCTCGCCGCTGACCTGCGGCTCATCGTGATGCCCGAGCTCACGCAGATCGTTTCCATCAACGACGAGCC
Organism: Deltaproteobacteria bacterium; assembly: GCA_016218915.1. Lineage (GTDB taxonomy): Bacteria > Myxococcota_A > Polyangia > Polyangiales > Polyangiaceae > JACRCQ01. The sequence continues at coordinate 112,245 of JACRCQ010000071.1, forward strand.
GGTCGCGGTCGCTGTGACCGTGCCGAACCTCAACGAGATGATCGGGGACTTGCACGGCAAGCTGCTGCCCTTTGGCCTGCTGAAGCTGCTGTGGCGCCTCAAGGTCCAAGGGCCGCGCTCGGCCCGCGTGATGATCCTCGGTATCAAGCGCAAGCTCAGGGGCATTCGCCGCTACGCCGCGCTGTCGACCTACATGTACGTGGAGACCCACTTGTCCGCGGAGCGTCAAGGGATCTACCACGGCGAGCTGTCCTGGACCCTGGAGGACAACAGCGCTGTCAACGCAGGCATCCGCCTCATGGGAGGCGAGATCTACAAGCGCTACCGGCTCTACCAGCGAAGCCTCTCCAGCGCTTGATCGCTCAACACAGGAGACCGTCGATGAAGGTTCTGGTTACTGGTGCGTCGGGATTCCTCGGATCGCACGTCGCCGAGCAACTCGCCAAACAGGGCCACGAAGTGCGGGCCATGGTCCGGAAGACCTCGGACACCAAGTTCCTGCGCGTGCTGCCCAATGTCGTGCTCGTCGAAGGCGCGGTCGAGGATCGCGACGCGTGCCTTGCGGCCGCCAAGGACATCGACGCGGTCGTCCACTCCGCAGGGCTGGTCAAGGCTCGCACGCCGGCCGAGTTCCACCTGACCAACGTGGTGGGCACCCAGAACATGCTCGATGCCGCGCTCGCACAAGGCGACGCGATCAAACGGTTCGTCCTGGTCTCGAGCCTCACAGCCCGGGCACCGTCACCGGATGGAAGCCCCTTGCCCCTGGACGCCGAGCCGCGTCCGCTGACCGCGTACGGCCGAAGCAAGCTCGAGGCCGAGCGCCTCGCCCTGCGCCTCAAGGACAAGCTTCACATCACGGTGGTTCGCCCGACCGGCATCTACGGCCCGCGCGATCGGGAGATGATGCAGCTGTTCCAGTACGCGGCGATGCGCGTGCTTCCCTACATGGGCGATCCCCAGGGCAAGCTGACGTTGATCCACGGCGAGGACTGCGCGCGCGCGATCGTGCTGTGCCTGACCGCGGAGATCCCGAGCGGCAGGGGCTACGACATCGACGATGGCGCGATCTACACCCGGGCAGAGCTGGCTGAAGGGCTCGAGGGGGCGATGCAGAAGAAGGCCTGGGTGAGCTTCCCGATCCCGGACAAGATCATCTACGGAGTCGGGTTGCTCAGTGAGACCTACGGGCGAATCGCAAACAAGGCGGTGATGCTCAAGCGCGAGAAGGTCACCGAGCTGCTGCAGCAGTGGGTGGGAGACTCAGCGCCGGCCCGCAAGGAGCTCGGCTTTGAGGCGCGCTACCGCTGGAGCGACGGCGCCAAGCTCACCGCGGCCTGGTACAAGGAGAACGGCTGGCTGTAGCTCGCGTCTCCCTGCCCGCTCCAGGTCTCATTCCACTCCCATCGCCTTGAGCACCGGCTTGACCCGTGCCGCGCCGATCACGTACGTGGCAGCCACACCCTCGCGGCGCGCGTAGTACACGCTCATCGTGCGCCACGCGTCCCCCTTGCCGATCGCGATCCGGATGTCCTTGGAACGCTCTTCGTGGCCCGGAATGCGGTGGACCACGACCTCGAGCAGCGGCTTTGCGAAGCCTTCGGACTCCTGCGCGTCGCCCAGGTGCAGGGCCGCTTCGGCCCGCATCTCGAGAAACGCGCTCTGGATGCGCTCCACCGACCCTTCCGCAAGCGCGATCCCCGCGTCCGGGTCGTTGGCCCACGTGCCGCCTGCACGTCCCACGATCACGGCTTTCTTGCCGCCTGCGCTCAGGGTCATGTCGCGCACTTCCGACGGGTCGATCATGAACATCGAGCGGTCGATCACGTAGGTGGTGAGCTGATCCTGCACGCCCACGGGAAGGACGAACACGCCGGTGTCCGGCTCCCACCTGCCATAGACCCCATCTCCGATCCGCGCGCCGATCAGCAGGCGCCACGACTTTGTGCCGCCGTCGCCCACCCCTTCCACCTGCGCCACCGCGGCGGGCTTGGCAAACCCGTAGGAGCCGTCATCGCGATCCGCCACCCAGCGCTCGGCCGACAGCTTCGCAAGCGAATCGAACAGATCCGCGGACAGGGAGCCATCCACGACGTACCCGTTCGGCGCCTCGAACTTGAAGCCCGAAGGGGTCCTCGCGATGATCTGCTTGTCCCCCTGGCCCCACGTGATCGAGACCTTGCGGATCCGATCCGCGGACAGATCGAGCAGCGCCGACGATCGCAGGTAGGTCGCCACAGGCTCGATCTGGTGCGCCTGGTTGCCTGCAATGCGCAGCACCACGCCGTCCTGGACCCGTCGCACGTAGCTGTACCCCCCTTGCTCGTCGCCGAGCTCGAGCTTCTGCTGCGGGTGCTCCTGGCTACCGGAGGCAGGCTGGATCACTACGAGCGTTCCCTTGGCAGGCTCCAGGCCCAGCGCCTTGGGATCCGCGGGCGAAACCAGCTCCCCCTCGAGCTTCGTGAGGCCTTCGACGAAGCCTTTGGCGTCCGCACCGGTCACGTCGCGCTCCTCAGGATGCCTCATCTTCCATCCCGAGCCCTTGCGGACCAGCTCCAGCACGCGCTCTGCGCGCTGGATCTTCAGCTCCTCGACGTCGTCAGGGCGCAGGTCGAGCAGCCGCTTGTCCGCGAACTGGTCTGACGACGTGCGCAGCCCTTCCATCGCGCTGGCAGGCACGCATGCGCTCATCGGCTGGGGCTCCCGGCGGATCACCACCACCAGGCCGCCCGCTTCCGGGAGGCTGGCATCGGGCGCGGCCGCGTCCACGCGCGGAGCGGCGGCGGCCGGACACTCTCCGCCGATTTCGACGCGAGCGATCGGGCGAGCCTTGTCCACAGGCTCGGCCACCAGCGACACGGACTTGCCCTGCTGCTTGGCCGCCCGCAGGGCATCTTCTGCAGCTGCAGGGGAGACGAAGCGCTCAACGCGAAGAGCCGCGAACGCGGTGAGGAGCTGATCGTAGACGACCCGATGTACGCGAGGCCCCTGGCCGCCTCCGGTGTCGATTCGAAATCCACCCCAGGGTGCCTTGAGCAGGTTGCGCGCGCCCCCTGCTCCATCGAGGCGGATCGCGGCCAGCTCCGAGGCGACGTAGGGGAGCACGATGCGGGAGCGGTAGCTGTCCACGGGGCGGAGCAGATCGGCCACGAAGTCCCTGGCGACCACGTACGTGCCTTGTCCAGGCACCGAAGCATAGGCTGAGCCTGTCGGCGTGCCAGCCTCTGCGCCCAGCTCGATCCGCCAGGACACCGAGCCCATTCGCACAGACAGGATCGCACGCGGATGCTCGAACCCGAGGCCCGCCTTGTCGGTCGCCGGATCGACAGAGCGCACCGGGGAGGCGAACTCGAGCGCCTGGATCAGCCGATCGACTGCGGGCTGATCCGCGGGCTCTGCCTTGGAGGAATCCGGCGACGAGCCGAGAAAGAGGCGGTAGTCGGATTCGGTGGCGTCAGGGGAAACCGCACGGACGATGCGCGCCTTGTCGCCGCCGACCTCGAGCTGCAGCTCGGAGATTTCCTCGCGACGGAATACCTTGAGAAGGTTGCTCTTGCGGGTTTCGAGCTCAGCGGAGGTGGGGTTGCCGCGATCGATCAGCAGGTAGGCGCCGAGCCCGACCGCCACGGACACCAGCACGGCAGTGGTGATGGTCTGGGAGCGGGTGGTCATGGCTCGATCTTCCTCGCGCCCTTGGCCTTGTCCTTCTTCTTCGCGTCCTTCTTGTCGCTGCGTCGAAGCAGGTAGACCGAGACGCCGAGCAGCAGCGCAGCGCCGGGCATGAACACGAGCACGTAGCGCATGATCTCGCCGAGCATGCCCTCGGTGATTCGCAGGCTGGCAGCGGGCGTCACGCGCGTGGGGATGTCGAGGATCGGTTGCCGGCTGACCAGCCACGACACGGCGTTCTCCATGAAGATGGCGTTGCCGCGCAGCTGCCCCTGCTCCCAGTTCAGACCATAGGCGACATTGGGACTTCCGAGCACCACCACGCGCGCGCCCCGCGCGTCCTGGCTTGCGCCGGGCTTGAGCAGCTCCGATGCCATCGCGACCGTCAGCGGCCCCTTGCGATCGCCTTCCTTGCGCGTCGGCTCCCCGCCCTTGTCCGCCCAGGCAAAGAAGTCCTTCATGCCGTAGGCCTCGTTGCTCGTGACCAGAAGCTCGGTCGGGCGCGGACCGTCGGGCAGCGCGGTGAGCGACCGGGAGCGCATGATCATGACACGCAATCCGGAGGAGCCCGGATTCACCATCGCGTCGGTGATCGGATGAGGCTTCGCATCAGGAAAGAACGCTTCGCCCACGCCGCGGGGAAGCCGGTACCGGTCATCGGTCTCGAACACGAAGTCAGCCGCAAGCCCGATCCCGAAAAGCTTCGTGACGCTCTCCAGTCCGGTCTCCACCTGCTTCTTGCGATTGCTGTCGAACATCGGGTTGAGCAGCAGCAGCCCGCTCATGCCGGTGCGCATGCGCGAGGCGATCTCGTCGGCTTCGCCCTGGGAGAAGGGCTGCGATGGCCCTGCCACGATGAGCAGACGGCAATCCTTGAACGGCTCCCGGGCATCCGGGCGCGTGGAGTCGACCGTGACCGGCTCGAAGTTGTTCTTGTTGAGCCGATCGCGAAGCTCGCCCAGCCCCTGCGGACCGTTGTCGTCGAGCGACGACTCGCCGTGCCCGGAGGAAGCGCAGACCTTGATGCGCTCGCCGCCCACCACGGCGCGGATGGCGCCGGTCAACGCCTGCTCGATCTTCGAGCGGCTCTTGCCCTCCGCCGCTTCGGTCAGATCGACCATGTCCGAGGTTGCGATGAACCAGTGTCGGTCCCCGGCAGCCACGATGACCGACGCGTCGGTGACCACCCGTCCATCCTCGGTCTTGCCCGCGAGGATGCCGTACTTCTGCTGGATTGCCACGAACTCCGCCGGGTGCCGATCCGGGTCGACCTGGTGGATCTCGATACGCGGGGCGTGCCCTTTGTACTCGGCCAGGATGCTGCCGACCGTGCCCGCAAGGGGATCGTTGGCAGACAGCAGGATCTCGATCTGGATGGGCTGCTGCAGCTCGCGCAGCGTCGCAAGGGTCGCCGGGCTCAGCGTGTACAGCTGCGCCGTGGTGGCATCGAACCTGCGATAGTGCCGGGCTGCGAGCAGGTTCACCAGCACGACGATCGCCACGGCAGCGAGCACGCCGATGGCGGAGGAGATCTTGGTCCCGCGGGTGACGACGCCAGCTCCCATCACCCCCACCTCCAGGCGTCCACCGCGCGAACGGTGATGAACAGCGGGGCCGCGGTCAGGGTGAGATCGAAGATGACGCGACGCGTGTCGATCAGGCCCTTGGAGAAGTCCGCCATCTGCGAGAGGATCGAGACATAGGCGCACAGATCGTGCGCCGGGCCGTTGTCGAAGATCATCTCGCCGATGCCCACGATGAGCAGGCCGATCACGGCTGCCAGCGAAAGCAGCAAGGCAACGACCTGGCTGCGCGTCATGGCGCTCATCAGCACGCCCAGGGACGTGAACGCGGCTCCGAGCAAAGCGACTCCGAGATAGCAGCTTGCCACCACGCGCCAATCGACCTCGCCTGCGCGCTTGAGCACGATCATGTACAGGAGAGTCGGCGCCCAGACGGCAAGGTAGGTGACGAAGGCCGCAGCCCACTTCGCGAGCACGACCGCAGGTGTCGAGACCGGAGTCGTCAGCAGCCCTTCGATCGTGCCTGACCTGCGCTCCTCGGCCAGCGATCGCATGGTCAGCGCCGGCGCAAGCATGAGCAACGGAAAGTACTGCAGAATGCTGTCAGCGAAGAACCACTGCACCGGACCGCGATCAATGGCGATGTCGACCTGGTTGGTGAAGTGGGCCACGAGCAGGTAGAAGTTCGCGCCTTGCAGCAGCAGGAACACGAAGATCGTCACCCAGGCCACGGGGGTGACGAACGTGGAGAACAAGTCGCGCTTGAAGACCGGCCAGAAGCCCTTCATTTCGCTTCCCCGTCGCGATCGGACCCGTGATCCGAATGGGCATCCTCTTCGGTGAGAAGCGAGAAGACCTCTTCGAGCGAAGCCTTGCGCGGGCTTGCCTCGCGGACGGCGATCCCTGCGCCGACAAGGGCGGCAACGGCGTGCTCGACCTTGTCCGGTGTGGCCTCGGGCGCGCCCTTCCACGTGACATCCAGGACCGAGACCTCTTCGGCGCTGTCCTTGCGCTTGCGAACCTTGCTCGCGCCCTGCTGGGCCTCGAGCACGTCCAGCGCTTTCTGCGCGTCGCCGCGCACGACGAAGTGCGTGGTGGAGGTCTCACGAAGCTTGGACAGCTCTTCCAGGGCGCCCTGGGCAACGAGCCTGCCCTTGTGGATCACCAGGGCGCGGTCGCAGGTCGCCTCCACCTCGGTGAGAATGTGCGTGGACAGAAGGACCGTGTGCTCGGCCGCGAGCCCCCGGATCAGCTCGCGCACCTCCCGGATCTGGTTCGGATCCAGCCCGGCCGTGGGCTCGTCGAGCACCAGCACCGGGGGCGACGCGATCAGCGCATCCGCAAGCCCCACGCGCTGGCGATAGCCCTTGGACAGCTTGGCAATGACGACGTCGGCGTGATCCTCGACGCGCACGTTGCGCATGACCCTGCGCACGGCTTCTGCGCGATCTGCTCTGCGAACGCGCTTGAGCTCTGCGCGGAACCGAAGGTATTCGCTGACGCGAAGCTCTGGATAGAGCGGGACGTTCTCGGGCATGTAGCCGATGCACGACCTGGCCTCGAAGGGCTCTGCCACGATGTCATGGCCGTTGATCAGCACCCGTCCCCGGTTCGCCCCGAGGAATCCAGCAACGATCCGCAGCGTGGTGCTCTTTCCCGCACCGTTGGGCCCGAGAAATCCCACGACTTCGCCCTTGCGCACTTCGAACGACAGGTCGCGCACGGCTTCTACCGTGCCGTAGGACTTGTAGAGCTTCTCGACCGAAATCATTCGGGCAGGGGTCTAGCACGAAGCGCGCAGGGAGGGGTCGCGGCGGGCAGCGGCTGCGAAACTGATCATCTGGCGAGCATGGCGCCGCAGGCGTGGGTCGAATGCGCACAGACGGGCCGTGAGATTGTTGACGATCGGCGGCGGGGAATATCGGAAGGGGTTCAGACGTAGGAGCGCGGGCCAGGCACGTGTGGCTTGGAATAGCGCAAGCACTCTGGATTTCGGCATGAACCGTGCATGCGCCACCGCGGGTTTGCTGTTGACACGTCGGTCGACAGCCGTAGTCTGCTTGGAGAAACGAAGATCGGAGGGATGGCAAGCCGACATCCTTTGGGACGAGGCGAAAGATGAACGAGCCCTGCGATCCTGTCCTGGAGCGCGCTCAGGTCCTCGTGGGCCAGGTGTTGCGCGACAAGTGGCACCTCGATGGCTTGATCGGGGTCGGAGGGATGGCTTCGGTCTTCGCTGCCACCCACCGCAACGGACGTCGCGGCGCGGTCAAGCTCCTGCACACCGAGTTCTCCCTCGACAAGGCCATTCGCAGCCGCTTCCTGCGCGAAGGCTATGTCGCCAACAAGGTAGGCCACCCGGGCACCGTGGAGATCCTCGATGACGACGTGGCCGAGACCGGCTCCGTCTTCCTCGTCATGGAGCTGCTCGAAGGCGAAAGCGTCGACCGACGCTGGACGCGCAATGATCGCCGGCTTCCTCCCAAGGAAGTCCTGGTCATCGCCGACCGCGTGCTCGATGTGCTCGCAGCCGCGCACGACAAGGGGATCGTCCATCGCGACGTGAAGCCGGAGAACATGTTCATCACCCGCGAGGGCGTGGTGAAGATGCTCGACTTCGGCATTGCACGCCTTCGCGAGGTGTCCACGGCCAGCGTTGCCACGCGCTTCGGCACGACCCTCGGAACGCCAGCGTACATGTCGCCCGAGCAGGCGCTTGGGCGCAACGACGAGGTGGATTCGATCTCGGACTTGTGGGCGGTCGGCGCCAGCATGTTCACACTGCTCACGGGCAGGCACGTTCACGGCGGCAAGACGATCAACGAGCAGCTCGTTGCGGCCGCGACCCGCGCAGCGCCCCAGGTGGCGACCGTGGATCCGGATGTTCCCCCGAGGATCGCTGCGATCATCGACAAGGCACTCTCGTTCGAGCGCGTGGACCGCTACGGCGATGCGCGTGTCATGCAGCGTGCCGTGCGTGAGGCGTACTTCCACCTGTACGGCAGCACCGTGGCTACGGCGCCGCAGCTCGAAGTCCCGGATGCGGGATATCCGGACCTGCTCGACGAAGCGCAAACGCAGGCGATCAACGCGGCATCGCTCGGCGTGCAGACCACCATGAAGCCGGCGACGGCATCGCGGCCGGTCTCTTCCTCCCGGCGACAGCGATTCCGCAGGTGGCAGCTGTGGGCAGTGGGTATTGCCAGCCTCGTGCTCGGCGGTGCGATTGCGGTCACTGGGTGGCGCGCCAACTCCCAACGCTCCGTGGCCGCTTCCGCGACCGTAGCCGCCTCGCCTCAACCATCCGCCTCCACAGGCACCGCGCCTGCGGCGCCGTTGGACGGTTCGCCCGTTGCCTCGAGTTCGGCAGCTGCCTCGGCCGAGCCTGCCGCGCTCCCCTCTGCGTCTTCCTCGCCTGCAGAGGCCAGCGGATTGATTGCGATCTCGGCCGTGGGGGGCGGATGCGCAGTCACCGTGGACGGCGTGTCGAGGGGGGCAACGCCCACTTCGGTGGCAGTGCCGCCCGGGGAGCATCACGTGGTATGTACCTCCCGGGATGGAACGCCGCAGGCAAGCATCGTGCAGGTCCGCAGCCGCGAGACGACCCGCGCGACGTTCCATCTGCGCGCTGCCGAAGCCAAGCCCCCTGCCGCTTCTGCCGCGCCTCCTGCTCCTACGGCTTCGGCTCCGGATCCGCGCGATCGCCGCAAGTAGCCCCGGGCGTGGCAGGTCCGTGCTGCAGGCTGCGCTGGTGTGCCTTCTCGTCGCATTGTGCTGCTGCTTTGCCGGGCCAGTCGCGGCACAGGAGCACTCGGAGAGTGCGGCGGATCGGGCGGATCGCCTGTTTCGCAGCGGGCGCGACGCGATGAAGCGAGGCGATGCGGTCGCGGCCTGCCCCATGTTCGCCGAAAGCCAGAAGCTCGATCCTGCCCCGGGAACCCTGCTCAACCTCTCGGAGTGCGAGGAGCGCATCGGCAAGCTCATGGATGCGTGGCGACACATCCAGCAGGCGATCAAGCAGCTTCCGGCAGACGACGATCGGCTGCCGATTGCCCGCGAGCAGGAAACGTCCCTGGGGCGACGCGTGCCCAGGCTGACGGTGCGTCTGCGATCCGGCGCGCCCCCGGCCAGCAGCATCCTGCTCGACTCCTCCGAGAGGCTCACGGCCGGCACGCCGATCGTGGTCGACCCGGGCTCGCACGTGATCGCGGTCTACGCCCCGGGCTTTCGGACTTCGCTGACCACAGTGCGGCTCGCGGAAAGCGAGCGCATCCAGATCGAGGTCGCGCCGGACCCCGCGATCACGACAGCGCCTACGCCGCCGCCACCGCCTCCGCCGTCTGCCCCGGGACGAAGGACCATCGGATGGATCGCAGGCGGCGTGGGCGTGATCGGGCTCGGGACCGCCGTCGTCACCGGGCTCATCCTCAATGGCAAGCAGGATACGGTGGACAGCCACTGCGATCCCAATCGGGTCTGCGATCAAGAGGGCTACGACGCATCCCGGTCCGGCAAGCGTCTGATGCCGGTGTACTGGGGCGGCTGGATCGCCGGAGGCGTGGGCCTCGCGGTGGGAACCTGGCTTCTCACGACGTCACCCGGCAGCAACGCTCCGCGCGCACGGCTGACTGCGGGCACGGTGCCGGGCGGCGCCGGGCTGTCGGTTACCGGGGGCTTCTGGTGAGTCCGCGTGCAGTGAGCCGACCCTGCCGTCGCGTCCCCACCGGGGCCTTCGCCACCGTGGCGATTGCCGCCGTTTCGCTGGGGATCGCCTGCTTCGACTTCAGCGGCTACTCGCTGCAAGGCTATGGGGCAGCCGGACCAGATGCAGACGTGCCGGATTCGGACCAGCCGTGCACGCCTCCGGTGGAAGGCGGGGAGTGCGGGACATTTCCGCAATGCGGATGCCTGCCGCTGCTGGCCTGTGACGTGAGCGACACGAGCGGACGCACGAAGTGCGTCGTGGATCAAGGGCGGAAGCTCGGCGCGCTGTGCGACGACCTGTTCTCCGGCTGCAGCCTCGGGCTGACGTGCGTGGACCAGACGTGCAAGAAGTTCTGCGTGAGCACGCGCAACTGCGAAAACGGAGGGGGATGCATCCAGGTGCGGTTCAAGAGCGGGAGCGCCTACCACGACATCCCGAACATGAAGGTCTGCACCGATCAATGCGACTTCATGCGCCCTGATCAGATCTGCGACGTCGGAGCCACGTGCGTTCCGGCGTTGCCCGTGCTCGGCGTGCAACCCGGCTACAGCGTGTGCAAGCTGTCCAAGGTCACCGAACCCAATTGCGAGCAGAGCGAGGATTGCTCGCCAGGCAAGGGCTGCGGCGAGGATCATCAATGCCACTCGTGGTGCAAGGCGAACCTTCCGCTCGCATGCCCGCCGCTGCAGAAGTGCAAGCCTTTCAAGGTCAACGACGTCTACGGCTACTACTACGTCGGCGAAGAGCCCTTCGGGCTGTGCATGCAGTGAGCGCGCTCAGGGCCGGTCAGTGCTTCTTGGGATCCGGCTTGTCGTTGGGATCGACCGTCCCCTCAGGCTCCAGCTCGTCGAGCCCTTCGGTCTCGTCGATGCCCTGCCCGGGCTCCGATGAGCTCGATGGCTCCGCCGATCCCGAAGTGCTCGGCGCCGGGGCGGCAGGCTGCGGCGCGGCAGGCAAGCCGATGCTCTCGAGCAGGGCGTCGAGCTCGGCCTTCGCCTTGTCGAACGCCTCTCGCGACTCCTTGGAGATCACGCGCTCGCCATCGAGCTTGAGCGACATCGGATCGATCCACTCGCCCTTCTTCTTGATGCCGAAGTGCAGGTGCGGTCCTGTGGAGCGCCCAGTGCTCCCCACGTAGCCGATGATCTGGAAGGTCTCGACCTTGTCGCCGAGCTTGAGGCCTGGCGCGTAGCGAGACTGGTGCATGTAGTACGACTCCATGTCGCCGGGATGCTTGAGGACGATCAGGTTGCCAGCAGGTCCGGACGGTCCGATGTGGCCCACGGTGCCGTAGTAGACCGCGTGGATCGGGGTACCAGTGGGTGCACCGAAGTCCGTGCCCAGATGCGGCTTGATGATCTTCAGGATCGGGTGCAGCCGCTTGGGATTGAACGGGCTCGTCATGGGCGCGCCTGGACAGGGCCGCCGCCAGCCACCTCGAAACGGCTCCTTGCCCTTCTGATCGAAGTATCCCCAGCGGTTGCCGTCGCGCACACGGTAGATCCGCAGCGGCTCGGCTCCGTCCTTGGCTGACACGTACTCGAGCGCCTCGACGTACTCGTAGGAAGCAAATCGCCCGAGCGCCGTCTGCTCCGAAACCACCACGCGAAGCGTCGCGCCCTTCTGCATGCCGTGCAGGTGCGCGCGACCGTCCAGCGCCCGATCCACCACCTCCCCGATCGACTCGCGGAGCTTCGCGCGCTTCAGGTCGTTGGAGAGATCGTCGCCCACGCGCAGCCCGGCCAGGGTCCGGCGCGTGGCAATCTTCATGTCGAGCTTCTCGCCGACCAGACGCTGCTCCTCGTTCTCCTTGGCCTGGTAGATCTCCGTGGAGTTGACCTCGAGCTCAAAGGCCTTGATGCGGCCTGAGCCGCGCTCGACCGCCACGATGTACTTGCTGTTCTTGCCAGGATGGTCGAGCACCTTGAAGCTCTTGAGGGCGCTCAGCACGCGGTAGATCTCCTTGCGGCTGATGTGCTTGCCTTCCAGGGTGTCCACCAGCGGATCGTGGCCGACCGTCCCTTCGATCACCCGCGTTCCCTCTTCATCCTTGAGCGCGGACACGCGCCAGGGCCCGGGAAGCCCCGGCTCCTCCTCGATCTCGGGCGCAGGCTCGACCGGCGCTGGCGGGGCAGACGAGCTGGCGCCTGCAGCGACCGTGGCTGGCGCCGACCCGGACGGCACCGTGCCTGGGGTCGGGTGAGGGCTGAATCGTTGAAGCAGGGCGAAGATTGCAAAAATGCCGGCCAGGCCGAACAGGGCACCGAACACGGCGGTCATGGAGGGAGACAGGACCGACGGGGTCGAGCGTCGCGGGCGGTGCTCTGGCACCGGAGGGGGAGATGCGCCCGGGTCGAGAAGCACCTCGCTGGCAGGCATGGGGGGAAACGTATGGGGACGCAGCGAAGGTTCGTCCGGGAGTCGGTCCGCAGAAGGACGAGCCGCGGCGGACTCGGTCTCCGGCAGGGCAGCAGGCGGTTCCACGCTCAGCTGCTCGACCGGAACCTCATCGTCTTCATCGGCCACGGATGGGTCGACGACCCGGCCGGCGAATCGAGGAGGAGGGGTCTCGGACACGCTTGTGGCGTTACCAGGGCCGGACGGTTCCAGCAACCTCGTGCTGGAAGCCGGTCGTTTGTCCATGGAGTCCGTTTCCGCCCCGCGGGCCCTGCGGACGGGCGAATGCTCGTCGCCCCAGCATCGGGGGATGACATCGCCCCAAGAATGCGGGAAAGATTCCGGCCATGGACGAGCGCGTCAAACATTTGCTGACCCAAGGTCGCGAGCACTACGAGAAGCGCGAGTTCGACAAGGCCGACAAGCTGCTCCGTGCGGTGGTGGAACAACAGAGCGGCTTTGCCGACGTGTACAACATGCTCGGCGTGATCGCCCATGAGCGCGGGCAGTTCGCCGAGGCCGAGAAGTTCTTCGAGCGGGCTACGCAGATCAACCCGAACTACACCGAGGCGCTGCTCAACCTGGCGGTGACGTACAACGACCAGGCCAAGTACGAGGCCGCGCGGGCCATCTACCAGCAGATCCGATCGGCGCGCGAACGCTCCAAGGACCGGATCGACCCCTTTGCCAAGGGCAAGATCGCCAACATGCACGCGGCCGTCGCCTCCGCCTACGAAGAAGCCGGCCTGCCGGATGAGGCCATCCACGAGCTCGACCGCGCTGTGAGCCTGTGCCCCACCTTCGCGGATCTGCGCACCCGCCTCGGCGTGCTCTATCGCGACCGCGGCAACCTGCAGGCTGCCCGCGAGCAGTTCGAATCCGCGCGCACCGTCAACCCCCGCTTCGTGCAGGCTCGCGTCCTGCTCGGCATCACGCTGCTTTCGGCCAACGAGGTCGACGCTGCGCTCGCAGAGTGGCGCGCCGCGCTCGAGATCGACCCCACGAACAAGTCGGCCCAGATGTACGTGCGCATGGTGGAGAACTCGCGTCGATCGATCCGTCCGCCAGCGCCGGAGCCTGACAAGAGCTGACGACGCACCTCGCCTATTCTTCGCTGGCGACGTCCGCGCCCAGATCCGAGAGCAACGCGGCCACGCCTCGCACTACGTCCATGGCCCGGAACGGCTCACGCCGGAACATCGATTGCGCTCCCGAACCGCTGAATGAGACCGCGCAGGAATGCTGCTTCCTCATGGGACAGATCGGCGGTCACGCCCCGGTGCCGCCATCCACGCTCGTAGCGCTGGAGCATCTGGTATGGGGTCAGCTCCCGCCAGTGTGCGTCAAACCAGGACAGGCTCTGCAGAAAGGGCAGCTCCGCCGGCACATCGAGTGTTGTGGCGGTCATGTCGGAAAGCATACCAGCAACGGGTCTTACACGCTGGCTCAAACCCCGAGCGCTGCAGGCAGATCCTCGTCCGCCACGGTCACGGCCTCGAACCGCTCGAGCTTCGCTCCGATCTGCGCGCACAACAGCTCCGCCGCAGGAAGCGCCAGCTGCTCGGGCCCGGGGCTCTCGCCGATCAGCGCGCGCAGCGAAGTGACGCCGTACTCCCGGATCCCGCAAGGCACGATCAGGCCGAACGCATCCACGTCGGTCTGCGCGTTGAACGCAAACCCATGCATGGTCACCCACTTGGAGATCCGCACGCCCACGGCACCGAGCTTGGCCGGATCGCGCGCAAGCTCTTCGCCCGGCCACTGCTTCATTGATGCACGGTCCACCCACACGCCGACGTGACGCTCGATCCTGCCTGCGCTCACCCCTTGGGTGGCAGCGAGCTGGATCATGACCTCGAGCAGGTCGCGCACGTAGCGACGTACGTCGCAGCGATCCGGCGCAAGCGAAATGATCGGGTATCCGACGAGCTGGCCAGGGCCGTGGTACGTCACGTCGCCCCCACGACCCGTCGCACACAGCTCGATGCCGCGTGCCGCCAGCGCCTCGGCCGAGGCCAGCACGTTCTCCTCCTTCGCGCTCTTGCCGAGCGTGATCACGGCTTCGTGCTCGAGCAGCAGCAGCACGTCACCCACCGTGTCCAGCTTGCGTGCCTCGTGCAATGCCTGCTGGAGTCGATGCACGGGCTCGTAGCGTCGACGGCCCAGCCAGACGGCGCGGACGTTGCGATCGGTCATGCGATTACTCTGGGACGATGATGCCGTTGGCCCTGCGTGTCTCGCGCAGCTCGTCGATCCCCTCGGCGAATGCGCTCGCCACCTCGGGGTCGAACTGCGTGCCGCTGCACCGCTCGATCTCGCCCAGGGCGATCTCGTGGGGGAGCGCGCGGCGGTATGCGCGGTTGCTCGTCATGGCGTCGTAGGCGTCACCCACCGCGATGATCCTCGCCATCAGCGGGATCTCGGTTCCCTTGATGCCCGCAGGGTAGCCGCGTCCGTCCCAGCGCTCGTGGTGCGAGTGCACCCCAGGCATCAGCGGGTGAAGGAACTTGATGGGCTCGATGATGTCGCGGCCGTACTGCGGATGCTTCTTGAAGACTTCGTACTCTTCCTGGCTGAGCTTGCCGGGCTTGTTGAGGTTCAGCACGCAGCCGATCTTGCCGATGTCGTGCATGAGCGCGGACTGGCGGACCACGTCGACGACGTCTTCGGCCAGCCCCAGCTTTTTGGCCAGGAAAGTGGAATACACCGCCACGCGGTCCGAATGGCCGGAGGTGTAGCGATCCATCTTGTCGATCGCCTTGGCGAGACCTTCGATGGTCTGCTGGAACGTGGCCTGGAGATCCTCGTACAGGCGCGCGTTTTCGATGGCCGCCGCTGCCCTCGCGCCGATGATCGACAAGAGCTTGCGATGCCCTTCGTCGAACCGACGCCCCTTGGTGAACGAAGCCAGCGCGATCCAGCCGAGCAGACGTCGCTTGAACTTCAGAGGCACGGCGATGAAGCTGTTCAACGGCAGGCCTGGCTGCTGTGCGAAGAATCGGCACCCGTTGGCCCCCTGCTCCACGAGGGTCTGATCCTGCTTGAGGTGCGCCGAGATCGCCGCAGAGTCGATCCCGCCCACGGCCTCGGCCCCTTCGAGAGAGGTTCGGACCACGTGCTGACGCTCGAAGAACCCGCCCTCGCCGTCATCCAGCCAGGTGCTGACCAGATCGGCTCGGATCTCCTGCAGTGCCGACTCGCAGACCGTGGCGAGCACCTCCTCGAGCGACAAGCTCGCAGCGATCGCCTCGCTGACCCTGTAGAGCGAGACCGCCTCCTTGAGCCGCATGTTCTCGGCCGTGAGGCGCTGCTTCTCGATGCCGCGCTGGACGATGTGGATGACCTCTTCGACCTTGAAGGGCTTCAGGACGTAGTCGTAGGCCCCGCGCTTCATCGCATCGATGGCGGTTTCGACCGTGCCGAAGCCGGTCATGATGACGGTCAGGACCGACGGGTCGGCTCTGGCCACCTCTTCGAGCAGCTCGAT
This sequence comes from Deltaproteobacteria bacterium, assembly GCA_016218915.1. GTDB lineage: Bacteria > Myxococcota_A > Polyangia > Polyangiales > Polyangiaceae > JACRCQ01. The sequence continues at coordinate 128,026 of JACRCQ010000071.1, forward strand.
GCCACCCATGCGGGGCATCTTCAGATCGCTGATGATGAGGTCGTACCGGGTCTGGGCGATCTCCTGCAGCGCGGCAACGCCGTCTTGCGCCGTACGTACGACATACCCTTCCATGCCGAGGAAGTCGGCAAGGATGTCTCGAATGAACTTCTCATCATCGACGATGAGAACGCGCGGGCGATCTTCAAGGTCGGGCGTTTGCTGCATGTGCGGACCTGGTGCACCTACTGGGGATCGTCCTGGTCTTCACGGCTCGAAGGCGGGACGCTCTGGCCAGCATCCGCGGGCACGAAGCTGTCGCGCCCCTTGTCAGGGGCGGGAGGTATGGAAGAGTAGCCTCGGGTTCCCAGCGCATGCTTGTGCGCAAGGAATAGCAGCGTTGGCGACCCGCCGCTACGGTGCAGGGTCGTGCGCAGGTCCGGAGCGAGGCTGGACTCGATAACCAGCCTGTATCCCGTGGTCGGATGCGTGAGTTCGAGCCGCACGCAGTGCTGGAATGTCCTATCCAGGCCGTGCTTCTCCTCGAAAAATCGGTTGGTCGGCCCGTGCCCGTAGCGCTGGTCGCCCAGCACCGGATGCCCGATGGCCGCAAGATGACGCCGGATCTGATGCGGATGGGCCTGCTCGGGCACCACGCGCAGGATCGAGTGTCCGGCAAAAACGGCCAGACGGCGGTAGCGGGTGCGCGCCTGAACCATCCGCCCCTGCTCTCGCAGCTCTCGCGTAATGCTCCCCTTGCCCGGCGTGATCCCTCGACAGCCAACCACGAAGATCACCCGCGCCGACGGATCGTTCATCGCGTCCGCCCACCGGGCTGCATGCCCTGCGGACTTCGCCACCAGACATACGCCCGATCCCCCCACGTCCAGCCGTCGCACCGGCACGCATCCCGACGTCCCCTCGAGCGTCCTGACCCGTGCCAGCAGCGAGCTCATGTGCTCCGCCTGCGGCGTCGTCGGCTCGTGCGGCGCCTTGTCGACCGCCACAATCTCCTCGTCCTCGTACAGGACCGCGGGCGCTGGCACTGGCTCAGGCTTGAGCCAAGCGAAGGTCTCGACCTCCTCGGTCTGCGGGATCATGTCGAACGGCACCAGTCTCGACGGCGCATATCCGAGCCTTCGCAGGTGGTCCAGATCGCGTGCCAGCGTGTCAGGATCGCACGACACGTAGGCCACGCCGCGGGGCGCGGCGCGCGCAATCAGCTCCCGGACCTCGCATGCCAGGCCTCGACGCGGCGGGTTGACCACCACGACATCGTAGGTGCCAGGGGTGACCACGAACTGACGTCCCGCGGCAAACGCATCCCCGCAGCAAACGCGGAAGCGCGACGCGAGCGCCTGCTCCTCGGACGCCTTGGCCGCAGCCTGCGCAGCAGGGCCGAACGACTCGACCATGTCCACGCGAGCACCCGCATGCGCGAGATCCAGCCCGATCGAGCCCGAGCCGCCGTACAGCTCGAGCACGCGCACCGGCTCGATCGCTCCGAGCTCTCCCTGGATCTGCTCGGCCAGAAGATCGTGCATCCGTGCCGCTTGCCCTCGATGAACCTGCGCGAACGTTCCAAACGTGGCGTAGTGATACGCGCGCCCCATCCGATCGCGAACGCTCGCCTCTCCGGCCAGGTGCATCATCTCCTGGCCGAGCACCCGAGGGCTGTCCACATCTCGAAGGCTGCACGCGACGCCGCACACGATCGGCACGTCGCGCAGCAGCTCCTTGGCGATCACCACCAGATGATCGCGCGGCGGAGCCAGATCGCGACGCAGCACCAGCGTGAGCAGCACGCGTGGCTCGGCATCCGCTTGCACTTCGCGCAAGTCCACGGCCAGCAGCACGAGCCCTGGAGTGAGCGCGAGACGACCGGCGGCAAGACGCTCGCGCAGCGCCTGGGTTGCCTGAAGGATCGCGGGCGACAACACCTGGCAGCCCGGAATGTCCACCACCTCGTGCGCCGTGTCCTTGGCATACAGCCCGATCGCCCCGCCCTCGCCCACAACGAGCTTCGCGCGCGTTCGGTAGCCCTTGGCGGGGTTCGCTGGACGCGGCGCCTGCGTCTGCGCGCCCTGCAGCAGAGGATAGGTGTCGACCGCGGCCTGTACGCGCTGCTGCTTGGCTTCCAGCTGCTGCTCGTAGGGCTGCGCCATGGCCGTGCACGCACCACACCGCTCCAGGTGGCTACAGCTCACGCCGCAACCACTCCCCGCTCCCTCCAGGCGTGTCATGTCTGCCGCCATCGGACCCCACCAGCCTACCACGCGTGTGGGTCCACCATACGTCCTGGCGAGTGCTGCCCGCAATCATCCTGTCTGTCGCGCGTTCGCGGTCGGGTCGTCGCCATGCCGACGCGCACCACCCCCAAGGACCGTTTGCGCAGCTCGATGATCGCGCAAATAGACCAGATTCAACCCGTTGATCAGCGCGTGCGCCACCAGCGGCCCTGCCAGGGAGCCGGTCGCCCAGTACATCGCCCCCAACGCAAGCCCCACCATCCCTGCCCAGCTCATCCAGACCCATCGGCTCGAGCCCCGAACCTGATGAAGCACACCAAAAATGATGGCCTGCGCCCACACGCCGATCAGCGGCGCAAGCAGCGATCGGAACAACAGCTCTTCGCCAAGGCTCGACAACGCCGCAACCACTGCCGCGGTCCTCGTCGTCATCCCCGCTGCGACCGGCGCAAGCTCCATGTGGAGCTTTCGGGCCCAAGCCCAGCGCTGGACTGCGAATCGCGAGGAGATCACGACCGCACCGCCGAAGACCAGCCCTGACGCTGCGGACAGCGCGTGCTTGTCGATCGCGCCGAGCGCAAACCGCGGGGCCGGGTGCACCAAGGGGTTGCCTCCATGCAGGAGCACGGACAGCGCAGCACCAACGAGCGCGAGCAGCGCGTACGCCAATGCAACGAGCCCCCAATGGATTCTCACGCACGGACTATCGCATGAACCCGCTCAGCGCGCACAAAGCGCCTGGCGCTCCCCTCGGGACCTGTGACCACGCGCTCCAGCGCAGGATTCCGCGGCAGGCGACGTTCAGCTCTTCTTGTCCGTGATGCCCGGAGTACCCGAGCCGGTACGCTGCGCCGGACGAAGAGCTGGAAGCGGAGGCGGACGCGGGACTGCGGCGGCCGGGGCAGCCCCAGGAGGAGGCGGACGCGATGCGCGTTTTGCCGCAGGGACCTGCTTGTTCGCAGAGGGCGGCGGCTTGTTCGGCGGCGGCGGAGGCGGCGGACGAGACAGCCTGCGTGGGAGGCCCGGGGTTGCGCGACGCGATGGCGGTGGCGACGACGACAAGCCGATAGGTGCCTGCTTTCTCGCGGTCGGAGTCTCCTCCTCCTCGCTGCCCGTGCGGTCCATCGCGGATTCGTCGTCGAGCCGAACCGCTTCGATCAACAGCGCGCCGATGGATCGACGGTTGGTCGGCAACGCGGTGTCCGTGCCGGGCCGGAATCGGAAGCGCCCTTCCTTCCAGCACAGGATCTGTCGCAACACGGCCAGAGGAGAGACCTTGGAGCCGCCGATCGTCCCAGCGCAGGCAAAGCCTCCGACCATCTCGAGCGAGCACTTGCGCCCCTTGCCCGTGATGGAAAGCACGCCCGTGCGATGCTCCATCTCCAGCAGGGTCAGCACGGTCGCGACCGACATCTGCGCGATGTTGCCTTCGATCGCATGACCGCCCGGCACCGTGCTCTCGGGCGAGTGCTCGGAATCCGAAATCGACGGAGACTCGCGCCGTCCCCGGTAGCGGGTGGCCATGGTCACCAATGCCTGGACCTGCATCGCGATCTCTTCGACGCGGAACGGCTTGGTCAGGTACACGTCGCAGCCCGCGTGGAAAGCAGCAAGCCGCGAGGCTCCGTCATCTGCGTTGGTCAGGAACACCACGGGCGTCAGCGAGATCGCGCTCTCCTCCGCACGGAGCGTCTTGACGATCGCTGCACCTTCGAGATCTGCGAGCGCTGCCTCGGTGATGATGCAGTCCGGCTCGATGGCCCGTGCGACTTCGAGCCCGCCCTGGCCTGATACCGATGTGCTCACGTCGAAGCCGTAGTCGCGCAAGCCCGCCGCGAGCAGCCTTGCCACCCATTCATCGCCGTCGATGACGAGCACGCGACCTTTTGCCATCGGAAGCGCAAACGTAGCACAGACCCCCTGCGGACCGTAGGCATTCACTCGTTCAGCTCTCGCAAGGCTCCCCCGGGTTGCACTTCAGGAAGTGACCTGCGCGCTTGACAGGACCGGCTGGTCTGTCGAAACGTGGGACAGGGACTCGTGGACACGCCCGAAATACTCCAGCGCTTTCATTCCGAGCTGTCGCTGGTCGACATCGTCGCTGGCCAGGTTCGCAAGGAGATCGGCGGGCCGCTCGATGATGACGAGCTGCGAAGCTTCGGTCGTGAAGGGCTGCTGGCTGCAGCACGCAGATTCGATCCGGACAGGGGCGTATCGTTCAAACGCTATGCGGGCTATCGCGTACGCGGGGCCATCCTCGACGGCATGCGTTCGACCGGCCAGCATTCCCGCCGCGTCTATGAGAAAGTCCGTGCCCTCCAAGCTGCCCTTCTCGTGAGCGAGGGCATGTACGAGGACACGTCCGCGGCCGTGGCAGCCGGGCTTCGTGGAAGCGCGGCCGACGATCGCTTCGCCGATTACCTGTCGACCATTGCGACCGCCATGGCCGTGGGGTTCGGACCGCCGCACACGGCAGCGGAGGACGGCGCGATCGTGCCGGTCGATGCCTCCCAGGACCCGGAGAAGTCCGCGGAGAACGCGGAGTTGATGGCGCTGGTACGCACCCACCTCGACACGCTGCCCGAGGGCGAGGCAACGCTGATTCGCAGACACTTCCTCAAGGGCGAGGACATCGACGAGGTCGCGCGGGAAATGGGGCTTTCCAAGTCCTGGGGCTCCAGGATGCTCGCCCGCGGCATTGCGACACTCACCAAGAAAATGCAGGCCGCCGCACGATGACACGCAACCGACCGCCCCTCTTGGCCGAAGGGGGGCAAGAGGTGAATCATGCGAGCTGTCGTTGCCCCACGTCCCATCACACATACGCCCCGTCCGGAAGCGATCCGAGATCGCGCCGAGCAGCCCAGAGCTGAGCCGCAGGAGCCGCAAGCCTCCTTCTCCCACGTCATGCGCCGGCTCGCCGGTGAAGTAGATCGGGGCGAGAGCGTGGTGTCCCACGCCCTGCGCGGAAACCCCTACGCGGATGACGCAAAAGGCATGCTCGCGTTGCAGGCGGGGGTCTATCGCTACGTGGAAGCGGTCGACCTGGTCTCCAAGCTGATCGATCGCGCAGCCGGAGCGGTCAAGACGACCCTGCAGAACCAGTAGCGCCCGGCCGCTGCGACGCTACAGTGCGCGCGTGGCTGAGCGTGTCGTGGTTGCCATGAGCGGCGGGGTCGATTCCTCGGTCGCTGCCGCTCGCCTGGTCGACCAGGGCTGGGAGGTGGTGGGCGTCACCCTGCATCTGTGGGATCAGCTGCCAGGGACCGCTCGCGGCCGTTGCTGTGCTCCCGAGGATGTCCACGACGCTCGCCGCGTCGCGGATCGCCTCGGGATCCCCCACTACTCGTTCGATCGTAGGGACACGTTCCTTCGCGAGGTGGTCGAGCCCTTCGTGGAAGAGTATCTGCGAGGCCACACGCCCAGCCCCTGCACGAAGTGCAACCAGCAAATCAAGCTGCCTGCGCTGCTGAGGATCGCCGACATGATCGGCGCGCGCAAGGTTGCCACAGGCCACTATGCCCGCGTGCTTCGCGACGCCAGAGGCCATGTGCGCGTGGCGCGTGGCCTCGATCTCGGCAAGGACCAGAGCTACTACCTGTACGCGCTCGCCCCGGATGTGCTGGAGCGGCTCGAGCTGGTTCTGGGCACGAGCACCAAGGCCGACGTGCGGCAGGAAGCGTTGCGTCGAGGTCTCGCAGGCGCGTCCAAAGGCGAGAGCCAGGACCTGTGCTTCGTGCCCGGCGCCAGCTATCACGAAGTCATCGAACGATTCGCAGGCGACCGCATTCGCCCTGGGATCATCGTGGACCGCACGGGCCAGCGGCTGGCTGATCATCGAGGCATCCATCGATTCACGGTCGGGCAGCGGAAAGGCTTGGGGCTCGGCCCTGGGCCCACGCGGTTCGTCACGAGGATCGATGGTGACGAGGCGAGGGTCGTGGTCGGACCCGAAGCCGACCTGTTTTCGAGCAAGATAAGGGTGGCGGCGCCGAGGCTCGCCTCAGGCGTAGTGCTTCCGATGCGGGCATCGGTGCGGGTCCGCTACCGCCACGACGGGCAGGATGCGTGGTTGCGCGACGAGGGCGGGACGTTGTGCATCTGCTTTGACGAGCCTGTGCGTGCACCGACCGTGGGGCAGGCCGCGGTCGGCTATGACGGAGACTTCGTGGTTGCTGGAGGCGTGGTCACCGAGGTGATCCCGCAGGCGGTTGCGTAGCGGCCGAAGCCGGGGGATGATGGGATTCATGCCGAGGGTGACGCAGGCCATTTCGTTTCTTGCCCTGATCTGCGCGTTGCCGTGGCTCGGAAGCTGCTCGCTGGGCAAGGGAACCGGCGAAGTCCACTCCGATCGTCTGAAGTTGGGGAACTGCTGGGACGGCGTCTACGACATGGGCCCGGACTTCTTCGCTGGCGTGCCCTACCACGAGTCGTTCCAGATCCGGATCCAACGGGGCGGGGACATACAGGAAGTGTCCGACGGGGTATCGATCCTGGTGGACGACGTGCACGCGGTACGCGGGAGCATGCTCGGGGTTCCGCTGGACGTAGGGCTTGCACCTGGGGTGGTACCGCCGGGCAGGCCGATCCGCGCCACCGCGTCGCCGCCGATGGTTCATCTGGCGCTGTACCTGCACAACACGTGTCACGAGCAGAACTCGACGCTCTATGCGGTGCGAGGCGTGATCACGTTCGAGAAGCTGTTCAATGGCGACCCGAACGAGACGAGCGCGGACGAGCGCCTGACGACCGCGGTATTCGACGTGATGGTAGGGGATCCAAGGGACGAGCCGGCGCAGGGGGGCGACATCCCGGAGGACAAGCTATCGCGGGTGACGGGGTGGTTCCGGTTCTACTTCCAGCGTGGGCAGCCCGGGCAGCCTTTCCCCTAGAAATTCGCGTCCCTGCGCGCAGGCTCCCACCTCGTTGCCAAATTCCTCCTACCTCGTTGCAGGGTAGTACACATGGAGCTACGCTCACCTGCAAGTGCTCGTATCGCCACTGCGCGTGCAAGGGCTGCCTTCTCCTCAACCCGAGGCGTCGGGCAGCAACCTCCGGACGCTCGATGAGCTTGTCCGTGCGCCGGATTGCGCTGGCTACGTAGCAGTTCGTACGCGCGATCTCGCAACCGCTGTCGCTGTCGAGCGCCACGTCGTGCGTCGCGCGCGTGCCCAAGGCCGCCTCGTTGCGGCAACCGACACCTCGACCGTCGACTCCTGCTGGCGCGAAATCGCTACGCGGCTAGGCATTCGCAAGCTTCAGTCCGATCCGTCGGACATGGCGCGCGGACTCGTGGCGCACGCGGGCAATGCCGTGGTGGTGGTGGTGGGCAGGGTCGTGCACGGCACGTGGGACGAGGAAGTCCTGGCCGAGCTGATGCGCGCGCCTGGCAAGCTGCTGCTCGTGCACGTCAACGCGACCGACGCCGAGGCGGATCGATTTGCCGAAGACAGCGTCATCCGCGTGCAAGGCGATGCGATCGAAGAAGCTGAGGTCTGGTGGAGCGGGATCGTCGAAGAGGGTCCGGTAGCGCTCCAGAGTCGTTCGCTTGCGGATCTGGATCGCTGGTGGCTGGCAGCTTCGCATCTGTCGCCGCCCGCAGGCGGTCCGGTGTTGAGCCCGAACGCCAGGGAGCTGCTCTCGCGGCTGCTGCTGGCGCGTCGATCGTGGCCCGAGGCGCAGCTTGCGTCGTTGGGGCCTGCGGCCGCGCTCGAGGAGCTGGTGGTTGCGGGGTGTGTCACACGCGAGCGCGGCTATGTCGTTGCGGTGCCGGGTTTCGAAGCGCCAGAGCCGGACCATGGCACGTCGGCGCAGGTAGCCTCGGCGTTGGACCGTCAGTTCGATCGGGATCCCTGGGCGCTTGCGCGCGCCAGCGAGCTGTACGCCGCAGCGGGCCAGGTGGCTCACGGAGAAGCATGTCTCGCCAGGGCGCTGCGCGAAGTCGATGGGGTGCTGGCCCGCCGCCAGATGTGGACCGGCTGGTGCGAGGCGATTGGAGAGCTCGAAGAGGATTCTCGTCGCGGCGGGGCGCTTCGCGGCGCAGAGCTCGCGCTGGAGCTCGATGACGTCGAGATCGCGGTCCGGCTCGCGCAGGTGGCGAGCGCAGGAGCCCATGCCCCCGGCCACGAGACCTCGTTCCTGCTGGGGCGGGCGCAGCTTGCACGCGGCGATCTGGTCGCGGCTCGCGTGTCGCTCGACCGGGCCTTGCTCGATGCAGTGCGCGAGGCCGACCGAGCCAACATCCTGGCTCACCGTGCGGAGGTCGCGTATCTCGCGGGCGACTACGACGATGCGGCTCGCCATGCTCTGTCGTCGATCGAGCAGACCGACGACGCGTCGGTTCGTCTGCACGCACGAAACACGCTGGGCAAGCTGCTGCTGGCGCACTCGAAGTGGGACGAAGCCGAGGCGCACTTCGCGTCCGATGAGTTCGATGCTTCGCGGGCGGGGATCGAGGTTGCGCAGCTTCGCGCGCGTGTGAATCGCGCGGTCGCGCTGCTGTCGCGTCGATGCGCCGATCAGGCGCGCTCGATGCTCGAGTCGGTGCTGGCAGATGCCGAGAAGCGTCGCGAGCTGCGCGCCACGGCCTTTGCGCTGTCCAACCTCGCGGTGCTTGCGATCGAGCGGCACGACTATCCCGAGGCGCTTGCGCTGTGCGAGCGTGCGATCGATGCGCGTCGCAGGCTCGGAGACAAGATCGGCCTGGCCCGCGTGATCGTCAACCTCGCCGAGCTCCGGCTGCGCCTGGGTCTGCTCGACGAAGCCGATCAAGCTCTTGCCTTCGGTCGTCAGGCCCTGAGCCCATCGATCCCGCCTGCGTACGCAGCCGTATTCTCGCTCGTGTCCGGCTGGATTCTGCTGTCGCGCGGACGCACGCGGGAGTCTGCGAGCGCGCTCGGCAGCGCGTTGGGTGGCATTGCCAGCTGGACCGATGGTGCACGGATTGGCGAGTGCCACAGGCTCGCAGCGCGCATCGCGCTGGAGGACGGCGACACGCGCAAGGCGGGCCTGGCGCTTCGCGACGCGGCGCAGCGATCGGATTCCGCCTATGCACGCGCCGAGACTGCGCTGCTCGAGGCATTGCTGGCCAGGGCGATGGGCCAGGACGCGATGGAGCTGGCAGGGCGGGCGCTGACGCTGGCGGCCGAATCGCGCGACGAAGACTTGATGCGCGAGTGCAACCTGCTGCTGTGCGAGCTGGCGCGCGCAGAGCAGCGCTTGGACGTCGCGCAGGCGTTCCTGCGATCGGCCGAGCAGCTTCGCGATCAGGTGGCAGGAGCGCTTCCCGACGCGCTGCGCCACTCCTATCTCACGCGAAGGGACATCCAGGCGCTCGCTTCAGCTTCGAGCGCCCTGGGCGCTGCGGTCGAATCGCGCTGCGCGCAGCAGCCCGCTCTGCAGGTCGTCCCCAGCCCGGCTCCGTCCACCAAGAGCGCGTCAGGCACGCGGTTCGTCGGACGGCATCCGAGCGTGCTCCGATTGCTCGCGTCGGTCCGGAAGGTCGCGACGTCGAATGCGCCCGTCCTGATCCTGGGCGAGAGCGGCACGGGCAAGGAGCTGATTGCAGAGGCGGTGCACGCCCAGAGCGATCGCGCCGCAGGGCCGCTGGTGAAGGTCAACTGCGCAGCGCTGGTGGAGACGCTCCTGCTGTCCGAGCTGTTCGGCCACGAGAAGGGGTCTTTCACCGGGGCGGCCGGGCGAAGGCGCGGGCGGTTCGAGCTTGCGGACGGCGGCACGCTGTTCCTCGACGAGATCGGGGACATCTCGCCCAAGACGCAGGTGGCGCTGCTGAGAGTGCTTCAGGACCACACGTTCGAGCGCGTCGGCGGGACTTCGTCGATCCGCACGGACGTGAGGATCGTGTGCGCGACGCACCGCGATCTGAAGGCGATGGTCGCGGCCGGAACGTTCCGCGAGGATCTGTACTACCGGCTGTGCGGCATCACGTTGGAGGTCCCGCCGCTGCGTCGGCGAATCGAAGACGTCGAGCTCATCGCCTCGCACCTGCTCGGGGCCATCGCGCGCGAGCGCAGGGAGCCGGCGCGCGCCCTGTCTCCAGAGGCGCTCGATCTGCTCGAGCGTCACTCGTGGCCAGGTAACGTCCGCGAGCTGGACAATACCCTGCGTGCTTCGTCGCTCTTCGCCGAGGGCGAGACGATCTCCGCCCAGGACGTGGCCGAGCAGCTTCGCGCGAGCGGACACCCTCCGCAGAGCGCACCGCTTCGGGCCGTGGAAGATGTGCTGGACGCCGACGACGAAGAAGTCGAGCGGATGCCGGCCCGGACGGGTCGTGAAGCCGACGCGACCCGGGTCGCCTACGAGGAGATCCGCAGCCGCGGCACTTCTCTGAGCGATTTGAAGAGACAGATTGAGCGCGATTGCATCGAGCGCGCGTTGGTGGAGACCCACGGCAACATCACCAAGGCCGCAACGCTGCTCGGCATGAAACGTCCCAGGCTTTCCCAGCTGGTCAAGCAGTACGGTTTGCTCGAGGAAATCTCGGAGGAATTGTGAGATGAGCCCCCGAATCATCTACCTGGCGATTCTAACCTCCCTAGTGGCGGCTTCGAGCTGTGCGTTCGAAGCATCGACGCCCACGGACGACGAGGTGGGTACCCAGAAGAGCACGCTGACCGCGGGCGGTGGAGGCGAAGTCAAGCAAGTCGACACCAGCGGAGGGTCGGGCGAGGCCACGCCTCCGGGCAATCCCGGGCCAGGCGATCCGGCGTCGACCGAGCAGAGCGCCGGGGATCCGGGCAAGCCTTCTCCGGACCCCTGGATTCGTCCGTCGAAGAACGCAAACGGGAGCCCGGTCATCCCCGAGAGCGTCGATCCCTCGGTCAAGTCGACGACCAAGTAGCACCCCCTCCGCGGCCCTTCCTCTTCCACCCCACAACGCACACCTCGTCAGCTTGCGCTAGGCTGGCATTCGATGGATCTGCGCACCCGCACCACGCTGCTCTGCGCTGTGTTCGCAATTGCGATCACGGTGTCGATCCTGCTGCGCTCGCGCAAGCGCAAGGTGCACTTCCTGCTGTCGGCGTTCGCAGCGAACATGGCGCTGTGGTACCTGGCCCAGTGGCTGCACTGGTTCTTCCAGGCCGAGATCTGGTTCAGGCTCACGGCCGTATTTGCGGTGCTCCTGCCCCAGCTGGCGCTGCAGCTGTTTGCGGCGATCTCACCGCGTCCCGCAGGTCAGCCATCGCGATTGCTCCGCACCGCCTCGGGTCTGGCTGTGCCCATGCTCGTTCTGGCGCTCAGCCCGTACCAGGCCAAGCCCCTCGCCCGAGGTGTCATCTTCGTCTACGTCTTCGGATTGGTGGCTGCCGGCCTTGCGGAGCTGTACCTGCGTGCTCGGTCGAGCCCGTCTCGCGCCGTCAAGGATCGCCTCAATCTGCTCGTCGTCGTCGGTGCCCTCGCCCTCGTCTTCACCGTCTTCGACTTCCTCTGGTACATCGGCGCCGAGGTCCCGCCCGTCGGCGCCGTGCTGTCCGTGGTCTTCCTGTTCGCGCTCGCCGAGTCGATGCGTCGCGAACGCCTGATCGACCTCTACGAGATGATCGGGCGCCTGGTGGTATCCACCGCACTGGCCTTCTGCCTGGCGGGCATCTTCTACGCGTTCGTCACGTACGTGGGATTCGAGACCATGTACCTGAACGCCGTGCTCGCGGCGATCGCGATTCTGGTGCTGTTCGAGCCGCTGCGCACCAAGGTCGAAGAGAAGATCCACGCGATCATCTTTCGCCAACGGCACGACCTGGAGCTGGCGGTGCGCGACGCCCAGCAGCGGCTGGTGCACGTGCTCGAGCTCGACGAGATGGGAGAGGCGATCATGACCGCGCTGGGCCGATCGCGAAGGCTCACGTCGGTCGCGCTGTACCTGATGGTGCCGGACGGCAACGAGTTCGCGCTGCGACGCGCGATAGGCGAAGGCGCGCCGGCGCGCATCGAGGTCGCCACGCTAAGGCCGATCCTGGAGTGCCTGCGCAAGGTCCCCTCGGTCGTGATCGAGACCCTGGCGAGGGAAGCGGCGGAGGCGCGATCGCGCGAGGAGCCGAATGCAGAAGCCGATGCGATCGTGACGGCTTCGCGGGTGCTCGGACGGCTGCAGTCCGGGGTGGTGCTCGGGATCAAGGCGACGGGCGACGAGATCGTGGGGCTGCTGATCCTGCAGGATGAGCGTGTTGCGGATGCCTTCTCGGCCGACGAGATCGCGCTGCTCGAGGTGCTTGCACCGCTGGTGAGCGTGGTGATCGAGAACAGCCGGACCTACGCCCGCATGAAGGAGCGAGACCGTCTCGCCGCGCTCGGCCAGATGGCGGCGGGGCTTGCGCATGAGATCAAGAATCCGCTTGGGTCGATCAAGGGGGCGGCGCAGCTGTTGCTCGACGGAACGGACGGGCCCCTGCCGCCGACGTCGCGAGACTTCCTCGACATCATCATCGAGGAGGTGGACCGGCTGGATCGCGTAGTGGGCTCTGCGCTCGACTATGCGCGACCCCGAGAAGGGGATCCGGTGCCGCTCGACGTGAACGCGGTGGTGAGGCGAACGATGCAGATCCTGGGCCCCGCAGCGACGACGGCGGTTCAGATCGACTTTGCGCTCGAGGAGGAGCTTCCGAGGGTGCGGGTGGACGCAGAGCAGCTCCGGCAGGTGCTGATGAATCTGGTCTACAACGGGCTGCACGCGATGGGGTCGCGGGGCACCCTGACCATCTCCACGCGGCGTCGCAGGGGGGCCATCGTGGGGTGGCACGGGCTAGATTTGGGAACGGATCCGGCCAGTTGGGTAGAGATCTCGGTCAAGGACACGGGCCAGGGCATTTCGCCCAAGATCCTTAATAACCTGTTTGTTCCGTTTTTTTCGACCAAGTCCAAGGGCACAGGACTCGGCCTGGCGATCTCGCAGCGGATCGTGCAGGCCGCAGGCGGCTCGATCGAAGTGACTACCCAGGAAGGGACTGGAAGCACGTTCACCGTGGTGTTGCCTGCGGTGGGCAGCGCGCAACAACAGGAGCCGGTCCCTGCGAGCGAGTCTCAAGCTCGCGACGCACCGGCGCCCGAGCCGCGAAGTGCTACGCATTAATGGCGTCCGCACGACGCACACCGGCCGACCTCCACGTGTTATCTTGACCGTGATCGAAGCGCGGAACTAGAGTCGGCCTTCGATTTCGTTCAGCCTACGTCGAATACGATGCCCCAGAACCCTGCCCCCAAGGGCGCTGTGCCCCCAACGCCGACAGGCCGACCCCGGTCGTTGGCGCTCCGGTTCATTTCGGGCAAGTACCAGGGCGGGGAGTTTCCGCTCGTCGCAGGAAAAGAGATCGTCATCGGACGCTCCGGCGATGTCGACATGGTGCTCGCCGAGGACATGGTCTCGCGACGTCACGCTCGCATCGTCTTCCAAGGCGATGCCATCGTGATCGAAGACCTGTCCTCGACCAATGGCACCTTCGTCAACGGCGAGAAGATCCGCCGGGCAAGCCTGCAGGAGGGCGATCGCGTGCTGGTGGGTACCAGCATCCTCAAGGTGGTCTTCTCGGACACCGCGGTCGGAACCTCCGGCGAGCAGGCCCGTCGCGACATGGAAGCCGTGGCATCCCATCGCCGCGCCAGCCAGGTGCGCAGCATGTCCGGCAGCATCCAGGAGATCCCCCTGCCCGACCTGCTGCAGCTGCTCGGCACCTCCAAGAAGAACGGCGTGCTGGTGATCCGCACCGACGAGGACATCGGCAAGATCTTCCTGCGCAAGGGCGACATCTACTTTGCGTCGATCAACGACATCGACGAGATCCCGCCGCTCAAGTGCCTGTTCCGGATGCTGACGTGGCAGGAAGGGCTCTTTGATCTCGAGCCGCCCGACGATCGCGACTTCCCCACGGCGATCAACATATCGGTGCAGTCGGTGCTGATGGAGGGGCTCCGGCAGCTCGACGAGCTCAACAGCATCAAGGACGAGCTGCCTTCGCTCCGCGCGCGGCTCAAGCTCTCGTTGCCGCTGGTGGCGCCGCTTCGCACGCTGACCCCGGACGAGCTTGACGTGGTGCAGCTCGCGCACAATCACGGCTATCTCGAGACCGTGCTCAACAAGAGTCTTGCGTCGGACCTCGACACGGCGCGCACCGTGCTCAAGCTTCTGCGGGCCGGCTACCTGTTCGACGAATAGGAAGCGGCAGGCGCGCTACCAACGGAGGTGGATTCAATGGGTCGTCAATCGTCTCGCCCGTTGTCGATGGTCTTGAAAGCGGCTCTCGGGCTGGCCTCGCTGTCGCTCGCGGGGTGCCCGTCCAACTTCTGCTTGCTCAAGGTATGCAGAGGGCCCAACCAGACGAACTGCTCCTGCTCGTGGTCGACGTGCCCGTCGGGCAGCACGTTCGACACCGCGCGCAACACCTGCGTCTGCGAGCCGGGCCGCATGTCGCTCGGTGGCTCGTGCCTCAACCCGGCAGAAGCCAATGCCTGGTGCGGCAAGGGCAACCACTTCGAGCCGCGCGGTTGCGTGCGCAACGTCTGTGCGCAGGGCCAGGAGCTCGACTCGGACACCGGCCAGTGCATGGCCAAGCAGCAGGTGGACCAGGTCGCGCAGAACATGGGCGTGCCGATCGGGCAGAACCAGAAGCTCGGCTGTCCCCCGGGATTGGTGCTCGTGGTCGAAGGTCCGCAGGGCGCTTCGTGCGTGCCCCCTCAGAACACGTGCACGCGCGACGAGGTCTGGAATGGACAGGTCTGCGCCAAGTCCGCGCAATGCCCGCCCGGCTCCATCTTCGAGCCGGCCAAGTCGGCCTGCATCCCCTACGCGAACCCGGAAGAGAAGAGCTACACGGTCGACCTTCAGCAGTGGGTCGTGTCCAGCTACGGCCCGGAGGGGGGCGCTGGCACCGCATCGTTCTGCTCAGCCTTCAGCAAGAAGCCCCTCGCGTTCGGCGTGACAGCCGGCGGCTCCATCCGCGTGAAGGTCACCGTGGCCGTGCAGGTGCCGGGCAGCCAGATCCCTCAAGCCCAGGTCGTCACCTCTGGCATCGTCGAAGCTTCCAATGCCCCTGTGCTCCCCAAGGGTGCTGCCGAGATCCAACGCGCTGCACAGGAGATCCTCGGTACGCTCTTGCCCCAAGGCGGCAAGTCGAACCAGACAGGCGCAACGACCCACGTCAGCTGCCTGATCATCAACGCCGCGCCTCCCACGGCCGTGCCGGCCACCGGCGGCGGCTGACGCGCGCTGCGAGCCCCGCGCGATCACGGGCGCGTGTACGTCGACTCGATCTTGGACGCCTGCGCGCCTTTCAATCCACGACAGCCGATGACCTTGTTGCCGTCGACCTCGAACATGGTCGGCGCAGGCAGGATCTTGACCATGTCGACCGTGAGGCGCGTGCCGTCGAATTGCGCCCGCAGCGGCTTCCTGTCGACCGCTGACCAGACCTCCTGGCAGGTGCCTCGCGACTTGGGCTCGTAGGTCTTTCCCACCGGTGGAATCGGACGGATCTTGTCCTCCACCGCGAACGTGCGTGTCTCGCCCGGAACCGGGGTCAGGGTGAAGCGCGCTTCGCCGTCTACATAGCCTTGTCCTGCGAAGTCGCCTGCGTCGCGGATCCGGAACTCCACATCGTTTCCGCTGATCACTGCGTCGTACATTCGCCCCGAATCGCTCTTCCAGGGCCCGGCGAGCGGCGCCAGGGGATTGGCCGGCGCTGAGGCCTCTACCGGGTGCGGCGCCACCGAACCACTCGGTGCGGTCGTCGCCGCGGAGCTGCTCGATCGGGTGTGCGTACGCTGCGTCCTGTGCGGAGGTCCGATCCAACCCGCATACCACGCGGCGCCGAGCCCGCCGGCTCCGGCGACCACGAGCACCACCACACCGACGAGCAGTCCGATCCAAAGACCGCGACGGCTCGACGGCTCGTCTGCGGGCGCATCCTCGAGAGCCTCTGCTTGCGCTGTGGCAGCCGGAGCGATCGGCTCCGGAGGCGTTGCCGGATTCAGCCCGGTGGGCACCACAGGACGCCGCGTCAGCGGAGCGACCGCGGGGTCTGGCTGGAGCGCCACCGGATAGGCGGCCGCGTGCGCAGCCGCTTGCACGGCTGCGACCCCTTGATCCAGCGCCTGGATGAACTCCTCGCAGGAGCCGAAACGATCGTCGCGGCTCTTGGCGCACGCACGCTGGATCAGCTCGTCGATGAAGGGGGGAACATCCGCGCGCATCTGCGAGATTCGAGGAATGACCCCTTCCAGGTGCAGCTTCATGATGGAGAACTCGCTGGGTCCGTCAAAGGGCACACGCCCCACCAGCAGCTCGAAGAGCAGGATTCCCAGGGCATACACGTCGACGCGCTTGTCGAGGTCGCGACGCCCCGAGATCTGCTCTGGCGCCATGTACAGCAGCGAGCCGATGATTCCCTGGGTCTTGCCGCGTCCCGCCTTGGCATCCTCCTCGGCTTTCGCAATGCCGAAGTCGGTGACCTTGGCGACGCCATCGCGCGCACGCATCAGGATGTTCGCAGGCTTCAGGTCACGATGGATGACACCTTCGCTGTGCGCGGCTGCAACGCCTGACAGGACCATGCGGAAGATGTGCAGGGTTTCGGCCACGGCCATGGGCGTGCGCGCCTGCACGTAGCGCTCGATGCGATGGTCGAGCGCTTCTCCCTCGATGTACTGCATCACCAGGTACATCGCGTTGGGCTCGACCACCACGGCGTTGAGACGAACCACGTTGGGGTGATCGATGCGCGCCAGGGCGCGCCCTTCTTCCAGGATCCGATCGCGAAACTCCTGGCGGTGCGCATACTCGGTCCGGATCGCCTTGACGACCACAGGCACCTGGGTGTGGATGTCGCGCGCGAGGTAGACCAGACCCATGCCCCCTTCGCCGAGCTGGCGCTCGATCTTGTACTTGCCGTCGACGATGACGCCTGGGGAGAGGACACCCGAGGCCGCGATGACAGAAGCCGCAGCAGCAGAGGCGGCGGGGGATGGCCCCCCCGAGCCTTGCAGCACGTCGGACATGGGGGCACCGGGGACGGTTCCATCACGCGGGGCAGAGGACGGCGTGGCCGCAGGTGGCACGTTCGCCAGCTGCGCTCCGCAATGGAGGCAGAACCCCGAATCGTCGGGGCTGCTCTTGCTGCAATCAGGGCATGTCTTCATTTCACCGGCGCCAGCTCGAACCACCGACGGCTCCCCGCACGACCTCGACGCGGTCGGCGAACCCCTGCATCATCTGGAGCGCCATTCGGCTTGGCGGAGTTTGGCACGGGTCGCATGCGATTTGGAACCCGACAACGATCTCCTTTGCAGGAGGCGGAGATGAGCTGGACGAAGGTCGATGACATCCTGGTGGTTTTGTGCACGGCGCCCGACGAAGAGGTGGCCTCGAAGCTGGGAAAGGAGCTGGTGGAGCACGGGCTGGCGGCGTGCGTGAACATCGTTCCGAAGCTCCGGTCGATCTACCGGTGGCAAGGGAGCCTATGTGACGAGGCCGAGGTTCTGATGGTGATCAAGACGCGCACCGGCAAGGTCGAGCGGCTTGGCGCGGCGATCAAGGCCGGGCACCCCTACGAGAATCCGGAGGTGATCGCGATTCCGGTGGCAGCCGGGCTGGACGCGTACCTGCAATGGGTTCGCGCAGGGACGGCCGAGGGATAGGTCCGGCTCAGGGGGTCGCGCACGCCTGGATGAAGTGGGTCCGATCCCGAACGGTCGTCCAGCGCTTCAGAATGTCGACCGTGGTCGGGTCGTTCTGCCGGAGCAGATCGAACAAGGTGTCCTGGATCCCCTTGTAGACGGCGCACAGCGAGCTTTCGCGCATGCGCCCGAAGATGCTCCCCTGGGTCGCGTAGTTGTGCACCGGGCACACGCCGCAGTAGGGGCTGTAGGTGCAGTTGACGCAATCGGGTTGCGCATCGAGGTTGGACGCCACGGTCAGGGCGCGCACGGTATCGCTGAGCACGACCTGCCGATATCGCACCTCCCCCACCTTGCCCAGGGCGAAGAACGAGTCGCCCATCTGGTGGACCATCCGCCCTTCGTCGCACGTGAAGATGCGCCCGTCGTAGTTGTAGGCGAGCTGCCCGATGCCTGCGCCGCACGGCGATCGAATGTCGAGATAGTTCGGGTCCTCGTCGGCCAGGATCTTGGTCAGGAAGATGGCTGCGTAGCGCTCGAGGACCTGCGTGCCCTGGCGATTGAGCTCCAGGATTCGGCCCAGCGCAGCGCGGTAGAAGTCGAGGTACGCCTTGCGCTCGTACTCGATGGTGGCAGCGGTCTGGCGCGCAAATCCGAAGGGGTCCACGGGCCGCAGGAAGATCGCCCTGCACCCGAGCTCCACGTACGAATCGATGATCTCCTGGGGGTGGGCGAGCGCCTCGCGCGTGGTCGTGAGCAACGCTTCCACGTGGTAGAGCACCGGGTCGAGCCCCAGCTTCTCGTACTCGGCGTTGATCCGCCGTATCCAGTACACGGCCTTCTCGTGGGCGCTGGCGCCGGCCAGCTTGCGCTGCTTGTCGTGCAACGCTGCAGGCCCGTCCAGGCTCGTGCAGATCTGCACCTTGCGCTCCACGAGCCACGCGAGCTTTTCGTCGTCCATGAGCGACAGATTGGTCACGAGCGTGAACTCGAGGGTCTTGTCGCGCTGTCGGTTGGTATCGATGGCGAGCTCGATCACCTTCTGGACGATGGGGAAGTTGGCGAGGGGCTCGCCGCCCTGGAACTCGATGGTGAGCCGCGGCGAGGTGCTCTGGAAGATGAACTCCACGACCTGCGCAGCGGTCTCGGGCGTCATGTCCGTGTCCGTGGCGCTCATGTCCGCGCGGCTTGCGTGGCAGTAGACGCAGGTCTGGTTGCACCGCAGCGTGGGAACGATGATGTGCAGGTTCGGGCCGGTCTGCAGGAAGGCCTTCTTGCGGGAGGCTCGTTCCACGAGCTTTTCGACGTCGACCTTGTCGCGCAGGAAGTTGCGCTCGGCCAGGCGCTGGTGGAGGGCAGAGGACGCATCGAGCTGTGCGCGCGCCAGCGAGGCGAGCTCGTCGTGGGACACGAAGACCCAGTCGCCCCATGCATTGGTCAGCAGGACTTCGCCGCCCACTTCGCGCATGCGGAACGGCACCAGGGGCGTCTTGGGATCAGGACGCGCTCCGATTCGGGTCAGCTGGATGGTCATGACTTCTGCCCTTCCGGCTTCACGCGGTCCACGGTCGCACCGAGCACGTAGTTGGAGAACTCTCCGGCCATGACCGCTTCGTCATCGTCGCTTTGCCGACACGACAGCCCGATGATCCGATGCTCCGATTCCTCGCTTCTGTCGAACGAGGCAAACGGCTCGAAGGCCGTCACGGCCGCGTCGATCGCCTCGGAGCTGTACAGCCCCTTGTGGAAGCGAAGCTGCATCATGGCTTCGGCTCCTCGGACGGCTTCTTGGGCTCGGCCTGCGCCTCGGCGGACGCTTCGGCCGCAGCCTTGGCCTCCTCAGGCTTCGTGCCGTCTGCCTTTTTGCCGTACTTGTCCTCCCAGCTCACCGCGATCCCCAGTGGATCGTCGAACGCGTCGCCCAGGTCACCCAGGCTCGCATCGAGCAGGTCATCGAGCCCGGGCGGCCCGGCTGCGCCTCCGAGAGCGCGCGACGTGATGCTCTCGAGCATGGCGCGATTCTCGTGGATGATCTCGCGGCGCCACGTCTGCGCCAGCGCTTCGTTCTCGAACTCGCCCGCGATCACGTCGGCCACGACCGGCACGCCGGGCTTGGGTCGAACGGAGACCTGCAGCTTTCCCTCGTTGCGGTCGATGTGCACGAACGCCCTGTCGAGCAGCACGTAGGCCGCGCCGAACACGGCATCTTTCGGATAGATTGACTCTTCGAAGGTAAGACGGACCACGCCGTCCACGGACTCTGCCTTGACCTGTGGCTCCTGGCTCATGGCCATGAAGGGTAGTGGCCGGTCCAGGTCGCGGCAATCAATAGTTCATGAAGGCCACGGTGAACGTGTCGCAGGTCAGGCCTGGCGTGGCGCGATAAACTTCGACGTACACCTGGCTCGGCGGCGCAGGGCTATCCGCGCAACACCCCGGGCCGTTGATGTACCCCGTCGCGGTCTCCCACGTGGTGGCGTCCTGCCCCTTGTTCGCGCCATCGGTGCATGACGCAAAGTTGGAGCACGTGGTTCTGACGTTCATTTTGAATTCAGTTCCGTGCGCGTCGGTCAGCGAAACCCTGAAATGATATGGGGTACCGAGCGAAGGTTTGGCAAAGGTCACCACGAACCACGCGCTGCCGTTTGCGGTGGGAATCCCTCCTGTGCGCGTGATCGGATTGGCCTGCGGCGTGTTGAGCGGAACCGAGACCGCCGTGCCCGCTCCGCATGCAGAGCCGTACGCCGCCATGTTGCATTCGCAGCCGTCGCCAATGGAGCTGTTGATGTCGAAGTGGTTCGACTGGCACGTGTTGATCTGGCAGTTGCCTTGCGCGCAATCCCAGGCCGCCACGTACTGCGCCGCCGGATACTGCACCGTACAAGCGGTCGTAGCGTTCATCTCGTCGACCGACCCGTTGCAGTTGTCGTCCTTGTTGTTGCAGATCTCCGGCTTGTCCCCTGGATTCACCGTGGGATTGCACTTCGGCGAGCCTGCCTGGCAGTACGACGACCCGACGTCGCAGATGCCCAGAAGACCCGTGCTGCAGGGCTGCCCGTTGACCGAGCCCGGATCGTCGATCGTCCCGTTGCAGTCGTCGTCTATGCCGTTGCACGTCTCGGACTGCGCCTGGTAGGTCTGCGGGCACTGGATCTGCCCGGCGGTGCACACGCTGACGCTCTTGCCGCATGGCGTGTTGGGATTCTGCCCGGGCACGGAGCAGGCCACGCCCACCCCGGGCAACGACCCGTTGTCGATCGACCCGTTGCAGTCGTCGTCGAGCCCGTTGCAGACCTCGCCCTTGGGCGCATTGAGCCCCACGCACTGCACCGAGCCGTTCGTGCAGTGGGTGATTCCGGCCTTGCACAGGCCGAGCAGGCCGGTGTCGCACTGGGTGCCGCCGCCCGGATCGCCTTCATCCACGTTGCCGTCGCAGTTGTTGTCGGTCCCGTCGCAGACCTCCACCCCTGGAAGCTCGTTCTGCACGCACTTGATCTGGCCATTGATGCATTGCGTGGTGCCTGCGGAGCACACGCCAGGCTTGCCGGTCTGGCACGTCTGGCCGCCGCCCGGATTGCCCTCGTCCACCTGGTTGTTGCAGTTGTTGTCCAGGCCGTCGCAGACCTCCGGGTTGCTCGAGCACGGCCCAGCCTCTGCGTCGGACGCATCCTTGCCCGCATCCGAGCCGCCGGCTCCGCCATCCTGGTCCGGCGTCACGTCGCCCGAGGCCTCGACCGGCACGTCGGGCTTGGCATCGCTCGCATCGGCGCCCGCTTTGCCCGCAGTGCCTCCGGAGTCGCCGCCGTCCGCCTTGCTGCCAGCGCTTCCGCCCGTGTCCCCGGGACCGGTGTCCCCTTGATCTCCGCCCGATCCTCCTACCGGAGGATAGGCCGTGTCGTCACCGGAACCGGATGCCGAGCAAGCGGCCATCCACCCGAGGAGAGCCATGGTGCCAGTGGCTGCGAACAACCGGACGCCAACTCCACGACGATGAGCACTCATGAATCACCTCCTGGCAGGTTTACGCGACCCTCCATGGGCCGCATGGCGAATCCAAGCAGCATCAAGGTCCCCGCGCGTCCGGGCTCGACCCGGTCACGCGTCGCACGATTGCATCCTTGTCCACGAACAGCGGGGCGAGCTCTGCCGCCTCGTATCCGTGCCCCATCTCGAACAGCCCGGCGCAGATCGAATCGAGGCTGCACACCTCGCACACCGGGGCTTTGTGGTGCCGGAAGCTGGTCTGGCGCACGGTCCCCTTCTCATCGAGGAAGTGGATCATGCGCTCCTCGCGTTTGATGATCTTGCGGGTCTCGGTCGAGGCCCAGGCGAATTCGGCCATGTAGCACAGCGGCACGCGCTCCACGCGAAACGTCTTGCCCGCCGCAGCCAGGATTCGCAACGCGAGCGTGAGCGACACCTCCATGTCCGCGAGGCGGTGCAGCACCTCACGATTCGTCTCCGCCCTTCCCATCGACGGATCGAGGTTGTTGATCACGACGTGATCCACGAACGGGAATCGGCGCACGATCATGCGGGCGAGCTCGTCGAGGTGGTCGCAGTTGAACCGGTTGATCACCGAGTTCAGGTTCACCGCTGCACCCCGTGCGCCCAGGTTGTCGATGGCCTTGCACGCGAGCTCGAACGACCCTTTCACGCCCGTGATCGCGTCGTGCACCTCTGCCCTGCTGGAGTACAGCGACACATGGAAGTGCTTGAGCCCGGCCTCGATGTAACGATCCGCAAGCTCGCCGTCCGCCAGACGCGACCCGTTCGTGATCATCCGCACGGACAGGCCCTTGCCGAGCGCGTAGCGCACCACCTGCGGAACGATCTCGGACAGGGACGGCTCGCCGCCGGTCAGGATCACTCCCTCGTAGTCGCGGGCTGCGAAGTCGTCGATCTCGCGACATGCGGTCTCGAAGTCGAGCACGTAGGGAGTCTCGGGATTGGAGCAGATTCGGCAATACTGGTTGCAGTGCCGAACCAGCTGCATGTACCCGAGGTTCGCCATGGCTAGCGCCCCTCCGATGCTGGCTCGAACAGGTCCGGGAACAGCTCGCGCAGAGCTTGTCCGGAAAGCCGATCGCGCCCACGGTCTTCGGTGAGCGCCGGACGCGCGCGCTCCACGACCAGGGCTGCCTGTGCATCCTTCAACGACATCGAAGCCTCGGGCTCTGCCGGCTCCTGGCCTCCCACGAAGTCCACGAATCCCAGCGCCTCGTCGGCCACGACCTCGAAGAACACCGGCACACCGAGCTGGTCTCCCACCAGACGCGCTTGCTGAAGATGCTGCGCGGCAAGCACGGCTGCAGGCACGAGGCGCTGCTGCAGCTCCAGGGCGCGCCCCACCGGATGCACGCGTCGCAAGCGAAGCGCGCGCGCACCCAGCGCGTGGACCACGCGCACGATCTCGGACAGGTGCCGCAGGTTCGATCGCGTCACCACGGTCGTGACCGACACGGACATGCCTGCAGCGACCGCGTTTGCGATGCCACGGACCGTCTGCTTGAAGGATCCGGACACAGCCGTGTGGTAGTCGTGCATCGGAACCGAGGAGCCTTGCAGCGAAACCTCGAGCGCGCTCACGCCTGCCTGGGCCAGCTCTCCCGCGTAGCGCGGGTAGGCGAGCATGCGGGCATTGGTCTGCACCACGATCGCCTGGGCCCCAGCCTGCCGCGCGCGCACGCAAATGCCTGGCAGCCGCGGATCGAGCGTGGGCTCGCCGCCCACCACCGCAACGCGTGCTCCCGCGGCTGCGCTGAGCACCTGCTGCACGTAGACGTCGTCGACCTCCCGGATGCCGTTGCATCGCTCGAGCGCCTGCGAGCAGAACACGCAGGCGTTGTTGCAGCGGGGCGAGAGCTCGACGAGCAGCATGGCTGTCCGGTCAGAACCCGCGCATCACCTGGTCTGGGTGACGACGAAGCCGCTCGCGCAGGGTGAGCATGCCGGCAACGGGCACAGCGTGCTCGTTGGCGCGCACCACCTCGGCGACTGCCATGGCCGCCAGCCCGTGATCCTCGAGCGTCGCGGCTGAGCCATCGCCTTCATTGGCAACGAAGATGTCGTACAGATCCGTGCAAGCAGGAGGCTTGGGCGCGGACTGGCGCCGGTCTCGCTTGCAGATGTCCAGGTAGAAAAGCCTGTCGGAAGAGTCCTTGAGCTCCAGGGAGACGGCTCCGGCGCGCACGGCGAAAGTGCGAACCACGCGCCAGCTGCCCAGCGCCGAGCCGGCGACCAGGGGCGCGACCAACGCAGAGCCGGACTGCTCGGACGGGGCAGGCGCGCGGGGCGCCCTTGGGGCGCGAGCGCGCTTGGGCTCTGCGGCTGATGCGGCCACGGCCGGCACCAGCGCGGCTGCAGCACCCATCACGGCCATCATGCGACGTCGAGGCATCTTCAAGGTCTTCATGCAACGGCCCTCCTGGTCGCGAGACGGAATGCAAGCCGCACAGACGATCGCGTTCGTCCGCGCAGCGGGCGCCTCGCTGTCCCGCATTCGGCACTAAGCATCTGGAAAGACAACTGTATCACGCGCGGTCCGACCCGAGCAACTCGGCGCGCCTAGGCTTTCTCGAACTTGAACTTCTCGCCAGCGGTATCCACACGCACAGTGTCGCCTTTGACGTACTTGCCGGCCAGCAAGGTCTCGGCCAGCGGATCCTGCACGTGACGCAGAATCGCTCTGCGAAGCGGCCGGGCTCCAAAGGCAGGCTCGTAGCCGATCTCCACCAGCCGATCCTTGGCCGCGTCGGTGAGCACCACCTTGACCTGTCGATCGCTCAGCAGCTTCTCCAGCTTGCGCAGCTGGATGTCGACGATGCCGCGGAGGTTGGGACGCGTCAGTGCCTGGAAGACCACGATGTCCTCCACGCGATTCAGGAATTCCGGACGGAAGAACGCCCGCAATTCGGTCAGGAGCACGTCGCGGACCGCGTCGCGCCCTTCCTCGCTCTCGAACAGCTTCGGCTCGGTTTCCAGGATCCGCTGCGCCCCGATGTTCGAGGTCATGATCACGACCGTGTTCGAGAAGTCCGCCAGCCGCCCTCGCCCGTCCGTCAACCGGCCATCGTCCAGCACCTGCAGCAGCAGATTGAACACATCGGCATGCGCCTTCTCCACTTCGTCGAACAGCAGCACGCTGTAGGGGCGTCGCCGCACCGCCTCGGTCAGGAATCCCCCCTGCTCGCTGTCCACGTATCCAGGCGGCGCGCCCACCAGGCGCTGCGCCATGTGCCGCTCCATGAACTCGCTCATGTCCAGGCGGGTCATCGCCTGCTCGTCGTCGAACAGAAACTCCGCCAGCGCCTTGGCGAGCTCGGTCTTGCCCACGCCGCTCGGCCCCAGGAACAGGAACGAGCCGATCGGCTTTCCGGCATCGCGAAGCCCCACGCGCCCCCGACGGACCGAGCGGCTCACGGCCCGTACGGCCTCGTCTTGTCCGACGACTCGCTGCGTCAGCCGGTCTTCCATGCGAACGAGCTTGTCGGTCTCTGCCTCGAGCATCTTCTGGACCGGGATGCCGGTCCACTCGGCGAGCGTGGCTGCAATGTCCTGATCGGTCACGAGGTTGGAGCCTTCGGTGCCGCCTCCGACGCGTTGCACGGCCTGCTCCGCGGCAGCGAGCCTGCGCTCCAGATCCGGAATGGTGACGTGCTCCAGCTCGCCGAGTCGCGCGAAGTCGCGCTCTTTGCGCGCCTTCTCCAGAGCGGTCTGGGCTTCGGTCGACTCGCGACGCAGCACCTGCACGGCCGCGAGCGCCCCTCGGCGCGACTCCAGCGCGGCGCGCGCTTCAGCCACCTTCGGCTCGAGCTGCGCAGCTTCCGCTTTCAACGATTCACGCACCTTGACGCTCGCTTCGTCGTCGTCATCGGCCAGCGACGTCTCCTGCGCGCGCACGGCCTCGAGCCTCCGGATCAGGTTGTCGAGCTCTGCCGGAACCCCCTCGATCTCCACGCGCTTGCGCGCCGACGCCTCGTCGAGAAGATCGATCGCGCTGTCAGGCAGCGCGCGATCCTGCACGTAGCGCTTGGCAAGCTGCACGGCTGCCACGATCGCGGCCTCGCCGATGCGCACCCTGTGATGCTCCTCGTAGCGCGTCGCGATCCCGCGAAGCATCTCGATCGCCTGCGGCACCGCAGGCGCATCTACGGCCACCAGCGTCACACACCGCAGCAGGGCCGCATCACGGTCCTGCATCTTGCGGATGCCTTCGGGCGTCGTGGTTCCCAGGAAGCGAACGTCTCCGCGCGCCAGCACCGGCTTGAGCAGGTCTCCCACGCCCGCGCCCGTGGCGCCCTGCCCCAGCAGAGCATCGAAGTTCTCCACCACCAGGATCGCATTGCCATGCGCAGCATCCGCTGCGAGCGCCTCGATGAGACGCTTGACCCGCTCCTCGAGCTCGCCACGAAGCTTGGCGCCGGCCACGATCGCGCCGGTGTCGAACTCGAGCATGCGCAGGTCGGCGAGGTTCGCAGGCACGTCGCCGTCGCGCACGCGCGCTGCCAATGCGCGGATGATCGCCGACTTGCCGACCCCGGGCTCGCCCACGATCAGCGGGTGGTTCTTGCCCCGCCGCTCGAGGATCTGCAGCAGACGCCGCACCACGCCGTCACGCCCGATGACCGGATCGACCTTGCCCGATCGCGCGAGAGCGACCAGGTCCCGCGTGAAGCTAGCGACCGCATCTGCGAGCTTCGAATCCGCGCTCTTGGCCGTGCTCGTGGTCCGGGGCACGGACTTGAGCGCAGCCATGTGCGGGCGAAACGCGCCGGGCCCGATATGGAAGGCTGAGAGCACGTCGCCCGTGGCCCCGCCGATCTCCTGCGACAGCGCGTTGAGGAGATTCTCCAGGCCGACCTCCTGCACCTTGTCCCGATCCGCCTCGCGCTCTGCGCGCGCCATCATGTCGAGGAATCGCTGCGACAGATAGGCGACGCCCGCGGCAGAGCGCGGAAGCCTGCGCAGCGCGGTCTCGGCTGCGGACATCACTTCCGCGGGCTCAGCGCCGGCTTTGCGAAACACTTCGGCAATGCCCGGGTCTCGATCCAGCGCGCGAACCATGAAATGGAGCGGCTCGACCTCCCCGTGCTTGCGCTCGTCGGCCAATCCCTGCGCTCCGGCCACCAGCGCCTTGGCCTCTGCCGAGTACCGATCCAACTGCAACGTGGTTTCCTGGTCTTTTGTGGTGCCCGCCATGATGAGGGCTAAACTATCATTCCTTGCCGTCGGGTCAGCACGCCTTTGTGCTGCCCCGTGCCACTGCACAAGGACTCAGCCATGGCCCGCGTAGAGCTCTACAGCACGCCCACCTGCCCCTACTGCATCATGGCCCGCGCCCTGCTGCGCAAGAAGAAGGTCTGCTTCGAGGAAATCGACGTAGCGAACGATCCGCGCAAGCGCGACTGGCTGCGCACCGCGACCGGACGCCACACGGTCCCGCAGATCTTCATCGGCGGAACCCCCGTGGGCGGCTACGACGATCTGGCTGAGCTGGAGGCCAAGGGAAAGCTCGACGCGTTGCTCGCAGGGACGTGAGCAGACGCGTCAGGGGCCAACCTTCACCGGCTTGCCCGCGGTCGGCATCTCCCGCAGCAGGATGAAGGTGTCGATGTTGTACTTCGCAGCCACGACCGATGTCGCCAGGTCGAATGCATGTCCCCATTCGACGCCTTCGTCAGCGGAGAAGTAGAAGATGGTCGACGAGCACGAGCCGATCTCCTTGGACCACATCTCGTGCATGGCGGAGAAGTCCGGGCCAGCCATTCCTTTGGGGTACTTCTTCGCCATGCCCCCCTTGATGTGCCAGAAGGTCGGCGCAAAGTCCTTGAGCACCATGCCCGCGTAGGTGCAGGGCTGGGCCTTTTTCGCATACAGAGTGTCTGGCGTGAGCGTCAGCTGACCAGGGAACGTCCCGCGCGGCTTGGTGAGCACCTGGATCGTCTTGGCTCCGCCGTCGAACAGCGCGTAGACAATCGTGGTCACGTCCGGAACCTTGTTGTTGCGCGCAGCGTTGAGCACGACCTTGTCAGCGCTGGCGGTCGGGTACTTCGCGATCATGTTCTTGAGCGCGGTCGCGTAGGAAGGGACGTTCAGCAGCAGGTCATCCATGCCCATCTGAACGTGGGTCGCATCCAACGTCACCTCGGGCATCTTCGCCGGCGCCGGGGGAGTGGAGGCGGCCGCGGGGGTGGACGCGGCTGCGGCTGCAGCGTCCGGCCCGGCCGTGGGCTTCTTCGGCTCATCACAGGCAGTGCTCGCCAGCGCGGACAACAGGGCAGCGATCGCCAACAGGGTGCAGTTCCGTGCGCTCATGGCGCGGGAGTCTAACGCACCCGGGCCTGGGACGTCACGGGGGCGTGATCGTGCACGCCGGGTCAGAGCAGGGGATTCGGGAGAAAGAAGCGGCGCGCGCGGCTACTTCGACAGCTGGCAGTAGGGATCGAAGGGGCTGTAGATGTGTACGGATCCGCAGGTGTAGTCCAGGGTCCCAGCGTCCTTGCCCGGGCCAGGGACGCACAGCTTCGAGGCGCAATCGGAGTCCGCGCCCGCTGTGCAAGCCTCTCCATCCGCGATCTTCGACTGGCACAGGCCTTCAGTGCCCCCTGAGGCGATCACGCACAGAAACTCCTCAGCGCACGGTTTCGAGGCGCTGCATGCGCCGCCAGCGACCGGAGCCTTGGCGCAGATCTTGTCCGCGGCGGTGCAGTAGTAGCCCTTCTCGCACGTCTTGTCGTCGGCACTGCAGTCCTCACCTGCTGCCACCTCGTCCGGAACCTCGCACTTGCCCTTCACGCACTGCAGCTTGGCGTCCAGATCGCAATCGGTCAGCTTCGTGCACTGAGCGCCGGTCCCGCCATTGCCGCCGAACACGATGGTGCAGGCAGCCGTGATCGCTGCTTGCTCGGTGCCGGAGAGCTGTCCGTCGTCGTAGGCCGTTTCGTAGGCCTTGACGCAGTCCTCGGCGACCGCAGGGCGGTAGGTGCCCGTGTTGATGACCTTGCAGGTGTCAGCCTGCAATTTGACCGGGCAGTTGTCCTTGCTGCCCGCGCACGCTGCCACGAACTTGTCGGTGCAAATCGCCTTGGCAACGCCAGCGCAGAACGCCGGGGCGTCCGGGTACTTGTACGTGGGGCCGGGGTCCTGCGTCTTCTCCGTGCTGCTGCAGCCGTTCGTTGCCATCGCGCTGACCGCGATCGCGGCCGTCATCCAAAAGCGCAACTGCGTCCTCATGCCAAGACCTCCATGTTCGTGATTCAGGTGCGGGCTTCTTCCCGTGGAAGCCCGCAACAATACCTTGCCAGTTTGTATTGATACGCCGGATCGGGGCAACTTGTCCCCCGCCAGATCGTAGGTTGGACGGACCAAGGCCGAAGGGGAAGCACTTCCTGTTGTCCGTCAGCCCAGCTTTGGAGGCGCCCCAGAGGCCAGGCTGACGCTGCCAGGGCCTTTTCCTACCGAATCGGTACAAATCCGGGTGCTTGGCGGCTTCTTGCCCGGGCCGAGCCTCCACGGCAACAACCGTTCAGTCGATCCCTGCCCCGCGTTGCGGCTTTTCATCCTGGTGCAGCCCCTGGACCCAGCGATCGCACGCGCGCAGAACCTCTCCTCCAAAGGCCCCTCCACAAGCCCAAACTACTCGGCGCTTTGGGCTGAGCCTTCGTCTATGCTACGTCGCACCCATGCCCACGGGCCCCGGGGAAACCTCACGGACTAGCTCTGCGGTGACTCCGCTCGGAGGGGTTCGTGCCGACTTCGTGGCCAATCTCGGGCGAAGGCTCTCGGAGCTGCGTCAGCACTGGGCATCATTTGAGCAGGAGCCGGGCGTCATTCGCCATCGCGACGAGGTCCGCCGCCGGATCCACGCGCTGACCACCCGCTCGCGCCTGCTCGAGTTCGGTGTGATGGCCGACAAGCTCGATGAGGCCGAGCACAGGCTGGATCAGGCTGCCTCCACAGGCTCCCTCGTATCCGAGGAGATCGCCTGGTTCCACGATCTTTTTCGCGTCTTGCCCTCCTTGGCGTGGAACGAGGTCGCGGCCGAGCAGCCCATGTCGGTGCCGACCTTCGAGCCCACAGCCGATGGCGCCCCGCAGTCGCAGCCACCTCCGGCCGGGTTCCCCTTGTCCGTGCTCGTGGTCGGGGCAGAGCCGCTCCGGCAGGCGCTCACCGACCAGGGACATGTTCCGGGCCGCGTCGAGATGGAGTGCGAGCGCACAGAGGACATGAAGGTCGCGATCGACCTCGCACGTGCCCTTGCGCCGGATCTGGTCGTGATCGACGTGGACCTCGAGGGCGCAATCGAGTTCGTGAAAGCCCTGGCCAGCGATCCGTTGACCGAGCCCGTCCCGGTCGTGGTGGTCGGGACCTGGTCGCATCCGGACCAGGCGACCGAGCTGCTCTCGCTGGGGATCGTGCGGTGCCTGCCCAAGCCGGTCCCGCCGGATCTCCTTCGCGCTGCTGCCGAGCAGGCGTTCTCCAGCGGAGGACGGGTGGC
This sequence comes from Deltaproteobacteria bacterium, assembly GCA_016218915.1. Lineage (GTDB taxonomy): Bacteria > Myxococcota_A > Polyangia > Polyangiales > Polyangiaceae > JACRCQ01. The sequence goes on from JACRCQ010000071.1 coordinate 158,374, forward strand.
TCCGGACTTTGCTCCGATGGGCGATCTGACCGTCGACGAGGTTGCCGATCGGCTGGTGGCGCAGCTTCGCGCCGGGCTCGTCCTAGCCGTGCGCCCCGAATCCAGAGGCGTCCGCATCCAGCTCGACAAGGGCACCGAGCTCCTGGCCGCGGTCTGGAGCGCTGTGGCCCGGGTGCGAGAGACGCTGACGATCCGAAGCAACGGCGACGTGCGATTCTCTGCGAACGGTCCATCGGGCGCGGTTCCAATCGCGCCCTGGCTCGATGACCCGCGGAGCGAGGTGCCCTCGAGGCGACGGGCAGGTCGCGACAGCCAGGAGCAGACGGATTCGATTCGGCTCGAGGGTCGCAAGATCCTGGTCGTGGACGATGATCCTGCGATCACGTGGTTTCTGAGCGGGCTGCTGCGCGCGGCGGGCGCGTTCGTGTACGAAGCCCACAACGGGCGAAAGGCGCTGGAGCTGGCGTTCCGGGCGACGCCGGACCTGGTCATCTCGGACATCATCATGCCCGAGCTCGACGGATTCGGGCTGTGCAGGGAGCTCAAGCGCGACATCGCGCTGCGCGACGCGCCGGTCATCCTTCTGTCGTGGAAGGAGGATCTGCTGCAGCGGGTGCGGGAGCTTGGGGCGCGGGCGGACGGCTACATCAAGAAGGAGTCGAGCGCGAGCTCGATCCTTCGACGCGTGCACGAAGTCCTGCAGCCTCGCATCCGGGTCGAGTCTCGCCTGCGCGCGGGCGGGGAAGTGCGCGGCAGGCTCGATGGGCTGACCGCGCGAACGCTGCTGCAGCTGGTGGGCACCGCGCAAGCCGACGCGCGGTTGACGGTGCGGGACGCGAAGTACGTCTACGAGGTCGAGCTCAGAGACGGCGCCCCGCGTGCTGCGTCGCGAACTGCGCAAGACGGCGCGTTCGTGCGCGGCGAAGCCGTGCTGGTTTCCCTGCTCGGGGTCGCGTCAGGGAGATTCTATGCGTTTCCCTCCAGCGCGCAGATCCGCGCCACCTTGCGTGGCGATCTGACCTCGCAGCTCAATCCCTTGATCGCGCGGGCTCGCGCTGCGCAGAGCCTGCTGTCCGGCGACCGGCTCCTGGAAGTCCGCAATGTGAGCCTGGCGCTCGATCAGCTGATGATCGACGCGATGCCGGAGCACGCCCGAGCCACGCTCATGGCGCTCGGCGAGGGCATTGCGCCCCAGGAGCTGATCCTGTCGCGGCGGGCTGCGCCGGCGATGGTCGAAGCGCTGCTCGACGATGCTGCGATCCATGGCGGCATCGAAGCGATCATCGGACCTGCGGGCAACGATCTGCTGGTGGACGAGACGCGCCGACAGCTCGACTCGATGAACATCCCGGTGCGCAGCCGCACCCAGCGCCCACCCGCACCATCGGAGGCGCCCGCTGAGCAGGCACCGGCTCCCAGGCCTGAGGCTGCGCCACGACCGGAGCCCAGCTCCAAGTCCGAGCCTGTTGCGAAGCTCGAACCTGCTCCGAGCCGAGAGCCGGAAGCTTCCCGAGCTCCCACGCTTCGCCCTGCGCCAGAAGCTTCGAGAACCCCGACGCCTCGCCCGGAGCCGGATCGGGCTGCCATCCGGGACCGAACGTCGGCGCCGGAGCTGATCGTGATCGGCACCGAAGAGATGCCTGAGCTCATCGGCGATCACGACGCCGTGGAAGAACACGAGTCCGGAGATGGACTCCCGTCGTCGCTGACCGAGGCGGTGATTCGCGAGGTGCTCGATCCTGAGGGGAGATCTCTGCCTTCGCCGCGTCCTCCCCCTCCGATGCTCGATGCGCGTGAGCTCAAGCCGCGCTCCGTGCGCACAAGCCCCGCGATCCCCTCTCTGCCGCCAGATGCGATCGTGCCCGGACCCGAGACACCGTCCCTGCCTGCCCCGAACCCGGAACCAAGCGTTCCAGAAGGCGCCACAGGGACCTCTCCTGAGCTGGTCCGCGGTCCGCTCAAGAACCTGGCAGCTTTGCAGCCGCAACCGGTCCCTGAGATCCGGGACTACGCCGCGCCGGAGGACGACTCTCGCGAGCGTGTCACAGAGCCCGCGGTTAGAAACAGGCCGCCGTCGACGCCGGCTGCGCCTAAGAGCGATCGACCGGCCCGCGACGAGTCCAAGAGCGATCGACCGGCCCGCGAAGAGTCCAAGAGCGATCGACCGGCCCGTGTAGAGCCCAAGAGCGATCGACCTGCGCGCGAAGAGCCAAAGGCGCGACGCGACGAGAAGCCCAAGGACAGGAAGCCGGCCGAAGTCGTACTGAGCGACAGCTCAGCATCGCTGAAGGTACCGACGCGATCGCTGCTGGGCCCCATCGTCGTGATCGTGCTGATCGTGGTCGCCCTCGTCGCAGGGGGCGTCTGGCTCAAGGCAGCGCCCGAAGCGGCAGCACCTGCGCCTTCCGCGCCGCTGCCCTCGGCGACCCAGCCTGCGGTGTCAGCCCCTGCGCCCAAGGTGGAAGCTTCGTCCACGCCGTCCGCTGCTGCGCCCGAGGAATCTGCGCCTGCGGCCAGCGCGTCTGCAGCCGCTCCCCCTGCCGATCACGAAGCCGCGGAAGAGGATCTTCCGCTGCCGGTAGGCTCGCGTCTTCCCAAGGGGACCAGCCTGCTGGAAGTGCGCACCCAGCAGCCCGATGCGGTGGTGTTCGTGGAGGGGCGCCAGAAGGGAACCGGACCCGTGGTCGCCGTCGTCGTCAAGCCGGGCCCTCACACGGTCCTGGTGCGCTGGCGAGGCAAGGAGATCTCGCGTGAGGTGAACGTGCGGTCCGATCGTCGGACGCGCTTCTCGCTGGTGCCCCCGTGAAAGGACGGGCTTGGATCGGGCGCGCCGGAGTGGTGCTGCTCGCTCTGACCGGTTCCGGTTGCTGCAAGAAGTCGGCGGACCCGGTGGGCTCGGGCAATGCTCCCCCCTCGATGCCTGCGCCCGGGGCGCCGGAGACGGAAGTGGTCATCGACGTGGTGCACGACGTGGCACGATGCGATGTCTACCATCGGGGAGCGTTTCTCGACCTCGGCTCGCAATCCGCCGAGAGCCGGTTTGGCTACGCGCTGGCCCCGCCGGCGGACTTGACCAACATCACGCGCGAGGGGTCGACCTGGGCGCAAGCGTTCGGCCGTTCGCTCTCGCAGACCTTCTACACCGATCATGCGAGCCCGGTCTTTGTCGCTGCACGGGTCAGGGGCGTTGCTGCGCGGCAGGTCACCGTGCGCATCGATGGCCGCAGCTGGGGCGCCCTGATCCTGAACCGCGCTTCCTCCGAGGTCGTGAGCACCAAGGTCTCCACCGAGCCGCTCGAAGCAGGCACCCACACGCTCACCCTCCAGTTCCATGGCGTGGCGCGCAACCAGCCTTTCGCGGAGCTCGATTGGATCCGCGTAGGCGAGCCCGACGAAGACCCGTCGACCTTTGCGCCCCCCACGGCTCGAGACTTGATGATCGATTCCGTGATCGGCAATCGCCCTCGCCGCGCGATCGGATTGCGCGCACCTGGGACCGTACGCTGTGGGCTCGCGGTTCGAGAAGGCATGGTGCTCCAGACCTCGCTGGGATACCTGGGACCAGGAAACGGCGAAGGCGTCGTGAGAATCGTGGAGCCAGGACGCGCGCCGGTCGTGATCCACGCTTCCGAGGTCGGGGGCGAGCGTGAGCAATCCGCCGAGGTCAACGTGCCGCTCGACGCGTATCGAGGCAAGCTCGTGAGCCTGGAGCTTGTCTCCAAGAAGTCGTCGCCCGGAGGACGGGTCCTGTTTGGCGAGCCTTCGGTGAGCATGCGTCGCGCCACGGTCCCTCCGCGCACGCCAGCACGGGCGGTGATCGTGGTGGTGCTCTCGAGCGCGGATCGCTCTCACCTGCCGCCCTATGCCGACGTGCCGGCCCTGGCCGCGCTCACGAACCTGGCTTCTTCCAGCGTGGTCTTCCGCCACCATCGCGGCATCACGACCGTCAACTCCGGGGTGATTGCGTCGATGCTCACCGGGCTGCCGCCGCAGACGCATGCGGTCATGGACGCTGCAGCGCGGCTGCCTGCGCGCTTTGCAACCCTTGCGACCGTGGCCCACGACGGTCGCGTGGCAAGCGGAATGTTCACTGGCAATCCCACCAGCTTCGAAGCGTTCGGCTTCAATCGGGGGTGGGACAAGTTCGAGGCCTTCTCGCCCGTGTCCGGCGTGGACACGCGCGCGCCGTTGATCGACGGAGCACGATGGATCGAGACGCGGCTTCAGGAGTCGAAGGACGAGCGCGTGCTTGCGATGGTCCACTCGCGCGGAGGGCACCCGCCCTGGACCGCGACGGCGGAGGAGATTCGCAGCTTGCCTCCGGCAGACTACTCGGGGCCCGTGGAAGCGCGACGAGCCGGGCAGGTGCTTGCGCGCGCGCGGGGCAGGCGCCCGAGATGGCGGCTCACCCCTGCGGACCGCGAGCGGCTCGAGGGATTCTATGCCCTGGCGCTGATCTCGGAAGACCAGAATCTGGGTGCATTGATCGCAAACCTCCGAAAGCTCGGCGTGTGGGATTCCACGCTGCTGATGGTCACATCGGATGTCGCCTTGGGGGGTCCCAGCCGCGTCCCGTTCGGCGACGGGGAGCGTCTCGACGAGGACCTGCTCGACCTGCCGCTCATCATCCACTTCCCGGGGGGCCGCTACGGAGGCCGGGTCGTGGATGCGCACACCACGCCGCTCGACGTGATCGAGACGGTGCTCGGCGCGCTCGGGTTGCAGGCGCCAGACGGGCTCCCGGGGCGCGACCTGTACGAGGTCGCCGCCAACCCCGAACGCTTCGTCCTTCGCCCGCAATTCTCGTCGCTTGGACGCGAATACGCCACGCGCCTGGGGGACCACGTGCTGCGAGGAGAGGCGCCGAAAGTGCCTGTGTTGTGCGACATGACGCTGGGCCCGACGTGCTCCGGGCCCACCCCCCCCTCTCTTGTGGTTGTCGCCGGCACGCTTTGGCGCGAGACCTACTTCCACTATCGAGACACGGGGCTGGGCAAGGCCGCTGCTGCACGCGAGCCGGCCACGCTCGACCCTGACACCCTTTCTGCCCTGACCGTGTGGGGAAATCAGGAGACGAGACCATGAACTTTCCGCCGATCCAGGTCCCGGGAACGGGCCAGCTGTATGCCAGGCTCATCACCAACCAGGGCACCCTCGTGGTGCTGCTGCATGAAACCCTTGCCCCCAGGACCGTCGCGAACTTCGTCGGCCTCGCCACGGGGACCATCGCGTGGCGCGACTCTCTCAGCGGCCAGACCATGCACAACACGCCCATGTACGACGGCGTTCGGTTCCACCGCGTGATTCCCAACTTCATGATCCAGTGCGGCGACCCGCTCTCGCGCTCCACCGAGCAGCGCGCTGCCGTGCGCTGGGGCACAGGAGGCCCGGGCTACCAGTTCGAGGACGAGTTCCACCCCGAGCTCAAGCACGACAAGCCCGGCGTGATGTCCATGGCCAATGCGGGCCCCGGAACCAACGGCTCGCAGTGGTTCATCACCGAGGTGCCCACGCCCCACCTGAACAACAAGCACACCGTTTTCGGCCATGTCGTGGTGGGCGTCGAGATCGTGCCCAAAATCGCCCGCGTTCCCTGCGAAGGCAGCCGCCCTTCCCAGGATGTCGTGCTCCAGAAGGTCGAGATCTTCCGAAGCGAAACCACTCCACCCGGTTGACCATCCAAGCCCCGCGAGCACCCCTACGCCATGGCCAAGCCCACCCGACCGGAAATCGACCGTCTCGATCAGTTCAACAAGACGGCGCTCGAAGGCAATCCCCAGCGGATCGACAAGCAGCACGAAGCTGGCAAGCTGTCCGCCCGCGAGCGCGTCGACCTGCTGCTCGACCCAGGCTCCTTCGTGGAGCTCGATCGCTTCGTCACCCACCGGTGCACCGACTTCGACATGCAGAGCCAGAAGGTTCTCGGCGATGGTGTGGTGACCGGCTGGGGTACCGTGGATGGAAGGCGCGTGTGCGTGTTCGCCCAGGACTTCACGGTCTTCGGCGGCTCGCTGTCCGGCGCCTATGCCGCCAAGATCTGCAAGGTCATGGACCACGCCACCAAGGTCGGGATCCCCGTGGTGGGGCTCAACGACTCGGGCGGTGCGCGCATCCAGGAAGGCGTCGAGTCGCTCGGCGGCTACGCCGAGATCTTCCTGCGCAACACCCTGGCCTCTGGAGTGGTCCCGCAGATCTCCGCCATCCTGGGCCCCTGCGCAGGCGGCGCCGTCTACTCGCCCGCCATCACCGACTTCATCTTCATGGTCGACAAGACCTCGTACATGTTCATCACCGGGCCTGACGTGATCAAGGCGGTGACGCACGAGGAAGTGACCAAGGAGGCGCTCGGGGGCGCCCACGCGCACGCTGCCAAGAGCGGGGTCTGCCACCGCACAGCCCCTGACGATCGCGCATGCATCGCTTCCATCCGAGAGCTGCTCTCGTTCCTGCCCTCGAACAACACCGAGGATCCGCCGAAGCGCCCCTGCAACGATCCGTGCGATCGCGACGTCCTGGAGCTCGACACAGTCGTGCCCGTGGAGTCCCATCGCCCCTACGACATGAAGGACGTGATCCGGGCCGTGGTGGACGACGGCTATCTGTTCGAGATCCACGAGGAGTACGCGCGAAACATGATCGTGGGGTTCGCGCGGATCGGGGGACGCTCGGTCGGGGTGGTGGCGAACAACCCGATGATGCTGGCCGGATGCCTGGACATCAACGCGTCGCTCAAGGCTGCCCGCTTCGTGCGCTTCTGCGACTGCTTCAACATCCCGCTGATCACGTTCGTGGACGTGCCCGGCTTCCTTCCTGGCACGGACCAGGAGTATGGCGGCATCATCGTGCACGGGGCCAAGCTGCTCTACGCATTTGCGGAAGCGACTGTGCCGAAGCTCACGGTGATCACGCGCAAGGCCTACGGCGGGGCGTACGACGTGATGGCGTCCAAGCACATTCGGGCAGACTACAACATCGCATTTCCCACAGCGGAGGTGGCGGTGATGGGTCCGGATGGTGCGGTCAACATCATCTACCGCAACCAGCTTGCGAAGTCGGCGAATGCAGAAGCAGAGCGCGCAAAGCTGATCCAGGAGTACCGCGACACGTTCGCGAGCCCGTACAAGGCTGCGGAGCTCGGGTACATCGACGAGGTCATCTTCCCGCGCGCACTCCGGCGACGGCTCAATGCCGCGCTCGACATGTTCAAGGACAAGCGCCAGAGCAACCTGCCCCGGAAGCACGGCAATATCCCGCTGTAGAGAACTAGGAACTGGGAACAGGAATGCGAATTCAGAATTCGGAATGGATTCGCGTTCGCCTTCTCTGTTCCTGTTCCTAATTGCTAGTTGTCCTACTCCAGCATGAGCTTTTCGCGCTGGATCCCTGCGTGGACGGGCGCGAGACGTTCGTCCGAGCCGATCATCTCCAGCAGCGACCCCATCGCCGCGCGATAGGCGTCGAGCTCGATCATCCCTCGAATCAGCTGCACCCGCAGAAACAGGCCGGTCGTCTGCACCACGTCGCACAGGCAGTACGCCTCCACCTCCGCGATGCGCCCCGCATGGACCATGGGCCCCACATCCTTGCCATCCACGCCGACCTTGCCAGGCAGCCCGATCAGCTTGGCCATGGTGTCGAGCGGCACAGCGCGCGCTGCTCCGAAGTCGGCCATGAAGTCCATGAGATCAAAGTGCCCGGCCGACGAGTACCGGTACCGCACCTCCGAGGCCTGGAAGTAGTGCGTGAACGGGACGCCGTGCTTGAGACACCGCGATGCAATGACCGGAAGATCAAAGCCGCGTCCGTTGTAGGTGACCAGGTCAGGACGCTTGTCGTGCATGAACTTCACGAAGTCCGTGAGGATCTGCCGCTCGTTCTTGGGCTCGCCAATGGCGCCGATGCGGATCACCCGGTAGCTTGCGTCCATCCACAGGAGCCCGATCACCACTACCTGGTGGTACGGCGGCGGCGGGAGCGCGGGCGGCTGCTGCTCCACCTTTGCGCTCAACGGAAGCTCGGGGTCGATCACGGTCTCGATGTCGAGCACCAGGTATCCTCGATCGGAGCGTTTCGACTTCATGGCTTGCCCGGGCCCTTCGTGTGCCTTGGTGTCAGTCGCGCGCGAGCACGTTGACCACGCAGCCGATCGTGCCGTGGAACGGGTAGATCGACTTCACGCGCGTGGTGTGCACTTCCCATCCGAGCTTCTCGTAGGTCTCGCGCGCGGCCTTGTCGAGCGCTTCCACGCCGTACACCGGCATGTACGCGATGTTCTTGCCTGCGCGGGTCTCGAACACACCGTTCGTGTAGGCCATGTAGGTCTTGTGATCAAAGGGCACGTTGGGCACGCGCACGACGCGGTAGCCGTTGGCTGCCATCTCGCGCGCTGCAAGCTCGAACCGGTTGGTCATCTCCTCGGAGAAGTCGGCGCGTAGCGGCTCGCCTGTGTCGCCGTTCGCATCCCCGGGATCGAACGGATCGCCCACGATCGCCTTGGCTGCCTTGGGATCGCCCACCAGCACCACCTTCTCCTGCAGCGGCGTCATGTACATCGCGATGTGGTGGCGCGGGGTGTCGCCAGGCTGCTTGCCAAGCACGATCACCGGCGCACGCAGCCATGCGACCAGCCGCTTGCGAAGCTCGATCACGTCTCCGATGCCCCGGTGCCGGTTCTTTTCCAGCAGGTTGGTGTCCACGATCACGGTGCCGTGATCGATGATGAAATCGCCGGCGTCAAAGTCGAGCGGCACGATGTCTGCCTTGAACCGCCCTGCAGACCAGCGCGCGATCGACTGCACGGTGAGCCAGTCGTTGTGACGCTCTGCCCACTGCTTGGTGGGCTCGGAGGGAGCGATCAGCAAGGCAGGCAGGCCGGGACCTGGCGATCGGGTCACCAGGGCGCGGTCCTTGGACCAGGTCGTGATCGGCCCTGGGCTCTCCACCACGCTCACGCGCTTTGCAAGGGCTCCGGTCGGGTCGATCCGAGCGAGGAGCTGATCGAGCTGGTCGCGCTCAGGCTTGGACAGGCCTTGCGGGATCACGAACACCACGCGCACTTGGGGATCGATGGCGCGAAGGAAGTCGGTGTAGGGCGCATCGACCAGGGCATCGAACTTGGGGACGTAGTGCAGCGCCACCTCGCGCAAGGCGCCGTTGGCCTCAGGCAGAAGGGGCGCTGGGAGCTTGCCGTCCGGGGCCTGCACGGTTCGTCGGCCGAAAACGGCGAGGATGATCAGAGCGGCAATGAGGCCGAACACGATTCCGAGCACGACAGGACTGGCGCGTCGCCACTGCATCGGGGGATTGCATCACGGGGGTGCGCTGGTTGTCGAGGGGTGGGACGATCCGCCTCCTGAACCACCCACATTCGCCGCGCATCCACGCTCGCCGGACCGCGGACGTTCCGGCCGGACGGGTCTTCGGCTAGGATGGGCTGTCGAATAGCAGCCAAACCTCCGGAGGCGGAAAGATGGTCCCTGTGAACCTCGACGCCGATGGCGTCATCAGAGGAGTCCAGTATCATGACGGACGCCTGGAAGGGGTGCTTGTCGATGGCGACGCGGCGTATCTGTGCGTCCGATCCGCGAGTGGGAACCAGAGGTTTCTTGCCTTGCGGGACCTGTTCGATATCTGCATGGACGGCTTCCGTCGGGGCAACATAATTCTCAATATGCGTGTGCTCTCTGCTGCTCAGGCAAAGGCTGACTCCGCAGTTGGGGCCAAGGTCTCGGAGAAGCTCTTTCGGGAGTTGGACAGTCTGCATGTCGATGCTCTGGTTTTCGTGCTCGACTCGTCCTACGGCGCTGATGTCTTGGCGTTGTGTGGTCGTGTCGAGATTAGCGACGTCGGCACCTCGCTGGTAGTGCAGGGCCGGGAGGCGCGTTCCCCTTTGTGATTCACGCCCCCCAAACTACCCATCGGATCATTCGTCGGCTGCCGTCATAAAGTGCCCAGTGTGTCGCAGGAGCGCAACTGTCGCTGCCTGCCGCCGTCTTGCGACGCACTTATCCTGTGGGCGGATCTCTTGAAACCCGTGCACGACATCGACGCCCTCGAGAGCCCCAGGTGCGGCGGCACTGAGCCATCCCCTCATTTCATCCCGAAGAATTGGCTGAAGAACGAATGCTCTCGCACGATGCGGTCGAACGCGGACATCAAGCGGGTCAGCCACTCCTCGCGCATCGTTGGGATGCAGCTGTACCAGTAGAGGCCCTGAC
>JACRCQ010000073.1 GCA_016218915.1 Deltaproteobacteria bacterium
CGAAATCGCACGTGGAATCAGGCGTCGAACCAAGGGAAGCGGCTTTTTCATGCGCCGCCAACACCCGACGAGACCGATGGATTCCCGGCCCGGAGATATTTGTCGTCAAACGCTGCAAAAATCGAGGGGATCGCTCAGGTCCCCCCGCCTGGTTGGTCCAGTACACGTGGGTAGCGTCTGTATCAATGGCGCTGACGGCAGACTGGTTGGTTGCGATCAGCTCAGGCTGGCCGCCTGCGAGCGAGACCCTGCGGATCGACGAATCGCTGTCGTTGGTCCAGTAGACGTACCCTTGGCCCACGGTCATGGCCTCGGACAGCCAACCACTGCCTGTGGCAAGAGGCATGGGCGTTCCGCCCAGGATCGGAGCGGTCCACACTCCGGTGTTGTACTCGGTCCAGATCAGAAAGTTGCCGTGGATCGCCATCTGAAAGGCGATGGGAACCCCAGAGGCGAACACGACCGGCACGCTGCCACCATCGAGTGGCAGCTGCATGATGGACTCGTAGCCGCGGTAGAACAGGAATTGGCCGTTGCTCGTCAACGCCGTATCCGTCAGCCCCGTGACCAGCGTCTCGACCTCGCACTGCGACGCAACGCAGCTCTTCCCCAAGCAGAAATGGCCGCAAGCCCCGCAGTTGAACGGGTCCGTGCTCAGATCGGTATTGCACCCATCCTGGGAGCTTCCTGAGCCGCAATTCGCAAAGTTCGCCTTGCAGACGAAGCCGCAGGTCGAATCGGTGCACACCGGTGTCGCGTTGGGCGCGGCTGGGCACACCATGGCGCAGTCTCCGCAGTGGGTCGGGTCATGGGCCAGGTCCTTGCAGCTGCCGCTGCAGTCGGTCAGCCCGGTGCCGCACTCGACCACGCACTTGCCTGCAACGCATCTTTCCCCTGCGGCGCAAGCAGTAGCGCACACGCCGCAATTGGCTTCGTCGGCCGTCAGATCCCGGCATTGCCCGTTGCAGTCCACCAACCCCTGCTCGCAGCTCCTGCTGCACTTGCCCTTGGCGCACAGCTGCCCCTGGGCGCAGGGCTTGCCGCAAGCGCCGCAATTGTCCAGGTCTCCCTGCGTGTCGATGCACAGCCCCGCGCACAGCGTGAGCCCTGCCTGGCACGAAGCCGCGCAGGTCCCTGCCGAGCAGACCATGCCGCTGTCACACCTGGTCTCGCACGCGCCGCAGCTCCCCAGGTCGGTCTTGAGATTGGTGCACCCTCCGCTGCAGTCCGTCAGGCCATTCTGGCATGCGAGCTGGCACGACCCGCGTGAGCAGACCTGTCCCACGTCGCAGCTGCGCCCGCATGCGCCGCAGTACCGCGGATCCTTGTTCAAGTCCACGCACGCAGAGCCGCACCGCGTTTTGCCGTCCGCGCAGGCCTTGGAATCGACCACAGGCTCGGTGGAATCGGAGCTGCAAGCACCGAGCACGCAAGACAGCAGCAGCGGTGCAGCGCGCAGCCATCGGAACGACATGGGATTCTCCAATAACTAAGGTGTCACCAATTGCCGCTTAGCACCCAGCCGCCGAATCCCGGCGCAACGCGGGGAGCCAGGCCTACCTTGGGAGCCGAAGTCGGCTGCCCGCTCGGCGCCGTCAGCACCAGAACGATTCCTGCCGCGGTCAACACTCCACCAGCCACGAAAGCGCCAATGGCCACCTTCTCTGCATCCTGCGCCTGCTTGTTGAGCGCCAACCCGGTTTCGTCGCACCAGTTCTGGTTCTCTGCCATGCAGTGCGAGTTCGAGTCCTTCTCCTTGGACGATGCACGCAGGCCGAAGTACGCCCCGGCGCCGAGCCCGACGAGACCGGCCGCTCCTACCACGAACCCGATCTTCTGCTGGGTCCAGAACGAGGCAGGGGAAGCATCCTGCGCTGCAGTCGGCGGTTCGCTCGGCTTCTTGTCCGCCGTGGAGGCTGGTGCGGCGGCTGCGCCTTCTGTTTCGAGCACTGGGATCTCGACCGTTTCCTTCGAGCGTGCGGCGCCGATCTTGAAGGATGCCTTCCACGGCTTGCGTCCCGGAGCCGTCACCGAGATCTCGTGGTCGCCCTGATCGATGGGTGCCGCTTCTCCCCAGCTCGCCGGTGCTACGACCTCGCCGTCGCGCTTGATCTCCAGCCCTGGGAGCTTTGCGTCAGCCGGCACGTTGATGCGCAGGCTCGATAGCGTGGATTCGAGCGCCTCCGCCTTTTCGCGCGAGGTCTTCTCGCGCTCGGCCTTTCCAGCCGCGCGTGCCATGGATTCTGCTGCACGCCAGGTTGCCCACGCCCGAGCCGGTCGCTTGGTCTTCTCGTAGCAGTGCGCCAGGTACATCAGCGTCCCCGCGGCCGGGTCCTGCTTGTGGCTTTCCTCCAGCTTGGGACAGGCGTCCTGGTACTGGTCCGCCTCCATCATCTTCTTGGCTTCGAGGAACAGCGCCTCTGCTGCGGCCTTGTCCTTGGGCGATGCCTGCGCGTGCGCCGTCGCAGGAGCTGCCAGGCCGATCCCCACTGCGAGCAGCACGCTCCAGGCTGCGCGGCCCATCCCGATAGTCCGATTCGCCTTCATTCGCGTCCCCCGAAGTCGGGAACCTTGCTCCCGGTCGATGTCCCGGCAGGTGTCGTGCCTGCGGCCTTGCCCGTGGCAGGCGGCTTCGCCGCACCTGGCCCCGGGGTCGGAGGCTTGCTCGCGTCCGTGCTGCCAGGCAGCGGAGTGCGCGCGCTTGCCGTTGGCAGCGCGGAAACGTCGACCGGTCGGGCTGGTGCCGCGGATGGCGCAGCGTCCGCCTGCGCAGAAGCTGTCGCCGAAGCCGGCGCAGGCGCTTCTGCCTCAGAAGCCGCGGGCGATACGCTGCGCAACGCATTGACGTTGCTCGTGACCACTGGACGCGCCGTCGCGGTCACAGTGTCGCGCCCGATCAGGACCGCTCGAAGCACGACCACGCCCACGATCACGACCAATGCGCCCACGATGATCACGAACGCGGTCGGTCCGGTCTTTCGCACCGTGATCGCTTGCAGGCGCATCGTGGGATCCATGCGCGACGGTGCGCGCCCATCCACCACCACCTTCATCGCAGGCGTAGCAGCAAGTACCACGGGAGGTGCGAGCGCATGCTCCACCTCGACCATGGTCGAATCGACCACGCGTACCTGCTCGCCCTGGCCAGGCTGACGCCATGCCCTAGCAGCCTCTCGCGTGGACGGGCGCTCGAGCGATCCACTGATCGGCGCGGCGTCAGAGTTGCGCGTGCTGCGTGGCGGAGGCTCGGGCTCAGGCTGGGCGACCACGACTTCGATCGCGGCCGGCGCGAGCTCCGCAGGCGCAGCCACCGCGACCGCAGGCGGAGGCGGAAGGTTCGCGACCTCAGGCGGAGGCGGAAGGTTCGCGACTGCAGGCGGGGGCGGAAGGTTCGCCACCGCAGGTGGAGGCGGAAGGTTCGCGGCCGCAGGCGGAGGCGGAAGGTTCGGGGCCGCAGGTGGAGGCGGAAGGTTCGGGGCCGCAGGCGGAGGCGGAAGGTTCTCGATCTGTGGAGCAGGAGGCAGACTGGCGTCGAGCTGGTGCGCCAGCGCCATGTCCGAGTCCATCGGCATCCTGGGAAGATCGTCGACAACGGCCGGCGGAGGCGGGAAGCCGTGCGGCTTGAACGGCGAGGGTGTGACCTCGTTGTCGTCCGTGATCACTTCAGGTGCGGTGACCGCCGGGAGAGAGGTGGGTGCGTTGGCGAACTGCGGCGGTGGCGGCAGCTTCGCGGAGAGCTCCTGTGCCAACGACATGTCCGAGTCCAAAGGCATCCTCGGAAGATCCGGCGCAGGAGGTGGCTTCGAAGGAATGCGGGGCGGCGGGTTGGACATTCCCTTGCGAGGCACATAGGGAGGGGGAGGGAGGCCGGGATCTGGCGGAGGCGGCACCGAAGGGACTTTGGGAGCGAGCCGCGCGAACGCTTCCGGTCCGGGGATCGGCGGCGCATCCGGCGGAAGCACGACCGCGGGTCTCGGCGGAGTCGGCGTGACCGGAACGCTGTCTGGCGCGGCTTCCTCCGGTGCAGGGATCGGCGGCGCTGAGGAAGGCAGGTCGTCGCGTTGTGCCTGTGGCTCACGGCCGGTCATCTCGCGATACCACTCGGCAAGGTCGCTTCGCGGCTTCGCATCGTCCGGTCCAGGCGACCCTTTCGCATTGCCGCCGGGTGAACCTTGCCCAGGGCCAAAGCCGTTGCTCATCTCAGGCCTCGCAGCGCGCCGCTGCGCGCGGAAACGGACTCGACCCAAGGGTGAGCAACCCCTGGGCGGGCTGGAACGGAAGATACAGACACGGGACGAGTGCGTACCTCGATCCTGCACAAAGGAAAAGCCCTGAGGACAAGGCTGAGCAACTCGATTCGAATTGCGATTGTGGTTACAGACAGGTTGGACTCGACGCCCGCATCGGGCGGCTTGCTGGGGTGAAGGTGTCGTTCTAGTGTCTTGGCTGCGATCTGGCGCGTGAGCAGCACGCGACCACGAGCTTTGGAGAGCTTCACATGCGACGAACACGTGGATGGATCGTGGCAGCAGCATTGCTGGTTGCCGCGTGCGGTGTCAGCAAGGACAAGGTTCTGGCACCGGACGGCATGGGAGGAAGCGGCGCTGAGGCTGGCATGGGCGGCGGTGTCGGCGGCGATGCAGGCACGTCGGGCGAGGGCGGAACAGCTGGCTCCTCGCTGGGTGGAGCCTCGGGCGAAGGGGGAGCTTCGGGCAACGGAGGGACCTCGGGCAATGGAGGAACCTCGGGCAATGGAGGGACCTCAGGCAACGGCGGCACCTCGGGCAACGGCGGCACCTCGGGCAACGGCGGTACCGGCGGCGCCAGCGGGGGCACGGCTGGCTCAGGCGCCAAGGACGCTGGGCCTGATGCGCCCGTTGCGGGCTGCACGGACAAGACCAAGAACGGCAACGAGACCGACGTCGATTGCGGCGGTGGCAGCTGCCCCGAATGCGCAGGCGGCAAGGGATGCAAAGCCGCAACGGACTGCGCGTCGGGCGTGTGTACCACCGCGAACACCTGCTTCGACGGGACCGTTTTCGGCATCCAATCCAGCGCAACGAGCACCGGGTGCACCGTGGAGGCCAACACGACCGTGCAAGCCGGGATCAAGCTCGCCCCGGTCGTGGTCGCTTCACCGCAGTTCTCGGTCTCGACCTCTCTGCACGGCTACTACGTCCACGATCCGGTCAGCACGTGGCCTTCCGGGAACGGTGCGAAGTTCACCGGGATCCTGCTGGTAGCGCCGAAGTCGCTCGCCACCAGCTTCGTGATGGGCGACCTGGTGTCTGCGACCGGCGACTACAAGGAGTACTACTGCTTCAGCGAGTTCCAGGCGACCGCTGTGAGCAAGGTCGGCACTGACATGGTTGCGCCCGCTGTGCCCCTGGCAGAGACGATGTTCGAGTATGGCGGCGTGAGCGCCGAGGTCGAGCCGTACGAAGGCGTGGTCGTGAAGCTCACGAACGTGGACGTGACCGATGATCTTGGCGGCACCAACCCGAAGTGGTGGTTCCAGGTCGGCCTCGAGATCTTCGTTGCGAACGAGTTCAACCTGACCGGGTTCAGCCCGTTGAACGGCACGGTCCTCACCAGCCTCTCGGGCGCGGTCAAGTACAGCTACACGACCTGGCTGATCTCGCCGAGGATCGACTCAGACATCGCTTCCCAGTGAAGTGCGCGCCTACGCGCGTTCGCTGGATCCGAGCATGCTCTTTGGCGCCCACAGCGTCAGAGCCAGAAGACACCCCCACAGCACGATCGGTCGCTGGCTCTGCGCGTCGATGAGCAGCCAGCCTGTGGGCAGCAGCCGGTCTTCGATCATCTCCAGGAACGTGTAGGTGAAGAAGAACGCGAGCCCGACCAGGGAAGAAACCCAGCGCGAAGACGAGAAGAGCCGATAGCGGAAGGTGCAATAGAGCCCCATCATGAGCGTGGTGCTTGCGGGCCAGGCGCGGAAGGCAGCGGTCGGATACGAGAAGGGAAGCCAGACCGACAGGGGCTGGTTGTGCGCCCAGACCCAGAGTCCGACCCGCATCCCGGTGATCTCGACCGCATACGAGATTGCGCTCGTGACCAGCGCCATCAGGGTGAGCGTTGCGAAGATGTTGCTGCCTGGGAAGCTTCGCGACTGGATCATGCGTGCGAGCTGGAACGACAGGATGGTGGCGAACATCCATCCCATCACGATCGCCACGCCGAGCGAGCCGATGCGCAGCGTTCCTTGTGCAGCGGTGTAGTTGGGTGGCCGGTCCGCGACCGCTGCCATGCCAGCCACCGCGAGCTCGTGGAACACGGACGCCACCAGCAGGTACAGCAGGAAGCCGATCGCGTGCTTGGGCCCCATCGTTCGCCACGTGAATCGGACCAGGAGCAGGAAGGCGACGAGCGCGCCGCACTGGAAGAGCACGAACCCAGGCTTCATCCACGCCTCGCCAGCAAGCGGAACCCGATCGCCAACAGGCCCAGCGCTGCAGCGGGATACGCCAGCCCGAGATACCGCCATTGCCAGGTGAGCGCGGCCAGCGCGCCACACGCGGCAATCCACAGAAGCAGCGTCTGCGGGCCCACACGTCGCAGTGACGCGAGCACGAGCAGCCCCAGCGGTGCGAGCGAAAGCAGGACGATCGGCTCGCGTGCGTCGAACACATCGAGAACGGCGAGAACAGCGATCATGATTCCGGATGCGGCGACGATCTCCCAGCTGCTGCTCGCGGTTCGGTTGTGCATCGTGCGCGCTTTCGCGCCCATGATACGGGGTCGCCGCGCAGTGCGTCCACCGAACTCCCTGGTCTCCAGCCGCCTGGTTCAGTGTACGATTCGCCGCATGCCCCTTCCGAGAGTCCTCCGGCAAGTCGCGCTGATCGCCGTTGTCGTCGCGATCTCCGCCTGTGCCGTGGGCTGCAAGCGAAAGCGCAAGAACGAGGCGTTCAGCATCGAGCCTCCGGCGGTCTCATGGCGCGCACACCTGCCTGCACCAGCCGGCAACGACGTGACCGCACTTCTGGGTGGCTTGAAGGCTGGCGACAAGCTGCGCGGTATCACCGTCGCCGCGGTCGGGGTCATCGACAAGAATGGGCACATCCCGATCGTGTTCGAGAAGGACGGGTTCGCCACTCTGATCCTCGTGTCCGACAAGACCAAGGCGCCCCCTCCGCTGGTCGAGACCGAGAAGTACGGCGTCTTCTACCAGAAGTTCGATGGAATGCCGATCATCCCGGCGGCAGAGGTCAAGCCGCTGCTCTACGAGATCGCCGAGCGGCTGCGCCAGAACGAGTCCGCCATCTCACTGCCTGGCGTGCTCCGCCCGATGTCCTCCAACGAGCCGCCCCTGCTCCCGCCACCTTGAATCCACCCAGGCTCAGGGCGCAGAAGCAGCAGCGCTCGAAGCCGCAGCCGCAGGTCCATGCTCTCCAGCCGGCGCAGGGCGCAGCGCCCACGGACCTTGCGACGGGTCACGCTCCGCGAGAATCCAGCTCCACACCGCTTCTGCCCACACAGCGCCGCCCGGTGCATCCGGATGACGACCGTCCTTCTGCCTCGAGATCGACGACGACATGGCCGTGGAATCGAAGTAGCGACACGGTGCAGACTCGCGTCGGAACATGTCCGCCATGCCGGTCGGCGCGCCTGGCCAAAGCGGAATGCCGATCCACACGCAGGGCGTGCCGCGCATCTTGCCGACGATCTTCTTGACCAGAGCCACGCGCTGCTCGGGGTTGGGAAAGCTCAGATCATTGGCCCCGAGGGTGACCAGGAACAGCGACGGCCGGAATCCGAAGTACAGCTCGTCGAGCTCACTGCCGCTGGCCCAGGTCGCGAGCACGGTCATGCGGCGCCCGAAGAAGAAGTACTTCGTCTTCTGCGCAGCGAACTTGGGCGCCAGGTTCTGCCGAAGCCCGGCGTCGACGAACGAGTCGCCGAAGTGCACGATCAGCCCGTTGGGTCCGGGTTGCACTGCGCGTGGAGGATCCTTGGGATCACCAGCCGATGCCGGAAGCGCTGCAAGGACGAGGACTGCGCTCCACGCTGCGAGCGTGGAAGCGACCGAAATGCGAGCAGCGCGCGACAGCCGGAAGCCCATCGATGCCTATCATGCCCTGGACTGCGGTCCGGGGCCAGTTCACGAAGACGAACGGACCAGGCAAGCGGCAGCGCGTGCGAAGTCCTCGACGGACAGGGCTTCCCCCCTGCAGTCCAGGTCGATGCCAGCCCGCTTCGCAAGGGATTCGACATCCGGAATCCGGCTCCAGGCGTTGCGCAGGGTCTTGCGTCGCATCGTGAACGCCGCTTGCACGAGCCGGGCAAACGGCTCGGATCGCGTGACCGGATCCGCGGTTGTCGGCGTGAGCACCACCACCGCAGAATCGATCTTGGGCCGCGGCCGGAAGCACGACGCGGGCACCATCACGCGGATGGCTACCTGGAAGGCCGAGCGCACGAACACAGTCAGCGCGCCGTACTCCTTGGTGGAGGGGCGGGCCACCAGCCGCTGGGCCACCTCCTTCTGCACCATGAACACCGCGCGATCGAACAGGGGGGCGTGCTCCACCGCGCGCTGCAGGATTCTCCCCGTGATCTGGTACGGCAGGTTGCCCGAGAGAACGTGCGGGCGAGGTCCGTCCTGCACCAGCCCAGCCCAGTCCGAGCTCGCAGCATCGGCTTCCGAGATCACCAGCCGACCTTCGTCGAGCGCTTGCGCGAGCTTGTCGCGAAGCACCGGGATCAGCTCCCGGTCGCGCTCGATCGCAACCACGCGCGCCGCACGCGCCAGCAACGGCGCAGTCAGCGCTCCGGTCCCTGCGCCAATCTCGAGGGTCGTGCCGGACGGCGGCGTGGTGGCCGCTTCTGCGATGATCCGCGCGATGTTGCCATCCACGAGGAAGCACTGCCCAAAGGACTTCTTTGCGCGCGGCGCGCGATCGCTTCCGCCTCGATCTCGCATCACCGCTTGCTCGCGGGCGCAGGGACACCGAGGCTCGAGGTAACGCGCAGCACCGACGGCGAGCTGGGGCGGGCAGCATCGGGTCCGCCGGCCGGCGTGTGCTCCACGTGCCCGAGCGTCAGGCTCCCCCTTCGCACGCGCTCGACGCGGATGCCCATCCGACGCAGCAGCTTCTCCCCGCGCTCGCGTGCTGCGCGCGATCGGAGCACGACCGCATCGGCGACCACCTTTGCCACCACCGTGTCGCCGGTCTGCACCGACTCCTCCTGGTGCGCAGTGATCCAGCGGACGTGGCACCCCTGTCGGCGCAGCTTCACCACGGCCCGCACGAGATCCTGACGCTGCGTCTCCGGAGCAGGCGACCAGATGTGGACCAGGCTCGGGCGCGGCTTGCGCTGCGCCATGCGATCGAGCATGCGCGCCATGGCTTCGTCGGTTCGCGCACGCTCCGGATCGGTTCGCGGCGGAGAGTCGATGCCGAACGCGGCGAGGTAGTGACGCAGCACGCGCTCCCGCTGCGAGGGCGCATCCGGGACCGGCGCCACGAAGGGCGCCTTGGAGAGCGCAACCTCCGCGCGGAACGCCAGCCGGTCGAGATCGTGGCGCTGCACTTCGCCGAGCCGGTGATCGAGCGGACGCAGGTGCTCGAGCACGCGCACGGCCACATCGCGCTCTTCCAGCTCGGTCCGATCCGAATCGTAGGTGGACGCACCCATCACCAGGCCCAGGGCGAGCTGCTGCGCGTGGCGTGCGCCGCGATCCGGCTCGAGCAACGCCCGTACCCGTCCGCCCACCACCACCATGCCCACTCGATCGCCGCGCGCCAGATGGTACTTCGCAACCGACGCTATCTCGTCGATCCCGAAGTCCAGGGGCGCGCGCCCAGGCGGTCCTGCCCAAAGCTCCACCGATGCGTCGAGAACGACCCACACGACGTCGCGCTCCTCGCGCTCGAAGTCGCGGACGAGCAGCTGTCCGCGCCGCGCCGAGGGGCGCCACGCGATGCGCTTGAAAGGATCTCCAGGCTGATGCTCGCGCAGCTCCCGAAGCTCGGTGCCGTCACCCACTGCGGGCCCCGGCACACCGAGATCCGCTCCCTTTCTGCTGCGTCCTCCGCGCGCAGAGCCGAGCATGGTGCCGAATGGACGCGGCAACACCTCGATGCCGTAGGGATTGGCAAAGGTCAGCGGAACCTCGAACAGCCCTGGCGAGCCCTGCACCTCCAGGGACAGCCCGTGGATCGCGTGACGTCCCGCGCGTGGGGTTGCCACGCGCACCGAGACGTGCAGGCGTCCACCCGCAGGCACCTCACCCGTGGGAGGATCGACCTCGACCTCGAGGGTGGTCGAGGCCACGGGCCGCAGATGCACGTACCGTGCTGCGAGCGTGTCCCGGTTGCGAACCTCGGCCTTGAGCTCGATGTGCGTCCCGCGCGCCACCGAGATCGTCCTTCGCTCGGTCGACCAGAGCATTTCGAAGCCGGCGCCCCGGATGCGCGATACGCTGACCAGGGCTGCTGCGCGAGCCAGCGCGATGGCGAACAACACGCCGCCGCCCCAGGCCAGCAGGGCCGCCTCTCGCAGCACGATCCCAGCGAGCACGACCAACCCGCCGCCGAGGGCAAGGTGGACCGCGGATCGCGTGGGGTAGACCTGCACGGCTTGCCTCAGACGGCGCGCACTGCGCGTCGATATCCGACCTTGGATAGCGCTTCTTCGATCACGCCTTCTCGGGCTTTCTCGTCGCCCTCGACCTCGGGAACCATCACGAGCCGGTGCGAGAGCACCGAGGTCGCCATGGTACGCATGTCATCGGGGGTCACATAGGGGCGCCCGCCGAGCACGGCCGCTCCTTTTGCCGCCTGCACCAGGTTGAGCGTCGCGCGGGGCGAGGCTCCAAGCGCCACCCTGGCGTGGGTGCGCGTGTACCCAGCCAGGCTCACCGCGTAGTCGTACAGATCCTCTTCGACATGGACCCGCGACGTGATCGACTGCAGCGCCAGGATGTCCTCCGCTCCCAGAACCGGCTTCGCCAGCGGCGACTCGGCGTTGTGCGTCTTGAGCATCGTCACCTCGTCGCGGTGCGTCGGATAGCCCATCATCACCCGGATCAGGAACCGGTCGATCTGCGCCTCCGGCAATGGATAGGTTCCTTCCAGATCGATCGGGTTCTGGGTCGCCAGCACCATGAACGGCTTGGGCAGCTCGAACCGATCGCCTTCGATGGTGACCTGCCGCTCCTGCATCGCCTCGAGCAGCGCAGACTGGGTCTTGGCCGGCGCGCGGTTGATCTCGTCGGCGAGCACGATGTTGGCAAACACTGGACCGGCCCTGAACGAGAACGTCCCGTCGCGCGGGCTGAGCACGTAGGTGCCCGTGATGTCTGCGGGCAGCAGATCCGGCGTGAACTGGATGCGACGCATCGAGCAGCCGAGGGCTGCGGCAAATGCCTTGACCAGCGTGGTCTTCGCCACGCCCGGCACGCCTTCCAGCAGCACGTGGCCGCGGGTGAGCAAGGCGATCATGAGCAGATCGATCACCCGCTCGGGGCCGATGAAGATGCGAGAGACTTCCTTGCGAAGATCCTCGAGGCGTTCGCGGACGGCAGCGATCTCGTTGGCGCCAGCTGGCTGCATGTCAGCTCCTATTCCTCCCGATGCGGTTCAACGTGTCCGTTGTGCTCCGTGGCACCAAGCAGATTCTTGACGATGTTCGCGGCTGACTTGACGTCACGTTCCCTGATGCGGATCGGACGCCCCGCAGTAACACTTGTCTCGACCATTCCCATCATGAGCAGCAGCTTCTTCAACGCCTTCAGCTGGCCGTCGTCAAGTGCGCCCGCTTTCTGCAAGCCCCCATAGAGATCCGCGGCTGAGACCGGTACTTCCAGCCCCAGGCGCGACGCCATCGCCTCTTCGAGAGCGCTCTTGAGCTCCAGGATCGCAAGGGCGCGGTGGGTGGTGGGCGCTGCCAGCACGGCGGCTCGCCCAGCCACGCCGCCCTGGGCAACCAGGGGCACAGGACGCGCAAACCTCGGCGGAACGCGACGATAGGCGCGCGCCCCGACAGCTCCGAGCCAGGTCACGGTTCCAAGGGCTGCGAGCGCACCCAGCACCAGCAGCAGCGTGGAGGGCAGGCCATGCTCTCGGGTGTCGGCGAGCACCGACGCAACATCTCGCAACGTTGCACCCAGGCTCTTGGCGATCGACGACTGGTTGCCAAAAGCACCTTCTTCGCGAAATTCGTTGGTTACGACGAACACGCGTCCACCCCGGCTCCCCCAGGTGTCATCGTCCACCAGGTATCGCGCGAGACCCGCCGCGAATTCTCGGTTGCCGGGGTACCTCATCATCTGGTTGATGACGATCGACGGGTCGCTTACCGCCAACAGGCGGCCGCGTCCGACCTGACCGGCCACCGCGATGACGACATCAGGCTCGCCACGTGCTCGAATCTGGAGCACTGCGGAGAGGTTGGGGTGACTTAGACCTGTGGGATGATTGGTGACCAGCTGGGTGACGCTGGCGACGGTCGGATGCACGCTCATGGTGCGCGCGGGGGTCATATCGGCGACCGGCTCGGCAATGGCGAGAGCCGGGTTGTTGCGCAATGCGCGAGCAGGGCGCTGGGGCGGGGGCAGCCGCCGGATGTGGAATCGCCCAAGGATTTCGTCGCCCGCGCCGTAGTCGTCGAGCACGGCCACACGTCCTCCGGCTCGCAAGAACGCCGAAAGCTCGTCCGGATTGACCGCGTGGACAGGGTGCAGGACGATCAGCCCGTCCTCGGGTTTCAGGTCCCCCCAGACCAGATTTTGGGTGACGACTACGTTTTGGGAGCCGACGACCGTAGAGAGAATGGAAGTGAGGATCGAGCACCCTTCCCAGCCCGAGTCCTGGGTGGAGAAGGAAGTAGCCAAGGCAACGGAGGACCACAGCATCAGGGCGAGAGCGACCGTGGCCGCAGGTCGGGCAAGGGACGGCAAGAGCCGGAGCCGTTGGGGGCTTGTCACAGCCATCGAAGATTCATCTCGACGTGCTCGCACTGAACTTGACCAGCATATTGCCGTTGCTAGATTGGCAGTGTAGACAAAAAAGCACCAACCCAAACGTTCGAGGAAGTGACCCGTGCTACCTCCGTTCATCATCGACCAGATCAGGAGGCGCGAAGAGCAGGAAAAGCGCCGGAGCGAGCAGCCAGTGCTCGAGCTTCCGGTGGACCTGCCCGTCGCTCCCCGTTCTGAGGATGCGGAAGAGGACGAGCGCGATCGCGGTGTCCTGATTGTGGATCTCGGGTGACCGGCCGCAATTGAGAGCTGCTTTTGGCGTGTAGGGTGCTTTGTTGTCGGGACGGGAGTCACAATCCGGGTGCACGGTGGAGCCGAGCAACGAACGACGGCTGGACACCCCCCGGGGGTCTGACTAGGGTGCCGCGCGATGCCCTGGCAGCACGCTCTGGACCGGACCATGCCCTCTGAAGGGCGCTTGGGAGCCTCTCGAACGAGTTGGCGAGGCTTGCGTGCGCGCTGTGCGCCGCTCTGTCTCCTGATCGGAGCTGTCGCTGCGCAGGCTTGCGTCTCCTCTGGCGATGGGCCTTCGCCACCGAGCGACGAGATGTACTACCCGGTAGGCGTGGCTGTCTCTCCGGGCGGTCACACCCTGTGGGTCGTCAATTCCGACTTCGACCTGCAGTACAACGCCGGCACGGTGCTCGCCCTCGACCTGGATCGCATTCGCTCGATGATCCCGCCCTTGTGGGATCCCGCAGCCGAAGGCTACCCCTGCCGCAACCTGCCCTTGAACGTGGCGACCGTGATCTATCCCGGCAAGTGCGGCGCCATCGACCTGAAGAACCCGCCCGACGGCAAGGGCAGCCTGGTCGCGTCGTCGACGGAGATCGGTGCCTTTGCCACGGACATCATGATCCAGGCGCCTGCGACGCCGACGGCCGGGGATCCGATTGCGCGTCTGTTCATCCCGGTGCGAGGCGATCCATCGCTCACGTTCATCGAAGTGCAGGATGATCGACAGGCCACGGACATCTCGCGGGTGCTTCGGTGCGGTCAGACCGATGGCTCGCCGCGGTGCTCGGGCGGATTCAGGGCGGGCGAGGATCCGGGCACCAACCAACGCGGTGCCGTGCTTCCTCCGGAGCCATTCGGTGTTGCGGCGACCGATCGCGGCGACGCGCTGGTGGTGACGCACCAGACGACGGGGACGCTGAGCCTGGTGACCAACCCCTGGGCAGGCACGCCGACGCTGCAGTTCGTGCTCGGCGGCTTTCCGTACGGAGCGGTGGGCATCGCAGCATTGCCGACGCCGCGGTTCGTGACGGTCAAGGGGTTCGACTACCAGCCCGGATTCCTCGCAACGTTCCGAGCAGCGCCCGAGATCGATCTTGTTCGCTACTACGACGACGCGGCTGCGGCGCCAGCGCGTCCGTTCATCACCCGGGCCGCCACGGTCGGCATCACGGTCAACTCCAGCGGGGTGGACTCGCGCGGCATCGCCATCGACGCCACGGCGCGTCGGGACTGCGAAGGCGGCTGCAGCGACGACCTCGAGTGCTTGCGCGGCTGCGCCTCGGTGCCGGCGCAGGTGTTCATCGCAAACCGCTCTCCACCTTCGCTGATCGTGGGAGAGGCGCGCGCCAACGTGAGCGACACCTACTCGGACGATTCGATCGCGCTGTTCGATTCGGTTCCGCTGCAGTTCGGTCCTTCGCGCGTGAACATCGGGCGGGTCATCGACAACGACGGCAAGTACCACCCGCGTGCGTTCGTGTCCTGCTTCGATTCCCGCGCGGTGTACATCTACGACGGAGCAAACTTCCGGCAGGACACCTCCATCCGCACGGGCCGAGGTCCCCACGCGCTCGCGTTCGACCCCAAGGAACCCTTCATGTACATCGTCCACTTCACGGACTCGTACGTGGGCGTCGTCGACCTCGATCGCCGTCACACGACCTACGGAACGATCGTCGCCTCGGTCGGCATGCCGAGACCACCTCGGGAGACCAAGTAGCCTTGCGCCCGTCCGAACTCGTACGCCCGGTTCAGATCGCAGCCGCGATGCTCGCGTCAGCCTTGGCCGTGCGCTGCTCGCAGACCCCGGTCAGCGTGCCGGTGCGCTCCCTGGAGCAGTCGGGCAGAGCCGCGTTCCTGTGTCTCTCACCGGATCTGGACAATGTCTCGGCTCCGATCGATGCGTGCAACCTCAACGCACCGACCTACGGCTACAACCACCTGTACTCGCTGGTCACGCAGACCGCCCGAGGCGAGGTCGCCCTGATCGACCTGACGGCCGCGTCGGTGGTCGATCTGGATCCCGCGGAGCCGGGCTACAACTTCATTCCCGTGGGTGCGCAGCCGGTCGACATCGTTGCCACGCCCGGCGGAACCGCGGCTTTCGTCGGATCCGGCGAGCCGAACAAGTACGCCATCTACGTCCTGCCCATGGCCCGCGTGCTCGAGGGCTCTCCTCATCTCACCGACTTCGCCGCTTGCGCGCTTCCGACCCCTCCGGGGCGCATGCTGATGCTCAACCAGCCGCTCGCAGAAGGTGGCGGGCAGCAGACGTGCGACGGCACGGCGCACGACGGCGTGCCTCATCCCAACGGCAACCTCGGAGCCGAAACGGTTCCTCCAGGAACGCGCAAGCTGCTCGTGACCCTCCCGGATCAAGGCGACGTCGCGATCATCGATGCGCAGGAGCTGCTCGACTCGGCTCCGGGCACGCTCACCGCCTGCAAGATCGAGCGAATGATCCACCTCAAGGTGGACCTGCCGGCCACGTTGCCGCAGCAGCGCACGCCAGAAGGGGGATTCCCGCCCGGGCAGAGCGAGACGGGCGGCGTGTGCGAGCTCACGCTTCCGCAGACCGCTGCGACCCAGTCCGGTTTCAAGGCGCACCCGATCCATCTGTCGCACGACCCGGAGACAGGGCTGCTGTACATCGCAGACGACGCGGCGCCGGTGATCCACGTGGTCGATGTGGCTGACCCCTGCTCGCCCGTGGAGCGTCCGCCGCTGCTACCCATGTCGGTGAGCGACCCGTGGCGCGTGGTCTACACGCGCGAGATCGCGGTCAGCAGCACCACGACCGCGGGCAAGAAGTACCTGTACGCGATCGATCACCGCGAAGGCTCCATGATGGTCTTCGACGTGAGCCTCGGATCCACCGATCGCACACCCTTGCTGCGTCCCTATCCGGATCGAAACCCGTTCCAGTCGCGCGATCGGCTCGCGTTCGCGGTCCCGATCAAGTCCCTGGTGTTCATGCTTCGCGACCCGTCTCCGCTGGCCGATCTCACGACAGGCGCGGCCCCGGCCGGGGTCATCTGCGATCCGGACAGCACCAGCTCCGCACTGGGGACCTCCTACCGCACCTCCGTCGACTGGGCCTCTGGAGCCAGCCCCAAGAAGCTTCGCGGCGTGTACGCCGCTGCGGTGCTCACCAACGGCCAGATCGTGTTCGTCGACGTCGACGACTTCGACGCGCCGTGCCGTCGTCCCAAGGAGAAGGACGCCTGCACCAACGAGACGGCTCCGAACTACCAGGGCGCCAACGGCGAGCTGTCATGCAAGGTGATCGAGCCTCACCAGTCGCGCAGCGCATACTATCTCGAGAATGGCAACGTGCCAGGCGCGCGCATGCCGGGGATGCAGACCTATCCGATCCTCACGCGCGACAGCACCACGCTTGCGTTTGACGACCCCCAGCCGAAGCTGCTGGTGCCTCAGCTCATCGACAAGCCGGGCATTGTGAAGGTCGTGCAGGTCGGAGGCTCACCCGCGGAGTCGATCGAGAGCGATCCAGCCAGCGCGCTGCACAACATGGTCTGGTTCGATCTGCGCGAGCCCCGCGTCCACTACGACCAGGATTGGACCGTCACCTACGAAGGTCAGATCCCCGGATTCGCCGGCCATGTGGCCCGTCTGCTCCCCAACGAGCAGCGCGTCCAGGATGCTGGTGCCTACTTCTGCGATCGCGGCGTGCACGACTTCGACGCTGCGATCCGCGTGGCCAACTCGATCGGGCACAACGGCAGTGCTGCGGAGCCCACGAGCCCTGCGTACATCTGGGCGCGCGCCCATGTCGACGTGGTCCAGATCACCGATGGAATCCGGGATCCCGAGGACACCTACTGGACCGACCCCCTGGGAACCTGCTCCTACGAGCAGTGCAAGGACAAATACGGGCCCGCGGATTCACCGCGCGCTGAAAGGGAGTTCCCGATCCTCGAGGCCTACCAGGATCACCTGGTGGTCGACGGCGACCTGAACAACGCCTGGTGCTGCTTCCCGATGGTTCCGACGTACACGGTGCGACCGCGGGCGCAGTGGATCGTGAACGGCACGGTCTCCGGGTTCCTTCACAAGGTCGCCGTGGATTCCGCAACCGCGCGCTGCATCGAGTCGTGCGACCCATCGCTACGGCTGAGGAATGGGCGCGTGATCGAAGGCGCGCGCGTGACCCAGGCCGCGGACATCCCCAAGATCGATGCGCCTGGCACGTTCCGCAACCCGATGATCCAGTTCTGGATCCAGCCAGGCGCGCAGGGGCACGGAACCGGCGACCGCGACATGGTCTTCTCGTTCAGCTCCAACGGCGGGTTCGTGCCGCTGGTGGTCAACCTGGGCGCATCGACGTCGTACGTGCAGCCGCAGTCGGTCACCTACGTTCCGCAGCTCGGCCAGCTCGCTATTGCGGACGGCTCGGTGCAAGGGTTGATGATGGTCGACCTCGTCGGGTTGACCCTGGCAACCTCGTACTACTGAGCCGTCTTGGGGAACGTTTCCGGGCAGGGCGCTGTCGGTACGACATGTCCCGGCTGCCTGTTGTACTGGCTGCGATGATCGCTACCGCGGCCGGATGCGCGGCGCCGAACGCCACAAGGTCCCAGGGCCCCGAGAGAGCCGCCAGCCAGGAGGATCGCGTCGCGTTCGGTACGGGCGAGCAGGTGCAGGTTGCCCCTGGACCGCGTGCCCGAAGACCTGAGCCCGGCAAGTCCTGCGGCCTGCATTGGACGCCGCGCGACGTGGGCAGCGTTCTGATCATTCATCGGCAGATCATGGGGCGGGTGATGTCCTCTGTCCTGCCTGCGCTCTGTGCGTGCACGTCGCCCGGGGAGTTCCTGCCCGTGGTGGCCCAGATCGACTTCTACGACGGCGAGGCTCGTCTCCGGGCACCAACCTCGCCGCCGGTCGACGGATGTCTGGCGCAGGTACCGGTCACGTTCGAGCCGTTTCGACCGGATGGCCCTGCGAGCGACTGCATCGGGTGTGGCCCGCGCAGGTATGGCGTGCTGCACGGCAGCCAGCCGGTCGACACACCCGAGCCTGCGGCCCGCATCCGGATGGTGTACCCGATTGCGTTGGATCGGAGCGACGAGGTCATGACCTGCGATGCGGGGGCACACGCGGAGAAGGGGCGATGCGAGCCTGACGTGGCAGCGGCCCAGCCGACCGTGGCTCCTGGCTGTGGCTGTGGACCTGCGGACCTCCGGTGTGCGATCGATTGCGTCTCGGGATCCTCGACCGTGGCGCCGTGAGCGCGACCGTGCGGGCTCGCTTCCCCTGTTGACCCGCCGCGAGCGCGCGTCCATAGACGTGGACCCGATGGACCGACAGAAGCTCACGCCGGTGATGCGGCAGTACTTTGCCGCCAAGCAGCTGCATCCGGATGCGATCCTGTTCTTCCGGCTCGGAGACTTCTACGAGATGTTCTACGACGACGCGGTCACCGCGTCGCGTCTGCTCGACCTCACCCTGACGAGCCGCAACAAGGGAGATCCGGACGAGGTTCCCATGGCTGGGGTGCCGTATCACGCGGCCACCGGCTACATCGCGAAGCTGCTTGTCGCAGGGCAGAAGGTGGCGATCTGCGAGCAGATGGCCGACCCGAGCAAGACCAAGGGGATCGTGCCGCGCGAAGTGGTCCGGGTCATCACGCCGGGGCTGGTGACGGACGACAGCCAGCTCGAGGCGCGAGCGAACCACTACCTGTGCGCGATCGACGAGGCCAAGGGGCAGTGCGGGATCGCGCTGCTCGACCTTTCCACGGGCGAGCTTCTCGCTTCCGCGGTCGACCCCACGCCTGCGGCGGTGATGGCGGAGCTTGCCCGCGTGGAGCCGCGCGAAGTGATCGTGTCAGCGGAGGCGGCACACCTTCGAGATGCGCTTGCCCATGTCCTTTCGAGCGCATCGGTTCGTGTGGATGAGCCGATCGAGGATGACGACGTCGGGCCGACCCTGATCGGCGTGATCGGCGAGGCCGAGGCGAGGGAGGCGACGGTCTATCTTCATCCGGCGGCGGTGCGTGCGAGCGCTCGGGCGCTTCGCATGGCAGCGAGCTGCACGCCAGGGGTGCCGTTGCCGGTGCGTCGCATCGTGCCGCTCGATCCATCGAGCACGCTGCAGATCGACGAGATCGCGCAGACGCACCTGGAGCTGACGCGATCGTCGGACGGCGGCAAGAAGGGCTCGCTGCTCGCCGTGGTCGATGCGACGCGAACCGGGCCCGGGGCGCGGTTGCTGCGGCGGTGGCTGCTGACGCCGCTCTACGATGTGGCGGGGATCCGTCGCAGGCAGGATGCGGTGGAAGCGCTGGTGGCGGACGCGATCGAGCGAGGACGTCTGCGCGACGCGCTGTCGCGGATCGGCGACATCGAACGCCTGGCCGTGCGTGCGGTGCTCGGCGATGCCACGCCTCGCGATCTGGGGGTGCTTCGCGACAGCCTGATCGAGGTTCCCAAGGCTGTGGAGGCCGTGGCTGCCGTGCCCGAGGCGTCCGCACGGGAGGCGCTGGGCATTGGCGAGTCACTGCCCGACATGCTGGTGGAGCTGCGCGACTTGCTGGCGCGCGCGCTGGTGGATCGTCCGCCTGCGCTGGCGCGCGAAGGCGGGATCATCCGCGAGGGGTTCGATGCATCGCTCGACGAGACCGCGCTGTTGCAGCGACAGGGCGCGGATCTGATCGTTGCCATGGAGGCCGAGCTTCGCGCAACCACGGCCATAGCGACCCTGAAGATCCGATACACCCGGGTGTTTGGCTGGTACATCGAGGTGACGCGATCGAATGTGGCGAAGGTGCCGCAAGGGTGGCGGCGCAAGCAGACGGTGGCCGGGGGCGAGCGGTTCACGACCGACGAGCTCGACGAGCTTGCGGACAAGCTTCTGCACGCCGAGGAGCGTCATGGGCAACGCGAGGCCGAGCTGTTTGCCCAGCTCGTGCGCGACGTAGCGCGCAGCTCGGAGCGTCTTCGCGCGCTCGCCTCTCTGCTCGCTCGCTGGGACGTGTTCGGCGGGCTGGCCGAGGTAGCCCATGCGCGCGACTACCGCAGGCCGCTGGTGGATGACAGCGAGGTGATCGAGATCGAGGACGGGCGACATCCGGTGGTGGAGCAGCTGGCGGCGGCGGGGCGGTTCGTGCCCAACGACGTGAAGCTCGACACGCAGGGCGAGCGGCTCTGGCTGATCACCGGACCCAACATGGCGGGCAAGTCCACGCTGATGCGCCAGGTCGCCCACATCGTGGTCCTCGCGCAGATGGGGTCGTTCGTGCCGGCGAAGGCAGCACGCATCGGCGTGGTGGACCGGATCCTCTCTCGCGTGGGCGCCAGCGACAACGTGTCGCGCGGCGAGAGCACGTTCATGGTCGAGATGCGGGAGACCGCTTCGATCCTGCGGAAAGCGACCCGACGGTCGTTCGTGATCCTCGACGAGATCGGCCGTGGGACCAGCACCTACGATGGGCTGGCGATTGCGTGGGCCGTGGCCGAGCACCTGCACGACATCGTCAAGTGCCGAACGCTCTTCGCGACGCACTACCACGAGCTGACCGAGCTCGCGAACGTGGCGAAGAACGCGGCGAACTACTCGGTCTCGGCGCGCGAGCGCGGCGACGACGTGGTGTTCCTGTACAAGCTGGTGAAGGGCGCCACCAGCAGGAGCTATGGCGTCGCTGTGGCGCGTCTGGCCGGCGTCTCGGAGACCGTGCTCGCTCGCTCGCGGGCGATCCTCGCAGCGCTCGAGTCAGGGTCCGCGTTGCCGGGCGGGAGGTACTCCACGCTCCGGGGGCGATCGCGAGCCGGAGGAGTCCAGCTCGATCTGTTCGGTGGCGCAGGTGCGCAAGAGCCGCCTGCGCCCAGCCCGGTGCTCGAGACCTTGAAGGCCGTGGAGCCGGAGCGGCTCACGCCGATGGATGCGCTTCAGCTCGTGGTGAAGCTCAAGGGGATGCTCGACGCCAAGTAGGTCGCAGACGATCAACCGAGGAAACGTCGCACGATCTCCACGATCGCAGCGTCATCGCGGGGTTGCTGGGCCAGCGCGGGTTGGATGAGGCTCGCCTTGTCCGGCGCACGCGCGAGGAAGCCCTCCATCAGGATGCGCCCTTCGCGCGGTGTTATCTCGGGATGAGGCTGGATTCCCCAGATCGGTCGATCGCCGAAGCGCATTGCTGCCACGCGGCACCCGGCGCTCTTTCCGAGCACCTTCCACGGCGCAGGCAGATCGCGCACCTCGTCGAAGTGCGACGTGAACATCCAAGTCGGATTCGGCAGGCCATCGATCAGCGGATCGCTCGCGGTCCACTCCACGGCTACCCAGCCGATCTCGGGTGTGGTCGACCTTGCGACGCACGGCAGCCCGGAGAGCGTACGGGCCAGCATCTGGTGGCCGAAGCAGCTCCCCAGGATCGGAATGCCTCGATCGAAGGCCCGGCGTACCGCCTCCGCTTCCGCCTCGAACCAGGGCTCAGGGCGCACGATCGACGACTCGGATCCGGTCACGATCAAGTGGGAGTAGGCGGCGAGATCGGGCACGCTGCCGCCGGAAGGCAGGTGAACCGAGTCGGATGCGACTTCGCCGAGCCACTGTCGCCAGCCCGCGGTGGGCGTGTACATTTCGGGGAAAATCGAGCCATCGAGGATGAGGACGCGACGCATGGAGCGGTGAATGCCATCTGCCTGGGCTTGCCGCAAGAGCACTTCGGCGCTATCCCCTCCGCCATGAGCGACTCCAAGCCGGCCTGCGGTCCCCCTGTCGACGTGGTCAAGACCGACGGCGTTCGCGTTGCGCGTTGTCCGTGCGGAACCTTGCACGTCACCTTCCAGCGGACCGGCGTGACCATGCAGCTGTCAGCCGAGTACTTCAACGAAGTGGTCCAGGCGCTGTCGCTCTCCAAGACGATCCTCGAGCCGCAGGACGAGCCGAACGTACGCGTGATCCAC
This sequence comes from Deltaproteobacteria bacterium, assembly GCA_016218915.1. GTDB lineage: Bacteria > Myxococcota_A > Polyangia > Polyangiales > Polyangiaceae > JACRCQ01. The sequence continues at coordinate 22,171 of JACRCQ010000073.1, forward strand.
GCACCCGTCTCGCGCGGGTTCGTCACGATCGAGACGCCAGGCTTCAAGAAGCCCAGCAACTAGCGGATGAAGGGTCAGCGGGCGCGGCGAACCCAGCCGCCGCGTTTGGGCGACTGGCTCGAGGGCGACCACTCGACGTACCGGTTGGTCTCCAGGTACTCGAGCAGCTCGTACATGCGGTCTGCGTCGATTGAAGACTGGGCGCACATCTTCGCGATGAAGGACGCGTCAGCCCAGCCCTGGGGATTGCCCCGTGCGGCAGCTTCGATCGCCTGAAGCACGATCGCGACTTCGTCTTGTGCTTTCTGCTGCGCGGCGATTTCCTCGGCCGTGGGGCCGGCAGGTACCGGGGGCGCAACGCCCTGGATGGCCATCGGCGCAGGCGCGCCCGGCGGTGGAGCTGGGATCCCCATGGCCGCTCCTGGACGAAGCGGAGGGGTCACGGGCGAAGCGGGTGCTGGCGCCGGCAGTGGCGGGGGGCCAACGGGCGCGGAGCCTCCTGGAGGAACCAGCTGCACACCCGGCGTTGCCGTGGTGGGCATCACGACGTTGGTGACGCCCGGGGGCGCGAGCTGAGGCGACGAGCCCATGCGGGGAGGCGCCGGCACAGCGGCTTGCATCGGTTGGACGCCGGACGCTCGGGTTGGCAGCGGAGCCGGAACTGGAGCGTGGGGAGCAGGCGCTGGAAGCGGGACTGCCGCAGGGGCGGGGAGCGGCAGCCCGGCAGGTGGGCCAGCGGAGCCGGGCGAACCCGCCATCGGCGCTGCGGGCAGCGGCGCTGCAGCCATCGGCGCCGGAGCAGGCTGCGCTGCCTGGACCTTCTGCGTCGCGTCGCCGGAACCAGCCGAAGCGGCAACTGGCTTGCGGAAGATGAAGCACGAGCCCTTGTCGCCTTTGGGATCCGGCAGCACCGACAGCAGCTCCCAGCCCTTGGCCGATTGCATGTCGAGGTACTCCGCGAGAAGCTTGACCTCTTGACCTGCGATGAGCGGCTCAATCGCCGCTGGGATCGCCACGCTTACCTTCCCCGGCTTGGGCGCAGTCTCCCGAGCTTGGGGGAAGACTCTCAGGAACACAGCCTTGTATTCCCACTGCTCCATCGTCCGTACCTCCGCTATCTCCGAGCGTTCTCCGCGCAACCGCATTCTTGCAGCAGCGAGCCCATGGCTTCGACCACGCTCAAGCTGACGCGCGGGGCTTCCCCATGACACGACTTCGAGCGGGAGACAATGCCTTGAACGCAAACGAGCTCTGCGGCGAACGTGTGGACATGAGGGGCACAACACCCCAGGGGCGGTACGTTGACACAGCTGTGCTCGCGTGATGACCTTGTCCTCATCAATACGCTTGTTTTGCTGGAGTTCACATCATGGCCCTCGCTCCCACCCAGCTCGTCCGCGCTGCGATCCTGTCTTCGCTCCTCGCCATCTCCTGCGGCGGGAGCACGGATAACCTTTTCACGCCAGGGGGCGAGAGCGGAGCAGGCGGCGCGGATGGAGCCTCTGAAGCCGCTGCCGGCTCAGGCGGCTCGGTGACACCGGATGGGTCCGCGGACGGATGGGACGGCACCGTGCCAGAGGCAGGGCAGGACGCAAGCCCCGAGGTTGGGCAGGATGGGGACGCATCGAAGCCTGACGCTTCCTGCGGACCGACCTTGAAGCTCTGCAACGGCGCGTGCGTGGCGGTGAACGACCCCAGCTACGGGTGCGCCCCTGATTCTTGCGGGCCTTGTACGGCTCCGCACGGGACGGCATCGTGCGCAAACGAGAAGTGTACGATCTCCATCTGCGAAAGCGGCTGGGCGGATTGCGACGGCAACCCATCGAACGGGTGCGAGACATCGACTATCGACGACCTCTCGAACTGCGGCGGATGTGCCATGTCGTGCTCGTTTCCTCACGCCGACGCGAAGTGCTCTGGGGGCGTCTGCTCGGTGTCCGTGTGCAACATGGGGTTCTCGGACTGCGACGCCAACCCAGCGAACGGCTGCGAGGTTGCATTGCAGATCGATCCTGCCAACTGCGGCGCGTGCGGCACGCAGTGCGCGACGCCCCATGCGCAGGCTGCCTGCTACGGCGCCAAGTGCGCGGTGGGCGCGTGCGACGTCGGCTGGGACAACTGCAACAACGACGCGGGCGACGGCTGCGAGACCAACATCAGCAGCGATCCGGTGCACTGCAGCGCGTGCAACGTCTACTGCACCGAGCCTCCCAACGCTTCTGCTGCGTGTACGGCAGGGCAGTGCTCGCTGGGCGCCTGCAACGCCGGCTTTGCCAACTGCGACGCCAACGGTGCGAACGGCTGCGAGGTCAATACGCTGACCGACGCCACGAATTGCGGCGCGTGCGGCAATGTCTGCGGCACTGGCGGCTGTCAGGCTGGCCAGTGCTCGGCTCCCACCACGCCGGTCGTGGTTTCTACCGGGGGGGCCAACCCGTACGACATCGCGGTGGATGCGCAGAACGTCTACTGGTCCTCCGCGTCGGGCGTGTCCCGCGCACCCAAGACGGGCGGCAGCCCCGTGGTCCTGACGCCAGGCGCGTCGGCCAACGGTATCGCGATCGATGCCCTCAGGGTCTACTTCTCGGACAACGTCGAATTCGCCATCAAGTCCGTGCCGCTCGGCGGTGGAACGGTCACGACCCTGTGGTCCGGGTCCAGCCACCCCTGGAGGCTGACGACGAACGGCACTTCCGTGTTCTTCACGGACGACTCTGCGAGCACGGTCAACAAGGTGCCCACCACAGGCGGCGCCATGACCGTGATCGCGTCAGGCCAGACCGGCGCTGCGGGGATCGCCCGGGACAGCACGAGTCTGTACTGGACGACCCAGACAGACGGAACGGTGATGAAGATGCCGATCCTCGGAGGGGCGATCGTCACGCTCGCGTCAGGTGAGAGCAGTCCCGTTCGTGTGGCCGTGGATGCCACGAGCGCGTACTTCAGCTGCTACACCTCGACCGGCGCGATCAGGAAGGTGCCTCTTGGCGGCGGAACGGTCACGACCCTTGCGGCGAGCCAGGCAAGTCCCATCGCGGTGGCGGTCGACTCGGGCTGGGTCTACTGGACCGACGCAAGCGCGGTGAAGAAGATGCCAGTGGGGGGTGGAGCGACCGTGGTCCTCGCTCCGGGCCAGCAGCAGCCCAACTCCCTGGCCCTGGACGCCACGCGCGTGTACTGGACCAACTTCGGGGATGGGACGGTGATGGCCGTGGCGAAGTGAAGCTCGCGACCGAGCGCCTGCTCACTCCCCTTTCCAGACCGGCTTGCGCTTCTCGAGAAACGCGGTGATGCCTTCGGCATAGTCGTGGCTGTCGTAGACCTTTCGCCTGAGCCCCCCGATTCGCTCGAAGGTCTCCGGGCTCAAGGGGCGCGCGTTGCTCAGCAGCCGCATCTGCTCCTTGATGACGGACACGCTCAACGGAGCCAGCTCGGTGATGGTCTTGGCCAACTGCCAGGTGAAGGCTTCGAGCTCCTCGACGGGAACGAGGTGGTTGAGGATTCCGACTTCGAGAGCCCGCTCAGCGCGCATGGGCTGGGCGGTGAAGAACATCTCCTTGACGACCGAGGTGTCCACCTCGTTCATCAGGCGCAGGACGCCGGCCGGGTTGTAGGGGACGCCGATCCTGGCCGGCGTGATGGCGAACGTCGCGTTCGGCGCGCCGATCGGGATGTCGCAGCAAATGGCTAGCTCGCAGGCTCCGCCCCACACGCCCCCTTCGATCATGGCGATCACGGGCGCGCTGAACTCACGAACAGCCCGGATCCCACGCTCCAGGGGGTCGTCGTAGGCGAGCGGGTCGCGCCCGGAACGAGGCAGCTCCGTGATGTCGTGGCCGGCGGACCAGGCCTTCGCACCCTTCTTCGCCCGCAGGATCACGGCGCGCGTACGCTCCTTGGCGCACCGCTCGAGAGAATCGATCATCTCGCCGAGCATTGCAGCACTCAGCGCATTGCGCTTCGCGTCGTTGTTGAAGGTGATGGTTCCGATCCGGTCCTTGATCTCGCAAAGCACCAACGACATGGCAGCCTCCCTCAGGCAGCGATTGTACTACGGCTGCGCGGTATCTTATCGCCTCGCCTCGGACATCTGCCGGATCTCAGCTTCGGAATAATCGTGTGAACTGGAGGTTGCTCGGCTCGAGGAGACCCCGATGCGATTACCCCAGAAAATAGCCCTGTTGGTGCTTGCCGCACTAGCCCTGGTCGTATCGGGCGATGCGCAGGCTGGACCAGACTGCCTCACCGCGTACGGCAAGACCTCGTGCGGTCACTACTGCCAGGCAGGGGACGGGCAGGTGCGATGCGCGCAGACCCAGCATGGCACATGTGCATTCACGAGCGGGATGCTCGCGTGCTGGGACCCTCCGACTGTCCTGCGATTTGCGTACGGCGAACGCGTGCCGCGTCCCACCTGCGTCTCTGCGGGCAGCCAGGTCGCCTGCGGATACAACTGCACGACCGCCTACGAGCGCCCGCAGTGCGCACAGACCCCGTTTGGTGCGTGCCGGGCCAACGAAGGGCGCGCGGTGTGCTGGGACCCGCCGGGACAGATCATTGCGTCCATGGGCCTCCGGACCCCGGCCGCAACCTGTATGGCAGCGTACGGCAAGGTCGTCTGTGGCTACTCCTGCGCAGCCTACGATGGGCTGGTGCGCTGCTCGCAGACACCGGGTGGGTTTTGCAGGGCGGAGCGAGGCACGGTCGTGTGTTGGGATCCGCCCCTGGAGAGTATTCCGGCAGTCCTGGATCCGAACGCGGAGCTGGCATGCATGGAAGCGGCTGGAGCGCGAACCTGCGGCTTCCGATGCCTGTCGACCCGGGACAAGATCGCCTGCGGTGCAGACCGTCGCGAGTCGTGCCGTCTGGAGCCGCAGGGCATCGAGTGCGCTGCGCCTTGAGCCTTCTGCAAACCCGGGCACAAAGCCGTCCGGTACCAGCCGTGTCAGCATACTTGCCGCACGCGCCCGCTGAGCTTAGCCTGTAGGCGGACAGGCCACGTCCGCCCGTGCGGACCAGGTGAAATCAACGTGCGGTCCCGGCTCATCATTTCCTCGCTCTTTGTGACGGCGTCCTTGCTGTCCGTGCCCCTTTTGACTCAGGCCGAGCCGCCGGCGTCGACCACCACGGCTGCGGATCGTCAGGCAGCGGCGCAGGCGTTTGCCGAGGGGCAGCGTGCGTTCACGCTGGGGGACTTTCCGCACGCGGCAGAGTCTTTCGAGAAGGCCTATGCGAAGGCTCCCCATCACGCGGCACTGTGGAATGCCGCGAGGAGCTGGCAGAAGGCGGGTGAGACCGCGCGTGCAGCCAACCTGTATGCGCGCTACCTGCGCGAGGCGCCGCCCAATGCGCCGGATCGCAACAGCGCCAGCTCAGCGCTCCAGAAGATCTCCACGAAGCTCGCGAGGCTCGAGATCCACGCCACGGGAATCGACCAGATCACGGTGGACGGCCAGCCGATCGAATCGACGAGCGTCTTCGTCACCCCTGGAACGCATCTTATTGAAGGGCGTGCCGGGGACCGGACGGTACGACAGAGCCAGCCCGCCGAAGCTGGCGCAGTGGTCAGCGTGGCGCTGGTCGCGCCTCCCCCCGCCGCGTCGTCGTCTCCGAAGCCGCCCCCTCCTCCTCCGACTTCCTCGGCCAAGCCCTCGTCCGGCAAGCTACCTCCGGCGGTCGTGTACGTCGGTGGTGCGGTCACCGTGGTGCTGGCCGGCGTCATGGTTTGGTCCGGCTTGGACACCCTGGGACAGAAGAAGACTTTTGATTCCGAGCCCACGCAGGCAAACCTGGATGATGGTCACTCGCGTCAGACACGCACCAACGTGCTGCTTGCGGTGACGGCCGGGGCAGCGGTGCTGACCACGGTAGCCGCTGTCTGGCTGGTGGACTGGAAGGGCAAGTCCGACGACAAGGGCCCGGTCAACGTGAAGGTTGGGGTGGCTGGCGAGTCGCTGGTCGTGCGCGGGAGCTTCTGACGTGCTCGATCCGCTGCCGCCCCGGACCATGCTGGGCAACTTCGAGCCCCTGCTCCGGCTGGCGACAGGCGGGATGGCCACGGTGTACGTGGCCAGGCAGGTGGGGGCAGCCGGCTTCGAGCGGATCGTCGTCATCAAGCGCGTTCACCCGCACCTGCTCACCAACAGCGCCTTCTACGACATGTTCCGCGAAGAGGCGCGCGTCTCCTCGCTGCTGCATCATCCCAACGCGGTGCCGGTCACCAATGTCGTCGAGTGGGAGGGCGAGCTGCTGCTCGTCATGGAGTACGTCGAGTCGACCTCCCTTTCGACCTTGAACAAGAATGTGAGGCACGCGGGCAAGCGCATGCCGCTTCCGGTGATCATCCGAATCATCGCCGACACCCTGCATGGGTTGCAGGCTGCCCACGAAGCGCTCGACATGCGGGGCAACCGGCTCGATCTGGTGCATCGCGACGTGAGCCCGCAGAACATCGTGGTGGGCACGGACGGTGTGAGCCGGCTGATCGACTTCGGCATTGCCAAGGCGCGCCACAGCTTGACCGACACTCGGGAAGGGAGCCTCAAGGGCAAGTTCGGCTACATGTCGCCGGAGCAGACCAAGGGGCTGCCGCTCGACGGCAGGGCGGACATCTTCTCGGCGGGCGTGGTGCTCCACGAGACGCTGACGGGCAAGCCGCTGTTCCACTGCGCCAACGAGTTCGAAGCGATGCGCAGGATCAACGAGGACGCCGTTCCGAACCCGTCGTCGATCCTGACCGACCTGCCGAGCATCCTCGACCCGATCGTGCAGAAGGCGCTGCAGAAGGATCGCGAGAAGCGTTTCCAGACCGCGGCGGACTTCCTCGAAGCGCTCGAGAACGCGATCTCCGCTGCGCCTGCCAAAGACGTGCAAGCCGTGCTCAAGACCTACTGCGGCGAGCGTCTCGCGCGCAGGCGCGCTGCCCTGCAGGCGATGCTCGACGGCACGCTCGAGCCGTTGCGATTCACCGAGGCGGACGATCGTCAGACGACCCCGTCGCATGCGTCGCAGGCCTCGCAGGCCTCGCGACGAGACGCTCTCACGATCCGGGATGGCCCTGAGACCCATAGCTCGGTCACGAACGACACGCGGGCTACGCCGGCTGTGACGACGAAGCGCAAGACCGTGATCGTCGCAGGGGCGATCGCAGCGATCGTTGCCGTATCCATCGCGATCGCCCTCGCGATCGGTCGTCCCCCGACTCTCATGACCTCCGTGGCATCCATCGGACCGGCCTCGTCGCACCTGAGCGCGCTGTGGGCTCCGACCGCGAGCGCGTCCGCCGCAGACTCCGCCAGTGCAGCGTCCGACGCTGGGGAGACGCCGGACGCAGCGTCTTCGGCCACGCGCAAACCGCCGCCGAGAGTGGTGGTGCCGCCGAAGCCGGAGCTGCACGGCAATCCGTACGGGGATCAGTAACTGGGAATCAAGAACAAGAATGCGAATGTAGGGTTGGAATGGTGCGGCCCTCACAATTCGCACTCAGTTCCGTGAGCGTAGCGGCTAGGCGAGCGTAACGCCCTTGCGCACGTAACGCCCTTGCGAACGTAACGCCCTTGCGAACGTAACGCCCTTGCGAACGTAACGCCCTTGCGCACGTAACGCCCTTGCGCACGTAACGCCCTTGCGAACGTAACTCCGTATCGTGCGTAACGCTCCAGCGTTACGCCTCTGCAACGCCCTATCTCATTCTCATTCCCATTCGCATTCGCATTCTCATTCCCAGTTCCCAGTTCCTAGTTTCAGATCTCAGGGAAGTATCTCGCTCATCTCCTCGTAGATCCCAGCCAGAAGGGGAACGAAAGGTGACATGAGCTCACGTACTCTTGGTGCTTTGTGTGCATGTGTGGCTGCGACTCTCCTGGTCGGCTGCGGCTCGGACGGCGGCGCTCCTGTCGGGGCCGCAGGCGCGGACAGCGGCCTTGGGGGGAGCGGAGGATCGAGCGTGCTGCCCGACGGTGGCACGTGGAACCCGACGCTCGAGGCGTTCAACCCGCCGGGCAAGGACGTGATCATCGGGCAGATCGTGTCGAGCTCGGGCAAGCCCATCGAAGGCGTGACGGTGAGCATCGATGGCGGCAAGAGCGGTGTGAGCAACTACGACGGGATGTACTATCTCGCAGACGTTGCCGCATCGGACCGTATCGTGGTGACGTTCCAGCATCCCGGGTTCGTCACGACGACGCGCACGGCGAAGATGTACGACGACGGCAGGGTCATGGTGAACGCGGTCCTCCTGTCGAGGGGAGGGTCGGTGGCCGTCGAGTCGGGCGCGGCGACGTTCGGACACGGCAGCGTGACGTTCCAGCCCGGTGCAGTGGTCGACGAGCAGGGCAATGCGGCCTCGCAGGTGCGCGTGCAGATGACGCCCATCGGGATCAAGGGCAGGGAGATCCAGTCGGCCCCTGGGGATTTCAGCGCGACGACTGCCACCAACCAGACCGTTCAGCTCGAGACGTTCGGGATGGCAGAGTTCAAGCTCACGGACGACAACGGCAAGCCGCTCAAGATCAAGGAGGGGGCAACGGCTAAGGTGGAGATGCTGCTGCCGGCAGACACCAAGCTCACGGAGGGAGAGAAGGTGCCCTCGTGGTACTTCGACGAGAAGACCGGCCGATGGGTCGAGCAGGGGCAAGGTACGGTGATCCAATCCACCCAGGAGCCGTCGCGTCTCGCCTGGGTTGCCGACGTCTCCCACTTCTCTTCGTGGAACTGCGACAAACCCATGGAAACCACCTGCATCCAGGGCATCGTCAAGAAGTGCGATGGCACCCCGGCCGCCGGTGCGGACCTGCTGAGCCAGGGCGTGGACTACGATGGTACCTCGAACGCCTACGGAGACGCGCAGGGGGCATTCTGCATCAACGTCAGGAAGAATTCTCACGTAAGAATCTACGGAGCAGCGGAATACGGCGGAAACCGGCTGGTGGGGTATGCTGACGTGACGACACCAGACACGACGTCCGCATGCCCCGGACCGTGCATGCAGGCGGACATCACCCTTCCGTGCACGCCGGCCGAGTCGGTGCTGGATTGCGACGATACCTACTTTGCTGGGTGCAAGTCGTGCGTGTCCGGGCGCGTGGTGGACAAGAGCGGCAATCCGGTCAAGGCGATCGTCAAGGTCTCCACGGGGCTGACCGCGTTCTCGGTCATCACCGACGCAAGCGGCAGCTACTGTGCGCCGGCAGGGTTGGACTCGATGACCACGGTCAGCGCGAGCGGCCCGGGCAACACCTCTGGACAGGTCGCAGTGGCAGCGACCAAGGCAGGGGCCTGCCCGTCGTGCGAGCCTGCTCCGGACCTCGTGCTCGACGTGTCTTCCTCTGCGGAGCAGCAGTACGACTTCTCCGAATGCCCCTCGGTGGTGGGCGGCGTCACGCTCGAGAGCTTCGTTTCCGACGGAGCCAATCCCTCGTTTGCCACCCTGGACAAGGCGTGGCTGAGCGTACAGCCCACGGCGCAGACCAACGAGAACGGCCAGGCCCAGTGGGTGCTGTACCTGCACCTGGTGAGCTCGAAGAGCAAGGACATTGCGGGGCAGCCGATGATCAGCGTGGCGCTCAACATGGAGACGCCTCCTGCAGGTGCGGTGGAGTACAAGGTGGAAGAGCCGATCGACGGAGTCCGGTTCTCCGCGGATGCATACTCCACGGCTGGCGGCGTGATCGGAATGGGCACCACGACGTACGGGCTTGGGGAGACCTCCAGCTCGGTCGTGGGCTCCGGCTCGGTTCGTTTCGACCAGGGATTCAGCAAGACAGGGGATCCGGTCACGGGGAGATTCGACCTGGTGTTCGGTCCGGAGTGCGCGCCAAAGGGCTCGCGGATCATTCTGCGCGGGACGTTCAACACCAAGGCGGGGCCTGCGATGAATCTGTTCCCTGGAAACATCACCGACCCCAATTCTCCGGAGTACAAGGCCTGGTACTGCTCGCTCTACGACCTCGTTGCGATGGTGCCTGTGATCAAGACCCAGAAGGGGGCGGTCCAGGCGAGCGTGGATGGTGTGCCGGTGATGTTCGATCCTGACGCGTCGTTCATGAACACGGCGTCCTATTCATGGGAGGACGACAAGCTGTCGTTCAATCTCTACGGCGAGGTGGTCACGCTGAGCTTCACGGTGGATGCGCCCAAGGCCGGGGCCACGTCGCTCACGTATGCGTCGTACATGGAGGACGGCTCAGATTGCATGTACGAGCTCAAGCAGGGGGCATTGCTCCTCGACCCGTTCGTCTCGGCTGAGGCCGAGGAGTGGCTGAGCGGCTCCTTCGAATTCGACGTGCAGCGGTCCCCGTATTCGACGGCGACGAACTGTCCGGATCACAAGATCACGGGCCAGCTCGGCGCAGCGGTCTGCAGGTAGGCCCTGCGGCGCACGAGGAATGTGGGCGGCTCCCCACCGGATTTGGGGGTGGGGCAGTCGCCCGATTCGTGCAACAATACGACCCATCTTCATGCCTTCGGTCACGCCGTCAGACGACCTTGTCGGAACCATACTCGCTTCGAAGTACAAGGTGCTGCGGGAGATCGGCCGGGGCGGAATGGCCGTCGTCTTCGAGGCCCGCCACGTCGAGATCGGCAAGCGGGTAGCGGTCAAGGTCCTCGCTGAGGACCTGGCGGCATCTTCCCAGGTCGTAGAGCGATTCATTCGAGAGGCGCGCGCCGCCGCTGCAGTCGATTCGCCCTTCATCTGCGCCGTGCACGACGTCGATCGCCTCGCGGATGGACGTCCCTTTCTGGTGCTCGACTACCTGCAGGGCGAGAGCCTGTTCCAGCGCATGAACCGGGTGCCGCGGTTCGATCCGCAGGACGCTGTCCGCATCTTCTCGCAGGTCGCGAGGGGGCTTGCGAAGGCGCACGAAGCCGGGATCATCCATCGGGATCTGAAGCCTGAGAACGTGTTTCTGGCGCGCGACGACGAAGGGGAGGAGACAGCAAAGATCGTGGACTTCGGGCTGGCGAAGTTCTACGCGCCGAGCGGCGATGGGCCGCAGAAGAGGCTGACACGCGACGGGATGCTGTTCGGCACGCCGCTGTACATGAGTCCGGAGCAGGTGACGCAGCAGGGCACGATCGATCACCGCGTGGATCTCTGGGCGCTCGGCTGCATGGTCTTCGAGACGCTGACCGGACGCAGCGTGTGGGACAACGATCGCGGAGTCGCGATGGTGCTGGCCCAGATTGCGGCGGAAAAGCTCCCGATCCCCTCGAAAATCAGACCCGATCTGCCGCCGGCGTTCGACGCCTGGTTCGTGCACGCGCTGCAGCGCGACCCGGACAAGCGCTTCCAGAATGCGCGCGTACTCGCACAGGACCTCGCAACCGCATTCGGGATCGACGCAGCGCGCCCGCCGTTCGCTTCGCTGCCCGGGCTGTTCGACGTGCCGGCTGAACCTTCGGTCCGTGTCGCTCTGCCGGCCGGGATGCCCCGCGGCCACGACGGCTCTCTTGCTGCGCTCACCACGACCGATGCGGATTCGAAGTCGGATCCTGGCAGGCATCCGACCCTTGAGGCGTCGGTGCCTGGGGCTGCGCAGGCGCCGCAGATCCGGTACACGAGCGGCAGCCAGGCACCGAAGAGCCTTGCGGTCGAACGAGCAGGCCCTGAGCACAGGCCAAGGCGCACCCTCTTGTGGGTGGGCCTGTCTGCCCTTGGCGTGGGCCTGCTGGTGGCGGGCATCTACGGAGCAGCGCGCGTATCGAAGCGCCGCATCTCGGATGCCCCCGCTCCTGTGGCCGCATCCACCGGGGTCCCTCTGCCAGCGAGCGGAGCAGCGTCGGCTCCTTTGTCTCAGGCCGCGGCCAGCGCACCGGCCGAACCCCTTGCTCCCTGGGTGGAGGCGCTACGTCAGGCTCAGGAGCTGCTCGCAAAGGGAAACCTCCCGGACGCGATCAAGGGCTTTGAGCGTGCTGCAGAGCTCAATGATGCAGGCTCCACGCGGATGATGCTCGATCACGTTCGCATCGCCGCAGCGGGCAAGGGCACGTGCAAGCTCAACGGCCTTGCGCGACCTCGCCCGCTGGAGTGGGTCGCTCCGTCGCGGCATGGGCAGATGGTGGCGGTCGGAGCCGAGCTGTTCGTGTCATGGCTCGATGAGCACCGCGGCGCTTCGCAATGGGGCATGAGCGGGGCCTGGCTCGACAGCGCGCTCCGATCGAAAACGCCGGTCGATCTGACCCCGGAGGGGGCGAGTGTTGCAGACGCGAAGCTTCTGGAGGTGGGTGGTCGGTGGGTCGCGCTGTACGGAGAAGGGGGAGGGAACGCGCCGGGGGTCCATCTCCGGTCCGGGGAGCTGACCGCTCTGGCATCCTCCAAGCCGCTCCGTCTGTCCGAGAGCCGCACCAGCGCGGCGCACCCCACGATTGCGCCGTTTGCAGGAGCAGGTGCCTGGATCGCCTGGGCCGATGATCCGGACAAGGTCTCGTCGAACATCTACGCGAGGATGGTGGACGCTTCGATGCAGGCACCGACTGCTGCCGTCCAGCTGACCCGGTTTGCGGGGATCCACGGCCCGGTGGGACCGCGCGCAACGTCTCCCGTGGCTGCGATCCTCGGCGATCGGCTCCTGATTGCCTATCTCGTGGAGCGAGGTCGCTACCACGAGATCCTGCTGCAAAGGATCGCGCTGGCCGATCCGCAGCTCGCGCGGGGCGTGGCCGAGTGGGGGCGTCCTCCACGCGACATGGTCGTGGGGGCCATCACGAAGATCACGCCCACGGCGCTCAAGGTTGGGCCACCGGAGATGGCCTGTGGCGAGGGCGCCTGCATCATAGCCTGGAGAAGTCAGCCGACCGGCTCTCACCTTGCGATGATCGACATCTCCACGGGTGCAGTGAAGTGGAGGAAGGTTGCCTCTCCGCAAGGCACGCAGGTGGGCGTGGGGCTTGACGACAAGGGTGGCGGGCTCGCGGCGTGGTACGAGGACGGGCGGGTGAGGGTTGCACCGTTGGGAGAAGACGGTGTGGGCCCGGCATCTGCGGTTGGACGGGTGCACGGCGATCAACCGAGCCCCTCGGTGGCGTGGAACAACGGCGCATGGGTCGTGGGGTGGACGAGCTTCGAAGCAGGGCATCCAGAGCCCTACCTCGCCCGTGTCACCTGCTCGTGAACGGGAGAGCAGGGGCAGGTCCCCCACCTTCGATCAGGTATGTGGGCTCTTCCTGCCAAAGCGCGCTAACCTTGACGCATGCTTGGCAAGCGCAGCCCCCTCCTGCGAGGGCGCACAACCGCACTGGTGTTGTGCGCGGGCGCCACTTGCCTGCTCGTTTCTGCGGCGGTTGCCACGGGATCCTGCACGACCTTCGATGGCGCGACCGCTGCGGTGCCGGATGTCGCGGTGCAGCCCGACGCGCCGGATGCGCCCGGGATCCCCGCGTATCTCACGCTCGCGGAGGCTGCTCAGGTCTGCTCCCGGGTGATCGGCTGCCCGTATCTGGGAGCCGACGCCCTGAACGCGATCACCGTCCCGCTCGACAAGCTCAACTACTCGTTGTGCATGCATTGGGCGGCCGGGCCAGTGCCCACCAACCGCGTAGGTTTCACGTTCCAGCAGCAAGCCCTGCGGTGCGTTGCCAAGGCCCCGAGTTGTCTGAAAGCCGGAGCCTGCTTCCCGCTGGAGACCCTCAATCCGAACGATCCTCGCTGCTGGCAGCCTGAAGCTGGGCTCAGCGAGGCAGGGGCATGTCCGGATGCTGGCGACGGAGGCGACAGCGGAGATGCGGGCGAAGCGGGGTGCACGATCGAGGCTGGGCCGAGCGAAGTCCTGGACAGGTGTGCGGACGACGGCGGCACGGTGCTCAAGTGCCAGGGGACGGTCAAGTACGCGCTGCACTGCAATACCGGGTACTACGCACCGGGGAGCTACTGTGTCACCGATGTCGACGACACGCGCTGGTGCGCCCTGGGAACCGACTGCAGCGTGTTCACCTCGTGTATGGGCTTGACGCTCGACTACTGCGGTGGGCCCGCGTCGTTCGTGCACGAGTCGGTCAACTGCACCTATGGCGGACGCACATGTGGCGAGGATCCTGACTCTGGTGCCGTGGACTGCCTTGCTGGCGACTCGATCAAGTCGTGCAAGGCGGCAGGCGCGGATTGCCGCGGAGACATCGTGGCGGTGTGCGACGGCATCTCCCAGTCCGAGTTCGATTGTGCTTCGCTGCAGGGTACGTGCAGCAAGCAGCAGGGCGTGGCTCGCTGCGTGCGCCCCACGGACACTTGCACGCCGTTCGACCAGAACATGAACACCTGCACCGGCAACGTGATTTCGCTCTGCGTGGGCGGCCAGGCGACGAGCTTCGACTGCTCGTCGATTGGGCTGACGTGCAAGCCTGGGGGCGGTGCGCAGTCGGGACACTGCGGCTGAGCGCCCCAACGCTGGACTTCACACGCTTTCGGTGGCAATGGACCCTCGTAGATGGTCCTGCCGTCGCGTACCGATGCCGTCGCGGTTCTTCATGAGCACCTCCAGGGGGAGTACGTGCTGCGCCACAGCCTCGCGACCGAGGCTGTGCTTCGTGCACTGGCCACCCACCTTCAGCACGATCCGGAGCTATGGTCGATCACCGGGTTGCTCCACGATCTCGATCTGGAGCTGGTGGGCGACGACATGAGCCGCCACGCTCGAGAAACGGTCCGGATCCTTCGCGAGCGATTCGACTACCCGCAGGAAGGGCTGGATGCGATCCTGTCGCACAACGGCGACGTCCTCGACATCCCGTGCCGCACGCCGTTCGAGCATGCGCTCACCGCAGGCGAGTCGATCACCGGCCTCGTGTTTGCCACCGCCCTGGTGCTCCCGTCCCGAAAGCTCGCAGACGTCAAGTCGTCTTCGGTCGCCAAGCGGATCAAGGAGCCGCGGTTTGCTGCCAAGGTCAGCCGCGAGCGGATCGGGCATCACAACGACCTCGGGCTCGACGCTGCCCGGTTCTGCGCGATCGCGGTCGATGCCATGAAGTCGATCCTGCCCGCCATCGAGTCCAGCCCAGCCATCGAGGTTTCGCCATGAGCTCGACCGAGCGCCCCACGGAATGGTTGCCAATCGCCATCCTGGGCGTGGTCATCATCTCGATCGATCTGGTGATCGTGGGTGCCGAGCTGATCAGCCCCTCCAAGCCCAAGCCTGTGGACTCGTCGCCCGTGACGACGTCCACGAGCCGGGAGCATTCGAAGCCGACCACGGCCGATGTCGTGAACACACCTCGTCCGGGCCTGACCCGTCCTTCCCCCGCTTCGATGGAGACCCCGGAAGCACGCGCGGGCGGTGTGCCGCGTCACCTCCCGCCACCGTCGCCGCTCGTGGCTCCACCGCCGCCCAACGATCCGATGCCCACACCAGGCGCCGCTGCGCCCGCCGGGCTCACGCCGATGCCCAAGCCGACCATGGCCGCACCCCTCGCCATCGGTCGCCTGGGGGCGGTCGCGGTTGATGGCGGCTCGCCTGACGCCGCGCCTGCCCAGTGAGAGCTGACGAGACCGCATGGCGATCTTCGTGACGCTCTTCGCCGCGACCGAGGGGGAGCTGGATCGCATCTTCCCTGGCTGGCCGAAGCCGCCTGAGGCGCCCACGCTGGTTCGGGTCGACGATCCGGACACGGGAGAGGAGCGCACGGAGAAGCGATGGGTTCCCGAAGGCGAGGTCTCGGCTTCGCTCCTGCTCGCAGATCCGCAGAGCGCAGCAGAGGTGATGGCGCCTGTGCTCGAGCCGGAGAGCGAGTACGAGCGGCACATGGAAGAGCGCGCGCCACGGGTGCTGCGAACCCTGCCGCACGCCTGTCTCAAGCATCTGTTCGGTCGGCATCTCGACGCCCTCGCTTCGCTCTTGCTGGGCAGGCCGATCGAAGCGCGCCCTGCGCGCGTCACACCCGATGGATTCCCCATCGATCGTCTGGCCCAGGAGGGGATGGTCGCCCTGAGCCGCATGTCTCCGACCGATCTGCCACAGCTCGCGGAGCGATGGGCTCGCGGCCCTGCAAAGGGATTCGAAGGTCAGGCAGATGCACTCTGGGCACTGCGGCGGGTGCACGCTCTGGCCGTGCTGTGCACGGGCACTGTCCAGCGTTCGCTATGCCTTTGGATCGAGAGCTGACGCCCTACCAGATCACCTTCTTGGGCGTCACGCTCTGCGTCTTGGTCCCGTCGCCGAGCTGACCGCGTTCGTTGATGCCCCAGCAGTCCACGCTGCCATCGACACGAGCCGCGCAGCTGTGACCGTCGCCGAGATCGACCGCGACGACGTTGTCGAGCACCTGAGCAGGCAGCAGCACATCGATCTTGGTGCCGTTGCCCACCTCACCCTCGGCGTTGTACCCCCAGCAGTACAGGGCGTTGTTCGACAGAACCGCGCAGGTGTGGTTGTTGCCTGCCGCAATCTGCTCCGCCGTGTTGAGCCCGGCCGTCTGCACGGCACACGAGTGCAGCTCCTTCTTCCCATCGCCAACCTGGCCGTATCCGCCGTCCCCCCAGCACCACACCGTCTTGTCCGCCTTGACCGCGCACGTGTGCCGGGCTCCTGCCGCGATTCTCTGCACCCCTGTCAGCGGCCCGGCAGGCGTGCACTGCTGCGCTTGCACTGGAGTGGGAGAGTCGGCGTTGCTGTTGTTGCCGAGCTGCCCCTGGCTGTTCCAACCCCAGCACCAGACCGTGCCGTCGTCACGCGCGGCACAGGAGTGCTGGTAGCCGCACGCTGCCTTTGTGACGTTTCCGGTCAACGCGACCATCTCGGGCGTGGCGACCGTGCTGACCGCGTTGGGCGAGACCTGACGGTAGTTGTTGTAGCCCCAGCACCACGCCGATCCCGAGGCGATCGCACAGACGTGCTGGGAGCCCACGGACATCTCGGTCACTCCGGTCAAGGTCGGGCCCCCGTCCGCGGTCTTCCTCGCGACGCCGAGGCCGTCGCCGAGCTGACCTTTGCTGTTGCTCCCGAAGCACCGGAGCGAGCCTGCCGAAATCTGCACGCAGGTGCTCAGGAATCCTCCTTGCACACGGACTGCATTGCCGAGCGCGGTCGTGCCGGTCTCCACCACCACCTGCGGCTTGGCCTGATCCTGACCCGCTCCATTGCCCAGCTCGCCGTCGATCCCGCGCCCCCAGCAGCGAACGGTCTTGTCCGACAGCGTGACGCAGCTGTGCTCATCGCCGAGCCCGACCTGAAGCGCTTTGACGCACGCGCTGCTTGCGCAACCAATCTCGCACTTCGTTCCGCACCCTCCGCAGTTGGCCGGATCGGTCGCAGTGTCCACGCACTCGTCCAAGCAGCACGCGCCAACGCCGCAGGTGCCATTGCAGCAAGGCTGCCCAGGTTCGCCGCACGGCTGGGCGTCCGTCTCGTCGCCTGATTCCACCTGGGCTTCGGGCGGCGTCTCCGGTTGCACGTCCGGGTGGTCGTCGGTGACTGCCGTGTCCTCTGTGGCGGTGTCTGCCAAGGGCCCATCGGGCTGCGCGGCCGTTTCTTCAATCGAAGCGTCGGAGAGCGTGCCCGCATCGACCGCGTGCTCAGGATCGTTGATCCCAAGCACTGCATTGCAGCTCCAGGCTCCAGCGCAGAGGGCGGAAGCGACGCACAACGTGACAGCTCGCCGGGCGCGCATCAGAGCGTTCCTCCGAGCATGAATCCCACGGAACCTGTCCCGACCGCGGGAGCTGCCCGCAGCCTGGCGCTCTTTGGATCGCTGCTGCTGCCCCCGAGCAGGATCATGGTCACCCCTCCTGCGACCAGGGCGCCTCCGATCAGGAATCCCACGGTCGCCCGGTTGCCGGCCGATACGGCGTCGGTCCGATCGCTGAATCCCTGCGGGCCGCAAGCGTCGCCCGAGCAGTCGCTCTTCGAGTCGCTGTTCTTGCCCATGGCCTGCACGGCGAACACGGTGCCCAGGCCGAGCCCGACCACGCCGAGCCCGCCGACCACCCAACCGGCGGTACGGAGGGTCGAGGTCTGCGAGCCTTCCACGGGCGCAGGGCCAGGCTCCGGTCGGATGGGTGGCTGGGGCTGCGTCGTCGGCTGCGTCGACGCAACCGGGGGCTGATCAGCGGGAGCCGCGAGCAATGCCGGGACTGTGACTTCCTTGCGGTCGCCCCCTGGACCGACCTGGATGACCGTGTGAAAGGCCAGGCGCGCAGGCGCGGACACGTCGATCGTGTGATCGCCGGGATCAACGGGGACTGGGACACCCCAGGCAGCGGACGGCTGGACAGCGCCATCGCGCTTGACGGTCAGACCCTGGAGCGAGGCAGTTTCGGACGCGATCCGGAGCGTGAGCTTGGACAGCTTGCTTTCGAGCGCGGCGGCGCGATCGCGCGCGGCCTGCTCGCGATCCTTGGAGCCTTCGTTGCGTGCGCGCGCTGCGGCGTCGTTGTACTCGGCCCATGCGCTTGCGGTCTTGCCCTGCGCCTCGTGGCACAGCGCAAGGGCGAGAAGGGTGCCGGTCGCGGCCTCGGTCTTGTAGCTGTCGGCAAACTTCGGGCACGCCTCGTTGTAGTTCTTGAGGTCCATCAGGCGCTTTCCCTCGCGGAACAGCGTCTCAGCCAGGGCGCTCTGGTCGCCATCGGCGCGTACGACGGGCGCAGCGAGCAGACCGCAGGACAGCACCACAGCGAGCAACGGGACGGATCGGCGCAAGGTCATCACCTCCGGTCGTTGATGAGACTCTCGATGCCGCCCTTGGTCGTTGGCGGCGCAGGCGGGTTCGACTTCGACGCGGTTCCAGTGGACGCCGGCTGCGTCTTGGACGGGGGAGCGCCGGTGACAGTGGGTGGGGGCGCGACGCACGCGACCGGAGGAGCGGATTCCGCGGGAGCCGCAGCATCGGACGCGATCGGCACCGGAGCGACCGCTGACTCGATCGCCGAGGCAGGCATCAGGTTGGCTGGACGCTCGATGCGGGGCATCTGGCTTCGCACGACGAGGATGGCGACCACCGAGGCGATGCCAGCCGCGAGCACGCCGAACCCCACCAGGGTCGCGGTAGCGCGCCCTCGAGTAGGACGAAGGCTCGCACCGGTCAGGGTTTCCGCGGTGCCTACGCCGACCGCGTTCGCTCCGGAGCTCGAGACCGACGAGGCCAGCTGGGGAACGGGCGGCAGGCTCGGCATGTTGGCCGTGATGCGGTGCAAGGACATCTGCGCCCGCGGACCACCGAAGGGCATGAGCGCCGCGGCGAAGTCGGCCACGGAGGCGTAGCGATTGGCAGGGTCCTTCTCGAGGGCGCGCAGAATGACCTGCTCGAGGGCGGGCTCGACGTCGGGGCGGAAGTTCCGGATGGGCTCCGGCGGATCTGCGGCGATCTTGGCGATGACCTCTGGGACCATCCGCCCGTTGAAAGGCGGGCTTGCCGCGATCAGCTCGTAGAGGATCACGCCGAGCGACCAGATGTCGCTTCGCGAGTCGACCGTCTTGGCGTTGCGCACCTGCTCCGGGGACATGTACAGCGGCGAGCCGATTACGCCATTGGTCTGGGTCAGGCTCGGACGCGGCGCATCGTCGGGCTGCACCAGCGACTTGGAGATTCCAAAGTCGAGGACCTTGATGAGCGGGTCGCCGTTCTGCCTGCGCGTGACGAACAGGTTGGAAGGCTTGAGATCGCGGTGGATGATGCCGAGGGAATGGGCTTCGGCCATGGCCTCGCAGGCTTGCAGCACGCAGTCGACCGCATCCGGGACTGCAAACGCCCCTCGCTTTTCGAGCCAATGGGCGAGGTCGGTGCCGTCGAGGAACTCCACCACCATGTACGGCACGCCGCTGTCGAGGGTGCCGACGTCGAACACGCGCGCCACGTGCTCGCTCTTGATTCGCACGGCTGCGCGGGCTTCCCGATCGAAGCGCTCGACCGAGTCGGCCTGGAGCATCACGTCGGGAAGCAGGAACTTGAGGGCAACGCGCTCTCGCAGCTGCAGATGGCGCGCAGAGACCACGACGCCCATGCCGCCGGCGCCGAGCACCTTTTCCACCTGGTACTTGCCGGCGAGGATCTCGCCCGGGTGGACGGGTGCATTACTCATGGGTGGGCCCCTGCAAGCTCGCCAAGGCTGAGCGTCATCGAAATCGTGACTGGTTCACATCCTTGGAAAACGCTCATCGTTTAGCTTCGTGGAAGAGGCACGTCAAGGGCACGTGGTATGGCTCTTGAGCATGAACGACGCTGATCCCGCTGTCGAGATCTGGTTGCCGACGCTACAAAACGCCAGGAGCCAGGGCCTGGAGCTGCCTGAGGGCGAGCCATCGGAAATCCACAAGATGGCCGCGCTCATCGTCATCGCTGGCGCGGTGCGCAGGGAATCCTGGGATGAGGTCCTGGACGAAAGGCGAGCCGTGCACGTGGCCAGCCACGAGCCGCCGCCCGCCCCGGTCGACTACGTGGCCCGCAGCCACGCGTGGATCGTCGGCCCGGTCGCGGGAAAACCGGGGCGCTTGCGGGTGCGTCACACCAACGAGGTCCCGATCTCGATGTGCGAGCTGTACGCGCCGACGCTGCCGATCGTGTACTCGTTCGAGGGGGCGCTGGAGAAGTTCGCCGAGGTGGGAACCGAGCCACCGGATGCGCTTCGCTGCCTGGACCTCCGTCCTCGCAACCAGGGGGGCAGCGCCTATCGCGGGGGCGGCAAGCTGCAGGCGGCGGACTTCCACGGGTTCGCCTTTGGCGACGCGCTCGAGCATGGCGAGACGGGCGTGGATCGGCTTTGCGCCAAGGGCACCGCGTACCTGCTCAATGTACGGGCCTTTGCCTGGCCGTTCTTGTGGCTCCGCTATCCGCACCACGACCATCTGCACGAGGTGATCGTCGCCCCAGCGCGGCGCGGCGGTTTGAGGATGGTGGTCGCGCCGGCCTAGACCGCGCCAGGGCCTGGGCGCGAACGCGACGACGAAACCGGGCCCGCAGCCCGAGTTGTGTTTCGGTGCGGTTGACGAAGATGTGTCTAGGACACTATTCTGCTCCCATGCCACGCGCATCGAAGTCCCCACGCACGGAGCAAGGGCCGTACTACTCGATCCAGCTGGTGTCGCGCAGCACGGGGGTCACGGCAGACACACTTCGCATGTGGGAGCGGCGCTACGGCTTTCCTGACCCGAAGCGCGATCTGCGGGGCAATCGGCTCTACACCGAAGACGACATCGAGCGGTTGCAGCACGTGAAGCGCGCGCTGCAGGCGGGGTTCAAGCCGTCGGAGGTGGTATCCAAGCCGCTCGCCGAGGTCGCCCGGCTCGTGTCTCGGGCAGCCCATGTGCAGAAGGACGTGGGCAGGCCTTCGCGCGGATCGACCTTGATTGACGCGGTCGTGCTGGGGGATGCGACGGCCGCTCGCGCCGACATTCGCAGAGCAGCGCTTGCGCTCGGGCCAAAAGTATTTGTCGTGGACTACGTTGCCCCGCTCGTGGCGGAGATTGGGAGGCTGTGGGCTGCGGGCAAGCTGGAGGTGCACCAGGAGCACCTGGCAAGCGATCTGCTGTGCACGCAGCTGCGGGCGATGTTCTCGAGCTTCGAGGACACCGGGACGCCTGTCGTGGCGATGGCCACGCTCTCTGGCGAGCACCACCAGCTCGGGCTCTGGATGGCCGCCTTGTACCTGGTTGCAGAAGGCGCGCGTGTCTGGATGCTGGGGCCGGACATGCCGGCCGAGCAGATCGTACGCGCGATGCAAGGGCTGAACGCAAACGTGGCGGCTGTGTCGATTTCGCCGAGCGCGGACCTGCATGCTGTTCGTCAAGACCTGTCCCGGATGCTCGCGCTGCTTCCGCCCGGCACAGAGCTCTGGGCCGGCGGAGAGGCATCCAAGCAGCTCGACCTTCGCGATCGCAGGTTTCGCGCAACCTCGACCTGGCGGGAGCTCGATCACGCGCTGTCGCGATGTCGACGCTAGGACCGAGCAGCAGGCAGGAGCGTGGCGGGATGAATGGCGGGGCAGGGGCGATTGCTTGGCTGGGACCGAGGCGACTGCTTGGCTGGGACCGAGGCGACTACTTGGCTGGGACCGAGGCGACAGTCCACTTGTCGAGAATGCTCGTGGAGCTGGCATTGACTACGAGAAGCTGCAGCGGAGGTTGATTGGCTGCCGGGGACAGCATCCCCGCTGCGATGGCGAACAGCCTTCCTCCATCCGGGAGAGCGACTGCGAATTCCTTGACGGTCGACAGCGAGCCTGTGGCTGCCAGCCCAAGCGTCAACGCAGTGGCCGGCAGCGCGAGGCCCATGGCGTCGGTCGCTCCCGGGAACGACAGATTGGTGATGGGAGGACTTGGATCGAGCGTTCCTGCAGTGGTGACGGTCCCAAGGTCGACCGCAGGGGCATCAGGAGATGCGTGCACGACACGCACACGGGTCTTTCCCGAGTCGGGTACGTCAAAGCCTTCTGCCAGGGCGACGAGCTGGAATGCCTTTTCCCCGGTCTGGGCGAGGAGGCCTGTGGCAATGGCGAGATAGGAGCCGCCCGCTTCAAGCTTGGGGGTCTTTGCCGAAGCTGCCGGTGCGCCCGCGGGTTTGGGGGTGGGACCCGCCTGGCCCGCGAAGAAGTCGAGGGTGTAGTCCGAAGGAGGAACCTGGATGCGTCCCATCTGCCCGAACGCGACATTGTCGAACACCTCCGCTGCCCCTGCGTAGATGTCCACTGCAGGAGCGTCGGGCGAGGCGTGTAGAGCATAGACGAAGGGATTCTGCTTCAACCAGACCGTCGTGCTGTCAGGCAAGACCGCGAGAAGAGCAAAGCCCTTGTCGTCCCGCGGCGCGAGCTTGAGCTCTCCCGTGGCAATGACGAACGCCTGCACGCCCTCGGGGAGCGGCGGGGCGCTAAAGGCCGTTACCGTGGAAGAGGCCGAGGCGATTCCGACTTGCAGTGCCTGGGCTGCCGGAAGCTCGACGCCTGCGGCCCCTGTGTCGGCGAACCTCGCAACTGCAGATATTTCAGGCTTGGTGGGGTCGTCGTTGCCGACATCCAGGTCCACCGTGGGAGCGTCGAAGCCCGCGTGAACGATCCGCAAACGGACCTTTCCCGCGGCTGCAGCCTCGAACTTCTCTTCCAAGGGAAGGACCCGGAACTTGTCGTCTGCGTTGGTCGACGCCAGATCTCCGGCCGCGACTGCGGTGTATTTGGCGCCGTCCGCGAGCGCAAGGCCCGTGACCTCGAACGCCGGTGGATCGGACGGGCTGGCGCCTGCGGCGCGGATCTCGATGTCATAGGTTCCTGCCGGTACTTCGAGGTAGCTGGTGGACTTGCCGTACTGAAGGCCGGAGGCAACCGGGGTAGAGCTCCCCTTGACGTACAGGTCGACCGCAGGCGCGGTGGGCGAGGCGTGTACGACACGGAGCATGGCCTTGGTCCCCGCGTCGGAGCCTGCAGCCCCTCCCATGCCGCCGTCCTTGGAGCCGCCGGTGCCGGAAGCGCCAGCGGAGCCGCCTGCGCCGGCCGCCGAGTCGCCCCCAGCGTCGGAGCCCGCAGATCCGCCCATGCCGCCCATGGCGGCGGGCGAGCTGGAATCATCGCTGCTGCATGCAAGAAGAGTCGAGCCCAGGGCTACGACGAGCCCTGCAGCCAACGCTTGATGATGAAAATACATGGTCACACTCCGTTGGAGAGGTTGTAGGAACAGCGTCACGGGATCTATGTGTGTCTTAGACAAAGCTTCGTCAAGTGGACGAACGAAGACTTTCCTGGGCCGTTCTTGCGTGCTGCCCGAGCGATCGCCCCGCTCGCGCACCCGCGGGCTGGAGGGTGGGGGCGTCGACGGGCGAGCGTGCGAGACGCGTCTGCGTCGCCTGAGGCGCTGAGTTTTGGAGCTAGACTTGGAGAGGGGGGTGGTGATCGAGCCAGGCCATGGGAGGCTACGGCTTGCGCAGGGCGTTCTTGATCCTGTCCTTGACCTCGGCGCCCGCAACTCCCTCGTGCGTGAGCATGACCTTTCCGTCCTCACCTACGAGAACGATGTTGCTCGCTCCCTTGGTGATCTTGAAGGCCTTGCCGAACTCACCGCTCCAGTCGAGGTAGATCGGGGCGCCCAGCTTTCGCTCTTCGGACCGGATGGCGTCCTGCACGAACCCCTTGGCAGGCCAGAAGTCCCAGGCGCTCACGTCGGCCACGGCGATGATCCTGACATTCGGCTTGAACCCTGGGCTGCGCTTGATCGCATGCAGCTCGTTCTTGAGAGCCTGGTTGTGGGCCACAGCGTCCTTGTCCTCGTAGAAGATCAACGTGATCTTGCCGTTGGTGGCACGGGTATCGAACGCCTTGCCGTCGATCGCTGCTGCCCGGGTCTGTGGTACTCGCTCGCCCACCTTCGGTGCCGCATCGGCCGTCGAAGCCAGGGTGACCGTGAACAGAGCCGCCAGCGAAGCCGCCCTCGCAATCTGCTTCCAGGTTCCGGTATTCATGTGGATTCTCACGGGTGAGAGCGGTGTGTGCGACACCGCGTTGGATCGTGTCTGTACAGGTGGGAGCGCTCAGGCTCCGCTTGGATTCAAGGTTTCTGATGCTCGACGGCGGCCCGGGGTCGCAGACGTGATACTGTACCGCCTCCATGACGTCGCGACTGTTCAACATTGGAAAGCCTCTGCCACCGTCGCCACCCGGTCAGGGAGTGCGATTCGATCAACCAGACTGGGCGCAAGCAAGCCCCAAGCTGATCCGCGAGATGCTGTCGCGCGCTCTGGCACGTCCCTCTGGCGGATGGCTCGTGGTCGATGCTTCCCGCCACATTGCGTCCCGGCCGCGGCACTATGTCGTCGCAGGCCGCGAGCTTGTCGCGTGGCGCGCGGCGGAGCGCATCCTGGTTGCTCCGAACGCCTGCCCCCACATGAAGGCACCTCTGTCGGAAGGAAGGGTCAGCGACGGCAAATTGGTGTGTCCGTGGCACGGATTGCGGCTGGGGGCCGAAGGCTTCGGCTCGTGGAAGCCATACGATTCGTTCGACGACGGGGTGCTCACATGGGTACGCTTCGGAGCGGACGAGGCGAGCATCGACCGTCCGATCCTGGCACCACGGCCAGAGCGATTCATTGATGGCGTGGTTCGAGTAGAGGCGCGTTGCGATCCATCCGACGTGATCGCGAACCGTTTGGATCCCTGGCACGGGGCGCACTTCCATCCGCACACCTTCGCCCGATTGCGCGTGACCAACCTGTCTGCGGACGACGTGCTATCCGTGCGCGTAGCCTACCGGGTCGCCGGTCCGGTCTGCGTGGAAGTCGACTGCACGTTCCACTCCCCGGAGCCGAACACGATCGTCATGACCATCGTCGGGGGCGATGGAGTCGGCTCGGTGGTGGAAACGCATGCGAGCCCCATCGAGCCAGGGCGCACGGCGATCGTCGAGGCGACGCTTGCGACCTCGGATCGGGCTGGCTTCCGGCTCGCGATGCTCGCCTCCAGCGTCGTTCGTCCGTTCATCCTGCGCACGGCGCACAGGCTGTGGATGGACGACGTCACCTACGCGGAGCGAAGCTACGCTGCGAGGGTACGCACGAGCGCCCCGGGCGTGGAGGGGTAGGGGCGGCGGGGTCAGGCGATATGGGGCGCGGTCCAAGCCGGCAGCCAGGACAGCAAGCCCTGGGTGGGCACGCTTCGGACCGGCTCGGGGCGCACGCCCCAGGTGGACATCAGGCGGTTGGCAGCGAGGAAGCCCGTGGAGACGGCGCGTTCCATGAGCGCTGAGGGTTGGGAAATGCGCACGAAGTCCCCGGCAAGCGCGACACCGTCGAAGGGAGTCTCGACCTGCAGCCGTGATCTCCACGATCCAGGGGGAAACGCAGGACAATCGCTTCGCAGCAGGAATCGTTCATCGACAATCCGTGCGTTCGCGGTCTCCGGATAGATCTCGCGCATCGTCTTGTCGAACTCGCTGCGGATTGCCTCCTGCGACAGCTCCGGCCGCACCGCATAGGCGTGCACCTCCACCACCGAGCCGCCGGTGGCCATGGACCAGCGTCGGCTCTCGCCTTCGAACAGGTGGTACTCGGAGACATTGTCCACGACGCCGAGCCCGCTGGTGCCGATGAACGCATGACGCCCAGGGCTCGATGGCGTGTCGAGCCAGGCGCGCCACACGGCGAACGGGTAGGTCACGGACTGGGACTCGACATTCTTGCGCCAGGCGGGGCTCTGGAGATCAGGGGATGCTTGAACGATGGACTGCAGGCCGGGCACGGTGGTGGCGAGAACCACGACGTCCCCATCCACATGGTCGGGCGCCTTGTCGAGATGCACGCGCCAGCCCTTTTCCGTGGCTCGCGACACCTGCGTGGCCGACCGTTCGAGCAGGAACTGGACTCCCCGCTTCTCCAGATATCGCCGCATGGGCATCCACAGGGCCAGCGAGAACGGCTCGACGAGCACATCGAACACGAGCCCCTCGGGATTGCCCATGAAGTAGAAGTGGAACATCATGAGCAGCTCGCTGGCCGACATCCTGTCTTCGGGATTGAAGAACGAGTGGGCGAATACGTCGAAGAGCATCTGGCGCGCGCGGGTCGGGAAGGAGAGCGAGTCGAGATACTGGCGCGCCGTGAAGTGATCGAATCGCTCGTAGATCGTGTCGGTGTCGAACGCCAGCATCTGCGCTGCGGAACGGACGTCGGCCCGCATCAGGTCCTTGAGCTTGAGATGAGGCGACCGTCGCACCAGCTCGAGCACCTGAAAGGGCGTACGGGTGGGCAGGCCCGAGAACGATTCCATCTCGCCCGAGGGACCGACAATCGGGTAGTCCACGAGGGGCATCAGGTTGCCGAGCTCGGGATCGATCCGTCGAAGCAGGGCGCGTACATTGTAGTATTGCCGGAAGAACGCGTGGAACCCACGTTCCATCTCGAACGGCTGCCCGTCGGACAGATGATCGCGCCAGCCGCTGGCGCGTCCTCCGAGTACCGGCTCTCGCTCCACGACCGTGACTGCGGCGCCTCGCTCGCACAGCACCGTAGCGGCTGCGATGCCAGCGAGCCCGCCGCCGATCACCGTGGCCCGGACACCCTCGGGCAGCCGGCTGCGTGCAGCGGATCCCCGATCGGACTGCTTGCTTGCGGCGTTCATGCGGGCCTCCTTGCGATGAATGAGTGAACGATTCCTCTCTGCCAGCCATCCATGGTCTCGGTGCGCACGCCCGTGAAGCCGTGCCGTCGAAGCCTGCTCTCGAAGGCCTTGACGCCGTCGAACCGCACCACGCTCTGGCGCAGATAGCGGTAGATGTCGCTTCCCGGGGAGGTGGCCCGGCCGAACGGCACAATCACCGATAGTGCGACTGCGTTCCAGAGCGAACGCGTCCACAGGGAGTCCGCGACCGAGTACTCGTGGAAGCACACCACGCCCCCTGGCGCAAGGCAGGTCAGAATCTGCGCCAGGCACTCGTCGATGTCAGGCATGTTGCGGATTCCATAGGCCATGAGAATCCCGTCCCAGGGGCCTTCGGCGCCCGCGCCGCGAAGGTTCATGGCGTCGCCGACCCGGAAGCTTACCCGCGTCGGGAAGCTCTTGCGTCGGGCATGCGCGATCATCGCGTGCGAGCCGTCGATCCCCTCGACGATCGCGTCGGGATAGGTCTCGATCAGCGCCCGCGTGCTCAGCCCGGTGCCGCAGCACAGGTCGAGGATGCGGGCATGCGAGGGCAGCCCCATCCGCTCAGCGCTCCAGCGCAGGTGCTTGCGATAGCCGGGGTTCAGGGCGGTCAGAAAGTCGTACCGATGGGCGACCTGGTCGAATTCCAGGGGGACTTGCCTGCGGTCCGCCACGATCTCATGGGCTTTCATCTTGGCTTGAGCTCCTCGAGGATTGCGGAAACAGGGATTTCACGGCTCAATCCGGCAACATTGCGAGCACCCGGTCGATCTCTTCCGCCGGGACCGCCCCCGAATGCTTGAACAGGATCGCTCCGTCCCTCCCCACCACCATCACGTTGCTCGCTCCCTTGGCCGCACCGATCTCGCGACCGAATGAGCCGTCCCAGTCGCACCAGATCGTTGCACCCAGCTTGCGCGATTCTTCGCGGATCGCAGCAGAAACCACCTTCCTGGCAGGCCACCAGTTGAAGGCGCTCACGTCGGCGACGGCCACGATCAGCAGCGCGTCTTTGCCGTGGCGCTGATCCATGGACTTCCAGAGCCTGTCCTTGAGTGGCTGGTTCTGGCTTCGTGCGTCCTTGTCTTCGTAGAAGACGAGCAGGCACTTGCCCTCGTGTGCGGAGAGGTCGAAAGGCACTCCGTCCGCGGATTCAGCTCTAGCGCGCAGGCTCATTGGGATCCGATGCCTAGCGCCCGCACCGGTGGAGGTCAACGCGTCGACCCCCTTTTTGACGACGCGGCCACGGTGGCCGAGGGGTTGTTGTGCAAGGCTGCCGGGTACCTTCGTGTCGAGAATACCGACTGCTCACGTACAGAAAACCTGGATTGCAGACAAGATCGCAGGACCCATACTCTTCGAACCGACGGAACCATGGAGATCCAAATGCAAACAAGGATTCGGACCCAAGGCCTGCCACTCACCGAAGAGCTGCGGTCACGTGCGGAGCGCAGGATTCAATTCGCGCTTGGAAGATTCTCGACGAGCATCCGCTCGGTGAGCACGCTCCTCGCCGACCAGAATGGCCCGCGAGGCGGTATCGACAAGCGATGCAGCCTGATCGTGCGCGGGCGCGGCTGGCAGGTCGTGGTGCACGACGACGACGCAGACGCGGGGGCCGCGCTGGACCGCGCGGCGGAACGGGCTGCGCGCTCCGTGGCACGCAAGCTCGATCGCCTAAGAGACGCGTCGTGGAGCGAAGGGAGCTGAAGGCCGGTACCGAAGAAGCTTTCCAGCGAATCTGGCTGACGTGCGCGGTCCGTCATCCGCTCGGAGGATCCGTCCCACCGCCCTCGTTGGGCACGTCGTCGAGCAAGTGGACCCGACCCGTCTCGAGCTCATACTCTGCGCCGACGATCGCAAGTCGTCCCGCCAGAACGAGCTCCTCGAGAAGGCGGCTACCGTGGCGCAGGTGATCGACCGAGGCCCGAACATGGGCTCGCATCGACTCTCGAAGGAGAACCTGCTGGGCCGATGCTCCGCCGGTGCGAACCAGGGGCTCGATGTGCGGAGCGATCCGGTCCGTGACCGCACGTATGTTTCTGGACTCGGGCCCGTTGCCCGACTGGATTGCCTGGACGGTTGCAGCGATTGCGCCGCATCGCGTGTGTCCAAGCACGACCACCAGACGGGTTCCGAACTGGGACGCGGCGAACTCGATCGAGCCGACGACGGAAGGGGCAACGACGTGACCCGCGATGCGAACCACGAACAGATCGCCGAACCCCTGGTCGAACAGGATCTCGACGGGCGTGCGTGAGTCCGCGCATCCGAGCACGATCGCGAACGGGCGCTGCGGCTGATCGGCTAGCTCCGCCTGAAATGTCCGCGCCTGATGGGTCGAGGCCTTGTCCAGAAAGCGCTGGTTGCCGTCCAGAAGGAATCGGACGGCCTTGGCTGGCGACAGAGATTCGGGGTCCCAGGTCCTTGGCATCCCGCAGGCATGCAGCGGCGTCGGCGGAACGGCAAGAGGCACGCACGCTCGATCGCCGAAGGCCGTGAGCACCACGCCCGGTCCGGGGGCCGAAAGACCCGCACTTCGACGCTATCGTCGTCGGAGCGTGCTCGCTGGCGTCGGCCATTGTGCGGACGTCAGGGCCTGCAGGCAATTGTTACACTTCAACGATGAGCCGGGCGGCGGCAGCAGACGGTTCTGCTCCGCTCCGCAATGTGGGCACTTGTACTTCCGCAGGAGATGCAGCGCTGCAACGCTGGCAGCAAGGATGGTCATGGCCTTATCCTCGGAATCGGGTGTGCGTGATTGGACTCACGGGTTTCATCCGCCGGAGTGCGGTCTTCTCTCCACCATGATGGGGCCCGGAACCTGTCGGTCAACCAAGGAAGTGCCTAAGGTATCTGTCTACAAATGCGACATGTCCTGGATCGGTCAGAACGCTCCGCGAACCGAGGGGTGGCTGATCGGGCCCTGACGCCGGGGCAACGACCGGGGCGTCGCAGATGACCTGGTCGCGCGTCGCCAGCGAAGCAGGAAGCAACCGTCCCACGCGGCCCGCATCCTACCTCCAGGATGCACGCCGGAGAAAACCTCAGGACGGTCCTGATCACAGGAGCGACCGGATTCGTGGGGAGTGCCTTGAGGCCCGCGTTGATCGGCCGGGGCTACCGCGTGCGCGGCACGACGAGGCGGTTGCGGGACGGGCTCGATGAGCGCGTCGAGTGGGTAGAGGCGGACCTCGATCGCCCAGAGACGCTGGACGATGCGCTGCGCGGCGTCCATTGCGCGTTCTACCTCGTACACAGCATGGGGGGTGACCACGTCGACTTCGCTGCGGCGGAACGTCGTTGCGCCCAGGACTTCGCTGCGTGCGCTTCCCGAGCAGGCGTGCAACGAATCGTGTACCTCGGGGGTCCTGCGCCGCGCGGCCGCGCTTCGCCCCACCTCGCCAGCCGTCTGCAGGTGGGCTCCATCCTGCGCGCCTCTGCCGTGCCCACCATCGAGCTGCGTGCCTCCATGATCATGGGCCACGACAGCGCCTCCTGGCAGATCGTTCGCGACCTGTCGTTGCGTCTGCCTGCCATGATTCTTCCCAAGTGGCTCGATTCGCGCACCTGCCCGGTCGCCCTTGACGACGTCGTCGTGGCCCTGGCCGATGCTGTCGAGCTCGATGTCACCTCCAGTGCGTGGTTCGACATACCCGGGCCCGAGGCTCTGTCAGCCAGGGAGGTCATCGAGCGCATCGTGGCCCTGTGCGGCCGCAGCTTGCCAGCGATCCGCGTCCCCATCCTCACGCCGCGCCTCTCCGCGCTCTGGCTCAAGCTCGTATCGCGCGCGAACTTCTCGTTGGCTCGGGAGCTGGTCCTCGGGCTCGAAGACGACATCCTGCCACGTGACGATCGATACTGGGGTTTGACGAATCACGGACCGAGGATTTCTTTCGACGAGACCGCGCGTCGGCTGCTGGCTTCCGAGGGAAGACAGCCAGGATGGTCGGGATTGCTCGCGCGCGTGGAGGAATCGTTGGTGCAACGCCTATCGCCCAAGAAGAGCGACGTGCGTCGCGTCGCTCGGTAGCTCCGGCGCCATGCGTCCCAAGACCCGAACGATGCGCGTGGTGCTCCTGGGCGCAGCCATCGTAGTGTGGATTGCCTGCTTCCGCCTGCTCGTGCGCCACGGGACCTGGCTGCCGTTCGTTGTGGCGGGCTCTCTGCTCGCGGCCTTGTCGATCCTGTCCGACCCAAGCGTGCGCACGCTGCTGCGCCCGACCCTGGCCCGCGCAGGGATCGGGATCGCTGGTGCCGTTGTGATGATCGGAAGCACGTATGGCGGATTCTTCGTGTTGCGCCTCCTGGTTCCGTCCCTCGAGGCACAGACCCGCTCGCTGTATGCGCTGCTTCATGCTGGCGACGTGTCCGACATCGAGCGCGCCGGCCTGATCGTGATCGTCGCCTCTGCAGAAGAGGTCCTGTTCCGGGGTGTTCTGATCGGCCGGGAATCCACGGAGCAAGCGCAGCGTTTCTCGCTGAACCTCGATGGGTCGGGGCTGGCGCGGATTGCGCTTTTCGGCGGATTGTACGCTGCCCCCGCTGCCGCGTCCGGAAGCCCGCTTCTGGTCGTGGTCGCACTGATCTGCGGGCTGTACTGGGGATGGCTGCGAAGGCTCAGCGGCTCGATCTTCGCCCCGATCCTTGCGCACGCGGCCTGGGATCTGTCGATTCTGGTGCTCCGCCCGCTGCTGTGAAGCCAGTGCGGCAACAGGGATGCTACCACGTCGGCGGTGGTGGCTTGTCCGCGGCGGGGCGCGGCCCGTCGTGCACGGGCTTTGCCGTCGGCGGCACGATCAGGTCAGGAACGGTCCAGACGTGGATGACGTCCAGCACGGGCAGAGAAGCCTGGCGGCGGCCTACACCGTTGGCAACAGCTCCAGCCAGCTTCGCCAGCACCACGTAGCCGGAAGTCTGGACCAGATCCGCCCGCATCCCAGCGAACTTGACGAGGGAGGTCAATCCGGTGTGCTGCATGACAGGCTTGTAGACGGGGTCGTTCTCGACGCTTTGGTACGTGCTATTGCTCGGTGCTATGTAAATGGAGCCCATCGAGCCTTCATGGTGAGCTGTTCGAAGCCGAATCTTCTTCTCGTAGCCGGTGAGCTGTCGTACCGCGATCCACTCGTCGCCATAGCCGGTCGTGGCCTGGCGGTCTTCGGTGGTCTCCAGTGCTGCCAGCTGCACGCGCGCGAGGACGTAGACAGGCCTGTCCACCTGCACCCTGGTCGAAGCGTCCAGGGTCGTCAGGGTCCAAGGCTGCTGACCTTGCAGCAGCTTCAGATCGGCGTTGAAGTCTGCTGCGCGGTTCACGAAGTAGGACGCGGTCACCAACAATCCGCGTTGGCCTGCGGCTCCGAGGGCGCGAATCAGGTTGGGCCGCAGAGTCTCATCTTGCGTTCGATAGCCGGCCATCACGGCTCGCTCGAACTCATCGATTGCCTTGTTGGGATCTCCAAGCTCCGCGTGACACGCCGCCAACAGGGCGTGCTTGTCCACAAAGTTCCTCTGGATCCCCGAGGCCGTCACAAGTGCATCCTTGTACCTGCCGGCACGGAAGTAGCAGCGCGCAAGGTTCCAGTCCACGATCTCCGAGGTCAGACCCGACGCGTGGGCCCCTTCACCCGTCTCGATGCACTTCGAGGTCAGCGCGCTCGAGCGTTGGTCGTGGATCTGGACTTCGTACTGCTGGAGTGTCATGCAGCCGGTCAGGCCCGCTGCAGCACCAAGGCAAAGAAGCTGCTGTATTCTGCGAGCTCGAACCATCGTTTCTCCGCCTGTCGTGTCTCGGGTTCTGCCTTGTCGGCGAGCGATAGACAAGATACTCGAAGGCACGGGATGGTGTCCAGCGGGCGAGCGTTGCGACGTACGTGCGAGCGATAGCCGGATTCTCCTTGCCATCCCGCGCGCACAGGCAGACCATAGCGTGAGAATCGGCTCGAACGATCCTCACGGCAGGAGGACCCGGGGATGCTTCATCGTGCTTCGCGTGGCTGTTGTGTCGCCCTGTCGCTCTTCACCGTCGGCATCGCTTCTGCGGCAGAACCTCCTTGCGCTGCAGATGCGGACTGCAAGAACGGCGGCGTGTGCCAGCGCGGAGAGTGCCTGATTCCGGGCGCAGTGCCGGCGATCCCGCCACCCGAGACGCCGTCCACTGCAACGACCGAAGGTTGTTCCAAGGATGTGGACTGCAAGGGAGACCGTATTTGCGAGCGGGGAACGTGCGTTTCGCCTCCGCCTCCCCCAGCCCCCTATGTGCCACCGCCAGCGTTCCCACCCCCGCCGCCGGTCGCGTTCGTGCCCCCTGCGCCGGCGCCGCGCATGGAGCTCAAGCCGGGATTCTTGCTTCTACCGCGCGTCGGGTTCATCCTGACTGGCGAGACCGACATCGAGTCCAAGGCTTCGTACTCGGGCATGAGCACATCTTCGAGCTCGCACTCGGTCAGCTCTGACGAGAAGTCGCTGTTCGTGCTGGATCTGGACGTGCTCTACGCGTTCACGCCGAAGTGGCGCGCGGGTCTCGGTATCTGGTTCACGCCGTCGACGAGGTTCGAGTACGGCGGCGCCACTTCCAAGATGGGTTCGGACCTGTCGCTGGTGGCCATTGTCGAGCCTGTGTATCCGGTGTCCACGTCGGTAGCGCTTCTGGTGCGGGGCTTTGCGGGCATGGCCATGTTGATCCCGGGGGGTGAGTTCCAGGATTCGATCGACAGGCACAAGAGCAGCTGTACCGGTGGTTCCGCCAGCGCGGACTGCAACATATCCGAGGGGCCGTTTCCGGGATGGACGCTCGGCGGTGGGGGCGGCATGATCCTGTCGAGCGGCTCGGTGCGTCCTCGCATCGACCTGATCTTCCAGTACTACTCGATAGGAGGCTACGAGGAGGGAAGGTCGTATCCCACCTACAACAACAACAGATACAGCTCGCAGGAAGAAGATGCTGTGACCGGAACGCGGCTCATGTTCACGGGCGGACTGGAGTTCTGATTCGTGGAGGTGGTTTGGATCATCCCTTCTGCGGTGGCACGGACCTCACTCCCCGATCGTCGACACCTGCAATCCCCTTGAAGGACGGGTCGAGATTGAACCTTGTCAGAATCACCGCCATGCTCAGCGCCCCCATGAGCAGCCGCGCTAGATCATTCTGCAAAGCATCCAGTGAACCGTCATCGTGCTTCGATAGACGCGCATCAAATGTGTGAAACAGCCCGTCCAGCGGCGAGACCGGCTTCACCGTGGATGATGTCACCCTCCAGAATCGATCGCCGTAGCTCATCAGCTCCGTGGTGACCTGGCGCGCCAACCCGGGGTAGTCGTGGAACTGCAGCACATGCAGTGCCGTCAGCTCTGCCTCCGCAACACCCGTGGTGATCAGCTTGCGAACCGCGGCTTCGATCTTGGGGGGCAGCGGTCCGCGATGACGCACGAAGTGCACGAGCACAATCGACTTGAACAGGTCGAACAGCCGACGGCTCGAGCTGATCGGCGCGCGAATCGGGTGATCGCCTACAGGCCCATGATCCAACGCATCGAGCACTGCGCGACGGAACAGCTCCTTGTAGACGAGCTCCGGGTCATGCTGCCCCGGATCCGCCGACACGCGCAGGTCGTAGGTGTTGTCGAGACGATCCACCAGCTTGATCAGCAGAGCAGCGTCGTCGTTGGCGACGCGCTTGATGTAGTCGAAGTACGGCTCACGCTCGCCGCGGGTCAGAAGGCTCATCAGGTCATGGACCCGCTCGAGGTCTGGCACGCTGAGGCCCCGCAGCTCAGCAAAACCCATGCTCTTGTCTTCGATCAGGTCATGGCCCAGCGCTGCCACCAGCGACACTGGCGAGTGGGTGCCCATCAGCCGCAGACGTCTCGCCACGCGGATCGGGTGCACGGCGGCAGGAGCCCCCACCTTTCGCCGCCCAGAGCCGTACGCTTCCAGAACCGTGCACACCGCGCTGTCCACCGGCACCTTGGCTTTGCGGCTTCGCTCCGAAGCTCCGAGCACATGGCGCGTTATCGCCTTGTGATCGCGCGCTTCGATCCACTCGGACAGAACCGCTGTGGAGTGCTCATGGTCGCTTCGGTAGCTCACGAGGTTCTGATGCCCTCACCGCACACGCGGTCGCATGCATGGAGCAGTGCGGGAACCAGGTCCCCGGCCTTGCCCTGGAGGAACACGTCCGCAGCGGCTGAGATCTCGGTGGGTTGCGGGTTGACGTCGATCAGCGTGGCTCCGCTCTTTTGCGCTTGAAGCGCGATCTGGGCAGGAGGCCAGACCTGTGCCGAGGTGCCGATCACGAGCACGGCGTTGGCCCGCGATGCGGCTGCGAATGCCTTGTCGAGCACGCCTGGCCAGTAGGTCTCGCCGAACCACAGGATATGAGGACGCATCCGGCCGGTGCACCTGGGGCAAGAGGGCACCTGCGAGCCTGGGATTTCGCTGGCGTCGTCGAGCGGCAGGATCGCTGAGCACTTCGTGCACCGTGCGGTGTCGATGTTGCCGTGAATCTCGATCAGCTTGCGGCTGCCTGCCCTGGGATGCAGCCCATCGACGTTCTGGGTGGCGAGGAGGAACTCCTCGAAGCGCGATTCGAGCTCGACGAGCGCGACGTGTGCGGGATTGGGGGCGGCCTTGCTGCAGATGTCGCGTCGCCAGCGGTACCAGCGCCACACCAGCTCGGGATCCCTCCCGAAAGCCTCGGGCGTGGCCAGCTCTTCGGCGCGGAATCCCTCCCACAACCCTCCTGCTCCTCGGAACGTCGGGATGCCCGACTCGGCGGAGATCCCCGCGCCCGTGATGGCAAGCACATTGCGGGCAGAAGCCAGCGCCTGTGCAGCTCGTTGCAACGCTTCCATGGGCTGAGCGTAGCGCAAGATCGTCCCTCGAAGGGACTCCGGAAAGGCTACAGGCGGCGGGCTGCAGGCTGCAGCCAGAAGAGGGCTCTCGCTCTGACTCATGCTCATGCTCGTGCTCGTGCTCGTGCTCGTGCTCGTGCTCATGCTCGTGCTCATGCTCGTGCTCGTGCTCGTGCTCGTGCTCGTGCTCGTGCTCGTGCTCGTGCTCGTGCTCGTGCTCGTGCCTGAGCCTGGAGCCTGGAGCCTGGAGCCTGGAGCCTGAAGCCTGGAGCCTGGAGCCTGGAGCCTGAAGCGAAGCCTGAAGCGAAGCCTGAAGCCTGAAGTCTCGACAGATAGCCACCCACCCGAAAGACGTGCTACCCCTCCATACATCCATGCGTGCAAGCCGTCGTGTTCCGCCCAACGAAGTCACTGTCCGAACTGATCCTGCCAACCTGGAGGAGACTCCTCCCCTGGTTCCTGATCGGATAGGGATACTCACGCCCCGAGCTGCGAGCGCGCTTGCTCTCGGGCTTTCCCCTCGCAATCCAGGCTTCCACATGTTCGTGGCCTGCGAGGCCGAGGTCATGTTCGAGCCTGATGTGGTCAGCGCTGTCACCAAGAGCGCTGCTTCGGCGCCCCCGGCCCCTGACTTCGTCTACGTCCACGACTTCGATCGCCCCTGGGCTCCGCGCGCCCTGCAGCTGCCCAGCGGCAAAGGGCCGGAATTCGCCGACGCCGTCGATGATGTCGTGGACGAGATCGAAAAGCGCCTCGGCGCCCTCGGCGCTTCGCCCACGCTTCGCGAAGCGCAGGCCGCGCTTGCCAAGGAGCTGAGCACCAAGAACAAGCAGGTGGTCGCTGACCTCGAGTCGTTTGCCAAGAGCCTCGGCTTCGGCGTTCGCACGGTCCCGGGCGGCGTGCAGACCTTCCCGATCCTGCACGGCAAGCCGGTGAGCCCTGAGCAGTTCGAGGTGCTCGACGAGTCCACGCGTCGCACGCTCACCGAATCAGAAGGCAAGCTGTCGAGCGCGGTGGACAACTCGGCGCGTCGCATCCGCGATCTGACCGAAGAGGTGAACCAGGCCAGCGACGACGCGATGCAGAAGGCGGCTGAGGAGATCATCCAGGAAGAGCTCCAGAAGCTGCGCAAGACCTTTGAAGCGGTTCCGTCGGTGGGCCCGTGGATCGATCAAGTTGTTCGCCAGCTCGCGCACGATTGGCCCGACTTCGTGACGCCCCAGACCGAGGCGCAGGAGCAGCAGGAAGCCCAGAGCGACGAGGAAGGGCATGGAGATCCCGAGATCGCCACGCACACGGGGCGATTCAGGGTGAATGTGCACGTGAGCCACGATGGCGAGGCGCACGCTCCGGTCGTCTACGAGACCAACCCGACCTTTGCGAACCTGTTCGGCTATCTCGAGCGCAGGGTGCGGTTCGGCACGCTGGTGACGGACTACACCCGCATCCGCGCAGGTGCGCTCTCCAAGGCTTCGGGCGGATATCTCGTGCTGCGCGCTGCGGATCTGCTCGCCGACCCCATCATCTGGGAGCGCTTCAAGCGTGTGCTTCGCGATCGCCAGCTCGCGGTCGAGGATCCGATCGGCCCGTTGGGGAGCTACGCCACTACGCTGCGACCCCAGGCGGTTCCGCTCGATGTGCGCCTCGTCCTGGTGGGATCTCCTGGCCTGTTCGAGCAGCTCCTGGCTGCCGACTCGGACTTCGCGTCCCTCGTGCGCGTGAAGGTCGAGGTGGATTGGCGGGTGAAGCGCGACGACGCGATTCTCAGGGCCTACGACGGCTACCTGATGTCGTTGCCGAGCGTGCGTCGGAACAACGCGACGTTCGAGCGTGCGGCGCGTGCTCGCCTGCTCGACTTCGCAACGCGTCTGGCTGGCGACAAGGAGCAGATCGCTCTCACCCCGGCGCCCCTCGAGGAGACAGCGGTCTTCGCCGTGATGCGCGCGCTCGAGCGCGGCGGGGAGAGCCCGGTGGTCACGGCGGAAGACGTCGATGGCGCGTGGTTCGATCGGCGAGAGCGCTCCGCGTCCATCGAGCGTGAGATGCGCGAGATGGCGTTGCGCGGCGACCTGCTGGTGGAGACCGGCGGCACGCGGGTGGGCGTGGTCAACGGCATCAGCGTGTTCTCCGCTGGCGACGTGGAATTCGGCCAGCCGATGCGCATCACCGCTGTGGTGTCGATCGGTCGAGATGGGGTGATCGACGTCGAGCGCGAAGCGCAGCTCGGCGGGTCGTTGCACACCAAGGGGCTCGCAATCGTCCGGGGATTCCTTTCGCACATGTTTGGCCAGGAACGTCCGCTCAGCCTGCGGGTGCAGATCGCTTTTGAGCAGAGCTACGGCGAGATCGACGGCGACAGCGCGAGCGCGGCCGAGCTGTTCGCGATCCTATCGGCTCTTGCGGACGTCGGGATCGACCAGGGGCTTGCGGTGACCGGGTCGGTCAACCAGCTCGGGGAGATCCAGGCGATTGGCGGCCTGTGCGCCAAGATCGAGGGGTTCTTCGATCTGGTGCGAGGACGCGGTCTGACCGGGGCGCAGGGAGTCTGCCTGCCACGGGCGAACCTGAGGCATCTGGTGTTGCGTCCGGATGTCACCAAGGCCATCGCAGAGAGTAAGTTCCACCTCTACGGGATCTCCTCGGTATCCGAGGGGATCGAGATCCTGACCGGGCTGCCTGCCGGGGTGCGGGATTCTGCCGGACGATTCGCTGCGGGCAGCGTGTTCGGCCGCGTGGAACGACGTCTGATCGAGCTGGCGGAGCTGCTTCGGAGCGCAGAGGCCGGGCCTGTGGACCGGGCGGTGGTATCCGAGTCCGTCGAAGGCGATGGCGCCGACGCTTCGGCGGACTTCATGCGCCGCTAATCGAACCCGGGACCGGGCGGATTCACAGGCCGGAGAGCGGATCGGCGCAGGTGCAGGCAGGGGAGCGCACGCCGAGCAATGTGTGGTACGCTACCTGCCTTCGAGGTGGTGGGCGAAATCGATGAGCGCGAACCCGACTCCTATTCCCCCGCGTTTTCAGGTGTTCGTTGGGTTTCACACCGACGTGGGCAGGCAGCGTCAAAAGAACGAGGACGCACTCCTCGAGACCGGCGTACCGCTCGGCTACCTGCTCGCCGTGGCAGACGGCATGGGCGGCTACGAATTCGGTGAGCAGGCCTCGCGCATGGCGCTCGACGTGATCCAACGGGTGCTCAACGAAGAGCGGCGGGATCCGGGCGCAGCTCTCAAGCGTGCGCTGGTCGAGGCCAACGACGCAGTGCACACCGAGTCGAGCAACCTCGGGCGCACCATGGGTGCAACCGTGGTGGCGACCCTGATCTCGGGCGGCAAGCTGTACGTGGCGCATGCCGGCGACGCACGCGCGTACCTGCTGCGTGCCTCGAATCTGTTCCCGCTCACGCGCGACCACTCTTTCGTGCAGGAGATCGCGGACCAGAAGGGGCCGGGGGTGGCAGGGAGCCTGCCGCAGAACTTCTCCCACATCGTGTCGCGATCCCTGGGAACGCAGCCCACGGTCGACGTGACGCTCCGCGAGCCGATGGGACTGTCAGCAGGGGATGTGCTGCTGCTGTGCAGCGACGGGTTGACCAACATGGTCGACGAAGCGCACATGCGCAACACGCTTGCCGGCACGACGCCGCGGGAAGCGGCCCGACGTCTGGTGGACATGGCGAACGAGAACGGCGGCCAGGACAACATCACGGTCATGGTCGCGCGGGTGGACTCCGAAGCGTCGCTGATGGATGCGGAGTACTTCGGTCTGGCCGAGCTGCGGAGCATGTTCGTGCGGACCTCGGACGGCCAGCTGCATCCGATCATCAACGGCGTGCTCGACCCGGCGACCTGGACCGTGGCTGCGTTGGTGATCGATCTGCGCAACGCACAGAAGGGCGCGGTCTGCACGTTGTCTACCGCAGAGACGGGCCCGGTGATCTACGGCAAGCAGGCGATCCAGATCCCGCAGTCGACCGAAGCCTTGATCGAGATGGGAGAGAAGGGGCTCTGGCGCAGCGATGCCAAGGCTTCGCAGCCTCCGCCTGCGCCCAAGATGCCATCGAAGCCGCCCAAGCCCATGCCCCCGTCACCGACCCCGTCGGCCAAAGGCGAGTAGATAGAGCAGGGGCTGCAGGCCGCAGGCTGCAGGGCAGTCTGGCACCATCGCCGCGTCTGTTCCAACAGCGCATGGGTCTGGCCTGCGCGGATCAGTCAATTCACAATGGGCATCCGGGCCGCTTACGCCCTATCATGACAGGACCCTGCAAGGAGGCTTGTCATGCGCTTCGGGCTTGCGTTGCTCTTCGCCTGCGGTCTGACGATCGGATGCAGCGCGGGCGGTAATGATCCCCCGTACGTCAGCGGAGGAGGCTCAGGCGGTGCCCCGGACGGCAGCGCAGGCAGCGCTGGCACGTCAGACGGCTCGGTAGGTCCGGACACGCCGATGACGTTCGACCAGCTGGTGATCGACACCCCGCCCCAGGAGACGACCGTGGTCGAGGGCGGCTATGACGGAACCGGTCCTGATCCTGACGCGCCCCCGCTGTGCTCCGACGCTCCGCCGCCAGCTGCGCAGATATCGGTCGGCATCTGTGCGACTGCGACGGACGACGAGTGCGATGGCAAGTCCGATCCGCCGAACATGCAAGGGCATTCGATCCCGAACGGGGCGTTTGGCAACGGGTTTGATGACGACTGCGACGGGCTTGTGGACGAAGGGTGCGACTGCGACGGGCTGCACCAGGTGGGCACCACGAAGGACTGCTACCTGATGCCGTCGTCGTGGGTGGACGACGCGACGAAGGTGCCGGTGGGCTGGTGCGCGTTGAACAGCAAGGGAACGGTCAAGTGCGTGTCCAAGGGAGGGAACCCGGAGAATCCGATACGGGAGTGGGACGGCGAGTGCCGCGGAGCGCAGCCTCCGTTCAACGACGATGCGTGCTCGGCGGGAGACTTCAACTGCGACGGCGTCCCGTTGAACCCGCTCAGCCAGGACTGCGGGTGCATCGAGAATCCGGTGACCTGCCCGACCGAACCGGTGAAGATGAATCCGTTCCCGGACGGGACGGACCTGACGAAGAAGGATCCGCTCAATCCGCTGATCGATCCGGGCACGCCGTTCATCATCGACGGCTACGCATGGATTGCGGACAACGTGGAGCAGCAGGCTACGGGCTGGTCCTGGGAGCTCACGGGCGGAGACTGCGACAACATCCTGCCGCACCCGACCTTTGCCATCTACAAGGGGTCGACCGGGCAGAGCGGGAAGATTGGCACGCAGGGCAACAACCTCGGCTCGAACGGCAAGCAGCACGGGTTCACGACCCCTGCGGACAACGCGCAGCACCAGATCTGGCCTGCGTTCTCGCTTTCGGGCGACTACATCCTCAAGGGCAAGTTCGAGCTGCAGGGCAAGAACTACGAGTGCACGCTCAAGGTGCAGGTCCGTGCCCCGGGCATCCGTGCGGAGCTGTGCTGGGACACAGCCGGCGATGATGGCAACAACGACGTCGACTTGCACTTCGCCCGCCTGCAGGGCAACAGCGGGTGTGCGCAGCACGGGTGGTTCCTTCCGTGCGACTCGGCGCCGAATGCCGACGACTGCTACTACAACTCGAGCTCCGGGTGCACGAGCGGCGACGATCCCGGCTGGGGCTACGCAGACAGCCACAAGGCGGCGTGCCACGGATGGGGATCGCTTCGCGGAACGCCTGGCTTCCCTGACAACTTCCCGTGCACCAACCCGCGCC
The DNA here is from genome assembly GCA_016218915.1 of Deltaproteobacteria bacterium. Classification (GTDB taxonomy): domain Bacteria; phylum Myxococcota_A; class Polyangia; order Polyangiales; family Polyangiaceae; genus JACRCQ01. The sequence goes on from JACRCQ010000073.1 coordinate 63,804, forward strand.
TGGATCGCGACAACATCTCGTGTGCGCCGGGGCAGACCGATCCCAACGGCTGGCCGATCATCAAGGGCGAGTTCTGCGGGCCGGAGAACATCAATCTCGACAACCCGAAGAGCGCGGATCGATTCGTGGTGGGGGCGCAGTGCTACGACTGCGTGGGAACCAAGCACCCGGCCACGCATCCGCACATCAACATCTACTGCAATGGTGAGCGCAAGCTATCGGCCGGATACGATCCGGCCAACCCTCCGCCCTACTTCCCTGCCTTGATCGAAGGTGGTGCGGATTGGGGGGGCAGCCTCTGGGAGGCAGCCGTGGTCACGTGGAAGGGTGATCCTGCGGATCCGTGTCAGATCGATCCCATTCCGAGCAAGACACCGAACCCGCAATCGGACGGCACGAACCAGAACTGCGTGGAGAACGGGCCGGAGAACAACGGCACCGGCCAGCCGACCGACCTGTGGCTCTTCAGCGCCTCGGGCGCGTACCCCACGACACCCGCGAGCGTCTGTTGGCATTGACGGTCGCCGCTCGATGACGACAAGCGGCCCGGGTTGCGCTACACCTGCGCAGCCATGACCAACGCAACCGACCCGGACAAGCCTGCCGAAGGCGCAGGCGAATCGCTCGACTTCATCCGCACCATCGTCACCGACGACGTCAAGGCTGGCAAGAACGCCGGCCGCGTGCAGACCCGATTTCCGCCGGAGCCCAACGGCTACCTGCACATCGGTCACGCCAAGTCGATCTGTCTGAACTTCGGCATCGCCAAGCAGTTCGGCGGCAAGTGCAACCTGCGCTTCGACGACACCAACCCGACCAAGGAAGACGTAGAGTACGTCGACTCGATCAAGGAAGACATCCGCTGGCTCGGCTTTGACTGGGACGACCGGGAGTTCTACGCCTCGGACTACTTCGAGCAGCTCTACGAGTGGGCCGAGCATCTGATCAAGACCGGCAAGGCCTATGTCGACAGCCTGGAAGCCGACAAGATGCGCGAGTACCGCGGCACGCTCACCGAGCCGGGCAAGCCCAGCCCGGATCGCGATCGCCCGCCCCAGGAGAGCCTCGATCTGTTCAGGCGCATGCGCGCTGGCGAGTTCCCCGACGGCGCCCTGGTGCTGCGTGCCAAGGTCGATCTGGCCTCGCCGAACTTCAACATGCGCGACCCGATCCTCTACAGGATTCGACGCGCCCACCACCACCGCACCGGCGACAAGTGGCTCATCTACCCGATGTACGACTGGGCCCACGGGCAGTCCGACGCGATCGAAGGGATCACGCATTCGATCTGCACGCTCGAGTTCGAGAATCACCGTCCCCTGTACGACTGGTTCCTGGACAACATCCCGGCCCCCTGTCACCCGCAGCAGATCGAGTTCGCGCGCCTCAACCTCACCTACACCATGATGAGCAAGCGCAAGCTGCTGCGTCTGGTGCAGGACGGCTACGTGAGCAGCTGGGACGATCCGCGCATGCCGACCCTCTCCGGTCTGCGTCGCCGCGGCTACACCGCTGCGGCAATCCGCGAGTTCGCGGACCGCATCGGTGTTGCCAAGCGCGACAGCATCGTCGACGTGGCACTGCTCGAGCACTGCGTGCGCGACGATCTCAATGCGAGCGCCCCGCGGGTCATGGCCGTGCTGCGTCCGCTCAAGGTCGTGCTCGAAAACTACCCCGAGGGGCAGGTCGAGCACTTCGAGCTTCCCGCGCACCCTGACAACCCCGAGATGAACATGCGCAAGATCCCATTCTCGCGCGTGCTTTACATCGAGCATGACGACTTCATGGAGGACCCCCCCAAGAAGTTCTTCCGTCTCGCTCCGGGACGCGAAGTGCGGCTGCGCGGCGGCTACTTCATCAAGTGCAACTCCGTGGTCAAGGATCCGGTCACCGGCGAGATCCTGGAGCTTCGCTGCTCCTACGACCCTGCGACCCGGGGAGGCGTCGCACCCGATGGACGCAAGGTCAAGGTGACCATCCACTGGGTGTCGGCCGATCACGCGATCGAGGCCGAGGTGCGTCTCTACGATCGGCTCTTCAGCGATCCGGATCCGGGCGCGGACAGGGAGGGGGTGGATTGGACTTCGCTGATCAATCCGAATTCCCTTGAGGTGCTCAAGGGGTGCAAGCTCGAGCACACGGCTGCGGGCGCCGAGCCCGAGAGCCGCTGGCAGTTCGAGCGAATCGGCTACTTCTGCGCGGATCGCAGGGACAGCAAGCCCGGTGCGCTCGTGTTCAACCGCACCGTCTCGCTCAAAGAAGACAACTGGCGCAAAGGGTAGCAACGCATCATGGAGCCGCGACCGTAAGGGAGAGGGCTATGCCTCGCGTGGCAGCCCGCTCGCTGACGCTCGCGGCTCCGAGCGCGTTTCGCTAGTGCGCCTCTTCCGCGCCGAGCAGCCGCTCGGCTTCCAGTGCAGCCATGCATCCGCTGCCAGCCGCGGTCACGGCCTGGCGGTAGGTCCAATCCTGCACGTCGCCCGCGGCAAACACGCCCTTGACGTTGGTCTGCGACGTGCCCGGGATCGTCTTGATGTAGCCGTTGGAGTGCAGCTCCACCTGGCCTCGGAACAGGTCCGTGTTCGGCGTGTGCCCGATGGCAACGAACAGCGCCCGGATCGAGATGGTCGACAGCTCTCCGCTCTTGACGTTTCTGAGGCGTAGCCCGGTCACCTCGTCCTTGGCCACATCCAGGACTTCGTCGACCACGCTGTCGTAGACGACCTTGACCTTGGGGTTGGCGAGCAGCCGGGCCTGCATGGTCTTGCTGGCGCGGAACTCGTTTCGACGGTGGATGAGGGTGACGGTCTTGCACATGCCGGCAAGGTAGGTGGCCTCCTCCATCGCGGTGTCGCCGCCGCCGACCACGGCGACGTCGGCGTTGCGGTACAAGGCTCCATCGCACACGGCGCATGCGCTCACGCCCTTGTTCTTGAGGGCTTCTTCGCTTGGCAGGCCGATGTAGTTGGCTCGGGCGCCCGTCGCGATGATGATCGTTCGCGTCAGCAGCGGCTCGGGCTCGTCCGTCCAGACCTTGTACGGACGCTGCGACAGGTCGACCTTGGTGACGTCCGCGGTGATAATCTCGGTCCCCTGCTTTTCAGCCTGATCGCGCATGCGCTGCATCAGATCCGTGCCCCGGACCTTTTCCGGGAATCCTGGGAAGTTCTCCACCTCGGTGGTGAACATCAGCTGGCCGCCTGGGATCAGTCCACCCGCCGAGAATCCCTCGATCAGCAGTGGCTTGATGTTGGCACGCGCTGCGTAGATGGATGCGGTCAATCCGGCCGGGCCGGAACCGATGACGATGACGTTGCGGATGGTAGAGGACATGGCTCGCCAGATAGCACCGTGGGTGTCGGCTTGCACGCGGGACGCGTGCGGGTCGTTGGGGTACCTGCATGGGAGCCGCAGCCGGGGCGAAGGGTTCCGCCACGCGATGGAGCCGCGACGGTCAGGGAGCGGGTCCTTGCGCGACGCCTTGACGCGGCCCGCTCCACCGCGTACGCCGTCCCAATGGCTGAAGGTTTCAATCGCGTTTTGCTCCTGGGCAACCTTGGCGCTGACCCCGAGCTCAAGATGACCCAGGGTGGTACGGCCGTCCTGAAGCTCCGCCTCGCTACGACCGAGCGCTACCAGGACAAGAGCGGAGTGTGGCAGGACCGCACCGAGTGGCACTCGGTCGTGGTCTGGGGCAAACGTGCCGAGTCGCTCCACAAGATCCTGGCAAAAGGCTCCAACATCTTCGTGGAGGGCTCGCTCCGCACCTCGAGCTACGAGGATCGTGAGGGCAACAAGCGGTACAAGACCGAGGTGTCGGCCAACCGCGTGCTGCTCGGCGGGCGAGGCGGGGGCGGCGGCGGCGGAGGCGGCGGTGGTGGTGGACGGGGACCGTCGATCGACGAGGATCCCCAGCCCTCGGCTCCTCGGGCACCGCGCGGCGGTGGGCCCGCTCCGTCGGATGACGGTCCGCCCCCGGATGATTTCCCGGTCGACGACGACCTTCCATTCTGAGAGAGAGACACCATGGCACGAGGCCTGCGTCGGTTTGCGTGGGCGGGCGGGGTTGCAGCACGGGTGCGTCTTGGCGTTGCCCTTCTCGCTGCCTTCGCCGCTCTGATCTGGTTCGGGTGCAAGGACAAGAAGCCGGCGCCGGAGCCGCCACCCACTGCAGCGGTGCCTCCGCCTGCGGGCCTGCTTGCCGACGTATTCCTGACCACACCCGACGTCACCTGGCAGCGTGTACGGGGAAAGGTTGGCGGCCCTGCGGCACTTCTCCCCACCACCTTTCCCACGCTGGTGGTGACGCTTCTCGGCATGCCGCCGCAGGTGGCTGAGCAGCTGGACGCGAACCTGCCGGCCTACGGCGCAGTGCTCGAGCTGGGGCCGGGCGGCGCCCTGGACGTGGTGCTGGCTGTGCATCTGCGCGACGAAGCACGTGTGATCGAGACGCTGACGGCAGGGCAGGAGCCTCGCTACACGGCCAAGAAGGACGCGAGCGGCGTGCTTCTGATCGAGCCCAAGGTCAAGTCCTCGGACCCGTTTGCAGCCATGGGCATCGCGAATCACTACCTGATTGCGAGCAAGTCGCCGCAGGCGCTCGTCGCGGCCAGCGGATACGTGACGCGTACCCTGCCCACGCTTCCCAAACCCGCGTCCGAGCTCACGTTGGTCGCAGGCCACGACGCGCTGGCAGGACCGATCGCCGTGCGGATTCGTGCGGAGTGGGCCGCGTTCAAGAAGGCTCGCGAGAAGGATGACCAGGAGCTGCGCCAGCAGCACGGTGGGCGCGCACCCGACTTCGGGGATCCGGCCGCGGCACTGGCCGACATCGACGGCAAGATCCGGCGTCTGACCGAGATCATGACGGATCTGGCGCAGGCCAGGCTGGAGATGAACTCCGACGAGACGGGCGTTCACTCGCGTCTGGCCATGGTTCCCCAGCCAGGAGCAGGCGTCGCTTCGCGCGAAATCGGCGCCCTGGTCGTGGGCGACCCCAATCCGGTGCTCGAGCTGCCCGCCGGTTCAGTCGTCGCCCTGCTCACGCGCGACTCCGACGAGGTCCGCAAGGCAGGCGCCCAGGATCAGGTCGACGGGCTGGCGCACGTCCTCGGTGATCGGATTGCGGCCGAGGATCGAAAGAAGGTGGGCGACGTTCTGGAAGGGTGGGCGCGGGGCAGGGGAGACTGGATCGTTGCGGGTGTGGAGTGGACCGCCGAGTCCAGGGCGCTGCTGGTGCGGGGCTCGGTCAAGGATGGTGCGACGCTCGACAAGGCAGTGGAAGGGATGTTCGAGCTGACCAAGGTGCCGGGATTGAAGGACCCGATCGAGCAGTTCGCAGGGAAGATCGCCTTTGGAAAGCCGACGACCGACGGCCCCTACAAGACCATCCACGTGCAGCGCGAAGCACCTTCGCGCAATGCCGAGACCAAGAAGGAGGGGGCCAAGGGAGACGTGGTGGTCAAGCGCCGCAAGGGCTCCGACTCGGGCGAGTTCGACGTCAGCTGGCAGATCGACCCTGCTGCGTCGCTCTTCAGGATTCTCGCCACCGCCAACGCGAAGGCGTGGTTGGCGGCGGAATCCAAGGCCAAGCCCCCGACCCTGGGTGAAGATCCGGAGATCGCCAATGCGGTAAGGGCCCTGGGAAACGACAGCTCGTTCGTGTTCCTCTTCCAGCCTTTCAAGCTGATGGTCGGCCTGACGTCTCGTTCATCCGCCCAGCAGAAGCCCTCTTCTGCACCGGTGGTCTTCTCCTATGGGCGGTCCAAGGCTGACGGCTGGTTCCGGCTCGACCTACCGTACGGGGTCGTTGCCGAAGTGGCCCGGGGCATCCTGACTCGCTGAGTATTTCAATAAGGGCGTTGCCCTGACGCTCAAAGAAGCGTGCCCGTCCCCCGATCCCGCAGTAGTATGTAGCCATCCTTTTTGCCGGAGGTTGAGCTATGAGCCAGGTCGCTCGAGCGTGGCGTCGTTGCCTGCTTGGTTGTGCGGTGTTGGTTGCCTCTTCGGTCCTGGGCGCCTGCGGAGGGCGCACGTCGATCGATCTTGCAGCGTACGAGACGGAGGACGCGAGCGATCAGAAGGACGCCAAGCCTGACGTGCAATACGACGTGCTGCCAGACAGCACGACGTGCAATCCCACGAAATGCTCCGGGTGCTGCGACACTGCGGGCAAGTGCCAGCCCGGCACGGCGGCGCAAGCCTGCGGCCAGGGCGGCTATGTGTGCGTGAACTGCTCCGGCATGGGCGCCACGTGCGATGCGACCAAGCACCAGTGCACCGAACCGAAGCCGTGCTCTGCCTCGACCTGCCCAACCGGCTGCTGCTCGGACACCTACACCTGCGCAGTGGGGACCGACGCAAACGCGTGCGGCAAGGGAGGAGAAAGCTGCAAGAACTGCAAGGCCGAAGGTCTGTCTTGCTCCGCCTCCACGCACACGTGCACATCTTCGCCCAAGTGCGGCCCTGGAACCTGCTCCGGCTGCTGCGACAGCAGCGACCTTTGTCGCCAGGGAATCGAAGCCACAGCGTGCGGTGCCAATGGCCAGGCATGCCAGAACTGCTCCAACAGCGGTCAGCAGTGCGACGTGGCCTCCAAGACCTGCCAGCTCCAGAAGTGCGGTCCTGCCAACTGCTCCTTCGGCTGCTGCGACGCGAGCACCGGCCAGTGCATGAAGGGCCTCGACATCGGCAGCTGCGGAAGCGGCGGCGGGATCTGCCAGCCGTGCGCGCCAGGGCAGACGTGCAGCGCCACGGGCAATGGCGGCGTGTGCGCGAGCACTTCGGATTGCGGACCCTGGAACTGCTCCTACGGCTGCTGCGACTACAACTCGTATCCTCCCCAGTGCATGAAAGGCATGGACCCTTGGGCCTGCGGCAACGGCGGGCAGACTTGCCAGTACTGCGGCAATCCGGAGCAGACCTGCGTCGGCACCTACAATGGCGGCCAGTGCATCAGCTCCGGCTCCTGCGATCCTTCCACCTGTCCTTCGGGGTGCTGCGATCCCAACTCCTACCCGATGCAGTGCGTGAAGGGGCTTGACCCTTGGTCCTGCGGCGGAGGCGGCCAGATCTGCATGGCGTGCGCCCCGGACCAGCAGTGCCAGGCATCGTGGAACGGCGGCACCTGCGTGTCCTCGCCTTCCTGCAATCCGTCGAACTGTCCCTACGGCTGCTGCGACTCCAGCATGTATCCGATGCAGTGCACGAGCGGCACCAGCCCTTGGGCTTGCGGCTCGAATGGCCAGATCTGCCAGTACTGCGCAGGACCCATGCAGCAGTGCATGGTCTCGTACAGCGGCGGCACGTGCGTTTCGAGCGGCTCCTGTGACCCGAGCAACTGCGGCGGGTGCTGCGACTACAACAGCTACCCGCCGGTCTGCGTCTACGGCGGCGATCCCTGGGCCTGCGGCGTGGGCGGCATGGCCTGCCAGCAGTGCGGTCCGATGCAGACGTGCCAGTACGGCAAGTGCAGCGGCACAAGCTACTGCGATCCCACCAACTGCCCCGGATGCTGCGACTACAACAGCTATCCGCCCACCTGCGTCGGCGGCTACGATCCCTATGCCTGCGGCTCCGGCGGCCAGCAGTGCATCAAGTGCCAGCCGAACCAGAAATGCTCCAACGGCGTCTGCATCGGCTCAGGAGCCTGCGGACCCGGAACCTGCTCCGGTTGCTGCGATCCTTACAGCTATCCGCAGCAGTGCGTGACCGGTCTCGATCCCTGGTCGTGCGGCAACAATGGCCAGACCTGCACCCAGTGCGGCCCATCGCAGACGTGCCAGTCGACCCCAGGCGGCGGCGGCACGTGCATGTCTGGCGCAGACTGCGGTCCGTGGAACTGCCCTGGATGCTGCAACTACAGCACCTACCCGCCCGTGTGCAGCGGCGGATATGACCCCTACGCATGCGGATCGTCGGGCAATGCCTGCCAGATGTGCAACCCCGGTGAGACGTGCTCCCCAGCGGATGGCGGCCTCGGCGGGCAGTGCACGTCCGCCGCCTTCTGCGGTCCGGGCAACTGCTCCGGCTGCTGCGACAACAGCGTCTATCCTCCCAAGTGTCAGACCGGATTCGATCCGAAGATGTGCGGCACAGGTGGACAGTCGTGCAAGGCCTGCGCGTCGACCGAGTCGTGCGTGCTGGGCGACGGCGGCACTGGCGGCGTGTGCCAGTCCGGCGTCGCGTGCGGACCCTCCAGCTGCAATGGATGCTGCGACTGGAACGGCAAGTGCCAGTCCGGCGACACCAACACGGCCTGCGGGATCCAGGGGTCGCAGTGCAGCAACTGCATCATCTCGAGCCAGATCTGCGACCAGGCTCATGGCGTGTGCGTGACCGTGCCAAACTGCGGCCCGTCCAACTGCGCAGGGTGTTGCACCAAGGGCGGAGTCTGCCAGAACGGCTACGCCGACAACCACTGCGGGCACGGAGGCGTGTTGTGCGAGAACTGCACGAACTCTGGCGGCTCGTGCATCAACTCGACGTGCTCCGGAGGCAGCGCTTCGAACTGCCCAGCGAGCTACCCGGGCTGCTCGCCCAACGCTTCGAGCCCGCAGCCGGTCAAGACGCTCAACAGCTGCTCGCCCGTGGATCTCAAGAACGTCTACGCGAACTGCACAGGGACCCCAACGCCTCCGTCGTGCGGTGCCTTCATTGCCCAGCTCAAGACCACCAATCAGGCGTGCTACAACTGCCTGCTGCCGCTCACCGGGCCCCAGGCGCTCGGCACCTGTCTGGCGCCGTACACCGACGCCGGGTGCAACCACGACCTGGCTTGCTCGCTCGACTGCAACCAGGTGGCGTGTGCGCAGTGCGACGCGTTCAACCAGCAGCAGTGCGAGCAGAACGTGTGGACCGGGACCTGCGCAGGCTACACGCAGGGCTTGTTCTGCGCGCAGTCTGCCTTGCAGGGGCCTGGGGCGTTCTGCGCGCCCACAGGGGATGGCGGGCAGTGGCTGAACACGGTCGGCAACCACTACTGCGGCACCGGCACTCCCTGAGCCTGCGTTGAAGGCGGGGAGCTTCGGCTCTCCGCCCCTCCCTCTTAATCTGCTACGATTGCCCGGTGCGACGCACGAATCACGACAGCACCGTCCTCCTCACCGGCTACCCCGGGTTCGACGCGCGTCTGCTCGCCCAGAGGATCCTGTCCCACGAGCCGGGCACGCTCCTGTACTGCCTGGTGTCTACCTCGGATTCCGCCACGACATCCCAACACCTCGCGCGTCTGTCGCCCGACGATCGGGCGCGCGTCGTGCTGCTCGAAGGAGATCCGGCCGGCATGGACCTGGGGTTGTCCGGCAAGGAATTCCTCGAGGTGCGCTCGAGGATCGATCGCATCTACCACTTTGCTCCTCTGATTTCGGTGACCGCCAGCCGCGAGCAGGCCGAGTACGTCAACGTGTCCGGGATGGCCGAGGTGGTGGGCCTGGCTCGCGAAGCCAGCCATCTTCGCTGCGTGGTGGTTCGCTCCCAAGCCTCGGTGTCTGGGTCGCGCACGGGGCTGGTGACAGAAGACGAGCTGATGGAGGGGCAGGAGTTCCGCAATCCGATCGAGGAGACCCTGGCCCACGCGGAGCGCATCGCCCGACGCGCCATGTCCAAGGACCTTCCGATCGCCGTGGTTCGCCCCTCGATCGTGGTCGGCCATTCCCAGACCGGCGAGGTCGATCGGTTCGAGGGTCCGTACACGCTCGTGCTTCTGATCCTGAACTCGCCGACCGAGCTCGCGCTACCCATGCCGGCCAGGGGAAACATGGCCTTGAACGTGGTCCCGATCGACTACGTGGTTGCAGCCGCGCATCAGATAGGTCGCGATACGCGAGCACCAGGGCGCACGTTCCATCTGGTCGATCCAACGCCCCTGCCGGCGCGTCGCGTGTTCGAGCTGCTTGCACAAGCGGCTGGTCGCCGCAGCCCGCGTGGGCACATCCCGAGCTACATCGCACGTGCGGTGCTTCGCGCGCCTGGCATCGAGCGATTCCTCAAGAGCCCGCGCGCCTTCCTGGAATACCTGACCACGCCTGTGCGCTATGATGCACGCAACGCCGAGGAGATCCTTGCTGGCACCGGGATTAGCTGCCCCCCCTTCGAATCCTACGTGGACCGGCTCGTGGCCTGGGTTCGGGACCACACCCGGCAGCGTCGAAGCATCCGGCCGCCACGCCCCGTGGAGGATGATGACCCTCTCTCCTGAGGCGCGCGGATGACGAAGCGGGAGAAGCGCGACGTCTGGCTTTCGCTCGCAGCCGTCGTGGCGAGCGCCGCGACCGTGGTGACCTGCTCCGCGCTCGGCCCGGCCAGGCCGCCTGTACCGCCGCCCACCGCGACCTCGTCGGCGCCCGAGCCGATCGCGTGCGTGTCAGCCCCTGCTCCACCGTCGCCAGCCCCGTCGGAGGCAAAGCCTGAACCGGTCCCTTCCCTGGCTCCGCTGCCCGCGCATCCTGCAGCGGGGACGTCGGCCGAGGGCAATCCCCTTCCGCAGCTACCGCGCTTCTTCCAGTCGCTCGGCGCGCTCCGAAGCAAGAGCCGCGACCATCACGTGCGCGTGCTGTGGCTCGGCGATTCGCACACGCAGGCCGACGTCTGGACCGCAGCGCTCAGAAACGCGTTGCAGGGCAAGTTCGGCAAGGGAGGCCCTGGCTTTGTGCACATCGGATGGGCCTCCAAGCACTATCGCCACGGTGGCGTGACGATTCGCGTGGAGGGCAAGTGGCGCAGGGTGCCGTCCGGGCTCGTGTCGGTGCGCAAGGTCGACGACGGCATCTTCGGGCTGGGCGGGGTACGGCTGGTGCCGGACAGCCAAGGCGCGAAGTCATCCATTGCGGTGGATGCCAATCATGTGCCGGGCAAGGTGCGATTCGACGTGGCGTTCCGGCTTCCAGACGCAGGAGATGCGCTCTCCATCACGGCGACAGGGGGGCCAGCCGTGCAAGCGACGCAGAAAGACGCGGATGCTGGGCTGCCCAATGCGGTTCGCCATGTGCTGTTGGAGAGTCCAGGACCCGGAGGAACGATCGAGGTAATGCCCACCTCGGGTTCGCCCGAGCTGATGGGGGTCATCATCGAGAGCTCGGAGCCAGGGGTCGTGGTCGACACGCTCGGCCTCAATGGCGCGCGCTACGCCACGGCTCTCGCCTATGACGAGGCCAGCTGGGTGAGGGAAGTTGCGCGTCGAGCACCTGACCTGGTGATCATGGCGTATGGGAGCAACGAATCGAGCGACGGGAAGATCCGTCCGGACCGTCACGCGGCGCTGGTCGAGCAGCTGATTGCCCGCGTGCGGGCTGCGGCTCCTTCGGCAGAGTGTCTGGTATTCGGGCCGATCGATCGCGGGGGCAAGAGCTACGAGGAAGCGGTGGAGGAGCTGAACGGCGCGCAGCGCGCGGCTGCCTCCAAGGCGGGGTGTGCGTTCTGGAGTGGGCAGACCGCGATGGGGGGCAAGGGTTCGATGACCAAGTGGGAAGCGGAAGAGCCTCCGCTCGCGCAGCCCGACCTCCTGCACTTGACGTCCAAGGGCTACGAGCGATTGGGCAACATGCTGGCGCGGGACATCCTCGCGGCTGGGGGATTGTAGGCTGCCCATGCTCCGACAGCTCGCGTGCGTAGCAGCCCTCTCCACCGCAGTCGGCTGCGGCGCCCAGCCTGCGACCCCGTCGCCCCCCTCTTCCCCGGCTCCGATCCCCATCGATGCTGCGCCTTCCGCAAGTGCTTCTGACCCAGAGCAAACCGTGCTCGACCGCCTCCAGGCCCTTGCCAGCAGCGATGCCGGCCAGGTAGCGCCCGACCTCAAAGCGGATGCCCTGTTCCGCCTCGCTGCGCTCTGCTCCCAGCGGGAAAGAAGTCGTCCTGGCGCCGACCTTCCCGATCGCCTCAAGGGGCCGATCTCGGTCATGCGTCGCATCGCCCGCGAATTTCCTTCCTACCCGAGAATGCGCCACGTCTACTACCAGCTCGGGCACGACCTGCGCGAGGCAGGAAGGCTCGACGAAGCGGCGCAGATCTGGCGATCGCTCGTGTGCCACGACCTACACGCCTATCCGGTTCCGCCCGACCCTGCGGATCCGGAGCGCGACAGCGTATTGCCCCTGGTCCAGGACCACCCCAAGGCGTTCTGGGAGCAGTGGATCCGCAAACACCCTGACCCGTCCTCGGTGGCAAAGCCCTCCTCGCAACCCGATGCCGAAGAGAGGTTTCGCAATCCGTATCCTGACAACTGCACGCCGCTCGCGGGTGAAGATGCCTCGCAGCGGATGATCGCCGAGATCTGGTTCCGGCTCGGGGAGGATCACTTCGATGGGCTCGACGACACCGCAGGTGTCTACAGCCTGAATCGAGCGGCAGCCGCATTCGCCAGAGCTCTGGCAGCCCCCGGCGGAGACGGCAAGGTCCGGGCCCTCGCGTCGTACAAGCTCGCGTGGACCCGCTTCAAGCAACAGCGCTACGAGGCTGCCGCCAGGCAATTCGTCGAAGTGCTGCGCCTCAATGCAGGAGACGACTTCCAGCGGGAGTCCACGACGTACATCGCAGGATCCCTGGTCAATGTCGATCTGGTAGGACCTGACGAGAGCGAGCCGTTCATTCCGCGCGCAGATGCCCTCGACAACGAGAAGAGCCCCCTGGTTGCAGAGCAGAAGATGAAGGTGGGGCTCAAGCGTGTGCAGGCCGCATCGCTGATTCCCCAGGACCAGCCCTGGACCCCATCGATCTACCTCGCTTTGGCCCGTGAGTACCGGGAGCTCAACCAGCTTCGCAATGCGATCGATACGTTCGATGCGTTGCTCAGCCGGTGGCCGGCCCACAGGCAAGGGCTCCAGGCTCGATGGGAGCGGGCCCTGTGCTGGGAATCCCTTTCGCGAGCGGATCGGAAGAGCCGCGCCAAGGCAGCAGCAGCCTTTCAGGAAGTTCTGCGGCAGGCGCAGCCTGGCGGCCTCTGGCGCGATGCTCACAATTCAGATCAGTCAGCGATTGAGGAAGCGGCGAAGATTCTTCCCATCGCGGAGCAACACCTGCGCGCATTGCCGTAGCTTTCGGCGTGCCTTGACCTGATCGCGGGTTCCGAGCATATTGGGCTGATGGACTCAACACGCAGGACCGGCGAGAGCCCACCGGTGGCGGTGGATGCTGACCTCGCCCGCAGGAAGCTTCTGCGCCTGACGTGCTATGTCGCCCCGGCAATCATAGGCACTTTCGTAGCTCGTGACGCGGCAGCCGGCTCTTGCGCTCCGCAGATATTCTGCCCTCCCCACGTCCCCTGCCACCCGGACTGTTTTCCGAGCAACCATTGATGGGTAGTGACCGCGTATTCACCGACGCCCGCGGACTCTACAGGGCTGTTGTTTCGCATGACTCGGTGGAGGTGAGCGCCTGGGGGCGGGGAGCACCGCTGCGCCTCACAGGTCAGGTGGCGACGGAGGTCGCTCGCGGCCTTGCCTCGGGGGCGCACGACGCTGCAACGCGGGCACGCCTGCAAACGGTTTGCCCCATGCTCGCGCCGGAGTCACAAGAGATCGTGGCTGCGCTGCTCGACGAGCCGTTCTCGTCGGCGAATCTCGCAGCACTCATCCGCAGGGACGGCTTCGAGATGCTCTGGATCGAGCTGCTTTCCCAGTGCAACGAGCGCTGCCTGCACTGCTATTCCGCGTCGGGGCCTGGGGAGGGCGGCCAGCTCGACCCTGCCGATGTGCGGTCCGTGCTGGATTCCGCCAAGGCGCTCGGATTCCGGCGGGTGCAGTTCACCGGCGGTGAGCCCTTGCTCTACGAAGCTTTGCCTGGCGTCGTGGAGCATGCGCGCCAATGCGGTCTGCAGGTCGAGATCTTCACCAACGCAGTGCTTCTCGACGATGCGTGCCTGAGCCGTCTTTCCTCCGGACCCGTGGACTTCGCTGTGAGCCTGTACGGCCCTACGCCGGAGGTTCACGACGCGATCACCTGCGTGTCCGGCAGCTGGCGCAAGACCCTGGACGGCATCGCGCGAATCCGTGCCGCGGGATTCGGATTGCGACTGGCGGTCGTGCTCATGGCTGCCAACCGTCACGTGGCAGAAGAAACCGTGCGCTTTGCGCGAACGCTATGCGCCAATTCGCACGCGGGCGCTGTGCGACAGGTCGGTAGAGGTGGATTCGACGATCAAGACCTGCGTCTCGCCGCGCAGGTCAACGAGCGCAACGTGTGCGAGGGACCCAAGCCCACCAGTGTGCCCATTCGCAAGGGCAAGGCGTGCGTCGACCCTGCGGGCGCCGTGCTGCCGTGCATCTTCACCCGCTGGATCACCCTGGGGAGGCTGGGCCAGGAGGGCGACCTCGGGCAGATCCTGACCAACCCGCGGCCTCGGTGGACAGCAGGGCAGGTTCCTGGCCAATCGGACGGGCAGGAGCGGTTCATGCGCGAGCTCGCCTGTCCGGAATGCCGGGACGCGGCCTGCTTGCTGGAAGGATGGGCGGATGGGCGCGATGCAGTCTGACAAGGGATCGGTCCCCGCGAATCCGAGGCGCCTGTCCCGACTGACCCATTCGGATGTCGAGTCTACGGGTGAGTCCGTGGTGTACGACCCGGAGACGGACAAGGCGACAGTGCTGAATCCGGTGGCAGCGGCGATCTGGCTCCTTTGCGATGGAACCCGCGATTGCGCAGCGATTCGTGACGAAGTGGCCGCCCACGCAGGCGACGGGGTGGACCGCGGGCAGATCGCGAAGGATGTGGCCAGAGCGCTGGCCGAGTTCCTGCGGGAGGGGTTGATTGAGCCCTGAGGCTGCCGGGACCGTGGCCGGGATTGCAGTGCGTTGCACGGGAGAATCAGCCTGCTTCCTCCAAAGCGCCGCGTCCTGCTTCCTCGAACGCTCGTGTTCTGGAGCCGCGGTTCACTACCACGTAGTGCGAGAGGACGACCAGAGCTGGACCCTGCTGGAGTCGGGCTCTGGCGTGGCGACCACGCCTCACGAAGAGAATCTGTTCGAGATGGCGCGCATTCGTGTGCCCGCCCAGGTGGAGACCGGTCGCGAGGGCTGGCTCTGGCTGCACGCTGCAGCGATGCTCAGCCCGCGGGGCTCGTGCGTCATGCTCGTGGGGCGCTCCGGCATCGGCAAGAGCACGTCCGCTCTCATGCTCGCTCGAGCCGGCTGGAAGCTTCTGGCCGACGACCGCGTTCTGTTCGACCCCATTTCGCGCTCCGTTCTGGGAATGAACTGGGCGATCCGGATGGACGGCCCTCCGCACGAGCTGTCCTTCCTGCGCGAGGAAGGCTTTGCGGTCCACGAAGACCGATGGATCGGCGAAGAAGTCCAGCGGTGTGCCTCGCTGGTGGTTCCACCCCGAAGCTGCCTCGCGCTTCCCCCGGGGCCAATGCCAGTCTCCGCATGTCTGGTGCTGGAGCGCTGCTCCGCAGGCGTGGAGCGCCGCACGGTCGGCGAGATGCTGCCGCTGCTCTGGCCGCAGCGAATCGCGCGTAGCGACGGGACCGACCCGAGCTCTCCCGCGGGGCTGGCTGCGGCACTCTCGTCCATTCCCATGGGTGTGCTGTCGACCCGGCGCGCGCGCGAGGTCGTCGGCGCACTGGAGAGCTGGCTCGAAGGGATGGAGCCGCGATGAGCCATCCGGCTCTCAACCACGCCCGGCTAAGCCCCGCGCAGCGGGCGTTGGCCGAGGTCGTCGGCGACTTCGCCTCGCCCGCCCAGCGAGATGCGACCCTGCGAGGCTGGGCAGGCTCGAGCGAGCTGATGCAGCTCGCGTTGCGGCAGCACCTCGCAGGGAGGTTTGCCGATCGGGTGGATCAGGCCTCGGCGCTCTCGCGGTCGGGATGGCGGGCGCAGGAAGCGGTGCTCGGGGATGCCCGTTGCGGCTCGCGCATTCGCGTGCTCAAGCGCAGGGCGCAAGCTGGGTTTGCATTGCGCGCTCTCGCGGATGCCGGCCTGCGAGCCAATCCGCTCAAGGGGCTCGTGCTGGCCGAGCGCTACTACGAAGAAGAGCACCACAGGGAGATGGGGGACCTCGACATACTCGTTGCGGGGGACTTCGACGCTGGTCTGCGCGCCCTGCTCGCTGCGGGCGCAGCTCATGCCTACGCGGATCCCCACAAGCAGGAGCACGAGCGCAAGGACGCGCACCAGGTGGCCCTGACCCTCCCGCTGCCTGCGAGCATGATCCTCGAGCTGCACTGGCGGTTGTACGCTGACATGCGCGCATCGGCAGTGCAGGACATTGCTGCGCATGCCGTCTCCGGCTCTTGCGCCGGCGCACCGGCCTGGCTCCCGGCGCACGAGCACCATCTGGTGCTGTGCGCGCACCATGTGGTGACGTCGATCTCCCCGGAACCTCCGTGTGAGCTTCGCTGGTGGCTCGATCTCGACCAGATGGTGCGGGCCGGGGCGACCGACTGGGATCGGTGGGCACGGGTCGCGATCGCCTGGGGGATTCCCATGACCGCGGCGTTGGGCCTGATCGGGGCGGTGCAACTGTTCGGCTCTCCGGTGCCGGAGCGGGTCTGGAGCGAGATCGAGCGCGCCATGGTGCCCATGGAGCGCAGGGTGCTGCGGCTCGCGCTGCGCGAAGGCGCGTACGACCTGAATCGCGACGTCGTCATGGCAGCGCTCTGGCTCAATCGCACCCAGGGGCATCGCACCCGATCCGTGGCGAGGCTCG
Source organism: Deltaproteobacteria bacterium (assembly GCA_016218915.1). GTDB lineage: Bacteria > Myxococcota_A > Polyangia > Polyangiales > Polyangiaceae > JACRCQ01. The sequence goes on from JACRCQ010000073.1 coordinate 80,442, forward strand.
CGATCACTCCGAGGATCGCCGCGAAGTACCGCAAGGATCTGGCTCGTCTCCCGGTCGCCGCCGCTGCCGGGTATCTCACCCTGCAGCGGATCGTGCGCATCGCCCGCGCTGGCGCTGCGCATCTCAAGCTGTGGCTGGAGAGGGAGGAGTAGAGCCCTTCAGTCGGGCGAGAGCGCTGAGAGCAGGGCAGGCACGAGCTGCGTTTTTCGGGACACCACTGCCCCGACATCCCACAGCCCGTCCGAGGCCCGGTGATAGGGGAGCTTGCTCAACAATCGCTTCTCCCCGATCGCCATCAAGCGGCTCACGCCCCGGACCGGGTCGGTCAGCAGCAGCAGTGCGATCGAAGCGGAGCGATTCGCTCTCAGCCGCTCGAGGGCTTCGGTCAAGTCCGCTATGCGGCTGTCGACCTCGATCAACGCGCGCACTTCCGCCTGGGCCACCACCAGGTGACCCGCCGAGCAGTCGTATTCCTTGAAGTCCTCTTCCACGATCTCCTGACCGGATCGCCGCCCCAGCCCCGTTCCAGCGGCGACCACCTCCAGGCCGAACGCTTCGATGTCGCGGATGCATGCGCAGGCCGCGAGCCTCGACGCGGCTTCCTTGTCCCGTGAAGTCGTCGTGGGCGACCGGAATGCCAGCGTGTCCGACAACACGGCCGAAAGCAGTCCGCCTGCAAGAGGGGCAGGCATCTTCCATCCGCGATGCCTCCACCTCTCCTCCACCAACGTGGCCGTGCTTCCCACGATGTCGACCGAGAACGGGATCGGCACGAGCGTTCCCGGATTGCCGAGGCGATGATGGTCGAGCACCTCCACGATCTCGGCTTGCTCCGCGCCTGCGACCGATTGTCCGATCTCGTTGTGATCCACCAGCACCAGCCGCATCCGCGGCGGCGCGAGGATTGCAGAACGCGACACCAATCCCACGTACCGTCCGGCCGCGTCCACCACGAGGAAGTCGTCCGGATCCACCCGCACGATCTCGGACCTTCGATCGCTCAGCCTCTCGTCAGCGCCGAACAACACCAAGGGTGCTGCCCAATCGTCGTGAGATGCCATGACCGGCTCCGAAGCCCGCGAGGCGCCTTCGCGGATGGCGTCCAGGCTGCCTGGCTTCCCGGCTCGCGCGCCGGCATGGCCCAGGATGTGAACGCAGGCGCGTGCATCCACGAGCGCCAGAGGTCGCCCCGATGCCTCCACGATGGGAACCGCCCTGCTTCCACTCGCGATCCGTTCGATCACTTCGGCGAGCGAGATCGATGGCGGCTGCCCGGGTTCCTCCCGAGTGATCGTGCGAAAGCTCGGCGCCGCATCGGCCAGCAACTCTGGCGGCTCGAGCCGAAATCGCTCCAGCACCCACGCGCTTTGCTCGTCGAGCGGCCCGCTCCTTGCTGCGGTTGCCTGCTTGCCCCCTTCTCGAAGGAGCCACGCGTACCCGAGCGCTGCGGCAATCGAGTCGAGATCAGGCCGCCTGTGCCCCACCACCACGAGATCTTCCGCTGAAGACGTCATGCGGCGAAGGATATCACTCCATGCGCTCGTGCCATTGACTTCACGGAAGACCTTCTGTTTCATGGAAAATGGCATGAGATCCAACCCAAGCTCTCCTTGCCGCTCCGCGCTCCACCTGCCCGGGTTGTTGACGGTCACAGCGCTGGCGGTGGCTCTGATCGCTTCCTGTTCGCTGAACACCTCCGGCGATCTGGTCGACTTCCCTGCAACCGGCGATGCAGGTCCTGAAACGGGGACCGGTGGAGCGCACGGTGGCGCGGGCGGGACCTCCGGACAGGGAGGCGCAGGCGGCGCTGGCGGCGTTGCCGGCAAGGGCGGCACCGGTGGTGTCGCAGGCACAGGCGGCGTTGCAGGCACAGGCGGCGTTGCAGGCACAGGCGGCGTTGCAGGCACAGGCGGCGTTGCAGGCACAGGCGGCGTTGCAGGCACAGGCGGCGTTGCAGGCACCGGCGGCGTTGCAGGCACCGGCGGCGTTGCGGGCACAGGCGGCGTTGCAGGCACAGGCGGCGTTGCGGGCACAGGCGGCGTTGCAGGCACAGGCGGCGTTGCAGGCACCGGCGGCGTTGCGGGCGCAGGCGGCGTTGCAGGCACAGGCGGCGTTGCAGGCACAGGCGGCGTTGCAGGCACAGGCGGCGTTGCAGGCACAGGCGGCGTTGCAGGCACAGGCGGTGTTGCGGGAACGGCCGGCTCGGCAGGCACAGGCCCGACTGCCGTGTGCGGCAATCACGTGGTGGAGCCTCCGGAGGCCTGCGACGACGGGTACACGGATGCATGCGGATCGTGCAATGCGAGCTGCACGGCGCCGGGGTCAGGTTCCCAATGCGGCGACGGAACGGTGTGCCCGGAGACCGAGGCATGCGATCTCGGAAGTGCCAACGGCTGCGGGCCCTGCAACAGCAGCTGCAGCGGGGCAGGGCCTGCGTGCGTCGCGACGTGCGCCAACGGCCCGGCGGATCAGACGTTCCAGAACGGGATGGTGGGCTGCAAAGGGCATGTGCTGTTCACGAACCGAGCTACGCTTTGCGGAGCCGGGTCCGTGGTGTGCGATTCGACCGATTGGGTCGCGAGCTTCGACAACGTGGCGCCGACGCACAACTACTGGGTCAACGACGGCCCGCGCTACTACGATGCTGACGACAACAACGGAACGAATTGCGTGGCATCGGTGACCCAGAAGTCCGGGTTCTCTGCGTGCAACAGCGCCAACTCGCCCATGCGCGTGTGCGTACCAGGCCACAACGACACTGAGGGAAATGGCTGCAACTGGACCAACTGCGGTCTGGATACCACGGATCCGAACGAGTACTTCGGCGGGTGCAACGGCAACAACTACGCCGGCGCCCTGTGCTGTCTGCCCTGAAGCCCACTGCAGCTATCTAGGCCAGCCCACGATCATCACGACCGCGATCATGTTGTCCGGGCCTTCTGGCTTGGAGCCCTGGGCGATCCCCAAACCGATGTATCTCGCCTTGGGGTCGAATGCGGTCTGGTTCGCATTGGCTTCTGCGAGGGTTGCCACTGACACGAAGTAGCTCTCTGCCCCGCCGATGCGTTGCCAAGGTCCTGCCCCGGTCTTGGAGAGCTTCTCCAGCTCGGCAGATACCACGTCGAGCACCTGCTCCTTGGTCACTTTCGGATTCTGGAAGTAGAGCGCAGCGCCCCTGGCTGCCGCGGCATCCATCGACGGCTCTCGCACGAGCTCGACCCTGGACTGCTGGCGGCGCGTGGCGTTGATCATCGCGAGCAGGTCTGCAGGCGCTTTGCCCACGTCGATCGGCTGGGCAAGCCTGGCGAACAGCTGCGTCGCATAGAAGTCGAACCGATCGTCGCGGGGCTTGAGGATCACGCCGACCCCGACATGGGTCAGCTTCGCGTTGAGCATGTTTCCCCGATGGCCTGGGCTGTCGAGCAGCGCACGATGCACATCGCTCGCCGATCGCCCCACTCCCACGTTCTCGGCCACGATGGAGAACCGCATCCCGGCACTTCTGACTCTCGAAGCAGGATCCCCGGTCGTTGGCGACACGTGACCGAAGAAGCCATGCTCGGCCATGTCGCGGCTGTGGGCTTCTGCCACACGAGCCAAACCGGGATGGGGGCTCAGCGCTGGAAGCCCTGCATCCTTTCGCGCTCCGTTCAGCAGCTCCATGAGCCGGCTGGTCGCCGCTTCCGCCGTAGCTTCCGCGGCAGCCTCGTTGGACTGGGAGCCGCGCTGCACCGCGATGGTGGCAGGCGGCTGCGTGCCTGCGTACACGGGGAAGTTCGCCAGAACCGTCAGCCCCCACGGCCCGGCTCCGAGGATCTCGATCCTCCAGGTGCCAGGAGCTGCGAGCGTCAAGTTCGTCTGGAAAGCCCCGCCCTGTCCCTGCGCCGCTTCCGTGACCTTCCCATCCGGTGAGGTGACCACAACCTCGTGCTTCTTGAAGACCCCGTCCACCCTTCCGCGGATCGACAGCGTCCGTCCAGCCGGGACGCTGCGAGGAATGGGCTCGAGCTCGATCAACGACGAGCAGATCACGACCACGCTCACGGGCAATCCTGCGCGCATGATGCTGGCGACGCCGAACCGGTTGTAGACGATGTTGGCCGGCATGGAGGCCATCGCCTGGACCATGTACTGCTCGCGTTCCTGCACGGTCCCGCCGGCCAGGGTCATGATCACGGGCGCGTCTTCGGCGATCCCGAGATGGCGCGCACCGAAGTCGAATATGGCCTGGGGAGGCGGCGCGCCTTTGTCGTCGACCAGCCCTGCCACCCACGCGCCAAGCGCTGCGAGCCTTCCATCTCCCTGCATCTTCGAACCGTGCGCTTGCGCGTTGTCGATCAGAGTCTTGGCAAGACGTTCCGAATCAGGACCGCCACGGGTCGGCTCGGACGTGGGACCCGTCCCGTACTGCTGGGCTGCCTCCGGCGGCGCCGGGTACACGATCATCGTGGCGTTGGAGACAGCAGGCTGATCCGTGCGAGGGGCCACGGTGACAGGGGCGGGGTGCACAGCGCAGCTCGCGAGCAGCACTGCGGCAGCAACGATCCAGGAACCTCGCATGCCCCGGCTGTGGCACGGCGCCGGGGGTCTGGCAAGCCTGCGGTGAGCGCACGGCGTCATCGCAGGAGGAAGCGGATCAGCGAAGCCTGCAGATCACCGATCGGTTCGATCTCTCGGCAGGAGGATCGGTCGCGCTGCGCGACTGACGGTCCTTGAGCATCTTGACCAGCTGCTTGGACTGCTCGCAGCTCTTGGAAGCGGGGGCGGCCTTGCACGCCTTGGCGGATGCCTTCTCCTGGTCGCGGATCTCCCCTTCGAGCCACTTCTTGGCAGCTTCCTGGGCCTGCTGATCGGACTGCTGCTGTGCAGCCTGCTGACGAGCGAGCGCTGCCTGGCATGACTCGTCGTCCTTGTATCCGCTGAGATAGCGACGTCGCACCCGGATCGATTGCAGGTCCTCTTTCGACGCATTGGCGAGCCGCAGCAGCAGCTCCACGCTGTCGAGGTGCTCGACCTGCACGAGCGCGAGGCGGGTCGTGGCTTCAGGCTCGGCCATCGCGTCGCTCGAGCAGGGACGCACGGGCTTTGCGATCAGATCGACGCCGCCGGGATTGGCCATTTGCATGTCGGAGCGGACGAGCTGCTCGCACACGGCGAGCGCCTGCTTGCGAGGTCCTTGGACCTCGATGTCCACGAAAGTGCCTGGAGGGCCGCTGGAGGACCCGATGCTGAAGCGCGCCTGGATGATTGCGGGATCGTTGCGCTCAGCCTCCAGGGAAGCAGCCGCCGCATGGGTGCCGCTGTCGTCGGCCGCCGCCACCTCTTGCGGGCCAAGGGGTGCCGGCTCCGGCATCAGCAGGGCGCACGACAACCCGATCGCACAGCAACAAGCGAGCAGGGCAGATCCGGCCTTCGACGTATTCATCATGCCTACTCCGTGACCGTGAAGGTCACTCGTCCCACCAGCTGACCGTCCTGCGTTTCGACGTCGATCATCCAGAGCCCACCGAGCTTCTTGGGGAGCTCCTTTTCGACGAGGCCGGAGCGCAAACGGACCAAGCCCTGCGGCCCGGTCACGCGCGTCGTCTCTTGGGCATAGGTCTGCACGACGCTTCCGTCGTGCCGCCAGACGTGGTGAAGGCGATCGCCGACTCCGCCGGGCACGACCACGTCGGTTACGGCCATCAGCTGCTTGATCACGGAGCCGTGCAGCGACTTGACCTCCATCGCGAGGCGTCCATCGGCGAGCACCTGGGGTCCCACGGCTCCCTTGGCCAGGTGCATCGGCACGGGCGGAATCAGGGTACGAGCAGCATAGCCGGCGCCTACGCCCGCGCCCACGCACACCACGAGCAGCGCCACGAGCAGCTTGCTCTTGAGGGCTGCTGCGGGCATGTGGATCATCCAGAACGCGACGGCCGTGACCGCCGCGGCTGTCATAAGCGCGTAGATCGTGCGGATGTCCGGCACGATGGCCGGGAGCACCAGGTTCATGCAGCCGAACAGGGTGACCGAGTAGAAGATCGACGCCACGACCTTGGACCTCATCAGGACGTTGTCGAACACGAGGTCGAGCGTGGAGACGATCGCACAGACGCCGAGCAGCGCCACGAATCCGATGTTCGGGGAATCGATGGTCGCTGACTTCCAGTAGAACGGCAGCAGGAAGAAGAGCATCCCCTGGTAGAGGTTCTTCATGACGTAGGTCATCACCAGGAAACGCAGCCGTGCGCCGGACTCTGCGGTGGCGAAGCGTTGCTCGCGCTCGCCCGAGCCGAAGAAGCGGAAGAAGAGCACGATCAGCAGCCACACGGCGCCCAGCGAAGCCATCAGCCACCGTGCGTGGGCGAAGCCCTTCTGAGCGAACAGCACGACGAACACGCCGAGCGCGAGCGCGTAGCTCGTGTGCACCCACCAGAGCTTGTGCGCGTGACGCTTCAAGAACTTCCTGAGCGGTGCGTTCTCCGAAAGGAAGTACAGCGGTCCACCTTCGGTCCCCGAAGAACCTGCTGCGTCCTTTCGCCCATCGCGCGTGCGTTGCTTGATCATGATCCCGCGAGTCGCTTGGCGGCGTGCCACCTCCGCCTGCCCATGAAGCTAGCATCGAATCGCGACGGGTGACATCGAGGCGTACCCGGGCACGACCCTGGCCGCCACGTTGCTTCCAAAGGATCTTTGCGCTAGGAGGCGTCCCATGAACGAACGGGCCATCGGACCCGAGCCATGTCGCGAGGACCTTCGCGGCAATTGGGAAGTCCCCGGCGCTCTCGTCATCATGCTCGTCGTGCTGACCATCCTGGATCTCGGCTGGATCCGCCAGCCCGTGCTGCTTCTTTCCCTCGCTCCGCTGGTCTACATGATTCTCTTGGGCGTGCGCTCCTGCACCTGGGCGACCGCGGTCGCCTGGACCACGGGATTCGCCGTGCTCGGCGCTGCGACCTGGAATTGGACCTATGCGGCGCTCGCCTGGCCGGCCCCTGTCTTCGCCATCCTGCACGCAGTGCATCGGCTCGTCAGGAAGGCGCCATGAGAAGCGAGATCGCGTTCTTCCAGCTCAGCGCCGCTGCAGCCCTGGTACTGCTTTTCCGTCATGCGTGGCGAACGTTCGGACGACGCGACGCGATCCTGCTCTTCGGATTCCTGCTGCTGATGGGGACCGTACGCGAGCTCGACGTCGTTGCGATCTCGCAGATGACGGACAAGCCGCATCCGTTCTCTCCGGACGCGGCCATGGCGAAGCTGGGACCGGTCAGCATGGGCGTGGTCGGCGGCTGGGTGTTCTGCGCCTATACGTCGTTCTTCCTCGCGCGGCTGATCCAGCGGCGCTCACTGCGGGGAACGAACGTGTTCATGACGCTGGCGCTGTCGGCGCTCATCACGATGGGAATCTCCTACGCGGTGGAAGTCACCGGCATGCGGCTTCACCTGTGGGACTGGGAGCAGCATGCCAGCTATGTCGGGTGGCTTCCCTTCGGATGGACCTTCAATGCCTTCGATGGTTGGGCAGCGACCTCGTTCAACATCATGCTGCTGTGGTGCACGCTGCGCTACAAGCTGTTCTCCCCTGTGCGATGGCTCTCGGCGCTCGTGGGAACCAGCTTGTTCGTCCTGTTCGCCGGCGCTGACTTCGTCCAGAAGGGCTGGTCCGGCACTGCGCCGCACATGTTCCTGTCGATCCCGTACCTGCTCGGCGCCATCGCGCTCGGCTACCGCGCCCCTGCGTGGATGCTCGGCAGCAGCTCGAACCACCTGGGCTTCGAGCAAACGCGAGCTCGAAGCTGTTGACGCGGACCAGCCGCGGCATCACGAGACCCGAACGCGTGACGGTGCGCGAGGAGGACGCAATGCAGCTCGATCGACTTGATCTCGTCGTGGTCTCCGGTGCAAGGATGCCTGCCCTGCGCGGAGCACGCATCGCCTTGCTCCTCCTCGCTTCCATGGGCTCCGCTGCTTGCTGCAAGGACAAGCTCAATCTCGCGGCCGATGCATCCCCTTCGTCGCCGACCACAGCTTCGTCCGCCGCTGCTGCCGCAGATCTGCCCGTGGTCCGAATCCCTGCAGGGCAGCTGATCGCGGGCTCTCCCTGCCAGTCCATCCCGCGTATCACCACCGAGGAGCTCGAAGGCACGGGCCTGCAGATGGGCGCGTTCGACATCGATGCGTACCCGTTTCCGAACGACCCTGCGCAGCCGCCCATGGTCAACGTCTCCCGCGACGAAGCCGTCGCACTCTGCTCTGCGCGCGGTCGACGCCTGTGCACGGAGCTCGAATGGGAGCGTGCGTGCAAGGGCCCGTCGAACACGATGTACGAGTACGGCAAGACCTACAGCCCCAGCTTCTGCGCCGGGCCCGGCAACGTGCTGCGCGCTGCGGGCACCTATGACAAGTGCCAGAGTGCGTTCGGGGTCAAAGCCATGCACGGGGTGGTATGGGAATGGACGGCAAGCGATTGGGGGCGGGGTACGACGGGCGGACTGGTCACGGTTCGTGGGGGCTACGGCCCGCATCGGGATCTCCAGACGCGGTGCGCGAACGGTCAGAGCAGGGCACCTACGGAGAAGACAGTGGACATCGGATTCCGATGCTGCGGCGGCACGCCGAATACGGCGTCGGTGCAGCTCGTCCCACGGCTGCTGCCCGTCATCGTTCCGGAGGGCACCGTGGATCCAGGGCTCGCCTCCAAGCTCATGCAGGCCCTACCGCAGAACATGCGTGACGTTGCGGGGCACACGGTGTCCTTCGACAAGGTCTGGCGTTGGCATCCGCGCGGCAATGAAGAGCTGGTGGTGGGACGATGGGCGGGTCAGAAAGCGGGATCGCAGCCGTTCTACGTTCCGGTGGTGTTCCACTTGTGCGGCGGGACGACCACGATGCTGGCGCGGGCGCGAGGACCGGTGGAGCGAATGGAAGACCCGGGTGGAGGAGCGACCGCAGAAGAGATAGCGATTGCGGTGCAGACGGCGACGGACAAGGGCGACGTGCGATTCACCTACCATTACGGGGCGGTAAACATGACGCAGCCGGCGTGGATTAAGTCTGCGACGACCCTTGAGCCGGATGCAGGGGCACCGCTCTCGACGCCCCCCAGGCTCAAGCTTCCGATCAAGAAGTAGGAGCTGGCCGCACACGGTCCCCGAATTCCTTGCGCAGCGTGGGTTTCGGTAGGTACACTTACGACGGCATGGCATCCCACGTCGTATCCGAAGGCCAGATTCTCGCCGGGAAGTACCGCGTCGAGAAGGTCATCGGCGAGGGAGGCATGGGCGTGGTTGTTGCAGCACGTCACCTGCAGCTCGACGAGTTCGTAGCCATCAAGTTCCTGCTGCCGGAAGTGGCCCAGAACCCGGAAGCGGTCGAGCGGTTTGCCCGCGAAGCGCGCGCTTCGATCAAGATCAAGAGCGAGCATGTGGTGCGGGTGATGGACGTCGGGACCATGGAAGGTGGGATCCCGTACATGGTCATGGAGTACCTGCAGGGCGGAGACCTCTCCGCGTTGCTTCAGGTGCGCAAGGGGCCCCTGGGGATTCACGAGGCCATCGAGTACCTGCTGCAGGGGTGCGAAGCGCTTGCAGACGCGCACGTGCTCGGGATCGTCCACCGCGACCTGAAGCCGGCCAACTTGTTTCTCTCGCAGCGCAGCGATGGGACGCCTTGCATCAAGGTGCTCGACTTTGGCATCTCGAAGGTCACCGGCACCAGCTCCTCGGGCATGCAGATGACCAAGACCTCGGCAGTCATGGGGTCGCCGCTCTACATGTCCCCGGAGCAGATGGTGTCGTCGCGCGATGTCGACGTCCGCTCGGACATCTGGGCCCTGGGCGCGATTCTCTACGAGACGCTGACCGGCGTGCCGCCGTTCACGGGCGACACGCTTCCGCAGGTGTGCGCGCTCATCCTGCAGAACGATCCGGTGCCGCTGAGAATGCACCGCCCTGACATCCCCGAAGGGCTCGATCGCATCGTGCTCCGGTGCCTCCAGAAGAAGCGCGAAGCACGCTTCCAGAATGTCGCGGAGCTGGCGGTCGCCTTGTTGGAGTACGGTCCGAAGCAGGCGCGCTCCTCGGTCGAGCGCATCACGCGGGTTCTCACGGCATCCGGACTGTCCAACAGCGCATTGGCGCTGCCTCCTTCCAGCACGGCTCCGCCCGTGGCAGGTGGGCAGACCGCAGGGGCCTGGACCCAGACCGCCTCTGGCAAACGATCCTCGAACAAATCGCTCATCGTCGCGGCCATCGTTGCCGTGCTCCTGGTGGGCGCCGGCGCGTCGATCCTCGCCGTTCGAGCCCTTCGATCCGGCCCGGATTCGTCGGCCACTGTCTTGAGCGGCGTGAGCAGCTCCGTTGCGCCGGTGCCGAGTGCGGAGTCGAGCGTGCCCGCGACGAGCACGGCGACTGCAAGCGCGCCGGTCGCCTCCCAGGTGCCCATCGCCGCGTCAGGGACTGCGAGCACCCCGGTCGCACCGCCCTCCAAGACTTCGACCGCCAAGGTGCCTCCGACCACGGGCACCGCCACCAGCAAGAAGTCCGGCACGCCCGGCAAAGGGCTCGATCTCTTCAACGACAACAAGTGACGTGAGGAGCCGAGGAGGGAAGACGTAGATGAAAAGTGCATTCCGGCGCGCGACCGGAGTTGCGGCGCTGATTGCGTTGCTGTCAGCCAGCGTGTCCGTCCTCGCTGACGCGCCCGCTGACCGGGCCGCTGCTCGGGCTCTCTTTGACCAGGCTCGCAAGCTCGTCACCGAGAAGAAGTACTCGGAAGCCTGCCCCAAGTTCGAGGAGAGCCAGCGGCTCGATCCAGGGATCGGCACGCAGTTCAACCTCGCGGACTGCTACGAGCAGGTCGGTCGAACTGCCACGGCGTGGTCGATGTTCCTCGACGTCGCCAGCCAGGCCAAGCTGGCCGGGCAGAAGGACCGAGAGAAGATGGCGCGCGAGCGGGCCAATGCCCTCGAATCCAAGCTTTCGAAGCTGAGCGTGCAGGTCTCGGGCGAGACGAGCGGCATGGAGGTCAAGCGTGACGGCAGCGTGATCGGCAAGGTGCTTTGGGGCACGCCGGTTCCTGTGGATCCGGGCGTGCACACGATCGAAGCGATTGCCCCTGGCAAGAAGAAGTGGGCCACCACCGTGCAGGTCGCGCCAGGTGCGGGCGAAACCAAGGTAACCGTTCCGGCGCTCGAAGCTGAAGGCTCAGCGCCTCCCCCTGTTGCCTCCGTGCCTGCGCCAGCTGCGTCTTCTGCGCCGGCCGTTGTTCCACCTCCACCGCCTCCGACGGCGACCAGCAAGCCGACGGCCACGGCTCCGCCTCCACCGCCACCTCCGCCTGCGGCCACTTCAGAGGGCAAGCCGGGGTCTACCCAGCGCACGGTGGGTCTGGTGGTGGGTGGCGTGGGGCTGGTGGGCCTGGGCGTGGCGGGCATCTTCACCTTGGGCGCCAAGGGCAAGCTCAACGACGCAAAGGAGTTCTGCTCGACCAACACCGAGTGCTTTGATCAGCGAGGTGTGGACCTTCGCAAGGACGCAGTGAACCAGGCGAACTTCGCCACGCTCATCGGCGGTGTCGGCGCTCTTGCTCTTGTCGGCGGCGCAGTGCTGTACCTGACCGCTCCGTCCGGTACGCCGGCGCAGACGACCGCGCGTAGCAGCGCCCCGACCCTGGCTGTCGGTCCCACGGGATTCGTTCTCAAGGGGGTGTGGTGATCATGTCGCGTACAGCTCGATTGGCGCTCATCTCGATCAGCATCCTCGGACTGGGAGCGTGCCGCGCGATCATCGGCGCTGAAGAGAGCACGCTCGTGACCGATGGCGGCGCTGGCACATCCGCGGGTGGTAACGGCGGGACCGGCGGCGCCGGAGGGACCGGGGCTGTGGCAGGGCAGGGGGGCAGTGCAGGTGGTTCGGGCGACTGCACCGAGCCTCTAACCAAGTGTGGAGACGCCTGCATCAACGTGTGGGGTGCGGATGCGGACAACTGTGGCTGGTGCCATCACAAGTGCCTCGGGCAGCCCTGCACGGACGGATTCTGCAAGGCGGTCCAGCACGCCAAGGTCATTGCAGGCCCGATCAGGAACATGGTGTTGGTGCCTGGGCTGCAATCGCTCTTCTTCAGCACCAGCGTGGAGATCGACAACGCAAAGCTTGCCGGTGGGGGCCAAGCCTTCAAGCCCATCGTACTTGGTGGCACCGCCGTCGCATTGGCGGCCAGCGACAAGGATCTCTTCTGGATCTGGACGGATTCTGGCGGCCTGAACCCGGCCCTTCACATGGCTTCTCCTGGAACCCTTCCCGGCACTCCTCAACAGCTCGCTCCGATCAATCCATCCATCCTCCTGACCGTCGGCCAGGGCATATGTGCGCCCTACGTCTTCTGGGCGGAGGATGTTGGCGCCATCAATCGCATCAAGGGCACGGACAGCCCCGGGGCACCCGAGTCGATGCTCGCAGGCGCGGTCCCTGCCCGCGCAATCACCAACGGCAACGGACGATTGTACTTTTCGGCCGCCGGCAACGTCGACTCCGTCGATTGCACGATGCCGGGATCCCCGCCGGACCCTGCCTACAAGAGCTCTGGAGATCTGCGCGAGATGGCCTTCTCCAACGAGCAGAATCGGCTGTTGATGGCTGATTGGGCGCCGCCAGGCGCTGTCATCTCCGCGTCTGTCGACGGCTCGCAGGAAGTAGACCTCTTGGCGACTGAAGTGGGACAACCGGTCAACCTCTTTCCCGCAGGCCCCACGGTCTTTTTCGCCAACAAGTTCTCGGGCGAAGTGTTCGGCGTCGACTTCCAGAGCTTCGATCTCCGTCACTACTACCCACCCGGCATCGGTCCAGTTCCCTCAGCCCTGGCTGCAGACGGCGAGTGGCTTTACATGGCTGTCGACAATCAGGTGCTTCGAGTGCCCAGGTAGGCACCTCCCCGCAGCCTCTCCATGTGTTCTTCGCCCCGCAAGCCATGAGCCCGCGACTCCACGGTCCCGACTCCAGGATTCGCGGGGCCACAGGTGCACGGCTGCTGCGATTCTGTCTCGTCCTCGCCCTGCTCGCACTTCTGCCTTGCTCTGCATGGGCCCAGGGGATGATCCCACCTGGACGCGAGTCGTTCGTGAGCGACATGCTCGGCAAGGGGCAGCCGCTCTGCCCTGCGTGCAAGTTCGCTGGCGCCCTCATCGAGCGCGATCGAATCAAGACGCGCTTCGACTGCGGCGCGTCGCCCGTCGTGGTCGAGCTGCGCCACCCCAGCGCCTCCCAGGGCGCTGCCTCCCGCACGGATCGCTTTGCGATTCATGTCGCGTCGGGCAACGCACCTGCCGGCTTGATCGATGCGCTTGCGGCTCGCATCCGGTCCAAAGAATCGGAATGGAGCTGGGGACCTGAGCCATCGGCTGCGCCCGAGCCCCGGCCGCAAGCATCCACAGCCTCGCCGCAACCCGCCCCGCCGACCCGCACTCCATGGCCCTGGATTCTGCCCATTGCAGCGATCTTCCTGGCTGCCGGATGCTGGAGACTTCCACGCCCCGCTCGACAAGATTGGCTGATCGCCGCTGCAGTCGGGGGCGCCGCGCTCATCGCGCGCGTCGCCTTTGGGCCATGGGGGCCCTTCCACGCCAATGGTCAGGGGCCCTTGTGGGTCATGGGAGCAGCGTGGGATCCTTCGCTCCTCTACAACTACGGCCCGGGATACGCCGAGCTGTTCTCAGCGCTGACACGGCTCGCTCCGGCCCGTCCGGATGACGTCATCTTCGCCACCAACGGGCTCCTGTCCGCTTGCGTGTCGGCGATCGCCTACGCCATGGCGAGGCTCGCTGGTCTGGACCGCGTTCGCGCTTGTCTGGCGGCATCTCTGCTCGCAATCGATCCGATCGCCATTCGCATGGCGACCACGGAATCCTATCTCGTGCCCATCCTGCTGCTGACCGCAGCCGCCTCGCTGGCGCTGATGGGTGCGACTGCGCGACTGGCCGCGGGTGAGCGTGGTCCTGCGGCCTGCCTCGCGATCGCGGGCTCCCTGCTGTGCGCGCAGGCGATTCGCGTTCACCCCTATGGCTGGACACCTGCTGCGGCCTGCGTGCTCGCGGGTTTCGCGGTGGACCACGGCAAGGGGCTTCGAGGGCGATTGCTGTGGACTGCCGCCTGCTGCGGCGTGGCCGGCGTGGTCGTGCTCGCTGTGGACGGCTCCGTGTTGCGTCTCGTGGCGGCGCATGCGCTGCAGGAAGGGGGGCGCATCGGGCTGGTGCATCTGCGCCCCCATTCCATCCTCGAGCCCCCGACGATCGCGCTTGCCTTTGGGCTGGCGGTTGCGGCGTTTGCGGCACGACCGCGCTGGGTCGTGGTTCCTGCTGCCTGCACGCTCGCAGCGATGGCGCTGACCCACCACTTCCATTCCCAGTCGTGGTTCCAGCACGCGGCACTGCAGCGAGTCTTCTCGCCGATTCTCGTGATCGGGGTGATGAGCGCACTGCCCGGCAGGTGGTTCGAGAGACGTTCGGCGAGGGTGGTCGCGCTCGCCTCGGTCGTTGCACTGCTCGTGGTCTTCTTGCCCGCTGCAAAGGAGCGAACCACGGAGCACCTGGAATACCGTTGGCTTCGCGACAGGTTCGCGTCCCTTCCGCCCGATTGCGTGGTCGCCTACATCGCTCGGGCAGACCGACGCGTTCTGTACCTACCCGAGTACCGGGCCGCTGGGCGCTCACGAAGCCGCCCGCTGACCATCGAGATCGCGAAAGGCGAGCAGCTGCGCAACACGTTCCTCGCAGGCCAGTGTGCCTTCGTGCTTCGCGCGTCGATCTGCACCAGCTCCAGCGGACGCCCTCCGTGCGACGAATTGGAGCGGGGGGTGAACCTTAGCCCGGTGGAGCGCGCGACCTTCCCTGCGCTCGCCACGCACATCGACGATCCCTACGACCGGCCGAGCGTCGAGGTGGTGCTCTCGCGCGCGGTCGACACTCCAGGGCGATCGCAGTAGGTTCCGTGCAACGATGACCACGAGGCGAGCTGATGTCCAAGCCCCTGCGAGCGGTTGCCTGTTGTGCGGCAGCGCGATCGTGTACGGGGCGAGCGCGCTCCGTTGGCGTGCGCGACCGGCGCCGCAGGGCGCCTGAAGGAGTGCTCCGTGCCCAGGAAGTCCAAGACCCGTTGCATCGGCATCCTCACCTCCGGTGGGGATTGCCCAGGACTGAACGCAGCCATTCGCGGCGTGGCAAAAGCCGCGATCGGCGACTACGGGATGAAAGTCATCGGCATCCTCGACGGGTTCCGCGGGCTGGCCGAGAACCGCACGATCCCCCTCGATGATCGCGCCGTCAGCGGCATCCTGACCCTGGGTGGCACGATCCTCGGCACGAGCCGCGACAAGCCGCACAAGATGCTGATGGGCGGCAAGACCATGGACATGACCGACGCTGCCGTGGAGAACGCTCGTCGGCTCGGCATCGATTGCCTGGTGTGCCTCGGCGGAGGCGGCACGCAGAAGAACGCGCTGCACCTGCACAAAGCCGGCGGGATCAATGTGATCACGCTCCCCAAGACCATCGACAACGACGTCGCGGGAACCGACATGTCGTTCGGCTTCGACACGGCCATGTCGATCGCGACCGAAGCGATCGATCGCCTCCACACCACGGCCACCAGCCACAATCGCATGATCGTCTGCGAGGTGATGGGGCACGGCGCGGGGTGGCTCGCCCTCGGTGCCGGGCTGGCTGGAGGCGCAGACGCAATCCTCATCCCCGAGATCCCCTACGACCTGTCCGTGGTCGCCGAGCATCTGATCGAGCGTCGCACGCACGGCAAGCGATTCTCGATCATCGCCGTGTCCGAAGCGGCCCGCTCCAAGCAGGAGGCAGCCGTCCGAGCCAATGGCGACGAGGACAAGGCTCGCGAGCCCAAGCGCGGCAAGGGCAACGACGACAATCCGTGCGAGCCGAAGCGCCCCAGGGGCAAGAAGGGCAAGAGCGCGCCAGAGCCCGCCGCGGTACCGCTCAAGGACGATCCTCCGACGCAGGTGACCTACGTGCAGGAGCCGATGGCGAGCCGGCTCGCGCGGCAGCTGCAGCACCTCACAGAGACCGAGGCTCGCGTCACCTCTCTCGGCCATGTGCAGCGCGGTGGCATTCCCACTGCCTCTGATCGACTCCTGTGCACCCGGCTGGGCGTCGCCACCGCAGCTCTGCTCGCCGACGGCGTCTACAACGTGATGGTCGCGCTGCGCTGCAACCAGTGCGTTCCCGTGCCCCTCGAAGAGGTCGCGGGCGCCAAGAATACCGTTCCCCTCGACCACGCCTGGATCCGGGCTGCCCGCCAGCTTGGCATCTGCATGGGCGACGACACCTGACCTTGCCCCTGGAAGGTCCCCGTCGAATCAGGCACCATGGCAAGTTCGACATGATGATCCAGCCCGCGCGCAAGCTCTCGCGTCTCCCCGTCCTGCTCGCTGCCCTCGTGAGCTCCTGCGGCAGCGATAGCGAGTCGACGATCCAACCGCACGTCGATCCCAACCCTACCGACGCAGCAGCAGATGCAAAGCCCGATGGCAGCGCCGTGCCCGATGGAGCTGCTGGAGGTGGCCTGGATGCTGCCCCCGTGGATGGCAAGATCGATTCGCCCTCGGATTCGAGCCCGCCGAAGGATGCTGCGCCCCAAGCCTGCGGATGTCTGCTCGGCGAGGGCCCCTACTGCGGTGCGCGCGCCAAGGCCGAGGCCCAGAAGGCAGGATGCACCATCGACGCGCTGACCGGACACGGGGGCGATCTGCTCAAGTGCGAGAATGACAAGTGGTCCGTCCTCGAAGCATGCAAAGGGACCTGCAAGTACGACGGCACGTCGGCCAAGCTCGACGACGCATGCGAGCTGCCTGAGTGCGACTGCTTCGTGCAGGTGGCGTGGTGCGGGTCCGGCGCAGCCAAGGAAGCTGCGACCATGGGATGCAGGATCCCGCTGCTTCCTGAGCACAACGGCGACATCCTGTATTGCCCGGGCGGCCAATGGACGGTCAAGCAGAACTGCGCGCTCGGCTGCGTGGAGGCTCCGAAAGGCACCCCCGACTACTGCAAGAGCAGCTCGGAATACCGCCTGCCATGGGACTGCAACGCCACGCACACGTGCTCGAACGGCAACCACACCAGCTCGCATTCGGGCAAGGACGAGTACGCCTACGACTTTTCGATGCCGGTTGGAACCACGCTCCGAGCGGCGCGCGCAGGTACCGTGCTGCGCACCCGCATGGTGTCGACACCCGGCGACGGATGCTTCGATGGTGGGGGCTCGAGCTGCGCCAACTACGCGAACACGGTCGAGGTGCTGCACTCGGATGGCACCGTGGCACTGTACATGCACCTGTCGTCGATCTCGGTGAAGAAGGGCGACCCCGTGGCTCAGGGCGCGGTCGTGGGAAAGAGCGGCAACAGCGGCTGGAGCACAGGCCCGCACCTGCACACCCAGGTGCAGGACAACTGCGGCATCTGGTGGTGCCAGTCGATTCCGTTCAAGTACGTGGAGGATTCGACCATCTCAGCGGGCACGACGGTCAAGTCGCAGAACTGCCCGTGAGATCGCCTGCCTACGGACAGCCGAAGCCTGGGCCGTCGCACGCGACCGGGCACCCCTGGCAGACCGCGCAGTTCATGTAGATCGTGTAGGGTCCGACGCCGGTCGGGTGCAGCTGGTTGCACTTGTTGATGCACCCCTGGCTCGTGCAGGGTTGCAGGCACGCGATGAGCGCAGTGCATTCCGCGTTCTGGGCGCAGCCCTGGTATTGCGTGCTGCACAGCGACTGCGACGTGCACTGCTGGCAAGCCGAGCACGTTCCGCCGTTGTCGCAGCTCGAGGAGCCGCCGCTGCCGCCGGTCCCGGTGCCACCGCTGCCCGCGGATCCCCCGGCACCGCCCGTGCCCCCGCATCCGGACCCCACTGCGTCGCAATCGATCGGGCACTCGTTGCACACCACGCACTCGGCCCAGTTCGAGTACAGCTGCGCTCCGGCAGGATGGGCCTGCACGCACTGGTCCCAGCATTGCTGGGTCGTGCATGGGTCGGTGCACTGGTTGAACGCCATGCAGTCCGTGCTGTTGATGCATGCCTGGTACTGCGGATTGCATCCTGCTTGCGACGCGCACTGCGCGCAGGCGTTGCAGGTGCCGGAGTTGTCGCACGACGTCGAGCCGCCGGACCCGCCGGCGCCAGCCAAGCCGCCGCTGCCGCCTGCTCCTCCGGCTCCGCCAGCACCACCGGTCCCACCTGTGCCGCCGCATCCAGAGCCCACGGCATCGCAGTCCACCGGGCACTCGTTGCACACCACGCACTCAGCCCAGTTGGCGTAGAGCTGGGCGCCCGCAGGGTGCGCTTGCGCGCATTGATCGTAGCACTGCTGCGTGGTGCACGGGTCGGTGCACTGGTTGTACGCCATGCAGTCCGTGCTGTTGATGCATGCGTCGTACTGCGAGACGCACCCCGCCTGCGATGCACACTGCGCGCACGTGTTGCAGGTGCCGCTGTTGTCGCACGACGTCGAGCCGCCGGTCCCGCCGGCGCCGGCCACGCCGCCGCTGCCGCCAGCTCCACCCGTGCCTCCAGCGCCACCGGTGCCGCCTGCGCCGCCGCATCCAGAGCCCACTGCGTCGCAGTCGTTCCAGCACGGGCCGCACACCACGCAGACCGCGAAGGTATTGTAGAGATTCGCGCCGGTCGGATGCGCCTGCACGCACTGGTCGTAGCAGGCCTGCGTGGTGCATGGCTGTGCGCACTGGAAGAACGCAGAGCAGTCGGGCTCTGCGTTGCACGCCTGGTAGTCCGTGCTGCAAGTGCCGTTCGCAGCGCACTGCGCACAGGTCGCGCAATCACCAGTGTTGTCGCAGGTGCTGGAGCCACCGGCTCCACCGGTGCCGCCCACGCCGCCACTGCCGGCAACGCTTCCGCCTGTGCCGCCCACGCCGCCTGCTCCGCCTGCGCCAGCCCCGGCAGCACCCGAGCCTCCCGCGCCGCCACTCCCCCCAGCGCCTCCGGTCCCTGCTTTGCCGCCGGAGCCGGTCTGCCCCGCCACGCCCCCAGCGCCCGAGTTCCCGGACTTCCCCGAGGTGCCCGCTGTGCCGCCCTTGCCGGTCGTGCCGCCTTGGCCCGCTGTGCCCGCTCCGCCGTCGAGCGACGGCGTCGTGCCAGCAACTCCATCCAGGGTCGCGCTGTCACCTGAGCACCCTTGCGAAGCGCTCGCCACGATGACACCCAACACCGCGCACCACGCACCCAGCCGTGATCTCGTCATGTTTCGATCTCCACTTGCAGCCAAGACTCGACTGGCAGTCTACGCTCAATCGCTCTTGGCATCGAGTGCGGCGTCCATCACGGTTGGCGTTCCGCCATCCGTCTCGCGCCAGTTCTCGTATCTCTCCATGAGAGCGCGATACAGCCACGTCCCAATCGTGTCCGCCCCGATCGTCGTGGGATGCGTGTAGTCAGGTCCGCCCAGCCCCTTGCGGATCCACGCTGCCATCGATCCCCATCCGCCCATGGCCTGGTAGACGTCGAAGAACGCGCAACCCGACTTCTCAGCGACTTCGCGCTGCGCCTTGACCAGGTAGGGCATCACGGGTCGCGTGACCAGATCCGTGCCCCTCTTGATCGCGGTGTCGTTGGGCGAGACCATCAGGCACGACGCATTGGGAAGGGCCGCGCGCACCTGCGCAAGCACTGCGAGCGCCGTCTCCTTGTAGCGATCCATCGGATACGCGAAGTCGT
The DNA here is from genome assembly GCA_016218915.1 of Deltaproteobacteria bacterium. Classification (GTDB taxonomy): domain Bacteria; phylum Myxococcota_A; class Polyangia; order Polyangiales; family Polyangiaceae; genus JACRCQ01. Next base: position 100,163 of record JACRCQ010000073.1, read on the forward strand.
CGGCAGCTTCGTTCAACCCGAACTCGAACACCACCAGATCAGGCGACCTGGACTGCAGTGCTTCTGCCCAGTGAGCGTCGTTCTCCTGATCCAGGAATCGCAGCCGGGCCCCCTGGATCCCCACCGAGTCCACGATCACCCCAGGCCCGTCGCGATCGAACCAGGTGCCGAATGCCCGCACCGGCCCCTTCATCACGCGAAGCTCGAAGGTGTGCTCGCCGTCCGCGACCTTCTTCTCCCACGTGACCAGCTTGGGGGCGTCGGCCGACGTCGAGATCGATTCCTTCTCCGAGCCGTCGATCAGGATCTCGAAGTCGCCACCGTTCGGCTGTGCAAGGTACTGCACCCCGAAGCGCGACACGGCACGTCCGAAGCTCCCCTTGGACGGCGTCGCGTACCGCGCCCACGCTGCCTTCGAGCTGCCGATGAACGACACGCCGCCCAGTCCGTATAGCCCGTCCGGAGAGAACGGCCCCACCACGCGGCTCACCATCCATTCGGTCGAAGCGCGCCGGCTCACGTCGTTGTGGAAGTAGCCTGGGGTCGGGTTGGCAATCGGCATGTACCCGTGTCCCGCATCGCCGAATCGCTCCTGCATCTGACGTCGCAACGTGGATGCGACCAGGTCCACGGCGAGCAGCGAATCGCCGTAGTGTAGAATGCGAGCGACGGTCCCCGGCTCCTTTCGCTCCACCCTGGCAAGCTTGGTGAAGAACGCGCTGAAGGCACGTCCAGTGGGATCCTCGATCGGACGCGGCGGAGGCTTGGTTTTCTCCTTGGCGGCCGGCGCTACCTCAGGCAGCGCCAGCTCCGGGTGGTCCGTGGTCTCGTCGGCCAGCTTGACGCTGCCCACAGGTGCGGTGGCCGAATCGGACGCAGCCGGGGCTGTGCGCGTGGGCTCGGCTTCTCGTGCCGACAGCAGTCGCACCCGCTTCGCACCAGGGATCGCATAGGGGATCGCGATCAAGGCTGCGAGCGTGACCAGGGCCATCGTGGGCCGAGAGAGCAGCACGCTCCTGATGGAAGCTTCGGGCGCGGGTGGAAGATCCTTGCCGGGCACGGCAAGGCCACTAGCGCGGCTGAAGGCCCGCGGCCAGCGTCAACGGGCTCCCCCGCCCGACGCAGACTCCGCCTCCGGAGCGGGTTGGAAAGGGGTGGCGACGCGTGTCCCAGGATCGGGTAGGCTCGGGCCCCATGAAGAACGCGTGCTCCCTGCTGTCGCGCCGCGCGCTGCACGGCGCTTTCGTCGCGCTTGCCATCCTCCTGTTGCCTGCCACGGCGCTCGCCTTTGGCACGGTCAACATGAAGAGCACCACCATCGAGGAGATCGACGGTCGGTGGAAGCTCGAGATGGACATCAACTACGGGAGCGTGCCACCGACCGGGCACATTCCTTTCGACTTCGTATTCACCCTCACCACGTACTACGAGCTGTCGATCACCGACAATGACAAGGAGCCCGTCGTACGCCCCAAGGTGATGCAGAACCAGCAGCCCCAGCGCGAAGGCGTCGACATCGACTTTGCCGATGCCAAGAACAAGATCTGGCCGCGCACCAAGTTCCAGATCGGCATCAAGCGTGATCGAGGCTTCGAGGCTGGCGAGTACACGCTCCAGATCAAACGCGCGGATGACGGCGCTCTGCTCGGTCAGCCGATCCACCTGCGGTTCAACGGCAAGAACAAGCTCGTGGATCGACGTGCGATCGTCTTCTCCGGCCCTGCACCCAAGGCAAAGCCCGATGCGGGTGCGGCGTCGGACAGCGACGCTGCGCCGCCGGAGAAGAAGGAAGAGCCGGCCGAGCCCAAGACCGAAGACAAGACTCCGCCGGCCGAGGACACGCCCAAGCCCCCTCCTGTCGAGCCCCGCCCAGGCAGCCACGGTTGCGGGTGCCGCGTCGCTGACCAGCCCGCCACCCCATGGGCTGCGCTCGCCCTCGTCGGACTCGGAGCTTCCCTGCTCGCGCTTCGCCGACGCAAGTAGCAGCAACCAAAGCGACCGGGCGTGCTACTCCATGGGGGTGCTACGGCCTGCCCACGCCGTACAGCCTGATCAGCTCGAACGCGCCTGCGATCTCCGGACGGCCCAGCGCACGCGCTGCGGATCGGGATGCACGACGCGCATCCCGAACCAGCTCCACGATGATCCCGTCGACCAGATCGATCCGGTCGCCCTGCTCGGTTCCGCGACGATCCGCATGCGTCGCCCGAAGCCGTTCTGCCGTGTGTGCGAGCCTGGGCACAAGGCCAGGGCCGCCTCGCTTGGCCGCCATGGCCTCCACGCGCGCCATGGTGAGCGTGGCGCGAAGCTGATCGAGCTGGGCTGCCAGGCGAACCGCGTCGCCTCGCGAAGACTGCGTCTGATCGAGCGACGACGACACGCTGCGAGCCGCTTCGTGCTGCACCGGATCCTCGCTGAAGGTCAGGCGCTGCATGATGATGTGCAGGATCGCGCGAGCTTGCTGGCGCAACGTCTTGCCGTCGCGCATGGCACGCACGTACTCGAGCGACGTGAGCTTGCGGGCCGACGCCGGAGGCTCGTCCGCTGCTCCGGTCGCGCGCAGCGCATCGCGCGCTTCGCGCAGCCGCTCCAGATCCGCTGCCACGAACCCATGCTCTTCGAGAAGCTGGCCGTAGGCTGCGCCCGCCTGTAGCGTCGCCTCTGCCTGCGATAGCGTGTCTGCCGAGCCGAACTGGCGCCCGATCGCGATCAGGCGGGTGCGCACTTCCGCGGGAATGGTGTCGAGATCGATGCTCATGACCCTGGCCGCGAGACCATCACTGGTTGTTCTGCATCTGCTGGAGCATCTGGTTGGCGCGCGCCACGCAGGCCGAGTCCTTCTGATGACGGCAGATCGCCTTGAGCATCCGGACTTCGTCCACGGTCGCACGGCCGGACCAGACACGAGGCTCGAGCGCCTTGCGCGCCTTGGCTTCCCCGTCCTCCAGGACGGTCGCGCCGATGTCCGGGTTGCCTCCGGTCTTGTCCTTGCCTGCCGGGGTCTTGTCCTTGGACGGCGGCTTGTCCTTGGAAGTGTCGGCTGGCGCGATCCCGGTCGGCAACGGCTTGCCCGGATCCGTTGTCGTTGCACCAGGAGTCTTGTCGCCGGTCGGCGCAACCGCAGCATCTGCACGCGCAGCAACCGGGGGCAACGTGCCTGGATCAATGCCGCCGTTGTCGAGCTTGCCCAGCTCGTCCGAAGCAGCCTTGCGCTTGTCTGCATCGACCAGACGGGCGCCAGCGACCGACGCATAGAGCGCACGCTTCTTTGCCGGGTCGGTCTCTTGCGCAGCCTTCTGCATCTGCGCATCTGCCCACTGGCCTTCGATCCTCTTGACCTCGGGGTTGTCGCGCAGTGGCGAGCTCTCCGCGATCTCCGAGGTGAGCTTGTTGTGAGCTGCTTCGAGATCCCCGGTCGCGGCCAGACGCTTGGCTTCGGTGATCGCCGGCGACTCGTCGCCCTGCGCGCTGGTCGGCTGCGCTTGCGTCGGCTCGGTCTTGGGACGAAGCATCAGCACAGCGACCACGAAAGCCACGCCTAGCAACGCGCCGATCGCCATCATCAGGCCGAGGCTCTTGCGCGGCGCAGGAGCCACGGGCACGGCCGCGGAGGGAGCGAACGAAGTCGTGGCGCGGGGCGAAGTGCCTGGACGGAAGATACGTCCGCGCGCAACGAAGCGCAGGCGCACATCCCCCATCTCGATCTCGTCGTCATCCTCGATCACGCGTCGATCGAGCTTGATGCCGTTGACGCGGATTCCGTTGGAGCTCCCGCAGTCGACGATCTCGTAGGTGCCTGCCGTGATGCGCGTGATCTCAGCGTGGATGCGGCTGACCGAGCTGTGATTGATGCTGACGTCCGCGTCCTCCGCGCGCCCGAGGATCATCCGATCCTTCTCGAGCGGGAACTCCGTGCCCGCTGCGGCGCCATCCACCACAACGAGACGATCCGGACGATCCGTCAGCTTCACCACCGGCGGCGCCGGCGCTGCTTCGGCCGTCGGCGCATCCGACTCCTCTGCAGTCTTCTCTTCGTCGGCCAGCTCGAGCCGGTAGTCGCCCACCTGCAGCAAGTCGCCGTCGTGCAACGGATGGGTTCCGCTCACGCGCAAACCGTTGACGAAGCACCCGTTGTAGGAGTTGAGATCCTCGACGATCCAATCCGCATCGTCACGACGCAAGATCAAATGCTTGCGCGAGATGTTGCGTTCCGTCAGACGGACCGTGTTCTCCGGATCGCGTCCCACGGTGTACTCGCCACGGGCCAACGGAAGCACCGTCCGGGTGCCTTCATCGTCCACTATGGTCAGCTTCCACATCGTGATGATCCGGGTCGAAAAAGTCGACGCCCTAGTTTAGCGAGGAGAGCCGAGAGACGGCAACCTTTGCCTGCAAATCTTTGAGCCTTCCGCTGAATTTACGCAACTCGAAACGTCCACCCGGGCGGCCCGACCGCCGAGGTCCCGGCAAAAGTGAGCGCGGCACCCGCATTGTGCTATTCTTTTGATGCCGGCCGTTCGTTCACATTGGGTCATCCGGCGCGGTAGCGTCCGATGGCTTCGGGTTGGGGGGACCCGACCTGGAGAGCATGGAGCAGATACTATATTTCGTCGCCGCTTCGACCCCGACGCCCGCCCGGGCCGCCCAGGCCGCGCTCGACTCCGTGGCTCGTCACGTTTCTCCGTTGATCGCCCGCGGCGTCCAGTTCCAGCTCGAAACAAGCCTTCCTCGCGCCCTGGAACGCCTTCGCTCCGGTGCCTTCTACGCATTGATCGTCGATGCCCGCGTCACCTTCGGCTCGCCCGCCCAGACCACCGCCCTTGAGCTGCTCCACACGCTCTTTGATGAGCATGACATCGCAGGACCCGTGTCCCGCGACCAGACCTGGCTCGTCGTCGATCCGGACAAGGCCGGTGCCGAGCTGGCCTTCGAGGCCGGACGCATCCACATCGCTGGGTCGATCGTCGCCCCGTTTGACGATGCAGGCTGGCGGGACATCTGGCTACGGGTGGAGGCCACGATCCAGCACCGGCGCGAAGGGCGAATCGCCATCTGCCTGGCCGGAGGCGGGATCGAGGGGCTTTTCTACGAGCTCGGAGTATTGCGCGCCTTGCAGTACTTCCTGCCCAACTTCCAGCTGCAGGACACGGACATCCTGTGCGGTATCAGCGCCGGCGCCATTGTCAGCGGCTTCATGGCCAACGGGCTCGGCCCACGGGAAATCGCACGGGGATTCCAGTACGGCGAAGGCCGCATCGAAAAAATCAACAAGGGCGACATCTTTGACCCGAACTTTGGCGAGCTCGCCCAGCGCCTCGGCACCAGCGCTCTCGGTCTCCTCCGCGGAAGACACACTCCTCTGCAAGCCCTCTTCCGTCTCGCTCCGACAGGCGTGTTCGCCGGAGCCGGCCTGCGCCGCTACCTCGATCGACAGCTCAACCGCCCGGGGATGGTCAATCGGTTCACTGACCTCAAGCACAAGCTCTTCATCGGCGCCACCGACCAGGATACCGCCGAGCACGTCGTCTTCGGCTCTCCTGGCTGGGACCACGTCCCCATCCACCTCGCCATCCGGGCGTCCGCTGCGCTGACCCCGTTCTACACGCCCCAGCGCATCGAAGGGCGCTACTACATGGATGGCGGATTCACGCGCACCACCAACATGCGCATCGCTGTCCAGAGCGGCGCCTCCCTCGTGATCCTGATCGACCCGCTTGTGCCCATCGTCAGCCCGCGCCCAGGCTACGTTGCCTCCAAGGGCGGCGTGCTCGTGGGCATGCAAGGGCTCAAGGCGTTGATTCATGGAAGGTTCGATCGAGCGGTGTACGCCCTTCGGGCGATGTACCCGCACATCTCCTTCCATCTGTTCCAGCCGGACGGCGCGGTGATGCGCCTGATGGCTGGCTCACCCATGCGCTTCTTCTACCGCCCGGAGATCGAGGAGATCGCGTTCCGGGAGACGGTCCGATCGATCCGGCAGTACCGATTTGATAGATTGCGGACGGACTTCGCACGGCAATCGGTTCGATTCGAGGATCCGGAGTCGGAGCTCGACACGATCAAGCGCGACCTGCTCGACGAGGCGAGCGAAGTCCAGGTTGCCTGAGTCCAGCGGACACACCGCGACATGCCGATCAGGCGATAGCGCGACCGCACGGGCATGGGCTCGGCTGACACGCAGCGTGTCTTTGCGGCAACCGACCTCAAGTGCTTGCCCTCCAAATCCCTGCACTTTGCAGTGGCACGCCCAGTGCACCAACCCGGCGCGTGATGGCTTCCTGGCTTCGCATCCTGGTTTGGATCGCTGTCGTGGTTCTCCCCGGCGGCATGCTGTTGCTCCCTGTGCTGGTCGCCGACGCGCTGCATCGAAGGCAGGCGCTCAAGCTGCAGGCGTAGGGCGGCCGAGCTGCGGGTCGCTTCGATCAGCAGGCGACGAACTTCTCATGGAGCAGACGTTGCGCTTCTGCGGCCTGCTTCGCTGCGATGATGACGCGCAGGCGCAAGGGCGACGCCCGGACTTCGATGGGCTCGATGCCCGCGCTGCCGAGAGCATCGAACATCCGCGCCAACGGCTCGGTCGTGTCGGTCAGACCTGCGCCGACCACGCTCACGACCGCGACGTTGTCCAGGATGGTCGCTCCTCGCAGCGCCGGCTCAGTCTCGAACAGCGCGCGAGCCCGACCCCAGTCCGGCACGTTCGCCATGGGCACCACGAACGATGTGCCTCGCTCGCAGATGCTCAGCTCCCGAAGCGGGATGTCTGCGTCTCGAAGCAGCTCCCACGCCCTGCGTCGTTCCGCTGAAGGCGATGGTTCCAGTCGGACCAGACAAGCTTGGGTCTCTCCCACCACCGCCCGCACCCGCCCGTCTTCGGTTGGCGCGAACTTGCGAACGATCGTCTGGCGCTCTGGCTCGCCGTTCGCGTCGGCCGGCCCAAAGCTCGACCGCGCATAGATCGCGATTCCAGCGCGCCGCGCCCATTCGACCGCTTGCGCGTTGAGCACCTTCGCCCCGCATTCAGCCATCTCCTGCAGCAATTCGTGATCGAGCTGCCGGATGTGCACCGCCTCCGGCACGACCCGCGGATCTGCGGAATACACCCCGTCGACGTCGCTGTAGATCTCGCATCGGTCCGCTTGCAGCGCCGCTGCCATCGCCACGGCCGTGGTGTCAGATCCGCCCCGGCCGAGGGTCGTGATCTCGCGCTTGTAGCTCATGCCCTGGTAGCCCGCGATGATCACTACCTTTCCTCGCTCCAGCTCGTCTTCGACCCGATGAGGACGCACCTCGATGATGCGCGCATTGAAGTGCCGATCGTTGGTGATGATTCCGCACTGCGAGCCTGTGAACGAGATCGCGTCGTGCCCCCGCGCGTGGATCGCGATCGACAGCAGCGCCATCGAGACGCGCTCTCCGGTGGTGACGAGCATGTCGAGCTCGCGACGCGGCGGCGGGTGGACCTTGCCATCCAGGGTCCCTGCTTCCTGCGCGAGGGTCAGCAGCCCGTCCGTGGTCTTGCCCATGGCGCTGACCACCACCACCACCTGGTTGCCAGCTCGAACCGCTCCCACCACCTTGTCGGCCACCTTGCGGATCCGATCCACATCCGCCACCGACGATCCACCGTACTTCTGGACCACTATCGCCATGGTTCGACGGGTATCACGATCGCCACAAGAGGGCCAAATCGTCGCTCACGCCGCGAATCTTGGGCGCCAGGCCTGCAGCCCCGACGGCCCCGCCACCCACAGCCACCCCCGCTCATCGTCCCACCCCAGCGCACTCGCAGGCCCCGCACTGTCAGATTCGTCCCCATCCTCGTCCGTGCCCCTGCTGACGTCTGTCGACAGATCCGCAACCAGGACCGGCTCGCCTCCGACCTCGCAACAGAACAGGTAGCTCCGGTCTTCCGCTTCCAGATAGATCGTTCCCAGTACAGCCAGGCTCGAACCGATCGGAGCGATCGCAATCGATGTCAGCTCGGCTGTCACCATGCAGGTCGACCACGACTCGCCCGAGTCCCTCGAAACCGATAGATCACCTTTGGAAGTCGCTTTTGCGACGAGGTCAGCGCGCATTGCCGACAAGGTCGCCTCCGTCCAGGAGGATGGCGACTCATCCGCTCGCAGCTCAATCTGCTCCCAGCGCACCAGGGCCCAGGACGGCAGTGCGACCTTCTCGGAAATGTCCACGGACTCGTCGATCACGACTCCGCCAGGCAGGTCGGCCTCGTCGTCGGAGTCGAGTTGGGGAAGCGCCGATTCGTCGATGTCATCCCCGGACGCACCAGGCTGATCATCGGCGTCATCCGACACGCCGGCATCGGCCACGGTGTCGATGCCCACCGCAGCATCATCTCCCGGCACCCCTGCTGCGTCGTCATCGCGTTCGCCGTGCTTGTCTTCCTGGATGTCGATGTCCGGGGCGCCGATGTCGATCTCCCGCGGATCCTCCGTGCCTGGCTCGGACGCGTCGTCATCGCCGTCGACGAGCTCACCGATCTGCAGCTCCGACGCGACGGAGTCATCGAGGTCACGATCGAGCTCCTCCGCTTCCAGGTCCAGATCAGTCTGGACTTCTTCTTGCTTGTCGTCCTGGTCGTCGTCGTCCATCGGCGGCAGGTCGTCGAGCAGCTCGTCGTCCTTGTACAGCTTGCGCGGCATCGCGGCGAAGCTATGGCGGTCGCGGGCCAAGCGCAAGCGACCGAACGAGCGTGGGTGTGGCGAGCGGCCGCGTCGTTCGATCCAGGCAGATGGGATTCTTGCCCCAATGATTCGAAAAGCTGGGGTGGTTGCGACGCACCCTGTGGAGTAGGGTCGCAGCGTGCGCGTTCCCATCCCCGAGATATCCGACAGGTCGCTCGTGACCCGCCGACTCCTGGTGGAAGCTCGCCACGTTGTCTATGTCAAGGGGATCATCGAGGCGAGCGAAGGTCTCGCGTGCATGTTCGCGGAACGGGGTGGCGAGCTGCTGGTGGTTGCGCCGTGCAGCAGGGAAGCGGAGCTCGACGAGCTGGTGCGCGATCTGCGCGACGAGTTGGGTGCGATAGTGAGCGCCTCAATGACGAACAGTGCGACCGGATCAAAATCGCACTCGAGTGGCTGACGGGCGTTGAAGCGTTGCATGTGATCCTCTAGCTTCGGCAGCATGGGTTCGACACCGCAACCGCGGCGATACGGAAGATCGGATGACACGGGCGATGCAGGACCCGATCGCATCTTCCCGGCATGGCAGGTGTGGCTGCGCGCACTGGCCACCGACGCCGAGGCAGCGCTCGGCGCTGCGCTCGCCTACGAAGCGCTCGACCCGCAGGGGCGCGCCGCGTTCCTCGATGCGCTCGAGCAGGATGCCGAACGTCTCGGCGTGCCCCGCATCGCGCTGTTCGCTCCGTTCCTCTCTGTCGAAAGGGACCCGGAGCGTCGCCATCGAATCCTCTTCGCGCTCGGCGACGACTTCGGAACAGCCGAGCGACGTCGCCCGCTGTCGCTGCTCGGGCACACTGCGGATGGCGATCGTGTCGTCGCAGTCGTGGCTCCGATGTACCTCGACTTCGTGCGCGTGATCACGTGCCGCTTCTCGCATGGTCGCGGCTTCTCCTGGATCCGCAATGACCCGCTCGTGCATGTCAAGGATGCGCCCAGCGGAGGGGCTCAGCTCGACGGAGCGTTGATGGAGCCGACGCCGCTCGGGCGCGTCATCGACGAGATCGCGGCTGCGGTGGTTGCTCAGCGTGATCCGCAGGGCAATCTCCCGGAGGCGCTCGAGCCGCTGTTGGAGCTGTTCGACTCGCGGCTTCACGACCAGGGCGACGGCGAACTCACGGACAGATGAGCAGGCGCGTGCGGCCGGCGTTTCGGTCGATCGCCACGGCGATCGCAGGGGTGTCGTGCCTCGGAGCGCTGGCAGGCGTGTCGTGCAGCGCCGCGGCGCCGCCCGCGAAGCCGCCCGCTGCTGCCCAGAAGGAGAGCCCGCTGCAGTTCGATCTCGAGGCGGTCGACGGCACACGCGTGTCGTCGGAGACCACGCGGGCGCGCAACACCGTCATCGGCTTCATCACCACCTACGACCTGGCGTCGCAGGCGCTCGCCAACTACTTGAAGACCGTCGCGCGCGAGCACGTGCCTCGCACCAACGTCGTTGCGATCGTCCTCGAAGCGCCGGAATCGCTGCCGCTCGTCAAGGCGTTCGCCACCACCATTCGCATCAAGTATCCGCTCGTCCTGGTCGAGCCGCGCGATCACGCCCGGTCCGTGTTCAAGGACATGAAGTCGGTGCCGAGCGTGCTCATCCTCGATCGCGAAGGGCGCCCCTCCTGGCGCAAGAACGGGATCGTGGAGGCCAAGGAGATCGATCAGGTGCTGCGCGGGCTCGAGTAGCGGATCGTCGATCGAGCCTTGCTCCTGCTGCCTACCGCCTCGCTTCGTTCGGTCGATCCGACACGATGCGGCCGTCCACCAGCTCCACGATCCGATCGCATCGCGCCGCGAGCCGTGGATCGTGGGTGACGATCAGGAACGCGGTCCCCTCCTGCTCGTTGACCTCCCGAAGCAGCGCAAAGATCTGGTCCGCGCTCTGCGTGTCGAGGTTTCCCGTGGGCTCGTCGGCAAGCACCAGCGGCGGCTTCATCACCAGCGAGCGAGCGATCGCCACGCGCTGCTGCTGACCCCCGGACAGGTTCGTGGCCTTGTTGCGCGCCTGCGGCTCGAGCCCCACGCGCTGCAGCAGCATCATGGCCCGAGCCTGCATCTCGTCGCTGACCCACCCTGACTGGGAGTACATGGGAAGAAACACGTTCTCCTGCGCGGTGAACTCGGGCAGCAGATGGTGGAACTGGAACACGAATCCGAGGCGACGCCCACGAAGCGCAGTCAGAGCGTCGTCGTCGAGCGTGGACGTGTCCAAGGCTTCGATCAGGACCCTGCCGCTCGTCGGACGATCCAGCAGCCCGACCATGTTGAGCAGCGTGCTCTTGCCGGAGCCCGACGGCCCGATGAGCGCCGTGAACTCCCCGGGCTGTACGCTCAGATCCACGCCGTGCAGCACGCGCGTCAGGATGTGCGTGCCGTAGTCCTTTACCACGGCGTCGAGGCGCAGCACCGGATCAGCCATTGCGGATCACCGTGGCAGGATCGAGACGTGCCGCACGGCGTGCCGGCGCTACCGCTGCCAGCAGCCCGGTGACCGTGGCCACCGCCAGCGCAGTGGCAAACAGACCTGCGTTCAGATCCACGGGAAACTTGGGAGAGCCGTCGGGGTTCTTCGCCAGCGACGAGAAGATCAAGGACAGCACGGTGCCGATCCCGGAGCCGATCACGGCGCCGAGCAGCCCGACGATCCCGCCCTGGATGAGGAAGACCCGCATCACGCGCCGGGTGGAGGTGCCGGTGGCCTTGAGGATCCCGATTTCGCGCGACTTCTGCACGACCGACACCACGAGCACGCTGGCGATGCCCAGCGTCACCGCGAGCATCACGAAGAACTGGATCATGTAGCTGGAGCTGTTCTGGGAGCTGAGCCCGATCAGCAGCTGCTGGTTGAGCTTCATCCAGCTGTCGGCCACCAGCCCGGTCCTGCTCGCGACCTCGACCGAGATCGCCTCTGCGTCGAATACCTGCTTCACCCGCACCTCGATCGTCGAGATGCTCCCCACCAGATCCAGCATCGTCTGCGCCGTGCGCAGCGACACGAACACCCACCGCTGGTTCACGTCCTTGTTGCCGAGATCGAAGATCCCTCGGATCGTGAAGATGTCGGAGCGTCCCGCCGCTGTCACCATCCTCAGCTTGTCGCCCACCCCGAGCCCGAGATCCTTGGCGAGCTCGGCGCCGATCACGGCCTCGGTTCCATGGACCCGGAACTCGCCACTCCGGATCTTGTCCGCCACGTTGATCACGCGCACGAACTGGGCAGGGTCCACGCCGCGCAGCGCAACCGACTTGCTCACGTTGCCCTCGGTCACGAACGCGGAGCCCGCCACGGTCGGTGCTGCGGCCACCACGCCGGGTACCTGCTCGATCTGCTCGAGAATCGGCTGCCAGGCGTCGATCGAAGGCGTGCGTTGGCTCGACTTCTCGATCCGCGACGCGATCGACACGCTCGGGTCGCGTGAGAGCGATCGCGCGCGGTCCTCCTGGGGACGCACCACCACGTGGGCCTGGCTCCCCAGGGTCTGCTTGATCAGGGTGTCCTGCAGTCCGCTGATCAAGGCATGGACGAAGATCATCACGCCGACGCCGAAAGCGACACCGGTCAGGATCAGCAGCGTCTGCATCCGCCCTTCCCGCAGGAATCGCAGGGCCATGAACAGCTCAAACGGCACCCGGAATCTCCTCGATCACGGGCTTGGGACGCACCCGGCTGCCTGGCGTGACCGGCCCGGCTGACACCGGGATCACCAGCTCGCCTGGCTGCATTCCACCCTGGATCTCGATCAGCCCCTCTGTTCGGATTCCGGCCTTGATCGAGCGTCGGGATGCACGGCTCCCCTCCACGACCAGGATCCACGGGTGATCGCCCGTGGGATCGCGGACCGCATCCACTGGCAGCACCAGGGCATCTTCTCGACGACCCACCTCGATGTCGACCGACACAGTCATGTCGGCTCGCAGGTAGGCAGGCGGCTTGTCGACCCTGAGCTTGACCTCCACGGTCCCGCGATCCGGATCCACACCCGGAGCGATCGTGATGACCTTTGCCTCGAATCGCTCCCCGGGAAAGGCATCCGCCGAGGCGATCGCGGTCTGGCCCAGACGCAGGAACGCCAGGCTCTTCTCGTCGGGGGTGACCACCAGCTGGGTGTCTCCTTCCCGAGCGAGAATCATGAGGACCTTGCCCGGTTGCACGACGTCGCCCGGCTCCACCGAGCGCGTGAGCACGATGCCATCGACGGGCGAAACGATGCGCGTCTGATCGAGACGAGCGAGCGCGCCTTGAAGGCCAGCCATGGCCTGGCTCACCGCGGTCGACGAAACCAGGAAGTCGCTTCCCGAGGGGCCTGTGCTCTGCAGCTGCGTGGTTGCGTTCGTGTGCTGGCTCTTGGCGTTGTCATACGCGCGCCGGGCATCGTCGAGCTGCTCCTGCGGCACGGCGCCCGACTTTGCGAGCGCCTCGATTCGCTGGAGCTGACGGTCGGCTTGCTCGAGGTTGGAGGTGGCCTGGTTGAGACCTTCGGTGGCGAGCCGGGAGGTGACCTGGCGGACGACCCGCAGCTTGGCTTCGGCCTGCGCGACCGAGGCCCGGGCCTGCGCAACCGCGGCCTTGGCTTCTGCGTCGTCGAGCTGGATCAGCAAGTCCCCGGCTTTGACAGGGTCGCCCTGCTGCGCGGTGACCGTCACGGCCTTGGCCAGGATCGTGGAGCCGAGGTGCGCGCGCGCCGGAGGCATCACGCGTCCGGTCGCAACGATCCTGTGCACCAGGGGTTTCTTCGTGGCCGTGACGATCGGCACTTGCGGACCGCGCGCCTTGTGGATTCCAAGCAGGATGATGGCGAGCCCGACCAAAGCGAGCGCGACCCAGGGCCATCGCTTCTTGGGTCTCGGCATTTAGACTCTCCAGTATGATATTGAATTGAGCAGTTCATTCTGGTACGCTCGAGTCCGAAAGTCAACCATGCCAGCCCCTTCCCGGATCGAACGACGCAGGGCCGAGCGCGCGTCGCGCATCCTGCAGATCGCAGCGCGACGATTCGCTGCCGTAGGCGTCGATGGCGTGCGTCTCGACGAGATCGCCGACGAAGCGGACATTGCCCGCGCCACGCTCTACTCTCACTTCGCCACCAAGGAAGCCCTCGTTTCGGCCATCGTGCGTCCTGCGCTTGAGCAGGCGTTGCACGACGCTTCCGGCATCAAGCTGGGCGACGCGCGCGAAGCGGTCCGCAAGCTGCTTCGACTCTATCTCAAGCTGTGGAAGGCGCACCCGGACGGCATGCGGATCGGCCACCGGATCCAGGGCACCCCCCTGGGCGACTGCGCCGATCTGCACCGGGCCTTCATGAAGCACGTGCTGCGCGTGTTCGGTGCCGCCTGCACCGCTGGTCTGCTCCGGACCGGAGACCCGACCCTCTCCGCCATGCTCCTGGCGCGCCTCGCCATTCCCATGCTCGAGACCTATGGCGGATTGGCGCGGTGCGACGATCTGTTCCTGGACAGCATGGAGGGTGTTTTGCTGCAGCAGGTCGCAAGACCCAAGCTGTCGACGACCGCGCCTGCCGCCTCTCGCAGCCCGCGCAAGTGAATCGCGCGCCGAGGCGATCGCATTGCCCCTTTTCTGCCAGCGATGTACGCTTCGAATTCCGCTGCTTGAAAGCTTTGTACGCTTGCGTCCCTGCCCCTGGAGGACCTCATGAACCTGCACAAGGACCTGCGACCCATCAGCTCTGGAACGTGGGCGCTTCTCGGCTCGATCGCGATTACCGTCGCTGCGGTCGGCTGCGGAGGAAGCAGCGGCGGCGACGAGCCGGCAGGGCAGGGGGGGACAGGCGGCAGCGACGCCGGTGGCGACACCTCCCTGGATGTCTCCACCGACACCCAGGAGGCAGGCAAGGATGCTTCCGCCGAAGACAGCACCACCACCGATTCACCCGATGCGCCCGATGCGCCTGACGCGACCGTCAATGAATGCGCCGCTGGCTCCAAGCTCTGCGTGGACAAGGATACGCGCAAGGTCTGCACGAGCACGCCGGACGGGTTGAAGTGGAAGCAGGAGGATTGCGCCGCTGGCTCAGGCTGCGTGGCTGGAGATTGCGTAAAGGGCGAATGCTCCGACGAGTGCAATCTGGGCGATGTGGACGGCGCCAAGAAGTGCGAGCTGTACGACTTTGCCACTTCGACCTGGACCACCCCGGATCCTGTCGCGTCGCTCCATGATCGATCGCGCGCCTACGAGATGTGGCTTCGTCGGGATTCCCTGGCTGAAGGTGGCGTGGGAAGTGCGACCTACGCCGATCCTGGCACGTGGACGCAGGTCACCTTCATGGACGGAATCGGCGACTCGTCGATCTGGACCGGCTCCTACCTCGCCGCAGAAGCTCTGCGTCTCAAGACCACGGGCGACCCGGATGCCCGCGCCAACGTCAAGAAGATCGTCGACACCCTGCACACCTGGTTCAACGTGGAAGGCGATCCTGGCGTGCTCTCGCGCTGGGCTGCGCCTGCGGGCAAGCAGTTCCCGTTCAAGGTCGGGGATCTCGACTGCAGCGGCAACAACGCCTCGAACCACTGCAACGTGACCTACGACGGAAAGCAGTGGGACTACATCGGGCACATCAGCCGCGACCAGTACCAGGGCGTGATGATGGGCTTCACCCTGGCCTACGAGGCACTGGGCGAATCCGAGGAGCCAACGCGCAAGATCATCCGCGACGACATCGTGGAGCTGGTGCAGGAGCTGATGAAGGAGCGCCAGGTCAAGATGCAGGTGGTCTACAACGGCACTCCGATTCCCGCGTTCACCGCCACCATGCGATTCGTGGTGCTCGTGACCTCGGAGATGAAGAACGGCGCAGTGCAGTTCGGGCTCAGCGGCAGCAACTACACCGACGCCGAGATGTGGGGGTTCCAGGAGTTCACGCCAGACCTCTCCGACATCGTCAAGCAGATCCCAGGTCTCGGCTGGGTCCCGTCGATCCCGCGCGCTTCGAGCGCCATCATGCTCGCCTCGTTCTTCCGCTCTGCCATCCTCGTGACTGAAGGCGTGCCGGGCTACGAGCAGGCCAACGGCGAATTCAAGACCTACTACTACAACCACACCGGCACGGGCGGGAACGTCAACAACTGGGTCGACACCATGGCGACCTACGGCGAGACGAACAAGTGCGGAGAGAGCTACTTCGGCCACAACATCTCGATGGAGCCGATGTACGCGCTCTCCCGTCTCGAGGACGATGATCTGATCCTCGGACGCATCCACAGCGAGGCATTCACGGGCAAGATGTGGCCGCTGTTCGAGAAGACCAAGAACAGCTTCTTCTCGTACATCTACGCGGGCACGGTGCCCTCGGCCAACGCGAGCATTCCCACGCTCGCCAACGAGCAGCTCGCGCAATTCCCGCCCCCGCCGCGCGTGCGCGTGGCCGTCGACCTCACCAACAACCCGAAGTATCCGCCGTCAGCGACCTGCCCGGGGCAGTGCGATCATTCGACCGCAATCGACATCGCCGATCGCGCTGTCGGCGATTTCATCTGGCAGCGCCACCCCTGGGGCCTGGTGGACAACGGCAATCCTGCAGCCACCCAACCCGGAGTGGACTACCTGCTGGCCTACTGGATGGCAAGGTTCCACAAGTTCCTCCCGGAAGACGCCTCGGGCAAGTGCCTCGCCTGGCATTAGCCGCACGGTAGCTCCCCTGGGTATCCCGCAAGGCTATTGCGCGCAGCACAGGCTGTTGAATCCGATCCCCACGTCGCGGTTCACGCAGCCCCGTGAGCCCCCGATCTTCTGCCGATCCGCGAAGCTTCCCCCTTTGACGAGGTAGCAGATCGGACGGCCTGGCTTGTACTTCAGGCAGTCATCGTCGTAGCGAGGATCGCGCGACACCACGGCCGGCTCAGCCGCAGGTGGAGCCGCTGCGGACCCGGACGCCGCAGGCACGCTTCCCCATTCCGTCGGTCGCGGTCCTGCCTTCTTCTGACCTGGGATGTCACATCCTGTGGGCGTTGCAGTGCTCCCGTCAGGGCACGCAGCTCCTGCGAGATCCTGGGCGCATCGGAATCCGAGGTGCGCGCCGAACTCGCCTGGGCCGAATCGATTGCGAAGACCGGTGCGCATCCATCTGGGGAAACGACGGCTGTAGCTGCCTCCACGGTACACCTTGAATCTTCCCGAAGACGCTTCGTCGGGATAGGCACCGAACCAGCTTGCGGTCCATTCCCAGACGTCGCCGGACATGTCGTGCAGCCCGAATGCGCCAGGCTTGAAGCTCCCCACAGGGCAGGTGCTCGGCTTGTTGTAGCAGGACCTCCCTTCCGGATCCTCGCTTCCCCAGGAGAATCGACGATGCTCCGGCCCCCCGCTCGCTGCGAACTCCCACTCTCGTTCCGTGGGAAGGCGCTTGCCCCACGCCTTGCACGCGGTATCCGCCTGCTCCCAATCCACGCAGTTGATCGGATGCTTGCTCAGATCCTGCTTCGACCACGCGGTGCAGCCGCCGCCTTTGTGGGATGCGGTGCACTTGCCGCCCTCCACGCACGCCTGGTAGGTCGCCACCGTCACTTCGGTCTCGTCCATGCAGAACGATCGCACGGCAACCTGGTGGCGCGGCGCCTCGTCGACATCGAAGTCCGTGCCCATCCAGGTGACTCCGCCCGCAACCTTCACCATCCCCTCAGGACACGTCGCCGCTTGTGCGGCACCCGCTTCGAGCGCTCCGTCCACCGCAGCGTCGATCGCTGCGTCCGACGCCGCCCCGTCTTCCAGCGCCGCCTCGCCTCCAGCATCCACCGGGGGCTGCGCATCCCCAACGGCTCCCCGTGTTGCTTCCCCATGGCAGCCGGACAGGCTCGCGCAAAGGGTGAGCACAAGGAGCGAGGCTGGAACGGTGCTTCGAATCACAGGGGGAATCTAGGCGATCGCCACGCGGGGCGTAAACCGAATTCCCGAGTGGTCTCCTACTTCGGCGGTGGCGCCGCGGTGATCCTCTCCAGATCCAATCCACCCGGGTACATGTACGTCGTGTAGTCGCCAAACCCGTACACCACGATACCGAACTTCTGAGCCGACTCGATCTTGTGCACCTCCGTAGGCGCCAAGAGCTTTCGTGCCACGCTCATCGTGCCTCCGGTTCCGATCGGCGCGAAGTCCGACGGCGCCAGAGGTTGCCCGTCCAGCGTGATCGCCGTGCCCGGAGGCGCAATCACGTTCACGTAGCTCTGGTCATAGGTCGCTGGAGCCAGGAACAGGTAGTCCTTGCGGAACTGCGGCGTGGGGATGGCGAGCGATTCCGATGGATCCCCCTTGCCGTCGCTCATGAGCGAGCCGCCTTCCATGTACTGGGCCACGAGCACCGGCCCGCTCGCGATGATGTGCAAATCCTGCTTGATGTCCTCGAGCTGCAAGGGCCCATCTCCTGGGCTCAAGCTGGTGGGATCATGCAGCTGCGGGTCGAACATCAGGCTCGTGTTCGGCTCGATCGCCATGATGCGCACCACCTGCGGCTGCAAGCCGGAAGGCGAGCTCGGCACTGTGACGTAGTAGTCCTTGCCAATCGTCTCGATCGGGAACATCGACTGCTCGAGGTGATCGCACGCCGCCGTGGAGGGCGAAGGGACCAGCGCGCACGCGTGCCCCGAGATCACCTGGACCGGCTTGTCCGCCTGCACGCGCGTGCCGCTGATGTCCGGTCCCCACGTGCCAGAGCCCTGGTCGTGTCGCGCAAGGACCTCGAGCACGTCGCCGGCATCGAGGGTGACCTCGCCCTTGCCCATCCCGTCGATCCCACCGCCAGGCGCAAACGAGTCTGAGCCCACTGGGTCGACCAGCTTCACCTTGGTCCCGTCCTGCGTGGCTGTGATCGCGATGAACCCTGCTGCCTTGAAGAGCGAAGGCCAGCTGAGCGTGGCATAGCTCCCGGTCAGGGTGTGCGCAGGGAGCAGGAGCGATGCGTCGTTCGTGTACGCGTCGCACTTGACGTACTGCGGATCTGCCCCGGCAGGCGGGCAGTCAGCTGGCGCTGGATCGAAGGTGTATTCGAGGGCGCTGAACTGGTAGACCGTGACCGGCTGGTTGCTGCGCAGCCGGTAGGCGCCGGCTTTCACCACGCGTGTGCCGCCCGGATCGTTCTTGACGATCGTATTCTCATCCTGCGCCGGCCCCTTGAGGTCATCGACCCAGGGAAGCTTGATCGTGGTGAGCGCCCCAGGTTCCAGGGTCTTGTTCACCAGGGTCTCGCTGCCCTTGGTGATCGTGATCGACGCCTGCTTGTCCGAGGTGTTTCCGACGACCACGGCGAAGTTGAACATGGGCCACACCGGATTGAGCGTGACCGTGGGGAAGTAGTCGCAGCCGATGTAGCTCGGGCCGAGGGATGCCCAGGCACAAGCGCCTTTGCACCCCTCAGGTTGGCAATCCATCCCCTGAACCGGATCGCACTCGAACGTCGCGTACCCCGTCCCGTCTGCACGGCAGACCTGTGCGATGCCACCGGCGCACGAGCCCGCTCCGGGAATGCACTGCGTGCAGCCGTACCCGTCGATGCAGGGCTTGCCATCCTTGGCGCAATCGACCGGGTTGTACCAACCACCTGTGCTGTCGCAGGTCTTGGCGATGGTCCCGTCGCACATGATCTGCCCCTTGCTGCAGGGCAATACGGTCTGATCGAACCCGGACGTGTCGCTGACCGGCGCGTCCGACGAGCTGTCCGCGGCGTCGGCTGCAGGCGGTTGTGGCGATTCCGGGGTTGTGTCGGCCGTCGCGCACCCGCAGATGCCGTACCCGATCCACAGAGCCACCGCGTACCGGAGCTGATTCGCCTGGGTCATGCCAGTGGGGTGGCAGGAAGCGGGCGCAGCGGGCGGAACTTTCTCACCCCCGTCGGCGGCGGGTGAAGAACAGGGCGCTTCCGAGGCCCAGGACGATCAGGGAGACTGCCCCCCAAGGAGCCCGGCTCCCGGGGACCGAGCATCCAGAGCTGTCATCGGTGCTTTCTCTGCAGATCAGGCAGGCGTACTGGTAGCCGCCATCCGGGCCGCCCTTTGAGCAGGTGTTTTCGGCGCAGGTTCCGCTCTTCTGGGCGTCGGTCAAGCAGCTGTCGCCCGCTTTCTTGCCGTAGCACCCCGACGCATCGGGCGGTGGCACGTCCGCGCGGCTCGTGCTCCCGACCAACGCCAGAGCGAGCATCAATGCAGCCATCGGCGCATGGCGAATGTTCATGAATGGGCTCCTGACGTCGCAGTCACCTCGTCCCGGCAGAAAGGTACCAGAATCGTCTCGCACCAGCAAAGTCGGTCCAACCCGGCCCACCTGCCACGTCGTCCCCGCCGGGCCGGAGCGTAGTGCCTGTGAACACAGGTCGACATCGAGCTGTGAACCGTTGCTACGACGCCGATGGCGGCCTCTGGCGGTGTCGTGGTCGGGATCAAAATCGAAGGGGCCCGCGCAGCAAGCAGAACTTCGGGCTTTTTCAAGGGGCGCGGTGCTATCTTGCGCGCGACATGAACTTGGGCTTGGGCTTGTGCAACAAGGGAATGGGGCTGGTTTGCGCCGGATCTGAGCGTAGCGCGCGACTCGCCGGCTACGAATCACGGTGCGATGCTTGCACGGGCGTGGCATCCGAAAAGCCCGGCCAGGCGCCGGGGCTGTCTGGGGGATTGGGACGGAGGCTCAGGATGACATTCAACGTTCGAAGTCTTGTGATTGCCGCGGCTGCAGCCACGGCTCTTGTGGCGTGCGGGAACTCGGAGAGCGAGGACGCAAAAGGGGCGCAGGATGGGGGCACCTCGGATTCTCCCGGGCAGGCCGGGAACGGTGGCGGCGGCGCAGCTGGCGCAGGGTCGGATGCTTCTGGGCCGAGCTGGATCGTCCACGTGGTGACCACCACGGACGCCTTCAATCATACGGACGGCTACAGCGGACAGACGTCACGCGACACGTGGCAGGGAGTCCGCAGCTTCCAGCTGTTGCACGACGCAGCGGACACAGCGCCCGTCCTCGTGTTCGACCACGGCAACGGGTTCGTGGAAGCAGGGTACAACAACGCTGACGACACGATCGTGGGCAGCGCGCCGATCGCAGTGGTGCCAGCGGGCAAGTACACGCTGGCGCGGTTTGGCGTGTCCCATTCCCGCTACCGCGTGTATTCGACCATGCATGCGCAGGGCTCGGCATATCCCGGCGACTTCAACTGCGTGCAAGTGCTGAGCGACAATACCTCGATCGACGGTGTGGAGCGCGCGCTGGGCTGGTATCGGTACATCTTCGAGTTCGGGGGCCAGTCTTATCCGCAAGAGGGCGCTGACGCTCCGCTGCCGACTTCGCCTACGACCGGCGGATTCACGATGATCACGATCGGCGGACAGACGTACTACGACTTCCCGATCGTGCTGGACGTGCCTGCCTCGGTCGACCACGACATGCACGTCGGGCTGAAGGTGAACATGTTCGAGAGCTTCCGATGGGAAGATCAGAATCAGCCCGGGTACGCCCCTGCGGTCTACGACACGACGCCGACGTCGTTCGAGCCGGTGCGACGGTTCGGGGCCAATGCCGCAGAGCTGATCGTGCTGAATCCCTGACCCATCCCCTGAACGCGCTGCTACTCCCAACAGAAGTCCACCACGATCGGTGAGCGCAGGGTGAAGTCCTGCTCAGTCGTTTCGACCACCTCGAAGGAGTCCACCGGCCACACGATGTTGCCCGGATTGCACGCGGCAAAGTAGGCCGACTGCTCGATGCGCAGATGCGACAGCCCAGGCTTGCCGGCCCACATCAGGGCGTTCGACGACGGCAGGCCGCGCCCCTGGTCCGTGCAGATGTTCTCCCTGCAGCGCGTACGGCGAAACACGTTGCCTTCTGCACCCGCGTAATTGGAAAAGCATCCGTTCCCCATCCGAATGGCATCTACGTCTTCCACCACCCCGGTGCTGGTATCCCCATCGAAGATCACGCCCACGCCAGAGGGCGAGTTGTTTCCATCTACCAGCCCGCGTCGGATCTGCAGGTTGAGCGACTGGTACACATTCACGTTGTCCTCCGGCCAGGAACCCACAGGATTGACCACCGAGAAGTCCTCGAGAACCCCGTCGTTCGACTTGTCCCATTGGACGACCTGCCCGCGCGGGAAGGGACCGCGGAAGTCGTGCCCTTCGATGAACGACAGCTTCGACTCCGGGCATTGCAGCAGATACACGCCAGAAGATCCCCGCGTGAGACGAACGTTGGTGATCGTCGGACGCTGCGAGCCGTAGCACTGGATGTTGATCCTGCCGTCGTCCGGATTCTGCCCTGACGCAGGCGCGCCCGTGTGCGTGACGGACACATGGTCGATCAGGATGTCGTCCGCGTTGCTGATCTCGATCCCAGGGCCGCTGTCGTGGAGGATCTCGACGTTGCGAATCACCACCTTGGAGACCCCGTCGACCTTGATGGCAGCGCCCTGGCTCGATGTGATGCGCAGGTTCTCGATGACCTGGCCGTTCTGCGTGGCCTGGACCGGGCCTGCGTCGACGAGCGAGCAGGTCGGGCCGCCGCCCGCTGAGCCTGCAGCCCCGGCTGAGCCTGCGATGCCGGACGATCCGCCTGTGGTGATGGAGCCGCCTTGTCCGGCAACGCCCGCAGAGCCGCCCTTGGGGATGCTGCCACCCTGGCCTGCTGCGCCGCCTGTCGCGGCTCCGGCCTTTCCCGCGGCGCCGCTCGTGCCTCCTGCTCCCGCAGAGCCTGCGGAGCCGCCGGTCAAGGCTGGTGACGACGATTCATCGTTTCCGCAGCCTGCGGCCAGCGCAAGGGCGGATGCAGCCAGAAAGAGGGGCAGGGTGTGCTTCATGGCGCAAAGAGGATACCACGCTCCTGCAGCGGTTGGGGCGTAGCCCTCGCGGAAAATTATGCTTGACGACATTATGCTGACGAGCATAATGCATGGTGCATGCACTTCGTCGACCGCGTGAACGAGCTGGGACGTCTCGATGCCCTTTCAGGGCCCGGGCTGGCCGTGGTGTCCGGACGACGCCGCGTCGGCAAGACGCGCCTCCTGCTCGAGTGGAATCGACGTCGCGGCGGGATCTACACGGTCGCGGACCAGTCCTCGGACCCGATCCAGCGTCGCTATTTCTCCGAATCCATCGCTGCGCATGCGCCCGGCTTCGCCGATGCGGTCTTCCCGGACTGGAGAAGCCTGTTGCGCGCCCTCGCACGCGAGGCGCAGCGGGGGGCGATCCCGGGCCCTTTGATCATCGACGAAGTCCCCTACCTGCTCGCTTCCAGCCCTTCGCTCGCCAGCGTGCTGCAGAACTTCGTCGACCACGAAGGTCGGGACTCCGGTGTGATGCTCGTTCTGGCAGGGTCCAGCCAACGCATGATGCAGGGCTTCGTCATCGATTCCTCTGCTCCCTTGTTCGGTCGCGCGCGCGAATCGATTCGCCTGCGCCCGCTTCAACCCGGCTACATCGGTGACGCACTTTCGCTCCGAAGCGCCTCGGACTGCGTCAAGGCCTTTGCCGTCTGGGGCGGCATTCCTCGTTACTGGGAGCTGGCAGAGCCATTCGGCGTCGATCTGGAGCGCGCCTTGGATGCTCTTGCTCTCGACCCCCAGGGGCCTTTGCACCGCGAGCCGGATCTCCTGCTCCTCGAGGAGCAACCCTCGGCTGCCGTGCTGCGCCCTCTGCTCGACGCCATCGGAGCAGGTGCGCATCGTATCTCCGAAATCGGCGGACGCGTCGGACAACCTGCCACCTCCCTCAGCCGCCCACTGGCTCGCCTCGTCGAACTGGACCTCGTCCGGCGCGAAGTCCCCTTTGGCGAACCGGAGCTGTCGGGCAAGCGTGCCCTCTACAAGCTCTCCGACCCCTTCTTCCGCTTCTGGTTTCGCGTCGTGGCTGCCCACCGCGGATGGCTTGCGACCTCGACCCGAGCCATGCGCAGAGAGCTGCTGCACCAGCATCTGCCCAGGCTGGTCGCGGACGAATGGGAGTGCATGTGCCGTGAGGCCGTGACGCGGCTCGGCGCACTCGCCAGCGGGCGTGCAGGACCGTGGGGCCCTGCGTCACGCTACTGGCGCGGTGCGGGGCCGGAGTGGGACGTGGTGTCCCGGTCGATCGACGGCAAAGCGATGCTGCTCGGAGAGGTCAAGTGGTCGGAGCGCCCCGTGACAGACGCCTATCTGGAGCGGGCCTACGCGGAGCTGCTGAGCAAGGGAGTGCCAGACCTCGACGCCTGCAAAGGCAGCAAGCTCGTCTACGCGGTCTTCGTGTCCGCGTGCCCTGCGCCCCTCAAGCGCAAGAAGCGCAGCTTTGTCGTGATCGATGCGGCGGACGTGGTCGCTGCCATGCGCGACGATTGACGAGCGAGGGTTGCACCCGGCTACCTGCGCGCTGCCACCGCCCGCAACAGATGCTTCTGCGCCAGCGCAAACACCGCAAGCGCAGGCGCGCTCAATATCACATTGCCTGCCATCACGATGTGCCAGCGCACCCCGGTCCCCTGCTCGCGCAGCAATGCCACCGCAAGCGGCATGGTCCGCACCGTCTCGTCCGTGGTCATCACCAACGGCCAGAAGTAGTCGTTCCAGTGGAATACAAAGCTCAGCAGGAACAGCGATACCAGCGTAGGGACCAGCATCGGCCCGAGCAGACGGTAGATGATCGTGAGCTCTGAGGCGCCGTCCATCCGCGCTGCCTCGATCAGCTCGTCCGGCACGTACAGCAGCGCTTGCCGCACCATGAACGTCCCGAGCGCGCTCGCCCCGAACGGCAGCACCAGCGCGGTCATCGTGTTGACCAGCCCCACCTTGGCCAGCATCAGGAACACGGGCACGAACGTGACCTGCGCAGGGATGAGCAGGCACGCCATCACGGTCACGAACGCCATGGGGCGCCCCACGAACCTCAGCTTGGCGAGCGCATAGCCAGCCGGCAGGGCGAGCCCGATCTGGATCGCTGCAATCAGCAACGCCATGACCGTGGAGTTGAGCAGATAGCGCCCGATCGGGATCGCCTGGAACACCGATCGATAGGCTCCCAGCTGGAAGCTCGACGGAAGCGGCGCCAGCGGGGCCTGTAAGAAGTCGCTCAAGGTCTTGAACGAGCCGAGCACCATCCAGACGTACGGGCCGAGCCACACCAGCGCAACCGCGAGCAGCACCAGGTTCAGCGTCCAGCGTCTGACCGCTGAGCTCACGCTCGCTGCTTCGCTCCCCACTGCCATCCTATCGCTCCCGGAATCCCCGTTGCCCGAGCCGCCACGCCCACAGCTGGAGCAAGGTCAGCATCATCAGAAGACAGAAGAACACGATCACCATGGCGCTTGCGCGCCCGAGCCTGAAGTTCAGGAACACGTGCTCGTAGATCGCGTACACGAACACGCTGGTCGATCCCGCGGGTCCGCCCTGGGTCATCACGCGCACCACATCGAACGCCTGGAACGAGATGATCAGGCTCGAGGTGCCCACGAACGCGGTCGTGGGGCGCAGCAGCGGCCAGGTCACGTTCCAGAACCTCCCCCACGAGCCGGCGCCGTCGAGCGCAGCGGCTTCGTACATCTCCCCAGGAATGTCCTGCAGCCCTGCGAGGAAGATCACCATCGAGTAGCCGGTGATCTTCCACACGGTCACGCCGGCGAGGGCGTACAAGGCCGTGGACGGCCCTGCGAGCAGCCCGCTCTCGCCGATTCCCAGCCTGGCGAACATCCGCCCCACCACGCCCGCATTGGCATCGAGCAGCCACATCCAGAGCAGTGCGACCGACACCCAGCTGACCACATAGGCGCTGAAGACCGATGCGCGGATGAAGCCCACGAACTTGCCAGGGCGGTTCACGGCCATGGCGAGCAGAAGGCCGAGGAGCATGGAGCCGATGACCACGACGAGGCTGAAGGTGAGCGTGGTTCCGAGGGTGCGGAGCAGCTCTCCGCTTGCGAACAGACGCGTATAGTTGCTCGCGCCCACGTACCTGGGGGGCGTGAGCAGATCCCAGCTGAACGCGCTGCGGTATCCGGCCACACCGAGCGGCAGGATGAAGAACACCACGAGCAGCACCAGCGTGGGGGCGAGCATCAGGTACGGGTGGGCGCGGTTGCGGGGGCGAAGCATGTATGTGCGGTCAGTCCTCGGCCGCCCTCCTTCTTGCCTGCTCCAGCACTTCGCGCGAGTTTCGCGGCACCAGGACCGCCTCCTCGATCAACGGATCGATGCACTCTCGCTGCACGCGGAAGAGATTGGGAGCCCAGGGCCATGGCACCGCGTGGGCGAGCTGATCCATCGCAACCCGATCGTTCGGGTGCGTCTGGTAGTAGCCATTGGCCTCGAGCTGAAGCACTGCCTTGCGCGCGATAGGCATGTAGCCGGTTCCGGTAGCCCACTCGATGGTCTGCTGCGGCTCTGCCATCCAGCGCAGGAATTCCCAGGCTGCCTGCTTCTGCTCGCGAGGTGCGTCCTTGAGCATGATGAAGAAGGTTCCGCCCGTAGGCACTGCCGCCTTGACGTCGCGCGGCAGAGGCGCTGCCACAGCCTTGAACTTCGCGTTCTGATCGATGTACCGGACGAACGCGGTCGACGTGTAGATCATGGCCGCGCGCTTGGCGAGGAAGTCGCCGTTGGTGACCTCCCATGCGTTGTAGTCGCGCCCTGGCGGAGGACGCATCGTGTGGTCGCGGTGCACCATGTCCTGCCACAGATCCAGGGCGCGCACGCCAGCCTCCCCGCCCAGCGTGGGTGTGCCGTCGGCTTCCACCACAGTGCCTCCGGCCTGCTGCACGAGCGCAGCCCAGAACCACCAGGAGATCGGGCAGATCAAGCCCCAGACCGTGTCATTGCCCGTGCCTCGCTTGAGCGTACGCGCAGCCTGCTTGAGCTCGTCCCAGGTGGTCGGCGCCTTGAGCCCAGCCGCGTCGAGCATCTCCTGGTTCGTGTACAGGATCGGCGTGGAGCGGTTGAAGGGCAATGCCATCAGCGGCTTGCTCGCGCCGCCGATCCACGTGCCCCGTTGATCCAGCGCTGGCACCAGATCGAGGTCCTTGGCTCCCGCGTATTCGCTGAGCGGCTCGAGCACGTCGGCCTCGGCCAGATACGGGATCACTTCGCTGACCACGTGCGTGATCGTGGGGGCAGACTTGGCCGCGATCGCGGAGCGCAGCTTGGTCAGATTCTCGAAGTAGTCGCCCTGGAACGTGGCATGGATGGAGATGGCAGGCTGCGATGCATTGAAACGCGCAACCAGCGCCTCGAGCATCTGACGGTTCTTGCCGCCGTAGCTGAACCACATCTTGACCGTGGTGCGGCTGCTCGACGGAGCGCATCCCAGGGCAGAGAGCAGGCCAGCAGAGGCAGCGGCTCGCAGAAGGTCGCGACGCGACAGGCTTTCGCCCTTCACATCGCCTCCAGCTTCACGTCTAGACGCTCTCCGCGGTCGTCCGACGCGAACGCATGCACCTGGGCGGGATCGAACCACAGCTGCACGTCGTCGCCCCGGCTTGGCGCGTCGAACCCTGGCAGCCGGGCACGCAGGACCGCACCGCCTGCATCGAGATGTACGTGGGTTTCAGCACCAAGAGGTTCGACGGCGGTCACGGTGGCATTGGCAGACGCCATGCCCGCAGGCGCCTCGCCGATCCGGATGTGCTCTGGACGCACTCCGATCTTCAGCGCAGCAGGAGCCGCGGTCGCACGAAGGCGCACCGTGCCTGCGACCACTTCGGAAGCGCTGAACGTCGCGTCGCTCAGGTTCATCGAAGGGGAGCCGAGGAACGTAGCGACGAACGCTGTTGCAGGCTTTTCGTAGACCTCGCGGGGTGTGCCCACCTGCTCGAGGGTGCCTTTGCGCATGACCGCGATCCGGTGTCCGAGGGTCATGGCTTCCACGTGGTCGTGGGTCACGTAGAGCGTGGTGGCGCCCAGCCGGCGCACCAGCGACCCGATCTCGACGCGGATTTCGGCTCGAAGTGCGGCGTCGAGGTTGGAGAGCGGCTCGTCGAAGAGAAACACCTTGGGGCGACGCACCAGGGCGCGTCCCATGGCCACACGCTGGCGCTCGCCGCCGGACAGCTCTGCAGGGCGTCGATCCAGAAGCGCGCCGATGCCGAGCATTCCCGCGGTTTCCGAGACGATTCGGGCGCGATCGGCGGTCGGTGTCTTCCTCATCTTCAGGGGAAACGCGAGGATCTCGCGCACACGCATGTGCGGGTAGAGCGCATAGCCCTGGAACACCATGGCGACGTCGCGGTCCTGCGGGGGAACGGCGCGCATCGAGCGTCCGTCGACGTCGATGGTGCCTTCATCGGGCTCATCGAGCCCGGCCACGAGTCGCAGGGCCGTGGACTTGCCGCAGCCAGAGGGGCCCACGACGACCATGAACTCGCCGGACGCGACCGAAAGGGTCAGGTTGGAGAGGGCAGGGGTCGGATGGTCCTGGTAGCGGCGCGTGAGATTTGCGATTTCGACCCTGGCCACGGGCTGGTCCTACCAGAGAGGCGCCAGACGGGCCAAAAACGGCTTGCGCGCGTCTGGGGCTCCAAGCCCCTTGCCCAGCCATCTCCCATGGAAACCCCGTTGGGACGGCTGGCGAGGCCTTGACCCTGCGGCGCGATCCGGCAACCTTTGCGACCTCGGGCCGCGCCGGGACATCGAAGATGTCGCAACCGGTAGGCCACAACGCCAGCAAAAGGGGGCTCGTGCCATGTCCAAGAAGCAGGGGAGTGACCGAAAGACGATCGTCAGCCGCAATCCCGCAACCGGCGAAGTGATCGGCGAAGTCGAGGCGTTCGACGAGAACGGGGCCCGCGAGGCGATCGAGCGTGCCCGCGCAGCGCAGAAGCGCTGGGAAGCCGCTGGCCTCGACTATCGCTGCAAGATGA
Source organism: Deltaproteobacteria bacterium (assembly GCA_016218915.1). Lineage (GTDB taxonomy): Bacteria > Myxococcota_A > Polyangia > Polyangiales > Polyangiaceae > JACRCQ01. The sequence continues at coordinate 128,651 of JACRCQ010000073.1, forward strand.
TCGAGCGTTTCCGTGACGTGCTGGTGCGCCACACCGAGGACATGTGTCGGCTGATCACCATGGAGAACGGCAAGGTCCTCGAGGAATCGCTGACGTTCGAGGTGCTGCCGATCATCGATCTGGCGACCTACTTCGCCAAGCGCGCGAAGAAGATCCTGGCGCCTCAGAAGATCAGCCTGCACATGATGCGGCACCGTCGAAGCTACATCCACTACCGTCCGCGCGGCATCGTGCTCGTGATCTCTCCCTGGAACTTCCCGTTCTCCATCCCCACGGGCGAGATCATCATGGCGTTGGTCGCTGGCAACGCGGTCATCCAGAAGCCTGCTTCGCTCACGCCCTTGATTGCGCTCGAAACGCGAAAGTACTTCGATGAGGCAGGCCTCGACCCAGACCTGTTCCAGGTGATTCCAGGCGCTGGCGTGCTCGGCTCGAAGATGATCGAGATGGGGGTCCAGTACGTGAACTTCACGGGATCGACCGCGATTGGCCGCGGGGTCTCCGAGCTTTGCGGACGTCACTTCATCCCGTGCTCCATGGAGCTTGGAGGCAAAGACCCGGCGATTGTGCTCGACGACGCAGACATCGACCTGGCTGCAGGCTCGATCGTGTGGGGCGCGTTTGCGAACTCGGGACAGGTCTGCTGCTCGATCGAGCGGGTGTACGCCCATCGAAGCGTGATGGACACGCTGGTCGAGCAAGTCGTGGCGCGCACCCAGCGGCTGCGCCAGGGCAATGGGCTCGAAGACGGCGTGTGCATCGGCGCGATGACCGACCCGGGCCAGATCGACATCGTCGAGAAGCAGGTCAACAAGGCGATCGCAGCCGGGGCCAAGGCGCTGACCGGCGGAAAGCGCGGCGAGGGACCTGGGCAGTTCTTTGCGCCCACGGTGCTCGTGGATGCGACCGACGAGATGGACGTGGTCAAGGACGAGAGCTTCGGGCCTGTGCTTCCGATCTTGGCGTTCGATACCGAAGACGAGGCGATCCGTCGTGCGAACAACTCGATCTACGGCCTGACCGCGTGCGTGTACTCGAAGAACCGGGAGCGGGCGCGACGCATCGCCGAGCAGCTCGAGACCGGCACGGTGATGATCAACGAGACGATGTTCACCCATGCGTGTCCGGAGACGCCGTGGGGGGGCGTCAAGGAGAGCGGCGTCGGCCGCGTGCACTCGGATCAGGGGCTGCGCGACCTGTGCGAGTCGTACCATGTCAACGAGGAGTCGATCGCGCTGCCAACGTCGACCAGCCCCTTCTGGCAGCCCTACTCGCACAAGAAGTACCGCTCCGTGCTGCGCGCGGCCCAGGCGGTCTTCGGCTCAGGGCTCGGGCAGAAGGCCCGCTCGATCCAGGACCTGCTCACGGGGAATTGAGCCCCCGCTCGTGGCCCGCTCGCGGCCCCCTCGCTCACGCTCGCGGCTCCATGGACCCATTGCGGTCGCTCCGGGCTGACACACGCGGCGCGACGCGATATACCTTCTTCATGGACGTGTCCTTGCGCCGAATCGCGCTGGCTTTGCTCGTGTCGTTCGCGGCAGGCTGCGGCTTTCCCGAGGGAGACTACGGGTTCAATGGCGGCAACGCCGACAAGGACGCGGCTGTCGACCCCTCCACCGACACGTTCGTGCCGGACAACGCCACGGACGACACCTCGAATCCGCCGGATGATGTGACTGGCGACGAAGCGGCCGTGGAGGAGCCTGGCAGCGACGCTGAGCCGGACAGCGACGGTGGCACGGAGGTCGGTCCGGATGCGCCTGACGTGGGCCAAGACACGCTGCCCGACGTTCCGCCTGACGTTCCCAAGGACGTGCCGGTCGACGTTCCGCCCGACGTAGCGCCTGAAGCGCCACTTCCGCCGCTTCTCAACGTGTGGCACATCCCGACCAATCCGGAGCCGCCGACCATCACGATGCGCAACCCGCGCTTCCCGGCTGCCGGGGGCAACGTCAATATCTACTTCGGCATCCAGCCCATCGGCCAGACCACTGGCGCGAACCTGTACTGGTGGTGGTCCGGCGAGACCGCGCCCCACGTCGTGGCGTTCGCCTGGGACTCCAACAACGGCAACAACGAGTACTGGAAAGCGGTCTTCCCGATGCCGGCGCGACCGGTGGGAACGTTCCGCTACTACATCGAGGTGACGCCCAAGTTCCCTGCGACCAACTCGACGACGTGGCTGTACGGCACCGACTCTGCGACCAACACCACGTACTCGAAGACGACCGCCTCCGGCTCGCCCTACAAGCCTGACGTGCGCCTGCCGACTGCCGGGGGTGACGGCGGCGTCTCCGAGATCGTGATCACCGAAGCGATGGTCAACGCACGAGGTGGCACTCCGGAAACGCCCAAGGAGTGGTTCGAGGTGTTTTGCGGGGCCCCGGTTCCGGTCACCCTTGACGGGTGCAAGGTGGGCGACGCAGCCGCGGTGCACACGATCGCAGACCCGGAGCTCATCCTTTGGCCCGGGATCTACGCCGTGTTCGGAAACACGATGGACCAGGCGAACATGGACGGGTTCCTGCCCGACTACGCGTACGGGTCCACGAGCTCGATCCAGTTCGCCAACACAGGCGACACGATCCGAGTGCTCCTGCCGTCCGACACCCTGATCGACCAGGTCGTGTTCAGCTCGGCGACTGGCTTCCCCACAGCGGTGTTCGGCACCGACGCGCACTCGATGCAGCACAAGACGCTCACGCCCAGTGCGGTGGACAACGACACGGGCACCAATTGGTGCCAGTCGCTCAAGGCCTACGGGCTCGGGACCTCGTACGGCACGCCGCAAGCCAAGAGCGATCTCTGCGCGCCCTGACGGATCGGGAAGCTAGCGCGCAGCGAGCTGGACCATGGACGGCAGCTCGTGCGCGCGCTCCGCGAGCCTGGGCTTGGGCCGGATCGCAACGGGCACGCTCGCGAGCCGCAGCATCTCCAGGTCGAACAGGTTGTCGCCAAAGGCTGCTGCCACCGAAGCGCCTGGGACTCGCGCCAGCAGCGCGGCCACCTTGCCGTGCGCATAGGGCAGCGGCGAGGCCATTCGCGGCTGGATGACATGGTCCTCGACCGCAGGCTCTGCTGCGATCACGCCTGCCACGTGCAGGCCTGCGGCGGCCACAGACTCTTCCACCACGATCACCGGGGAAGCCGACACGACGTAGACCGGGAGCGAATCGCTGCGCGCCTGCTCGATCGCGTCGTGAAGCTCAGCATGCATCCTCGTGAGAAGGCGGCGCTCCACGATCACCTCGCGCATGAAGGCCCGAACCTCGTCGGTCGTCCAGCCGGCAAACACCCACGTCATCATCTCGTAGGCAGCCAGCTCGGGCCACGCCCCCTTCTCGCAGGCATCGTAGAGAACGCGGGCCACCTCGTTGGGATCGTCCGACGACGGCATGCCAGCTTCGCGGGCCACGGTCTGAAGCGCTGCGAGCGCCTGGGGGCGGATCGCCTTGCGCTCCAGCAACGACTCGAAAGCATCCACGCCAACATCACCGGACCAGATCGTTCCGTCGGCATCCGTTGCGATGACGGTCGGCGAGGGGAGGGCTGCTGCTGCGCGCCCGATTCGCGACACTACCTCTTCGACCGATGCCGTTTGCATGAACCTAGCTCCTGCCGCGTCCGACCTCGCTCGGACGGAAGTGATCCTTGCGGATTCGCAGCCACGTGAAGACCGAGACCGGGTCGAGCCCCTTGCACCCTTCGCGCTTCGCCGTCTCCAGCACGGCCCGCTCCCCGCAGCGCAGGAACACGTTGTACCGGCGCTCGTCCGAGAGCGTGGTCGGTACTGTCGGCGTGTCCGCGAACCGGAGCATGAGCACGTCCTGCAGCTTGATCGATGCCGCCTTGTTGTCCGGCTCGACGCGCAGCGCGAACTTCAGGTTCTTCGACGTGTACTCGTGGCCGCAGTAGATCCGCGTGTCACCCTGGAGCGAGCCGATCACCTCGTTGAGCGATGCGTACAGCTGCTCGGGCGTGCCTTCGAGCACCTTGCCGCACCCGGCCACGAACAAGGTATCGCCCGTGAACGCGCATCCGTCCACCAGCCACGTGATGGCCGTGAGCGTGTGCCCGGGGGTGTAGAGCGCGTTGATGGACATGTCGCCGATCTGCACCAGCTCCTGGTGGGCGACTCCTTCGGACAGACCCATGATCCGGCTGCGATCCTGCGGATGGCCGAGCACCCGGATCTTGGGAAAGCGGTTGAGCAGATCCGGAAGCCCCCCGATGTGATCGGCGTGATGGTGGGTGCACAGAATCGCGACAGGCTCCACGCCGAGACGCGTGATCGCCTCGAGGATCGGCCTGGGCTCCGATGGATCGACGATGATCGCCTGGGGCTGCGACTCATCGACCAGGATGTACGCGTAGTTGTCTGCCAGACACGGAACGATCTCTACCTTCATGGGCTGCCCTCGTCCGCTACCACTTCACCACGACCGTCGTCGGTGTGATGTACGTCTTGCAGCCCTCGACGTCGAACGTGATCGGGATCGCCATGGAATTGGGCGCTGTTACGTTGGCGCCGAGCTCCTTGAGGTCGATGCGGGGCACGATCTGCTCCTGACGGAGCGGCTTGACGATGTCGGGAGGGCCGACCACGCGCACATCGACGCGTGGCGGGAATGCCACCGCATGGGCCGAGCCAACCACGTGGACCTGGGCCGCACGGAAGGTGCGCTCCATGAGCTTGCGCGAGACCTCGACCGTGACCGTCGTGGTGAGCACGTCGTAGGCAACGCGCGGTGGAGGGTGATCAAAGGCGAGAACCCGCTGATGGGTGCCCTCGGCCAGCCCGGTCACGTCGAACGGCTCCGAGCGCACGGCCTGCATCGTCTCCAGCACCTGCCGCGCACCCCGCGCGTGCAACGTCCTCGGGTTGATCTCCGGCGGCCCCTTGACCAGAAACCCGTCCGCAGGATCGCCGGTGACCGAAACCTGCACCGGGATCTCACGCTCGATCAGGTCATCCCACACGATGTCGAGCGCAGCCGGGTCGATCAGCGAGATGGTGGTGCCAGCCGGCACGCCGAGCATCGACGGCTCGAGCGGGATCCGGCCCGTACGCCCGGTTCTCAAATCGACCTGGAATGTGCCGAGATCCTCGGGATGGAGCCCGTCGAGCAGGGTCCGTGGGCCGTGCAAGGTCACCCGTACCGTGGGCGGCAGCGGTGTGACCAGGATGCGGTGAGCGGTCTCCGGGGGCAACAGCGCCACGAGGTCGACCGCCATGTTGCGCTGCGCCTCCTGGGTGGAGTGCACGAAGGCGTAGATCACGAAGGCGCACGCGAGGCTGAAGATCTTCAGGCCGAGGTTCTCGGTGAACAGAGGCTTGAGGAGCCGGAAGTTGAGCTTGGGGAGCGTGATCGACGGCATCCTCATGCCGCCCCTCCGTGGGACTCACCGTCGCTCGAGGCTTTTGCCGGCATCGGCGTGGAGATGTCCTTGGGGCGGGGCGTCTTCTCCGCGCTCGGCATGGGCGAGGTCTTGGGAGCAGCCGGCGGCTTGGAGATGGACGTGACCCTGGGCGGAGGCGGCGTGGCGATCGCGATCCTTCCACTCGTGGGCGAGGCGATCGACTTCTTCGTATCCTTCTTGCCCTTCTTCACGGGCTGTGCGCGCCCGAAGATCCGCAGCAGCGTGGTGCGGAGCTCGTCAGGATCGAGGTTGGTCACGATGTTGCCGTTGAAGCAGAAGCTGATCGTGGCGCGCTCCTCGCTGACCACGATCACGACCGCGTCGGTCTCCTCGGTGATGCCGATGGCTGCGCGGTGACGCGAGCCGAACGCTGGATCGATGTTGCGTGCCTCGGGCATGGGGAAGAACACGCCCGCCTTGGCCAGACGCAGGTGACGGATGATCACCGCGCCGTCGTGCAGCTTGTTGGCCTGCTCCGGGATGAAGATCGTCAGGAGCAGATCCTTGCTCACGGCCGAGTCGAGCGTGATGCCCTGGCCCACCACGAACTCGTCGAGGTTGGCGTCCTGCTCGAACGCGATCAGCGCACCCATGCGGTGTCGGGCGATCTCGGTCACCGCCGCGACCACCTCGTCGACCACGCGCGTCTCCATGGCGCGCCCCAGCCCTCCGAGCAGGGCGCTGGAGCCGATGCGCATGAGCGCGCGACGGATGTCGTTCTGGAACACGACGACGACGATCAGGATGAACGACGAAAGCAGGGAGGAGAAGACGTTCTGCAGGGTGACCAGGCCGAGCCACTTGGCAGCGACGTACACGAGGAAGATGAGCCCGAGGCCCATGCCCATCTGCACGGCGCGGGTGCCCTTGATGACGAGCAGGACGCGGTAGATGATGAAGGCGACGACGAACAGGTCGAGCAGATCCACGAGGATCTGCAGGATGGGGCGGTTGGCGAAGACGTGGAGGAAACCCTCAAGCATGGGTCGCCTCCTTGCGCTTGGGTGGAAGCAGCAGCCCCACCGCGCGCGCCACGGCCAGCGCCTGACGCACCTCGATCACGTCGTGCACCCGCAGGACTGCAGCTCCTCGCGCCGCTGCCGCGATGCACGCTGCCGCGGTCCCTCCCAGCCTCCTGTGCGGCTCGGTCTTCACCTCGGCCACCAGGAACGACTTGCGGCTGGGCCCAATCACCACCGGGAAGCCCATGGAGACCAGCTCGTCCAGACGCCGCACAAGCTCCGCGGAGTGACGAGCCGACTTGTTGAACCCGATTCCGGGATCGAAGAGGATGTGCTTGCGCGCAAGGCCTGCCCGCTCTGCGCGCGCCTCTGCCTCCAGCCATTCGCGCCGAACGTCGGCCACCACGTCGCCGTAGGCATCCTCGGGCGTGCCTGCAAAGCCGGATGACTCTGTCATCGGCTCGCGCGCGTGCATCATGATCAGCAGCGAGCCGGTCTCTGCGGCGACCCGCGCCAGTGCGTCGCTGCCGCGCAAGCAGGAGACATCATTGACGATCCTGGCGCCTGCATCGATCGCGGCGCGCGCCACGGACGGATCGGTCGTGTCGATGGACACCAGAGCGCCCCGGTCGGCAGCGTGACGGATCGGTCCGGACGTACGCTTGAGCTGCTCGTCAGCGGGAACTGGCGTGTGACGTGGGCGCGTGGATTCGCCGCCAACGTCGATGATCCGTGCGCCTTGCTCGATCATCTCGTCGATCTTCGCGCAGGCGCGACCAGGATCGAAGTGCTCCCCGCCATCCGAGAACGAGTCGGGAGTGACGTTGAGCACGCCCATGAGCAGTGGAATCCCATCGTCGAACAGCGAGCCGAACGATGTAGGGATAGCGCTCACAGGTAACGGGTAGCAGGGCAGGGCGCTGCGGGCAACTTCCGTTCCTGGCGGCGATTGCAGACGGATCACTCGCGACCCGACAGCGTGAACCTCACCCCCCCGGCCCCCCTCTCCTTGCTGATCGTCTCCTGATCGTCAGGAGAGGGGGGAGCCGGAGAAATGCCTGAGATTGTTCAGTTCCGTCTGCTCCCCTCCCCTGACGGCGAGGAAGAGGAGGGGCGGGGGAGGGGTTCAAGCTTCGTGTCTTGACGCGGGTCGCAGGCGAGCGCGCCCCCTCTTGCACGATCGTATCTTGCGTTCTAGCGTGATCTGATGTTCTAGAAGCGTGCCGCACCGAGCGGCTGCCCAGGAACACTCCGAATGCTGCGAACGCGTGTGCGAGCCGGCCCCGTTGCCAGCCTGGTGCTGAGCGTGGTGTTTGCTGTGCTCTTCACCGGCCTGAGCTGCTTCGACCTGTTCATCGACTCCTGGTCTCCCCAGCTCGGGCAGGCAACCCGCGTGGCCCTTCGCATCCCCCACGGCTCGCGCATCGTGGTCCGCGGTGAAGAAGGCGACTCGCGCATGGTCTACCAGACCCGGCGCGTCACCATCCCTCCGTTCATCGTCCTCGACGAGACCAAGGACGATCACAGGGAGGCCTTCGCCTACGAGTCCCTTCGAAGACCTCCCAAGCCGATTCGGCTCGCAGGTTACCTCGTCATCTACGGCACCTTGTCGTTCATGCTCTCGTCGTACATGCGACGGCTGGGGCAGAGCAGGGTGCGTCTGCTGCGCACGCACATCGGGGTGTTCTCGCTGATCTTCCTGATGACCGCTGTTGCCAAGGGGCTGCTGCTCTTCACCCAGCTTCCCGAGTACTGGGTGCCGGTCGGGACCGTGTCGATCTGGGTCGCCATGGGGTTCGATCGGCGCACCGCCATGCTCGTCAACCTGATGATGGCGTTCGTGGCTGCGTCGCTGCTGCGCTTTGACCTGCTGTTCCTCACGGTCGTCCTCGTGCGCGGCATGATGATCACGCTGCTGCTCTTCAACCGACGCAAGCCCAGGCAGCTGATGCTCGCAGGCACCATCGCCGGCGTGGCCACGGCCGTGTCCTACATCGCCATGGACGTGGTGTTTGAGGGCACGTTCCATCCCATAGCTGATCTCTCTCTGCTGCTCGACTCGCGGCTGCTGGCGTGCGTCGGAGGCGGCGCGTTGTGCGGGCTGATCTCGAGCGTGCTGCGCGACCCGGCCGAGCGTCTGCTCGGGCAGGTTCCTCGCGACAAGCTGCTCGACCTGACCGACATCGAGAGCCCGCTGCTCAAGAAGCTGTCCGAGGAAGCGCCAGGCACGTGGGAGCACTCGCGCGCCATGGCCAACCTCGCGGAAGCTGCAGCGGCAGCCATCGGTGCGGATCCCCTGCTCACGCGCGTGGGCGCCTACTACCACGACGTGGGGAAGACGATTCAGCCCAAGTACTTCGTGGAGAACCAGAGCCCAGGGGAGCCCTCGCCGCACGAGGGGCTCGAGCCCGAGGTGTCGGCCGACGCGATCATGGCGCACGTGGTGCTCGGCACGCGCATGCTGCGCGAAGCGGGCATTCCCGAGCCAGTGGTGGAGTTCGCGTATACCCACCACGGCACGCAGCTGGTCGAGTACTTCTGGAACAAGTACCTCGAGCAGAATGGGCTCAAGGATGGCGCAGCGACGCCGGCTTCGGACAAGCCTGCGCCGCGTACCGAAGATCACTTCCGGTATCCTGGGATGAAGCCGCAGACCAAGGAGACCGCGATCCTGATGCTGGTCGACTCGGTCGAAGCGGCGTCGCGCACGGTCTCTCCGCCGGAGTACGACAAGTTCGAGGAGATGATCCGGCGCGTGGTGTTCTACAAGCTGGCTTCGGGGCAGCTCGACGATTGCGGGCTGCGCATGGATGATCTGCGCACCCTCATCCAGCGTCTGGCCACTACGCTCGTCAACGTCTACCACGCGCGCATCAAGTACCCGTGGCAGCGTCAGCAGGAGCACCTCCCTGCCCAGAGCTACACCACGCCGCCGCCGCAGCCTGTGGTGCCGCTCGCGGTCTCGCCACCTGCGCCGCCTGCCGAAGACACGATCGCGAAGCGCGGGAACTAGCCCTCTGCGCCATGCCCTCCGGGGGAGCCTCTGATGCCTCACGCGATGGGAAGGTTGCGCGAGAAAAAATCCTCCACGCATGCCGTGTCAACTCCCTTGACGGTGACGAAGCGGAACTTAACCTGCGTCGTGCATCAACGAACTTCAGGCGATTTGAAGGAGATTCACGCCATGCTCACCGTATTCAACCCCTGGACCACCCTCGCTCGCGACCTCGATTGGTTCTCACGCTCCAACGAGTCCGACTCCCAGACCACGACCAGCTTCGTGCCTCGCCTCGACATCGTCGAAGAGGCTGATCACTACCGCATCGACATCGACCTTCCCGGTGTGGAAGCCAAGGATGTCTCGGTCACCGTCGAGCGCAACGTGCTCACCATCTCCGGCGAAAGGAAGCTCGAGAAGGAAGACAAGCGCGAAGGCTACTACCGCCTCGAGCGTCTCAGCGGCTCGTTTACCCGCGCCTTTGAGCTGCCCAAGGATGTCGATCCCGAGAGCATCAGCGCTGCCAGCAAGAATGGCGTGCTGTCCGTGAGCCTTCCCAAGTCCGCGGTCGCCAAGGCTCGATCGATCGAAGTCAAGACCCTCTCCTGACCGCACCGACGCTGGTCCAGCCGCTGCGGACCACGTCATATCCTTGACCCGAGGTGGCGAACGTGGTTGGCACAGAGCCCATGGTTTGTGCATCCAGCGGCCCCTTCGCCACCTTGACCCTGATCGGGGCTGCTGGGATCGTGATCGCGTTCGCAGCCGGATGCACGCAGGACAAGACCGCGCACGCGAGCCCTGCGCCGCAGAACCCGCAGCACGGATCGTCGGAGGGGTTCTGCGCTGAGAATGCCGCGCCCACGCCTTCAGCCACGGCTTCGTCGTGCACCTGCGAGGCGCCGGCTGCGCCTTCCGGCTCCGCAGCCTCGCCCGCACCATCTGCGGCAACGCCCGTGGACCGTCCCGGGATTCTCCCACGCGACAGCAGGCAGGCCATCGTGGTCACCACGCCGAAGTGGACCGAGTTCCGCGGCAAGGTGCAGCGATACGAATGGGAAGGGGCCGGACCCTGGCGTGCGGTGGGCAATGCCATGGCAGTCGCGATCGGACGTCGCGGGCTCGCTTGGGGTCGGGGGCTGCATCCAGACGGGTTGCCGGGTCCGACCAAACGCGAAGGGGACACCAAGTCTCCTGCGGGCGTGTTCGAGCTTGCGGACGCGTACGGATATGCGGTCGCACCACCGCCGGGCACGACCTGGCCCTATGGCCGGTTGACCCAAGGGTGGAAGTGCATCGATGACCCGCGGCAGGAAGGCTACAACACGTTGATCATGCCGGACGCGTACTATGCCGAGGCTCCGACCGTGGCCTGGGACGGCGTGCGTCGCGACGTGGTGTTCGACATGTTCGTGGTGGTCAAGCACAACACGGATCCAGTGGTGCCCGCCGCTGGCTCGTGCGTGCTGATCCATCCCTGGACCAACGCGCAGACCCCGACGCAGGGGTGCACGAGCATGTCCAAGAACAGCCTGCAGACCGTGCTTGGCTGGCTGTCTCCCAAGCTCCACCCTGTGTTGATCCAGATGCCGGAGGAAGCTCTATCGACAGTGGCGCGAGCCTGGGGAATTCCGGGGCGATAGAGCGCAGCTACGTTGGAGCCGCGACCGTAAGGGAGCGGGCTGCCAATCCTCGTTGAAAACGCGGCCGCCTCAAGGCGGCCGCTGGTGCAAGGTGAGCTTCGATGTTCAAGCCGCAGCGGCTTTGAAGGAGCGCCCTGCCTTGCAGCGGCGGCAGGGTTCACCCTGACGCTTTATCTAGGACAGGGACGCGCCCCCGCATTTCGGTCCGCTCGCTGACGCTCGCGGCTCCAGAATCGCCTCGGCATCCGCGTCGAAGCAATCGGTGCTCTCGTCTACTTCCGCCCGTTGCTGACCCACTGCACGGCCTCATCGACCATGATGTGCCCCCAACTGCCCGTGGCGATGTCGACCACTTCCATCCGGGCCTGCTTTCCCTTGTAGGGCGCGATGTCCCACACACGCCGCCCCAGGTTCTCGCGGTTGCTCCCTGTGGCGTAGAAGACCCGCTTTCCATCGATCAGCAGCGACACACGCAGCTTGTCCGGATCTCGTCCTCCGCCCACCCGCACTATCATCTTGTCGCCCACGAGCGCGAAAGGCGGCGAGAGCAGCCGTCCTGTGGCCTTGTCTCCCTCGTTGGCAGTGAACGTGTTGACGTAGCTGCCTGCGTGGCCGAACACGCCCAGCTGGCCGTGAATGATTCCCTGGGTCGGGAAGGTGGCAAACGCGCTGCCGGAGGGGGTCCAGAAAGCGACCTCGGAGGGGTCGAAGTGGATGGCGGTCTCCGGCAGGAAGCGCCCATCGACCAGATCCTCCTTGATCCAGAGTCCGTCCGGATCGATTCCCTGGGGGAAGTCCGTGAAGAGGTAGTAGCCGTTGCCGGTCAGATCGCCCGAGATCCATCCCCACTTCACGTAGGTGGGCTTCTTGCTGAGCATGTACTCGCGCGGCGCCCACTTCTCGTGCCCTGGCTTGCCCTTGCCGAATCCGCTCACCTTCATCCGGGAAGTGTTGGGATCGACCACGCCCAGCGCATCGATCACGCTCAGGTCTGCAAAGAACCCAGCAGCCCCGATGTCGCCCACCACCATGCTCGAGCCCGGCCGTACGAAGCGAGCTAGCCAGCGCATGTACCGCACGTTTCCGTCGACGACGTCGCTCCAGCGCAGATACTCGCCTGTGTAGGGCCCGCGCTCCATCAGGCGGTTGGTGAAATGCGCCAGGCCATAGCCCGATGCCCCGCCCAGGGCACCGATCAGGGAAGCCACCAGGATCGGGTTGCGTCGCATTGGCTTCCACCAGCGGTGCGACGACACCATCGCGATCACCCCGTCGAAGGTGCGGGCGATCAGCAGGTAGAGCATGGGGAGCAGCACGATGAAGAACCGATGGCCGGTGTAGAAGTCGCCGCCCACGTAGGTGATCCAGGCCATGTGGAAGAGCACGAACAGAAGCAGCCAACGCACGATCGGCTGGTGCACCCAGCGCAGGGCGAGCAGGGCTGCGACGGGAAGGTAGTATCGATCCTCAAGGAAGGTCCTGGAGTACTCGAGCCCCCGCTGCACGCCGTCGAACGTGCTCGCCACCTTCAGGTAGAACGTGTTGGGAAGCAGCAGCCCGTAGTAGCGCCATCGCCACAGGAACCACACGCCGGTGATGAGCAGCCAGATCGCGACCGTCTTGCCCAGCAGAGCCGCACGTGTCACCCGAGAGCTTCCGTCGTCGCCGCGCTTGCGCACCAGATCCAGCGCAAAGGCCAGTGCGAACGTGGCTCCGAACAAGCCCGCATCCGGACGCGACAGGTTGGCGAGCCCGAGCAGGATCCCGGTCCACAGCCATCGGCGTGGAGAGGTGCCGAGGGCGAAGAGCAAGGCACCGAGCATGCAGAGCAGGACCAGGTGGTTCTCGAGCCCGCTGACCGCGTAGCCCTGGTAGGAGTTGTCGAGCACGCACAGGACGATGGCGAGGCCGACCGGAACCCAGGATCGACGCATCATGCGTCGCGCGATCCAGTAGACGAGGCACAGGTCGAGCAGGGCGATGACGAGGTTGAACAGGATGGCAGCCGTGGTCAGGTCGGCGTGCAACGCGCGAGCAACCATGAACACCGGCGTGAGCGCGATGATCCACAGGAAGTTGGTGTAACCCTCGACGTACTCGCCGGGATTGAAGACGATCCCCCGGCCGAGCATCAGGTTCTTCGAGTAGTTGAACGAGATGTAGGCGTCGTCGATGACGTTGTAGTGGTAGAGCCGCGCGTACCACAGTGCGACCTGGGCGAGCAGCACCACGGCGATCAGCAGGACCCACGCGGCTGGATCGTGAAATCCCACTTCGCGCCCGCGGCGTCGGATGCGTGCTCCCATCGAGCGCAGCGCATACGCCTGACCGACTGCGGGGTCAAACACCCCCGTCGTGCGTCGAGCGGCCAGTGCGCACGGATGCACCCGGCGGTCATTTGCCTTGACGCCTGTGCGGGCTGCTCAATACTCGTGATCCATGCCCACAGGTTCCAAGAGTCGCGGACAGCCCACGCCGGTGGGGACGCTCTCGGAGAGCCTGGAGGACTACCTCGAGATCATCCTGCAGCTGCAGCAGGAGAAGCGTGTGGCGCGGGTTCGCGACATCGCCACGCGAAAGGGCGTGTCGAACGCCAGCGTCTCCAACGCGCTGGCGCGCCTGGCCCGCGACGGGTTCGTGGTGCACGAGGCGCACGAGTTTGTGGAGCTCACGGATCGGGGCGCGGAGCTGGCGCGAAGGGTGCTCCGCCGCCACGAGTTCCTGATCCTGTTCCTGCGAGACGTACTGCAGGTCTCGCCAGAGACGGCTGAGACGGACGCTTGTGCGATCGAGCATCAGGTCAGCTCCGAGACGTTGGAGCGGCTTGCTTCGTTCTATCAGTTCGTTTGCTCGTGCCCCAGGGCGGGCACAGGGTTCCTCGAGGCCTTTGCGGCTTGCTGCTCGTCAGGCAGAAAAGGCTCGGACAGCGCGGACTCGCTCTGCGCCCAGTGCAAGGTCGTCACGGCCTGGCCTTCGGATTCCCAGGATCTGGGGCTCGTTCCCTTGGCCTCTCTGAGCCCCGGCGAGACGGGCGTGCTGGTACGGCTCAGCGTCGGATCGCCGGAGCGCGAGCGGCTGGTCGACGCGGGCTTGCTGCCCAACGTGCGCATCGAGGTCACCCGTTCCGCCACCGAGGGCAAGGCCATGCGCGTGTCGGTCCAGGGGAGCCAGATCGACGTCGACCCGCAGCTTGCTTCAGGGATCCTGGTACGCCGTCTCGCGGGTTGAGCGCGGTCGTGATCAACTTGTCCGCGTGATCCGCGCGTGACAGCCCTCCCAACTCTGTACTACTAACCCGCCAAATCGTCGCGTCGCGCGAAGATTCTTTGGCTGGAAGAGAGCCGCAGATCTCGCAGACAGCCGCAGACAGGATCGGAGGGTTGGTGCTCGCTGGTTCAACGGGTCGGCCCCGTCGCGTCAGCCTCTGCGAGGATCCTCGTTGATCTGCGGCTACTCCGGTCCGGAGCCTGAGTCTTCAAGCGATCCCTCGCGTGTCTCCCGCAAGCCCAGCTCGATCCGCGAGAGCCAAGTCCGGTTAAATAGGCGCACGGCGCCTGTTCCGGCTCGCGCCGGTAGGTTTCCGTGCGCCCCTTACCAAACCCGACGTGCGCCTTTCGTTACGCACCGGGCTCTCCATCGGTGTTGACGCGCAGCTCGTGGTCCTTGAAACGACCCTGCCTGTCGCGGTAGGCATTCCTGGGGACGAAACTTCCCAGGCTGTCCTGACGTTGCTCAGGACCATGCACCCCGTGACCCCGTCGACGCCTGCTGTGCGACGGCCGCGATTGCTCGCGACCCTCGCCATCGCAACCCGCAGGTTGCGAGGGTCTGTTATCAACCCCCACAGCTTGCAGAAGACGTACTCCGGGTTCTCGTAGCTTCGCGCGTACAGCTTCCTTTGCACGTCCAGGAGCCAGTCCTTGTCGGACTGCGATGCCACATACATGGCGTTCCCCTGCGGCAAAGGCGCTGTACTCACCGACTGCCTTCCTATCGCCATGTACGCGGCTCTCCCGCGCTCAGACTACACCGGAGGCTCCGCCTCCCACGCGAGACGTCGCCAGACTGGGTGGCTTGCCGAGTTTCGCTGCTCGGCGCTCGCGTGAGGTTCATGGTTCCGGAGGGTGACCCTTGATGCTTTAGGTGGTCAGCTCGACCCCTGGTTGCGCAGGCCATCGTCCAACTTCCGGGCATGGACGACGGCGCGCCCGTTTCGGGCGCACGCAGTCGGCAAGAGATAGGCCAACCGCGCTCGAGCAACATGCCTGCCGGTGCAGGTGGGAGTTCCATACAGAGGCTTGCTGCGCTGGCTTCAGCTGAGAAGCTCATCGTCTCCTTCGATTTCACCATGGCATCTGCGGTAGCCCGCCTCGGGACGATCCCTTGCGAGCAGTTAAGACCGTTCGGCTTTTGCAGGCCGCCGTTCCCATCTTGGCGACGTTCACGGTCCCCTTCTTCACCCGGCCCGACCCGGGTGAGGACGACTTCATTGGGTCGTCGGTCCACCTCCAGAGTTCCATTCGCACATCTCCCGATCTCCCGTCTCCCTGTAAAATACTCTGCTCCTGAAAGGTAGCCCCTGGAGTAGCACGCTCCGGCGCTTTGATTGCGGCTGCGCCGCGCTGTGGGCTCTGTGACCTCGGTGGTTCCACTCTGGTCCGCAAACCCGGGATCATGTAGTGATCGACGCTTCTTTCCGGAGGTGCATCATGCGTCGTGCTGCCCTGTCGTCCATGTTTGCAGCGGTTGCCGCGGTTGCGTTCGGAGTCGGCTGTGCCCAGGAGCGAGCCCCGATCAACCGAGTCCAGGCCGATGCACTCCAGAAGTCGTTCTTCGTGGGAGCGGTCGGCGATCCAGCCGACGACCCGGAGTTCTACATGAGGACGACCGTGGTCGACGCGCAGGCGGGCGCTGGCTCGGACGGGCTGTTCACCAGCTCGGATGCGGAGCCGACGATGCGGGTGCGCTTCGAGATCACGGAGAAGACGCTGTTCGCGCGTCTGACCTACGAGCTGGTCGACAACACGGACTTCAAGGGAGCGCGGCGCACGCCGGACGGCCAGGTCGTGGCTGCCTACGAGATCACCAAGCACTTCGACATCCGGCGCGACTACAACGCATCGACCGGCGAAGAGCTCAACGTCGTCACCGAGAACGACACCGATCGCCCGTGGTACCAGCGCGACTACTTCCGCGTGAACTGGTCGAAGAATCTGGTCGCTGACACCTACGACTTCGACACGCTCTCGCAGCTCGGCATCTACTACGGCGTCAAGTTCGAGCCGATTGCCTACTACGTCAACGATCCGACGAGCCCTGACGTGCCGGTGTTCGACGAGAAGACGGGCTACTTCGACGTGACCAACAAGGTGTATGCGGCGCCGCAGATCATCCACGACGCGGAATGGGGCGACTTCCCGGCTTGCTGGCTGGTCGGGCGCTTTCCCACCGAAAGCTGCAACCCGGCGGAGATCACCCTGCGCCATTCCTTCCTCAAGGTCGTGGACCACGACTACGAGCCGCTCGACTTCGATGGAACCCGCATGGACATGTTCGGCTGGTTCACCATGGATCGCTACGGCTACGACCGCAGGTACGGCGTGGTGGACGACAAGTGGCACCGGTTCGCGACCCGCTGGAACATCTACGAGCAATCGCACGCGGATCCGATGGTCCGTTGCGCGACGCCGGAGACGACCCCTGTGGGGGCGAACGTGCATCGCGACGACAACGCAGATGGCACCGAGGACGAGTGCGCGAGCGTGGGACGCGGCTCTCGCTGCGATGCGTTCCGCGGCGAGTGCACCCTGCCGATGCGCGACAGGAAGATCAAGACCATCGCCTGGCACGTCAACCAGGGCTTTCCCGAGGAGCTGTTCGAGGGGACTGCGCTGGCGCTCGACGGATGGAGCGAGGCGATCCGGGTTGCGACGATCGCCGCGCGGCTCGCGGAGTGCCGTCGCACCGGCGAGGCGGGATGCGAAGCGCAGATGGGCTGGCCTCAGCCCTGGACCGACAACTACTCGCCTCCGGTGGGGACCAGCGCCCCCAACGAGGTGCCGAAGATCTTCGTGCTCTGCCACAATCCGGTCGATGCGCTCAAGGACGACACAGCGGTGTGCGGCCCGGAGGGGACGACCGCCAGGCTGGGAGATCTGCGCTTCAACTTGATGAACGTGATCCAATCGCCCCAGATCACCGCGCCCTGGGGCATCATGATGGATGCCGAAGACCCGCTGACCGGCGAGAAGATCGCGGGTAGCGTCAACCAGTGGGGCGCAGTCCTCGATCGCGCGGCCTCGACCCTGGTGGACATCCTCGGCCTGATCAACGGGACCGTGGATCCGGACAAGTACCTGCAAGGCAAGAACGTCACGGACTGGATCAAGGCCAACCAGCCCGGTGGCTCAGCGCAGCGCAGCAAGCCCATGGGCGCCGCTGAGATCGCCTCGCGCAAGGCTGCCCTGGATCCTGCCGTGATCGAGAACTACCTGGCTGGGATCCACGGTGGATCCGGCGGACCGCACACCAAGGTTCCTCCTTCGATGCGCCACAAGCAGCGCGTCGATGCGCTCACTGCAGGCGGTCGACTGGGGCCCGGCAACACTGCGCTCTCCGCGCGTCTGACCCAGCTGCACGGCTCGCCCACGGAAGCAGCCATGGTCTCGCCCGAGCTGGCGCAGCTGGTGGGCTACAACCCCAAGGGCCCGATCACGAAGGACGCCATCCAGCGCGGCTCCCCCTTTGGAAGGCTCAATCCCGCGGTGCGCCGATCGAACGAGATCTCGGCCCGCGTGGCGCACGCGCGGCGGCACTCCTGCCGCATCGAGGACACAGAGCCCGACAACCTGCTCGGCATGGCGCAGGAAGCGGCGAAGCTCTTTGCAGCGCCGGATCCGAAGGATCCCAAGGCTGTGCTCGACTACCAGCAGAAGGTCTACCTGTGGGCCAGGCAGGAATACAGCAAGGGGGTGATGGCCCACGAGATGGGACATTCGATGGGGCTGCGCCACAACTTCGCGGCCACCTTCGACTCGCTCAACTACCACACGCCCTACTGGCAGCTTCGCACCAAGAACGGCGAGGTCGTCGGCGAGTGCCCGGAAGGCACCACGGACGGCACGGACTGCATCGGGCCGCGATGGCGCGATCCGATCAGCCAGTACGAGATCGACGGCAACATCGGGCGATACTCGACGTCGAGCGTGATGGACTATCCGGGAGACCAGAACCACGACCAGATGCTGCAGGGCAAGTACGACCGGGCTGCCATGCGGTTCGGCTACGGCGGAGTGGTCGACATGTGGGCCGAGGAAGGGGTGAGCGTGAACGGTGCTGGCGGCGGCCAGGAGAAGGCGTACAAGCTCACGGCATTCACTGCCAATCCAGGTCTGTTCGGCCTCTACTACTTCCCGCAGGTCGACCCGAGCGCAGCCTACCTTCGCATCCACTACTCCCGGTACAACGGCGAGTTCGGGCTGCTCGGCGCGTGCCAGGCCGACACTTCCCCAGGCTCGGTCCTCGGTCAGAAGTGCGCGTCGAGCCCCATGGACGTCGTCGACTATCGCGACCTGATCGACTTCGCATCGGATCCCGAATACGCATCCTTCTCCTGGGGCGTGAACACCAAGGCGGTCGATGCCAAGGGCAGGGTTCGTCGCGGTTACCTGTTCTCCTCCGACGAGTACGCGGACACGGGCAATGTGCCTTCCTTCACCTACGATGCGGGCGCTGACCCCTACGAGCAGATCCGCTTCCTGGAGGCTGGCTACGAGAACCGGTACATCGTCGACTCGTTCCGCCACAACCGCGTGCAGTTCAACTCCTGGGACACAACGGCCAGGATCCAGTCGCACTACCTCGACACGATCCAGCTGATCGCCAAGACGTTTGCGTTCGGAGCGGTGCTGGATGGCGATCCCACGCAGCCGACCACGGAGTTCCTCGACGACGGCTACTACGGGCCTCTCGCGATGGGCTCGACCGTGGCGCTCGATCTGTACGCGCGCATCCTGACGCGTCCAGAGCCGGGGTACTACTGCCCGGCCGACGTGTGCGCCACGACCGGGCAGCCCTACGGTGTCGACCTGCCCGTGCACGTAGCGGACTGGGCACCGCAGCCTGACAAGTACCTGTACGACTTCCGCGTGACGCTGGGCGACGGCAAGTACGTGCACAACGACTTCGACTACTCGCAGGGGTACTGGTGGGCGGACTACCAGACGCAGGTCGGGGTGTACTACGAGAAGATCTGGGCGACGTACTACCTGACCGAGGCGTTCGACTTCTTCATCTCGAACTCCAAGGAGGACTTCACCGACTCGCGGTACAAGAACGTGAACTTCGCGACCGTGTACCCGGAGCAGATCCGACGCTTGTACGCGAACCTGTTCACCGGCGACCTCGAAGCGTTCTCGCCTTGGACCGAGCCGCCTGCGGATCCGTCAGACACTCCCACGGAGCCGTTGCGGTATCCGACCTGGTACGATCGCACCGGCTTGGGGACGCGAGGCGCTACGGCCAAGCTCGCGGATCCCAACTTCGCATTCAATGAGCGGCTCTACGCGATGGTCTGGGGAGCCATGTTCTTCCCGACCAACTGGTCGAACTCGTGGATCAACGACGCGCGCATCGCAGTGCTCGCCAATGACGAGCCGGGATGGCCTGCGTCCGAGGTCTACGCCTTCTACAACCCGGCGAACGGGTTGACCTACAAGGCGCACGCGGTCGGCACCGAGAAGCTCTTCGGCAAGGACCATCAGAAGGGCGTCGGGGCGAGGATGATCGAGTGGGCCAACCGGCTCGCGGCGATCGCGTACCTCGTGGACGAGGACCCGCTCGGCAACCCCCTGACGAACACCAATGGGACGCTGCAGTACACGCTCGACGGCAATGGCAAGGCGCAGCTCAACACGGCCAACGCGGGCGCAGCGGCTGTGCTGCAGAAGTACGTCGACGATCTCGACACCTTCCGCCAGCTGACCGCGACCTTCATCCGTCCGCTCGACGACAGCAGCCTTCCTCAGCCGTGATTTCCCCGTCCCGGGAATGCTGCGCCGGCCGCGCGCATTCACAAATCGCATGCCCCGCCGCACCGAAGCTACGAACATTCGCCCTCTCCCCCAAGACGCGCTACGCTGTCCGGCCGTGAAGCACGGTAGCAGCACGAATCGTCGATCCAGGCGTGGCTTGGCCCTCCGATCCACGGTCGCCCTGGGTTCGATTTTCGCCGGCGCTTTGGCGCTCTGGTTTGCCATCCACCACGTGCCCTGGCTCGGACCAGCGCTCGCCGATGGCGTCCGCGCCGTGGTCGGTCCCAAGCCGGTGGCGTGGGCCGAAGACACCTTCTACGGGTGGCAGGATCGATGGAACCGCTGGCGCTACGGCGACTCCAAGCCGGTCAGCTACTGGGCTGCATCCTCTGCAAGCGGTTCAGCTCCGGTCGCCAGCGAGCCGGCTCCTCCTGTCCCCAGTGGGGATGGAGGTGCAGGCGTCAACGGCTTTCCTCCTGCTGCATTCACGCCGCCTTCGGACCGTGTCGCAGGACCTGGCGATGGCCAATGGGTTCCTGCCATGACCGCCCCGGAAGGTGGCAAGGTCGTGCTGTACAAGACCATGGTACACCCGGATCCCAAGCGCCCCTTTGCAGCGCTCGCCATCGTTGCCATGGAGATGCAGGGCATCCGCCTGCACGCGGTCGCAGGCACGGTCGAGCCGCGGTCCAAGGACGGAGCCAAGGACAAGCGTCCGGGGCTGGTGGAAGCGAGCGACGCTGACAACCTGCTCGCAGCGTTCAACGGCGGTTTTCTTACGATCCACGGCCACTACGGCATGATGGTCGACGGCACCCGCATCGGCGATCCGAGGCCGACTTCGTGCACCGTTGCGATCTACCGCGATGGCACTGTGCGCGTGCGATCCTGGCCCGAGCTCGAGCCGACCGAATCGCAGATGGTCGCCTTCCGCCAGACTCCGCAGTGCCTGGTCGAGCAGGGGAGGGTCAACCCCGCGCTGCACGCGGACAATACCTCGTGGGGCGCTGCGGTCGGCGGCGCCACCGTGATCCGTCGATCCGCCATCGGCCTCAGCCAGGATGGGCGCATCCTGTTCTTCGGAATGGGCGATGCTCTCACCGTCAAGTCGATCGCGGACGGCATGATGGCAGCCGGGGCGTATGACATCGCCCAGCTCGACGTGAACCACTCGTTCCCGCGCTTCATGTTCTACCAGAAGAAGTCCGGAGCTCCGGGCGAGTTCACCGTCACGGGCCTGGTGCCCGGATTCACCTTCCAGACCGGCGACTACATCAAGACGCCGAGCTTCCGCGACTTCTTCTACGTCACGCTCAAAGCACCGCCCACCACCTGACGAGCATGGGCGCGCGCAAGACCTCACGCGCAAGGATCGTCCTCGCCGCCGTCGCGGCGTTGCTCCTGCTGTGCGCGGTCGTGGTCGCGCTCGGGTATCGACGCTTCGTCAACTGGTACGTGATCCGCGAGTGCCGCAATCGAGGCGTGCAGGTCGTGCCCGGGGCCATCGAAGTCTCGATGAGCACCGTGCGCCTGCGCGACACGCGCTTCACTCTCGTCAACGTTCCGTCGTTGGCAGGACATGCAGCCACGATCGAAGTCGAGCTTGCAACGCTTGCACCCACGCACGTGGCCATCCACGGTCTGAACCTGGAGCTCAGCGGTCCCGTGTCCGGCGCAGTGACCGAGGCGACCGACTGGATGGCTGCGCACAAGGAGCTGTCCGAGATCCCGATCCAAGCTGACGGGCTCGACGTGCTCTGGCGCGACGATCGCAAGTCGCAGCCCTGGCTCACGCTGCAGAAGGCCACGTTCGCTCCGGAGCCGGGCGGAGTCCGTCTGAAGACACCCAAGGTCTTGATCTCCGGCCTGGGGTTCAAGCAGGTCGTGATGACGTGGAAGACAGCCACGCCTGAGGTCGTCATCGGCATCGGCGCCGACGACCCGTCTGCTGCTCCGATCCGGATCGAGCTGGCTCGGCGCGCTCCCTACTCGCTGAAGGTGGCGTGGAAGCAGGCGCCGGTGACCGATCTCGCATCGATGCTCGGAATCGCCATGGAGCCGCGAGGGATCTCGGCCGAAGGCGTGGTGGAGCTTCGTGCAGCCGATCTCGCAGCACCCATGGATGGATCGCTGCACCTGGTGCTGCACAACTTCGTGCCGCCTCACCCGATGGAGCTCAACGGGATCGTGACCGGGAGCCAGACCGTGATCGACGGCAAGCTGGCGGTTTCGCAGGATCGGAGCAAGGCCGGTCTGACCGACGTGAAGGTGGTGGCTGGGGCCTTTCAGCTCGACGGCTCTGGGCAGGTGCAGGTGGTGGAGCGCTACGGCCTGATCGGGCTGAAGCTGTCAGGTACGATCCCATGCACAGCGGTTGCCAAGAATGCGGTGGCTGGCAGGATGGGGCGGCTCGATCGGCTGCTCGGCGGCCTGATCGGCGATGTGGCTCAGCGCGCGCTCGTTGGGGTGATCACGGTGGGCGTGACCATCGACGCAGATACTCGCAACCTGGACGCGATCAAGGTCGAGGATCGGGTCGGGATCGGCTGCTCGCTGCGTCTTCTCTGAGCGCTCTCACTTTGCCCCGAAGTGTGCTTTGACCTCAGGCTTGGTCCAGTAGATGAGCAGCGGGATCGAAAGGGGCCAGCAGTAGCAGATGACCATGCCCAGGGCGACGATGATCATGTCAAAGGTCCATACCCACGGCTTGGGTTTTGCGAAGAGTGCGACGAGGCAGGGCACTGCCTGCAAGGTGCCCAAGGCCGCGTAGAAGGTCCCGGTCAGGATTCCGGACAACCCAAGATGCGACGTCCCCCTGCTCAGGGTTGGCACAAGGAGCATGGTCAAGCCGAGCGCGAACACTGCAAGACCGGCCGCCAGCATCAACGCGGCGTAGGCTTTGAAGAGGATCACGGTCGAGGGGGTGGTAGCTGGACCGTCCTGGCGCACGGCTCCGGCCGGGTCGTTCATCCCGTAGAAAGCGGGCGGGGAGGGCGGCGGAGCGTCCGGGGGCATGGCTCCCCCCATAGCCGACTACTTCTCGGGGGGGTATGTGGCGACCACGGTCTTGGGGGGACGGACGATCGCGATGACGGGGCTGGTCAGGATGTCGCTTTCCTCGGTCGCGAAGTAGATCCGAGCTCCGATCTTGGGCGTCCCAGGCATGGGCAGCAGGGTGCCGACCTTGACGTGCCCTTCGAGGTGCATGCGTAGCGCCCCGTGTTCCTGAAGGAATTCCTTCTGGTTGCGCTGCTTGACCGCAACGCAGACGCCGCGGCGCACGTGGTACTCGGTGTTTCGGGTCACATAGACATGGTGGACTCGGCGCTCAGCGCCTTCGTACTTGGTACGCTGGATCATGGGGAAATCGTCGCCGGTGGGCGGGGGGTGGGCCAAGTATCTTACCCCGGCCCTTGGCCCTTGGCCCTTTGCCCTTGGCCCTTGGCCCTTGGCCCTTGGCCCTTGGCCCTCGGACCGCTTGGGGTTGGCGGTGCCCGCCATCCGTGATAGACGCGCGCCCGGCGAGTCGCGCTCCCAAAGCGACTGGAGGAAGGCGTTCCCATGGCCCAAGTGCAAAGTCCGAAGGCGGTTGGCAAAGTTCTGCAGGTGATCGGTCCGGTGGTCGACGTCGAGTTCGCCCCTGGCAACCTGCCTACGATCTACTCCGCCCTGACCCTCACCAACCCCTCGATTTCCGATGAATCGGACAATCTGGTGCTGGAGGTCGCACAGCACCTCGGCGACGCCACGATTCGTGCGGTCGCCATGGATGCGACCGACGGTCTCGTGCGCGGCATGGAGGTGCGCGACACGGGCGCACCAATCCAGATGCCTGTGGGCAAGGAATGCCTCGGGCGCATCCTGAACGTGGTTGGCAAGCCGGTTGACGAGAAGGGGCCGGTCAACGCCAAGCACTTCCTGCCCATCCACCGCGATCCGCCGAAGTTCGTGGAGCAATCGACCAAGGTCGAGATATTCGTGACCGGCATCAAGGTCATCGATCTCCTCGCCCCCTACCGAAAAGGCGGCAAGATCGGCCTGTTCGGCGGCGCAGGCGTGGGCAAGACCGTCATCATCATGGAGCTCATCAACAACGTCGCCAAAGCCCACGGCGGCGTGTCCTGCTTTGCCGGCGTCGGCGAGCGAACCCGTGAAGGCAACGACCTGTTCTGGGAAATGACCGACTCCAAGCTCGAGAGCGGCGAGCCGGTCATCTCCAAGGCCGCGCTGATCTACGGCCAGATGAACGAGCCGCCCGGCGCCCGCGCCCGCGTCGGCTTGAGCGCCCTGACCGCAGCCGAGTACTTCCGCGACCAGGAAGGGCAGGACGTGCTGCTCTTCATCGACAACATCTTCCGATTCACCCAGGCCGGCTCCGAAGTGTCCGCGCTTCTCGGACGCATGCCGAGCGCCGTAGGCTACCAGCCCACGCTCGCCACCGAGATGGGCGAGTTGCAGGAGCGCATCACGTCGACCAGCAAGGGCTCGATCACCTCGGTGCAGGCGATCTACGTGCCTGCCGACGACTTGACGGACCCAGCGCCAGCGACCGCGTTCGCGCACCTCGACGCGACCACCGTGCTTTCGCGCGGCATCTCCGACAAGGGCATCTACCCGGCCGTGGACCCGCTCGACTCGACCTCCACGATGCTCGACCCGAACATCGTGGGGGAGCGTCACTACAGGGTTGCCCGACGCGTGCAGCAGATCCTGCAGAAGTACCGCGACCTGCAGGACATCATCGCCATTCTCGGCATGGATGAGCTGAGCGAGGACGACAAGCTGATCGTGTCGCGCGCGCGCAGGATCGAGCGCTTCCTGTCCCAGCCGTTCTTCGTGGCCGCGCAGTTCACGGGCTTTGAGGGCAAGTTCGTGCCGCTGAGCGAGACGATCGACGCATTCGAGCAGATCGTGGAAGGCAAGCACGACGACATGCCCGAGCAGGCGTTCTACATGTGCGGCAACATCGACGACGCCAAGGCGAAGGCTGCGAAGATGAAGGCGGAGGAGGCGAGCTGATGGCTGGCGCGCTAGCCAAGCTGCAGGCCGGCAAGATACGCATCGAAGTGGTCACGCCGACCGGCATGGTTCTGAGCGAGATGGTCGACGAGTTCACTGCGCCGAGCGTGGAGGGAGAGTTCGGCGTCTTGCCTGGCCACATCCCGCTGCTGGCCGCGCTGCGCATCGGGCTCGTCACCTATCGCAAGGGCGCTGAAACACTCGCCTGCGCTGTCGGCTCGGGGTTCGTGGAGGTTGCCGACGACTACGCGCTGCTCCTGACCGACAAGTTCATGACCAAGGACAAGATCGACGTCGTGGCGACGCGTCTTGCGCTCAAGGAAGTGGACGAGAAGCTCAGCAACTGGACCGAAGCGCCTGGCACGCCGAAGCACCAGGAAGCGATCGCGGAAGAGCAATGGCAGGTCGCGATCCTGACCCTGTTCGGCGATCCGCCGCCGCCCGTCATGCGCGGGTGGGAGCCGAACAAGGAAGAGGCTGCCGAGCCGACGGAGCCGGCGGACAACGCCTGAACCCACGCGCGTTTGCCGGGTCACGTTTGAACCCCACCCCCAGCCCCAATAGATGTTCGATGGGGCCAACGCCAGGATCCATAGCCGGCGGTTGAACCCGCCGGCTGTTGGCAGCCGTGGTACCAGGGACAAGGCCTTCGGCCTCATGCGACGCGGTGACCGTCGAGGCCGCCAGGCCTTGGAGCGCGCGCAAACGACCGGTGCGCAGACGGCGGTTTCAACCGCCGGATCGCGGTCGCG
Source organism: Deltaproteobacteria bacterium (assembly GCA_016218915.1). Classification (GTDB taxonomy): domain Bacteria; phylum Myxococcota_A; class Polyangia; order Polyangiales; family Polyangiaceae; genus JACRCQ01. The sequence goes on from JACRCQ010000073.1 coordinate 154,478, forward strand.
GGTTCGACCGCCGGATCGCGGTCGCGGGTTCGACCGCCGGATCGCGGTCACGGTTTCAACCGCCGGATCGCGGTCGCGGGTTCGACCGCCTTCGCAATGCGCCGGGTTCGTGGGGCCAGCGGCACGCCATGGCGTGCCTGCGTTGGGCACGGCATGCCGTGCCTAACGGAGACACGGCGATGCCGTGTCGCTACGGTTGGCGGAACGCGGTGGGCGCCCATGATCCCGCTACGCACTTCGGTACGCGGTACCAGCTGAGAACTAGGAGCTGGGAACTGGCAACGCGAACGCGAATGCGAATGGGAAGGCCCCGACGAGTCTCCTCCGGCCCCCATTTCTCAATTCTGAATTCGCATTCATGTTCCTAGTTCCTAGTTTCCTCCGGCTCATCTGATAAGGTGACGACATGCGTCGCCCTCTTATCCTCTTGCTCGCCCTCTGCGCATCCTGCTCCTCCAACTCCCCGACCGATCGCGAGCGCATCGCTCGCACTCCTTCGCCCATCATCGGAGGCGTGACGGACAACGACGCGCAAGCGCACGAGTCCGTGGTGTTCCTGATGCTCGGCTACATGGGAGGCTGCACCGGCTCGCTCATTGCGCCGAACCTCGTGCTCACCGCGCGCCATTGCGTGTCGCACAGCGTTCTGCCCGAAGGCACGGGCATTGACTGCGACCCCTACGGCAACTCATCGCAGTCAGCGCACGTTGGCGCCAACCTGGCGCCTTCGGACATCGCCGTGTACACGGGCTTTGCGCCCAACATGTGGGGCAGCCCGGCCGCAGTAGGCAAGCAGATCATCGTCAACGAGCAGAGCAAGCTGCTGTGCGCCAACGACGTCGGCCTGGTGGTGCTCGATCAGCCCATCGCAGGCGCGACTCCCATGAAGCTGCGCCTGAGCTACTCGGCCCAGATCGGCGAGAAGGTCATGGCGATCGGCTACGGCCTGACCAACCCCAACAACCAGAACTCGGCCGGGCAACGGTTTCGACGCGGAGACATCCCGGTCGTGACCGCAGGCATGGACTACAACTTCTGGAATGGCGCCGGCGAGTTCGTGCTCGGCCAGTCCACCTGCCAGGGCGACTCCGGCGGTCCGATCACGGCCATGGCGACCGGCGCGATCCTCGGCGTGACCTCGCGAGGCGGCGACTGCAAGACCGGCTACCAGACCTTCATCATGATCGACAAGCACAAGGACCTGATCGACAAGGCGCTGCTCGCAGCAGGTGCGACCGCGGTCGACGAGGGGGTCACGCCGCCCACGCCGGTTGGCAAGAAGAAGACAGGAGAGAAGCCCTGCGCTGTGGGCGCAGAGTGCAAGGGCCTGTACTGCATGGACAAGAGCTATTGCTCCGAATTCTGCAACCCAGGGCAGTGCCCGTCCGACATGATCTGCCTGGATACCAAGATCACGATCATGGGCATGCAGCAGCCGGATCCGGTCCCGATGTGCGTACCGCTGCCGACCACGGGAACGGCTTGCGAGGTGTGTCGCTACGACACGTGCAAGGACTACTACGAGATGTGCGCAGCCGAGCCGGCGTGCATGTCGCTTCTCAAGTGCGTGGACGCGTGCACGTCGTCGGCATGTCGCGAAGGGTGCAAGAGCAAGAACGCTTCGGGCGTGGAGACGTTCGCGTACGTCTACGACTGCATGTGCACCACGAGCTGCACGCCGAAGTGCACCGGGCAATGCGGGGACGTGCCTGAGGATGCGGGCGTGGGAGGGGCTGGAGGCGCGGCGGGAGCAGGCGGCAGCGGCGGAGGACAGGCTGGTGCATCCGAGGGCGGAGCAGCTGGAGAAGCTGGCACAGGCGGCACGGATCCTGGGCTGGCAGAGCAGCCAGCGAGCGGATCAAGCGGTGGCTGCACGACTTCGAAGGGTTCGTCGAGCGGACTGTTCGGGCTGCTCTTCGGGGCGGCGGCTTTGGTGGCGGCGAGGCGCCGTCGGCGCTCACCCTAGGGGGCTCCCTTTCAGCTCAGAGGTATTCACAGGGACAAGGGAGATCGGGGGCGCCAGCCCCAATTCACGAGTTGCGCCCAGCAATCCGTATTCCACGTGAGCCTGGATTCGATGCCGCCAGCGAGAGCGGATTCCACACTCAAATCGTTGGGGATTTCGATAGAAAACATTTGACCGGGACGACGGGAAGTGTTGGTTTCTTGCGAGCGTACCAAGTCTCGACGGGAGGCCGGCATTCGTCTTCCCACTTTCAAGAGGTGGTCTATGAAGCTTTTCAAACTGATTTCGACGATGGGAATGGCGGCGGCTTTTATCGGGCTCGTCGCGGCGTGCAGCTCTTCGGACTCGGGTGGTGCAGCAGGATCTCCGGGCGGCGGTGCTGACTGCACCAGCTACTGCAGCAAGTGCGGCAAGGGCGCAACGGACTGCAAGGCGAAGTGCGATGCAGCCGGCGCTTCCTGCGGCGCGGAGTGGGGCGCCGTGCTCTCCTGCGCGACGACAAACGCCTGTGATCCCAACAAGTGCGCGACGCAGATGACCGCGTACACCAAGTGCCTCTCGACGCCCCAGGACGGCGGCACGGGCGGCACGGGCGGCGGCGGCACGGGCGGCCAGGGCGGCGGCGGCGTCGGCGGCCAGGGCGGCGGCACCGGTGGCGGCGGCGTTGGCGGCCAGGGCGGCGGCACGGGCGGCGGCGGCGTAGGCGGCGGCGGCACGGGCGGCGGCGGCGTTGGTGGAACGGGCGGCGGCAGCAATGCGCTTCCGGAGTCCTGCGTCAAGACCGGCACCATCGGCTTCGACTGCAACCCGGTTGCCAACACCGGCTGCAAGTCGGGCGAGGACTGCGACCTCGGCTCCGACGGCACCTCGTCGGTCTTCACTTGCTTCCCCTCCGACACGGTCGACGAAGGCGGCGCCTGTGACAATCAGGCGGGTCCGTGGTGCAAGGGCAAGATGCACTGCGATCAGGACGGCGAGGGCGGGCCCGGCAAGTGCGCGTACATGTGCTGCGGCAACAGTGACTGCATCGGCACCGCCAAGACCTGCGAAGCGATCGCGCCCACGGAAGTCGGCACGTTCGGCCTCTGCAAGTAACAACGCTCTCCCGAGCCGCGGCGCACACGCTCCGCGGCTCACCCTCCTACTCCCCAATCCTGCCTCTCTCGCACCGTTCGCTCGTGCCGGATCGTGGAATCTGCGGCTAGACCCCCCAGCCAGCCCTGAGCGGCCCAGTGTGATCTTGGCGTCCCAATGACCCTCATCGCCAAGGCATGCCGGTGGCATGCCCGTCTAGGGCATGCTGGTAGCATGCCGCCACAGACCCCAAAGCCAGGTTCTCTGGGTTGTCAGTGGCGGCTTGCCACTGGCAAGCCTTGGACAGCATGGCAAGCCATGCATCAAGGCATCTCGCACGGAGCAGGACACCTATGAGCGACGAGGATTCTGAGCTCGTCATTCCGGAAACGGACTTCTCGCAGGGGATCCAGCCCCACCGCTACGCCCGGCTGCAGTCCGGCTACCGCTACGCGGTGTACCTCGACCAAGACCTCTTGAAGCACTTCGGCAGCCCGAAAGCGGTGCCCGCCGCCTTGCGCGCGCTCGTCGAGGCCTCGAAGCACGTCCACGCGGCGTGAACCCTCTCCCATTCGCTACCCCATTCGCCTTCTCCTTCGCATTCTTGTTCCCCGTTCCTAGTTCTCTCCCTCTCCCATTCGCCTTCTCCTTCGCATTCTTGTTCCCTGTTCCTAGTTCTCTCCGGAACGCCAAAGTGGTACCTTGACCTACATGCGCCTCCGTCCCTACCTCGCTGCGCTCCCTCTCCTCGCCGCTTGCTCTTCTTCCTCCAACGACTCGCCCGCGCCTGCGCCGTTCAACTGCGCTGACGCACTCGATCGCCTGGACTCCTGCTCCGCAGAGTTCTGCGAAGCCAATCCTGACGACGCCATCTGCGAGATCCTGCTCGGCGCTCAGTCCGGCTCGCTCTTCGGCTCGCAAAACCGCTCATGCGATACCATGAGCCAGGAAGATCTGACGCACCTCGCCACAGCGTCGTGCGGCGACATGATCAACGAAGCCAAACTGCACGCTTCAGGCAAGTCCGACGTGCCTTGTCCCGCATATTTCCCCTGGTGCAACGAGCTCGCCCCCAAGGGCGCCGGCTACCGCGTGAACCTGCTGTCGTTCGAGAGCGGCAAGGCAGATATCGAAGTGCTTCTGCCTGACATCACGCGCACCATGGAAGTGCACAACGGCAAGACCTACCAGAAGCTCAACCTGCCAGGCGCTGGCTCCACGCGTGAGCTGGGGCGCCCTGCAGTGCCAGTGGTCAGCTTTCTGCTCGGCCTTCCGCCTGGAACCGACACCGCGTGGATCGAAGGCTACAACCCGATCGAGACGCAGCGCGCTGACAAGATCACGCTCATCCCGGCCCAGGCGACCTCGGTGGAAGACGCGCCCAAGCCTGACTTCGTGGTCGACACCGCGTTCTACGGCACGGACGCGGCCTATCCGAATACGGCCTACTCGGTCGATCCTGTCTCCACGTGGCGCAACTACCGCGTGGTGCGCGTGACCGTCAACCCGTTCCAGTACAACCCCTCGCGCAAGCAGCTCGACGTATCCACGCGCGTGCAGCTCAGCGTGCGCTTTGCGGACAACAAGAGCGAGCCCAAGGACACGGTCGACGAAGGCGAGTCGTCGATGGCGCAAGCCTATGGCAGCGGGATGGTGAACTATCCGGAAGCCGCAGCTGCGACCGGGCCCAAGAAAGACGAGCCGGATCGGGTTCGCTACCTGGTGATCGCGGCTGACGCGCTTGTGGATTCGATCAAGCCGTTGGTGGACTTGAAGAACACGCAGGGGCTCAAGACCGAGGTGGTGAAGCTGAGCGAGGTCGGTGCAGAGCCTGACAAGATCAAGGCGCGCATCGATGCGGCGTACAAGGCTTCCGCGATCGAGTACGCGCTCTTGGTGGGCGACGTGGCTGACCTGCCGATGTACGTGTACCCGGCGGATCCGAACAACTGGAACAGCAGCCCGTTGCCGAGCGACTACTGGTACGGGCTTCTGGCCGGCGACGACCTGCTCGCCGAGGTTTCGATCGGACGCATCAGCGCAAAGACGCCTGAAGAAGCAGCTCTGCACGTGAGCAAGACCGTGGCCTACGAGACCGGGGATGTGGGCGCGGATTGGCGCAAGAAGATCGCGCTGGTGGTGCACGAGCAGGACTATCCGCGCAAGTACACGGAGTGTGCGGAGTCGGTGCGTACCAAGCGCTACAAGCCCGGCCTGATCGACTTCCAGAAGATCTATGGCGGCGAGCATGCCACGACCGAGCAGCTGCTCGAGTCGATCAACGGCGGCCTTGGGATCCTGGCCTATCGCGGGCACGGCTCAGAGACCGCGTGGTACGAGTGGAACGGCAAGGATTTCGGCGGCGCAGATCCTGGGATCAAGAACGGCGCGATGACGCCCGTGGTCTTCAGCATGGCGTGCCTGAACATGAAGCTCAGCAACGACACGCCTTCCAATGCCGAGCAGTGGGTGCTCAACCCCAATGGCGGCGCGGTCGCGTTTTTCGGGGCAACGGAGCCGTCGTGGACCATCCCGAACCACGATTTCATGAAGTACCTGTTCAACGGCGTGCTCGATGAAGGCATCACGGCGATCGGTCCGCTGACCAACCGGGCGCGAGCCGCGCTCCTTGCGCAGTACGGCGGCAAGGACGACGCAGCCGAGAACGCGAAGATGTACCTGTGGCTCGGGGACCCGTCGCTCGAGGTCGGAAAGACCTGGCAGCTGAAGTTCGAGACGCGCGTGGGCTGGTGCAACCTGCAGTGGCCGGAGAAGCTCGAGGTTGCCAAGGGCGCGGACAGCGCACCGGGCTACGGACAGGTGTGGGTGAACGGCGTGACGAGCGCGATCGGCCAAGGCGCGGGCGTGGAAGCAGCGCTCGGCTATGGCCCGCCGGGAAGTGATCCATCGAAGGAAGGCTGGACCTGGGTTTCCGCGACCTACAACGTGGATAGCGGCAACAACGACGAGTACATGGCCAAGCTCAACGTCGGGACAGCGGGCACGTACGCGTACACGTTCCGGTTCAAGGGCGCGACCGATGACGCCTGGATGTACTGCGATCTCGACGGGAGCCAGAACGGCGTGGACAAGCTCGGTGTGCTAACAGTGACCGAGACAGCGCCGCCGCCCGGGCCAGATGCAGGGCCGGATGCGGAAGAAGGGCCGGATGCAGCAGAAGGGCCGGATGCATCGCCGGAGTGAGAACTAGGAACTCTCAACCAGGAATGCGAATGCGAATGCGAATGGCAGAGGAGAGCGGACTCGGATGGACGCTTCCTCTGCTCGCACTCGCAGCGCTCTGTGCGTCGTGCGCGTTGAACACGCACGGCGAGATGGCAGAGCCTGAGGGAACCGGCGGCTCGTCGGCTGGAAGCGGCGGAATGTCAGCGGGTACTGGCGGCGCTGGTGGCACTTCGCAAGGTGGCAGCTCGCAGGGTGGCAGCTCGCAGGGCGGAAGCTCGCAGGGCGGAAGCTCGCAGGGTGGAAGCTCGCAAGCGGGCACTGGCGGCGCGTCGGACGCTGGCGACGATGCGGTGAGCGAAGATGTCGTGGTGGGAACCGAAGACTGCCTGAACGGCGTCGACGACAACGCAGACCAGAAGGTCGACTGCGACGATCCGCAGTGCACCAAGGACTACCTGTGCGTGCCTGCGTCGCCAGCGGGCTTCGGCTCACCGGGCACGGTCAAGGAGCGCGCGATAGGAGATCCGGCGCTCAAGTGCACGCTCGATGTGAGCGCGACCTACAACGGCGAGCCGAGCGCGCCCAAGGCTGCGTGCGCGTGCGCGTGCGGGGCTCCTGCGGGTGGAACGTGCTCGACGACCTACAAAGCAGGGCTGTGGGCGAACGAGACGTGCGACAGTACGAGCGCATGGTTGCCCAATGCCGCGATCGATTGCGAGTTCATGGGGCAGACCGTGATCCCTGCGAGCGTCAAGGCGAACGGGCAGCCAGCGGTCGCGACCAAGGGCACGTGCGGCTCGTCGGTGACCTATCAACCGACCACGCCGGTGTGGGGCAAGGCAGCGGACGTGTGTGCGTCTTCGAAGGTGGGCACGTGCGCGACCGGGGTGTGCGTGCCCAAGCCCACGGGCAAGCCATGCGTGGTTGCCACGGGCGATCTTGCCTGCTCAGGGAGCTACACGAAGAAGCTGGTCTACTACGAGGCGTTTGCGGACACGCGCGGCTGCGATACGACCGGGTGCGTGTGTGATCCAGCGGCAGGGGAGGCGTGTCAGGCCAAGATCCAGCTCTTCAGCGACTCCAACTGTCAGACCTTGCTCAAGGAAATTCCGCTGGTTGACACGTGCACCAAGACAACCGTGGCCGAGTACGCCTGGTCGGAGCACGTGGTGGTGGGGACGCCATCAGGCGGCGCCTGCGCGGCCAAGGGGAGCGGGACGCTGACCGGGGAGGTGAGCGGGGCCTCACCGCACACGGCGTGCTGCGTGCCTTAGAGCACCGATTCCCTCGACGCAAAGCGTGCCAAGGGCAAGCCTCCAGGTAGAGCGGATCCATCCAACGGTGGGCTTGCCCGTGGTTGCATGACCATTTTTCTTTACTCTTGCTTGCGCTCGTCACCGTTTCGGGCCATGTTGCCCTGGCTATCCGCAGGAGCCTCGTTTTGATCAGTCCCCACACTAGGTTACGTGCAGAGCTGTTTGGGGTACTCGCTCAGCGTTCGCGTTCGGTGGATGACCAGTCCCGTGGTTGGGACGGTCTTCGAGGGAGCGCGACGGCGCGCCGCTCTCGCTCGTGGGTGACGGTAGCGCGTCTGACGTTTGGGTGAGATCAAAATGGGCAATCGACTCTATGTAGGCAATCTCTCGTACAACACCACGGAAGCTGAGCTCCGTGAGACCTTCGCCAAGCACGGCGAGGTCGTCTCTGCCCAGCTGGTGACCGATCGCATGACCGGACAGCCCCGCGGCTTCGGGTTCGTCGAGATGGCGAGCGCGGCCGACGCGCAGAAGGCGATCAACGAGCTGCACGGAACCGAGCTCGATGGTCGCGCTCTGACGGTCAACGAGGCGCGTGAGCGCACCAGTGGCGGCGGCGGCGGCGGCTTCGGCGGCGGCCGTGGCGGCGGTGGTGGCGGCGGCGGCGGTGGCGGTGGCGGCGGCGGTGGCGGCCGTTCTGGCGGCAGCCGTCGCGGCAATCGCAGCGATCGCTGGTAATCAGCCCAGTCTTCCACACGAGAGCGGCAGCTTCCTGTGTCGAGGTGACACAGAGCTGCCGCGCTCTGTTCCATGCCCTATGATTGGCCGGAACGGAGGGACGGTCCGGTGCCGGACACCGAAGTGACGCTCTGGGCTCGCGAGCAGCTCGTACGACGCATCGAGCGAGCGGAGCACATCAGCACCCGGGTGGCCCGCGCCATGCGCGAAGTCCCGCGCCACGTGTTCGTGCCCGCTGACCTGCTGGACCGAGCCTACGAGGATGGCCCGCTGCCGATCGGCGACGGGCAGACCATCTCCCAGCCCACGGTCGTCGCCTTGATGAGCGATGCGCTGCAGCTCCAGGGCAATGAGCGCATTCTGGAGATAGGCACTGGCTCGGGCTACCAGGCCGCGGTGCTGTCGAGGCTGTGCGCCGACGTGCAGAGTCTGGAAGTTGTTGAGGCGCTCGCCGATCGTGCGAGAGCAGCGCTAGCGTCGGTCGGCTACGACAACGTGCAGGTGCATCTGCGAGACGGGTTTTTCGGGATGCCGGAGCTGGCGCCCTTCGACGGTGTGATCATCACGGCAGCGCCGGCCGAAGTTCCGGTCCGCCTGCTAGAGCAGCTGCGAGAGGGGGGACGGATGGTGGTGCCGGTCGGCCCGGTGTTTGGGGTGCAGCACCTGCTGGTGCTGCGCAAGCATCAGGGGCAGGTGGAGCGTACGAACCTGGGGCCAGTTCGGTTCGTGCCGATGGTGGGCGGCTGAAATCTGGAAGCCCAACCCCAATCCAGCGTTGTTTGACGGACAAGCCTTGCCGCAATTCAAAAAGCACGATGAATTGCCGGCAGTTGTCGACATCCTCCTGTGTGCGTCCCAAGGTAAAGCGACGAATCTTCCACCCGGAGAAAGACCTGATAAGATGCCGCGCATGAATACCCGAACCCTCACGATCGTAGCGGTCGCAGCTGTTGCTTCGCTCACGGCCTGCAAGTCCATTGCCCCCCCGTTTGACCGGCTCAAGGACTCGCCCATCACGGTCTACCGTCTGCAGAACTACGAGCCCCCGGCCGTTGCGACTGCGACCCCGGTGCCTGGTGCCACAGCCGGCGCGCCGATGATCCCGGGCCTGCCCCCAGAGATCCAGAACTGGGTCACGCAGGGTGCTGCGGGCATGGGTTCGCTGATTCCCCCCGGCCTGCTGCCTCCTGGCCTGATCCCCGGAACCGCGCCTGGCGCTGCGCCCCCGGTTGCCGCTCCACCGCCGGATGCCCCGCGCTTCGAGGGATTCAGGATCCTCGGTCAGGCGCAGGCGATGGATCAGAAGCTCAAGGAAGACCTCGCCACGCTGTTCGGCACCGAGTCGAACTTCGACAGCGCGATGGCGCAGTGCCTCTACCCGGAAGTGGGCGTGTCCTTCCAGCAGCCCCCTCCGATGCTGCCTGACAACGTGCTCGTGTCCTTCTCCTGCAACCACGTCGAAGCCAAGAACTTCCAGTGGCCGCACCCGAACAAGGGGCTCAAGCAGGAAACGATCAAGAAGTTCTCCGAGATCAACAAGAAGCTGTTCGGCGGCTGACAGGCGCTTCGCAGGCCGATTGCTGATCACCGTTGGATGACGCGCAACGTCGACGCGTTCGTCCACCCCTCGCCCGTTCCATATCGAATCAAGGTCAGGCTGCCGCGTCGGTCGAGCACGTCCACCCGAGCGGCCTCTGGCACAGGCTCGACGTTACGCGTCAGCCCTCGCTCGTCGAGCAGGCGTGCTTCGGTCGCGACCACGACCGCAGGCGAGGTGCTCTGGCGCAGGTGTCGTGCGGTCCAGGTAACCACGCCGAACAAGAGCAGGCCGATGGCGCCGAGCGGCGCTGCGATCAGTCCGGCAAGCTTGAGAGCCGGGCTGCTGAACTTCCGAAGCACGAGCCCAACAGAGAGCACGACCGTCGAGAGCAGCGCGGATGCGGCCCACACCCCTTCCGGGGCCAGCCCCACGATCGCGCGATCAATCGACGGACGTGCTTGCACCTGGGCCGGTCCGCCTCGCTGCGCCCTGCGTCGGGCCACTTCTGCCCGCACCAGATCGAGCGAGCGCTCCGCATCCGGATCACTCGGTCGTTGCACCAGGCACTCCTCGAACCCTGCGGCGGCTCGCCCGAGATCTCCGGGTTGCTCCGCGTGAGCGCGCACCCGCGCGAGATACGCCAACCCGCGATCGTAGGCCGCGTCCGGGTGCGCAAAGCCCCGGTCCGCAAGCGCCTCGAACGTCGAGATCGCGCGGTCGTACGCACCCTCGCTGAGCGCGGCCACGCCTCGATCGAACAGCTGTTGATCCGTGTCCTCGGCGCGCGCAGGTGTCGCAACGAGCAGAGGAAGCATCAGAGCCGCGACCGTAAGGGAGCGGGTGCTCATTCCCCCCTCGCGCGCTTGGGGGAAAGCTTGCCGCTGATCGATTCGCACGAATCGATCAGCGCGCGCACCGCCTGGCTGTCCGCATCAGGCTCGAAGCGCACGCGCTCGCAGCCATCGAGGACCTCCACCGCGGTGCGAGCTGCGGCGGCGTCCACACCAAGCTCGATCAGGGTCTCAGCCAGGCGCTCTCGGAGCACGCCGCGGGAGCGCAGGCCGGTGGATGACTCGATCGACGCGTGCAGCGCCCGCTCGATCGCAGCCGCTGCGTCGACGTACTTGCCGTTCTTGCATTCCTGTTTCGCCTGGCGCAGGGCCTGGGAAATCTGCCTGGCGAGCGAGTCGCGCGCGCTGCGCCATCGTCCGGTGAGCTTGCGCTTTGCGAACGCGCCCGCACCGAACAGAAGCACGGAAGAAGGCGCTGCAGCGAGGAAGATCCAGTACGACGCTCGATCGCTCAGGGGGACCGATGCCAAGGGGGCAGGGCCGAGCGATCGACGAATCCCTGCGACGGTTCCGAACGGGTCGGGCTCTGGCGCAGCGCTGGTCGCAGGGGCTGTGCTGGGCGTGACCATCACCTTCCCGAGCTGTGCCTGGGCCACTTCGTAGGCACGACGGTCAGGGTCGTAGAAGGGCAGGGCGATCTCCCCGAGATCCACCTGCCCTGGGGTCTGGATGCGCACCACGTAGCGAAACGTTCGCGCGCCTGAGACCCGATCGTTCTGCACTTCGATTCGCTCTCGAACCTCGGGCTCGAGCCATTCGACTCCAGTCCGAGCAGGCACCGGCAACGTGAGCGGCAGGTTGCCAGTTCCTGCCACGCTCACAGTCACTCCCACCGCGCCCGATGCCTCGATGGAACGCGGATCGACCGTGGCCGTCAGGGAGAAACGTCCCACGTCGCCCGCACGGAACCCGACCGGACGCCCTTCCGTGGGTGCGTCCGAAACCGAGATGGCGAGCGGATTGCTCTGGCGCGAGGCGACCGCAGCGCCGCGTCCGCGCATGAAGCCGAAGCCGGCGAAGCTGCCCCGCATCGGCCCGATCTCGAGGCGTCCAGAGCGGAGCGGGAACAGCGCGATCTTGCGCAGCAGCTCGGCCTTCCAGGGATTGCCGCCGACATAGGCGACACGCGGCTCCTGCTCGGTTCCCGGCTGCACGAGCTGGCGCTGGAAGAAGTCCGGCGTGGAAGGCTCATGAATCTCGACGGCTTCGGCCGAGCCATTGCGCGTGTACTGGTAGATCGACAGCGTCACCTGCTCGCCGACCACGGCCTGGGACTTGTCCGCGATGGCGCGGAGGAACACGGACGAGTCCGGGGCCACGTTCATGGCGAGCGCTGGATCCGATGGCGGCTCCGGAGGCGTGGGCGGCTCCAGCAGATCCTCGTTGATGCCAGGGATGCGGCCGAACGGAAGCTGAGGGAGAAGCCCGAAGGGATCCAGCGGATTTTGCGGTGGCTTGGAGCCGCGCGGGACGACTTTGACGTCCACGAGATTGCTCTGGAACACGCGACCGTCGTGCTCCACGGTAAGCGGGCCGATTCGGAACTTGCCTGTGCGCGCGGCTTCCACGTGCCAGGTCGCTTCGATGCCGGAGTGTACGATCGGCTGGCTTCCGAGCGTGGCTTCGGTGCGCGTTGCCACCTGCGGACCTGCGCGCAGCACCAGCCCGGGCGGCAGCTTGAGCTTGGGCCGGACCGGCTGCTTCTCCCGGCGTCCGACCAGCGCGATGAGCTGCACCGCGAACATCTCGCCCACTTCCACTTCGTTGGGTTGCGCGGATGCGCGGATGCGTGGCGGCTCGCCTCCCTGCGCCATCACGGGCGGCGCCCCTGCCAGCAGCGTCACGATCATTGCGACGCAAAGGAACAGGAAACGGACCGTTCGCCCGGAGCTCACTTGTCCACCATGCCACGGGCACGCTTGCGCGAAGCGCGATTCTTCGCGTCCTGCAGCTGCACCGTGGGCGCGGACTCGAGCATGTCGAGCATGCGCTCGTCCTGGTTCTGGCTCTGCGGTGGCGGCTGCTGCCCGCCGTCCGGTGCACCGGCCTCCGGCTGCTGGTTCTGCGGATCCGGCTGACGCCCGTCCGGCTGCGCGTCCTTGTCGCCGCTGTCATTGCCGCTCCCGCCGTCCGGCGGTCCGCCTTCCGGCTTGCCCTCGGCGGCATCCGGTGGCCCGTCCTGGGGCCCGTCATTGGCTCCATCCGGCGACCCTGAGTCAGGCGCCATCTGGTCCTGGTCCGCGTCCTTGCCCGCGTCGCGCCTGTTCTCTTCCTCGATCCGACGTAGCGCGACCGCACGGTTCCACGCAGCGTCTCGCCCTATGCCGTCGCCTGCATCCTCGGGCACTCCGGGGATCAGCTTGAGCGCTTCGTCGTAGGCGGAGACCGCGGCCTGGTAGCCGCGACGCAGGAACTCGAGGTTGCCTTCGAGGTACCTTGCGCGAGCCTGCAGCTCGACCGGGACCTCAGGCGAGCTGGAGATGGCCCGCAGGATGCGCAAGGCGCACTCGACCTGATCCGAGCGCAGCTGCATCTCGGTCTGCTGCTCAGGAGTCGGGCCTGCGTCCCCGAATACGTCCTCCTCGCCAAACCTGCGCCCGAACTTCTCGCCGAGATGAAAGAGCGCCAGCCCGAGATCGAACGTGGCGTTGGGCATCTGCTTGACGCGGTCCGGCACTCCAATCTGGGCTTCTGCGCAGGCACCGGTCTGCAGGAATCCTTCGAGCAGCTCTGCAGCTGCGCCTGCCTCCCCTGCGTCGAGCTGGGCAATGGCCTTCTCCACGGCAGGAGCGTTGCGCTCGAACGGCCGCGTGGGGTTCCAGTCGCACGCGGCCGCGAGCATCGCGCAGCATAGCGCGCACGCAGCGGCCGAAGCCTTGAAGAAGCGATCAGACACGGCGCTTCCTCCTGGTGGTACGGGTGGGTCGCTGCTGCGCCACCTGCGCCTGGACGAACTTGCGCGCACGCGACTGTCCCAGGAACGTCTCCACGAGCAGCAGGATCAAGGCTGCACCGAGCGGGTACTGGTAGACATCTGCGTAGACGGTCTCGACCTTCTCCGCGAGCTCGCTGTGCATCATCTGCCCGAGCTCGCGCGCGATCACGTCGATGCCCGTGGCGCCCCGCTCCGACCGCACGACGTGCCCATTGGCCGCCTGGGCGATCGACACGAGCTGCCCTTCGCCTTCGCTGGTCAGCGAGGTCATCAGCGGCTGCCCGTTGTCGTCGTTGCGGAATCCCATCACCCGCCCGGTCCCGTCGACCTCCGGAATGCGCTCCGGCGTGCGCCCGCCGATCTGCACGACGTCGATCGTGGTCCCGCCCTGGCCGATCGACTTGGCTGTGCCGACCGGATCTCCTTCGAGATCCTCGCCGTCCGTGATCAGCACGATCACGCGTCGGTGATCCTTGGAGCGTGGATCGCTCTGGAGCAGCTCCCGTGCGCGCTCCAGGGCGCGCGCGATCGCCGTGCCGCCGATCGGCATGTCGTTGGGCTCCATCTGACGCAGGAACTGGGCGATGGCGGCGCCGTCGCTGGTGAGCGGGAATCCAATGGGCTCGCCGGCAAAGGCGACAGCAGCGAAGCGCGCTCCTGGCAATCCGCGAATGAGCCGGGCCACTTCCGCCTTGGCGCGTGCGATGCGCGATGGGGCTACGTCGCGCGCATACATGCTCTTTGAGTAGTCGAGCACGATCACCACATCGAGGTTCGTGGCAGGGATCAGGCGCGTGCCCCGCCCGTGCTGAGGGCGCGTGAGCGCCACGAACGCGAAGATCGTTGCCAGGACGATCATCACGCCCTTGGCAGCCCTGCGTCCGCTGCCACGGCTCGTCAGCAGCTCGCCGACGCGCGGGGCATCGCCGAACTTCTTGATCGACTTGACCAGGGCGAGCCCACCAGCGATCAGCAGGATGGCGACGAGCAGGGCGGACAGCGCCCCGAAGAACCACAGCGGGTGCGCGAACTTCATGGGAACCTCCTCAGGGCCCATGCTCGCACCAGCGCATCGAGCGCGATGAGCAGCACCGCGGGCAGAAGCATCATCGGAAACAGGTCGTCGAACGATGCCAGGCTCGCCTCGAAACGGGTCTTCTCCAGGTGGTTGAGCACGTCGTGCATGCTCTCGCTCAGCCCCTTGGCATCGGTCGCAACGTACGCTTCCCCGCCCGTGTCGCCCGCCATTTTCTTGAGCAGCTCCGGGTTCACCGGGTAGCGGACGCGCACGTAGCGAGGATTTCCGAAGTAGTCGAACCCGTCCTGGACCTCCACGTCGTCGCCGTTGCCGATCTGGATCGTGTACACCTTGCAGCCCACGACCTTCGCAAGATGGGCCGCGTAGTCGGGGGCGATCGAGCCTGCGTTGTTGTCGCCGTCGGTCAGCAGCAGGACCGTCTTGGAGCGCGCTTCGCTGCGGCGTAGCCGCGCCACGGCCACCCCCACTGCGTCGCCGATCGCGGTCGCGGAGTTGTCGATCAGCTCGAGCGACATCTTGCTGACCAATGTATCGAGCAGGTGGTAGTCGAGCGTGGGCGGCGACAGCACGTACGCGGCCTTGCCGAACACGACCACGCCGATGCGATCGGTCTTGCGTCGCCCGATGAAGTCGCGGATGACCTCCTTGGCGACATCGAGCCGCGTGGGGCGTTGGATACCGGTCGGACGCGACGGGAGCGAGCCCGGCGGCGCGTCCATGATCGCCTTCATCGACCCGGACAGGTCGAGCACCAGGATGATGTCGATCCCTTTCTCGTCGGAGGAATCAGGGCGCGAGTAGGACACCGGGCGCGCGAGCGACAAGGCGATGAAGATCAGGGCGGCTGCCCGAAGCACGCCGGGAACGTCGCGCAGCCAGGCGCGCACCCCCTTGGGGCCTGCGGCCAGAGGAGCGATCGTGCCCAGCCGCAGCCGCGGCGTTCTCGCATCCTCTCCGAACGTGCCGCGCCACAGTGCAAAAGGAACCACCAGCAGCAGCAGCAGCGCCCACGGGTTCTGCCAGCTCACGCCGAGCCATTCCTCTCCGCGCTCGAGCAGCGGCCAGAGCATCGCTGCGCCGAGCACCAGGGCCAGCAGGAGCAGCACGAGCGCCAGACGTCCGAGCTTGCGCTTCATGCAGCACCTCCAGCGTGCGGTGCGCGCGTCGACGAAGGCGGCCCGTGCGGCATCGTATCGCGCACGACCTGCTCGGCCTGCTTGAGCACGCTGTCACAATCCTCCGGCGTCGGGGCCATGCGGGCGAACTTCACCAGGTCGCACTCCTCGAGCATCGTCACGATCGCTGCAAAGCAGGACACAGGCGGGCTGGTCGCGCGCAGGCACTGGACCACTTCGTCCGAGGTTGATTCGATGCCGTCGAACCCGTACCGCAGGCCGAGGTAGCGACGCACAGCATCGGACACCAGGTCATAGTGCTCGGAGAACTGCCCCTTGGCCGCGAGCCCGGCCTTGCGCACCGCGGCCAGCTCCTCGAACGCTATCTCCCACGGTGGTCGCGGTGGCGGCGGCGGCGGAACCGGCTTGGGCCTGCGGATCCACTTGAGGATCAGCCACGTGAGCAGGGCAGCCACGGCCCCGCCAATGATGAGGCCGTAGGACAAGTCCCGTGCGAGCGTCCAAAGCTCACGCTGATGTCTCGGCGCCGGGTTCGGCTTGGGCATCGCGTCCGGCACGCTCGCCGTCGGGTCCTCCACCTGGATCGAATGCGGCGCGGTGCAAAGCGTGACCAGCTCGCCGCTCGCGCGCGCCACGGCCACTGGCACCGGAGGCAGCAGCATCTGCTGGCGACCCGCCTTGGCAGGCAGCGCCACGAACGAGATCGTCACCTCGGTCACCGCGCGGTCACCCTGCAAGGTGGTGGAGACGCTGGGGCCTGAGCCTCCATCGGGCGATGGTACGTGGAAGCCTGCTTCAGCCAGGGCCCTTGCGGTCTCGCTGCCGGACTGTACGTTGATCCCGTTGGGGAACACGGTCTCGCCTTTGCCGTGCTCGACCAGGATCCTCAGGGGCAGCGCATGACCTGCCATGCCGCGCGCCGGGAAGCTCTCCTTGAACTTCGGACGAAGCGCTTCTGAAGGCACATGCTCGAAGCAGCTCGTCCAGATCTTCGCACCATCCAGATCCGCATCTGCGGGGCCGGAATCCACAACGCCGGCATCGCTGATCGCAGTTGCGCCCGCATCATCCGCGTAGGAGTCGCGCGGGATCGCGAAGCACGCGATCAGCGCCAGAGCCGCGATCCCTGGAGCCGCGAACCTTGGAGCCGCGACGCATGGAGCCGCGACCGTCAGGGAGCGGGCATCTTTGGCCACGCGGGTCATCGCATCCTGACCCTCCGGGCGCGACGCGCGAACAGGTCGCGCATGGGGGAGACGAACGAGCCGTCGGTGCGCACCACGCACGCATCGAGCGAGTGCTTCCTGAAGAGCTGCTCGCGATCTGCTCGCACCCTGTGCATTGCGCGCTGGTACCAGTCGCGCACCCGCGCATCCGAGGTGTCTACCACCACGGACTCTCCGGTCTCGAAGTCCTCGAATGTGGCGATCCCCACGTCCGGCAGCGCCTCGTCGCGCGGGTCCACGAGCATCACCGGGATGATGTCGTGCTTGGAGGAGGCCAGCGCAAGCGCACGCTCAAAGCCGGTATCGAAGAAGTCGCTGATCACGAAAGCCAGGCTGCGGCGCCGCGCTACCTTGGACAGCGTCTGCAGCGCGACGGTGAGGTTGGTGCCCGCTGCTCCTGCGCGCGGCTCGAAGCCGAGGATCTCTCGCACCACGCGCAAGACATGCTTGTCACCCTTCTTGGGGGGGACGAGCTTCTCGATCCTGTCGGTGGCGAGGATGAGTCCGACGCGATCATTGTTGTGAATCGCGCTGAACGCGGCCAGCGCGGCGATCTCGCCTGCCACCCGCGCCTTGGAGGTGCGACGCGTGCCGAACAGCTCGGACGCCGAGAGATCGACCACCAGCATCACGGTCAGCTCGCGCTCTTCCACGAACACCTTGACGAAGGCGTCGCTCATCCGGGCGGTCACGTTCCAGTCGATCTTCCGGACGTCGTCACCGTGCTGGTATTGACGCACATCGCGGAACGCCAGCCCTTGCCCCTTGAATACCGACGTGTAGCTTCCCGACAGCTCGTCGTTGGCGAGCCGCTTGGTGACGAACTCGATCTTGCGCAGCTGTCGGAACAGTTCCTTCGGGATCATGGCAACGACTTCCGTGGCGCGACCCGCGGTCAGGGCACTTCGACAGCCTCGAAGACGCGACGCACGATCTGCTCGGCTGTTACCTCCTCGGCTTCGGCTTCGTAGCTGAGGACCAGGCGGTGACGGAGCACGTCGTGACCGATCGCTTTGATGTCCTCGGGCGTTACGTAGCCGCGCTGACGAAGGAACGCGTGCGCCTTGCCGGCCAGCGCGAGGTTGATCGATGCTCGGGGGCTCGCGCCGTAGTGGATCAGCCCGGCCAGCTCCTTGAGACCATGCCGATCCGGCTCTCGCGTGGCCCGCACCACGGCCACGATGTAGTCCTTGACGCGATCGTCGACGTAGATGTCCCGCACCACGTTGCGCGCTTCCCTGAGCGACTCGAGCGTGGCGACCTCCTTGATCGACGAGGGGGTGGGGGCGACCGCACGATCGATGATCTGGCGCTCCTCCTGGGCATTGGGGTAGCCGACCTTGACCATCAGCATGAATCGGTCGATTTGGGCCTCGGGAAGCGGATAGGTGCCCTCCTGCTCGATCGGGTTCTGGGTCGCCATGACCAGGAACGGGTCGGGCAGCTCCCAGGTCTTGTCGCCGATGGTGACTTGCCGCTCCTGCATGGCCTCGAGCAAGGCGCTCTGCACCTTGGCCGGCGCGCGGTTGACCTCGTCGGCCAGCACGAAGTTCGCGAAGATGGGGCCCAGCCGGGAGGTGAACTCGCCTCGCTGCTGGTTGTAGATCACCGTGCCGGTCAGGTCGGCCGGGAGAAGGTCCGGCGTGAACTGCACGCGCGAGAACTTGCCGGACACTGCATCGCAGATCGTGCGAACCGTCAGCGTCTTCGCCAATCCCGGCACGCCTTCGAGCAGCACGTGACCGCCGGTCAGAAGCCCGATCAAGATCCGCTCGATCATCGAGGTCTGGCCTACGATGACCTTTCCGACCTCGGCGACGAGGTTTTCGACGAAGCCGCTATGCTTGGCGACCATCTCGTTCAAGGCGCGTACGTCATGCATGGTGGAAAGCCTCCGCGGACGGGCCGGTCAGAACCACTCGGCCGGGGCCATGTATAGCGAGTCGGACGCTCTGGACAACTGGAAGCCGCAACCTATTCCCGGCCCCAGGACAATTGGGGCGGGAAAGGGGGAAATTTGCCTGGTTGTGAGGGGACGATTCGTGGCCAGGGCCGCGGTCCGGGCGGTCAGCGCGCGCTGCTCTTGCTGATGCGCTCCAAATCGATTCCGAGAAGCCGCATGCGAGTCCACAGCGTGGTCCGTGACATGCCCAGCAGCTGCGCCGCACGCTCCCGGTGGCCGTCGCAGCTCGCGAGCGCTTCCTCGATCCGCTCTCGCTCTGCCCTCGAAGGTTCGTCAAGGGCAGCGGCAATCACGCCGGAGATCTTGGGCGCGGGCATGGTCGACGCCTTCTGACGGCCCGGGTTGCGCGTGATGCGCTTGGGCGCCGTGACCGACACCCGCTGCACAGGGGCGCCTACGACCGAGGTCACCGCATCTGCGCTGATCAGGTCCTGCTCGTGCAGAAGCGTCAGCTTGGTCAACACGTTGCGCATCTCGCGGATGTTGCCAGGCCAGGGATAGGCCGAGATCATCTCGAGGGCATCTGGCGCAAACCGCATTTCCCAGCGCCCGGCGTCCCTTGCCACCTGCGCAAGGATCGCGCTCGCCAGGCGCGGTAGGTCCTCGGCACGCTCACGCAGCGGCGGCACCCGGATCATCACGCTCGCCAGCCGGTAGAACAAGGCCGGATAGAAGCTCTGGTCGTCGACCAGCGCCGAGATGTCCCGCTCGGTCGTGGCCAGCACCCGCGCCTGGAAGGGGACATCCGTATGGCAATCGATCGGACGGAACGATCCCCCTTCGATCACCTGCAGGATCGCGGGTCCCAGGGACGTGGGCAGCTCGCTGAGCTCGCGCAGCACCAGCGTTCCGCCGCGCGCATTGGCGAGCGAGCCATGCCGGGTCGATGGGCCATCCACGAACGATCCATCGGGTTCCGCCGTGCCGAACAGGCGCTCCTCCAGTAGCTCCGGAGCGACGTCGAGCAGGTTCACCGTCACGAGCGCGGCGCGCGACTGCCCGCTCAACGAATGGATCAGGCGCGCAACGACGTCCTTGCCCACGCCGCTTTCCCCGAGGATCAGCGCGTTTGCATCGGAATTCGAGGCGACCATTCGTGCGAGCGCGGCCATTTCCTGCACCGCAGGCACCTTCGACTCGAGGAACGCGCTCTCGATCTCGTCGATTCGCGTTTCGGCCGGCGTGGTGCGGCGCGTGTGGGCCAACCCGCCTGCAGCCTCCACGACAGAAACGAGCTGGGCGACGCTCAGCGGGGCGCACAGGTAGTCGTAGGCACCGGCTTTCGCGATCGAGACCGCATGGGCAACGTTCGGAAAGTCAGCCAGAACCACGACTTCCGGACGGAGGGTGTTGGCCAGGACCGCGCGGGCCAGGTCGAGCCCTGCCTGCTTTCCTCCAAGCGCCGTCTCCAGAATCAGGACGTCGAACACCTCCTGCTCGATCGCGCGGTTGGCTTCCTCGGAGGAATGCGCGACGCGAACGGTGTGTCCCTGCTGTCCAAGAGCATCCGAGTAGAGCAACGCGACGTGTGGGTCTGTGACCCCAAGGAGTACGTTATGACGCTCGTCAGGGCCATTCATCCGTGCCTCCAGGTTCCAGGGCAACACTTAGCTAAGCGTACACTAAGGAAATCGCAGCAAGGTGGGATGGTGTCAAGCCACCACACTCACTCAATAACTACAGCATTGTGAACCAGTTTACAATTGTTCCCGTTGTTCGCTCCTTCAGGTTGCCCCTGTAGAGCTTGTGACGCGTCAGGGCCCGACGCGCAAGCACGTGCGCGTCCGGACAGTCCGGCCAAACGGGTCGTGTGCGGCTCAGCTGCCGCCGATGGTCATCGACGCCACGCGCAAAGCCGGCGTCAGGATCGAGCTGCGAAGCTCGAAGCGATCCGCTATCGCATCGATGCTCTGCAGCAACCGGTCGAGATTCAACGAGATGGTGACCTCGCTCACAGGATGCGTGAGCTCCCCGTCCTCGATCCAGTAGCCCGACGCGCCCCGGGAGAAGTCGCCCGTGGTCGCGTTGAACCCGAACCCCATCATCTCCGTGACGTACAGCCCGCGCGGCGTGCTTCGGATGATGTCCTGCTCGGTCGATCCGGCCACCGGCTGCAGGATGAAGTTCGTGGTGCCTGGCCCGACCGCCGCGTTCGACCCGCGAGATCCGCTTGCGGTCGAGCTTCGCTCCAGCTTGCGCCCGGCGTAGGAGTCACACAGAAACGTCCGCAAGATGCCCCGCTCCACCACGATGTTGCGGCGTGACAGCAGCCCTTCGCCGTCATGGGCGCGCGAGCCGAAGCCGCGCGGGATCAGCGGATCGTCGACGATCGTGACCAGATCCGAAGCGATCCGCGTGTTTTCGCGCGCTGCCAGGTAGCTCGAGCGGCGCCACACCGAGGAGCCCACGATGCACGAGGCCAGAAGGCCGATCAGGGAAGCTGCGGATTCCTGGGGGAAGACGACGGCCGCTTCGGTCGTGGGAACCTTGCGGGCGCCGAGCATTCCCACGGTCCTTCGCGCTGCCTCACGCCCGATCGCTGCAGCTTCCGGCAGGTCCGCACGATGTCGACGGGCTTCGTACCAACCGCTCCGACGCTTCTTCCCGTCCGTGTCATCTGCCACCGGGACCACGCTCAACGACACCATCGAGCTTTGCCAGGTGCTCGAGAATCCTGCGGACAGCACGACTGCCGTTGCACCGGTCCCGCGCGAGAACGTCGAGCTCTGCATGTTGGTGATGCGCGGATCGAACTCGCGCGCGCCTCGCTCGCCCGCCAGCGCCGCATCGATCGCCTCCTGCGCTCCCACTTCGTCCACCGAAGGGTCGAACAGATCGAGGCTCGCAAAGGGCCCCTTCGCGATGAGCGCAGGGTCTGCTGGGCCCGCGAACGGGTCGGTCTGCGAGAGCTCTGCCAGCTCGATGCCATCGCGCACGAAGCGATCGATGCCCTCTGGCGACAGGTCCGACGTGCTGGTGAGCGCCACGCGATGGTCTCGGATGACCCGAAGCCCGGCCGAGTGGTGGGAGGCCTCCTCGAGCACCTCGACCTGCCCGACGCGGACACGTGCGGACAGATCGGCTCCTTCGCGCACGATCGCCTCGGCCACGTCAGCGCCTGCGCTGCGAGCCTTGCTCACGATCTTTTCGGCCTGCTCCAGCAGCTTGTCGAGCGCGCGTTCGGTCATGCCTCAAGTCATGGTCGCGCCGCGATCCGAGCGCAAGGCGGATCTGGCCCGCCAGGGATTTGTCAGCCCGAGCGCATGCCCGACGATCGGCTGCGGACCTTGGCGGACATCAGCCGCAGCTCGCGCATCGTCAGCGCAACCGCCAGAGCGAGCACGCCGTCCATCCAGATCAACGCGTAGCCCAGGGGCGTTCCCGCAACCGATCGCGTTCCGAAGTCCCCGTGGTACTGCGACCAGGTCGCTGCGATTCCGAGACGTCGTGAGAAGATCAGGGTGCACAGCAGCGCAATCCCCACCGGGATTGCGGCGAGCGTGAGCACCGGCGCGAGCCGTCTGCGCCTCGCATGCGGCGCTGCCAGCACGAACCCGATCGGGACCGAGCTTGCGTCAACGAGCACGAGGGCGAGCACGACGGCAGACGGAAGCCGCTGGGTGTTGACGAGGTAGGCAAAAGCCCAGTCACCGTCGAATGCCACGAAGTAGCCGGCCGCAGGTGCGAACACGAGGACCGAGAACAGCGCTGCCACGACCAACGCGCGCGACCCAAGGACCGAAGTCGGATCCGACGCGATCTCGTCGGCGGCCGCCCACGCAAAGGCGATGCCGAGCACGAATCCGAGCAAAGGAGCGATGAACGCGGGCATCGGCCTGCAAGCCAATCACAGCCCGGGGCAGGTGTACAGCGCTGTGGGGCGCCGAATGGTGGATGAATCCCGGGGCCTTTGAGGAAAGCTCGACGAGGCCATCGGAGCGCGCTACATGCGCGTCGTGGATGCATCCCAACTGCGGCGCCTGCTCGAGCAGCTCAAGGACGGGTCGATCACCGTTGACGAGGCGTTCGAAGGGGTGAAGCACGCCCCCTACGCCAACCTCGGCTTCGCGCAGGTCGATCACCACCGCGCTTTGCGCCAGGGGCTTGCCGAAGTCATCCTCGGAGAGCCCAAGACCGCCGAGCAAATCGCGGGCATCGCAGGCGAGCTCGTTCGCGCCAGCCAGAACGTGCTGGTCACACGCCTTGACGCTACCAAGGCCGCCGCAGTCCAGTCCCTGCTACCGGAGCTCAGGTACGTTGCCCAGGCCCGCGTCGGTACCATCGAAGTCAGCCCGATCCCGCCCAGGCCGGGATGCGTACTCGTCATCACAGGCGGAACCGGCGATATCCCTGTGGCCGAAGAGGCTGTCGAGACGCTTCGGATGTCAGGGGTTGCTGCGCAGCGCCTCTACGACGTCGGCGTGGCCGGCATTCACCGCGTGCTGGCGCTGCGCGAATCGATCGAGAAGGCCGACGCTGCCATCGTGGTGGCAGGCATGGAAGGGGCTCTGGCAAGCGTGGTCGGCGGTCTGGCTTCCTGCCCGGTGATCGCAGTGCCCACCAGCGTCGGATACGGCGCTCAGCTCGCCGGGTTCACCCCGCTGTTCAGCATGCTCTCGTCGTGCGCCTCCGGCGTGGTCGTGGTCAACATCGACAACGGGTTCGGTGCCGCCATGGCCGTGCACCGCCTGCTGCTGACCAGCGCACGCGCAAAGAAGGGTTGAGCATGGGGCACAACGATCACGATCACGAGCACGAGCACGAGCACGAGCACGAGCACGAGCACGAGCACGAGCATGAGCATGAGCATGGGCATGGGCATGGGCATGGGCACGGGCACGGGCACGAGCACGAGCACGAGCACGAGCACGAGCACGAGCATGCGCATGAGCACGAGCACGGGAACGAGCACGAGCACGAGCATGCGCATGAGCATGAGCATGGGCATGGGCATGGGCATGGGCACGGGCACGGGCACGAGCACGAGCACGGGCATGGGCATGGGCATGGGACGGGAAGCGCAGGACCGACGCTCGCAGCCGGCTCTGGCCGCGGAAAGATCCTGTTCTTCGATGCGCTGAGCGGGATCTCGGGCGACTTGACGGTCTCGTCGCTCCTGGACCTCGGCGTGCCGATGCAGGTGGTGCAAGACGCGGTCAGGTGTCTTCCGGTCGAGGGATACAAGCTCGAGCGAGGGGTGCGCATGCGCAGTGGCATCGCTTGCGCATCGTTCGATGTGATCGTCGAGTCCCCGCAGCCGGAACGCACGTGGGCGTCGATTGATTCGATGCTCGAGGCTTCGCCGCTCGGCGATGACGTCAAGAGCCTCGCGCGGCGCATCTTCCGCCTGCTCGGCGAAGCGGAAGCGCATGTGCACCGGATTGCAGTCGAGTCGGTCCACTTCCACGAGGTCGGCGCAGTCGATGCGATTGTGGACATCGTGGGCGCTGCAGCCATGCTCGCCTGGCTCGGCCCATCGGAGATCGTGTGCTCCCCGCTCCCCATGGGACATGGCACGGTGAAGGCGCGCCACGGAGTATTGCCCCTACCAGCTCCGGCAACGCTCCAGTGTCTGCGCGGCGTTCCCACCTACGGCGTGGATGTCGAAGGTGAGCTGGTCACGCCGACCGGCGCGGCCATCATCAAGACCGTGGCCTCGCGATTCGCCTCCTGGCCAACCATGTCGCCAGAAGCGATCGGGATTGGTTGCGGAACGCGGGAGTTCGCCAGCCGCCCCAACCTGCTTCGGGTCGTGCTCGGAGCGCCGGTCGAGCAGGCATCCGACGAGCATGCGGTCATCGAGGCCAACGTCGACGACATGACTGGCGAGCTTGCTGCGAATGCGATCAGCAAGCTGATGGCTGCGGGCGCCCTGGACGTATGGCTCACGCCGACTACCACGAAAAAGGGGCGTCCAGGGCTGACGGTCTCTGCGCTTGCTCCGGACGGGGCGGCGGAGAGCGTGTGGCGAGCGATGCTTCGGGAGACGACGAGCCTTGGAGTGCGCGTTCACCGGGTCGCCCGGTTCGCCCGGCCGCGGCACATGGTCGAGGTCGACACTGCCTACGGCAAGATTCCGGTCAAGGTGAGCGGCGGCGAGTACGGGCCTGAGCAGGTGAAGCCTGAGTTTGACGCGTGCGCAGTAGCAGCCGATGCGGCCCACGTGCCTGTGCGCGAGGTCATTGCTGCTGCGCTGGCGGCGTGGCGCGTGGATCGTCGCTAGCCAGGAACTCCTCGATGGGCGGGTAGACATCGCGGCTCACGCCTGCACCCAAGGCCAGGTCACCGTGCCCGTACCCGCCCTTGCTGCCGTCCTCGCCCAGCAAAACAAATCGCTTGAAAACCCTTGGATTCGCGGCACCCCACGCCTCGAACGCATGTCGGACCGTTGCCGGCGGTGCAATGCGATCCGCCGATCCCGCAATGAACAGGGCCGGCACGTTCGCATCCTCGAGGCCTCGCAGGATCGGCTTGCCATCGATCTCGATCGTGCCGTCTCGGCTCGCCCACCTCAGGAAGTCCGCGTGCAGCGCGCTCGCCACGTCCTCGATGCAGTTCACCAACCCGCGGCGGGTCATGCCGCGCTCCATGTTCTTCGGGTTGAGGATCGCGTGGTGCAGAGGGGTGGCGAACCATTCGGATTGGAACGCGTAGGCAATGGCGAGCGTGCGAAGGGGAAGCGTGGGCATCAGGCTGCGCGGGATGCTGCCGATGAAACGTGGCACACGGACGGGCGAGTCGATCCGCCCCGGGGCGCCGACGAACGCGGCGCGACGAATCAAGCGCTCGGGGACTTCACGGCCGAGCGTGGCGTACAGCAGGATACCGCCCATCGAGAAGCCGACGTAGTCGAGCTGAGGTGCTCCGGTCCGATCAAGCACGGTGCCGATGGCGAGGGGCAGATCGTAGTGCGCCATGTTGGCGAAGCAGGTCTTGCGACGCAGGGTCGGGCGCAGGCGCAGCCCGCTGCGCAGTGTCACCAGCCAGACGTCTCTTCCCCGGGCCTTGAGATACCGCGCCAGGGAATGGTCCGGGTCTCCGTCCTGGTTGCGGTGGTTCGATGCCACGCCGTGGACCAGCAGAACCGGCGGCAGCGCGCTTGGCTCGGCCGGAGCAATCCTTCGCAGCTCGATCCTGGACCCATCGGCAGTGTCGATCGATTCGACCGCTTCGTAGCCGAGCGCGAGCGTGAGCTGACGCCGCCACCATGCGAGGTGCAGGGCCGCAGACACCACGAAAAGCAGCGCAACGCCGCCTGCGAGCAGGAAGTATGCGCCTGTGGATCCGGTGATCCGGATCAAGTGCTGTAGCCAGTCCGACAAGCCCCCCAAAGATAGGCACAGAGATGCGGCGTGCAACCGAATTCCTTCACCAAGAGCGCGTGAACCGGTCGAGCCCGGATCAGGCGAAGCGCCTCGCGCAGTGCCACGAAATGGCAATTGTCGGGCTTGGACATTGACGCTCCCGGCGTACCCCGCTCATAAGAGCCACCGGTCGTCTTGCCATGAATCGAACCGTCCTCTCCGTCGCCCGCACCCACAACCTCAAAGGCATCTCGCTCCAGCTCGAAGGCGGAGAGCTCGTTGCCGTCACAGGCGTGTCCGGTGCAGGGAAGTCCTCGTTGTGCATCGACACGCTCTATGCGGAAGGGCAGCGACGCTTCGTCGAAAGCTTCAGCCCCTACGCGCGCCAGTTCCTCGAGCGCCATGAGCGTCCGCCGATCGACAAGCTCGATCCGGTGCCCGCCGCGGTCGCAGTGGATCGCCGCGCTCCGGTGAAGAGCTCACGATCCACGGTGGCGACCATGGCCGACGTGGAGCCGTACCTGTCTGCGTTGTTCCTGCGCGAAGCTCTGCCGATGTGCCCGGACTGCAAGGTGGTCGCGCGGCACATCGATGCAGCCCAGGCCGCTTCGCAGGCGCTCGAAGGGCTCAAGTCCGCGCGCGTGCTCGTGGTCTACCCCAGGCGGGTCGAAGGCACTGCTGCCTATCTGGAAGCGCGAGATTCGCTCGTGGCAGCGGGAAACCGGCGCGTGCTGGTGGCAGGAGCGGTGCGCGATCTCGATGAGGTCCGCCCAAGCGAAGTGCTGGGAGCGGGCGGACAATTCGACGTGGTCCTGGATCGCGTGACTGTGGGAAGCGCGTCGCGGCTTCGTGTGCAGGAAGCGTTCGAGCGGGGGTGGCGCGAAGGGGGCGGCGTCGTTGCGGTGGTGACCGAGGACGGCGCGCGGCGCCTGGTGCGCCAGGGATTGGTGTGTCCTTCGTGCGCACGCGCCTTCGAGCCTGCCCGGCCGGGGCTGTTCTCGTACCAGTCGCCCGTCGGCGCCTGCAGCACCTGCAAGGGATTCGGCAGGGTGATTGGCCTGGATCTGCGCAAGGTGATTCCAGATCCCGGCAAGTCCCTCAACGAGAGAGTCATCCGTCCCTGGAGCGGGAAAGCGGCGCAGTGGGAGCGGCGCGTCATGCGCAAGTACTGCGAGCGCATGGGCATCGACATGGACCTGCCGTGGGCGCTGCTCACCGAGGCACAGCGCAATGCGGTGCTGGATGGGGAAGGAACCTGGAAGGGCAAGAAGTACCCCGGCGTGCGCCTGTGGTTCAAATGGATGGAAGGGCGCGCGTACAAGATGCACGTACGCGTGTTCCTGTCGCGCTACCGCTCCTATGATCCGTGTCCAACCTGCGACGGAAAGAGGCTCAACGAGTCAGCGCTTTCGTATCGAATCGACGGAATGGATCTTTCCCAGTGGCACGGTCTGGAGCTGCGAGAAGTCGTCGAGCGCCTGGAGCGGCTCCCCACGAGAAACGCCCAGGGAGATCTCATCCGCCGCGAGCTCGTTTCGCGGGTCGGCTTCCTGTGCGAGGTCGGGCTCGGCTACCTGACCCTCGATCGGCAGGCACGTACGCTGTCCGGCGGCGAAGCGCAGCGCGTGTCGCTCACGGCTGCGCTTGGCGCGTCCTTGACGGGCGCTCTGATCGTGCTCGACGAGCCCACGGTGGGGCTGCACGTGACGGACATTCCGCCGCTGGTGCGCACGATGCGCACGCTGGCGGACAACGGCAACAGCGTGCTGGTGGTGGAGCACGAGCCATCTGTGATTCGCGCTACGGACCGGGTCATCGATCTGGGGCCAGGTGCTGGGGCGCGCGGTGGGGAGATCCTGTTTTCGGGCACGCCTGCAGCGCTCGCGAAGCGGAGCGACCTTCCCACCGGACGGGCACTCGCTGACCTCGATGCCAACAGGAAGTGGCCGCGACGAACGCCGCGCTCTTGGCTGACCGTGCGCAATGCCCGGGCGAACAACCTCGCAGGCTTGGACGTCCGTCTTCCGTTGGGCGTGGTGTGTGCCCTGAGCGGGCCCAGCGGCTCCGGCAAGAGCACGCTGGCTGAGGAGGTGCTCTACCGCGCAGTGGCCGCGCACTTGTCCGTGGCAGATGTGGAGCCGGCCGGCGACCACGATCGGATCGAAGGACTCGAATCCCTCTACAACGTGGTTCTTGTAGATCAGGCGCCTTTGGGAAGGACGTCCCGGGGCAATCCGGCGACCTACACCAAGGCCTGGGATCGAATTCGAGATCGGTTCGCAAACGAGCCGTCCGCGAAGTCTGCAGGGTTCGGACCTTCGCACTTCTCCTTCAACGTGAGCGCCGGTCGTTGCGAGGCGTGCTCCGGCGAAGGCTACGAGACCGTCGAGATGCAGTTCCTCGCGGATGTGTCGCTGCTTTGCCCGGTCTGCCGCGGCAAGCGCTTCCGGAGCGAGGTGCTGGAAGTCCGGTATCGCGGCCGATCCGTGGCGGACGTGCTGCAGATGACGGTCGACGAGGTCCTGGAATGGGCCGACGACGATGCCCACCTCACGCGGAGCCTCCAGCCCCTGACCCGTCTCGGGTTGGGCTACCTTCCACTCGGCCAGCCGCTCAGCACGCTATCAGGCGGCGAAGCGCAGCGTCTCAAGCTGGCGCGCGCGCTGCGAGGCTCGGTGGATGGCACGCTGTTCGTTCTCGACGAGCCCAGCGCAGGGCTGCATCCGGAGGACGTCGGGTATCTCGTGGATGCCATGCACGACCTTGCCTCGCGCGGAGCCAGCGTGATCGTCGTGGATCATGATCTGCAGGTGATTCGCGCGTGCGATTGGGTCGTGGATCTCGGACCGGGCGCAGGACGCGATGGCGGCAACGTGGTGGCCGAGGGCACGCCTGAGCACATCGCCCAAGGAAAAGGGCGCACGGCGCTGGCATTGCGCGAAGCCGCTTTGCCCGCCGCGCGAAGCGCGAGGAAGGCCGCAGACAGGCCCGCGGTCGGAGATGCGATCCAGATCCAGAATGCCCGGGAGCACAACCTGAGGGAGGTCACCTGCGCCATTCCCAAGGAGAAGCTCGTCGTGGTCACCGGGCCGAGCGGCTCTGGCAAGAGCACGCTGGTGTTCGACGTGATGTTTGCCGAGGGGCAGAGACGGTTCCTCGAGACGCTGACTCCCTATGCAAGGCAGTTCCTTCCCGTGATGCCCAAGCCCGACGTGGACCGCGTGGTGGGGCTTCCCCCGTCGATTGCCCTGGAGCAACGGCGATCGAGATCCGGCGGCAATTCCACCGTAGCGACCGTGACCGAGGTGGCGCACTACCTTCGATTGCTGTTTGCCAAGGTGGGCACCGCCTACTGTCCCAATTGCGATGTCCCGGTGTCAGCGCTCACGGGCGACGAGGTTCTGGCTCGCGTGCACGCCACGCCGGGCAAGGGGATGCTGCTGGCTCCGGTGGTGCAGGCCCGCAAAGGCGTCTACATGGACCTGCTGACATCGGCGTCGCGCGCCGGCATCGAGCAGGCACGGGTCGACGGGGCTGTCATTTCCACGGACAAGCCGCCGCGACTTGCCAAGACGCGCGAGCACACGATCGACCTGATCGTCTACGAAGGGCCCTTTGCCAGGGTTCCCCGCGAGGCGCTGGAGAGCGCGCTGCACTGGGCCAAGGGGCTGGTGCGCGTGGCAGGGCCGCGCGGCGAAGAGATCCTCTCGACCACGCGCGCCTGTCCCAGCTGCGGGACCGGCATTCCCGAGCTCGATCCCCGCTGGTTCTCCTTCAATACCAAGCAGGGAGCGTGCGAGGATTGCCAGGGCACAGGCAAGGAATACGAAGGGTCGAGCGCTCCCTGCACGTCGTGCGAAGGCTCCAGGCTCGCGCCGATCCCCCGGGGCGTGAGAGTCCACGACCGTCGCTATCACGAAGTCGTGGGGCAGTCGGTGCACAAGGCGCGCGAGGAGATCCGGGCGTGGAAGTTCACCGGCGATCGTGCGCGCATTGCCGGCGGCGCCCTGTCCGAGCTGATCCGTAGAGTGGACTTCCTGAACGACGTCGGGCTGGGATACCTCGGCCTGGATCGCGATGCGGGCACGCTGTCCGGCGGCGAGATGCAGCGTTTGCGTCTCTCCGCGCAGCTGGGAGCAGGGTTGACCGGCGCCTTGTACGTGCTCGACGAGCCCACGATCGGCCTTCACCCGAGCGATACCTCCAGGCTGCTGCGAAACCTTCGGGCGCTGGTGGACACCGGCTCGACCGTGGTGGTGGTGGAGCACGATGCGGACACGATCCGGGCCGCAGATCACATCGTGGATCTCGGTCCTTCCGGGGGACGTGGCGGCGGCAGGGTCGTGGCCCAGGGTGCGGCTGCGGACGTGCTCGCCGATCCGGCCTCGCCTACCGGTCATTCCCTTCGCGATCACCGGATGCCTCCGGCTTCGGTGCGTGGCGCAGCTACGGAGCACGTGGTGCTGACCGGGGCGCGGGCCCACAATCTCAAGGGGATTCACGTGCGAATCCCTCTGGGAAGGCTGACCGTGGTCGCCGGAGTCTCTGGATCGGGCAAGAGCACGCTCGTGCAGAAGATCCTCTACCCAGCCGTCCGCAAGGCTCTCAAGCTCGTCGCCGATCCGCCTCTCGCGCACGACCGTCTGCAATGTCCTGCGTCGCTCATCCGCGCCGCAAGCGTGGACCAGCTTCCCATCGGAAGGACGCCGCGCTCGGTGCCAGCAACGTTCCTCGGGATCTGGGACGACATCCGCAGGCTGTTCGCGGCCACGCCTGAGGCGCAGGTGAAGGGATTCGGCGCGTCGCGCTTCTCGTTCAACTCGGCAGCGGCTGGCGGCAGGTGCACCACGTGCGACGGGCAAGGGGTGCTCTCCCACGAGATGTCATTCCTTCCGGACGTGATCACCGCGTGCGACGCTTGCCATGGGAGCCGGTTCGAGTCTGCCACGCTCGAGATTCGCTACCGCGGATTGACCATCGGCGATGTCCTGCGCCTGACCGCGGAAGAAGCCAGGGAGTTCTTCACATCCCACTCCCGCATCTCGCGTCCGCTCCAGACCCTCTGCGATCTAGGGGTAGGATACGTGCAGCTCGGCCAGGGGTCGCATACGCTGTCCGGTGGAGAGGCGCAGCGTTTGAAGCTCGCACTGGAATTGACGGCCAGCGGGCATCATCGTCCCACGCTCTACGTGCTCGACGAGCCCACGACCGGCTTGCACCTATCCGATGTTGCCAGGCTGGTCACCGTACTCCACCAGCTGGTAGATCGGGGCGACACGCTCGTGGTGGTGGAGCACCATCCTGACGTGATCGCGGCAGCAGACCACGTGATCGAGCTTGGCCCGGAGGGAGGCGACGCAGGCGGAAGGATCGTGGCCGAGGGGGCGCCTGCGGACGTCATGGCCGCGGGCACGGCGACGGGCAAGGTGCTACGCGCGCTGGCAAGAAACGGATCCAGGCGGGAGCCTGTCAAGAATCCGCGCGCCACAGGTCTCTACGGGCAAGTCTGACGCCAGACGTCCAGATCCCGGTGCTTGAGGATGGCATTGAGCTGCAGAGAGGCCGCCTGGGAGCAGGCGTCGGCGAACACGATCCCGGTGTCGTCGTATTCGCACATGAATACCGGCTTTCCGGCAGCAACGAAGCCGGACATGTCACCGCACCAGCCCTGATCGAAGCAGTCTTCGGTCAGGGCCCAGTCGAAGTAGGACAGGAGCTCTGCCGCCTGATCTTGATCGTTCTTCAATCCTATGGATAGCCCTCGGGCGTGCGCTGCGTCAGCGAGCCACTTGTTGTATGCGAGCTGATCGGCCGCGGTGAGGGGGAATCCGGTGTCTGCACCATACGTGTCGATGTTGTCCGGCTCCAGCCCGTCGAATCCCTTGGACTTGCACTGATCCATGCGCGCTTCCATGATCGGTGCGAGCTTGGCGATCTGACGTATGTCCAGGAACTTCTCGCCTGGCCATCCGGGGTACTCGTTGCCGATCACCTCTGCCGGGAAGTCATTCTTGTCCGGGCGGTAGTCCTCCCAGCTTCCGGCACTCATGTAGCAGATGACTTTGCGGTTCTTCGCGTGGAGCGCCTGCACGACGCTGGCATCGTTGTCGAACATGTCAATGTCGAACACTTCTGCGTCGACGTTCGTGTCGACCGGCGTGTCGAGCTGCCATTGCCACGTAGCCTTGACCGGGGGCTTCCACCAGCTCTGCGCGCCCGCGCTTCCGGCCTGTCCCGCAGAGCCGCCGGTTGCAGAGCCCCCAGCTCCGCCCTGGCCGCTCCCCGCGGTTCCTCCGGTTGCGCTGCCTGCGGTTCCTCCCGTGGCGCTGCCTCCTGCTCCCCCGGTCGCGGCCCCTCCGGTACCGGACTGCCCACCCGAGCCCCCCGGGCCGCTGCCGCCAGCGCTCTCGGCAGCCGCATCCTGAGGCGTCCCTCCCGCCCCCGGCGCAGGCGCCGAGTCGTCCGAGGAGCACCCTGCGATCCATCCCACCAGGGCGAGCGCGACCGGAACCAGAGCGTGCTTGATCATTGCCTTCCCCTCGCAGTCAATGCGCTATTCGTAGATGACATTGGAATCCTTCGGGCGACCCCTTCTCGCATCCTTGCCCGCGTCCCGAGGGGGCGGATACCGGGGATCCACTGCGGCCTCCCCTGGCGCGTCCGACGAAGCGTCGGCAGCCGCGCTCGGCGAAGCGTCCGCAGCCGCGTCCGTCGAATCGGTCCTGGCCGGCGGCGAGCTCGCAGGAGGTGGCACTGCAGAGACGATCACGGGCGAGCTTCCCATGGGGACGATGGGCGACCCTTCCTGGGGCGTGTCGCCGGCGGAAGGCGAGGCTGCCAGCGACTTGCAGGCTTCCAGCAGTGCGCTCGCAGCGCCGAGTCCCAAGGCTGCCACCACGATCGCTCCCAGACGCAGCCGTCGCGCCGTCACCCTGCCGCGGTCATCGATCCATCTCCGAGCGCGTGTCATTGCAGGTCCTGCTTTGCGTGGATGCGTTGCCCGAAGCCGGCAGCATACCAGACCCGAAAGAGCGCGTCATGCAGGCGCGGCATGGGAAGCCGGGTGAGAGCGCCGAGCACGCGGCGGACTTCGGGAAATTCCACAGCAAGGCCGAGGAGCTTGTGGAGACGCTCGATGCGGTCCCGGTCGGTGGCGCTGCCATACTTGAACGGCGACACAGCGAGATAGCTGTATCCGATCCGGTCGTGATCGCCGTCGTACCACCCTTCTTGGACCGCGCGCTCTCCCAGCGGTGTTCCTGGATACGGCTGCAGCAGCGTGGCTTCTGCGTAGTCGGGCCTGCATTCCACGTTGAGATCCACGGTCTTGAGAGCATCGTCGAACGTCTCCGTGGGAATACCGAGCATGCTGAAGGTCAGCACGCGGATGCCGGCTTCCCTCAGGTGTCTGCTCGCTGCGACGATCTGCTCACGCGAGATCGTTCTCCCCAGGATCTCCCGGCGGATCCGATCGTCGCCCGACTCCACTCCCATTCCAGCGGCCTGGCATCCATGGCTCGCGAGCATGCGTGCGGCGTCGGCCGTCACATGATCAGGACGGACTTTGCAGAAGAAGGGGCTGCGGATATCACGGTGGATTCTTCCCGTCAGCTCTTCGGCCCAGGAAGCCTGGCTGAGAAGGCTCGCATCCGCGAGCCAGACTTGGCCGAGTCCCCATCGGCGCTGGACCTCGCCGATCTCTCGCACGACCGCCGCTGGCGATCGGAGACGCAGGTGTCTGATCTTGGGACCATAGAGCGCGTGGTATCCGGCGCTCGCGCAGTAGGTGCACCTGAAAGCGCAACCACGGGATGCGAGGAACGGCTTGACGTGAAAGCGGGCGCGCCGCGGGAACGGATCGTAGACCAGGTCGAACGCAGGGGAGGGGAGCGCGTCGAGGTCCTGGGGCGGTGGACGAACCGGCCCGCGAACCACGGCGGCATCCGCGCCGCGACCCGCCTTGTACCAGGCACCGGCAATCGGCTCGCGCGACGTGCCTGCTCCGAGCCGTGGCAGCAGCTCGACGACCGAATGCTCGGCCTCTCCGATGACAAGGGCATCGACATCAGGATGGCGGATCATCTCCGGCACGAACGTGGGGTGGGCGCCGCCGAAGAGCGTTGGGACGCCGAAGGCGCGTCGCACGTGCGCAGCCCACTCGAGGTAGACGGTGTGCATGCCGGTGGTTGCGCTGAACCCCACGACGTCGACGCGGTCGCGGCGCAGCTGTTGCACCAGATGACGAGCGCTCCGGGCTTCCTTCCAGAACACCTGGTGGCCATGCTCGCGAAGGGCGCTCGCGACGTAGAGCATCCCCAAAGGCACGACATTGCGAGATGCGAGCACTGCGAGAGCGACGCGCATGGGGTTGACTCAAAGGCTCAGCGACCCGGCTCCCACGTCGCATTCTGCAGAAGGTACCGCTTGCTGGCATGGTCCAGGTCCGTGCCCGGCGAAACCGGGATTCCCTGCATCTCAGGCTCCCCCGGCTTCTTGACGAAGACCGGCAGGTCATGGCGCTCGACCACGACCCCGGTCACACGAAGCCGCTTGCCCTTGCCCTGCCCTTCATAGAAGCCTTCCGGCCAGGAATCGAGGCCGTCGATCCAAACGACTCCTGCGCTGGTCTCGAGCATGGCGCCCAGCTTCGCGTTGGCAGCGGTGCCGTCCACGACCACCCGCTGCCCCACGACCGATGCCCAATCCTTGACGACCGTCGTTTCGGCGCGCGCGCAGCCTGCGTTGCACGCGACCAAGGATGCGACCAGCACAGCTCGGAAGAGGCAATTCGATGCCATGGTCTGCAGATGATACCCCAACGGCGACAAGCGGTCCAAGACGCCCTTGGGCGGCGTGCCCGGCTCGGCACAGCACGCCGCGACCGTGTCGATCCAAGCTGATCCATCGCCGGACTCGAAGCGCGCGGACTCCGGCTGCCGCCCGAAGCCTCGTTCTTCCCATTCGCGTGGAGCCTATAGCAGAGTTGCGCCTGAGCCCCGGGACGTCGCTTGACACTCGTCTGGCCTTGGTGTGACCTGGAAGACTCTCCAACCACAAGGGGATGCCATGCGCTTCATACTCATCGGTGCGGATTTCGAAGAAAACCTCGGGATGTGCATGATCAAGACGAGCCTGGAGCAGGCAGGGCACCAGGTGCGGGTGCTGGCATTCAATGAAGCGGACCAGGCCCGACAGCTCGTGGCAAGTGTGATGGCTACACGGGCCGACGCCGTGGGCTTGAGCATCCAATTCCAGCACCGCGCCCAGGACTTCCTCGCTCTTGCGCGTCAGCTGCGCGCAGCGGGATTCAAGGGGCACATCACCTGCGGCGGCCAGTTCCCCTCCATGGCATGGCAGGAAGTGCTCAACGGACGCTGGGGCGTTTCGAGCATCGTCCTGTACGAGGGAGAGGAGACGATTGTCGAGCTGGCAGCGGCGATCGTCGAAGGAAAGAGGCTGCAGGAGGTTGCAGGGCTGGCGCTGCTCACCGACGACGGGGTTGCCTACCGGACGCGGTCGCGGGCGATGTGCGAGAGCCTCGACGCCCTGCCCGTGGCGCACAGGTACCGGCACCACACGCGCCATCTCGGGGTTGCATTCGTGCCGATCTCCGGAAGCCGCGGCTGCTGGGGAGGCTGCTCGTTCTGCTCGATCAGCACGTTGTACCGCGATGCGCGGCAGCACGGCTGGACGCGGAGCATCCGATGGCGCAGCCCGGAAGGGATTGCGGCGGAGATGGGCGCCCTGGCGCATGCAGCCGGGGGCTCTGCGGTGTTCTGCTTCCACGACGACAACTTCCTTCTGCCTCGCCCGGCGGATTCGATCGAGCGGGTACGGGGGCTGCGCGAAGCGCTGGATCGCCACGAGCCAGGTGTGGTCGGCTTCGTGGGCAAGTGCAGGCCTGATTCCATGACTCCGGAGCTCGCACGCGAGCTCGCTCGTCTCGGCGTGATTCGCATGTACGTGGGAATCGAGAACGCCTCGGAGGCGGGGTGCAAGCACCTGAATCGACGCACCACGATCGCCCAGATGGGCGCAGCGCTCGATTCCCTCGCCGCTGCGGGGATCTTCACCTGCTACAACCTTCTGGTGTTCGAGCCCGAGACCACGCTCGATGACGTACGAGACAACATTGCATTCATGCGCTCGCATCTGCGTCATCCCGTGAACTTCTGCAGGGCGGAGGCCTACCACGGCACGCCGCTTCACCTGCAGCTGCGCGAGTCGGGGCGTCTCGGTGGGAGCTATCTCGGCTGGGACTACCGCATACGCGACGACCGGGCGGAGCTCCTGTTCCGCATGTTTGCTGCAGCGTTCCGGGAGCGCAACTTCGGTGCCCACGGCGTGGCGAACCGGCACATGAGCATCGGGTATTGCGTCAAGCTCCTGGAGCACTTCTACGAGGACAGCTCGGGGCGCAGGGGGCTCATTGCGCACAAGGCAGCGGAGATCACGCGGGACCTTACGCTGGAGTCCGCCGACTTCCTCGAGCAGGCGCTGCGCCTCGCTGAGCAGTGCGAGCTCGGGGACCGCGAGCGCATCGAGCGGGAGACCGCGCTCCTGGGTCTGAGAATCGCCGCCGCGGACCAGCATTGGCACGTCGTCCTCGACAAGCTGATGGCAGAGATGGAAGAGTTCACGAGGCAGGCGAAACGTCCTGCGTTCCTTCGCAACACGCGGAAGGCGGTCGATCTCGCCCGAAAGCTCGGACTCGCGGCCTGCATCGGTGTCTGGGGCGCAGGCTGCAGCGGAAAGACCGAGACCTCGGACCCGCTGCCTCCACCGCAGGACGGCGGCGCGGACGTCAAGGACTCGCAGACCGAGGACATCTTCATGGCCGATTGCGTTCCCCCTGACGCTGGCCAGGACATCATGGTGGTCGACGACGTGCCGGCCGACGCCGGCGTGGATGTCCAGCAGGCGGATCCCCCTCCGTTCGACGCTGGCGTCGAAGACGTCAGCCCGTTCGACAGCTGGGCAGACCCTGTTCCGCCCGATGCTGCGGAAGCGGTCCTGGACATGGATCGGTTCCACGACACAGCGCCGAGGCGCGCGCTGCGCACCAAGGATCTTCCCTTGTTCCAGCCGCCCCAGGTCAGGATGCAAGCATCGCGAGACGGTGCGAGGGTGGTCGTGAAGCTGTGCGGCCACGGGCGCGGAATGACCACGAGGTGGCAGGCCAGCGGCGAGATCGAGGGAGATGGGGGCCAGGTGGTGTGGACCCCAGGCTCGCCCGAGGACCAGCTCCGCGTGGCGGTCCGCTCCCATGGCGGCGTTGCCGTGGTCTCGCTGCGCGCCATCGATATCGTGTAGTCCCTCCCCCTATCGCCACGTCGGCCAGCTCACTTGGCGCAGCAGTAGATCAACGTCCCTTCTGTCCCCGCAATGGTGCTCCCACAGGTCAGCCCGCTGGGTACCGCCGTTCCCGTACAGACATATCCGTTCGGGGTCGACCCGGAACATTGGGTAGACGCCGACGCTTCCAGCGAGCAGATCCCATTTTGCGAGCAGCAGAACTGGGTCGTCTTGCCACTGGGGGATTGAACGCAGCTGAGAGCAGGATTCGCGCTCTCCGGAGCGCCGCTGGTACAGCTGTAGCCCGAGACTCCAGCGCTCACCACCCCCGTGCAGTCCACTGCGGAGTCCGTCATGCACGGAGTACCGCCCGTACAACAGTAGTTCGTTGCGCCGGCGGTCCCCGCAACCCCAGCGCTGCAGGTCAACGACGTGTCGCTCTGCTGCGGCGTGTCGGAGCCGGTGCATGAGTAGCCCGCAGCACCCGACGTGCAGCCCACCGTCGAATTCACGGCGCACGTCGTGGTGGTCGGGGTGGTGCAACAATATTCGGTCACGCCGTCGGCCTGGGGAGTACCGGCTCCGCAGCTGAGCGAAGTGTTGTAGGTCGGTGGCGCGTACGCGCCCGTGCAGGCGTAGCCGATCGAGCCGGACGCGCAAGCCACATCGGGGTTCGCTCCACAGATCGCTACGGTGGCGTCGAGACAGCAGTAGGAAGTCGTGCCGTCCGCTTCGCCGTGGCCTGAGCTACAGGTGAGATCGAGGTTGCTATCCTGTGGCGCATCGGAGCCGGTGCAGGAGTATCCGGTGGAAGCGCCTACGCACCCGGTGACGTCCGAGGTCTTCGAGCAGGTGTTCGAGGACACCATGGTGCAGCCGCCCACGGCCACCGAGGCGAGGAACGCAGCTGCTGGGAAAGTGTGTCCACGCAGCAACCAGAGAGCTCGGTTCAGGTCCATGGGTCTTCCTCCGTCACGTAGCGTCGCTGAGGTACATGATGCCGTTGTGAAGACCGTCCAGACCGACGTTTCGTTAATGCGACGCGGGTCAATCTCTGCTGCCTTCGTGAAACACGGCATCTCGAGCAAGGCCAGTCCCCAGGATCCAGGACTTGCGCTATGATGGGAGCCCGATGAGCAGCCAATCCAACCGCCGATGGTCGCACAAAGCGCGCCTGTGCTTCTCCATCGCTTGCCTCGGTGCTGCTTCGTGCTCCTCTGACGTCGCGCCCACAGGCTCGGACACAATCGCTCGCGTCACCAGCCCGGATGTCGGCGGGTGCGCCTGTCCCGGCAGCGGCGGCTGCAGCGCGCTTTCCTATGGGGACATCCCGGCGGACAACATCTACTACATCACCACATTCGGCGGAGGCACGGACACGCAGACCATGTCGTGCGGTGGCACGGCCGACGGAACGTGGGCGTACATCGCGAATCGGGAGCGCTTCGGCTGCGGCGCCAAGGTGAAGGTCGAGGCCAACGGCAAGAGCTGCGTGGCGGAGGTGGCAGACTGCGGCCCGAACAAGTGCGTGGAGGAGGCTGCGTGCTACTGCTCGTGCAACGGCCATTTTCCGATCATCGACGCGAGCCCGTTCATCACCAAGTACCTGTTCAACTCCTCGAGCGCCGGATGGTCGGACAAGACCAAGGTCACGGCTGTGCAGGTCGGTGATGGCTCGACCGTGGGCTGTCCGGGCAAGAGCACGGGCGGCGGAGCAGGAGCGGGCGGCTCGTCCGGAAGCGGGGGCGTGGGCGGCGCCGGTGGCAGCAGCGGGCAAGGGGGGAGCAACCCGGAAGGCGGAAGCAGCGGCGAAGGCGGCACGTCAGCAGGAGGCGCCGGCGGCGATCCAGGGGTTGGTGGAAGCGCGGGCGAGGGATACGGAGGCGGCCCCGGGGGCGCGGGTGGGACGGAAGAGTATGGCGGCGAAGGCGGCTCTGCCGGCTGTTTTCCCGGACAGAAGAGAGCCTGCAAGTGCACCGGAGGAGGCCAGGGGGAGCACGTCTGCAACGACGAAGGCACGGCCTTCGGCGACTGCACGGGGTGCAAGATCGCCGCGACAAGCTCTGGGAGCCAAGGCGCATGCGGCTGCGGCCTGGCAGCAGATGATCCAGGCGGCACATGGCTGGCGGGTCTGTTGATGGCGCTGGTGGGGCTCCGGCGTCGACGACGACCCGGCTGAGCTTCCGTATCCTGGATGAGCCTACTGGCTATTGTGCAGTCCGCCGACCTCCACACCCTCCAGGAACTGGGTGCCTCTCAGGTCGTTGTGATTGCCCCCGACCTTGCTCGGCTTGCGGACGGTGATGCCGGTCACGCGGTTGTGATTCCCGCCGACGGTCAGCGAGCCTTCGATGATGGTCATCCCCATGCCGGCCCCGCATACCTTGGTATGGTTTCCGCCGACCTTCATGTCGCCGTGGTAGGTCCCGGCAGGCAGCGCATGCACCTCGTGGTTGCCTCCAAGGGTCGGGGGAGCTCCTCGATCCACCGTGCGGGCTGCAGGGTCGGCCGGCGGGGCTGGGCACCCCTCGGCGATCAGCGCATCACCCTGTCCGGAGCCTTGCGCCTGTCCAGACCCCTGGGCGGAGAAGCTTGCCTGGCAACCCGCCACCATGCACACCAACGCAACCGAAACGAATGCCCCTGTCGTCTTCATGGCCCAAGAATACCAGCTCGTGCGCGCTTTCAGCAAGGACCGCTGACCGTGGCGCCAGGACTGCATGCCGGGCCGTTCGTGTGCTATCATGCGGAGCTATGCGCTCCCTACTTTCAATCGCGCTGCCCGCCGTCTTGCTGGGCTTCGCGTTTGCGGCGTGCGGCGATGGCGAATCCGGCACTGCAACCAACAGCGGCGGAACCGCTGGCAAGGGAGGAAACGACGCCGCCGCGGGCGGATCGGCCGGAAGCAAGTCAGGCGGCGCTTCCGGCGGCGGCCAGGCCGGCGCAGGGGGGAAGCCAGACTCGGGGCTGGGAGGTTCAGGCGCACAGGGAGGTTCCGCAGGTGCGGCGCAAGGCGGGGCTGCAGGCACTTCCGCGGGCGGGTCTGGGGGCACGGCGCAAGGCGGCGCCGGAGGCACAGCGCAAGGAGGCGCCGCCGGCCAGCAGACGGGAGGGTGCGGCCCTCCCCCCGGCGGCTCAGGCGGGGCTCCGCAGACCGGACCTTGCTCCTTCCCCCAGGGAGTCCCGGATGACGGATTCTTCGCCTTTTCGTGCACGTACCAGGAGACCGACCCAGCCGTGGATGCCGACGTCAACGCGGTCATGGCCACGCTGTCAGGCTGCGGCATCGGGAGCGATTGCACGATCACCGGCTTCCCCGGAACCACGGTCGACGAGATATGCCAGAGTTGGTTTGCCGCGGTGACCGAGCAGCTACGAGCCAATGGGTACTGTGCGGGCCAGCACGCCGTGGGCTCGACGGACGAGATCGCAGTGAGCAATACCGGCTGCACAGGCAAGTGGTACGGCTACCACATCTGCAACTACGGCGGGGGCAAGGTCGTGTGGAATCCAGGCGCCCGGCGCGGCTGGTGGATGATCCAGCCCCAGTACTGCCCCTGAATCCTCTTCCACTCCCGAATCGTCACCGGCCCGCGACGCAGCTGCGCCTTCTGCGGCGTGCACCCATCGCCAGGGCTGCAACGAGCCACAGCGCGCTGCGGCCTGCCCCCTGGCGCTCCCCCACTGCTCTGCACGAGCACCCGTCGTCCGAAGCCGTATTGCCGAATCGAACCGCGGAGCCGTCGGGCCCGGTTGCTCCGCTGTCCGCTGCCGACCCATCGCCCTTCGCGTCGCTTGGGCCGGAATCCTTGTCCGCATCCGGTGCCCCCGCTTCGCTGCAGCCGCCCTGCGCCGGATTCACCGTAATCGCAAAAGCGAGCGCGTCGTCCGCAGGCCCCCCTTGCGCGCTGTCGGAGAACCAGGCCACGCCTTCCTGAACCAGGTTGAAGTGCTCGGTGTACTGCTTGGGGGAGCACACGACCGGAGCGCGGAGCGAGAAGCTGAGCGTGATCTGCTGCCCTGTGGCCGTGGCTTGGTCCACCCCGGTCGGGCGGTTGGTCTTTTTCCAGTCCGGAGCATAGAAGGGGCTCTCCCGATCACGCGCCTCTGTCGTGCCGAGCACCGTGCCATTGTCCCAGGTCGCCCATCCTTCGTTCTTGTAGGTCACCGACGCAGTGGCGGTCTCTCCGGACACCAAGGTCGTGGGCGCCTTCTTGTCCACGATCGTCGCCTTGAATTGCGGACCGGTCGCATAGATGGTGATGAACCATTTGGCGCTGACCTGCGCGAACGTGTACTTGGCCCCTTCGCCGCCGTAGTTCATGTAGCCAGCATTGGCATCTCCATACGGGTCGTTGACAACCATCTTGTCGTCGGCCGTATAGCCCTTGATGGCAATGATGTGGCCTGCAGAGGTCAACTGGGTGGAGAGCGCCACGACCTTGCCCGCATCCAGCGCGGCCTTGATCTTCGATAGCGTAGCGGTGTCGTCAAAGTCGGAATTCAAGTTGTGCTTCTTCGCATAGTCCTGCATTCGCCAGGCCCATGCGGCGCCGCCTTCGGTACACCACCCATACGCTCCCCACGCGGTCTTGCCCGACGCGTCCCCCTGGCCCGTGTCGAACGTGGTTCCGAATGCAGTGTACTTTCTCGACACGTACGCGCCGTAGTCGCTGACGTGGCTCGTCGGAGTGCTCACGGTCTCCGGCCACTTGTCCAGCCGCCCGAATCGGCATACGCCCATGAGGGTCGACGTGGGTCCGCATGCCCAGTGGCCGTTGAAGTCGTCTGGCGTGTCGTAGACCTGGTGCACGTACGGCATCGTCAGGTCCATCAGGGTCAGGGAGGGCGTCTCGGGCATGGTAGCCGCAGGCACATCCATGGTGCGAGTCTCGCCCGTGCGTACGCTCACGCTCCCTGCCTGGTGCGAGCCTTCCAGCGCGTAGTGGACCAGCTCCCCGTGCAGGCGGAGATCCCTTGGAAGCTGCCCTGGCAGAGAGGCAACTCTCGTGGTTTCACCTGCCAGCGACGAGGCATAGATCCCAACGGTCTGCCCGGGGACCGGTGCAGTGATCACCGGGGCCTGGGTTCCGGCGAACAGGATGCGCTCGCCAGACCATGCAATGGAGTACATGTGCTCCTGGAATTGTCCAATCGGCCGCATCGTGCCATCACGAAGCGCCACCACGTACGGTCGCTCTTCGGGAAGATCTCCTGGCTCGAACCGCGTGATCACCAGTTCAGACCCGCTTGCCCATCCGAGCACGCGCGAGGCATTGTCGATGCCTGCCACCTCGCCCTTGTCCGACGAGTCGCACTGCCACCGGACCCTGCCCCGGAATTGCAGCACAGGGCCTGCGACCGAAAGCGTGGCGCGTGGGCGCTCGTGCTCGACGTAGGCGAAGCACGCTCCTTCCAGGCTCCAGACCGGGCGCGACACGGACTGCGCTTCGCTGGCACGCTCGACCCGGATCACGCGACCGCCTTCGAGCACGGCCATGTCTGCGCCGCCGTTGTATCCGCGGTTGATTCCCACCACGCTGCGTCGGGTGATCGGATGGGTGTCGCTCTCGAGCCGATCCACGCCTGCTGCGATCTGGATGGTCTTCCCGGGCGCAACCCCGAGCGTCTGGGTGCGCTCAGAAGGGGGCGTTTGCGCAGCGTCGCATGCCGCGAGCAGCACGGCTGGCACGAGATAGCTGCTCAGTTGCACCCAAATACCTGCCACTCGTAGACGACCGGGTTGGACGTTTGCCCCTGCGTGCTGGTCACGTACAAGTCGTAGAGACGCACGCGCGTGGTGGTCACAGGCGATGAGAAGGTGTAGTCCCAATCGCCCTGCTTTCCGGTCACGTAGCCGTCCGTGACCCACGACGAGCCGTTCCACCACTGCACCGTCGCAGCACCGAGCGTTCGGCCGATCTCGCTGCAGCTGTTGGCGGCCGTGCCGCTGCGCGTGTCCATGTGCATGGAGGTCACTTGCTTCTGTGACGACCACTGGTACTGGATCCAGGCGCCGCCTGGGCCGGAGCCGGCATCCAGCCACGCATAGGGCACGCAGTCCTGCGCTTCGCTGATGTTGTCGTTGGCACGGGCTGGGACGTAGGGATCGATGGTTCCGCCTGCGGAGATCGAGGCCGTGGCCTGGGGCGCCACATTCTGGTTCGTGCAGGTCTGCTGGCAGATGCCGCCCTGGCACGAGGTGCCTCCGGGGCAGACATTGCCGCACGCTCCGCAGCTCGAGTTCTGGGTCAGGTCCGTCTCACAACCGTTCGGCTGCTTGTTGCCGTCACAGTCGCCCCAGCCTCCGGAGCAGCTGCCGTTGCACGTGCCGTTCGAGCAGGTGCGCGATGCCATGTGGTTGGAGGAGCAGACCGTCCCGCATCCGTTGCAGTTGTCCGGGTCGACGTGCAGATCCAGGCATTGGCTGCCGCATTGCGAGTAGGGCGCCTGGCACGAGAGCACGCAAAGCCCATTGGAGCAGGCGGTGTTCACCCCGCAGACGTGCCCGCAGGTTCCGCAATTGGAGTTGTCGCTCTGCAGGTTCACGCACGAGCCGGAGCAATTGGTCAGGCCGGGCTGGCAGGAAAGCACGCAGCTGCCTCCGCTGCACGCGGTGCCGGCTCCGCATTGGTGAGAGCAGGTCCCGCAGTTGGCATTGTCGGTCTGCAGGTTCACGCAAGTGCCTGCGCATTCGGTCTGCCCTGGCTGGCACGACACCACGCAAGTGCCGCTCGTGCACACCGTCCCGGAGCCGCACGCGTTGGAGCATGAGCCGCAGTTGTAGTTGTCGGTCTGCAGGTTCACGCACATTCCCTGGCACTCGGTCAGGCCCGCCTGGCATGACAGCTTGCACTGGCCTGCGGTGCACACCGTGCCTGCGCCACAGGGCAGGTAGCACGACCCGCAGTTGCTGTTGTCGCTCTGCAGGTTGACGCAGGTGCCTCCGCAGTTGGTCATCCCTGCGCCGCAGTCGATCACGCAGGTTCCGCCGGCGCAGGTGGTGCCCGCGCTGCAAGCGTGTCCGCATACACCGCAGTTGGCGTTGTCGGTCTGCATGTTCACGCAGATTCCTGCGCAGTTCGCAGACCCCGGCGGACAGGAGACCATGCAGACCGCTGCCACGCAGACGGTGCCCGCATTGCAGCCGTGGCCGCAGGAGCCGCAATTCCAGTTGTCGGTCTGCAGGTCCACGCACACGCCGGTGCACGTCTGCTTCGGCGCCTGACATGGGATCACGCA
The DNA here is from genome assembly GCA_016218915.1 of Deltaproteobacteria bacterium. GTDB lineage: Bacteria > Myxococcota_A > Polyangia > Polyangiales > Polyangiaceae > JACRCQ01. Next base: position 199,229 of record JACRCQ010000073.1, read on the forward strand.
AAGGCCGGACACGCAATTCTCATCGACGCCGCAGCTCTTCGCGCACTGCCCGCAGTTCGCATTGTCCGTGTTCAGGTCCACGCAGTCCCCGCCGCATTGGACCTTGCCGGGCGAGCACTCGGTCACGCACGAGCCGGCCACGCATGTCTGCCCGAGGTTGCAGCCCTTGGAGCAAGCGCCGCAGTTGGAGGGGTCGGTCTGGGTGTTGACGCACGACGAGCCGCATTGCGTCAGGCCGGATTGGCATTGGGATGCGCACGACCCAGCGGTACAAACCGTGCCGGAGCCGCATGGGTGCCCGCACGCGCCGCAATTCATCGGGTCGTTGTTGGTATCTGCGCACACGCCGTTGCAGTTGATCTTGGGAGCCGTACAGCTCACCGGCTCCGTGGCTGCATCACCGGCGCTCCCGGCCTGCCCGTCTGGCTTCGCGCCTGCGACCCCGTCATTGGACGCATCTCCTTGGGCCCCGCCGGAGCCCCCACTGGCCGGATAGGGGCCCGCTACCCCGCCCTCGCCGTTCGCGCACCCACTCAAGCCCATGGCTGCCCATGCAGCCACCGCGATCCAACACCCAAGGGAGTTCGTCTTCATGGCCACGCTCCAGACGATCGCAAACATCGCCTCACAACCATGAAAGCAGGTTCTCGGCAAGCGCGCAACTTGGGGAGCGAACCGATCACGTGCCTTCCTGCATCAGGCGCGCTTCGTGATATGCTCCGGCTCGACGAATGGCGTACGAGATCGTCGTCCACCAGGAGCTGAGAATCGTTGAAGTCGTCCTCCACGGGCGGCGCGACGAGCACGAGCCGTTCCAATCCCGTCTCGACGTGGATGCGGCGTTGCGTGCCAACGGTTTCACCTGGATTCTTGCCGATCTCTGCGACGTCGAGCTTCCTGGCATCCAGACCTTGATGTCGTTCAACGCCACGCATCGCGAAGTCCTACCGCCGGGCGTGAAGATCGCAGCCCTGTGCAACGAGGCGCTCGCCACGCACCCGGACTTGGTATTCAGCGAGAATGTGGGGGTCAACCGCGGGATGACCATGGCCATCTTCATCAGACGCGATGAGGCGATTCGCTGGCTGACCGGCAGGTAGCGCGACTACTTGCAGACGCAGGCGACCGTCTGGTCGCCGTACACGCAGCCGCCCGTGGTCTCCTGGGGGCAGAGCGTCAGCGCCGGGCTCTTGCAGTCGAGCACGCATGCTTCGCAGGCCGTGGTCAGCGCGTCATGGTTGCCGTACTGATCCCCACAGCTCGAGTTGCCTCCGGCGCATCCGTCGCGGCAGGCGTTGAACGATGCATAGGCTCCGATGATTCCGGTCTTGTGGCAGTCGTAGGTCTGCCCGGCCAACTCCGTACACACGTATTGCCAAGCGGTGTGCTCGAACAGCAGGCACTGCTGTCCTGGGGGGCAGTTGATCGACAGCTGCTGGGCCTCGCAGGTCCCCAACGCGGTGCACTTGCTGCCCGATGGGCAGTTGCCACAGGTGCCGCCGCAGGAATCCGGGCCGCAGTTCTTCCCTGTGCACTGGGGCTCGCACGGCTTCAGCTCGCAGGTCCCTGAAGGGCTGCACACGCTGTCCGCGTTGCAGGTGCCGCACGAACCACCGCATGCGTCGGGGCCGCACTCCTTGGCCCCGCATTGAGGTTCACAGGGTTTCGGCTCGCATGCACCCTGGCTCGTGCAGATGCTGTCCGCGTCGCAGGTTCCGCAGGTTCCACCGCACGAATCCGGTCCGCACTTCTTGCCACTGCAAGCTGGCTGGCATGGCGTGGCACTGCACGTGCCTTCCGCGGTGCAGGTGCTGTCCGCATCGCAGGTTCCGCAGGTTCCGCCGCAGGAATCCGGCCCGCAGGTTCGTCCAGTGCACGCAGGCTGGCATGGCTTGACCTCGCAAGTCCCTTGGGTCGAGCACGTCTTGCCGTTGCTGCACGTCCCGCAGGTTCCATCGCAGCCGTCCGGGCCACACTGACGGCTTCCGCACGACGGTTGACAGGTGGGCGTGGTCTTTTCGGCAGGCGCGTCGGAGCTGCCGCAGGCGACAGCGAGCAACAAGGCCGGGACGCCAAGAAAGGAGCGATGGTTCATAAAGGGCATCGTAGAACTAGACGAACCGGGGATTCAACCACGTTCTGCTTTCGGACTCGGCGACGCGCTATCGGCTCGCGTCTGCCAGCGCTTCGTCGAGCGCAGCCGCAAGCGCACGTCTGCGCGCGGACGCGTAGATGCCGCCCATCTTGTCAGCCCTTCCGCGTCCGGTGTACGTCCGCCCCCCCGTTTCCACAGCAACCTCCACGGAGAGCTTCTCTCGATCCGTCACCTGCCCCAACGGCGCGAACGCGTAGGCGAACACCGCACACCCGTCCTGACGCATGCTGTCCGAGATCCCGTAGCTGTCCTCGAGCCGCACCTGGACTCGCACGCGCGCCGGCGCTCCCTCGGCCCCACGCGCTCGCGCGGCTTTCAGCAGGATCGCTGAGGCCTGGCGGTGAACCTCGTCGGCGACCGCCGGCTCGATCTGCTTCTGATCCGCGTTCACCGTCGTTACCGACACATCGAGCGCCGCCGGCGAAAGCGCTGGCATCGGCGCTGGGACGTGGACGGTCGGTGTCCTGTAGGCGCAGCCCGCTGCCGCCGCGACGATCCCACACAGCCCCAGGTATGCGGCGACACTCGACACCAGGCTCATGCGCATGTCCTTGTCCCTGGCACACGAAGCGGCCTCGCGCAACGTCGTACCGAGGGCCTTGGCGTGACCCGCCGCAGGACAACACCGGGCGGACCCGATCAGAGCAACGGAATCACGAACGTGCGATCCTGCGGATCGACCTTGGCCGGAAGGTAGCACCCAGGCGCCGCGCGAACCTGCTCATCCGGAGACAGGTGCCCAACCCACTTCGCCTCGTAGGGCGCTTCGGCGGGCACGTGGACGATGAGCTTCATCTCATCGGCTTGCTGCTTGCCGCCTCGTTTGAGGTCGAGAACGGTCAAGGTGGCGTCGAGGCCGGTCTCGTACACCCTGATCCTCCGGCGCCGCTCTCGAAGGTTGCCGCGCACGCCAGCGACGAATACCAGGACCGCGAGCGACAGAACCAGGAGGCCGAAAGCGAAGAGTCCCCAGATCGGGGACTTGGCCTTGGGGTCAAAAAGCGCGGAAGTCGTCATCAGGGTTCCCACGAAGCTCAGGATCACCCCGCCGACAATCGGGCCGACCAGCCCGGTTTGCCCGATGGCGCGCTTGGTCCCTTCCGCAGCGATGTTCCCGTCCAATCGGTTCTTCGCATGAGGGAAGCTTGCAGGACAAAGGCCAAGCTCGCGGTTGAGCGCCAGAAATTGCATCAAGGCCGCCGCTCCTCGCGTGCTCTGGCTCATGATGGAGAAAACCTGCTCCGCTGCCTGCTGCACCTGCCCGCTGCGCTCGATGGCATTGGCTCTCAGCATCCCACACGCTTCCTCTTCTCCGCTTGCGAGCGGCACATCGCCGATGCGCGAGCCCAGGGCCTGCAGGACCCCCTTCCAGTCCTGACGTGCAGTGCACACGTATGCCTTGGAGAAGCGCCAGGTCGTGTCGACGTGGATGTCGTCGGAACGAGGATTGCATCCCGCAAGCCAGGCATCGGCTGCCGGCAGGTCGCCCACTCGGGCGGCATTGCACGCCAGAGCGCCGCGCAAGACCTGACGATGCCGCGGCGCCTGCAGCAGCTCCATGGCCGTCTCCAGCAACGCGCGTCTACGCATCTCTTCGCGCACCACCGCAAGGTGATCGGACAGAAGCCTGGTGAGATGGAAGAGACGCTCTGCGACCGGGAAAGGGCCGCCCGCCTCGAGCTCCGAGCGCGCCTGTCGCCATTCCGCCATGGCCTTGTCGACCTTCTGCGGATGCAGTACTCCGCCCACGGCGAGGTGAGCCACGCTCTGAGGCAGAAGCACCAGGTGTGCGGCCTGGGCTCGAAGACGCTCGAACCTCTCCGCATCGTCCATGGCTGGCGCCTGCTTGGCGGCCGCGAGCTCCGCCGCCTCGTCGCGCCCCTGGATCTGGGAGCTGGCGCGGCAGTACTGGCAGCTCACGGAACCGCCCGCTGGAGGCACCTCGAGCGGAGCGCCGCAATTCCCACAAGCGAGAACCCGCACAGAATGGCTGAAAGGCGTTGAATTCATCGTTCCCCTGCACCGATCTTCGACCTTCCCGGGCGGAGCCACCCTATCAGGAATCCCATCCCTCCGACAAACGTCCTGGAATATCTCGACGAGCCGACCGGTTGGACCGGGGCGGCCAGCCAAACGAGTACCGATCGGCCGAGGACCAGGAGCGTGACATGGCCGAAAAGGCTCGATCGCTGCTTCAACGACCCCTCATTGTCGCACTTCCCTTGGTCTGGACCGTCGCAGGCTGCCTCGACATCATGCCGCCGATTCCTCCCCAGCGGCCGAGCACGCCCAGCGTCCATGTCGAAGCGGCAACCGTGGAGTTCGACGACGACAAGTGCCAGCCTCTCCAGCAGGAGGTCGTGCGACGCGCGCGCCGCGATATCCTCTCTGGATTCGCGTCGTCAGGGTGGAGCGTGATCGCTGCCAAGGCCGACCCGCACGATCTCAACGCCCGTGTTCATGCCCACGTGCTCGGGTGCGGGTCCTTTGGAGCCGCGGGAAATCTGCTGGTGCAGCTCGAACGAGACGGACGCACCGTGGGCTCGACCCAGGTGCGGATGGATCAGGCGTTTCGTCCCGAAATAGCCTTCAGGAGCATCCTGGAGCCCGAGGTTCCGATTCCCGCGCAGCCTCCAACGACACCCCACGAGCCGGCGGTCGCCGCTGTGGCCACAAAGCCCGCGACGTCGCCGCCTCTCGCTGCGGAAGAGCACAATGCCCCTGATTGGATGATCGGCGCTCCCCAGCCTGCCATGTGGGCGATCGTGATCGGGATTGAGACGTATCGGGACCTGCCGGCCGCGCGTGGAGCGCGAGCCGATGCAGAATCGTTCGCCGAGATGGCGCGCGTCGCCATGGGGATTCCCGAAGACCACATACGCACGCTGCTCGACACGCGCGCGACGCACGCTGATCTCGACAAGGCGTTCGCCTGGCTGGCCGCGAGCGTTCCACCGGGCGGCCGGGCGCTGCTGTACTACGGCGGACACGGGACGCCCCAGGTGCCCACAGGCACGTCGTATCTTCTGCCCTACGACGGAGATCCGCGGGACTTGCAGCACACGGGACTCGATCTCGGCGCACTGCTCAAGTCCATGAGCCAGAATCCCAACCGCGAGGTCATCGCTGTCGTCGACTCTTGCTTCTCCGGCGCCGGGCCGCGCTCGGTCCTGCCCGAAGGGACGCGTCCTCTGGTCCGGGTCAAGGAGGTGGAGCGGCTGGCGCGCGTGGCGCTGTTCACTGCATCCGCCAGCGACCAGATCGCAGGCTCAGCACCAGGAATCCAGGGAGGGGTGTTCAGCTGGTTCGTGACCGACGGTCTGGGGCGGGGCAGGGCGGACATCAACGGCGACGGGCGGGTGACGCTGCAGGAGCTTGTGGACTGGGTGCGTCCCCGGGTTGCACGCGAATCGAGGCGCGACGCAAGGCAGCAGGAGCCGCAGGTGGTGCTGGGCCCCGGGATCGGCTCTGCGTCGGAGATAGTGCTTGCGCGCAGCGAGCCCGCTCGCTGAGGTCCGCAGCACCAGCCGAGACTCGGCTACTTGACGGGAGGAACGACGACGGTGTTGATGGCTTCCACGCCTGCACCGCCCGGATAGGCGTAGCTGACGTACTGCGTGTAGAACCCGATTCCCTGCGCGCCTGTTTCAGCGGAGCCCCATCCCCAAACGGTCAAGCCGAACGGCTGCAGGCTGCTGATCTCGTGCCGCCCGTTGTCGCACCCACCTTGCGGCTCGAAGTTGTGTCGAACGAGGTCGAATCGAGTGTACTCGTACAGCCCCGACGTCCCCACTGGCTGCCAGCCCGTCAGCGCACCAGCACAGTCGAGGTTGACGTCGACGAAGCCCTGGGGCCCCTTGGACCGTACGATCACGATGTCGGTCTCGGCATAGGTCGGGTCCGCGAAGAAGATGTACTTCTCCAGGTATTCTCCCGGGGGAATCACGTTGACGAACTCCGCGTCGCCGCGACCGTCGCCCTTGGCATTCGGGTCAGCGGTCTGGGGATCGTACACACCCCCGCCCGTCATGTGCGCGGACATGTAGAACGGGTGATCCGCGTCCTGGCTGCGTACCACGAATGGACCGGCCGCGTTGAACTGAGCCACCTGACCGAGCGCCAGGGACGTGGGCGCGCCTGCTGGAACGTCCGGCTCCCACGTCAGCACCGTACCATCCACCGCGCCGACCATCCTCCAGGGGGGCGTCTCCTCGATTCCATCGTAGCGATTGCGGTATCGGACTCCGACGTACTCGCTGCCCAGGGCGCGGATCGGCGGGATCTGCTGATGCGCGCTGTCGTCGCAGCAAGCCTGGATCCCCAGCGAGGTCGCGCCACCCCACACGCCGACCGGAAGGCTGGACTCGATGACGCTCCCTTCGAGCGTCGCGGGCTGCGTGAACTGAAGGACCTGTCCCTTGTTGAGCGTGTAGGTCTGCGCAGTGCCCTTCGGTGACGCAGCCACACCGGTCCCTCCTACGATGTTGGCAGAAGGGTTGATCGTGATCGAGGTGCCGTCGAATTGTGCAACGACCTCGAGAAACGGCTGCGAGAGGCCCATACCGCTGCCGAAAGCGCTGACTCCAATGTAGTTGGTGCCCCATGCCGTGGTGGGCAATAGCAGCGTAGCGCTGGTCATCGCGCTCATTCCGCCGCCATACGGGTAGATGTCGTAGGCCGCGACCGGAGCCGACGTGGAGATGTGGAACGCGGAGCCAATGCCCGTGCCATGCTTGGCAGCGTCGACCGTGGTGACCGCGGGCGTGATCCCTTTGGGGCAGTTGGTGTTGAGCCCCATCGGCGAAACGCCTTTGCGGTTCAGGAAGAGGATCGCGACCTCCCCCGCAGGGATCATCCCATTCGAAATCGGCTCGTACGTGATGCCCGGGCCTGAGCCTTTGGGAATGTAGGTGAACGTGTTGGGATCGAGTGACTGTCCCGCGTACTCCACCGTGAGCGCGACCTCCGAGCTCCAGGTGTTGACCACGAACGCGGCGAAGCAACCGCCCTTGCCGTCGAAGGTGATGTCCGGGTCGACGCTGTAGTACTCGCATCCCACGCTGGTCTTGTTGTGCTCAGCGCTTTCGCAGGCTCCTCCGCAGCTGCCGTTCATGCACCCCTGGTTCTCGGGGCAGGTCATCACGACATTGCCATTGCAGTCGAGCAGCGAGTGCAGGTCGGCTGAGCAATGGTTCCCTTCGCTGCACCCTCCGTCGAGATTCATCGTTCCGCCCGAGCCTGCGGTCCCGCCCATGCCGATGGTCCCGCCAGCTCCCGCACCCGCGCCCCCGGCACCGGAAACCTCCGAGGTGCCACCCGCCGAGCAGCTCGCGATCGCTGTCACGAAGGCAATGCCCCAGGTCCGACACAGTAGTTGCTTGATCATGACCACCCTCCAGCACGCCCGTCCAGATCAACAAAGATAGCATTTTCCTCATGACCGCGGAAGCCAGCGAATCGTCGACGCCTTGCTCGCAACCTCGCCCGCGTGTAAGGCTTGCGCTTCCATGCCCGTTGTCCGAAGCGTGCCCCGCCCTCTGCTCGCCGTCTCGACCATTGCGATTGCCGCTGCTCCCGTCATCGCCCTGGTCTCTGGCGCCGGCGCTGCTCAAATCGCACAGGCCCCTGCGGTCGGCTCATGCTCTGCGTCCGGCCCGACGTTGATCGCGACCGAGCCCTCGGCCTCCCAATCCGCGCCTGCGGTCGCAACCGTGGTCAAGACCGCTCCGAGCGTGACGGCGACCGCGCCGACGGTCATCCCTGTGCCCAAGGAACCCGAAGACCCGCCGGACTCCATCAGGATCGTCGGGGCCGCATCGATGTCAGGCCTATCCCCGATCGTTTCCGGCGCACGTGCAGGGTCGACCTCGTTCACCTGGGTCGGTGCCGCGTTCGTGTCTGCCAATGGGCGCGTATGGTTCTTGCCTCCGCCCAACCGTAGCGGGCTGTCCGCTGCCGTGGGTGGCCGATACTTGATGGCGGAAGCGAAGCCTGTGGCGATCTACTACACCGACATCGCTGGCGGGGTAGGGTATCGATGGGCTCTGGGCCATCACCACCATATCTCCACGATTGCCGGAATGCAGGGGAGCGGCGGGCTCGGGATGCAGACCGAGATCAAGGTCATTCGCCTGCCTGAGCTGACGGCGTCGTACCAATGGCAGAGTCGCACCGCGCTCTTCGAGGCGGGGCCCCTTGGCGGCTTGTCGCTCGCTGGCCGATTCTCCGTGGGAAAGACCGTGGTTGGCGACGCCAAGCCGGAGAGCCAGGACTTCTTTGCCAATACGCACTATTTCCGCTTCTACGCAGGAGCGCAGGCGTCGGTCCTCGTTGCGCCCTTCATGGCCAGCGTGGTGGTGCGCCGCACCTTCCTCGGCGCGAACGACCAGGGGAGCGCCCTCGATCAGGGACGAGCGCTCTTGTGCTCCAAGCTCACGAAGTCGACCGGGCTGCTCACCATAGGCGGTTGCCTGTTCGGCGACGCAGTGCGAGGCGATGTCGTGCGCGTGGCGCCGATCCCCGGCCCAGGCGGCGAAGGGTGGTACTTCCGAGCAGGGCTGGACCTTCTCTTCATGTGGGCGCAGAACCGGTAGGTTCAAAAAAAGTTGAGCCGCTCGCGGCCCCAGCCTCTCCCTGACGGCTGATGGGATCATCCATCCCCGGCCCAGGAGGTCGCGGTGGGGCGCTCGCATCCTTCCCTCGAAATCTCAGCCGTTGCTCTGGTGGGACTGCTTCTCGCGCAGGCCTGCAGCAGCGCCGCGTTGACCGATTCTCCCACGCCTCCTACAGCCGGGGCGGCAGGTTCCGCTGGCGGTGACGGCGGCAACGATGCACAGTCCGATACGGGCTCGGGCGGCTCCAGCGGAAGCGTGGCAGAGGCCGGACCAGACGCCCCGGCGGATGCGGCGCAGCAAGCGGACAGCGCTCCAGATTCGCCTGGTGACGCACCTGAGGACACCGCTGCCAACTACCTTCTTCCCCCTTCCACCGCTTGCGGGCCAGTGGACCAGGGCTGGTGCGCGTCTTCCCCGGTCACCACGGTCCTGGGATCGATGCGAAAAGACTGGTCCCTGCCCAAGTCGGCGTACAACGAGCCCGTGGATCCTCCTACCCATGGGGGGCGGCTGCACGTTGCGGCGATTGCGGCCGTGCCGGGCAAGGTCACCACCGTGACCGTGGACGGCCTCGACGCAAAGGCAGCGATCGCGGCCAAGAAGCTCGAATGGTTCCACGTCTGGCCGAGCACGGCCGTTGCGGGTGAGCCGATCTGGGTGTCGCTACACTCCCGAGATGCATCCTACGACCCTCCGACGAGCGTACAGATTTCCATTGCGACGTCGTCCGGCACGGCGGTGGACGGCTCATTCGACGCGAGCCCGACTCCGGTCCCCTTGACCTACGTGACCACGACTGACGATCTGGGCTCACTCCTGATCCACGTGCACAACTACGACACGAACGCCCACCATCTGAAGCGTCTGCTGGTGGACGGCCGTGATGCGACTTCAGGAGCGTGCATCGCCGACAAGGAGATAGCCGCGGGAGACAGTGCGCTGTGGATCGTGCCGCTGTGCAAGGTGGCGAAGGCGGGCGATCCGTGGACCGTGGTTGCCGAGTACGCCGACGCTGCCGCTGCGGTCGGCGTGGGTAGGGTGTTGCGGCCGGACTTCCCGATCGAGACGTGGAACAGCACCTCGGACTGTCCCTTCTCCTATCCTGGGAGCAACCAGGCGAGCCACGACAATCACGTTGCAGCCGGCTTTGACACGCTGTTCTTCCACGGGGGCACGGGCAACAGCTGTGCGACGGACCAGGACAGCTTCAAGATGCTGGAGGCGCTCGCGCAGGCCGGCGGTGACATGCGCCTGCTGCCGACCGACGACCTCATGCGATCCCCGCATCCCCTGCTGTCATCGACGGCGAGCGTGTCTGGCGTGTTCACTGGCGACGAGGTGGACGGGGAGGTCTATGACGGCAACGGGCTTCCCAAGCCAGCCGGGGAAGCGGACACCACGACGGCCGTCTGGGAGCGCTATCCTCATCTTCCCACGTACATCGGAGGGAAGACCAACAACAACATTGGCACATTTGCCGGGGTGGCAGACGTGCAGGGCGTGGACTTCTACGTGGCGGCATGTGCTCCCCACATCACGCAATGGGGAACGCATCCGCCGCTGCGCGCGGCGTACGACTACCTTGCCAACGCTCGTCGAAACCAGATGCCGCTTCCCACGTGGCTGTACGCGCAGGGGCTTTCGACGGCATGGAACAAGTCCGGCGCCCTGGGCACGGTCCACGTGCAGCCCGATCCGCAGGAGATCCTCGTCCAGGCGTTCTTCGTGCCCGCTGCGGGCGCCAAGGGAATGATGTGGTTTCAGACCAACCAGCCGGAGGCTTCCCACAAGCCCGAGCGTTGGAACGCGATCTCCCGGGCCAATCGGATGATTCGAGGGGTACGGCCGTGGCTGCGAGCCGGAGATCCGACCGGTGGAGCCCTGGCCGATGCCGACACGATCGCGGAGGTGATCCGATCGCAGGAAGCGCTCGTGGTGCCGGTGATCAACCTGAAGTCGACCTCGGGCCCCACGGACATCAACTGTGCTGGAGGGTCATTGCTCTCCGAAGCCGCGGTTCCTCACTGGCAGCTTGCGGACGCAGCGCCCGACGTGGTCGTGAAGGTGCCAGCGGACTTCGGTGTGGCGGATGTGTTCGAGGTCGGCGAAGGGGGTGTGTCGGACCTGCCTGCTGCGCCGGTGGTTCAGGGGCGGACGATGACCTTGTCTGCGGTGAAGCTGACCAACGCCAATCCGGCTCGGCTGTTCGTGTTTGCGTCCGGCCCCGAGGTGCGAGCCAAGGTCGTGGCGGCAATGCAGCCTTGACAGGTGGGTGGCGGGGGGATTCTACCCTTTCCAGACAGCGAGCGGTTCGAGTCTCACCTTCCGGGTGACGAGGTCCCGCTGATCTTCGAGCACCTGGCGGATGTCCCGATAGACGTCCGGAGCTTCCTCCACCAGGTCTCGAGAGCGATGCTGCGGCCACACGACGTGTCGCAGGGTGTGAAGGAGCTGCCTTGAATCGATGCGCCTGCGTGCTTCCCCGCGGGTCATCACCCGGCCCGCGCCGTGCGAGCAGGATCCGAAGGCCAGCTCGCACCCGAGCCCCTCCACGACATAGGAGGCAGTGCCCATGGAACCTGGCACGAGCGCCAGCCCGCCTGACGGGGCCGCCACAGCCCCTTTGCGGTGGATGAGCAGGTCGCGTCCTGACCAGTGCTCCTTGCAAACGAAGTTGTGCGGGACGTCGATTGTCTCGCCGGCAAGGATCGATTCACCGACAATCCGCTCCAGCTCGGAGCGCGCGCGGTCGGCCATTTCCGCGCGGCTGGCCCGGGCGAAATCCATGGCCCACGCCAGGTCGTGGAGGAATGCCTGCCCTGCCTCGGTGTCGGCCCTGAGCCCGCCCAGGGGCGGCCCTGCGGCCCGGACGTGATGGGAAGCGATGGCGCCTCCCATTCCGCGGGAGCCGGAGTGAACGAGCAGCCAGAGTCCACCCTCTGGGTCGCGGTCGAGCTCGAGGAAGTGGTTGCCGCCGCCGAGCGTGGCGAAGTGGCGGGGAACCACGGAGTTGCGGGTGTGATTCAGGGCGCTTGTGGACAGCGGCCTTGCGAGCAAGAGCTCTGCAGCCTCGGAGGCCTGGCCATGGGTGCGGGCATTGTGGGCTGGAACGAGCCGCTCAAGGCCTGAGAGCAGCAGCTCGAGCGCCTGTCGGTCCGGCAGAGGTGCATCGGATTCGAGGCGCAGGGCGAGCATGCCGCAGCCGAGATCCCCTCCGATCGCGCCGGGGACCAGGATGCCTTCGGTTGCGAAGACGGTGCCCACCGAGATACCGTCTGCGACGTGTGCGTCCGCCATGGCCGCCACGCGATCGACCACGAACTGCTTGCCGGCGATGTGCTGCAATTGCCGGATCGTCTCAGGATGGATCGTGGAAGCCCACGACTGGATGGGCACCCGCTGGCCGCTCGCCGGCTCGAAGATGGCCCGGCTCATGGGAGCACCTCCGGGTCGACGGCGAATCCATCGAAGACGAATCTGAGGTCAGGAGTCCGTTTCAGGTCCAGGTCGATGGCGAGCTGAGCGCGGAGGGGGTGCGTAGCGCGGCTGAGCGCGGTTTCGACTTCCTTTCGGCGTGTCGGGTCTTCGGGGCCCGGGTCGCAGACGGAGAAGTGCACACGAGCGTGCCGGTAGTCGACCGACAGGCTCAACGAGGTAATTCGCACTGCCTGCAGTGCGGGGTCAGCAGCTTCGTCGCGCAGCCATGCGCGGATCTCTTCCAGCAGGATTTCCTGCAAGCGTGCGTGGCGATAGCCCGCACGTTCATCGCTTCTTCTCATGACAGATCGGCTCCAAGCGCGGCAGCGCCGCGCACACAGACACTTCCCGCTCCGCTCTGCCGCGTAGCGTGGTCCGGCCGTCTGGGCATGACCTCGTCAGGGGCGACGAGCGGAGTGACCTGGAAGCCTGATGCGTACAGAGCGGTCCATGATCCACCTCCGGTTCGAGTGAGCGGAGGATGACGCGCGATCCGGAACTTGTCAAGCGTGGTACCATGGTCGAATGCGACCCGCGTTCATCCATGCCTCCATCGTCGCCAGCATCGCGACTCTCCTTTTCGCAGCACACGCCGGATGCAGCAGCGGCGATGCGGCCGACTGCGCGGGGCCTGGCTGCGGCAGCGCGGGGACCTCGTTGGACGCCTCGACGGAAGGTCACGCAGACGGTGCGAGCGAAGGCGCTGCGGGTGGGGCGTACGACGCTCCCTTGCTCGACATGGTTGTCCTGGACACCCCGAAGCCCAAGTCGGGATTCGAGGAAGGGCACGTGTTCGTGGCCGGCTCGCGCAATGCGAAGGTGTTCGAATTCGATTCCAAGCTCGCGCCGGTGACGGACTGGACGCATGCGAGCTTTGGGACGGTGCTGCCGCCGCCGGGACAGGACCTGTCCATTGGACCCGCGGGAATGGTCTTTGACGTGAACGGCAACCTGGTAGTGGCCGCGGTCGACCAGTTCTGCGTGTTCTCCAAGCCGGGGGTGCTGCTCGCCTGTCATCCGAAGGTCAAGTCGCAGCCGACCGAGAACATCATCTTCGATCACCTGGGGAATCTGTACACCACGACTTCGACGGGCGGCACCAACGAGATCCACAAGTACGACTCGAGCTACACGTGGAAGCAGACGTTTCCGATGAGCACCGGGGAGCTGACCGGCATCACGTGCGATCCGGACGCGAACCTGTACGTAGCGAGCCAGAACCAGGGTGCAGGGCGAATCTACAAGCTCGACAAGACCACGCTGGCGATCCTCGACACGATCGACATGCCCGGGACCACGTCGCTCGAAGGGCTGCAGTTCGCAGCCGGCAACTCGATCTTCGTCGGGGTCCTGACCCAGGGCGTCTTCAAGGTCCAGGCGACCTCGCCCATGGTTTCGTTGGGCACGTTCACGGATCCGGGCTTGTACTTCCCGGTGCCAGTGACGATCGACAACGCGGGCAACGTCTACACAGCCGACTACGAGAACGGCAACGGCACGCTGCCAGCGGACCTGTTCGTGTTCGATTCGACCGGCAAGGTGATCGCGTCGCGCGTCGCATCGGACGTGTACGGTCCATTCGGGATGGTCGTGGCAGGGACCTACTTGCCGTGCGGTGCGTACCAACCGATACGATGAGGCGTTCCTCCTCGAATGCTCGTAGCGTTCCTCCCCACGCAGACGCCTCAAGGCGGGGCACCATGGTGCTTGCGGGCCGGCCGCCGGAGTTGACCGCGAGGCACGCCTGTGGCAGTCCGATTCATGAAATGCGTTTCGCGTTTCGTGCGTCGCATCTCTTCCAGCCTGAGTGAACTTCAGCGTGACTTTGCTCGGAAATACACCCGAATAACGCTTCCCGCGCGTCCGGAAATCCTGCAGGCTTCCGGCGCCTCCTGGAGGCTCGAACACCACCTCTTGCCCTTGCGATACCGCCCTCCGGGGCCCGCAGCTGCCGTCGTCGCCGCATGACCCAACGAGCTCGCACACGCACGGGAATTGACTCCGGCTGGACGTTCCTGACGAACCACGCCCACGTGCTCTTGTGCATTGCCGAGGCACCGGGTGTGAGGCTTCGGGACGTGGCGGGCAAGGTTGGGATCACGGAGCGTGCGGTTCAGCGCATCGTGGCAGAGCTCGATGAGAGCGGGTACTTGTACAAGGTCCGCGATGGGCGGCGAAACCGTTACGAGGTGTGCGGCCAGATGCCATTGCGGCACCCGATCGAGAATCACTGTACGGTGGCTGCGCTCATCGAGGTGGCAGCGAGCCACGAGGTCAAGCCGGCGAAGCGAGCGGCTGCGCAGGCGAGCAAGCGAAGCCGGGGCCGATCGGCCTCGGAGGGTTCTTCCAACAGGAGCAGCAATTCCAAATCGGCCTGAGATCCAGGCCCTGGCAAGCATGGAGCGTACGATGAGTCAGTATCGGATTGGATGGCTACCGGGTGACGGCGTGGGTATCGAAGTGATGGACGCGGCGAAGATCTGTCTCGACGCGCTCAAGCTCGACGCCGAGTACGTGCATGGGGACATCGGCTGGGAGTTCTGGTGCAAGGAAGGCGATGCATTTCCTGCGCGCACGGTGGAGCTGCTCAAGAGCTGCAAGGCAGCCATGTTCGGCGCGATCACGTCCAAGCCGGTCAAGGCTGCGGAGACCGAGCTGGTGCCGGAGCTCAAGGGCAAGGGGCTGGTCTATCGAAGCCCGATCGTACGGATGCGCCAGCTGTTCGACCTGTACATCTGCCTGCGCCCCTGCAAGGCCTATCCGGGCAATCCCCTCAACTTCAAGGAGGGGATCGACATCACGGTGTTCCGCGAGAACACCGAGGACCTGTACGCCGGTGTGGAGTTCAACCCGGTGCCGGCGGAGCTAGCGGCTACGCTCAAGAATCTCTCCAAGCCGTTCGCGCACTTCGCAGGCCTGCCGGGCGACGAGTACGCGGTGTCCTGCAAGATCAACACGAAGAAGGGCAGCGAGCGCATCGCGCGCGCGGCCTTCGAGTACGCCAAGAAGTTCGGTCGCAAGAAGGTGACCGTGGTGCACAAGGCCAACGTGGTGCGCGCGACCGACGGTCTCTTCTTCGATCAATGCAAGGCGGTGGCAAAGGAGTTCCCGGAGATCAAGCTCGACGACGCGAACATCGATGCGATGACGATGTGGCTGCTGAAGAACCCGATGAGCTACGAGGTGCTGTTGGCGCCGAACCTGTACGGCGACATCATCTCCGACCTGGCAGCGCAGATGGTGGGCGGGCTCGGCTTCGGCTGCTCGGGCAACATCGGCGCCAACCTCGCGGTGTTCGAGCCGTCCCATGGCAGCGCTCCCAAGTACGCGGGCCAGAACAAGGTCAACCCGATTGCCACGATCCTCGCTGCCAAGATGATGCTCGACTGGCTCGGCGAGAAGGACATGGGCGCGCGCCTCGAAAAGGCCGTCGCCGAGGTCATCGCCGAAGGCAAGGTCCGCACCTACGACATGGGCGGCACGGCCAAGACCCTCGAGATGGGCGAGGCGATCGCCCGCAAGCTGTAGTCGGAGCCGAGTGCCATCCATGAGCAAGATCATCGTTCACGAAGTCGGTCCCCGGGACGGTCTGCAGGCTGAAAAGCAGATCGTCCCGGCCGATCAGAAGCTCGCGTGGATCCGCGAGCTCATCGCTTCCGGGGTGGACATCGTCCAGGTGGGCTCGTTCGTGCACAAGGACAAGCTCCCCCAGATGGCCGACACCGACGACCTGTTCCGCGCGCTGGCCTCCGAACCCAAGGGGGCCACCGTGCTCAGCGGTCTGGTGCTCAACGAAAAAGGGATGGATCGCGCCATGGCGTGTGGCGTCGAGATGCTCTGCATGGGCGCCTCGGCCAGCGAGACCCACAGCATGAAGAACGTGGGCGCTGCCTCGCTCGACTCGCAGACGCGCATCATCGCCATGGCGAAGAAGGCGATCGAAGCCGGCAAGCAGGTGCAGGTCAGCGTGCAATGCGCCTTCGGCTGCGGCTACGAAGGGCGCGTGCCCGACGACCGCGTGATCGGCATGGTCCGTCGCTACGTCGACGAGGGCCTGCGCAACATCAGCCTCGCCGACACGGCCGGCCACGCGCATCCCGAGCAGGTCAAGCGCCTGTTCGGCGAGATCTTCAAGCTCTCGGACGACCTGCAGTGCACCTGTCACTTCCACGACACCTATGGTCTGGGCATGGCGAACATCTACACGGCCATGCAGATGGGCGTGACCACGTTCGAGACCTGCTTTGCGGGCATCGGCGGCTGTCCGTTCACCAAGGTCGTGGCGGGCAACGTGTCGACCGAGGACCTGGTGCACAGCCTTCAGCGCAACGGAGATCGCAAGGACATCGACCTCAAGAAGCTCAACGAGGTCGCCAGGTCCGTCGCTGCGTTCTTTGCTCGCGACATGATGGGGCGCGTCTACAAGACCGAGCCCATTCCGTATTGAATCAGGAGCGAACCATGACCAAGATGCGCATGCTCGAAGGCATCCGGGTACTCGACCTCACCAACGTCCTGTCAGGCCCCTTTGCCTCCCTTCACCTCGCGCTGCTCGGCGCCGAGGTGATCAAAATAGAGAATCCGAAGGACGGTGACCTGGCGCGCAAGCTCGGGATCGTGCCCGAGTACAACAAGCAGCTCATGGGCACCAGCTTCCTGGCCCAGAACTCCAACAAGAAGTCGGTCACGCTCAACACCAAGAGCGCCGAGGGCAAGGAGATCTTCAAGAAGCTCGTCAAGGACTCGGACGTCGTGATCGAGAACTTCCGGCCCGGCGTGATGGATCGTCTCGGGCTCGGCTACAAGGTGCTCTCCGAGCTCAATCCGAAGCTCGTCTATTGCGCAATCTCGGGGTTCGGACAGACCGGCCCGGATTCCATGAAGCCTGCCTACGATCAGATCATCCAGGGCTTGTCCGGCGAGATGGCGGTCAACGGCGACGAGCGCCTGAACCCCCTGCGCACCGGATTCCCGGTCTGCGACACGGTCGGCGGCATGAATGCGGCGTTTGCCGTGATGGCCGCGCTCTTCCACCGCGCTCGCACCGGAGAGGGCCAGTTCATCGACGTGGCGCTGCTCGACTCGATCATGCCCCTGATGGGCTGGGTGGCTGCCAACCTGCTGATCGGCGGCAAGCAGCCTGTGGTGATGGGCAACGACAACTTCACCGCAGCCCCGAGCGGCACGTTCAAGACCCAGGACGGGTACATCAACATCGCTGCGAACAAGCAGGAGCAATGGGAAGCGGTGTGCGACGTGCTCGAGGTGCCCGAGCTCAAGGTCGATCCGCGCTTCCAGGAGCGCGACACGCGCAAGAAGAACCGCAAGGCCCTCACGCCGCTGCTGGAGGCCAAGCTGACCACGCGCGGAACCGACGAGTGGGTCGAGCTTCTCAATGCCAAGGACGTGCCGTCGGGCGCCATCCTCGGCCTGGAAGCAGCGCTCCGCCAGCCCCAGGTCAAGCACCGCAACGTGCTGCAGAAGGTGAAGGTCGACGGTATCGGCGAGATCGAGGTGTTCGGGCTGACAGCGCTGTTCGACAAGTGCAGCGGTGACGTTGCGGCGCCGCCGCCCAAGCTGGGCGAGCACAACGCGGAGATCCTCGCGAGAATCGGGCTCGGTGCCGACGAGCTTTCCGCGCTCAAGTCCAAGGGAGTGATCTAGCATCCACCGCCAGACGGCGAGCGACCCGGAGCCTCGCAAGGGCGACAGGCCGCAACGAGCCTGGCAAGCAAACAAGGGAGTCCAAGATGGGAATGACCGTTGTCGAGAAGATCCTGGCCCGAG
The DNA here is from genome assembly GCA_016218915.1 of Deltaproteobacteria bacterium. Classification (GTDB taxonomy): domain Bacteria; phylum Myxococcota_A; class Polyangia; order Polyangiales; family Polyangiaceae; genus JACRCQ01. Next base: position 217,262 of record JACRCQ010000073.1, read on the forward strand.
CGGCCGGGGTGCCGGCGGTGAAAGCGGGCGACGTGGTGGAGCCGAAGGTGGACCTCGCCATGTCGCACGAGAACGGCGCGCTGGTGATGAACCAGTTCAAGGACATCTACGAAGGGACCGGCCGCGAGGCGCGCCCGTGGGATCCCTCCAAGATCGCGATCATCTTCGACCATCGCGTCCCGGCCGAAGGGCCGAAGACCGCTACCAACCACAAGAAGATCCGCGACTTCGTGGGCAAGCACGGCATCAAGAAGTTCCACGACATCCGCGGCGACCGCGGTGGCATCTGCCACCAGATCCTGCCTGAGAACGGCTACGTCCGCCCGGGCTACGTGGTCGTCGGCACGGACAGCCATACCACCAGCCACGGCGCGCTCGGTGCCTTCTCGTTCGGCATCGGTGCCACGGAGATGGCGAGCGTCTGGACCCTCGGCGTGGCGCTCAACGTGGAAGTGCCCCCGACCATCAAGGTCAACGTCACGGGTGCCTTCCCCAAGTTCATCGCGCCCAAGGACCTGATCCTGCACCTGATCGGCAAGCTCACCGCCCAGGGCGCCAACTTCAGGGTGATCGAGTTCCACGGCGAGACCATCGCCAAGATGTCGACCTCAGGACGTCTGGTCATCTGCAACATGTCGGTCGAGGCCGGGGCCACCAGCGGCATCGTGCCGGCCGACGCAGAGACGATGCGCTACCTGCGCGACGAGGCCGGGGTGACGGACAAGATCGAGGCGGTGACGCCGGACGCCGACGCGGTCTACGAGCGCGTGGTGGACATCGACGTGTCCGCGCTGGTGCCGCAGATCGCCTGCCCTCACACGGTGGACAACGTCAAGCCGATCAGCGAGCTGGAAGGAAAGAAGATCCAGCAGGTGGTGATCGGCAGCTGCACGAACGGACGTCTCGACGACCTGCAGGCGGCGTACGAGATCATCAAGGGCAAGAAGGTCGCCGAGCATACGCGCATGCTGATCTTCCCGGCTTCGTCGCGGATCTACGCGCAAGCGATGGAGCGGGGCTATGTACAGGAGTTCATGAAGGCCGGAGCTGTGGTGATGAACTCCGGCTGCGGGCCGTGCCTGGGGATCCACCAGGGCGCGCTGGGCGACGACGAGGTGGCGTTGGCCACGACGAACCGGAATTTCAAGGGGCGCATGGGCAATCCCAAGTCCGAGGTCTACCTGTGCAGCCCGGCGGTCGCGGCCGCCAGCGCAGTCACCGGGGTCATCACGGATCCGCGCAAGGGAGGTAACTGACATGGGCAAGGTCGTACTCAAGCTCGGCGCAGACATCAGCACCGACGACATCTACCCGGGGCGCTACATGGCCACCGTGCTCCCCACGGAGACTCCTCAGTTCTGCTTCTTCGATCGCACCGAGTTCAACACGCAGCTCAAGAACAAGCAGATCCCTCAGGGAAGCGTGATCGTCGCAGACCTCAACTTCGGCTGCGGCTCCTCGCGTGAGCAGGCGGTCAGCACCATCAAGGGCCACGAGCTCGTGATCGTCGCCAGGAGCATTGCCCGCATCTTCCTTCAGAATGCCATCAACCTCGGTCTCAACATCATCATCTGTCCAGAGATCGAAGCTGAAGTGGGTCACGAGCTCGAGGTCAGCAAGGACAAGGTGGTCAACAAGACCACGGGCAAGACCTTTGTCAACGAGCAGCTTCCTGCTGCGCGCCAGGCCATCATCGACGCGGGCGGGTTGATCCCCTACACCCGCAAGCTCATGCTCGAAGCCACCAAGTAGCTCCCCACTCCCCTACGGCGCCACGTACTCGACGTGAAGCAAGGGCGCCGCCTGCGCGGACGTCTCGAAGGCCTTTGCCACGCGCCGTCCGGTGCCACTGATCACGAATACGATGGCGCCTGGATTCGCCCAGCCGCCGCGGTTGACGATCTCCTGCACGATCGGAGCAAGTCCAGGGGATTGGACCTTGGCGTTGACCACCCACGCCGGGATGTTGTCCCAGGCGACGCTCGCGGTGGTGGTTGGACGCGAGGTCAGGTTCCAGGCCGCGTTCGTGAACGCAGGAGCATTGTTCGCATCCTGCCCATGGAAGAGCACGCTGGTAGCGTCGTTGCTCGCCTCGTCGACTTCGAATTCCACGTAGGCGGCGGCGATGACTGCATCCTTCGGAATGGCTACAGCCGGGAACCGAAGCCCCACGCTTTGCTCGCCGAAGTAAGCCATGTCGTCGCCCAGCTCGAGATCCGTGCTGTCCAGGTACATCGCGCCGTCGGTCGTGCGCTGCTCGATGTCGTCGTTGCCTGCACTGATCCTTACTTCGACCGTGACGATCGTGCCGCCTGTGCCCGCCGTTCCTGCGGCGCCCGCGGTTCCCGCGCTGCCTGCGGCGCCGCCCGTGCCGCTCGAGCCGGCAACGCCGCCAGTCCCGCTCGAGCCAGCAACACCGCCCGTGCCGCTCGAACCAGCGACTCCCCCGGTTCCGCTGGAGCCGGCAACGCCGCCCGTGCCGCTGGAGCCAGCGACCCCGCCGGTTCCACTCGAGCCAGCAACGCCGCCGGTACCGCCTGCGCCGGCCACCCCACCGGTGCCCCCTGCGCCAGCCTTGCCGGAAGCCCCGCCCGTGGCTTTGGTCCCGCCAGTTCCGCTCGCTCCTCCGGTGGCCTTTGCTCCGCCGGATCCGCTCGCTCCTCCCGCGCCGCCTACACCTGCGTCCGGATCAGGACCTCCGGTCAGATCGAACTGGTCGTAGTCCTTCGTGCACGCAACGCACAGCACGACGGCGATGAACGGAGCGAGGAGCTTTCGACGCATGGACATCAGCCTTTCTCGAAGGTGCCGATCCACCATTGTACAACTTGCGCCGGCTCATTCACACACGCATTTCTGGACTGCATCCAGCATCAAGCAGCTCGTGTCGAATGCGGCGCAGCAATTCTGCTCGCAGGCCGCCCCTTTGCACTCGAGGCATTGCAGGAACTCAGCGGTCTTCGAGGCGTAGCGCCAATCGTACCAGCCGATTCCGCACACCGTGTCCTTGATGCAATCCTCGCACGCGGCGCCGGGGGGGCCGCCGTCGCACAACGACGCGCAGCTGGATCTGCATTGGTTCACGTAGAAGAAGCCGCACGCGCACGCATCGACCAGCCTGTATGCGTCGCATGGTTGCGGATGGGCCTCACAGCATGTCTGGTAGCACGCATAGTCCGAGCAAGGCCCGCTGCATTTGTCCATCTCCATGACGCCGGGCGCTGCCGCAACCCTGTCGAAGCCGGCCACGCACGTCTTGCTCATGCAGGAGTCGCACGCGGCACTCGGGGCACCACCCAGGCAGACTTCACCGCACGCAACGTGGCAGTCGCGCGGCAGACCGGAGTCGACTTCGATCGCTGCATCGGATGGTGCATCGAGGTCGATGGCAGCATCAGCCAGCGCGCCCGAATCGGCTGCGAGCTCGAGCTGATCAGGGAGGCAGCCCGCTGCGGCGCTCGCGAGCGCGAATCCGGCTGCCGCGAGGCGCCGAGCCAGCATGCGACGCGAGCAAGCATCGAGACTCACCAGTCCATGGTAGACCAAGTCAGTTCTCTGTGCACATGCACTTGCGAACCGTCTCGAGCATTTGACAGCTCGCAGTGTTGCCGCTGCAGCAAGCTTGCTGGCACCCGGTCCCCCCATCACACTCCATGCACTGCGAGTAGGGTGGCGTGGTGGGACTGTATTGCCAATCGAACAAGGCGGGGCCGCAGGCGGTATCCATGCTGCAGAAGGTGCAATCCTGGGTTGGGAGCTGTCCGCCGCACAGCCCCTGGCAGGGCTGCGCACACACGCCGAGCGCAAAGAAGCCGCACACGCAAGCCGATACCAGCCATTCGGCGTCGCATGCCTGCAGATTCGCCTGGCAGCAGCTGTTCCAACACGGATCCGTCGTGCACCCCTGGATGCACTTGTAGTAGGCCGCGCTGCCCGGCGCCTTGTCCGACCTCTCCAGCTGCGGCGCGCAGGTCGTGTTGACGCACTTGTCGCACGCGGCGCTGCTCGGGCCGCCCAGGCACCAGTCCGAGCACTCGACGTGGCAGTCGCCCGGCTTGCCTGAGTCGATCTTTCCCGTATCGACGTCAGCCGCAGCGTCCGACGGCGCCAGATCGAGCCGTCCCGGAATGCAGCCCGCGGCGCTGCAGGCGAGCACAACCAGCGCTGCAGCGAGGCCGCTTGGCGGGTTGCGTCGGACTGGGAGCAGGCGGCTCACGTGGATATCGTAGACGAACGGCTGCGGTTGTCGACCGTGTCGCAGGCGCCTGCTCAGGCAGGATGACGGGCGCCTCGACGTCGAACGTGCGGTCGTATGTCGCACGGGATCATTCCCGCGTTGGCAGCGGCCTCGAGCCCCAGGTCTGCATCCTCGAATACCTGACACTCCGCCGGCTCGACCCCCATGCGACGCGCGCACTCCAGGAAGGTGTCAGGTGCTGGCTTGTGACGCACCACGTCTTCGGATGACACCAGGATATCGAAGTACGGCTTGAGGCCTGCGGCCGCGATCGTCTTCCACGCCACGTCTCGCGTACCCCCGGTCCCCAGCGCCATGGGAAGGCGCCCGTGGCACTGCCGCACCACGGCCACGACCTCCGGGATGGGCTGGGCTTGCTCGATCAGCGCGACGAATCCCGCTTCCTTGTCAGCGGCCACGAGACGCGCATCAAGGTCGAGCCCGTGGCGTTCCGCAATCCACTCGATGATCTTGAGCGCAGGCATCCCTGCCAGCCCGTAGAACGTCTCCTCGTCGAACGGGAAGCCGTGCTTCTTCGAGGCGTTCATCCACGCCACGAAGTGCAGCGGCATCGTGTCGACCAGGGTTCCGTCGATGTCGAAGATGAGAGCCCGGGCACTTGGGTGAAGCATGGCAATGGTTCGGGATCTACGGAGGCGAAGAGGGCACAGGAAACGCGGACACGCTTGGCGCAACGATGGTGGGAGGGGCAGCAGAGGGCGTTGGCGAGCCAGGAGCAGAAGCGCCGGGCACGTACTGGAGGTTGGGCATCCACGGCGGCGGCTGCGACAGGTTCGATGGAGCGCGCGGCTCCATGATGCGCACCGGCGCAGGGGGCGCGCCAGGCGCTTGCGTCACATCCATGGGAGCGTAGCAGCTGGTTCCGTACTTGGGTCCGGACTGGCAGTAGGTCCCGGAGCCGGGCGCGTAGCACGCCGCAACGCCGACAACAGCGCATGTCAGCACAAGGGCGAAGAGGAGAAGTCGGATGGACGAGGACTTTCCCATGCCTTCACCCTATTGCGCGCTTCGTCCAGGCGCAACCCGCTCAGGCAGGTGTCACGAGCAATCCGCGAACACGCTTTCGTGCAACGCCCTGCCGAGCTTCGTGTGAGCATCGGCGTTGAAGTGCAGCCCGTCGTGGATCCAGCGCATCTCGAAGGTGCTGCAAAGACGCTCCGAATCGCCGCAGGTCAGCACTTCGCTCGCATCGAGCGCGAAGTCGATCTTGCCTTCGCGCTGCTGAGAGAAGATCCAGTCGTTGACTTCCCGCGTGGCAGCCGCGCGACGAGGATTGTAGAAGCGCGTGTATCCGGCCCAGGGCGACACCGAAATGGCCACCACGCGAATTCCAGCGCGCGTGGCAAGATCGTACATCGCTTCCATGTCGTCTTTGATCCGGGTCGGCGTGCGCGCCTGGCACATCTCGCTCAGGATGTCGTTGACGCCGCCGAAGATGATCACATGGCTGTAGGCCGGCTTGGGCTGACGCGGGTCAGCCGGCAGACCCAGGATGTCGCGCGCGAACCTGCGACGCATCTGCGCCACGTTCTCGCCGCCTCTTCCGTAGTTGTCGAATCGGCTCGCCGGGCATCTATCACGCAGGTAGGAGAGGTACTTGCCGCCGTGGGACCGTGGGTCGGTCAGCGAGTCGCCGATCGCAGCCACCTGGTAGGCGTGACGCGCGCCCTCGTCTCCAGCCGCAGAATTCGCAGCCCCGCTCGCCCGGTCCTGCTGCACGCGATCCTCCCGCTCACCGGCGTTGGCGCCGGAGACAGCGACCGTCCACGACAAGCAGAGCGCGAGCGACATCGCGCGGACACGCAGCATGGTTTGGATCCTAGATCATCCCACAAAGCAGGGGCAAAAGCCCGACGTTCGTGGCAGCGGGCCGATGCCGCGGCCGGATCGTTCGTTCAGCGCTCCGCGGTCGACTCGGACGCTCCCGGCGAGCAGCCGGCCGCGGGGTGGTTGCTCAGGTAGCCCTCCAGATCGCGCCAGATCGCATAGGCGGTTCGGCGCCCCATGTACGAAGCGCCCTTCTGCGTCAGGTGAATGCCATCTCCGCCAGCCATGTTCGTGAGCACGAACTTGAGCATGGATGCCTCGCCCCCCATGGCACCCCTGAAATCCCAGAATGCGCAGCGATTCTCCTCGGCGACCTTGCGGTTCTGGATGGAGACCTCCCGCACTCCTGGCACGGATCTCCACGCCTTCATCGAGTCGATCCGATCCACGGGCGTCGTGACCAGGATCGACACCTCGGGCAGCGCGTCGCGTAGCCGCGCGATCAGGTCGGTCATCTCTTGCACGTAGCGCACCGGCCAGACCTGATTGCTCCCCAGGAGCAGCACGATCAAGTCGTAGCGCCTGGCGCGAAGGGCGCCCCGCATGACTTCCCGGTTCTGGCGCAGCAGCAGCGGCCCGCTCACGGCGCCGATGCCGAGCGAGTCGATCACCACGCCTGGCGCGGCGCGCTCGAGCGTGACCCCAAAGAGCACGGTCGGGACAGCGGCTCTGGAGATGAACTCCACCTTGTGAGGGGCGTCATCCGCAGTCCACGCGTAGTAGCCGGCTTCGATCCGGGCGTGGTCGGTCGTGAGCGATGCCACGACCCTGCCATCGAGCTGGATGTCGAATGGGCCGGACCTGGGCTTGCGCAGGTAGTAGACGCCGAAACGGCTGGCGTGGGTTCCTATGGGAGCAGGCGGATCAGCCGTGGCGACCCAGGTGATCGCTCCTGCTCGCTCGCTGCGCGCGGCAATGCCTGCAAACCCGTAGCATTGATCATCGGCCTGGTGCGTGGATACCGCAAATGGCGTCCAGTCCCTTGGATCGTGCCCAGCCTTGACGTCCATGTGGCGGTACCACTCCCAAGGGCGAGCCAATGCGACGTATCCGTGCCCTGCGTCACCATACCGTGCCTGCAGCACGCGCCGCATCTCGCCCGTGATCCAGTCCATGGTCATGTTCGAGTCGCCGAAGACGCCGATGCGGACATGATCGCGAGCCTGGCCGCGAAGCAGGCTTGCCATGCGCTCATGAAAGTGAGCCATGGAGCCAGCCGGATCCACGACCGGCGGCACGGGAACGTCGATGGACGCCGGGATCAGCTCAGGCAGATCAACGTGCACCGGGGAGCACTGGGCTGCCAGCGCATCGACCGCGGCATCGGGCTGCAGGAGCGCATCGTCGGTACCGCAATCGCTGGTCATCGACGGCGGCGGATAGGGGAGCGGAGGCGCGGTCGACCGGGGCGCGCGGGACGGCGGCGCAGTGTGAGGATCGCATCCGAGCGCGCGGATCGATGCGACCACAAGAAGCAGCGACAAGCCTGCGGCTGCGAGTGATCGCGAGCCGCGGGCATGTGCATCGTGCTTCATGGGAGCCGGGGTCACCGTAGCTCGCCACGGCCGCGGCGCAACAGGGGATCAGAAACGCCCAACCAGTGTGGCTCCGCCGGGGCTCGCAACCAGGCGCAGGGCCGGCGCAGTTCCACGACGGGCGGGCAGGGCTTGGCGCCGTGGATCCTCCACACGGGCGCGATCTCAGGTGAGTCCCAGCGGGAGTCCTACTACGAGGCCTCCGATCATCAGCATGGCGCCGAGCGCTGCCGTGGTGCTGTCCGTTGACGAGCAGCTCTGGCCTTGTCCGCACTGCTGCGAGCAGGCGAGGAGCAGGAAGCTACCCACGGCCATTCCGCTGCCGAAGACGACCCAGCCGGCCGCGCGCGTGGACTTGCGCGAATCGTAGCGGGCCACCAGACGCGCGGGCCCGTCGATCGCAATCGGGTCAGGGGAAGCCACAGTCCTTTCCGCGCCGAGGGACACGCCAAACACGAACGAGCCCTGGGGCAAGGACGCCGTGCACGGTGGAGCGCAGAGCGCCTGCCACTCGTTGGAGTTGCCAAAGGGCAACCCACGAACGTGCACGATGGTGCTCCGGACGGGAGAGTCAAACGCAACAGGGAACCGATCGCTCGCAGACGGCGGCGGCTGGGTCGCGGACGGCGGAGCGGGCAGTATGGGGGGTGCGGTTGGGGGCTCCTGCGCGGCCGGGCCGGCGTACTCCTCGCTGCCCGCCTCAGGAGACGAGCAGCAGACTACCAACCGATCGCTACCAGGAAGTGACGCGAGGATCGTCGCACGTGTGGGAGCGTAGATAGGAGCGACAGTCGTGTCAACGCGGTTACGGCCTTAGGCGAGTGTTGTTGTTGAAAGGGTCACTTCTCGCTTGTCGTGGTGGCTGTGCACAATCGCTTCATCAGAAGTGTACACGGACTCGCGGCGTGGAATGACCCGGCGCGCTCGTTTGAGCGTTTGGCTGAGGGGCAAGGGCCAAGGGGCAAGGGCCAAGGGGCAAGGGCCAAGGGGCAAGGGCCAAGGGGCAAGGGCCGAAGGCCAAGGGCCGAGGGCCAAGGGCCAAGGGCCGAGGGATGAAGGAGCAGATGGGGGAGAGGGCTGAGCGATCCCCTCGATTTTTGCAGCGTTTGACGACAAATATCTCCGGGCCGGGAATCCATCGGTCTCGTCGGGTGTTGGCGGCGCATGAAAAAGCCGCTTCCCTTGGTTCGACGCCTGATTCCACGTGCGATTTCGGTC